>NZ_MBTG01000008.1 GCF_002027705.1 Paenibacillus ferrarius | reverse complement strand
GCGACAACCAATACGATCGCAAGCGCGGGCGGAACGAACCACGACGGGACGCCAACCAATGCGACAACGTATTTGATTGCAGGATTGAACGGGACGTATGACGCCACGAAGGCAACCGGGTTTAATTTATTTGTGGATGCAGGAGCGAATGTTGGAGATGGACTGCAAGTGCAGGTGCAGTATGATTTTACAGGCGATGGCACGTGGGATCGGACCGAAACCTACAATTATTTTGCAACGAATCCGGTAGTGGATTGGGAGAATTATACGCAAGGGCAAGGACTTAAGTCATCTGCGGGCAGCTTTGCTAATCTGGTGAATGGAAAAGTTCGAATTAACGTATGGAATGCAATTGGCAGCACAGCCACAACGCTGCGCACGAATGCCAGCAGCGCCAACGGCCAGCAATCGGTCGTGACCATTCCTTATAATTAAGCGAATTCAAACAGGGAAGGGGCTGTCCCGTAAGGTAAAATGTCGTGAGACACAGGTGATATTCAGGGGAAATGAATTATAAAATAAAGCACAGAAGTTAAGCGGCTTGCATCTGCTTAACCCCTGTGCTTTTTGCGTCTACTGCTGCTTTCTTTAGCAGGTTATGGGCAAGCGAAAGCCACCTGACCTTAGACTTACCTTGGGTAAGCCTCGAAGCAGGAATCTTTTGATTCCATGGTTGTTCCTGATGTCACCGAATACAGGCTCCGGTTCAATCACCCGCCTGACTGCTGGCGCGCAGCCTGTTTCACTGAGCTGAGCCAGCCAAAAATGCCGTCTCAGTGGTGGGAAAGCTGCAAATTTCCGCTGAGCCTGCCAAAAAGGCAGGCTCAGGCTCGAGGAATGCCCAAAACCGATCAAAACCGAGCTGAGCCAGCTCAAAAGAGACTGTCGATTGCACTTCGGTAATGACGGTATTAAATTCTGTATTCAATTCCGTATCCACTTTCCGTTTTCTCCGTGATTACTCTTCTGAAATGGATGGCTTGCCCCGCTGCGCATGTCCATGTATCTTGTTCGGTGTTATAGCTCCAGTTGTCAATTTTGCTAATATCCTTTTGCTAGGCTATATTTTTTTCGCGGTGGTACGTGAGCTTTAGCACCAGTTGCTTACTCTAAACCTGCAATTATGCATCTTTTTTGCTCATGGAATAGCCTCAACTGTTAAATTCCTGCGTATGTGCAGGTTTTTGAGGCTTTTTCTGGATGAGCGGCTGAAAAAGATAAAAATGCCTGCACAATTGCAGGCATTTCCACTTTTTAACCGAATTCGCCCGGAAATTCCTGTATTTTTGCAGGCTTTTACGCTTGGCGGAGCGGATCCGATCCGATCCGATCTGGAAGCCCCTCGACGCTTACATACTAGGCTTGCGTGACAGCATCTTTATACTAAACACTATTGTCTAAGCCGAGTAATTGTCTCTATAACGCGGTGGGGTGCATCGGGCGCAATACAGACTGCAAGGCTATCGGCTGTCTCTTTGGCAGCGGCTGCTGCACGTTCATACATGGCTTGTTCGTAGCTGCTGATTGCGCGAATTAGATCGTTGCTCTGTCTGATGGCGTGAACCAATTCGACTGCATCGAGCATGGCAAGATTGGCTCCTTTACCGGCGAATGGGGTCATGAGATGGGCGGCATCGCCCAGCAGTGTTACCCCAGAACGCGTTGACCATGAATGGTCAATGGGCAGCGTGTAGAGCGGGCGGGTGAGGAAGGTGTTGTCATCGCAATGCCGGATTAAATCGGTTAGTTCATGGTTCCATCCAGCGAATAGCTTGAGAAGGCCAGAGCGAGCCAGATTGGGCTGATCAAACGGAATTCCGCACACATGAAGCCAATCCTCAGGAACACGGAAGGTTGGGTAAATCAGAATATTGCCTTCGCCATTGCGTTGAGCCAGAAGGCCTTTGTTCTCTGACAAAGCGAACATACTCCCGCGACCAATCAATCGAGAGATCGAAGGGTGTTTGTGGTCGACATCTTTGATACAGATCTCGAGCATCGTTACCCCGGCATAGGTGGGGATAGCGTCAGAGACGAGAGGGCGGACCCGTGACCAAGCACCATCGGCACCAACTACGAGGTCGGCAATGTCCGTGTGACCGTTCTCGAAGTAGAGTTTGTGCTGCCCGCCACCCAGGGAAATGATCGTTTGCAAACGATGGCCCCAACGAATAGTACCGGGCTGCAGGGAGTTCAGAAGCAAGTCACGCAAGGCGCCTCGGTCTATCTCCGGATGGGCCGTGTCATCGGGGCTAGTAACTTCATCCATATAGACAGCGCCGTTTTTGTCGAGAAGTCGAAAGTCTTCAGCTTCACAGCGGGCAACGTCGAGGAATTGAGAAAAAAGGCCGGCTTGTTGGAGCGCATGCTGTCCGGATTCGACGTGGAGATCCAGTGTCCCGCCTTGTGGGCGAGATGAAGCAGAAGGTTCGCGTTCGTAGATGACTGGATGAATTCCATGCAGCTGAAGCATGCGAGCGAGAGTGAGTCCTCCAAGGCCGCCGCCTATGATGGCGATGCGAAGTGTACTGTTTTCGGGCATAAATCTATCGTCCTCCTTATAAAGGTTTAATGTGCTCTGCGGGTATTTCACGAGCTCTTAATGGAAGGCCAGTTCAATCAGCCTTGTTTCGGCGAAGCAATAACGATATAAAGGCTGATAATCCACTAATGACGCCTGCTGCCAGGAAAGCGCTATGGTATCCGGCAAGCTGCGAATCTGCGAGAGCCATACCAGACTCTATTTGTGAAGTGGTCACACTATGAGAGAGTGTAATGAGAGCGGCAATTCCAATCGCTCCGCCAAGTTGACGAGCTGTATTTTGCAAACCGGAGGCAAGACCGGTATCCTGTGCTGGAATGCCGGCAAGCACAGCTTGAATCGCGGTCGTGAGCATAAGTCCAAGTCCTCCGCCAACGAGCATGCTTGGAAGCAGAAACTGGGAGACGTAATCCGGATGGAACGGCAGCCAATTGAACCAGACAAATCCTCCTGCGGCCAGAAGACCGCCGACCAAAGGAAGGTTGTTGAAGCCTGCGTTCCGAAGACGCCGGGAAACGCTGGCCGCAACAGCTAGCATAATCGCCATGGGTAATAGCGCCAGTCCTGTGTGCAGCGGATTGTACCCGCTAATCTCCTGCAAGGTAAGCGATAAAAATAACATGCTTGCTGTTAAGGTAGCGCCGAGTCCAAGCACCATGACAATGCCAATTCGTACATTCCTGTGGCGGAAGATGCTTAGACGGATTAAGGGCGCAGCGGTATTGGCTTCAATGATAATGAAAAGAGGCAACAGCACTAGCGCAACGGCTAGCGAGCATAGAACAACAGGCGATCCCCAGCCCAATTCAAGCGTTTGTGTTATTCCAAAGATAAAAGCGGTGAGAGCAACCGTAATTGCAGCGGCTCCGGGGATATCGAGTTTGGTACGTTTGTTTTCTTGCGAATGTGGAAGCAGGCAGATGGCAACCAGGCAGCTTAGCGCGATTCCGATCGGTACGTTCACAAACATAACCCAGCGCCAGTTGATTAGGCTGGTCAGGATGCCGCCGATAATGACTCCAAAGGCAGAGGCAATGGAGGAAGAGGCGGCCCATAGCGAAATGGTACGATCTTGTTTGGCCCCTCGCGGATAGGCATCAACGATTACCGCAAGCGTGGATGTGGCGAGCGCGGAACCGCCCAAACCTTGCACGGCACGTGCTGCCAGTAGGATGGAGCCTGTGGTTGCGAGACCGCCGACGAGGCTGGCGAAAGTAAATAAGATGAGTCCAGACTGCAGGATCGTTTTGCGGCCATAGATGTCGCCGGCACGTGCAGCAAGGAGCATGAAGCCGCCTAATGTCAGCAAATAGGCATCAACTACCCATTGTTGTTCGGTAACGGATAGGCCCAAATCCGTTTTCATTGCCGGTAAAGCAACATTGACAATGGCGCCGTCCATAACGACCATGAAAGCGCACAAGCAAGCGACTACTGCTGCAACCCAGGCAGGAATGCCTTGTCGCAGTAATGTGGATACAGTTGGAACGGACGAGCTGGAAGATACAGATGTCATTGAGATGCCTCCAAAATGTAGAATGTTGGTTTAAGGCAAATGGACATTGCCTGTTCCTTATTTTAGAATAGGTTTAAATATGAACGGTAACGCTAATTGGACAAAAAATAACGAGAAATGGCCAAAAGGGGAAGTTGGGTATGACGGTAGAAAGGGTTGACAAAAGCGACTGGTTGGAAGGCCCTTCGCTGATTGCCTTTTGGGGCAATGATGACTCAGACAATCCGTTCCGGCTGGGGACGCGCGAGTACGATTGGCACAGCCACCGGCGGGGGCAGATTTTTTGCGTGGAAAGCGGGCTTATTCATGTGCGAACGGCAACAGGCTCCTGGCTGATGCCTCCTCGCCGTGCGGGGTGGCTCCCGCCGAATGTGGCGCACAAGGTCTCAATCAGCGGAGCCATGAGTGGATGGAGCGTGCTTCTTACGCCTGAGATCAGCAGTGAGTTATCCAAGCAGCCATGCGTCATCAATGTTAGTGACCTCATGCGAGCTCTTGTGCAGCGCACTGTATCGTGGGGAGACCAGGACATTCTTGAACCAGAACAAGAACGACTAGTGGCTGTGCTGCTGGATGAGATAAGAAGAGCGCCGCTTGAGCCGCTGCATCTGCCAATGCCTGCTGATCCTCGTCTTTTACGCATTGCAGACATGATATTGAAGCAGCCCGAAGATAATCGTACGCTTAACGAGTGGGCAACATGGGCGGCATTATCTCCGCGAACATTGCATCGATTGATTTTGGCAGAAACAGGCTTGACTTTCAATCAGTGGCGTCAGCAGGCTCGACTCACACATGCGCTTGAAATGTTAGCGCAAGGCGAATCCGTCGGTATGGTTGCAGATGCACTCGGTTATGGAACGCCCAGCAGCTTTATTGCCATGTTTCGTCGTGCTTTTGGGGATTCTCCCTTGCATTACCTTGCTGTCAGACGAGAGCAGAAACGTGGCCTTCACCTTTGAGAGAATTTTGAGAGACGGCTGTGATACGATGCCATGGAATTGTTCTATTTTAAAGGTGCGAGTGAAATGTGTTGTGTTCAACCTGGCAAGTAGAGGAGGATTCATGAATGTGAGAACGAAGATCATGATTATTGATGATGCCGCTTTTATGAGAGCTATGTTAAAAGATATACTTGTAACTCTGGATTATGAAGTAGTGGCAGAAGGCTGCAACGGTTTGGAAGCTATCAATTTGTATAAAAGGTTTAAACCGGATTTAGTAACCATGGACATCACCATGCCGGAAATGGATGGGATAGCCGCACTTAAGGAAATTAAGCGAATGGACCCTCAAGCGCTCGTCATTATGTGTTCTGCGATGGGACAACAGAAATTGGTTGTTGATGCGTTTCACGCTGGGGCTAAGGATTTCCTCGTCAAGCCATTTAATAAGGATAGAATTGCGGAAGCGATTGGAAAAGTATTAATTTCTAATGTGTCTAAGTAGAAAAGGTTACAAGCAAGCCACCGTCCAAGAGAATTCAGGCGGTGGCTTTATTTGCGAGGCTTCACAGCAGCTTGCGGTATTGGGCAGGAGCGAGGTCGCTGCTTGGCTTCCAGCTGGATACGTCCAAAATAACGACGGAGCTGGCGAACTTGAAAAACGCCAAGGAAGCGGTCTATAATGTCCTGTTCTCAGGCACGATTGACCGAAGGATAATCTGCCTAAAGTGACGAAAAAGCTGAAGGATAATGGGCTTGATAAAGTGGTGGCCGAGGTCCAGCAGCAAATTAACGACTGGCGTGCCAAGAAGTGATGAGTTGAAGCTGAATAAACAAGCCGCGGGGTGTTTGCGGCTTGTTCGTTTTGTTTTCTGGGTAAGCGAATCGTTTCTTGGCGGCTGCGGGTGCGGGTGAGAATGAGAATGAGGTGAAAGGGAACTATGTTCCCTTATTCTGCATCAAAACAGCCTTTTAGGTAGTCAGACGGAACTACGGTACGCTAATTGCCTATTTTGCTGGAAATTCACACTAAAGAGGCGAAATAAGGGATCGTACTTCCCTTTCAGCTGCAAATCTCGGATTTTGAGTCAATTAGCGGATTACAGTTCCTTTTCATAAAGAAATGTCGATGTCGAGACTCTTTTATAAGGGGTGAGAAGAGAAGGCGGGAGCGAGTTAAGTCCGACCTTCTTTCAGAGATTAGTAAGCTGTCCAACCGGCATCTGCCGTAACGACAGTTCCGTTGACGAAGCTGGCATCATCCGAAGCCAAGAACAGAGCGACTTTCGCGATTTCTTCGGGATCGCCAGCACGAGGATTCAATTGCATGCCTGCCATAGCTCTTTCCATTCCGAATGGGTTAGGGGCATTAATCGACGTACTAATGTTGGTGTTCACGCCGCCTGGAGCAATGGCGTTGCAGCGAACGCCCAGCTGTGCATATTGGAAGCCGACATTTTTGGTTAATCCAACAACGGCGTGCTTGGAAGCTGTATAGGCAGCACCTGCACGGGAACCTTGCAATCCGCCGGCAGAAGCAATGTTAACGATGACACCGCTTTTGCGTTCTGTAAAGATAGGGAGCACTTTGCGGATTGTCCGCATCGGTCCGGTGGTATTGATAGCAAAAACGCGCTCCCAAAGCTCATCAGTCAAATCTCCGGCAGGAACAAAGTTATCCATGATGCCTGCGTTATTGATGAGAATGTCTACGGTGCCGAATTCTTTCACTGTGGTATCGATTAAGTGTTGAACATCTTCTTCTTTGGCTACATTGGCAGCAATGGCGATGGCTGTACCACCTTTGGCTTCAATCCCCGAAACAACCGTTTGTGCGGTTTCTACACGCAAATCAGATACAACTACTTTTGCGCCTTCTTCTGCGAACAACTCTGCAATCGCTTTGCCCATGCCGGATGCAGCGCCTGTAACGACAGCTACTTTGCCAGAAAGTTTCATGTTGAATGCCTCCATTTTGTTTCATTATTTGTTTTCAGCCCAGTTTTCATACAAGGCTGCTCAAAGGATTGACTCAACACATGTTCAATAGAAAACATCTGTTGGTTCAAGTATAATGAATTACGGAGAGCAAATTCAATCAGTAAAAAGCGTGCGTTTGTTATCTACCGAACACTTTGCGCGATTTTGTTCAATAACTCAAAAAGGGAATGATGGGAATGTCAGAAAAAGAGAAAAAAACAGACCGTCGAATCATTCGCAGTAAAATAGCTTTGCGCGAGGCTTTGTTGTCCTTGATGGCACAAAAGCCTTTTGCATCCATTTCTATAACGGAAATCGTCGAGTGCGCCAATTACAATCGGGGGACCTTTTATGCCAATTATGAGAGCAAAGAAGCTTTGCTGGATGAAATTACTTCTGAGTTGATTCATAAGCTGCTTCAATCTTTTCGAGCGCCTTACGAGCATGTTGAAGTGTTTCGCATTGATGAGCTGCCCGCGAATTCGGTGATGATCTTTGAACACATTTTCGAACACGCGGCGTTGTATACCGTTCTATTACAAAGCGATGTGCTGCCCAACCTGAAGGAGAAAATGTTTATTGCCTTGAAACAAATTTCCCAAGAGGAGTTGCTCTATTCCGATAACGGTATTGATCAGGAGCTTCTGTCCATCTATTCCATCCATGCGTTAGTTGGTCTTGTGTTCCACTGGATTGAAAGCGGGTTTAAGCATTCGTCCAGCTATATGCAGGATCAGCTTGTGAAAATCATTAACTGGCGCCCGACGGTAGCTAGAACCGTAGTCGTTCGAGGCACAGATGCTTGATTTTCTTCACATAGCGCCGCTTTATCGCTTTTTCAGATAGAAGCGCTTCTGCCTTGAAACTGGTAATTTCGTTTCCGTCTGGCATAAAGGATGTAATAACCTAGTGTCACGAGCAGGCAGATGAAGATGTCGACGCTGATCAGCGCCTGATAATTGTGGAAATAGTCGAAGGAAATGCCGCCAATCAAGGCGCCTAGAATACCGCCTCCTTGATGAAAAAGAAGCAGGAAGCCGGTTTGTTTGCCTTTTCCTTGGGCAAATTCGTTGACGATCATCAGACCTCCGGGAATCGCGCTTAAATACGTCATTCCGAAGGCGATGGCAAATAGGACAGGGGACCAGCCCACATGCATAAATAGGAGAGAAAATCCAATAATACGTATACCATATAAGAGAGTCATCATCACTAGCTTATTGAATCGGTCCAAAAAGTAGCCAAATATGAGCGACCCGAGAATCTCCAAAACACCAAGAATGCTCATGGATAAGGCAATTATACGAGGCGATACATTTGCCAATTGATGGATAGCGACCAAATTCATTTCTACCGTCCCCATATTGAAACCGCAGGTGAACAGTGCGCAGGCAACTACAATGAAGATGGGCAGATGTACGGACATTCCCTTGTAGGAAGGACGGACTTCCGTAGTCTTTTCCGAATCCTCCGATGCTGCGAGCTCATTCTTTTGCGTTTTGTTAAGAAGAGTCCTCTTAGGCGCCGTTCCCCTAATCCCAAACCAAATGACAGGCAATGTCACAATTATACCTAGGACAAATGAGGCCAGAAACGCATCTTTCCAAGTCAGCCAGCTTGATGAAACGAAGATCGGCGTACTGATCGCCAGCCCTACCGAAGAAGCACTAGCCAGCAGCGCTACGGCTTTGGCGCGATGATGCCGGAACCATTCAAACATCAACATATAGGTGGTAGTTGTTCCGATGCCGACGAAGCCAGAGATGACGCCATAGCCGATAAAGAAGACGATGGAATGATGGCCAAGCACGACAGTTCCCGTTCCTAGCGTACTTATAACGGCGCTGGCCAGCATAATTTTCTTCGGACCATAGCGATCCACAAGCCATCCCCCTAGAGGTGCGCATAAGGCTGCAATCAGCAAATTCGTAGACCAGGCCATCGAAATGAATCCCCTGCTGATACCCAAGTCATCTGAGATTTGAACCTGAAAATAAGCCATAATAAATCGCGAAAGCGCGCCAATAAATCCGATTATCCAAAGCGAGCCTAATCCAATCCACGCATGCCTGGGTTCCTTGAACCATGTCGTTTCCATTGAACTCTCCTTTGTGTTATGCCATATACTAAAGATACCGATCGGTATCTTTAGTATATGGCATAAGGAACTCCATTACAATAGGCCATTTCTTTTTGGTATAATGATGATAAAATTTCATGCGATTAACGGGGGACTCATATGAAAAAAGGAGAAAACACACGCAAGCATATCATATCGAAGGCTGCTGAGCTTTTTAATCAGAAAGGCTATGCCGGTTCATCCATGTCTGATATTACAGAGCTGACTGGCATTAAAAAAGGCGGCATCTACCGCCACTTTGCCAGTAAGGACGAAATTGCCCTCGAAGCTTATAACTATGCAGGCAGCATAGTGGGAGGGCATATTCAAGAAGCGATTCGCCAGCAGGAAACAGCTTTTGGCAAGCTGCTGTCCTATTTGCGTGTCTATGTGAATGTAGTTGAAGAGCCGCCTTTTATCGGAGGCTGTCCACTCCTCAACGCAGCTGTCGAATGCGACGATGGTCATCCGATTTTGCGCCAAAGGGCTCAGCAAGGTCTGGAGGGCACGCTTGGCAACATCAAAGCTATCATCATGCAGGGCATTGAAAGCGGTGAATTCAAAGCTGATATTGATGTCGACGCCTTGGCGACTTTCACGCTTTCCATCATGGAAGGCAGCGTAATGATGAGCAAGCTGGAAGGTGACAATCGGCATGTTCGGATGAATATCGAGAACTTTTCTGCTTATTTGCGAGCAGTATGCGTACAAAACTGAGTGGGGATTTGGTGCGCAGCTCCACTTAGATAAAAAGAACCTGAGTTCCATTTGCATAAAAAAGAACCTCAGCTCCACTTCTGGAGGGCATGAGGTTCTTCTTCATAGATTCGGCTTGCTTCTAATGCTTCTGCTAGCTGTATTACGCACTTATTCTATACTTTATGCATAGAAGTCCATGCGAGATATTCTTTTTCTGCAGCTTCTTTGCTATGTCCATAGCGTTCCTGCAGCTTGCCGATCAGCTTCTCGCGCTCACCGTCAATGACGTCAAGATCGTCGTTCGTGAGTTTGCCCCACTGCTTCTGGGTTTCACCCTTCAGCTGTTTCCATTTGCCTTTAAATACATGGTTGTCCATAATACTCACTCCTCTTTCGTAAGAATAAAAATGATGTTTATGTCTATATCTACCCGATAAAACTGTTTTTAAAACAGAAGTTATGATTAAAGGGGGGCTGCTAAAAGTTGGGTGGGTGATTCGAGTGTCATTCAATGCGTCTCGTGATGTAAGGAGAAGTAATTTCATAATTCGAATTATGAGGTTTCGTAATTCGAATCATGTTATTTCGTATTGCAAATCATGATGCTAGTTCACCATGCGCTGCAAGGTTTGTTGTACAGGCGGAACCGCCCGTGCCTGGATAAAGCGCCATCTGGAAGGATAGGTGACTGGAGGGACTGTCCCTAAAGCGTAAAAAGGGCTATATTTTCGCAGGTTTTCAATGGCTTTCAGTAGTCGGCAATCAGACGGCATGAAGCATGAAGCATTGCTTCAGGCAGTTCGACTCTGAGACTTGAGACTCTGAGAAGAATTCCTGCGATTCTGCATCTTTTTGCTCTAGTTTTAGCCCGAAATTAGTGAATTCCTGCAATAATGCATCCTTTTAGAGCATTTTCTGGAATAAAGGATGAAAAACTGAAAAATTCCTGCACATTTGCAGGCTTTTCCATTTTTCGCGTCATTTCGTTGAAAAAGCCAGCATTTTCGCAGGTTTTTTGCCTCCGCACTCCGCACTCCGCACTTCCGCACTCCGCACTCCGCACTCCGCACTCCGCATTTCCGCACTCCGCACTCCGCATTTCCGCACTCCGCGCCCCCAGCCTCTGTTAGGGGTATAGACGCGGCTGGAATGCCACGTGCCCGGGCACTCCCCCTATTGCCAAAATACCGATTGACTTTTCCAAAGGCGTTGCTTAGAATTTGTAGAACAACATGAATTCACAATAATCAACATTATACAAAGATAATACACATTTTAGGGGGAGTGAAGCTGACATGCCGCTTGTTTCTAATCCTGCAATTTGGCATATTGATTATTGGGAGTTAACGTTTCGTTTGGTTCTTGCCCTGGTTTTGGGAGGGTTAGTTGGATTTGAGCGGGAGATGGGGGGACATTCGGCAGGGTTTCGTACTCATATTCTTGTATGTATCGGTTCGACCATGATTGTCCTCTTGTCGATGTACGGCTTCGCCGAATTTGCGAACGAACCCAATGTGAGATTGGACCCTGCTCGTCTTGCAGCCCAAGTCATCAGTGGAATCGGTTTTCTCGGTGCGGGGACGATTATGAGGAACGGCTTTTCTGTATCGGGCTTGACGACGGCGGCTTCGCTTTGGGTTGTTGCGGCTATTGGTTTGTCTGTAGGGGCTGGTTTTTATTTCAGCGCTTCGGTTGCGACGGCGCTTGTCGTGATTTGCTTGTTTTTTCTAAATAAGCTAGAGTCGGTTTTCTCGAAATCCAAAACAAGCCGTGAAATTTTATTGAATATTGAGCATAAAACAGCCCGACTTCATGATATCATTGATCAAATGAATGGTTATGGCATTCGAATTCACAAGATCGTCGTTGAAAATGAAAACAATCCTACTGGCGAAGAATATGTTCAGCTGGTTAAGATCCGCATGCAGATTAAAATAAAGCAGCCCAAACGTTTCGAGGAAGCGTTGATGTTTCTAACCTCACTCGAGGGTGTACAAGGCTTGGAAACGGTCTCATTTGCCTCATAGCCTCCCCAATTCTGTGCTGCTTTTGCAGATTCTATAATTATCCTTGCAAATCCGTTATAATAAATTTGGTTTGTTTTTTAATTTAATTGATGGTGGTGTTTGCGGTGTCGCTTTTGGCTCAGGAAAGAAAAGAATTGATCCTGCAGGTTTTATTTCGCGAAGGTAAAGTAAAAGTTCTTCCGATGGCTGAACAGCTGGGTGTTTCCTCGGAAACGATTCGCCGCGATCTGGATATTTTGGAATCGGAAGGCAAGCTGAGTCGGGTATACGGCGGGGCCGTACGTTCCGGCTATGAGCATGGAGAGCCTCCTTATCAGCAAAGAACACAATTATATACCGACGCCAAAAAGAAAATCGGTGTACGGGCTGCCGAGTTGATCGAGAATGGCGATACGATTGCACTGGACGTCGGGACAACGGTTTTAGAAGTAGCAAAAGCGTTAACTGGCAAGCGAAATTTGACGATTCTTACTCATTCCTTATCCATCGCTTCTTATTTATCGGAAGCACTTAACAGTCATCTTTTCACGGGAAAAGTATTTATGCTGGGCGGGCAGTTGAATCCTGAACAGCAATCGGTTACAGGCCCTTTGTGCGAGCAAATGATGGGGAATTTCTTCCTGAACAAAGCTTTTCTGTCGGTAGGGGGGCTGTCGCTCTCCGGCGGTATTACCGATTACGACCTGAATGAAGCCTATATCTCCAAACAGTTCGCCAAATCGGCGCAGGAAGTTATTGTGCTTGCTGATCAATCCAAAATTGGCGTTCAAGCATTTTCCTTAATCGCTCCCTTGGAAGACGTGGATATCATCGTATCTGACCAACC
Organism: Paenibacillus ferrarius; assembly: GCF_002027705.1. Taxonomy (GTDB): domain Bacteria; phylum Bacillota; class Bacilli; order Paenibacillales; family NBRC-103111; genus Paenibacillus_E; species Paenibacillus_E ferrarius. The sequence continues at coordinate 222,465 of NZ_MBTG01000008.1, read as the reverse complement.
TTATCCCAAAGATTGGAAGGATGTTATGGAGCAGAAAGGTGTGCACTGGATTGTCAGCGAAGCATGAAAAAAAGGTTCGGCCGATAACTCATCTGGCTGAACCTTTTTTTTGTTGTACGGCTTTATAAGGGATGAACTATAAGGTCTGGATAATAGATGGGAGCTCGGAAAGACATCTGATTTCAAAAGTTGGCTTGCGATCTTCCAGCGCTTCCACGTGATGATGATTGATCCAAACCGTTGACATGCCAACCTGTTGGGCTCCGAGGATATCCGTATTCAGATTATCGCCGATCATGATCGCTTCTTGCGGGGGGAGGCCAAGCAGATTCAAGGCATGTTTGAATATAGATGGGTCAGGCTTTCCGACGCCGAACGTACCCGAGATGATAATGTGATCAAAATAGTCGGACAAGCCTGGGATGCTGTCTATTTTTTCTTGCTGCAAGTCAGGCGAGCCATTCGTCATCAAAACAAGCGAGTACCGGCTTCGCAATACATCTAATACTTCTATGGTATCGGCGTATAGGAGTGGCCGCTTCCTTCTTTCTGCAGCAAACATTTGTGCTAAACGCACATCGAGGCCAGGGCGTTCAATTCCTGCTTGCTGCAAGCTTAGGAACCATGTCTCTCTTTGGTACCCTGAGGCCATCTCGCTTAATTTCTGCAAGGGAGCCGTATGCTGCGCGGTAAAGGTGCCCCAAAGCGCTTCAAGATCAGTGACCTCAATCATGTCCGCCCAGGCAAAAATATCAGATTGCTCAAATAATTGCTTCGCCGTTTGGCGAACGATGTGTTCAAAGTGTTCAGCGTTCACGCCTGTTTCTTGTTCAACTACCCCACAGGTTGCTTGAAACGCCTCGTCAATGCTTCGTTCATCCCAAAGCAAGGTATTATCGAGATCAAAAATAATCGATTTCAAGCTATTCATGTTATCATTCCTTTCTTGCCGATATTTTCAATTTACAACACAAAATCATAATAATCAACATTAAAATGAAGGGAATAAAAGAATAATAAACAATTTGATATATCTTCTGCTTCCTTAGAAAGGAGTTTGAACTTTAATGGGAATAAGGGCTGAGAGCAAGCCTGGACTTCGTTTTTGCATTTTAGAGGTTGACAATTCATCGAAATTTAAAATATGATTAAACCACATTATAATAAACAAACGGTCAACAAACAACAAATACAAAGGGGATGCAACATGCCTGCTCAACTAACTTTTCGCGAGGATCGTACCTTTACAATTGCTCAATTTACAGACATCCATTGGAAAGACGGTGGAAGTGAAGACCAGCTGTCAAGGGAGCTGATGGAACAAGTGCTGGATGCAGAACGTCCGGATCTTGTTGTGTTTACGGGCGATGTGATTTATACAGGATATGTCAAGCCAGGAGATTCTGCCTGCGAAGAGCCTGCTGTGGCGTTTCGCGAGGCTGTTCAGGCTGTAGAATCACGCGGCATCAAATGGGCTGTTGTTTTTGGCAATCATGATACAGAAAGCGGCATAACCAGAGAACAACTCATGGAAGTTGTGTGTGAGCATAACCATACTGTTGCACAAGCGGGACCGGAAGAGCTTCATGGTGTAGGCAATTATTCCATTCAAGTGAAGAATAGTCAGGGTGAGACTGGGGCTGTGATGTATTTCTTTGATTCAGGCAATTTATCCCCTTATCCCCATATTGGCGGGTATGACTGGATTCAGCGCGATCAAATCCATTGGTATACAGAAGAATCCCTGAAAATTATGCCGCAGGACCGTTCAGCTTCTGTGCCTGCGTTGGCGTTTTTTCATATTCCGCTTCCGGAATACAAGGAAGTATGGGAAAGCCAAACGTGCTACGGCAATAAGTTCGAGCCTGTATGCTGCGCCAAGGTGAATGCGGGCATGTTCGCAGCTATGCTGGAAATGGGCGATGTCGTGGGGACGTTTGCCGGACATGATCATGTGAATGATTACTGGGGAAATCTTCACGGCATACGCCTGTGTTATGGCAGAGCGACGGGGTATAACACCTATGGGCAAGAAGGTTTTGCCAGAGGTGCGAGACTGATTCGTTTGACAGAAGGACAACGCGAGTTTGAAACTTGGCTGCGCTTGGCGGATGGCAGCGTCATTGAACAGGAGCCTGAGCATGTGCCAGGCAGTTAGTAAGCAAAGTACAGCATCTAAATCAAATTTAAGCAATTATGATCAAAATACGGGAGTATTGCTCCGATAAATGCTGAAAGTTTGGCTGAAAGAGATGATTTAAACACAGCGGTTGCTCTTTGACTTTGCGGGTAAATGAGAATAGTGATGACTGAGAAAGCAGCGAGTGTATGAGAATGATGATGACTGAGAAAGCGGCGAGTGTATGAGAATAGTAGTTGTGATCTGAGAAAGCCTGCAAAAGTGCATGTTTTTACGCCTCGATTGCTCGAAAACCTCGATATTCCTGCGATTGTGCAGGCTTTTGAGACTGTTTTTGAATTTCGGGGTGAATTAGCTGGGAAAGCCTGCACTTTTGCAGGCTTTTCCTCTTTCTAGGTGATTTCATTGAAAAAGCCTGCACTTTCGCAGGCTTTCAAAGCCGATGAGCGGCAGCGCGCCTGTTATATGGGCAAACGATAGGAAACCTATCTCCTGGCAGTTTAAACAAACTTCGAAAATCTCAAAAAAACCTCCAAACAGGAACAGGTCCTGAAAACCTATAAACAAGCGGAAACACCAAACCCCCTCCAAAGTCTCCAAAAGCCCGCCAACATGCCATCAAGACACTATCAAGATTCTACTAAAACCCCGCTAACCCCAAACCAACAGTCCGCCAACAGCCAACTATCCGTCAAACCTCAATCAACACTCCACCAACAGCCAACGAATATCAGCAACCCCAACCAACAGCCAACTATCCGTCAAACCCCAACCAACAGTCCGCTAACAGCCAACGAATATCAGCAACCTCAGCCAACAGTCAACGAATATCCGCAATCCCAACCAACAGTCTGCCAACAGCCAACTATTCGCCAAACCCCAACCAACAGTCCGCCAACAGCCAACTATTCGCCAACCCCAACCAACAGTCCGCCAACCCCAACCAACAGTCCGCCAACAGCCAACTATTCGCTAAACCCCAGCCAACAGTCCGCCAACAGCCAACTATTCGCCAAACCCCAACCAACAGTCCGCCAACAGCCAACTATTCGTCAAACCCCAACCAACAGTCCGCCAACAGCCAACTATTCGCCAAACCCCAACCAATAGTCCGCCAACAGACTTCGAAAACAAGACTCGCGTCACAACGTCTCGTATTTCTTTTTGTACTGAGTGAGTGCAATAAGCGGCCAAATGTGGCGGTAGCTGTGATAATGCGTATAGAAGCTGCCGGGCAATCCGGCTCCGGTTGGATAGCGAGTGGTCCAGTCATCCTTGTGCAGCTGATGAAGCAATTGTCCAAGGCCACGTTCCATGGCTGGCAGGGGTTTGGGATGTACAGCCGTGAGGGCATCCAGCGCCCAAGCGGTTTGGGAAGGCGTGCTGGCACCGAGCGGAACGTAGCGCTCCAGAGAATCGCTGCTGCAGGATTCGCCCCAGCCACCGTCATCATTCTGGATGCTGAGCAGCCAGTCGACGGCTTTCCTTACCGCTGGCTGTTCGGGGTCAGCTTTGACAGCCATTAAGCCGGTTAATGCTGACCATGTGCCATAAATGTAGCAAATTCCCCAGCGGCCGAACCAAGAACCATCTGCCTCCTGGTTCTCGAGCAGCCATTCTGTTCCCCTGCGAATGAAGCGATGCCGCATGTCAAGACCGGCCGTCGCGCCAAGGAATTCCAACGTTCTTCCCGTCAAATCGGCGGTCGACGGATCAATAGCCGCAGCGGAGGCACCGTCAACAGGCAGCTTGGCGAGCAGTTTATTGGTGATGCCTTTCTCAAAAGCCGGCCAGCCCCCGTCTTTGTTCTGCATAGACAATACCCAGTTCAAGCCGCGGTTCCAGGCATCTTGGCAGGCAGGCTCACGGAGCATTGTTCCATGAATGGCCCGCAAAGCAGCAGTCGTGTCATCGACGTCCGGATTGATCGTATTGGACTCGGAGAACCCCCAGCCGCCGGGAACCGTGGACGGTGCGTGGATGCTCCAGTCTCCTTTTTTTGTATGCTGCCTATCACGCAGGTAGTGGATCGATTGGCGAACAACGGCATGTTCGGGCGGAGTTCCAGCCTGCTGCAAGGCATAGGAAAGCAAGGCGGTATCCCAGATGGTCGAAGGCGAATTCTGAAGGTGAGCTTCTGTGATTTTATCTGCATCAGAATACCACATCATCGACAAAAGTCCGCGCAAAGCGGCTGTCATAACGGGATGATGCTTGTCATAGCCTAGCATGGCGAGTGCCATCATCATCAGCAGGGTGCTGCTCGCATAGCTGAACAGTGTTCCGTTAGGTTCAATATGCTCCAGCATGTATTGTTCGGCGTACTTAACAGCCTGCTTATGAAGTTGTCCGGGCAGGCTGGCTAAATGCTTGATCCCGTTGTGAATTTCATCGAAAAGCCGATAGAGTTCAGGTATTGTCTCCTTATTCTCCTTCACAGGATGATGCCTTGAGGGAGAGCCTGTGTAGTCATTATTGTATAAGTTCGATAAATCGGGTGTAGCTTTCGTCCTCAACGGGGATTTGAGACTCACCATGAGCAAGATAGGCACAAAGTGAATGCGAGCATAGTTGGAGAAATCAAAAAAGCTAATCGGCGAGGAGGTTGGCAATAAAAGAAACTCCAGGGGAATCCTGAGCGTAGCAGGCCAAGGGGATTGTCCCGTAGCTGCCAAGAATGCTTGAGTCAGCAAGTTCTTCACTTGGCCAAGCCCGCCCTTGGACCTGATAAACTGCGCCGCTTTCTCCATGGATTCGTCTGTTTTTGAGCTATAACCGGTAAACAGCAGCGCGTAGTAGGCATAAACAGTGGTATCCAGATTGCCATCTTCTTCGTCGGCATAAACCTTCCACGCGCCATTCTTCTCCTGCTTGCCGATAATCCTTGCGTGCAATTGCTGAATCAGTTCTTCATGCGGAAGCTCCAAAGTGCGAAGCACAATAATCAGATAAGCATCGGTTAAAATACCATTTTCAAAGCAAAATCGCCAACTGCCGTCATCCCGCTGCATACCCGAAAGCATCTCGGTCATACGGTGAATTTCCTCATTCACTTGAGTCCAAACAGGCATGAACGTTCCTCCTGCCATTTTCGAACGGATTTATGGATCTTTACATGATATGAGGAGTTCAGGGTGCCGATTCCTGAGACTTCGCGATTGCGTATCCATAACGATCATTGGATGACATCTGGTGGGTCTGGGATCGAGCCGTCGGATGCAATGCACTCGCCGAATTGTTCGAGCACGTGAGGCGCCATGCCAACTCCGTTGTCTCTGACAACGATCTCCAGCTGATCGTCAAGCAAACGTACTTCTACATCAATGATGCCTTTTCCCAGATGCAGCTTGAGAATTCCGGCTTGTTGATGTTACGAAAACGCATTCGATCGGCAATCGAAATAGCGGAAAGGTGTTAGGGATTGTAGGCGGATACAGTGCAGCTGTTGTCAAGGTTCAAATCTAACATAATGACAATAGGAGACAACATGTTGCTATTGGCGAAAAGTCGGATGGACGGATAAGATAGACATATTGGGAGGCGATGATACGATGAAGAAACCTAATATATTGTTAATAACGAGCGATCAACAGCATTGGAACACGATTGGAGCTTTTAATCCTGAAGTTTCTACCCCTAATTTGGATCGTTTGGTTCGTGAAGGCACAACGTTCAATCGGGCTTATTGCCCGAATCCGACCTGTACCCCGACACGAGCGTCTATTATAACGGGAATGTATCCGAGTCAGCATGGGGCATGGACGCTTGGAACTAAGCTGCTTGAGGATCGCCATGTAGTGACAGAGGATTTCCGGGAAGGTGGCTATCAATCCGCATTAATCGGCAAAGCCCATTTCCAGCAATTGCAATCAACGGAGGAATATCCATCTCTTGAATCGTATCCGATTATGCAGGACTTGGAATTTTGGCGAAACTATAAAGAGTCGTTCTATGGCTTCGACCATGTCGAACTCGCCAGAAATCATACGAACGAAGCACATGTTGGACAGCATTACGCGTTATGGCTGGAGGAAAAAGGCTGTCTGAATTGGCGGGATTATTTCTTGCCTCCGACAGGGACAATGGATAGCTCCACGACGTATAAATGGCCAATCCCGGAAGAATTCCACTATAATACTTGGATTGCGGAACGTTCCAACGCTATGCTGGAGACGTACAAAGAGCAGGAGGAGAGCTTTTTCCTCTGGAGCAGCTTCTTCGATCCGCATCCGGAATATTTGGTTCCTGAACCTTGGGATACGATGTATGATCCGTCCAAGCTGACGATCCCTGCTGTAACTCCGGGAGAGCATGAGAATAATCCGCCGCATTTTGGATTAACGCAGGAAGACGATCCGGACTTTTCGTATTTGCAGGAGCCAGGTGGAAATAATGCCCATGGGTATCATTCACATCATTACTACGGCTATGGGGATAAGTTTCGTTTGACTGAAGAGCATAAGGCGAAGCAAGTAGCGGTGTATTACGGCATGATCAGCTTGATGGACAAGTATATCGGCAATATTTTGGATAAGCTCGATGAACTGGGACTGGCTGAAAATACGATCGTGATCTTTACAACAGATCATGGGCATTTCTTCGGGCAGCATGGCTTGCAGGCAAAAGGCGGCTTTCATTACGAAGATCTTATTAAGCTTCCTTTTATCGTTCGTTATCCTAATTATATTCCGCAAGGCAAGGAGAACTCATCGATTCAATCCTTAGTTGATTTGGCTCCGACATTCCTTTCTTTCTGTGACATTCCTATCCCGAGGACGATGACAGGCGTCGATCAGAGAGAGGTCTGGCTAGGTACGAAGGAAAGTGCGCGAGACCACGCCTTATGCGAGTTTCATCATCAGCCAACGACAATTCATCAAAAAACGTATGTGAATGAGAGATACAAGATCACCGTTTATTATAATCAAACATACGGAGAAATCTTTGATCTTCAGAACGATCCTGGAGAGATCAATAATTTATGGGACCAGAAGGAATACGCAGATCTGAAATCTGAGTTATTGCTGAAATACGCTTGGGCGGAGCTTGGCAAGGAACCGATGCCGATGCCGAGAGTTTGCGGAGCTTAAATAGGGATAAAATATAGAACAAGCTGCTGAGCATCGCCGGCGCTTGTTCTTTTTTTGCCAGGAAGTATAAGGTACCCGAAAACGTCCTTCTATTTGGCGATAAAATCTACCACTAAACGCGGTTGCTCCTCTTTGCATTTTGCATAGCGCAATCGTAAGGGCGGGGCAGAATAAAGCGAAGCCGACTTATCGTGTTGGGTCTAAAGTCATTGAACAAGACAGTTTGCACTGGGTGCTGCATGGCAAGGTGAAGGTCGCAACGGGCAATCAAGCTATTACATTAGAAAAAGGTGATATGTTTTGCTTGTTTCCGGGCACTTCCTTTGTGTATGAGGCGTTAGTGACTCGGTGTAATCAACAATTACAGATGGCATGGCTCGCATTGGAAGGCCCGCAGCTTCATTTAGTGATATCAGATATAGGTCTTTCTCTCTCTTTATTTTGGGCTGAAAAAAAGTTCGGCTGTTCAACTCAGTCCTATTTGCAAAAGCTAAAAATGGACAAAAGCGCTCGTTTGCTGCGAGAGAGTAACCTGTCTGTGATCGAAATCGCCTTATCGCTGGGTTATGCCGAGAGTATCCAGAAATTGATGAAGGAATAATAGGCTGGGGGGCTGCGTTGCCGGAACGGGAACAGATCATCTATGAGCAACTACAGACATCTTTCAGCTACACGTGTGCTTCAGGGAATCAGAAGCCTGCGAAAATGCAGGTATTTTCGGCGAAATCGCATGAAAAATCGAAATGCCTGCGAAAATACAGGTATTCTAGGTTGTTTTGCCTTGTTATAAGGGGAAAGGCCTCAAAAGGATGTATAATCGCAGGCATTTACTGCTGAACGCGGTAGCGGCTAGAAAAAGGATGCATAATCGCAGGTTTTTAGAAACGCCTCCATCCCCACGTGATTAGTGGTGTTGGAGGCGTTTTTTGCATCGTATTAGGGCTCGCGCTTACAATTTCACCCAAGCTACCAATCCATCAGGCTGGTCAGGATTCATGCCTTGGCGTTCGGCGCTGGTTAACGCAACGATTTGGGGTATGAACATAAAGGGGATGCCTTGCACGGCAATATCCAAGGGGTTATCCGAGATCACGGCAAGATCGACATGCTCGGTGGAGATGAGATCAGCTCGATCGGCGAATGCGATAATCGTCGCACCTCTTTGTTTGATATCGCGCATCAAATTGTTCTGATGTTCGGTGCCATCGCCGGTTATCGCTGCGATAACGAGTGTATCTGGTCCGACGGTTACCATCGGACCGTGACGAACATCCAACAGATGATGGGAGTTGGCTTGAACTTTGGCAATCTCCGTTAGCGCAATCGCCCCTTCGGACGCGAGTCCATACAATTCTCCATCGGCAAGCACGACAGCGTTGGTCCAGGCAAAATCGGCTGTTGTGCGGATATCCTGCTCAACCCGTGACATGAATGCTTCACCTTGGTGGATCGCTGTTTGAATATCCGCGATGACGGCTTCATCGTTGCTGAGGAAGGCGGCCAACAATAGATTGGCGGTGTAAAGATTAGTTACAGTTCGTGTCTGGCATACACTGTGATCGAAAGCCCAAGGCAATTCCAGCGAAAAGTCAGCCTGCTGGGAAAGTGGTGAATTCGTTACGCATGAAAGAGCGAGCACAGGAATAGGGGAAGCTTGTTGAATGAGACGAACAGCTTCGACAATTTCACTCGTACTGCCGGACCGCGAGGGTGCTATTAATAAGCTGCCTGCTAATAAAGCGCGATATCGCTCCGGATTCAACATAAGATCGCCTCCGGCTAAAGCGCTTGAAGGAAGACCGGTCCGCAAGCGGAAGGAAAATGCAGCGGATTCGCTTAAGCAGTAACTGGAGCCGCAGCCAATGAAGGTGACGGATTGTGCCTGGGCAAAAGCAGTAACTGCCGCTCTTTGAGCTAGCATGTAATCGTAGGTTTGTTGCAAAGCTGCATACTGCTGTTTAATTTCACGATAGGTTAAACTCATGAATGATAACCTCCTCAAATATGATTCTGCCACATAAGCTTAAATCAAAAATCGTACTTTTTCAATCAATTTTTGATTTTTACAATCAAAAATGAATATATCTATGTGAAATTCTGCGTAATAACGGCAAATTTATGATTTTAAATACTTTTACAATCAAAAAAAGATTGAAAAAATCATAAACTGAGATTATGATGATCAATAATACGGCATGGCAATCATTTTACAAACCATTATGTTCAGTATGCCAGTTGTTTGGCGTAACTTAGAAGGAGGAACTCATTATGCCACTTATTTCATCGACTCACATGCTTCAAATTGCCCGCAAAAACAAGTATGCCATCGGTGCGTTCAACGTGCACACACTTGAAATGCTTCAAGCTGTCATTGAAGCTGCTGTGGAAACGCAATCCCCGCTGATTATTCAATCAACGGTTGGTACCGTTAAACATTTAGGTCCCGATTATCTAGCAGCAGCGGCGACGGTTGCCGCGAACCGCACAGGGCTGCCGATTGCACTGCATTTGGACCACTGCACAGATTTCCAGCTCATCGTTCAATGTATACGGGCAGGTTATACGTCGGTCATGATTGATGCTTCCATGTATCCGTTCGAAGAGAATGTGGAGCGCACGCGCAAAGTGATGGAAATCGCCCTTGCCGCTGGTGTAAATGTGGAAGCTGAGCTTGGCAAAGTTGGAGGCGTTGAGGACGACATCGTTGTAGACGAGCGTGATGCGCTTTTGGCGGATCCAGAAGAGTGCAGAGAATTTATTGAGCGCACGGGCGTGTTAACACTGGCTCCGGCGATTGGGACTGCTCATGGTATTTATAAAGGGGAACCGAATATTGATTTTGCTCGGATTGCGCAAATTGCCGATCGCGTCGCAGCTCCATTGGTTTTGCATGGGGGATCGGGTATTCCTGCTGAACAGGTAAGAAGAGCGGTGGCGCTGGGAATGGCCAAAATGAATATTGCCACAGAACTGCGCATTGCTTTCACGGATGCGATAAAACAAGTATTCACTGCGAATCCGGAGGAAAATGACCCTCGAAAATATATGGTTCCAGCGAAAGAGGCTGCAAAGCGCCTGGCCATTGAGAAGATGCAGCTATGCGGGTGTGTGGGCAAAGCTGGCGAAGTTAGATGATTACCACGATTACACTGAATGCAGCCATCGACAAAACGTACTATGTCAATTCATTTCGAATAGGTGAAATACAGCGTGTTGTTAGGCAAATCGCAGAACCGGGTGGGAAAGGCAATAATGTCGCCAAAGTGATTCGACTGCTAGGCGGAGATGTAACAGCTTCCGGAATTGTCGCTGGCAGCAGCGGTTCTTTCATTGAGGAAAACTTGAAGGAGCGGGGCATTCAGACTTCTTTTGTTCGTGTGCCGGGGGAATCTCGAGTTTGTTTGAATATCCTCGAGGAGTCTAACCGCCGATCGACGGAACTGCTGGAAGCGGGACCTGAAATCAATGAGATTCACATCGCGGAGATGAAAGAAGTTGTGCACAGGCTGGCGCTGCAATCTTCGGTTGTAGTACTCTCTGGGAGCTTGCCGCCAGGTGCCCCTGCCGATTTGTACGTGGAACTTATGCACGTTATTCGATCTACGCAAGCACGCGTATATTTAGACACAAGCGGAGCTGCCTTGAGCAGCGGACTGTTGGCGTGCCCGCATTTTGTGAAGCCAAACGAGCAAGAGTTGGCTCAGTGGATGGGGCGGGAGCAATGGGGAGACGCCGATTGGGTAGAAGCAGCAGAGAAATTAGCTGGTGTTGGGATCGAGCAAGTATGCGTCACTTTGGGCAGCCGAGGGGCAATTGCCTTTATAGAAGGCGAAGGATATTTGGTTACGCCACCTTTGATTAAAGCGGTCAATACGGTTGGCTGCGGCGATTCATTCGTTGCGGGTATGGCTTTTGCGGACGATCGGGGAGATACGCCTGCCGAAAGATTGCGCATTGCTGCGGCAGCTGCCGCTGCAAATGCGATGTCGGATAAAGCTGGTCATGTCGACTATTCGCTTTTTCAAGCATATATGGAGCAAGTGAAGGTTATTACTTTGTAAGCCGTAATCGTGGTATTTATACAGGCTACTTGCAATCTTGCTCTTTGTCCTCCAAAATTAGGAATAGCAGGGAAGACGGCGCTGATAGCGTCAAAGGAGAGACATATGGAATATTCAAAGAGCGAGTTGCGCAGGTCGAAACTTCTGGAGCTTATTAAATTACACGGCAAAATATCCGTTCAAGAAATTATTGAAGCTATCGGCTGTTCGGAAGCTACGGCCAGACGCGATTTGGATTTGTTAGAGAAATCAGGGCCCATCATTCGCACTATTGGAGGAGCAATCTACGAAGGAGCTATTTTGCAATCTGCTGTTGAATTGCCGTTTGCGGATAAGCGTTTTTTTCAGCAGCAAGGGAAAGAGCGAATTGCCGAAGCGGCAGCGAATTTGGTGCAAGAAGGGGACATTGTCTGCCTGACTGGGGGGACGACAACGTTTTTCATCGCTAGAGCCTTGAAGAAGCATCGCCATATTACGATCGTTACGAATGCCGTGAACATTGCCGCTGAGCTAGCGGATGCCGAAGGTGTGCAGGTCGTTGTGATTGGCGGCGTTATGCGGGCAAAAAGCTATGAACTGAGCGGACCGCTGGCGGAAAGTGTCATTGATAAAATAAACGTTACGAAGATGTTTCTTGGTGTAGACGGGGTATCTTTGGAACATGGATTTACGATGCACTCCGAGCTCGAAGCCCGAATTGCTCAATTGTTGATCGAACGCTCCAGACAAGTATATGCTGTTTTCGATCAGAGCAAACTTGAGAAAAGCGCCTTGTTCACCATTATTCCCCTCCAGCAAGCAACGGGGGTTATTCTGAATGAACAGCCAGAAGGCTGGTTTGCGCAAGCTTGCGAAGAGCGGGATGTTGCTATACATACGGCGATTCCTGTTGCTGAGTGAGGGATAAAGGATTTAAGGACCTGGTTGTTTTTTTAGGACCTGGCCAAAAGGACCTAGCCATTTGTGGCTGGGTCCTTTTGGTCTAAGGAAGCAAGCTGAGCCTGCCCAAAAGGCAGGCTCACAAGCAGCGAAGCCGCCGCCCCGCCCCGAGCCGGCGAAAAAGGCAGTCTCAGCGCGCGAAAAGACCGAATCCGCGCGCAAGGTATGCTGAGCCTGCCAAAAAGGCAGGTTCAGAAGCAATGAACCCGCCGCCCCGCCCCGAGCCGGCGAAAAAGGCAGTCTCAGCGCGCGAAAAGACCGAATCCGCGCGCAAGGTATGCTGAGCCTGCCAAAAAAGCAGGCTCACAAGCAGCGAACCCGCCGCCCCGCCCCGAGCCGGCGAAAAAGGCAGGCTCACTCGCAAATAGCGAGTCAATACTCCATGTGCTCGAGCACATGGTTCCCGTCAAAAAGACCGCAAGGGAAAACCCTTGCGGTCTTTTGCTATGGCACACGCCAGTCACTGGATTGGCGGAAGATGGGCTCGAACGGCAGCAATATTTTGATTGGCAGCGGGTAGGGGAACTGTATGCACTGCAGAACGGTTCGTGCAGCGACAATCCCAATTTCGAAGGTTGGGATATGAATGGTTGAGAGTGGAGGCACCGTGTAACGGGACGGCTCGTTGTCGTCGAATCCCACAATCGCGAAATCCTGAGGGGTGCGGAAGCCTTTCTCCGAGATCGCGCGCATAGCGGCCATTGCCATGATGTCGCTTGCTGCGAACACGGCGGTCGGGAGCTTGCCGTGATGATCCTCGATGTACTTCAGAACAAGACGATAGGCTTTGTCTGGTTCCCATTCAGCATTCAATACATGCTGGGGGTTGATGGCAATGCCAGATTGCTCTAAGGCTGCCTGGTAGCCACGGTATCTTTTCTCACGATGGAATTGACCTGATAAGCCGGTGCCGCCGATAAACAAAATATCGCGGTGCCCTTGATCGATAAGATGCTGGACAGCAATCCGAGCGGCTTCAACACGGTCATAGGTGATCGTTGGGATCGTAGGATCGGAGACATCGATCCCGACGACGTGTTTTACATGTTTTTTCAAATAAGTGTACAGCTTGCTCTCAATGCCTTCGATGACGATGATGCCTTCCACTTGATTCTCATTCGTAATTTGATGCAAAATTTCAGGTCTTTTCAGATCTTCTTGCGTATGCGTGAAGGCAATTTTGTACCCGTTGCGGGACAGTTCCTTCTCGATCCCATCGAAGATCACCGAGAAGTAGGGGTGGTAATGCCGATCCTGCATGGTGGATACGACACACCCAATGCCTTTGGTTACCGGGTTTGCCTCGTGCGATGCGGGTTTGATTACGTACCCCAGCTCCCGGGCCGTATCCCAGATCTTTTGTTTCGTTTCACTGTTCACAGCGCGATTGGAATCATTGGCCAGGATGCGGGAGACGGTGGAAATCGAGACGCCTACGCGTTCGGCTATATCTTTTAATGTGGGCATGACACAACCTGCCTTCAGTTTCATATAGGATAAATAATTTGCCGCAAATTCTTACTCTCTATGTTAAGTAAAAAAAATCCTAAGGTCAACTTGAAAAATGGTGAAAATATTTGAAAATTAAATAATAATTTGCCGCAAATTATTGAAAATTATTTATTGACTGGTTCCACAATTTGGGTTATATTTTTAGTATTAACGAGAGGATACAACCTAATACATCGTTTTTGAGGGGGATAAGCATGAATTTATCGAGAAAACGTGCAATTTTATCGATCTTTTGCATTATTTTTGCAACTATTGGTTGTACGAGTGGTAATGAACCTGATGCAACAGCACCTGCAACAACAGATGGTCACGTTAAGCTTACTTTCTGGAGTCACCAAGAAGATGCGATGGTGGGCGCCTATAAGAAGCAGATTGACAATTATCGCGCTTTGCATCCGAATGTCGAGATCGACTATCAATCTTTCCCTTATGATATCTACAATCCCAAACTGAAAGCCGCCTACTCGGCCAAAAATCCTCCTGATATCGCAGAAGTGTTCGGCACATGGGTTCCAGAGTATTCCAAGAACGGATTGCTTGCCGAAATACCTGATAGCGAAAATGTGAAAAAAGCCTACTATGATGCCCCAATCGGCGGTTATGCGCTGAACAATAAGCTGTATGGTCTGCCGCTGGAATATAACATTGAAAATGGCGGGATGCTGATACACCCGCAAATGCTGAAGGACAAAGGAATTGCTGCTCCGCCAGCGACATGGACTGAATTGGTTGAAGATGCGAAGAAGCTAACGATTCGAGATAGCAATGGGATTAAAGTAAAAGGCTTTGATTTCGTATCGAGCGACAATATTACGTTCACCTTCCTATCGTTGATTTTGCAGCAAAAAGGTACTTATTGGGGCGAGAAAGACCATGTGAACTTCCAAACGCCGGAAGCTTTGAAAGCGATGTCAACTTTGAAAAGCTTTGTGGCAGATGATAAAGTAGCTGACCTTACGACGTTTGGCGGTGAGCTCGACACATCGGATTATTTTTACCGAGGAAATTCAGCTATGACATATCGCGGACCTTGGACCATTGCAGCGGGGCTTAACAATTATAAAGTCAGCGACTTTGAGTATGTGTCTGTTCCTTCCTTCACAAGTAATCCACCATCGTTTGCAGCGGAGTCTGGCTGGGGTGTGGTCGTTTCCCAGAAGAGCAAGCAGCGCCAGGCAGCCCTTGATTTCATTCAATTCATGTCACAGAAGGATAATCTGCGCAACTGGAATCTAGACACCTTCACCGTTCCGGCCAAGAAAGAGGTAGCTGAAGATCCGGAATTCCTGAAAGCGAATCCTTATATGAAGACTTCCTTAAGTGTTCTGTCCTTAGGTCAATGGATCGGTCCAATAGCAGATCGCGACTTTTTCTTTAAGCAGGTGAATGATAATTTCCAAGTCATTGCAGCGGGGCAAGTGAGCGTCGAAGAGGGGCTCAAGAAGATAGAAAAAGCGGTTAACGATAGTCAGGATCAACACAAGTGATCGGAGTGTTCGAGTATGAACAAGAGTGCAGTATCTATCGGAGGCAAGAAAGTTAAATCAGATCAGAATCTCGTGGAATACAAGGGTGAAAGGAAATTCGTGCTTTTCTCGCTTATTCCCATTTTGCTGTTGTTTGGTGTATTTGCTTTTATTCCCATTGGATGGAGCTTGGGGTTGTCTGTATTCAAATATAATCCGCTTAGTGCGAGTGCGCTGTTCGTAGGCGCAGACAACTATATTCGCATGCTGGGCGATGCTGTATTCCTCAAGTCGCTTTGGGTAACGTTCAAATTCGTAACGATAGCCGTGCTTGCCAACATCCTGATCACCTTGCTCATTGCAATGGCCATCCAGCGTGTCAGAGTTCGTTGGTTAAAAGATTTATTTCGCACGGTGTTCTTTCTACCGACGATTGCTCCGCTCGCAGGGACAGCTATCGTATGGAGCACGATGTTTAACTACCATAACGGCTTGTTCAATATGCTGCTCTCCAAGCTTCATATGGCACCGATCCAATGGCTGAGCGATCCGCATTATGCGCTTTTCTCGGTTATCATGATGACTTTATGGGCGGATATTGGCTATAATGTCGTTCTTTTCATGGCGGGACTGGATTCGATTCCGGATTTGTACTATGAAGCGGCTATATTAGACGGCGCTAACCGCTGGCACTTGTTCCGGCATGTGACAGTGCCGCTGCTTCGCAGAACGACGTTGTTCGTCTCGGTGACAACCGTCGTCTCGTACTTCCAAGCTTTTCCCCAGTTCCAGATCATGACGAAGGGGGAGCCTTTTAATGAAACGCGGGTCTTGGCTTTGCACATTTACGAGCAAGCTTTTTCCAATTCCAACATGGGCTACGCCTCGGCAATGGCTACCGTATTCCTCATCATCATTTTATTGGTTACGCTGCTGCAGTTAAAATGGGGACGCACCCAATGGGAATATTGACAGGAGGCTTAAACACATGCAACGCAGAAGTGTCTGGTTCGATGGCGTCATCATAGCTGTCATTAGTGTGCTTGCCTGCATCATGCTCATGCCCTATGTATGGATGGTGCTGTCATCGCTGAAGAGCAATATGGAAATTGTGGCGGGTTCCGGCGGCTTCTTTCCACAGCATCCAAGCTTGGACGGTTACCGTACCGTTCTGCAGGATACGCCATTTGTGAAATGGCTGCTGAATAGTGCGGTCACCTCGGTTGTTATAACGGCGGTGACGCTGTTTACGAGTGCGCTCTCGGGGTACATTTTTGCCAAGCATCAATTCAGAGGAAAGAAGCTGTTGTTCATTCTGATTTTGGCAACGATGATGATTCCCTTCCAAGTAATTATGATTCCGACTTATTTAATTACGGCGAAGCTTGGACTAATCAATCATTTATTCGCGATCATTTTGCCTAACTTAGTCAGTTCGTACGGCGTTTTTCTCGCCAAGCAATTCATCGAGGAAATTCCGCAAGATCTTCTGGATGCAGCGCGAATAGATGGGGCTGGCGAGCTTAAATTAATGCTTCGCATTATTGCGCCGCTTATTCTTCCGATGCTTTCGGCTTTAGGGATATTCACGTTCATGAATTCCTGGAACAACTATTTATGGCCGCTGATTGTGTTGAATGATACGAGTAAAATGACGGTCCCTTTGGCCTTGGTTTACTTCAACGGCACTCATATGGTCAATTACAACGTTGTGATGTCTGCTGCTGTTCTCATCACAACACCGGTTATTATCGTTTTCTTGATTTTCCAAAAGCAATTTATTAAAGGCTTAACGATGACAGGCATGAAATAACACACAAGGAGAAGACATATGACAAAAATATCGATTATCGGGGCTGGCAGTGCTTTTACACAAGAAATTGTTATGGATATTATGCTGATTCAAGGCATAGAAGGCGGCACAATTGCCTTGGTGGATATTGACGAGAAACGTCTGGAGATCGCCCGCAAGCTGGTGCTCAAAATTATCGAGGTTTCCGGGAGGAATTGGGAAGTTATCGCGTCGGTTAATCGCAGAGAAGTTATTGCAGGCTCCCAATTCGTCATTAACCAGATCGAAGTAGGCGGACTGCAAACGGTTCGATATGAATACGAAATTCCTTTGAAATACGGCGTGAATCAATGTATTGGCGATACAATGGGTCCAGGTGGCCTCTTCAAAACGTTGCGCACGCTGCCAAGCTGGATGGCGATTGTTCGCGATATTGAGGACTTGTGCCCAGAGAGCATGATTCTCAATTATACGAATCCGATGTCTGCGGTTACGCTGCTGACCTCCCGCATGACCGAAATTCCTGTGGTCGGACTTTGTCATTCGATCCAGAATACGTCTCGCCAATTAGCGAAATACGCTGGTGTTCCCTATGAGGAAATGAAGTGGAGAGCCGGCGGCATCAATCATATGTCCTGGTTCGTAGAATTGACCCATCAGGGGCAAGATCTATATCCTGTGCTCCGTGAAAAGATTCAGAACCCGGATTTATTGAAAAAAGATCCTGTGCGCTTTGATACGATGAAATATTTGGGAGCTTTCGTTTCGGAATCAAGCGGTCATTTCTCGGAGTACATCCCGTACTACCGCAAACGTCAATCGTTGATTGATCTTCACTGCAATGCTGGCTACAACGGAGCTACAGGCTATTATGCCGAT
The DNA here is from genome assembly GCF_002027705.1 of Paenibacillus ferrarius. Taxonomy (GTDB): domain Bacteria; phylum Bacillota; class Bacilli; order Paenibacillales; family NBRC-103111; genus Paenibacillus_E; species Paenibacillus_E ferrarius. Next base: position 204,586 of record NZ_MBTG01000008.1, on the reverse strand, counting down.
AACTGGCCTACATGGCGTCAAGATAATGACGATAAGATACAACAACAGCTGGAAGGCACGCTTCCGCTTGAACTGAAGTCCAGCAACGAGTATGCAGCGATTATTATTGAAGCTGTACTGAAGAATGAATCCAAGGTTATTTATGGCAATGTGCCGAATCAAGGCCTAATTCATAATTTGCCGCAAAATGGGGTCGTGGAAGTGGCCTGCATGGTTGATCGCAATGGCGTCAATCCTTGCCGATTCGGCAGCTTGCCTGAGCACCTGGCAGCGCTTTGCCGATCCAATATGGCCTTCTTCGATCTCGCTGTGGGTGCTGTACTGAACAATGATAAAGAAATGGCGAGACATGCGCTCATGGTTGATCCACTTTCTGCTGCGGTATGCTCCTTGGCTGAGATTGGAGATATGTTTGAAGAACTTTACGAAGCGGAGCGGGATTTCATCCCTGTCATGAAATGATGGGAGTTAAGACGGAAAAGCGAAAAGTTGTCGTAGTCGGGGAATTGAATGTGGACATTATTTTGTCCGGAGAAGATGTGGTGCCCCAGTGGAATCGTGAGAAAATGATCAATGGATTTGATGTCGTTCTCGGTTCCTCCTCGGCGATTACAGCCTGTGCCTTGGCGAGTCTGGGATTGGATGTATGGTTTGTAAGTGTCGTAGGCGATGATGACTTTGGCAAGTTTTGCTTAGCAGAGCTGCGGCGAATGGGCGTTAATACGGAGCATGTCACTTCGGAGCCGGAGATGAAGACGGGGGTTACCCTTTCGTTCTCAACCCCATCTGATCGAGGATTGCTAACCTATCCAGGCAGTATTCCTATGCTGATGCCAAAGTATATTCCTGAGGAACTGCTGCGTGAAGCTTGTCATCTCCATTTCGGTTCCTATTATTTGCAGGACAGTATGAGACCTCATTGGAAAACACTGTTTGAACGCGTGCGTTCTCAAGGGATTAGCACTTCCTTCGATACGGGATGGGATGTCCGCAATGAGTGGGATCGGGAAGGCATTGACCTGCTGCTGGGGCAGACTGATTTGTTCATCCCGAGCGAGGAGGAAGCGCTGCATATTTATTCCACAGAGAAATTAAGTGAAGTCTGGGAGCGGCTTCCTTCAACACCGGGGATTGTGGCAATTAAACAAGGCTCCAAAGGGGCGTCCCTGCGTAATTCGGATGGACATATCGTGTCGGCCGCTCCTTACCAAGTAACTCCTGTAGATACAACAGGAGCGGGGGATTGCTTTAATGCAGGAATCATTTATGCCTTTTTGCATGGCTATTTGGGGGAAAGCCTCCTCCGATATGCCAATGCCTGCGGAGCGCTGTCAACACTGGGAGTAGGCGGCACGGGAAGTCTCCCCACCGCCGAGGCTGTGGCTCGCATGCAAGATGAGGCGTAAAAGCGCCAATTAATTACGTGAAGGGGGTGATAGCAGAAGTTTTATGTATGCTGTCAGGAAGACTGAACAAGCTTCAAGCATGGCCAAATTCAATCTAGGGAGATGATGTTTGTGTTGAAAGCGAAGAAAGGTTTCGTACTTGGAATGAGTATTGCTGCATTGATTGTTACTTCCGGTGGGGTGCACAGCCCGACGGCTTCTGCCGCAGGAACGACTTACTATGTGGCAACAACCGGAAATGATGCCAATGCTGGTACGATCAGTGCACCTTGGAAAACGCTGCAGCACGCAGCGGATGTTGCTGCAGCGGGAGATACGGTCTATGTACGCGGTGGTGTATATAATCAGAAGCTGAAACTGACTCATTCCGGTACTGCAGGTAATCCGATTACATTCTCAAATTACAGCACCGAAGTAGCGACCATCGATGGTACAGGGCTTTCGGTTAGCGGTATTGAAGGAATCGTAGATATTACTGACAAAGATTATGTGAAAATCAATGGATTTGAAATTCGCAATTATACAACATCAACTTCGAACGTCATGCCGGTCGGTATTTATGTTCATGGCTCCGGCAGCTTCATTGAGCTGACGAACAATAAGGTGCACGATATCAAAAATACAGCAACCCCGACGGGTTCTGACCTTCTTGGCCGGGATGCCCACGGTATTGCCGTATATGGGACGAAGGCGCCAGCTTCTATTCATGACGTTATCATTAGCGGGAATGAAGTGTATAACCTCGTTCTTGGATCGAGTGAGTCCGTTGTTTTAAATGGCAATGTCGATACGTTCTCTGTTCTTAACAATATTGTTCACGATAATGATAACATCGGTATAGATATTATCGGTTTTGAAAAAAAATCGCCAACAGAAGCCTACGATCAGGCACGTAACGGCATCGTAAGAGGGAACCGCGTCTACAATATTACTTCCAATAACAATCCGTCCTATGGCAAAAAGCTGCCAAACAAAAGTTATGGAGCAGATGGTATTTATGTGGATGGCGGCAAAGATACCATTATTGAACAAAACTACAGTTACAATAATGATATTGGCATTGAAATTGCGTCTGAGCATCCAGGTAAATCCACGAGCAATATTACGGTCCGCAGCAATATGGTGTATAAAAACAGCGCTTCCGGTATTTCACTTGGGGGCTCATCCAGCGGGAATGGCTCCGCTGACAATAATAAAGTTGTCAACAACACGCTGTACAAAAACGATGCAGCGAATCAGGGCAGTGGTCAAATAAATTTCCAGTACAAAACCAACAACAATATCATTAAAAACAACATTATGGTAGCTAGCTCTAATAATTTACTGATCATGAACGATAACACACAAAATTCGGGCAACATTGTAGATTACAATCTTTATTTTGCGCCAGGCGGCACCTCCAATGCCACATGGGGCTGGAAAGGTACAGAGTACACAGGATTCGCTTCGTACAAATCAGGCACCGCAAACGATGCGCATTCTTTATTCGTTGACCCGCTGTTCGTGAATGTCACGACAAACGATTTCCATTTGCAGTCCACTTCCCCGGCAATTGATGCGGGTTCGACCGATACGGCAATTATCGGCACACAGGATATTGACGGTCAAGCCAGAGTACAGGGGTCGGCTGTGAATATCGGTGCGGATGAATAATCGTTAAGATCAGCGTTTAGATGAGCAAGGCCTTGATTTTCCTGGATTTTACGGGGGACCGATTCTTACCTTATCCGCTTCCCAACTCGTGAATAATGGCACCGTAATTGAGGTCGCGATTCCCTTGCAAACGCTTGGTGTGAGCGCAGGGCAAAGCATTAAACTTGGTTACATTCAAAATGATTCCACGACGGCTCGCCTGCCTGGTGCGAATGCTTCTTTGCCTGCGTATACGCTGCAATAAAATTTAAGCTTGGCGAGACAGTGGCTTATATTTTCGTTGCAAAGGGTTATAGCCGATAAATCGGGGAAAACCTGCGATTGTGCATCTTTTTTCGCTTGAAATAATAATGATGGTAATTCCTGCAAATGTACATCTTTTTAGGGCTTAATTTGGTTATCTGGATGAAATGTCTGGAAATTCCTGCATAAACGCAGGTTTTTCCACATTTCAAACGATTCTATCGAAATTTCCTGCACATTTGCAGGTTTTAGCGCTGCTGAGCAAACAGTAAAGAACCCGATCAACGGTTAACAACCGTCGCGGGTTCTTTTTTCTATTTTACCTTACTCCGAATACCAATTAGAAGCACTTCAAAGGACTCTGCAAAAGTTGGCTTAAGCCTGCCCATCAGTTGTTCGACTGTTTCATCCGAGTTCGAATACGTAGCGATAATGCCATATAAGTTGAAGAAGTAGATCCGCGTGTAGAGTAAAAGCCGTTCATCTTGAGAATCAAGCCCCAGGACCGCTTGAATGGATTCGGTAAGCTTCCCAAAAAGCTTGTTCCGGGCTTGGTTAATCGCCATCTCGGGTGTTTGCTCATCCACTCTTACGGACTTCACGGTAAAAAACAAATTGTACATATTGCGGTTGACCAAGCAAAACTCAATGACTTGCAGGCTGATCGCCTGCAACTTGTCAGAGGGAGGAGAGTCTTCTGAAAGCAATGTATCCACTTGTTCCAACAATTGCAGGATCGGCGGCATCGAGAGCTGATGCAGCAGCGCTTCCTTATCTTTGAAATATATATAGATGGTTGTATGCGAACAGCCTGCCTCTTTGGCGATATCTCTCATCGTGACTGCATCATAACCTCTGCTGGAAAATAAAACACCAGCTGAAGCAAGGATGCTTTTCTTCGTTTCTTCCGACCGTTGTTCCTGTTTAGATACCATAGATAGTCAACCTCGTCTTCATAGTGGAGCTATTGTAACAATCCGTATGCAGCTAGTCAACTTTACTGGGTTTCATGGAAATTCTGGCATCCAACCACCCACATAATAGAGTGAACAAGAGGATAAATACGATGAAACTCATAACGCCAGCCTCCTTAGAATAAACTTGTCACATCCGTAATCAAAGCAAATCCGAGCAAGCATCCCAGAACGATGGATGAAACGATTTCCGCTTTCTTCCTTGTTCCATTTCCTCGCTGGATCGCGGATCTTGCATACATCCAGAAGCCGATAATAAGAATAAGAAGTTCGATAGCAATAGAAAGACTCTCGAATCGCCAAGCACCGAAACCAAGCAAAGGATAGCTCCCCCAGTTATCAGGCAGCAGCGGCATGTCGGTGCGGTGAACCACGAGATCCAGTATCCAGTGACTGAAGACGACTCCGCCGAGGATCCAGCCAGCCCGTTTTCCCCACAACCATCTAGCGATTAACCCAGCCAATAACGAGATGATCAGAGCTCCCAGCAAGGAATGTGTATAATCCGCGTGAATAACCCCTTTGCCATATCCAGTTCCAAATGGATTATCAATTGTTTCTACATTCGTCAAATACAAGGGAAGGAATACAACGTCCAATAGCTGTGTACCCAGCATCAGCGCCCATAGCGGCACCTCCGGGGCTTTCGCCCGTATTCCTGCCGCTAATCCAAAGTGTCCTGCAAACATGGTTCACCCTCCAATTCAGTTTAATAACCAATGGTTATATAGTAACCATTGGTTATTAAACTGTCAATGCTTTTATATGTATGGATTGGATGTGAAATGATTTTTACCTACTAAAAGTAATCGTGCTAATTCCATATTATGGTATGTTGCTGTTGGGGCTTTCCCGTAATCAAACAAGGAAACGAGCTTCTTCCCTAGAGAAGCGCCAATTTCCTTGTTTTTTACCCGTGATTAAGTTAAGAGATGCCCACCTTCTACATGGAGAACGGTACCGGTTACAAAGCTATTTTGGAGCAGGTAGAGTACACTTTGTGCGACATCCTCTGCTGTACCTACTCGCTTCACTGGAAGCTTGCCCGCCACTGTGGCATAGAGGGTGTTGCGTGCTTCTTCAGCCATTTTACTGCGGGAAGGCGTATCAATAATACCCGGTGAAACGACATTCACGCGAAGCGGAGCAAGCTCTAAGGCCAAAGTCTGGCCTAGATTCGATACGGCCGCATTGACGGCGCCAAGGGTAGACGATCCAATCATGGATTTATAGGCGACTATGCCAGAAAATAAAGTAATCGAGCCATTTGTCGACATGAGAGGAGCCCCATATTTGGCCGCGTAATACTGGCCCCAGAATTTGTTTTCGAACAATTGACGGGCTTGAGCCGTTTCCGTATGGAGAAATGATCCCCCGGAGGTTTCCGCAGCACTGATGACAAGATGATCGAACGGGCCAATTTGTTGGAAAAAAGACTGGACTTGCAGTTCATTTGTCGTGTCCAGAGAATAGACAGCAGCTTTGGCGCCTAGTAGTTCTTTGGCTTTAAGCAGTTTATCTTCTGAGCGGCTGGCGATAATGACATCTGCACCGCGTGCAATGACTTGCTTGGCTGTTTCTAGACCGATTCCTGAGCTTCCTCCGATAATGACCACTTTTTGATTGCGCAGCATAAGATTTCCTCCTGATAAATAAGATGATGTAGTCGTTTAATGCGGCCTCCGAACTGTACAATAATATTATAAGTAGATTAACTTCATTTAGGGAAGTAGTGATGTTTTATTCATATACTTTCCCGGAAGATATCAATGTGATTTCACAGGGATAATTAGGTTAAAAAAGTTGGCTTACGGCTATGGATGGTTTCTCGATCAATAGAAGGGAGAAATACCAAATTTTGAGGATAATCGGTCCGCGGTACTGCTTCAATTTCACTGAAATGTGAACAAATCTCTACGAGCGTCAGCATTTTGGATAAAACGCAGCTTTTTATGTTATCATGATAAAAACTACACATTTGTTGAGCTAACGAATACTTGGAGGGAATACCCATTAATAACGTTGTCCTGAATGACGCCATGACCATGCTGAAGAAAACAAGCCGTACATTTTACATACCGATTAGTCATTTGGATACAGGACTGAGAGAGGCAGTGGCATCTGCTTATCTTTGTATGCGGGCTATAGATGAAGTCGAGGATCACCCTGATCTTAACGAGTCATTAAAAGTGGAGATATTGATGGGAATACAAGAAACTTTCAACGCTCCCAACGTCATAGATGCTGTCACGGAGTTTTTGTTGCCGTATCGGGAGCAATTGCCTGAGGTATCATGGCGTCTCGATGAGTGGCTGAACCTCTGTCCTTCTTCCGCAGCTCCAATTGTCAATCGTTATATTCAGAAGATGTCGCTGGAAATGGCAGAGTGGGCAGCATGCAATTGGAAAATTGAAACAGAAGAAGATTTGGATCGGTATACCTATAGTGTGGCTGGCATGGTTGGAGAGATGCTGTCCGATCTATGGTTCTGGAACGATGGGACACAATCCGACTCCGTGAAGGCCATTGGTTTCGGAAGAGGCTTGCAGGCTGTTAATATTTTGCGCAATCGAGCTGAGGATCGTACGCGTGGGGTTGATTTCTTTCCGAAAGGATGGGAAATGAAGGATATGATGCAGTACACGCGTCGCAATCTTGAGCTTGCTGACTCGTATATCGCAGATCTGAAGGAAGGCCCGGCATTGAAGTTTTGCAAAATTCCTCTTGCATTAGCTAATGCAACAGTCAAATTGATCGGTTCAGGCGGCAACAAATTAACGCGGGATGCCGTGTTGAAAATTGTGAGTCGTTTATGAGGAAGAAAGAAACCGGGGGATGGGCTGCCGGTTTTTTTGACATCTAGGAGAGGAGATTGAATCATGGCGGAGCCTCTAAAAGGCATATATCATAAGGCATTCTTACTTAACTTTGGCGAGACAGTGAAGGCTGTGTATGACACATTCGATGTGCACAGTTTCGTTCAGGCTGTCATGGATGAAAAGTGGGAGGGCCTTGAGCTCAAAGGACGAACCCGGCAAATTTCCAACGTTTTGGGGGTGTACCTGCCCGGTTCCTACGAAGCTGCCATCGAGGTTTTATTGAACATTTATGAGAAATGCAAAGGTTTTCCTTATCTATTTTTCCCTGACTTTGTGGAAGTATACGGACAGGAAGACAAGCATTGGGCGACTTCGATGAACGCGTTGGAGAAGTTTACACAGAGCTCATCGGCAGAATTCGCAGTTCGTTCGTTCCTTATCCGCGAACCGGAGAGAGTGATGGAGCAGATGAGGGCGTGGTCCAAGCACCCCAACGAACATGTGCGTCGACTTGCCAGTGAAGGCTGTCGTCCTCGTCTGCCATGGGGTCAGGCGCTTCCCTTATTCAAGCAGAATCCGGACCCGGTCCTCCCTGTGCTGGAGCAATTAAAAGAGGACCCGTCTCTTTATGTGCGAAAAAGTGTGGCCAACAACTTAAACGACATCGCCAAGGATCATCCCTCGCTTGTGCTTGAGCTGGCGCGGCGTTGGAAAGGGCAGAATGCCGATACAGACTGGATTGTCAGACATGGCTGTCGCACGTTGATTCGCCAAGGAAGTCCGGAAATACTTGCCTTGTTTGGTTACGCTGACTCCACAGAAGCATCTTCGCTTACGGTACAATCTTCAATCACGACGGATAAGGCCCGAGTTTCGAAAGGCGAGAGCTGTGAAATCAGCTATGAGCTTGAGATCCGCGAGGGAGAAGCCGCACGAATTCGGATTGAATATGGCATCTATTTTGTGAAGTCGAAAGGCAAGACGTCGCGGAAATTATTTTTACTTTCAGATAAAACGGTACCAGGAGGGTCACAGCTGAAAGGGAAGCGAACGCATCAATGGTCCGATCTTACGACCCGTCGCCATTACCCTGGCATGCATAAGCTGACACTGGTTATCAATGGACAAGAAGTCGCTCATACGGAGATTTATTTGGACGACGTCCCAGACAACGCGGATTCCTCGGTTTAGTAAATGATTTGCCTTACAGCTCTGTTCGCATGATTTGCGGCAGGGCTGTTTGTCGTATAGAGGCTTTGAATGGGCAGCATGTGAAACTGCTATTTTCTAAAAGGATTTTGACGAATCATCTGAATAAAATTCAGGGAAGACGCAGAAAGAGGTTCATTTTTGCGGGTACAGATGGCGATTGTATTTTTTAGATGAATTCCATCCACATGAACACGACATAGCTCACCACGCGCTACATATTCGCGGACAACTAAAGAAGAGACGAAGTTTGCGCCATAGCCTGCAATCACAGCCGTAATTGCTTCATGAAGACCATTAAATTGCAAAGAGATGGTTGGTGTCGAAGAATTATAGGTGCGGCATAAAGATAATAATCGCTCTCTCGTTGAACTGCCTTCCTCCCGCATAACGAATGGTTCCTTCATCATGCGCGCCAAGGAAACTTGTTGGTTCGCATAGCGATGATTGGGTGCCACAACAAACCATAATTCGTCCTGAAACAACTCCTCTGTCTGGATCGTATCCGGATATTCCTCGGGAATTCCTCCGTAAATAGCAATATCCACATCCACATTTAGAAGCTGCTGCAAGGCATCATTAGAATTGGTCGTTGTAATGATCATTTCGACTTGTTCGAATTGTTGCTTGAATTTGGCGATCCAGGTAGGTATCAGGAAATGAGCTGGTAAATAGGTCGCAGCCAGCCGGACACTTCCGTTCGTCCCATCACGGTAATGTTGAGCGAATTGCTCAATTTGTTGTTCGACAGCAAAAAGTCTCTTAGCAAGCTGAGCAATCTCTTCACCCGCATCGGTTAAAGCTATTCCTCTTCCTTGAGGCTTGAGTAGAGAGAGGAGCAATTCTTTCTCAAATTTCTTGATTTGAGCCGTTATGGCGGGCTGACTTATTTTGAGCAATTCCGAAGCGCGCGTTACACTGCCGCAAGAGGCGATGACATGGAATAAGCGTAAGGCATGTAGATTCATTGCTAAACCCCTTCGTATGATTCATATATATAAGTTATATAATTTGATTAAAGATATATTATAACTATGATTATAACACCTGTATACTGAGTGTAGAAAGTAAAAAACGTATGAGGAGAAGTGATAATCATGAGTAACACGCAAATTTGGGAAAAGGTTGATCACTATATTACTGAGCGTTTGATCCCGCAAGATCCTATTCTGGATCAAGTATTATCCGCAAATCAAGCAGCTGGATTGCCTGCTTATGATGTTACACCTAATCAAGGGAAATTCTTAAACCTGCTTGTCCACCTGCATGGGTCAAAACGCATTCTCGAGATTGGAACCCTAGGTGGATACAGTACCATCTGGTTAGCGAGAGCCTTGCCCGCTGATGGGAAATTGGTTACCTTGGAGCTCGATCCTCTGCATGCTCAGGTGGCCAGAGCGAATCTTTCCCTTGCTTCGGTGGATGGCTGCATTGAACTTCGCGTCGGGGATGCACTTGAACAATTGGCTCAGATGAAGGAGGAGGGAGTTGAGCCTTTTGATTTCATATTCATTGATGCGGATAAGCCGAACAATCCCCATTATTTGAAATGGGCCCTTCATTTCTCTCATCCTGGAACGGTTATTATAGGAGACAACGTTATTCGCGAAGGCGAGGTCATTAACGAAAATACGCAAGATCCGCGTGTAAAAGGAGTAAGGGAATTTTATGATCTGTTGGCAGACGAAGCTAGAATTACAGCGACGGCCATTCAGACTGTTGGCAGCAAAGGCTATGATGGGTTCGTTATTGGTCTTGTGAAAGGTTGAAAGGTTGAGCTCTGACCTTAAACCCGCGGGAGGGAACTAGGATCCCTTATTTCTCATCCAAACAGCTATTTGGCTACTCAGACGGAACTATGGTCCGCTAATTTGTCTAATTTGCCGGAATATCACCCTTCAGAGGTGAAATAAGGGAACCTAGTTCCCTTTCAGCTGCAAATATTGGATTATGAGTTGATTAGCGGATCATAGTTCCTTTTGGTAGGGATATTTCAACAATTAAAGGAAACGACACCTCTATCTCGAATCTTTATCTGAAATAGAAAGCTATAAAAAGTAATGCAGCGATGAGGTGTAGGATGCTAGGTGCCGTTATCGGGGATGTGATTGGTTCTATTTTTGAATGGCATAATACCAAATCTACTGATTTTAAATTATATGATAGGTTCACAAGATTTACCGATGATACCGTTTTGACGGTGGCTGTTGCTGACGCCATTTTAAATAAGAAAAAACATCCAATCAGGCTGCTGGATCACCTCGACAGCAAACGATTATATGCTAGTAAATTAAGACAATATGCCCGGTGGTATCCAAATGTTGGATATGGGCAAAATTTCGAAGCCTGGGCAATGAACAAGGAGTCTAAGCCATACCGAAGCTATGGAAATGGATCAGCGATGAGAGTAAGTCCGATAGGATTTGCTTTTAACTCAATAGAAGAAGTGTTGGTGGAGTCAAGGAGATCAGCGCTTGTTACGCATAATCATCGACAAGGTATTAGGGGGGCTCAAGCGATAGCGTCCGCAGTTTTTTTGGCAAGGAGCAATCACTCGAAGGATGAAATTCGCACATTTATTCAGCAGAGGTTCAAGTATAATTTAAAGCAGAAGTTAGACGAGATAAGACCTACCTACATGTTTGATCCTAGTTGCCAAGGGTCAGTTCCTCAAGCGATTATTGCTTTTCTGGAGTCAACGAATTTCGAGGATGCAATTAGAAAAGCGATTTCCATCGGCGGAGATAGCGATACAATTGCATGTATGACAGGGGGAATTGCCCAGGCTTTTTATAAGGAGATACCTAAGGATATTGTTTCTGAAGTGATGCTAAAGCTCGATCTCAAATTAAGGCAGGTTATTGGATTGTTTAATGACGAATACAAGATTAGTCTTTAAATATATTCGTATAAAAGAAAAAAGAGAGGGCTGCCACATGGCAGCCCTCTCTGTCACGAACAGGGGATAGACGACTGTGTGCCGTCCTGATTGAGTTGCCCAAACCTTAGCCTTTTGCTTGGATGCCGAGCATGTTTACAAGCCATGCCGCTGCTTCTGCCCGCGTGGATAGGGCCTGTGGCGTGAAGGAGCCGGAAGTTTTGCCGCCTACGATGATAATGCCGTTCTTCTCGGCAGCAGATACGGCCCCTCTAGCCCAATCGGGGATATCGGCATCGTCGGTAAATCCCGTGCGCATGCTGGAATCAAGTGGAATCCCAGATGTCTTGGATACAATCGTTGCCATCTCAGCATGGGTAATATTCGCTCCCGGGCGGAAGGTCCCGTCTGGGTATCCACTAACAATGCCCAATTGTACGGTCTGGCTTATGGCTTTCTCCGCCCAGACAGCAATCTCGCTTTTATCTTGGAAAGTAAGTTCTGCGCCCTGAACTTCGGGTTTCAAAGCATTCATCAGCATGACGACAAATTCCGCTCGGGTCACGCTGCCATCCGGACGGAAGGTGAAATCGGGATAACCATTTACGATATGGAGTTCGTAGGCCTTTGCAATCTCCTTGTTGGCCCAATGTCCGTTTGTGTCTGTGAATGGGGCAGATCCTTGCGTTGCCGTACCCTTCAGAACAGTGATCTGACTAGTTGCAGAATAACCTCCATCAATCGTCTTCGCGGAAATAACAGCTGTCCCGGGCGATATTCCCATCACTTGCCCTGATTCATTCACTTGAGCAATACCCGAATTGCTGCTTTCCCAAATTACTTTATGGTTGGTAGCATTGGCGGGTAGTATGCTTGCTGTTAGATTTCCACTTTGGTTCGCTGTGAGGGAGAGTGCTGCAGGGCTGACATTTACACTGACTACCTCGATAGCCCCAGCGGGGCTTTCCACAACAACCTCGCAGGTGGCGATCTTCCCGCCATCATCGCTTTTGGCCGAGATGGTTGCTTTCCCGGACGAAAGGGCAAAGACTTTGCCCGTGTTGTCTACAGTGGCTACACCTTCATTGCTGCTTTTCCAGACTACCTTCTGATTCGGTGCATTTTCCGGGGACAGCTTGACAGACAGATTCTCGCTTTCATTAGTCTTCAAGTTCAAGCTTGTTTTATTTAAAGTGATGCCATCAATCGGCACCCGGAGAGCGAACAAATTCATATTAGCGTCAATGGGTTCAACTGTGTACACAGTGCCGTCTGCTCCGATAGCTGGGGGAGTTATTTCGGCCGGGGTGCCGATGTCGTGTCTCCACTGCGTGCTGCCGTCAGAAGGATTCAGGGCATGAACCATCCCATCTGCAGATTGCAAGTGAATGGTTCCGTTGGGACCAACGATAGGCGCCGTAATTGCTTTGCGAAATGTCGTTTTCCATTTTAGCGTTTTGTCTGGCCCAAAGGCAGAAAGATTTTGATCCGATGTACTGACATAGATCGTGCCGTCAGCTCCAATCGCAGGAGCAGATGGATTGCCGCCTAAAGAGACATCCCACAACTTCGTTCCGTCTGGCAAGAGCGCATACAGCTTGTTGTCGGCCGCGCCAAAATAAATGGTCCCATCGGGACCGACGGCAGATGCCGTTTTAATGATACCGCCAGCCTGATAAGTCCATTTGATACTGCCGTTGGGCTTTATGGCATAAAAGGTGTCCGTATTATTGCTCAAGTAAATGGTGCCGTCCTTGCCTGTTGTTAAGTAAACAGTGAACGTAAAGCCAATCTTGGAGGTCCATTTCTCTTTGCCATCGCTTGGATTCAGCGCGTGTATGGTACCATCGTTAACTGCAATGTACACTGTTCCGTCAGGTCCGATAGCTGGCTTCGAGTAGATGGCTCCTGTGCCAAACGCCCATTTCCGCGTGCCGTCGGGATCTAAGCGGCAAGTTCACCTTCGGCATAGGTTATATTCCCCGAGGCTGCATAGATGGTACCGTCAGGTCCGAGTGCAGGAGCTGCCATAAGTAAGCTGGTTGGAGGGAGATACTCCCATTTCTTGCCTTGGCTCGAAACAGCCGTCAAAGCACCTTGCGCTCCAAAAATAATATAATAATTGACTCCCAAATAAACAGTTCCGTCGGCGCCAATGGCGGGTGTTTGTAGAGGGGGAAGAATAAGTTTGGTTTTATAGTTCCAAATGGATTTGACATTGCCTGCATCTATCGTTGGGGAAAGCAGGTCAAGACGAATACGAGGGAAGTTGTCAACAATCGGCATCTTCGTTATTTGTGGATCAATACTGGCAGAGGCTGGAGAGGGAGAATATTCAATCCAAGCCAATAATATCGCCGCGGCGATGAGCAAGCGCTTGCCCCAACTTCGGTTTGCCACATTATCCACCTCCGATTACATATTTGCGGTAATATCAATGCTAATTTGGGCCTGTCTGACTTTGGCATCATTTGCAGGATCTTTGAAAATAATAATCGTCAATTGTCCCGCGAGTCCAGTTTGAGCTTTCAGGGCTTTGCTTGTAAAAGTAAGCGTACGAATCTTGGTTGTTTTATCTTCTTCGTCCTTGATTTGAACGGCATCCGTGGGAAGGAACTGCTTGATGAACGCAAGCGCCTCCTCGGGGCTCGTCGTTTCACCGCGGTCAACGTAGGGGTTGAAAATGTTATAAGCATAACCTTGGTTCTCCGTCACCTTCAATTTGCCGTCCATGTAGCTGACAATCGGATTGTCTTCCTTCTTGACACCTGCCCCGAACTTGGAGTCGAAGTAGCTTAGCTTGGCTCCCAGCAAAGCATCTGTTATAGCTTCAGCTTGTGGTCCGGCCGCTGCTTTTTCATTCTTGCCGCCGCATCCAGCCATTAGACTGGCAAGCAACAAGACAACGCAACAAATCATCATTTTCCGATTCATGTGCACACCGTTCCTCATCTTGGTCTTAGATAATTTAACAGTACCATGTCTGGAAACATAAGGATATTACCCGAAGGGAGTAGAAAAGGAGTAGGAGGTTCAATAGGATAATCGCAATGCTGGCTATGAGAATCTGATCTGTTCTGGAAAAAATCCTTTGTCTATTTCCTTCTAAGTTGATAGGATAATTATCAAATACTACCTATTTTATACGATCAAAGGAAGGTGACCCCTGTACAATGTCGCTAAATCCATCAAAGTCGAGGAAGAACAACGAGATTGATCGAATAGAGCAGCACTATCTAGTCGGACGAGAGAAGGAAATCGCCTTTTTCCAATCACGGTTAACGGAACAATTCCCGCAGGAGAAGATTATTAATCTTTATGGAACAGGCGGTATTGGAAAAAGCTATCTGCTGGATGAATTCCGCAGGTTGACGGACCGGGCAGGGCACCGTTTCTTGTCTATTGACTGTCGTATTCTTCGAACGCCCAATGATCTCTGTCTACAACTTCTTCGCTTGCTTTGCTACCCAACGCAGACAATTGAACAAGAAGCCGATGCGGCTCGTTTGACGGAAATCTGTTTGCTTGCATTGGCTGAATCCGCAGAACTAGGAAAAACGATACTGGCCATGGACACATTCGAGAACAGCGGCGAGTTGGAACAATGGCTGAGAGAAGCGTTTTTTCCCTTTCTCGATCCTAGAATTCTCACTATCCTATCGGGCAGGTTCCCGCTGGGGGGACTTTGGTTTTCTTCGCCGGCATGGCGGCAGTGGATTCATCGCATTTCGCTGTCAGATTTGGACTATCCATCCGTGAGAGTGTACTTGGAGCGATCCGGCATCAAGCAGGAAATAGCCGTCCAAGACATGTGGGCGAAGACCAAAGGGCATCCGCTAACCTTGTCATTGCTCGCAGCCGCCGCATTGGCAAACGCTTCCCCAAAAGACCTGTTCATGGGGGATAATGCCGTATTTTCCCATGTGGTAGCTGTTTGGTTCAAGGAAGTTCCTGATATAGGGATGAAGGAACTGGTTGAAGCGGCTGCGATTCTGCGTGTATTCAATCAAGAACTGCTCGCTCATGTACTAAATAAAGAGGTTCCATCTGAGGAATTCCGGCGATTATGCCAATATTCCTTCGTTCAGCGGGTCGACCGCGGGTGGGTGCTTCATGATTTGCTGCGAGAGGCCGTTCAAGATGAAGTGCGGCTGCGTGTCCCTGACTTTTATGAAACTCTATGGAAACGCTGCGTACTTTATTACTACAACAAGCTGAGGAGCTCAGTCAGGAAAAGAACGATGTCCTGGGAGAATGCGGAATGGTTTTACTATATCGGCAACCAATTGATCCAGTCTCTTTTTTACCAGCAATCCATCCAACATCACTTTGAGCCTTTGACTCTTGCGAATTGGGCAGACGCTGAACACTATATCGAGCAACGTTATCTTCATGTCAAAGAATATTCTGTACAGCGAATACATCCCGTCACCAAAGAAATTTTCAATTATCGTTATACCGTGGAGGACAGCCTCAACGGACTGAAGCATATTCATCTTGAAGAGCTTTATGCTCTTGATCCGAACTGCGTTAAACTCGCTCGTGATGCTGGCGGGAACCTATGCGGATTATTCGTCATTATCTCCATCAACGCGCACACGATAGGCTATTTGCAAACACACTCGCTTTCTGCTGCTTACTTCTCCAGTCTGCCTGAATCCAAGCTGAACGAATTAAAGGTGCCTGGCAATCAACGTTCCGGGTATTTTGTCAAAACGCTCGATGTCTCCAATCCTTCGGATGAGGCCATGATGCAAGCATCCGGTATCGCCTTTATCACCCATATGCTGTCTGCCGGATTCGTCGTGTCTGCCCCGCCGCCGCATCCGCTTCCCCGGGATATCTTGCTTAGTCTCGGCTGCCAGATTCCGGATGTTGTGCATTATGACTACGATGACGCAACACCAACCCCGTATTATGTCATTGATACCAGAGGCAACAAGCTCCAAGATTACTTGAAACAGATGATTACCGCCATTGGCTTAGCCGAAGAAATTGAAGAGACATCGCTCCCACAGCATTCCTTAACGATCCGGGAGAGGGAGGTCGTTGATCTGCTCATAAAAGGCTGCTCCAACGCGGAAATTGCAGACCGGCTATTCCTAAGTGAGACCACAGTCAAAAAACACGTCTCACATATTCTTAAAAAATTGAACATCAAAAACCGGGTACATCTGATCCGTCAGTACACGGAGAGGGCGAAGAATTAACTGAGAAATACGATTTGGGCGAACCCGCTCAGCTAGCTTCAATCCGGGCCAGACCAGACCAGCTTCATGGGGAATCCATTAGCTCTGACCCATGTGGAATTTGTCTATTGTTGTCATAGATTTTGCCAAAAATCGAAGTATAATAGAGTTGATAGGGAACAAACCAGTTGGAATAGAGGTATGACAAATGACTCGTCAAAAAATGCTTTGGAGCTTCATTTTATCGCAAATCGTCTATGTTTTATTTATCGCTGTTTGGCTGTTTATTGCTGGATTTTCTGTCATGATGTTCGACGATCCCAGTGCGATGAGTGACACGAAGACGTGGCTCATTTTTTCTTATATTGTCGCTTATCCTCTGGGCCTTCTTGCTGCACTAATTGGAGGTTGGGTTCTGTTTGCCCGCACAAGATATAAAGCTGCGCTGATCTGGAACGCCATTCCGCTAATCTGGATCGTGCCGATGTTAGGGTTTTTGGTTTATTCTCAATTTTAAATAGTGAGGTTGCTTTCAACCCAAATAAGAGCCCTTGGGGGCTCTTATTTGGGTTGAAAGCAGTGGAAGAGAGGAAATATGAGTCCGTCAGCCGCTGAGCCTGCCAAAAAAGCCGTCTCGGCGGAACAAAAGGTGCAACAAGCTGCTGAGAAGGCGAAAAAAGCAGGCTCAGGTGCAGAAAACGAAGTTTCGAGCAAGAAAGCAAGCTGAGCCAGCCAAAAAAGCCGTCTCGGCGGAACAAAAGGTGCAACAAGCTGCTGAGAAGGCGAAAAAAGCAGGCTCAGGCGCAAAGCAGGCTTCCAAGTGTGAAAAATACCCATCAAATTAGCTGGTTCAGAATTTTGGCTTGAGCATCCAAATTGCTTGCGGCTTGACCGATGAGGGTGAACTCGTTGACGGCTTGTTGGATTTGAAGTTGGCTGTGGATGACGGACTTTTGGGAGTTTTTCGTGCCGCTGCTGACCCGAGCAACTTGCTCAGAGATCGCGGTTACGGTGGTTTGGATTTGTTTAATAGCTTCTTGCACATTCTGGGCAAGCTTTCTGACTTCTGTTGCCACAACATTGAAGCCCCGTCCGTGTTCCCCGGCATGCGCCGCTTCTATGGTCGCGTTCAAGGCAAGAAGGTTCGTTTGCGAGGCGAAGTCCCGAATGGTCTGGACGATACCATGAATAATTTTGGCTTGCTGTTCGAGATCTTGAAGAGAGCCCAGGTTGTTCTCGTTGTCGTGAACTACATGTTCGATGGTTGAAGCGACTTGCTGACTGCGTTGTATGCCTTCATCTGTGCGCTTTAGCAAGTTCTCAGCCATCTGCTGCAGCTCTTTGGTGACTTGGGTAGCAGCCGTTTCCCTTGCCGTAATATCAGTCGCTATTTTCAGAACGGCGACAACCTGATTGTCATCCTTGTAGATGGGCATGTAGGTGGCCTCAAGCCAAAGAGATTGGCCGTTGTTCCCAACGCGAATGATTTTTTCCTGAAATTTAACGCCATTTCTGAGATTTTCCCACAGGATTGCGTACTTTGGACTTTGGGCAAAATCGGGTGAACAGAACTGCCGATGGTGCATGCCGGGAAGTTCTTGAACTTGGTAGCCCATAGCATGCGCGAAATGCTCGTTCGCCCAAAGCACTTCACCATCAATATTAAATTCAATCATCGCCAGTGACTGTTCGAGCGCGGCTAATACTGCGTTCTCTTGTAATACTTGTGTACTTGTATAAATAGCTTGCCGGTCGATACTCATTTCCGCACATCCTCTTTGTTTACGTCTATAGACAAAGTATACCTCAACTAAACATTTGTTTACATGGATTTTCCTACAAATATCGACATAATTTCAGACGAAAATGTGTTGTTTATGGTTGCTCCCTACTTGTTTTTATGAAAGAAATGATCTTTGCGAATCTGAGGACATATGTCCTTTCCAAGAGGCGGGGAGTTGTCATTTAATAATAAAGACATCGAAAGGAAGGGAGAGACCAAATGAGAGGGAGTTTATTTGCTTTTTTAGGTGGAACCTTGATTACATTGCAAGGCGTGGCTAATTCTCGCATCAGTCAAGATATTGGGACTTGGCAGGCGGCAACGATTACCCATTTTACCGGCTTCGTAACGGCTTTGGTTATCTTGTTTTTTGTCCGAGGCGGCAAAGGGCACAGCTTTAAGCAGGTAAAGCCATTGTATTTGATTGGCGGGACTTTTGGGGCTATCATTATTTTTAGCAATGTCACCGCGATTCATCATATTGGAGTGACGCTTACCATATCGGCTATTCTGATTGCCCAACTGAGTCTCACTTTTTTAATTGACAGCAACGGATGGTTTGGAGTGGTTAAACAGAAGATGCAGCTGCCACAGTTCATCGGTATTGGAATGATGATTGCTGGTGTGGTCATACTAAGATTTTGAGTGGAAAAGGGTGCCAATTCACCAAATTCAGAGGAATTGGATAGCCGGAGGTGAACGGTGTTATGAAAGAAATCAAAGATCACGAACAGCTCAGGCGCTATTTGCAGCTGTATCGAATAGAAGCCATTTTTAATGAACAAATAGTACCATATTTATCACTGTTCAGCTTCAACCAAGGTGAGCTTATCTGTTCCCAAGGAGAGGCGGCTGAGTATCTGTATGTCCTGGTAAAAGGGAAAGTTAAAATCTATCATACTTCGGCTGAAGGCAAATCCTTGATTCTCTCTTTTAAAAACCCAGTAGAGGTGATTGGGGATATTGAATATGTGCAGGGCATTGAATTCATCAATACGGTAGAAGCGGTGTCCCCGGTTCATATGATAGGCGTTCAACAGCGGTGGCTGAAAAAGTATGGAAAAGGCGACGCTTCTTTGCTGCAATTTTTGCTCGAGATTATTACGAATAAATTTTGTGTGAAATCGAATTCTTTGAGTTTTAATTTAATGCATCCTGTCGAAATTCGGCTAGCCAGCTATCTGTTGTCTGTCTCTTTTGATGAGGCGGACTCCCAGTTTCAAGGACATCTGAAATCGGCCAATCTCAGAGATGCCGCCAATTTAATTGGAACCAGCTATCGGCATTTGAATCGCGTCATCCAACAATTCGGTAAAGAAGGCTTGATAGAGCGCGATAAAGGGGTCATTGTTGTGAAGGATAGGGAAGGGTTAAGTACGCTGGCAAGCCGCAATATTTATGAGTAAAAGAGGGAGCGATGTGCGATGATTGTGGGGCTCGTTTTGGCATTAATTGCAGGTTCGCTCGTTAGCTTGCAAAACATTTTCAACAGCAAAGTAAATGAACGAGCAGGTTCTTGGGCTACAACGGCATTGGTTCTAGGACTGGGATTTGTCGCTTCGTTGACGTTAGGTTTCATTTTTGAAGGCAAGCAAATGTTTCACTTGCCCAATATGCAGGTCTGGTATTGGTTCAGCGGCATGATCGGAGTAGGTGTTGTGCTATCTTTGGTCAATGGAATAAGGCTGCTGGGTCCCACGGTTGCGGTCTCGATCATATTGACTTCACAGCTTGTATTTGCTTTAGTATGGGACTCTTTCGGTTGGCTGGGTTTGGAAAAGATCGACTTCACGATGAAGCAGCTGCTAGGCGTCTTGATCATTGTTGGCGGCATTATAGTGTTTAAATTAGGTGGGAAAAGTGAGCCAAAGCGCGCAACTGAGGCAGCGTCGTTGGAATAATTCTGTTCTAACATCCTTATACATCTTGTGTTAAAATGGAAAAATCGGCTTTCTCGACTATTCCATGAGGTGAACAATCCTTGCTTCCATTCCAATTACAAAAGCAAAAGAAACAGAAACAACGCACCACAGTTTACGCTTCGTTCTGGTTAATACTGCTGAACAATAAGCTGCTGATCTATACGTACGCGGCTGTTTTGCTAAAGTCATTGCTGCTTCTGGCAGCGCTGCACGCACCGGATTCGGCCGGAGTTAATATTGGTAAAATGTACTTTAGTCTTCCTCCCGTTTTCTCGCATCTTATGTTCGTTTTGTTCTTCGTGGCGATCGGACTGTTCTTCACAAACCGCGGCCGCCGTACGTATTTGCTCGTTATACATACGGCCTTTAGTTTGCTGCTTTTCTGGGATTTGGTTTACTACCGTGCCTATGCCGCTTTTTTGTCTCTGCGGTTTATTCAGCATGCAAACGGTTTTAATCCGCTCCACTTAAATCTATGGACGGTTATTCGATTATTCGATTTTTGGTTTCTGATCGATCTCATCATCATCGGTTGCTTTGCGCTTTTTCGCATGAAAACCGCCGCTGCAGCTGGAAAGCGCAGGCACAGAAGGCATCCGGTACTCGCTGCCATTCTGATGGCAGCAGCCGTAGGCGTCATCTCCTACGACCATTACCGAATTGATGTGCAGGACGCTACGAAAGGTCAGATGATCTTTCTGAGAATGTGCTGGGTTCCCTTTCAGTCCATGTCGAACATGTCGCCGATTGGCTATCATTTTCTCGATGGACTAAGGTTGTTTGGTGAAACCAAAGAAGTTGATCTTACATCGCAAGAACGCGGCGAAGTGCAGGATTGGTTCGCGAGTAATGCTGAGAAGCTGCCTGACAATGGCTATAAAGGCAAATTTCTAGGGAAAAACCTGATTGTGATTCAGGTTGAATCCTTGGAAGCGTTCGTGCTCGGCCAGAAGGCAAACGGGCAGGAAATTACACCGAACTTGAATCGGATGCTGGGCAGCAGCTTGAACTTTACGAACTTCTATGAGCAAGTCAATAACGGAACCAGCTCAGACAGTGATTTGCTTACGACAACTTCGATATTTCCGCTCAGGTCGGGGACAAACTTCTATCGCTACCCTACCAATACGTACAATTCGCTGCCAAAGCTGCTTGAGGGCATCGGGTATCATACGATTTCGTCACATCCGGAACCAGCCGGAAACTGGAATTGGCTTGAAGCGCATCATGCGATTGGCTATCAAGAGAGCTGGGATTTACGTAAATTTAATTTCGACGAGCAGGTCGGAATCGGCTTCTCAGATGAGTCGTACCTGCGCCAGATGAGTGATAAAATCAAGGACGTACATCAGCCATTCCTGCTGCATCTGGTTACTTTATCAAGCCATGGTCCGTTTGATTTGGCCGAAGACAAGAGGGAACTGCGCCTGAATCCCAGCCTCGAGCAGACGATTATGGGTGCCTACTTTCAGGCACTGCATTATACGGATAAGCAGATCGGTGCATTTTTAGGTAAAATGGACAAAGCAGGACTATTGGATAACACGGTTGTCGTCGTGTATGGCGATCATACGGGCGTCCATAAATATTATCAGGACCAGATTGACGCCCTCCCACCGCTGGAAAACGAAAAGTGGAGATCGCATACGCTGAAACTTCCATTCATCGTCTACAGCAAGGGCATGCAGAGCGAGACGATTGAAACGGTCGGTGGACAAATCGATACCTTGCCAACGCTTGCTTATCTGATGGGGGTAGACGCCGCGAAATTCGAATCGACCGCAATGGGCAAAATTCTCGTCAATACGAAGCGAGATTATACCGTTCTGAACGATGGGGCCATTGTAGGCAGACAGCCTGAAGAGCCAGACATGAGCCATCTTCTTCGTTCCTTTCAGATTGCGGATTGGGTGCACGAAAGCAACTATTTCCATAAATAAGTAAAAAGAGACTCACAGCATGTTCCTGTGGGTCTCTTTCCGTTTGAAAAGGAGAAATATGTAAAATGGTTTGAAGGATTCCAAGGAATTACACCGAATTATGACAGGTAGAGCGAGCGTATACATTTGAAAATATAACCATAAGACGGTGCCCCCGATGATCAACTATTTTAAAGACTTTATATTAAATGTCTTCTTAATCTATTCCCCGCTGGCTTTCTATCCTTATATCATTAAATTTCAGAATAATTCCAAGCTTTATCGGTTAATGATTTTCATTGTTTTTGCTGTAGCTATCGTATTTACGATGTCGTTTCCTGTGAATTTATACAACCTTATTTATGATTTCCGTTCGATTCCGCTGCTGGTGGGCTCTTTGTATGGCGGTATTTATGTGTCGGTGTTCCTCTATGCGACGGTGCTCGTCTGTCGATTTGTGATAGGGAGTCCGAATAATCTTGAATATGCTCTTGCTTTTGTACCGACGATGATTTGTATTGCTGTTTTTTTGAAAAAGTACAAGCAATATGATATCTATAAGAAAATGATCACGGCCATATTGATGGGCGTTTTTATAAAAATTGTGACATTTACAATCTATCTGCTGCTGATACATAACATTGGCCTTTTGCTGTTGCACAGATCGGAAACGTTAAAAGTATATATTTTGCAAGGTGCGGTGACAGCTTTAGTCGTATTTCTAATCGAGTTTCTACAAAACTATCATCATATGCAAGAAAAGGCTGTGCTTAGCGATAAAATAAAAATCGTCAGTGAGATGGCTGCCTCAGTTGCACATGAAATACGTAATCCACTTACGTCGGTAAGAGGGTTTATTCAACTAATGGGAGCTCAGGGGCTGGAGCAGGAGAAAAAACTGTTTTATCAAAAGATCTCGCTGGAGGAGCTGGAGCGCGCACAAATGATTATTACGGATTATTTGGCCATTGCCAAACCGGAGCCGGAGAAGATCGAGAAGATTAATTTGCATGATGAGGTTCAGTATGTCGTCCATGTGCTTCAAACTTTCGCGAATTACCATGAGGTGCAGATCAATGTTTTATTGCAGGAGAACAGTATGTTTATGCTCGGTGATCGAAATAAACTTCGGCAGTCGCTGATTAATATTGGGAAAAACGCGATTGAGGCCATGTCTGCCGACGGCGGTGTGTTAAGCATCAGCTTAAGCAAACAGAAGAATGACCTCGTATTAACCATAACGGATACAGGGATTGGGATGACGCAAGAGCAGATCAGCAGGCTTGGAACTCCTTACTTTTCGACCAAAGAAAAAGGGACTGGTCTAGGCACTATGGTTTCTTTCAGCCTGCTCCGAGCGATGAAGGGGAACATCAACGTAGCGAGCGAAGTGGGGAGAGGAACCATATTTGAAATTTCATTTCCTTCCACTATGACAGAATAATCCCATTAGTTTAGGCTTAGCCAGCTAGAATAACCGCAGTGAGAAACACGAGCTGCAGTAATGTTCGAACAAGCAGTTTGGGCGTTGCTCGGCCGCGTATGGTTAATCCTTCTCGGGCTGCACGCAGATTAGCAGGGAACATTGCAATCAGCATGAGTGCCAAGCAGATGGAAGCTACGCGGGAAGTAGCTGGAAGCAGTATGCCGACAGCTCCGGCAATTTCAAGCCATCCGGTCGCCGTTACTAGCCAATCCGGCCGCGGGAACGATGAAGGGACCATGCGAATCAGGTCTTGTCGGCTTTTCCCCCAATGAGCTGAGGCGGTAAGTAAGAACATGGCAGCTACTGCTCCTTGAAGAGCTGTATGCCATCCTTCCCAATAAGATAGTCCGAGTAAGCCAAGAACCTTGAATAATAGAAAAGAAACGATAAGCGCATAAAAAGGAATCATCGTTATCCCTCCGGTCGTTTGTATTATTGGTGCGGATTCAAAATTTGCGTCATCCATGCTGAATAATCTTGGATATGGAAAGCAGAGGAGGCTTGCGGCATAGAAGTGCGCATCCTTATGCCAAGGGAGAGCAGAACGAAGAGCTCCGCTGTTTTGCCTGCATCCACCGCCGCTGAGATGACCGCATGTTGTTGGCCGGTTGTGATCCAAAGCTTGGCATAATGGACGGATTGCTCATAAAACTGGTTGAGCGCTTGGGCAACCGCAGGCTGATCTTCCTTGCCCAGCAAATACATCAACACCTTGTTCGTGACGTCATTCGTGTCGCTCAAAGAGGCGAACCGTCCGACGATTTGCTGCATCGGCCCATCGAAGGAAGGGGATTCCTGCTTCACCTCGTTCATGAATCGTTCATTGGTCTCCTCGAGTCGTTCTTGCAGCACCCAGGCGAAGATTTCGTCTTTACTCTTCACATAATGGAAGATAGCACCCTTCGATAACCCCGACTTATCCATAATGTCCTTCAATGTGAATGCGTGACATCCTTTTTCCGCTATTAGCACTTTGGTTGATTGAAGCAACAGTTGAATGGTTTGCTGCCTGCGATCTTCTTGCTTCATCGTAATTCCTCCTTATTTGTTGGTGGGGGTGGCTTTGTTACTCTTATTATATAAACCGACCATCGGTTTGTAAATAACTATTTGAATAAAAATTAAAATCAAAAAACATTAGTTTGCGTTTGCGATAAAACCGTCTGGACGGTATACTAAATGAGAGGTGATAAACGTGAACAGTAATTCTAAACGCAATAATATCTTGGCGGCAGCTTCGAATCTAGTCAAAACTCGAGGGGTTGAGAAGCTTACACTTGAGGCAGCAGCGAAGGAAGCTGGGGTCAGCAAAGGAGGCTTGCTTCACCATTTTCCGAGTAAAGAAGCTTTAATCAAAGGCATGGTGGAAGAAATCGCTACTGAATTTGTTGCTGATATTCAAGATAGGGTGGACCGAGACACGGTGGAGAATGGCAAGTGGAGTCGTGCTTATCTCACATCCACCTATGAAGATATAGCAGGAAACGGGATCAATACAGCTCTTACCGCTGCCCTCTTTACTAATCCGGAATTGCTTGGCAAGCTTCAAAATCAATACGCCATCTGGCAAAGGAATTTAGAGAACGATGGCATTGATCCTGTACGTTCTACGATGGTCAGGCTGGCAGCTGATGGCTTATGGTTTGCCGAAATGTTTGGTCTAGGGAAGTTGGATGACGAACTGCGTGAGAAAGTACTTCGTGAAATGAGCGCGATGACGGAGTAGGAGGTGTAGTGTTGAATTCATTTGTATTATTGGCAGCAGCTATTCTAGCTGAGGTATTCGGGAGTTCGATGCTTAAAATGTCGAACGGATTTAAGAAGCTGTTCCCTTCTTTAGGCGTAGTTATGGGGATGGGTTTAGCATTTTATTGCTTGTCGTTATCCCTTAAAGTGATTCCGCTCGGAACAGCTTATGCGATATGGTCAGGTGCAGGTACAGCTTTGACCGCCTTAATCGGTGTCGTTATTTATAAGGAAAAGTTAAATCTCAAAAACTATTTAGGATTAGTGCTAATCATTGGCGGCGTTGTTATGATGAAGCTTTCTGTGGACGGCTCGCATTAACCTTTGGTGAATCGGAGGTCATAGTTATGAATGGATATCTAGCATTAGGAATCGCCGTTATTAGTGAAATATGTGGGACAACGATGCTTAAAATGTCAAATGGATTTACTGTCTTGGCGCCTTCTGTTGCCGTTATTTTGGGCTTTGGCATTGCCTTTTATTTCTTTTCGATAAGTCTTAGAACCCTGCCTTTAAGCTTAGCCTATGCGATATGGTCAGGTGTAGGTACAGCGTTGACTGCGTTAATAGGGGTCCTAGTATGGGGCGACGCGTTCAGTCTGATGACTTTTTGCGGGATTGCCTTCATCATCGGCGGCGTAGTCTTATTAAACGCTTCTAATCAATCTGAAAAAGATACGGCACCTTCCATCTAGGAGGGAACGTTACAGGGAGCAGCAGCAGACACTATTTCGAGTGAGCAATTGCCCGCTGATAGATAGAACGGAGACCCTCAGCCTTGAGCTGTGGGTTCCTTTGTGATGGAAGAGAGAATTCTTATAATGATTTTGTATCTGTTCAGCAAACGGAGACGGGGATAAAATGATGGGTATCTGCTAAAAAGATAATCATTCCGAAATGAGGGATTATGGACATAACAAAATCACCTTGGAGCTATACAGCAATCGTCAACAGGCTTCGGGCTGCTGGTTGTGTGTTCGCCGAAGATGAGGCCGATTTGCTCATCTCCGCTGGGCGGACACCTGCTGATCTCGCCGCGATGATCGAAAGCCGGGTTGCCGGTTCGCCCCTCGAACATGTGATCGGCTGGGCGGAGTTCTGCGGTCTGCGGATAGCGGTCGACTCGGGCGTATTCGTTCCGCGACATCGCACCGAGTTTCTTGTCCGTCAAGCTGCTGATCTTGCAAGGTCAAGAACCATCGTGGTGGACATGTGCTGCGGCTCCGGAGCACTAGGCGTCGCGCTGGTCGCAGCGCTGGATTGGAGCGAATTGCACGCCGTCGACATCGACCCTGCTGCCGTTCGTTGTGCCCGCCGCAACGTTGCAGGTGTTGGCGGCCATGTATACGAAGGCGACCTCTTCGAGCCGCTGCCTGCCAGGTTGCAGGGCCGCGTCGATATCTTGATCGCAAACACCCCCTACGTACCTACGGAGTCGATCAAGCTGCTCCCTCAAGAGGCCCGCATCCATGAAGCGCGGGCCGCTCTCGACGGGGGCGCGGACGGGCTTGACATTCAGCGCCGGGTAGCTTCTGCGGCGCCACTTTGGCTGGCGCCGGGCGGCCATCTGCTAGTCGAGACTAGTGAGCGCCAAGCGCCGCATACTGTCGAGATTTTCGCCCGGAATGGACTGATTGCGCGAGCAGCCCGTTGCGACGAGTTGGACGCCACTGTTGTCATCGGAACAAAATAAAACTTGCGTATAAAGAGAAGGTGCCTCGGTTGGTTGCGGCAGCTTCTCTTTTGATTTGCATGTTAGGAATCTTCAAACTAAAACTGGAAAAAGTCAGCAGGCTTTTTTCTCTTTATCGGGAGGCTCGCTCCACTTATAATGTGGCTTAAGAATGAGCTTTGAACCCGGAAGGAGGTGGCTGCTATGTTGCCTGAAATAGTCGAAAAAACGATGAATCGGTTGTGCGAAGCTTTAGAGGCCCGCACATCGAGCGTTGAATCCGTGTATTTGTACGGCTCGGTTGCGTTAAATGACTATATAGAGGGTACCAGTGATATCGACTTTGTAGCCATTGTTCGCAAACCGCTTACGCAGTTAGAGATCCAGTCCATTATGGCGGCACATGAAGAGGTTGAAAGAGAGCTTCCAAATGCAGATATAATGGGGGCTTACATCCTCCTCGAAGACGTAGGGAAAAAGCCAAATGAAATGAACACTTTCGTTGCTTATTTCAATAAACGGCTGCATACCGATGGCTCTGGAGCCGATATTAATCCGATTACTTGGTGGATTTTGAAAAAGCATGGTATTCGCATCTATGGCTCGGCTGTAGCATTCCATTACGAGATAGACCTTGCTTCGCTGCTCGCATATGTCAAAGGCAACCTGAATAGCTACTGGGTTAATTGGATAGACCGCTTAGAGAAACAATTATCGTTCGACAACGTGTTGGAGGACGTAACCTATATCGAACAGCTTGATAAAGCGATCGAGTGGTGTACACTGGGAATGTTGCGACAATGGTATACGTTAAAAGAACGGGACATAACCAGCAAAATTGGCGCAGGAAACTACGGTATTCAGCAGCTGCCGGAAAAATGGCACGGACTTATACAAGAAGCTATCGCGATAAAGCGGCTCGAGCCAAGTCGTTATTATTTATCGCAAAAAGAGCGATTGACGGATCTGGTAGCCTTGCTTCAATATATTCATCTGGATGCTAATCGCTAGGAAAGCCTGCGATAATGCAGGCTTCCCGGGATAAACCGAGGTGAAATATGGAAATTCCTGCGATTGTGCAGGAATTTTTTGTTTTTTTGCTCGATAGGTAAGCAAATGCCTCAAAAGCCTGCATTCCTGCAGGCTTTTGGTGATACAGCTTATTTTGAGCTCAAAAGGATGCATTTTTGCAGGTTTGGCTTGCAAATGCGCTGACAGTCTTTTGGCCGTGTTGTTATCTCTTGCCAATGACATGGCAAGAGAGTAGAAGGCTCAGCGAGGACTCATCAGCATTTGCTGCGCGAAGTCGGGATTCTCAAGCATTGGCCGGCCAATCGCGACGGCATCCGCCAATTGGTCCCTGATGATCCGGTCCGCGAAGCTGCGGGTATAGATTTTCCCGACGGCGATAACAGGGATTTGAAGATGCTGCTTGATCACAGCAGCGTCTGGCAGCTGGTAGCCAGGATGGACATCCGTCGGCGCGGTCGGTAGAAGACCGCCAGAGGAGACATCGACGCCGTCAAGAAGCCCTTTGGCTTCAAGCGGTTTAAGTATGAGCGCGAGCTCATGCGGATTTAAACCGCCATCGGTGTAATCCGTTGAGGAGACCCGCACGATAACGGGGTATTGGCTGCCGGTTTCGGAGCGGATTGCAGCAAGTGTGTCTTGCAAAAATTTGCTTCTGCCCTCCAGTGTTCCGCCGTAGGCGTCGGTGCGGAAATTAGAGAGCGGAGACAAAAACTGATGAATCAAGAATCCGTGAGCCGCATGTACCTCGATCCCGTCAAAGCCCGCCGCGATGCTGCGTCTGGCAGCCAAACGGTAATCCTCAATAAGGGTTTCTATGTCGGAGACCGATAATTGCGCCGGTTTTCCGAATATCTCGTCATAGGCAATCGCACTAGGCGCGATAAGCCGTTTCGTCACTTGCGGGTCCGATTTTCTTCCTCCGTGGGATAGCTGCACGAATAGCGGGGTATGCCGGGCATGCACGGCTTCAGTTACCCTTTTCAGCGCGTCGGCGTGCCGATCTGAATAAATCCCGATGTCATTAGGCACCAATCTGCCGTTGCCCGACACCGCGGTTGACTCCACAATGATGAGTCCAACGGCATTCGCACTTCTCGCGTAATGCTGAATATGATGCTCAGTGGCATAACCTTCCGGAGAGCCATTGTATTGCTGCATAGGCGCCATAATTAATCGGTTGCGAAGCTCCAAGCTGCCGATGGCCAGAGGGCTGTCGAGCGTAAATGATTTTGTCGTGATCATGTAGGATCCACTCCTTTAAAGTATCTTCTGATAACATTTTATAAGGATTAAAAAAAGTTTTACATATATAAATCATGTTATAATTGAATAAAATTCTTCATATTAAAGTTAAAAATGCACTTGAACCGTATAAATGAAAGGCGGATGATTGATATGGATAAAATCGACAGTCAAATACTTTCCCTGCTGCATGAGAACGCGCGAATGGCAGTTGCCGAAATCGGCAGAACAATCGCGATGACACAGCCAGCCGTTACTGAACGGATCCGCAAGCTGGAGGAGCAAGGGATCATCGCAGGCTACAAGGCCGTTCTCTCGCCCAAGAGGCTTGGTAAAGATGTCACGGCGTTCGTACTTTTCAAGACGAGCAGTTGTATGGATTTTCAGGCATTCTGCTCGCAATCTCCGGATGTCATCGAATTGTACCGCATCAGCGGAGAATATAATTTCATGATGAAAATAATTACCACATCCATGGAAACATTAACCGTTTTTCTGGATTCGTGCGGCCCTTACGGTTTCTCTTCGACACTTATCGTGCTTTCGGCAGCGATTGAAAATAAAAGCCTGATTGATGAAAGGAGTGAAGGGAATTAATAGCATGTTCTTAATAAAGCACACCTTTAATCTTAAGTTCTCCCCTTTCAATAGGGGATTTAATTACTTATGATACATATATCAACTACGAACATGCTCTTATTTTAAAAAAGAAAGGAGAATGGTGCAGCAACTTTGTAAACGCTTACTGATTGAAGTGGGAAGCTTTGAAGGGTTAAAACTATAGGAGGTACGAAATGCGAAAAATCAAAAAGATGGTTTCGTCTATTTCCGTAATGGCAATAGCGTTAAGTATGTGGATGCCAGGTGTATCAAGCGCGGAAACGCCAATAAGTGCGGCCAATTCAACGATTTTTGGCCCGAATGTGTATGTATTTGACCCATCCATGTCGGCTGCTGATATTCAGAATACAACGAATTCCGTATTCAGCAGACAAGAGTCTAACGAGTTTGGAAGCGAGCGAGATGCCTTTCTTTTCAAACCAGGTACCTATAACGTGAACTTCAATGTAGGCTTCTATACACAGGCATCCGGCCTTGGGCAAAATCCGGGCGATGTGACGATTAACGGCGGATTGAATGTGAATGCGGATTGGGATAACGGCAACGCGACGCGTAACTTTTGGCGAGGGATTGAGAATCTAACGATTATCCCATCCAACGGTAAAACGCAAATCGCGGTTTCACAAGCAGCGCCACTAAGAAGATTGCACATTAAAGGTGAATTGCAATTATTTGATTTTGATTCGAACTGGAACGCTGGATGGGCGAGTGGTGGATATCTGGCTGACTCTATCGTTGATAATGCGATTGTTCCAGCCTCTCAGCAGCAGTGGTTCTCGCGGAATAGTGAATGGGCCAGCTGGTCGAACGGTGTGTGGAACATGGTATTTGTCGGAGATAAGAATGCGCCCGCAGGGCAGTTCCCAGACGCGCCTTATACGGTTGTCGACAAAACGCCAACCGTAAGAGAAAAGCCATATCTGTATATCAATAATTCTGGACAATACGAAGTATTTGTTCCATCTCTTGCGACGAATACGCAAGGAGCGAGCTGGGCGAACGGAACTACACCTGGTCAATCCATCTCTTTGGATCAGTTCTACATTGCTCGATCAGATTTATCGAATGCCGCAAGCATTAACGATGCGCTTAGCCAAGGGAAGCATATTTTATTTACACCGGGAATCTATCACTTGAATGATACGATTCGTATCAGTAATCCAA
Source organism: Paenibacillus ferrarius (assembly GCF_002027705.1). Lineage (GTDB taxonomy): Bacteria > Bacillota > Bacilli > Paenibacillales > NBRC-103111 > Paenibacillus_E > Paenibacillus_E ferrarius. Next base: position 173,628 of record NZ_MBTG01000008.1, on the reverse strand, counting down.
ATACGGTCGTGCTTGGTATAGGTATGCCGACACTCATTCCAGATACAGGCAAAGCGGCCATGTCGGTTGCTGATGTAGACGGTGTGAAAATTGCGGGGATTGTTTATGATGCGGGTCCAATTGGCTCTACTTCTTTGTTGGAAGTTGGTCCTACAGGCAGTTCGGCAGATCATTCAGCCAATCCAACTTCGCTCAGCGATCTTTTTTTCCGCACGGGCGGTTTCGTTAATGGCAAGAATGATGCGGAACTGAAGATTAACAGCAATAATGTCATTGGGGACCATTTCTGGTTATGGCGTGCTGACCATGGGGCAGGCGCTGCTTGGACGAATAATGTTTCCAAAAACGGCCTAGTTGTCAATGGCAACAATGTTACGCTGTATGGTTTATTTAATGAACACCATAACGAATATCAAACGCTGTGGAACGGCAATGGCGGTCGAGTTTATTTTTATCAATCAGAGATTCCGTACGATGTTCCTAATCAAGCAGCTTGGATGAGTAAAAATGGGACAGTCAAGGGATATGCTTCTTATAAAGTGGCAGATACGGTAACCGACCATGAGGCATGGGGCCTTGGCGTTTATTCCTTCTTCCGAGATGCAGCTGTGAAGCTGGATAGTGCAATCGAAGTTCCTAAGGTAGAGGGTGTGAAAATCCATCATGCCACAACAATTTGGTTAAATGGAACGCCTGGCAGTGAAATCTCGCATATTATTAACGATACTGGCGGTGCTGTATATGCCAACTCCCCAGGAGAAGCGATGCGGCAAACTGTTACAGAATTCGTGGGGTCCAATCAGGGGGATACGATTCCGCCAACTGCCCCGCAGAATCTGACGGCAACGGCTGCGACGTATAATCAAGTCAATTTAAGTTGGACAGCTTCTACGGACAATATTGGTGTCGCTGGCTATGACATTTATCGCGATGGAGTGGTTGTTGGCACGACAGCAGCCAAGACATTCAGCGATACTGGGGTGAAAGCCTCTACGTCCTACAGCTATACGGTCAAAGCAAAGGATAGTGCGGGCAACATATCGCCGGCCAGCAACACAGCAACGGTCACAACACCGGCCAAAGCTCTTGACCGGACAGGATGGACAGCGACCTCTTCCCCAACTAGCGGAGACGGTCCGGCCAATCTACTGGATGGCAGCATGTCCACCCGCTGGAGTACGGGAGCCCCGATGGTACCGGGTCAATCCATTACAGTAGATATGAAGACTGCCCAAAGCTTCAACAAAATTGTGCTGGATTCAACGGGCAGCAATCAAGATTATGCACGTGGCTATGAAGTCTATGTTTCCAATGACGGTACGAATTGGGGCAGTGCAATTGCCAGCGGAGCAGGCACGGGGCCTGTGATGTCAGTCTCTTTTGCGAAACAAACTGCACGTTACATCAAGGTGGTGCAAACGAGTACATCCTCAAGCTGGTGGTCCGTTAGAGAACTCAACGTCTATGGAGTTGCAGCTTCAAGCACAACCTTGACAGGCCCGGCAGCAGTCTCCAGCGGCCAAGCCTTTGATGTTACTCTTGGTTTGGATGCTCTAACAACGGGCAGTTATGCGCAAGATTTGAGTTTTTCTTACAATGACAGTCAGCTTGAATTTATTTCAGCGGATTCTTTAAAAGAAGGCTTCATTCTTGTTGACAAGAAGGTTGAAGCGGGTAAAGTACGTTTAATTACAGCGAATTTAAGCGGTTCAGCTCTGAGTGGCAATGTAATTACGCTTCATTGGAAGGCGAAGTCTTCGGAGGAGTCGACAAACACAGCAATAACATTGACGAAGTTTACCTTAGCGGATGGGCAAGGGATCGAGAGTGATATCGACGGCACCTCACTGCCTATTCAGATTAAGGCAACGGTAGATTTGACCCTGCTGAATGCAACCATACAGGATGCGCAATCGAAACACGATGCTGCTGTAGAAGGTTCGCAAATAGGTCAATACCCTGCTGGTTCCAAAGCGGCACTGCAAGCTGCGATTGATATAGCGAAAGCGGTAGCAGCGAATGCCAATGCAACGAAACAACAAGTCGCTCAAGCGGTAACTGATTTGAGTGCGGCCTTGTCGACATTCACGCAATCCGTACGGACCGCTTCGCCAGGAGATACAAATGGAGATGGCAAATTCACCATCGGTGATTTGGCTATTGTTGCGGCAGCTTATGGCAAAACATCCTCGGATCCAGATTGGGCACTGTACAAGAAGGCAGATGTCAACAACGATAATAAAGTGGATCTCTTCGATCTTGCAGCTGTTGCACAAAAAATTCTTCAGGAATAGTTATGTAGGCAACTGGTAAAATTGCGCCGTATGCGATACGAAATGTATCGCATACGGCCTTCTAACAAAAGAATAAGTTCACGTTTTTCGATGTTGAAGGGAGATATCGAACATGGGATTGAGGCGATGGTTAACCAGCAGTATGATGTTATTCTTCTTAACGAGTATGATCCTTACATCCGTATCTGCAGCAGCATCAGAAATAAGTGAGGCACCTGCGTATGCAATGAAGATTTCCAATAAATCGGTTACAAAAGGTGATACCATTGAAGTTCTGATCCAAGGAAGTCATCTCAAAGACGTTTATGCTTTCGAAGTCAATTTGGTTTATGATCCAACTCGTTTAAAGCTGAAGGATGCTAAGACGGACATTCCCGGATTTTCTGTGAATCCGATCATCAAAGATACAAATATTCAGCTCGCGCACACACAAGTAGGAAAAGCTAAGGGATTGAATGGCGAGCAGCAGCTTTTCAAGATTCATTTGGAAGCGATACGTTCGGGAAATGTTGAGCTGATGTTGAGCAGCGTGAAGGTCGTCGATTCCGCACTTGCGAGTTCCGCTCTTCAAATAGATAGCAAACTCTCTCTTGCTATACTGAGTCAATACCGCTTCGATGACCTCGATGATTTCGACTGGGCGATATCGGCGATTGAAGCACTGGCTGCCAAAGGTATTGTGACAGGTACGGCTGAGCGTATGTTTAGTCCTGCTAGTTCGGTCACACGTGCCGACTTTGTCTTGCTGTTGATGAGAACCCTGCAGCTAAAGGGCACGACAGAACACCAATTTGAGGATGTGCAGGATGGTTTGTATTACGCTGAGCCTCTAGCTGCGGCAAGAAGCTTGGGTATCGTGGAAGGTGATGAAAGCAACAATTTCCACCCCAAAGAGTCCCTTACACGAGAGGATATGGTGGTACTTACGAATCGCGCATTACGAGCGTCCAATCACCTCTCCACTCATAGCAGCCTGTCTGTATTGGAGACATTCAACGACTATTCGTCGATATCCGACTATGCTGCTGACAGTGTCGCGGATTTCGTCCAGTTAGGACTGCTGGAAGGCTACTCTAACGGCATCCATCCGAAAGAGACGTCGAACCGCGCACAGGCTGCGATGCTAATAAGCAAAATAGTTGCTTTTTTGGGAAAATAAACGAGAGAGAACCGGCGGTGATCGTGTCGTCGGTTCTCTCTTTTTCGTTAGGCATAAGATTTTCCAGATGAAATCCTGAAATGGAGGGAAGAAGGGACGGGTTTGGCATCACTGAACTGTTGAGATGTTGTTTTTGTGGGGCTGTGTTTGTGTAAACCTGCGATTGTGCAGGCATTTGGTTGGTGAAGCAGCCATTTGTGGTAAATTCCTGCGATTGTGCAGGTTTTTGAGACTATACTCTGATTATAGGGCGGAAAATCTGGGGATTCCTGCATTATTGCAGGGATTTCCAGATTTTCATGCGATTTCTATGAAAAAGGATGTATTATCGCAGGTTTTTACTCCAACCTATTCACCTTTTCGCTGATGCTGTGTCGATTCCGGACAAATAGCTTGCATCACGATCAACTAGAACCTGTTTGAGGCTATTCTAAATTTTAACATGAGTATCTTTACAACAAAGCATAATTGACATACGATTTCAGCAAAGATGAGAACGTGAATAGGAGGTGAGGCAGGTGAAAGCAGATTTGATCTCCTCCCTGCTGGAAACAGCGGAATTAAAAATTCTAAAATTTGATATCCACAACCGCAAGGAAATGAACTACCGCAACCGGAGATTAGATGACTGCTATATGATGACTTATGTCAGGAAAGGTTCTGCTAAATTGAAGGTCCAGGACCAGGTATACAACCTGCATCCGGGTTCTGTTATCTTTATTCCTCCATATCTGAAGCATGATCAATACAAGGATAGTGATGAGGAAACCGAATTCCTGTGGTGGCACTTCACGTACAACATTCATAACGTGGTTGATGTTTTGCCCTTTTTACAGATTCCCTATATATATCCGCTGAAAAATCATAAAAGATTTGAGCAAGTATTCGATGAATTCATGCTTTCAATGTCTACGCAGGGGCATTTGCCCACTATCATTTTACAAAAGGCCAAATCGCTTGAATTGCTTTATTTACTGCTGGGTAGCGCTTGGGGAAGCGCCAAGACCGTAACGGAGAGCCAGCAATCCCATAGTTTTTTATCCATCCTGCTAAAAATTGTTACCCAGCCCGAAGCATCGCTTTCACTCGCGGATCTAGCTGAAGAACTGCATATGAATCCGACCTATGTCAGCAACCAGTTCAAAGCGATATTCGGCAAGTCCCCGATTCTGCTGCACCGGGAAATCAAAATCGCCAAGGCCAAATCGCTGCTCGAAATGCGCGAAATGAATATAACGGAAATCAGTGAACGGCTTGGCTTTAATGATATTCAAACCTTTACACGACTGTTTAAGAAATATACGGGAATCTCTCCAAAGCAGTACAAAGGATTGTTTAATAAAACGATTTAAAAGGAGAATATTTCCATTCAAGCGGGTATGTCTATGGAAACAGTAAGCATTCGTTTTCTCGGAAAGCAAAAGGTAGAGGTAGAAATCAAACATGTTGAGTATATAGAGAAGTCGGTGTTTTATATAAGGACATTTTAAAGACTTGTCTTTAAAATGAATGCTGATTAAAATAACAGATAGAAGATTATTTTTAAGAGGATGGATTAGATATGTCACAGAGCAAGATTCGCATCGGTATTATAGGTTTGGATACGTCTCATGTTGTTGCCTTTACGGAATTATTGCATGATCAGAATCATGCTTATCATGTTCCGGGCGGAGAGGTAACGATTGCTTTCCCGGGAGGTTCAGCCGATTTCGAATTGAGTTATTCGCGTGTTGAGGGATTTACGGATAAGCTGCGCACTCAATATGGTGTGAAGATCGTGGATTCCATTGAAGAAGTTGCTGCGAATTGTGATGCTATTTTGCTCGAGTCCGTAGATAGTCGGGTACATTTGGAGCAGTTTCAACGCATTGCCGCATACGGTAAACCTGTTTTTGTTGATAAGCCTATGGCCCTTTCATCGGCGGATGCCAAAGCAATGTTTGAAATGGCGAAGCAGCATGGCATATCTGTAATGAGCAGCTCGGCACTGCGCTATGCGGAAGGATTAACCGAGGCACTGCTGGAAACAGAAGGTGGTCCTGTGTTTGGAATGGATTGCTACGGACCGATGGCGCTGCAAGCGACGCAGCCGGGATTGTTTTGGTATGGCGTGCATACGGTAGAGATGCTGTTCCGAACATTGGGCAAAGACTGCAAGCAAGTAACAGCTGTGACCAATGAAAATCATGATTTCATTACAGGTGTTTGGGCGAACGGCAGTATCGGGACGATCCGTGGCAATCGCAAAGGCAATACAGAATTTGGTGCTCTGCTGCATAGGGAGAACAAAACACAATTTATAGATATCTATCAACATCCCAAATCGTATTACGCCAGTTTATTGGAACAGATAATGTCGATGTTTCAGTTGAAAAAAGCACATATTGATGCGGAAGAAACTTTGCAAATTATTCGTTTTATGGAAGCTGCGAATGAAAGCCGAGTTACCGGTTTGCCTGTGAATTTGTAAATTAGAAAGGATGAGTCGCACATGCAAAAAGCAGAATTACGGGTAGCGGTGCTCGGTGCGGGGATTATTGCCAAACAGCATTTTGATGCGATTCAAGCAACCAAAGGGCTTGTGGCTTGTGCGGTTGTAGATTATGTGGTGGAAAAAGCAAATGAAATTGCTGATCTCTATTCGATTAAAGCCTATAGCGATTACAAAGAGATGATCGAACAGGAACAACCGGATATTGTGACGATCGCGCTGCCTCATTATTTGCATAAAGAGACAGCCATTTTTGCGGCTGAGCATGGTTGTCATATTATGCTGGAGAAGCCAATGGCATTATCTGTAGCTGAATGCGATGAGATCATTGCAGCGGGGCGGAAAGCAGATATTCGTATTCTGGTCGGACATACCCAGCACTACATGGCGGAGAATATCCAAGCCAAAAACCTGATCCAAAGCGGGGCAATAGGCAAGCTGGTAATGATCCATGATGTCCGGCATATCCATTATTTTCAAGATTCGCGTCCACAGTGGTTTCTAGAAAAAGAAAAATCAGGCGGCGGCATTCTAGCCAATCTAGGTACACATTCCATTGATAAAATACAGTGGCTGACGGATCAATCCGTTCGCAAACTGCGAGCATCGACCAGTCACTATGGAAGCCGTGGAAACGTGGAAGGCAGCGGGATGATTTATTTGGAGCTGGAGGAAGGGATTCCGGCGACAATTGTTCAATCCGGCTACGCAGGAGCATCACGCAATGAAACAGAAATCATTGGCACGGAAGGCATGCTGAAGCTCGTTACGGGCAATAGTTTGTGGATCAGCCAAGCTGGTGCTTATGTGAAGCTCGAGGCGGTGGGAACGACGAAGCCGTTTGAACGGCAATATTCCGATTTGCTTGCTGCCATCAGGAATCACAGTGAAACTAGCTGCACACCTGATTATGCGCGCGGAGTGATAGCTGTGCTTGAAGCTGTATATCGTTCAGCGGAAACCGGGCAGGAGCAGGTTCTTATTGGGAAATAGGAGTAGACTGAATGAACTGTCAAGGCAGCGATAACGCTGTCTTGGCAGTTTTTGCTTTTGTGACAAGGAATTGTGTGAATGGCCATGTTTGGCGAGTCTAAAGCGCCTTTTTTCATTTATCTACATACCTGCTCAGTCAAATGCCAAAACAGTATCATACACTGCCTAGAAGGGACGAGTGCGATGAGAGGAAGTGTTTCGTTACATGAAGAAGAGAACTTACAAGTCAAAGAAAAGACGTTCTGGGAACATGGAAATCACACAGGCGACTGCACAAATTAGTCAGGTTATGAATAAGGTGCCGGTCGTCATCGTTTTAACCGATGGAAGCTGCTACTACGGAATGGTTCGTGATGTGCAAGGTCAAGAGGTGCTGTTTGAAGGTGTGAAAAGTCAGAAAAAACTTCCGAAGAATTCGAGCAAAGCTAAAGCAAGCATCTCCGGTTTAGGCGGCTTGCTCAGTATGTTCGGAGGTGGAGGTTCCGGTGGACTGGGCGGACTATTGGGCGGTCTAGGCGGCGGGGCTGGAGCAGGGGCCGGAGCTGGAGCTGGCGCTGCTACGGGCGGAGGCGGAGGCTTCCTGGGGAACATTGGCGGGTTCATGAAATTTGGCATGGGGATGCTTAAATTTATTATGCCATTGATGAGCGGCTTTGGTATTTAAGTGTAATCAGCCGGAATCCTGCTGGATTCATCGGGCTTAAGCGTAATTCGGCTCACATGAACCCCTTGGAGGGGAACTGTGTTCCCTTATTCGTGCTTCAACGAGCCATTTGGCTAGTCAGACGGAACTATGGTACGCTAATTTGTCTGATTTGCCGTAATATCACGGTAAAGTGGGGAAATAAGGGATCGTACTTCCCTTTCAGCTGCAAATATCCGATTTTGAGTCAATTAGCGGATCATAGTTCCTTTTGGTAACGATTCTCCTTGGACGTTTCATAATTGGCGAATGGAAGCTGCTGGCTTCGGGTGAATTTTATAAGGGCTGACAAGAGAAGGCGGACGTGAGTCCGGCCTTCTTTTTCTGTTATCCGACTGAGTTCATTGCTTCCGAAGAGCACTGGGCTATATCATGCTGCCTTGGAGTTGAGTATGTAACTTACTTTTATTTGGTGAAATCAGAATGCGTATTGGTTCACAGGCCGCAAGCAGGATACGACAGATCAGCTGGAGCTGGGGCTATGGCTGGGGCTGCCTGAAGGCGTGCCATTATTTCCCGGGCAATCTGCCCTGCTTGGCGGGGAAACGGGGCTGTATGCTTTGGATCGCACCTTTCAAGAAGCGTGCCGAATATTTGTTTCGCCAAACGGATGCACTGTGCGGGGATAATCAAGCCTTCCCAACTGAAAAAGACTGCTAGATCGCAATAGCAAACTCGCCAAGGCAGCGCGAATGAAGGCTGAGCCTGCTTTACATTCACGATTTCATCCATCCAGTTGGAGAAATCGTCAGTGCTTGCTGCTGAAATGATCATGCAGTTTTGGTTTTTGCTCATATCGAGGGCCGCTAAATTCCCGTAGTCTTAAGGGAGAGATGCATCTCACAATTTCTAACCTACTATTGGAGGGTCCACGAATGAAGAAAATGTTAGCTTCTACGGTGGCCGTAGTGATGATGGGAACAACACTGGTTGCTTGTTCCACGCCAACGGAAACCAAAACAACGAATACGGATACGCAGTCACCGGCAGCGGTTGCAGCAGTATCGTATCCGATAAAAACGAGCAAGACGCTTACTTACTGGGGTGAGATGAATGGCAACTTGACCGGTGTAAAAACATCGCACAGCGAGGTGCCGTTCTTCCAAGAATGGCAGAAGAAAACAGGAGTTCCGCTTAAATTCACAGCGCCTCCGACAGGGCAAGTAAAGGAAGCGCTTAATGTGATGCTGGCATCCGGCGATTTGCCGGATATGATCGAGTACAATTTCCTCAACGATTTCCCAGGGGGGCCGGAGAAAGCGATTAAGGATGGCTACATTCTCAAGTTGAATGACCTGATTGATAAAAACGCGCCTAATCTAAAGAAATATTTGAAAGAGCATCCAGAAGTCGATAAGTTAATCAAAACAGATAACGGCAGCTATTATGCATTTCCTTTTATCCGGGGCGATGAGTACTTGCAAGTATTCCAAGGACCTATTATTCGCAAAGACTGGCTCGATGAGTTAGGGTTGCCTGTCCCAGAGACGATCGATGAGTGGACTGCGGCATTAAGAGCATTCAAGGAGAAGAAAGGCGCAGCAGCTCCTCTGTCATTCGTGAGTAAACCGCGTTTCTTCAATGAGTCATACAATGGCGCATTCCTTGGCGCATTTGGCGTGAATCGCAACTTCTACATTGAAAATGGCGATATTAAATTCGGCCCGGCGGAAAGCGGATTTAAGGATTATTTGACCCTTTTCCGCCAATGGTACCAAGAAGGCTTGCTGGATAAAAACATTGCTACCGCGGATACCAAAGCGCTTGATGGCGGTTTTGCTTCAGGAGCGACGGGAGCGAGTATTGGCAATGCCGGGGGCGGAATCGGCAAATGGCAGCCGCTTGTTCAAGGCAAAGATCCGAAAGCGCAGCTGGTAGCCGCACCTTATCCGGTCTTAAAGAAAGGCGATATGCCTAAATTCGGTCAAAGAGCTTCCGCTTTTGATTCCGGCGGTATGGTTGCAATCTCCACGAAAGCGAAAGATCCGGCGCTTGCCGTTCAATTGCTTGATTATGGTTATAGCGATGAAGGCCATATGTTTTTTAACTTTGGAACTGAAGGCGTCAGCTATAACTCAGAGAACGGGTATCCGAAATATACGGACCTGCTGTTGAAAAATCCGGATAAACTAGCGCCGGCGCAAGCAATTTCCCTTTACACACGAGGCAGTTACAACGGGCCGTTCGTGCAGGATAAACGATATGCCGAGCAGTTCTTTACAATGGCAACCCAACGGGAAGCTGTGAACGTGTGGAAGAAAACAGATGCAAATAAGTACAGTCTGCCGCCAATTACGCCAACACCGGAAGAGAGCTCGGAATTCGCGAAAATTATGACGGATGTCAATACTTTGGTCGATGAAATGACACTGAAGATTATTCTGGGCAATGAGAAAGTGGATCAATTTGATTCCTATGTAGCCAAAATGAAATCATTAAAGCTGGATCGTGCGATTGAAATTCAAAAAGCGGCGAATGATCGGTTTAATAAACGATAAGAAAACTTCATACGAGGGAGGGCCGTGCTGCCCTCTCTATCCGTTTGCATAGAGGTGAGGAAGAGAATGGCGAAGACACAGCCACTGCAAAGCACACAAACAAGCAGAACCAAATCAAGCACCAATAAGTATGTGCGTGATTTTATACTTAATAAATATTTGTATCTCATGATGATTCCTGTATTAGCTTATTATGCTGTTTTTCACTATGCCCCTATGTACGGTGCATTGATTGCTTTTAAGGAATACTCGCCTATGAAAGGGATTCTGGGCAGTGAGTGGGTAGGTTTTGCCCATTTCAAAGATTTTTTTGGCAGCTACTACTTCTGGCGGATTTTAAAAAATACGATTGTCATTAGTCTTTATTCGTTAGTTTTTGAATTTCCTGCTCCCATTATCTTGGCGCTGCTCATTAATGAAGTTCGCAGCAAAATGTTTAAGCGTGTCGCGCAGACGATTACGTACATGCCTTACTTTATTTCACTCGTCGTGATTTGCGGGATTATTACGGATTTCACCAATGCGGACGGGATAATTAACAGGCTGTTTATGCTGTTTGGCTATGATGGACAAGCCATGCTGCAGAAGCCTGAGTTGTTTAGATCGATCTACATTTTGTCAGAGATTTGGCAGCGAATCGGGTGGGAATCCATTATTTATATTGCAGCGTTAATGAGTATTGATCTAGAACAATATGAAGCCGCGCGAATGGATGGAGCCAGCCGCTGGAAGCAGATCATGTATATTACGCTGCCAGGCATTATGCCGACGATAGCGATCATGTTTATTTTGCGGATGGGCAACCTGCTGAATGTTGGTTTTGAGAAAATTATTCTGCTCTACAATCCAGTGACGTATGACACCGCAGACGTTATTTCGTCCTTCGTGTACCGGAAAGGTTTGCTGGAATTCGGATGGAGCTACAGTTCGGCAGTAGGCTTGTTCAACTCCATTATTAATCTCGTGTTGTTGATTACAGCCAATTATATTAGCCGTAAGGTTAATAAAAGCAGTTTATGGTGAGGTGAAAGTTGTGAAAAAAGGACTAAGTTTGTTTGAAAGACTGTTCGATATTGGTATCTATGTCTTGCTCATATTTCTAGTTGTTGTTACCTTATATCCGCTGCTCTATGTGGTCATGGCTTCTTTGAGCGATGCCAGTCAACTTATTGCGTTCAAAGGCATTTTGTTCAAGCCGCTTGGTTTTAGCATTGAAGCTTACAAAAATGTAATGAGCAATCCCGGAATTCTGATCGGTTACAGGAATACCTTGTTTATTCTCGTTGCGGGTGTGGTGGTCAACCTATTTATGACCGCGCTTGGCGCTTACGTGCTTTCTAGAAAAAATGTGATCTGGAATAAAGCTTTTATGATGATTATCGTCTTCACGATGTTCTTCAATGGCGGACTTATTCCCTTGTATCTCGTTGTGAAAAATGTCGGTCTTCTAGACTCGCTATGGGCTACGATCATTCCGTTTTCTATCGGAACTTTTAATTTGATCATTATGCGTACAGCATTTATGGGGATACCGGACAGCTTGGAGGAATCGGCCAAAATTGATGGTGCAAACCACTTTACCATTTTGTTCCGCATCATTATACCGCTTTCCATGCCGGTTATTGCTGTTATGATTTTGTATTACGCGGTGGATAAATGGAATGGTTGGTTCTATGCCTCTGTGTTTATCAAAAGCCGGGAGCTATTCCCCTTACAGCTGGTGCTTCGTGAAATTCTCATCTCGAACTCGACGGATGGCATGTCCGCAGGCGCAGATGCCGGGGATCGCTTCCAGATGGCAGAAACAATTAAATACGCAACGATTGTTGTAGCGACATTGCCTGTGCTATGCATTTATCCGTTCGTCCAACGTTTCTTCGTCAAAGGGGTCATGGTTGGTTCGTTAAAGGGCTAACATTGCTGCAACATGTTGTTAAAACAGGACCCAATAGACTTTTTGTCAATCGAATTCCTCATTTTGGACATTCCTCCCTCTGCAATTGTTGATATAATGAGATGAAGTGGAGACAATCCCTTCAGACATTTATCCATCATACATAGGGAGGAGAACCATGTGAATCTCCGTTTTCTTTGGCAGAAGCGAAAGAGTATCATTTTTACTTGGCTCATCTCGTATAGCGCTGTTTTGTTTATTCCGATGATCATGAGTATGATTATTTACTCACAATCCAGTGAAGCGTTGAAGAGTGAGATCCACCGGGCCAATGATTCTTTGCTGAAGCAAGTTCGTTATTCGATAGACACTCAGATTGATTTGATGAAGCGGTTGAACATGGAAATTTCCTGGAATACGAAGCTTCAGACGTTAATGTATTCTACGAAGCAGTCGAGTGATGCCCAATTCCTAGCGTATCAGCTAGTGAAGGAGTTTCGCATGTATCAAACTTCGTATGCGACCATTGATGAATTTTATGTTACATGGGATCAGGAATCGGCTGTTCTCAGGCCTGGCAATATTAGAGATAAACAAACAGCTTTCGATACGATTCACAACACAGGCACGCTTCGCTACGAGCAATGGCTGGACATGATTAATCATGCTGCCAATAACGAGTTCGTGCTGCTGCCTCACGTCGATTCTGCCAGTCCCCAAAGTGCGATCGCTTACATTACCCACTTGCCTAAGGATTTAAATGGGAAACAGGCGGGTACAGTCGTCGTTATGGCGGATATGGAGCGCTTTCAAAAAGCGATGGAAAGTATTTCGCTTTTTAACGGCGGTCAAATTCTTATTCTCAATCATGACAATCAGGTTCTAATGTCCAATTTACCTGTGACGGATCAAGACAACCTCATCCTGCAGCAATGGATGGATCGTGATCATGTGATGGTGTCACCGTCAGGCAATGGGGATTCAGAGCTTTTCTATATTCAGTCCGAGATTTCAGATTTGAAGTATGTGTTAGTTATTCCAAGCAATATCTATTGGCAAAAAGCCGAATATGTCCGCAAATTCACCTATATCAGCATTTTTATCAGCTTAATGGGCGCTGGTGTTCTAACTTGGTTCTTCTTGCGTCGGAATTATTCGCCTATTCAACAGCTCGTGAAATCGCTCTCTGACAAGAATTCAACGGAAGAACGAACGGACTGGAATGAATTGCATTTTATCCAAAAAGAAATCTTTAATACGCGCGACGAAAAGGAGCGCATTGCTTTGCAATTGCAGTCCCATCATAATGTGCTGCGCTCTAATATGCTCAGTCGTTTGATGAAAGGCAAGATGGACACCTTAGTTTCCTATGAAGAGGCTTTCAAGTCATTTGATATTAAATTAAGCTCAAACAAGTTCGCTGTCATTTTATTCGCAGTGGAAAATCATGAAAGTCTAAATGGCAATCTGCCAGGCATGGATATGAATGAGAGACGCAAGCTGATTCAATTCATTATTACGAATGTCGTGGAAGAATTAGTCGGACAACGGCAGCATACAGGCTATGTAGCTGAAATGGACGATATGATGGCTTGTTTGATCAATTTTGATGATGCAGGCACGTCCGATTGGAGAGAGGATCTTAATTGGATCGCCGCCGAAGCGCAGCGCTTTCTGACGCGGTTTCGAATGGATTTAACCGTATCAATCGGCGGTATTCAGAGTACTCTCTCTGGGGCGGCAATTGCCTACCAAGAAGCGATGGATGCAATGGAGTATAAGATGATCCTGGGTAAAAGGGAGATTATCACCTACGATGATCTTCGCAGGGACGCGGAGGATAAGTCTCAGCTCGGCTACTATTACCCCCTGCAGGTGGAGCAGCAAATTATCAATCTCATCAAAGTGGGGGATTATAGCCAAGCTTCTGCTTTCATGAATGACGTCACAGAGCGCAATTTCAATAAGCCGTTCGTGTCCTTAACGCTGGCCAAATGTCTAATTTTCAACCTAGTAGGTACGATGGTGAAAGCTATTAATGAGCTTGGAGAAGGCGATAGCGGCATTTTGGATGACAACCCTCTGTGGATGGAGAATATTATTGCATGTGATACGTTCGCAGAAATGCAGCATGAGCTTCAGACTTTGCTCAAAGAAGTGTGCGGGTTTGCCGCTGCCAAAGTGGAATCGAATCAGTCCAAAGAGCGGACAGAAACGCTGCGTGATCTCATCGCGAAAGTCATGAAGCACATAGCGGAGCATTATCATGATGCGAATTTGAATGTCAATACGATCGGTGAACGCTTCGAGCTGAAGGGCAGCTATTTATCCAAATTATTCAAAGAGCAAACCGGCGATGGTTTGTTGGATTATATAAGCAAATATCGGATTGATCAAGCCAAGAAGATGATGGCCAGCCGGAAAGACTCCATCTCGGAGATCGCCAAAATTGTTGGTTATAACGAAGTGGCAACCTTTATCCGGGTTTTTAAGAAATACGAGGGAATTACACCAGGCAAATTCAAAGAAATGGGCTGAGACAAGTTTGAGATCAGCAGCAGGGTTAGGGAGGAACACATGATGCGCCAAAAAGCTTATATAGGGATCATGTTGTTGGCCATCGGGGTCGGTTTATTGACAGCATGCTCAAACTCCAAAGAGAACATCGACGCCGTTTCCGAGTCACAATCAAGAGCGCCCAAGCTGAGTTATTGGGCTGAGCTTAACGGCAATGCCGGCAGTGTAAAGCCAAGCTTTCAGGATGTTCCTTTCTTCCAGGAATGGCAGAAGCGAACAGGCGTCCAGCTCAAATTCCTGCAGCCTCCGGCGAATCAAGCGAAAGAAGCGATGAACGTGCTGCTGGCCTCCGGCGATTTGCCGGATATGATGGAATACGAATGGAATCAGTTTCCCGGCGGACCCGTCAAAGCGATTCATGATGGCTATATTATTCGGCTCAATGAATTAATTGATCAGTACGCGCCGAATTTGAAGAAATTTTTGAAGGAGCATCCGAATATAGACAAGCAGATCAAAACCGATGATGGCAGCTATTACGTTTTTCCTTTTATTAGAGGCGATGATCAGCTGCGCACCTACCAAGGGCCGATCATTCGCAAGGACTGGCTGGATGAGCTGGGGCTTGCGATGCCAACGACGATCGATGAATGGCACACGGTACTGCAAGCTTTTAAGGAGAAAAAGGGGATTGAAGCGCCGCTAACTTTTCTTGGCGTGCCCAGCGCTCTTTTTGGGATTGAAGGAGGGGGTTTTGTTGGCGCCTACGGCATCAAAAAGTCATTTTATCTCGACCAAGATCATGTTAAATTCGGGGCGATCGAACCTGGTTACAAGCAGTTTCTGGAGACTTTTCACCAGTGGTATAAGGAAGGTCTGATCGATAAAAATATTGCAACAGTCGATACGAAAACCATGGATGCCAACATGATGTCGGGTCGCAGCGGAGCAACGATTTGGAATGCGGGCGCTGGTCTGGGGAAATGGCAGCCGATTGTTCAAGAGAAAGATAAGAAGGCTCAGTTGGAGCCAGCGCCATATCCCGTGCTGAAGAAAGGTGAAAAGCCCAAATTCAGCCAAAGAAGCTATGCCTACGAAGGGACGGGAGGCGTCGCGATTTCGAGCAAGAGCAAGCATGCGGTGGAAGCGGTGAAGCTGCTGGATTACGGCTATGGGCCTGAGGGGCACATGCTGTTTAATTTTGGCGTCGAGGGGACCAGTTACAAATGGGTTAACGGGTATCCGACCTACACGAATCTCATTCTGCAGAACCCGGACAAGCTTGCGCCTGCGCAAGCGCTGGCGATGTACAGTCGTGCGAGCTATTTCGGTCCTTTCGTTCAGGATATACGGTATATGGAACAAGTGTATACGCTGCCACAGCAGAAGAAAGCTGTCCAGATTTGGTCGGACACGGATGTTGATCGCAGCATTCTGCCGCAAATTCCCAAAACGGAGCTGGAGAACGCAGAGCTTTCCTCTATTATGAACGACGTTTCGACGCTTGTAGATGAAATGTCGCTAAAAATAATTTTAGGCGTTGAGTCTGTGGATACTTTTGATCGCAATGTCCGTCAAATCAAAGCTTTGCAAATTGATCGAGCGATTCAAATTCAGGAGCAAGCGCTGGAGCGGGATCGCAAACGGTGAATGGTAAACAGTAAACAGTAAGCAGTAAACAGTAAACAGTAAGCAGTAAACAGTAAACAGTAAACAGTAAACAGTAAAAATACAAATTCTAAATAACCCAATTGAACCAGGCTGCTGCTAGGCTTCAAGTATATTTTAATGTGCAGGTACCTGTCTGTCGCCTTTTTAGTGACTGCCATCAACGTTATTTTCTACGAGATCGCTTGGGAAAATAACTGGTGGAGATACAATCAATCTCGGGGGACATGTCGGGATTCACGATGCTGCTTTTCATGGGACTGGTTAGTATAATGATTTATGTGTACCAAAAGTGGTTTGAGGGAATCGATGAAATCTCTTTTGATCCCCGAAAGAAGGTTAAAACATAGATCTAACAAAAAAGGGACTGCGGAGGCAGCCCCTTTTTTGCGTTTGCCACAAGTGAAAGTATCCGTTTCGGTTGAAAACGTGACGATACAAGCTTCCTCACAACGCGCAACGCGGTCGCTCCTCTTTTAAATGACCTCGATAGTGGTTTTCTCATTGATCTTTCGGAATTACCGGTACTTCTGGTGTGATCGCAGGGTTCACTTCAGTAGGCTGCTCCGGTGTTATTTCCGGTATTTGTTTGGGCTGAATCTCGGGTGTTATCTCCGGCTTTATTTCAGGGATGACCTTTGGGGGGATTTCCGGGTTCTTTTTCGGCTCATCCGGATTGTAAGTTGAATCCTTGTTCATGATGGACACCTCCTCTTACATGATTATTAACCCAAAATGGACAATCAGAATCTTCCAAGGCTGAAATGTCCGCTTAACAAGTGAATGAATGTTACTAATTCAGGCAATAAGGGTAAGGCATAGAGAAGGCTTGTAATCATTTAAAAGAGGAGTGGACCCCGATGAAGCAGATGGTTAAGAAGGTTGCGTTTCTATTGGCAGATGGCTATGAAGACTCTGAGATGAAAAACCCCTATGAGGCTTTAACGCAAAATGGCAACGAGGTCGTGATCATCAGTCTGGACAAAGGCGCAGTACTGAACGGGAAAAAAGGTACAATCTCCTATACCTCGCATCTAGCTGCAGAAGAAGCGGACGCTGGGGATTATGTGGCAATTGTGATCCCAGGAGGGAAGTCACCGTCCGTATTGCTCGAGAATGAACATGTGCGGTCATTCGTGCAAAAGGCTGATCAGGCAGGTACGACGATCGCAGCAATCTGCCATGGCCCTCAAATCCTCGCAAAAGCGGGTCTGCTGCAAGGCAGGACGTTGACTTCCTATCCCGGTATCGCGGACGAAGTGCGTGAGGCGGGGGGCACTTTTGTCGATAAGGAAGTCGTTGTAGACGGCAATTTGATCACGTCTCGCACACCGGCGGATGAGCCCGCATTTATCCAAGAAATCATTGATCGCGTGGGTGTCGCAGCCTACTAGAGTGACATGTGTCTGCTGAGCCGGCGAAAAACGCAGTCTCAGACGCAGGAAAGCTGCAAACCCCCGCTGAGCCTGCCGAAAAGGCAGTCTCAAGCCGGAAAAAGCCGCAACCTCCAGCAAAGCGGACCTGAGCCAGCGAAAAACGCAGTCTCAGACGCAGAGAAGCTGCAAACCCGCGCTGAGCCTGCCGAAAAGGCAGTCTCAAGCCGGAAGAAGCCGAAACCCTAGGAAATCGGACCTGAGCCGGCGAAAAACGCAGACTCAGCAGAGGTAAGCAACTATCGGGCTAGTTCCTTACGTACAATCGGAGCAACTTTGGTGCCTAGCAGCTCGATAGCGCGTAAAACTTCACGATGGGGCATTGTGCCGACATTGACATGCAGGAAGAAACGAGTAACGCCCAAATTTTTGCGCAGCAGGAGAATTTTTTCGGCCACATATTCTGGATCGCCCACGTAGAGAGCGCCTCGAAGGCTGCGCGCAGTATCATAGGTTGCACGGTTGTAACTTTGCCCCCAGCCTCGTTCGCGTCCGATGACATTCATCTGGGCCTGCGTTGATGGGAAGAAGAGATCCGCAGCCTGCTGTGTTGTCTCCCCAATGAAACCGTGGGAATGCGTCGCAATGGGCAGCTTGCTTGGATCGTGCCCGGCCTTTGCCGCAGCTTCTTTGTAGAGTGCGACTAATGGAGCAAAACTCTCCGGCATTCCGCCGATGATCGCGAAGGCGATCGGAAGTCCAAGCATGCCCGCTCGAACAGCGGACTGAGCATTCCCGCCGCTTGCAATCCATACGGGCAGTGGGCTTTGCACGGAACGGGGGTATACGCCAAGGTTATGGATGGCAGGACGATGTCCGCCACGCCATGTCACTTTCTCGGAGGCTCTGATCGCCAGCAGCAGTTCCAAGTTCTCTTCAAACAATTCGTCATAATCTTCTAGGCTGTGCCCAAAAAGCGGGAAAGATTCGATAAACGAACCACGGCCGGCCATAATTTCGGCTCTCCCGTTCGAGATGCCGTCCAGCGTTGAGAATGCTTGATACACACGTACCGGATCGTCGGAGGACAGCACGGTAACGGCACTGGTAAGCCGGATTCGCTTGGTCATAGCAGCGGCAGCGGCTAATACAACGGCAGGTGAGGTGCCGGCGTAATCAGCTCGATGGTGCTCGCCAATACCATAGACATCCAGACCAACCTGATCGGCCAGCACGATTTCCTCAACCGCATTGCGCAGTCGTTCAGCGTGGCTCATGATTATTCCTGTCACCGGATCCGGTGTTGTTTCCAAAAATGTACTGATTCCTATTTCCATACTCGTTGTCAAATCGGTCATTAAGACTCGCCTCCTTCACTATCTATAGTTTACTCATTTTTTTATGGTTTCTCAAATTTAGTAAGCAAGAAATGAAAAAATGCACACTAGGAAGCTCTTGAGGCAGCTAATTTTGACTTGCAAATGAAATAAAGCCGCCGGCTGTAGGCCGGACGGCTTTTCTAAAACATAGCAGCTTAAATAACTTGCAGGTACTCGGAGAGGCGATCCCAAGTTTCTGTGATTCCTTGCTCCATGCCCATTTCCATAACGGTTTTGAGTGCTTCAACTGAAGCGTATCTTGCACGGCTAATAAGTTTGGTTTGGCCGTCTTGCTCTACGAACGTCATAGTAATATGAGAGGAGGGCAAGCCATCTGCTTCATTGCCTTCAGCATCTGAGAAGTAATCCACATAAACGATTTTCTCTGCCTCGACAATCTCTTCGTAGACAGCTTTTCCCCATGATTCAAATCCATAGAAATCGCCTTGATTTTTATCCATACATTTCATGCAGTAATGCCAAATGCCGCCTGGGCGAAAATCTACGGTGCATACGGTGACTTCCCAGCCGCGAGGTCCCCACCATTGCTTCAGGTGCTCAGCTTCAGAGAAAGCTTTGAAAACAAGTGCCTGCGGTGCATTGAAAACCCGCTCTAATATAAGTTCTTGACCTTCTACTTTGCTAATCATTTTGCTCGACATTCTACATTCCTCCTAAAATTTAGTTTTTCTTGTTTTCTTTTGCCTTCAGTTTCTGCAAGTATCGTTCTAGAGCTTCGAAACGCTCCTCCCAGACAGTCCGATAGGTTTCGAGCCAAGCATCCAATTCTTGAAAGGGGTCCAATCGGAGCTTGTAGTTCCGGCGATTAGCCTCAGCCTGCACCTCGACGAGTCCGGCATCCAGGAGAACTCGCAGATGCTTCGATACTTGCGGCTGCTGGAGCTGAAGCCGTTCCGTGATCTCTCCTACCATCAGGGGACCGTCAAGCAGGAGCTCCACAATACGCAAACGATTAGGTTCTGCAAGTGCGCTAAAGGTTGTTATATCCATCGTTATGGCCTCGTTCTTTTTGAATCGTACCGTACTAACAATTTAAATATACTCCAAAAGGAATATTCCTGTCAAGGAATATTGAAAAGAAAACCAAGCAATTCCTATAGACACATAAAAACTAGATTACGCTATATCTCCGTTAACGAGTTTTCTTGAAGATGTCTTGCCATGAAACAGTAGGCCGAGTAGCCGGATATCCATTTTGCTCACGATAGTGTTTACGCTCGTCCGTAAAATCAAACCAAGTTCTTTCACTAGTTGGATGATTGGCATAATGGACCATACAGCGGAAAGAATCCTCTAAACACGGATCCTCCCAATAGCCGCAATGCTGTTCCCAACGGTTAATTAATTCCTCACCACGTGTATGTTTGATGTCATCAAGGGAGTAGAAACCCATCTGCACAACACGCTCAGACACCTTTGGACCAATGGATGGAACGGATTGGAATTGCGCCAACCCTCGCAGATATTGAGCCCTTTCTAAGGAGGCTTGCAAATAAAATGCGAGCTCGGATAGCTCCATAAGAGCAATGTCATTAAGCTTTACTTTGGAAGCTTTTAAATGCTGCTTTTCTTCAGGCGTTAGTGGAAGCTTAGGAGGTGAGGGCTGCATACGATTACCTTCTTTCAATGACAGTAGAATCTCCTTTTTTAGGGATAATAATGGGCGTATCAGAGATAAGTATCTATATTATAGCGGGGGAAAACTTGAAAAAACTAGTGTCCATGATTTCAATTTTTGCTGTATTAACAGCGTTTCACGTACATTCGGTTGAGGCATTTGATGGTGAATTAAATCTTAACATCCCAAGGGCGGCTGAAAAACGATCTTTAGGATCAAAAAAGTGGTTAAACAGAGTGAACCCTGTTTAACCACTTTATTATTTCTGTTAGGCGATACGGAAACGAGCCAAGATCTCCTGCAGCTCATCCGCCATAGCCGAGAGAGATTGCGCGGCGACTCTGACTTCTCCCGTTGTTTCGAGCTGATTAACAGCAGAAAGGGAGACATCTTGGGAGGAGGCTGCTGTTTTTTGGGCAATGGATGCAACCTGCTGCACCGAAGCCGTAATTTCCTGAGCACCTGCCGACATTTGTTGGGTGGTTGCAGCCATCTCTTGGATTTGTGAAGCTACGAGAGAAGTGGATTGTAAAATTTCTCCGAAGTTTTGCTCTGTTTTCTGAACGAGCAGAATACCGGTTTGTACTTCGTTTTTGACATGGCCAAGAGCATCGCCGGAATCATGAATAGTATCTTGAATTTCACCGAGAAGCGTAGAGATTTCTCCAGAGAATTTGCTGGATTGTTCGGCCAGCTTGCGAACTTCGGCAGCGACGACTGCGAAGCCGCGCCCCTGCTCGCCAGCTCTTGCTGCTTCAATAGCTGCGTTCAGTGCTAGAAGATTCGTTTGTTGGGAAATATCTTGAATGGCTCCTAAGATTTGACCGATCTCTTGTGATTTAGTTTCAAGCAAAGTCATGACTTGATCTGTTTGATGAACGGATTGGTGAATAGACTCCATTTGGTGCACTGTGTTCTGTACGTACGTTCCGCCAGCTTCGGCCTGCTGTTTGGTAAATTCAACGGATTCCGCGATGGAGGAAGCATTCTCTGCCATCCGATAAATGCCGGAGCCTACTTCCTCCATGGAACGTGAGGTTTCTTCCATTGTGAGTGTTTGTTGGTCAGCGCCGCTGGCAACTTCTTTCACGGTAATTGTAATTTGCTGCGATACTTCCTGCATGTCGATGGAGCTGGATTTCAACTGTTCCGCCGATGAGGAGACGCTTTGCGCGTGCCCGTTTATGGTATGGATCATATCTCTCATATGCTCAGTCATTTGAGTAAACGAAATACTTAGTTCGCCGATCTCGTCTTGTCGTTGAAGAGAGATATCGTGAACGGAAAGATCGCCTGACGAAATGCGTTTGGCGGCAGCGCTCATCGCAATAATCGGTTTAGAGACATGTCTTGCAATCAAGAATGAAATAGCTAAGCCAACAATGATAGCTAATACGCTCAGAGTGATAATCCAAGTGATGCCCGTTTGATAGGAATTATCTAGATTCGTAGCCCACTCGTCCGTCTGTTCTTGTATTTTTTTGGTGAACATTTCAATTAGGATACTGCAGCCGCCGAGACTCGAATCGGACTGCTGAATAAGTCTCATCCCCTCGATGCCGTGCTTTTCTGCCGCAGCAAGCGTTGCTGGAAAGCCATTGACATATTGCGCCCACTGATCTTTAAACACTTTGAGCAGTTGGGCATCTTTCTCATTTTGCGGGATAGCATCAAGGCGTGTAACCTTTTGTTGGATCTCCTCAAACAAGGTTTGTGCTTTCTTCGATGGGGTGGTGCTGTCTTCTGTTGAGCCGCCTGCTAAGCTGGACTCGCTCAGCGATGTATTATTTTGCATATTAAGCTGTATGCGCAGCATAAGATCATCCAGATTTTTCAGATCATGATTCAAATTAGCAAGCAGGATGACTTGGGGTAAGCCGGTTTTCGTAGTTTGCTTGGCTGTTTCTCCCATAGAGGTCATCTTGCTGATGGACGTCATAGTAATTGCGGACAGGAGAAGTAGAACAATTACAAAGCTAAAAAATAGTTTCTTGTAAAGCGTGAGTTTCATTATGCATAGCCTCCGAAGTCTCTCTTTTTTTGTAAGGGGTCATGTTTTCCCTTTGTTTGGATATGTTTATTCTTATCTTATTTCGACGAATCGTGTCGAAAATGTTATAGTTTCCTGTAATTTCCTTGGGAAAGGGTTTACAATTGGGGTATTGATCGAAGAGTCTATGAACAGCCCTTACCCTTTCGAACGGGTGAGGGCTATTCTTTTGTTAAATAAAAGATGTATAACATGTATCAAGCAACGGGTACAATACCTTTTACTGGGAGTACTAAGAATCGGCAGGTGAGGGCATGCATCATTCCATACAAGATGTTAGGACCTACTTTCAGGCGGAATTTGCAAGTGCCAATGATTTCATTATACATACGTTAATTTGGAATCAAAAACCGATTGATATTGTGTATTTAGCAACTTTAGTAAGCGAAGAAATGATCCAAGATGGGGTGTTGACACCTCTAAATCACACCAAACAGGGACAGTTTTTGCAAACGATTGGCTTAGGACAAATGCAGGTCACCTGTCTGCTGGAGCAAGCCGTTGATGCGTTATTAAGAGGGTTTTGCGTTATTTATGTCGACGATGACTCCGATCTGTATCTCTTTCATACTCCTTCTAGCTTTCAGAGAAGCATCACAGAGCCAGTCAATGAGAAAGTATTAGGCAATTCTCACGAAGGATTTATTGAACGTTTGGATGTGAATTTGCACTTAATTCGCAAAAAAGTAACATCCAAGCAATTAGCCATACGTTATGTCCATGTGGGTCTGGAAGCCGATACCAAATTGGCGATAGTCTACATGGATCAGCTTGCGAACCAGGATATTGTGGCGGAGATTGAGAAGCGAATTGCAGAGATACGCGTCGACTATATTTCCTCGGTAGGAATTGTGGAACAATTCATCGAGGACGCGCCGTATTCCCCTTTTCCGCAAGTGCTAAGTACAGAAAGAGTTGACCGCGTATCCGCGAACCTGATGGAGGGGCGTATTGCTTTGCTGGCAGACGGTTCCTCGAATGCGATCATTCTTCCAGTCAGCTTCTTCGCTTTTTATCAATCGCCGGATGATTACAATCTGCGTATTCTCAATGGCAGCTTTTTTCGGTTGCTGAGAGTCTCCAGCTTTTTTATTGCCATTACACTGCCGGCCGTCTACATCGCGGTTGTTAGTTTTCATTTTGAGACGATTCCCAATGAATTGGTGCTGCCTATGCAGAATGCAGTGCTGGATATTCCCTTTCCCCCCATTATGGAAGCGATGTTGATGGAGTTAACCGTGGAGCTGATTAGAGAAGCGGGGCTGCGGCTGCACTCGGCTGTTGGTCAAACCATAGGTGTTGTTGGGGGATTGGTGATTGGAGATGCGATTGTCAGAGTGGGACTTGTTTCTAATATTATGATTGTTGTTGTGGCACTTACAGCGATATCCTCTTTTGTTGTACCTTCCTATGAGTTTCGTGAAACACTGCGAATCCTCCGATTTCCGATCATGATTCTATCTGCATCCTTTGGTTTTCTTGGAATCGTATTTGGTTTATCCATCCTTCTGATTCATATGTGCAAGCTGGAAGTACTTGGAGTGCCTTACTTCTATCCACTGTCACCGCTGAATTGGAAGGGGCTGAAAGATTCCTTTATTCGGTCGTCCATCTGGCAAATGAATGAGAGGCCACGAGATAGTCGTCCTCAGAAAAAGTGGAGGAATTTGTTTTTGAGAGGCTCGGTGAAACATGGGAGAAGCAAAAAATAAGATCACATCGACACAG
Source organism: Paenibacillus ferrarius (assembly GCF_002027705.1). GTDB lineage: Bacteria > Bacillota > Bacilli > Paenibacillales > NBRC-103111 > Paenibacillus_E > Paenibacillus_E ferrarius. Next base: position 149,242 of record NZ_MBTG01000008.1, on the reverse strand, counting down.
TTAGCCTTCTTTACGATACAAACAGCTATCGGGGAAGGCGCGCTCACTTTACCTTATAGTTTACATACGATATCAGCTGGCGACGGCTGGATCTCTTTGATTTTGGCAGGCATTTCGTCACAACTTGTTATCGTTCTAATTTGGCTAATCTGCAGGAAATACCCAGAGCTGACCCTCATCGAAATTTTGCCCAAGCTGGTGGGGAAATCCATCGGAATGGTTATCAGCCTATTATTCATCGCATATTTCACGGCCTTAGCGAGCATTGTGCTTTTGAATTATACCAAAATCATTTCTTCTTGGATTTTCCCGACGACACCCAGATGGATCATCATGACCTTAATGATGTTTACGACCTATTATTTAGCCAAAGAAAGCTTGCGAATGATTGCACGTTTCGAAGTGCTCATGTCGAGTATTTTAGTTATTTTAATGGGCTTAATCTTATTTCCATTATTCAAAGGGAACATGCTGTATCTGCTGCCTATCGGCATAGCGGGAAGCTGGGATATCATCAAAGGGGTAGAGAATGCGGCAATTGCTATGGCTGGTTTTGAGCTGATGTTCGTTGTATATCCTCTGATTCAATCAGGGGAGCGAACCATACTCAAAACGATGATGTTATCCTATTCAATCGTGACCTTGTTTTATTTGCTTATCGTCATCGCATGTTTTATATTTTTTAGTCCTGAAGAGCTTGATATCGTGCCGGAGCCTGTTCTTTATATGCTCAAAGCCGTTTCCTTTCGATTTTTTGAACGTACCGACCTCATCTTTTTGTCTTTTTGGATAACAGTTGTTATGACATCTATTGTGAACTATGTCTATTTCGCGGCTACGAGTATCCAGAAACTATTTCAGGTGAAACAACCCTCTTTGGTAACTCTACTCGTAGTTATCATTTGTTGGCTGCTTGTTGTGGTGCCCAGCGATTTCTTGCTCATTGAAAAGCTCAATGCATGGTTTTCGAGAGTTACCTTAATTATGATTTATGGATTGCCGATTCTCTTATTTGCGATATCATCTTGGAAGCATAGAAAAATGAAGACGGTGGTAGAATGAGGATTTGGCATAAGGTTTTCATCGGGATCCTAGCAATTGTCGGCTTAACGGGGTGCTGGGATCAAACGCTGCTAAAAGATGTAAGACTCATTCTAGACACGGGTTTGGATGAGGGGCCCAATACGAATATGAGGACGACTTTTGTCGTGGTTGATAAAAAAAGCCTGCCTCGTTTGATGCATGCAGATGGTTATACAGCGAGAGAAACGAGAGGTAATCTTGCTAAGCAGCTAACGAGGGTACCGGATACTTCGAAGAACCGTTTGGTCGCTATTGGTGAGAAAATGGCCAAAAATAAGCTGGTTACTATTTTAGACGTCTTTCATCGAGATCCCAAAAGTGCCTTAAGCGCGAAAATTGCAATTATCGAAGGGGAAGCTAAGGATTTCTTGACCCGTGTGCATAAACATAAACCGAATTTGATCGTTAACTTAGACAGGCAAGTGATCAGTGCTGAGAAAGCGACAATTGTTCCAGTTGTTAATTTGCAATCGGTATTAAAGCTTATTCATGATCCTGGGCAAGATATTGTAATTCCTTATATGGGGCCTGGGTATTCTGGAGGTGTTGTGAAAGGAGTCGCGCTCTTTAGCAACCAGTCGCTTGCTGGATTCTTATCCGATAGCGAGTCGCCGATTTACTTATTGTTGGCTGGACAAATGGGAAAAACCGCTACATTTAGCCTGAAAACCAAAAAAAATAAGGCTCTCGGGAGCCTTATAACCTTGCAAGTGTATAAATCCAAAAGTCACATGAAGCTTACTGTCCTTAATCATCAAGTCCATGTTGATATTCAAGTGAATATGCAAGCACAAGTGGAGGAATTTCCTCAGAATCATTTGTCGGATGAAAAGAATGTTAGAAACCTAAACGAGCTTATTTCCGCTGAGATGACAGAAGAAGCGGTCAAAGTCGTTCAAAAGCTTCAGCTGATGAACTGTGATGCTTTGGGAATTGGCAGACAATTGATCGCCTTTCATCACGATTATTGGAAAACACTGGATTGGGATTCTGTGTATCCGACAATTCAAATAGATCCCCATGTACATGTGAAATTAACGAGGCCTGGGATCATCAATTGAGTCGAATCTTTCATGCGTTCCCAAATGGACCGGGCGGCTAGCCTTCTTGCTTAGCTTCCCGGTCCTTCTTTGTCTTTCTTTTGCAGTTGGGCCAAGTAATCGTCCAGACGATCAAATCTTTCTTCCCACATGCGGCGGAAAGATTCCAGCCAGTCACTCATTTCGATGAGCGGCTGAGGCCGCAGTTTATAAATACGCCGATTGGCGCTCGGATGCACTTCAACGAAACCGCAATCACTTAATACACGAAGATGTTTGGAGACTTGCGGCTGTGCCAGCCCAAGTCGTTCGGCTATTTCACCCACGGTAAGCGGGCCGTCACGTAAGAGCTCGACAATGTGTAAGCGGTTGGGCTCGGCAAGCGCACTCAAAGTAGTAATTTTCATGCCCATCGTACCGATCTCCCTTCTGTCTAAATATACCGCGCTTAGAATATGCCTGTAAAGGAATGGTTAAGTTTAAATGAAATAATTTGTAAGGAAAGAGAACCTCTGTAGGGGGAATGCGTGAATTTGAGGGGATCGTGGGAGCCTCCCGTTGTACATTTTTGTGTCTTAAAGCAGCCGTTGAGCGTGAATTCCTGCAATTGTGCATCTTTTTGCGGCTAGAAATGGCCAGCAAGCGCAAATTCCTGCGATAATGCATCTTTTTCAGTCCGAAAGTTGATTTTAGGAAAAAAACACTTGAAATTCCTGCATATTCGCAGGTTTTTTCTTTTTTAAGGCGATTTTGTCTGATAAGCCTGCACTATTGCAGGCTTTTGAACCAGTAGCGTTCCGAGTCCGCCAAGGATAACTGAATACGCTGAGAAACGTGGAGCTTAAGGTGATCGCAAGGGGATTTTCAAGAAATTGTGAAAAAATTTAAAGTTTTTGAAGAAAAATAAGGCCAGCATATTGACATATTTACTGAGAATAGTTATCATTCAAAGTGTTAAATGCAAATGAAAATCATTCTCAATATAATTTCGGCTAGAGGGGAGAGTTTTGCAACATGGGCCTTCTGTATGAACTTGTGAAAAAAAAGGGCTCTGCTCGAAAAGAGCAGCGGAAGGATACGCAAAAGCCATTACATAGCAAAAATGAACATGAACTTCTAACATTATGTGTATTACAAGCGGATGAGTTGCTATTGAAAGAAACTGAAATGATAACTAATAGGGGGAAATAAGATGAGTAAAGTAATTATCGTATTTGCAAGCATGACCGGAAACACCGAGGAGATGGCGGAGGCAATCGCTGAAGGTGTGAAAGAGGCGGGCATCGAGCCTGTTGTGAAGAATGTTATTGATACCAGTGCTGCTGAGATTACAGGCTATGACGGCATTATTCTAGGCTCTTATACGTGGGGGGATGGAGATTTGGCCGATGATTTCCTCGATTTTTACGATGAGATGGATGATATCCAATTAGACGGGAAAAAGTCAGCGGTTTTCGGATCATGTGATTCTTCCTATTCCGAATATGGGGCTGCGGTTGATACGTTGATTACGAAGCTGAAAGAGCTGGGCTCGGAAGTGACGCTGGAAGGATTGAAGGTAGAATTGTCTCCATCGAAGGATGACAAGGAAATTTGTCGACAATTCGGTCAACAATTCGTGCAAGCACTCGGCGTGTAGCCCCGGGAATTCGAGAATTCATGATGAACTTACATGGAGAAGAGAATTTTGCAACCGCGCCGCTGCTTGCCGATTATCAACTCGAAAGCTGGCTGCACGCCAGCCATTCGCAGCTCAGCCACACTTCTACGCAGGAAGCAGACTGGCAGCAGCTCACTCAATATGCCGCATATCACGTCATTAATGAATGGTATTCGCTGCCTGCCAAGCTGCGAACACAGCAGAAGCTAAACGAACTGTTTGAACGTCGATGGACGAACAAAGTGCATGTGTTCAGCTCGCCGGAGTTTTATCGGGATGTCAAGCGCATCGTGACAGCGCATCTCTTTGGCTTTCTGTCAGACACGAACAGTTTGGAAACACCGCTGATGTTGTTCGAGAATATGAACGTCTATGTCAAGGAGCTGGATATTAGGCTGTCCATGATCATTCAAGTGATGGAGCCTTCCGAACGTTCCTTCCATATCCATAAATATGTGATGAATCCGTGCCAAGCGGCGTTGGAGTTATTTACCCATATGTCCGTCATTTTCTGCTATGAAGCATTCGGGCAGCTTCCGGAACAACTGTACATTTGTCGATTAATGAGCGGCGAAAGGCAAAGCCTAGCTGCAAGGGATTACAATCTGAGCCAATCCATGGATTATCTCCGACTTGTGAAAGAGGTCTATATGGAAAGCAGATCTTGCTCGTGCTGTTCACCCGCAGCTAGTTCCGGACGCATTATCATGTAACAAGTAGGAGGAGCTTCATGGATTCAAATCAGTTATGGCATTCTACCAATGATATGCTGCCGCTTCGCTTTTCAACCTTAGCTGCTTCGAACGACGGCATTTTATTCGCTGGAACGTGGGGGTCGGGCGTGTATCAATACACCGCCCTGCGCTCTTGGGAAAGCATTTCCCAGGGGTTGCCTGAAGGCATTTTAATTTTGAGGCTGGATTGGGTAGACGCGCAATTATTTGCTTCTACGAATCAGGGCCACTTCCGTTTGGAAGATGACGTGTGGCAGTCTACAGCCATGCGTGAACCCTGCTACCGGACGGTAAGTTGGGGAGATCGGTTTGTTTTAACCGAAAGCGGGCTAAAGTGTGGAAGTGATGGGAACTGGATTTCGGTTGCTTATCCGGGAAAGAACACCTTTGATCTGCTGGTCACGCCCAATTTTCTATTCCTTGGCTACGAGGATGGGATCGCTTACTATGATGTGTTTATGAGCGAATGGTTGGCGATTCCTATCGATCAGCCTGTTACGAGCTTGGCAGTATATAATCAATTGCTGCTAGGGACAACAGACGATGGCGGTCTGGTTATCGGAAATAAAAAAGGCGGTTTTCAACAGGTATGGTTTGAAGGGAAATTTATTCATCGTTTAGTCACCCATCAGGGGGATGTGTATGCTTGCGCCAATACTGGCATTTATAAAGTATCAGGCAGTATTTGGCTTCGCTCCATGGGGATACAGGCTTCTGTGACGGACTTTCTGATCTGGAACAATATGATGTTTATTGCCACCTTGGATGCCGGAATCCGCTATAGCACGATGAATAGATCAGGATTTCAAAGCAATTTATGAATGCAATTGGAAGAGCCTATAGGCTTGCTAGTTTCTTGATGAAACGGCAGCTCATAGGTTCTATTTGGTTTTTGAAGAAAAAAACCTCGAGTCCAGCCAAGAAATCTTCTTATTGACTTCGAGTGCGCTCTAACATATAAAGTAAGTGATAATAGTGAGGGGGCCTCTTCATGATTGAAATGGAATTAACGATTCAGCAGGTGGCGGCAAAAACGGGACTTAGTGCACATACGCTGCGTTATTATGAAAAGGTTGGCTTAATGGAACCTATTTGCCGCGCAGCGAATGGTCATCGTTCCTATCAATCTCATGACCTTGAATGGATCAACCTGTTGATGCATTTGCGCACGACCGGCATGCCGATCGCCGATATGCAGCGTTTTGCGGAGATGATGCGCCAAGGGGATCGAGGGATTGGACAACGAAGACAATTGCTGGAAGAACATGAACAAAAGCTGCTTGTTCAGGTCAAGGAGCTGCAGGATACTCTGAGCGTACTGCGGGATAAGATCACCTATTACAGAGCTTGGGAGGATCAGCAGCCTCACTTGGACGACTAGGAGATATATTGGAGGAGGTTGGTTCCATGCTTCAGCTGCCGTTAGGAATGACAGGCTTGAAAGTAAGTGCAATCGTGCTGGGATGTCTAAACTTTGGATCACGAACAGATAAATCTACATCGTATCGTTTGCTGGATCAATATCAGGATGCTGGCGGAACTTCTTTGGACACGTCGAATAACTATGCTTTCTGGAACGAAGGCTGCCAAGGTGGAGAGAGTGAAAAGCTGCTTGGCCAATGGATGAAGGAACGCGGCAATCGAGACCGTATGTTTGTGGCGACCAAAGTGGGAGCAAAGCCTTCTTTTCCTGGCGGAGGATTTGAGCATATGGAAGGCTTAGGCGCAAAAGCGATTGAAAAAGCGCTAGATGAAAGTCTGTTGCGGCTGGGAACGGATTATATTGATTTATATTACAGCCATATTGATGATGGAGAGACGCCGCTGGAAGAAACGCTAGAGGCTATGGACCGCCTCGTACGAGCAGGTAAGGTTCGGGCGCTTGGTTGCAGCAATCACCGATTGTCTCGTTTGCAAGAAGCAAGGCGCATTAGCCAAGCTCATAACTGGGCTGCCTATTCTTGCATTCAACAACGGTATACGTACATTCGTCCGAATTCGGCTGCAGATTTTGGCGTACAGGTTAGTGTGGATGAAGAGTTGTTAAGCTATTGCCAAAGCACGCAGGATGTTTCACTGCTTGCCTACTCCCCATTGCTGAATGGGGCATATACACGAAGTGAGGCGCTTCTCCCTGCTCAATACCAAGGGCCCCAGGCAATAAGTAAACTACAGGTTCTGAAAGAAGTGGCAAGCGAGACGGAGGGAACTGTGAACCAGATTGTTCTAGCATGGATGCTGCAAAAATCGCCTATGGTCATTCCGCTTATTGCGGCAAGTAATCCGGAGCAATTGCAGGAGAATTTGGGTTCACTGAACATTCGTTTGACGCAGAATCAGCTGGACCGGCTAAATACTTGACAGAGGTGGAAGGTGGAAAGGGACCAGCAGCTTTGTAAAAAACGTGCAGGTTGTTCCACAACAGAACGAGGATCACAAATCCTCGTTCTATTTCACATGCTCGCTGCGATCACGCAATTTCCGATTCGTTTTGTTCAATTGAACAATGCCATAGAAGAGTAGTCCGAATAAAAGGGCATACAAGATAAAGGTATAATGAATAATAGGGTTATTTAAGGTAATGATAAATATCGGAATTTGAGCAGTCATAGCTACAGAGAGAGTGGCAATCTGTCTTTTATTTCGATCGATGAGAGAATCTACATCCGTATAAATCGCAGGGCGCTCCGTCGTATAAGGCATGCTCCATATATACCAGCCATTGGCGGATAACTCGCATTTCCAGCCTGCTTCTAGGCAAAGGGCTTCATAGGCTTTATCTTTCTTACCTTGAAAATCTACACAATACCTTACTTTTCGGGGAACACCCTTCTTAAAATGCATCCGGTAGCCGTGATATTTGATCTTCACAAGCTGCCAGCCTTGAGCCTCCATGCTCTCCAGCCAATCCTCAATCTTGTCACTGTCCCAGCTTGCCCAGATCTTCGTTATTTTCTTAATGTCCTCCATGTTGGTCATCCTCCACAGATTTGGAATTATGAAACAATTCACTTAATCTTGCTATCTCTTGTGTCAAAATGTTGCGGCCAAGAGCGGTTATTTGGTACACTTTTCGGCGATCTTCTTCGGCAATAACATGAATCAAAGTATCCTTTTCCATCTTCGAAAGACTTCCGTACAAGGTGCCTGGCCCTAGCTTGATTCTACCTTTCGTAATTTCTTCCACATGCTGCATAATCCCATATCCGTGGCGGGTTTTTATGAGGGAGAGCAGAATATAATAGGCAGTTTCTGACATAGGCAAGTAGTTGCGTTGAATCTTATCCTTATTCATGGCGTTTCTCCTTCTAGACTGATTGAAGTTTCAGTCGGTCAGTCACGGCTCGTTACATCGCGTTGCGATATATCATATAGTGAAGTATATCGCGATGCGATATAGCTGTCAACACGCAAAAAACACATTTTGTATCACAGTTAAAACTCCTCTTTACGGCTTGTTCAAGCAATCTGATCTCCTTGTCATAAGTTTGCTAGATTTCGAATACATAGTAATAGAGTGAATAAGGAGGAGCGCTGCTGCATGCTAACTTTAAAATCATGGGCAAGTTTTTTTAACAGAGACTCAGTTGATGTTTACCATACGGTTAAAGTTCGCGCGCCTCGTGACTTTTTTAACCGGGCTGAAGTGTTTATTGAGGACATGAAATACACAACCAACGAAGAACTTGTCGGCGTGAATGTAACGTTCATCGTCAAGCTCTTATTTGATAATTTTCTGGATCGCGTCCGCCAAGGAAATGATTTGTACGATTATCTGCTCGATTTGAGAGAAAACTACAGTCACCTGCTACATGCAAACTCTGTATTAGCAGACAAGGATGTACGACCCATACGCAGTGTTCCTAAATTTCAATGGAGTCTGACTCATCGGTTGGGTGGGATGGGGGATCGAGACTATCTGACTCTCAACATCGGTGTTCACCCCAGAGAAGTGAATCGGATTGCTGTATTTTTCGCGGATTGGGATTGTAAATATGAGACATCGCTGGACATGGACTTGAACGAGCTGGTCACTTTATTGTTTATTGAATTCATCATTGAGCTGAGAAATGGGTTCGAGGAAGAGACGAAAAAGGACATTATGACAACCATACTTGCCAAATGGGAAGAAGGTTAGTATGCTGGACAGCGTCGCTAATAAATTGACAGGCAGAAGATATCGATGGTAAAATTGGTTTTATATGAAAGTTAATCAATAGGAATAGTTAGTAATTGAAATTTTGGAGGTTCATCATGTTACACGAAATAGACATCTTGGAAGCCTCCCCCTCGCAAGTTGACGAGGTTCTTTCGTTGTGGCTGGAAGCAGCGCATTGGATGCTGGACAATGGGATTGATCAGTGGCGGCCGGAGTATTTTAATCGCGAAACCGTATTGGCCTATTTTCAAAACAGGCAAATTTTTCTCGTGAAGATAAACGACGAAATTGTAGGAAGCTTTGCGCTGCAATGGTCTGATCCTAGCGTGTGGGGAGAGCTGCACAATGAGGATTCAGGCTATTTGCATCGCTTTGTGGTTCGAAGAACACAAGCTGGGCGCAGCATTGGCCCATACATGCTGAAGTGGATTGAGGAATATGTGAAAGCTCATAACAAAAGATATGTGAGACTTGATTGCATGGCTTCGAATGAGGCGTTGAATGGCTATTATCGCAAACAGAACTTTACATATAGAGGAACATTCCAATTGCAGTCCGGCGAGCATAGCTGGCGAGGCAGTTTATATGAAAAGGAAGTCTAGCTAGTCAGGCCTCAGGTCCATCAGATTCGTACATTCCTGCAAATATGCATCTTTTTCTCTTGGATATAGGGGAAATAGGGAAAAGCCTGCGATAATGCATCCTTTGGAGAGCTTTTTCCGAATTCAGGAAGGAAAAGCTCACAAAGCCTGCATAATCGCAGGCTTTGTGATGATTTCACATGATTCGAGCCAAAAAGCCTGCACTTATGCAGGCTTTAGCTTGAGGGCGGTGGCTGGGTGGCATCTTGCTGAAGCTGGGAGATTGCTCCAAAGGGTGCTTTGTTAGGCTCTGTTAAAGAGTAGCTGCTATTAATGAAAAAGGCTGCATCCGCGGGAAAGTCAGCTGAGCCTGCCAAAAAGGCTGTCTCTCATTAGTAAAATGGAGGTACTACCAACCCCATAGGTTCTTTTGAAGATGCCTATTTTTTTATCTGACATTCATGTTCCACACGAGCAATTCATGATACGATGTTGGAATGTGAAGGTTCGTGATATATGATGAAGGTAGAAGGGTAGGCGACCACAAGTGTCAGATGAACGATTAGCAGTGCTCAACGTACATATTGATCAAGCCGGCTATGATGAGCAGCCGGATACGATTAAACAGATTCATTTTGATGTGAAGCAAGGAGAATTGGTCGGGCTGCTCGGGCCCAATGGAGCAGGGAAGAGCACGACAATCAAGAGTATCCTTGGCTTATTGAAGGATTTTAAAGGCAAAATATCGTTTATAGGCGAGCGGAAAAGCTATGCTTATATTCCGGAACATCCGATTTTGTACGATGAACTAACACTTTGGGAGCATATGGAATTCGCGGCTTCCGTTTACGATCTGGATCGAGAGGTTTTCCTTGAGCGTGCGGACGATCTTCTGCATCGGTTTAGGCTGTTGGATGAGAAACATCAATTGCCTGGGAAATTTTCCAAAGGGATGCAGCAGAAAATTATGCTGATTCTTGGTTTTTTGAACAAGCCGGATGTGTATATCGTGGACGAGCCTTTCATAGGCTTGGATCCCAAAGCAATTAAGGATTTCTTAGGCATGTTGGAAGAAGAACGCAAGCGCGGCGCAGGCATTCTGATGAGTACGCATGTGCTTGATACAGCAGAGCGTATATGCAGTTCGTTCGTGCTGCTATCAGGCGGCAGATTGGTAGCTAACGGAACACTGCAGGACATTCAACAGCAGTGCGGTATGCCGGACGCCCCTTTATTCGATTGTTTCCATTCTTTATTATGAGAGGGGGACAGCTTAAATGAAGAGCAGCTTTCAGCTATTTAGTCGAAGAGTACGTTCGGATTGGCACTTCCAATATCGCGCCTTGCGAATGGCTGTGGATTGGATCATCGCAATTTATTTTGTGATACCGCTGATGATTGTGGCCGGTTATCAATATGTCTCTTGGTGGGGGACTCAGCCATCTTGGTTTAGTTGGATACCGTTAGGCTTGGTTACCGCGGTTTTCTATGTGTTCACGTGGCTTGGAACGATTCGTTACTTTGTTGAGGAGGGAGATCAGCTTTTCCTTCGGCAGAATCAGGAGTGGTTCCAGCATCTCATGCATCTTGGATACCGGTATTCGCTTGTTTTGCAAGGCGTTACCACGTTATTGTTAGTGCTTGTGTTTCTGCCTCTGCTCATCCAAGCCGATTCCTTTAACCTGACGCAAGTTATTTGCTTGTGGCTGCTGACCTATCTTTTGAAAATAAACCTTGGTCTGCTTCGCCAATTGCTTTCCCTGCGCATTCATGGGATTGTTCAATGGCTGGTACGAATTGTACTCTTTGCAGGTCTTTATTTCCTGTACTACGTATTGGTGACGGAATTGACTGCTCAAATCTGGTACAGCTGGGCCGCTAATCTTGTTTTGCTTGTTCTGTTTATTTTCTTAAGCAAAATACGCTTGCAAGAGAAGGGGGCTTTCCTGACGGACATCGCTAGAGAGCGAGATGCGCGGTTTAGAATCGTCTCACTGATGCTAATTCGTGTCATCGAAAGGAAACGGAAATCAACGCGGAAATACCCGCTTTTCTTCGGAAGGTCCCAACGCTTGTTCAAGGGCAGAGGGGCGAGCAACGGGATCGCGGATTTGTTAACGAAATCATTTTTCCGAAACGGTACCCAGTGGAAGCAATCGATCCAATTCGTCGTTGTGATCAGCGGTGTCATGTTTGTCCTGCCAGGTCCTCTTAAAATCACGATCTGGATTATATCTGCCTCTCTATTAGTCTTTTGGAGAAAATCCTTCTGCAAGGGTGAACTAACAACACCGTTCCTGACCTTGTTCACCCTGCCCGATACAGCGAAGCATCAAGCCCTGCAAACGGCAATTCCGGTTCTCGTCTTGCCAGCGCTTATCCTTATCAGTTTGTTTACAGGAATCTCCTTCTTCACTTGGTGGGGACCTATCCTGATGGTGGGGGCGGCATTCCCGCTTGCGTACGGGACTTCTTCTGTGTTCACAAGCTGGTATTGAGTTCTATCAGAGAAAAAGCCATTTCATCTATGTTCAGATGAAATGGCTTTTTTGTATTACCAAGCGTAAGCTTGCGGAGCTGAACCGGGACCAGGGAAAATTTCGTCTAGCTTCTTCAATGTGGATTCATCCAGTACGATGTCGACTACGCGCAGTGTATTCTGGAACTGTTCAAGGGTACGAGGTCCGATAATCGGAGCTGTCATCGCCGGGTGGACAAGTGTCCATGCCAAGGCGACATTCGCTTCGTTCTCTCCGAGCTCCTTGCATAACGCCGCGAAAGCTTCCAGCTTGGCACGGTGCTTGTTTACATTCTCAGCGTTGCTTGCTCTTCTGGAGCCTGGGACAGGATTCAAGGCGTTGCCGCTTAACAATCCGCCATCTAGAGGGCTCCAGGCAATGACGCCAATGCCGAGTTCTTCCGCGGCTGGCAATACTTCCAGCTCCGGCAGCCTGCAAAGCAAGCTGTATTTGTGCTGTTCCGAAATAAGCCCAAGGAAATGGCGGGCTTTGGCTTCATATTGCGCTTTCACAAGATCGCGGCCAGCGAAATTGCTTGAGCCGACATAGCCGATTTTGCCTTGGTTGAGAGGAACTTGGAAAGCTTCCCAAAGCTCATCCCACGAGACATTGCGATCCACATGATGCATTTGATACAGCTCAATATGGTCCGTTTGAAGACGGCGCAAAGAGGCATCCAAATGGCGGCGAAGCTTATAAGCGGATAGACCGGCATCCCGATTTGGGCCGTCGTTCGCATCATGCATGTCGCCATAAAACTTGGTGGCTAGAACCGTTTTCTCTCTGCGGTTGCCACCTTGTGCGAACCAGCGGCCGATAATTTCTTCGGTGCGTCCTGCATTCTCGCCCCAACCGTAAATATTAGCGGTATCGAAGAAGTTGATGCCTGCATCTAGTGCGGCATCCATGATGCGAAAAGCTTCCTGTTCATCTGTATCTACACCGAAATTCATCGTTCCTAAACATAATTGGCTGACTTTCAAGCCTGAACGTCCCAAGTAACTGTACTTCATAGTTATCTCCTCCAGGTACAAGTTTCTATCCATTTAAATATAACCCATAAGAAGAGGCATCAAAAGTACGCACTTTTAATGCAGATAGTATGGAAAGTGTTATCTACTTACCTGGAAGTTAGTAAGCTTAGCGCCTATCTATTCACGTTTAATAAAAAATTTAAAGACGCTATTTTTCAAGTAGTCCAAAGAATAGAAAATAGGCTTATCATTATCATCAAAGTGAAGCTGCTTCAACAAAATGATTTCGCTGCCAAGCACGTCAATCGCGTTCTGATCCATTTTTTTGGAACTGTTTATTGCACAGATTTCCGTCATGGCATAAGCAATATGGATGCCCGTCTTGCTTTGGAGAAAATCAAAAATAGCGCCCGAAAACTCCCCATCCAAATGACCTTGGACCAAGCTTTGTGGAAAGATATTATAATAAAACGCCACTTTGTTGCCATTCGCTGTACGCGAACGCTCCAGAATGACAACGGGTTCGTCAATGAGCAGTTGTTTTTTCCAATCTTCCTCCGGCTCACGCGTGTAGAGCTTGATGTCGGACTCGCTTTCCAGAAAGCCCTGATTTTTGATCATCTGACCGACACTTTGCAATTTGCTAAGCGGATGGATAATGAACTCAGATCGTGTGTTGACATAGGTTCCAACGCCGTTTTTGCTGATGAGAACCTTTTCACGTTGAAGCATCTTAAGCGCTTCGCGAAGCGTTGGACGGCTTACTTCGAATTTCTTTGCCAGCTCGGGCTCGGAGGGAAGCTTTTCCCCTGGCTTGAGCTCGCCTTCGTTGATGCTTCTTTCGAGTTCCTCTTTGACCTTGAGGTATAGCAATTTCTTTTCCAAATTTCAGCGATTCCTCTCCGTAAATGTGATCGAATTCGGGTAAAGCATGCTCTAAAATTTAATGCTGTCTGACAACTCAAGTGTATCACAACCTTGTTTTTTTGAACAACTATTATCTTGTCCTATGGCCCAGATACCTTGATAGACGGCGTTATCTACACAATTATTTAACATTAGATTCATTGACACTAAGAAGCGAAAGTCCCTATAATTTGAGATGTCAGACAGCATGAACGACGTACGAACATGACGAAAGGGGGCTTTCGCAAATAATGCGGAAATGATTCTGTACAGTCGATTTTCTGGCAGATGAGGGTAAGCATGACGGCTATTCTGAATTTAAAATAACTTCATTCTCGGAGGGACATTATTTTATGAAGAAAATAGTTCTGAGTGTTATGACCGTACTTACATTGGTCGTTCCTTTCTTAAGTGGCGGCGCCACGACACAAGCCGCAAGTTATTCGGATTTGGCTGCTCATTGGGCTCCGCAAATTTACCAAGATGTGAATGCCGATCTTGATGTAAGAGCTGACTTTATTACGAATTTCAACTATGACGGTGATTATCTGGCTCGAAATAACTGGGATAATCTGAACAACTACAATGAAAATGCCTATGTTTATTACAAGGTGGCAGAAACAACTACGCATTATTTTATTGAATATGATTTGTTCCACGCCAGAGATGATGCTTACACAAGACCGCTTGATGCCCATGAAAATGATCTTGAAGGTTTGTTCCTTGTCATCAAAAAAGACGGATCTACATACGGAACGTTCCAATTAATGGAGACAATGGCGCATAACCAATGGTACGACTATACGAATGATCCAAGCATTACTTCGGGCTCTGACAACGTGGATGGCGGCGTGCTTTTTGACGGAAGCCACCCCAAAGTTTTCTGTCAGGCGAACGGACAAAGCCCAAGCGGCGGACATGGCGTGAAGGCCTATGATGGATCGAGTGCTCCCGGTGGAGATGGCATCGTTTATGACTATACAGGCACAGCTCAGTTTCCGACAACGACATCCGGCAGCTACACGAACCACTATGGATATGCCTTAATCGAGTGGGGCGATCTTTGGAGCCGAAGAAATGATCCTAACATTTTTTCTTCATGGGGCACCTTTGCCGGAGATAATCACACACCTAACTCGGCCAATGCACCGTGGGGCTGGGATGATAGCGACGATGGCCCGGCTTTGCAAGGGATGAACTGGTCAGATCCGGCTCATCAAGTCGATGTACATCTGAACGGTTTAGGCAACTTCTCACATAACTATGTGTTTAATCCCTACTATTCTCATAAAATTGTTCTGACCAACGCACAAAGCTTGGAAGACCGTGATCCGTTCGGCGGGAAAAGCGATATTTATATCAAAGCCTATGTGAATGGCCAAGGTCAGACTGATGCGAGATTCTGGAAGAAAAATGATGCGCCGAAGAATCAATCGTACAACATCATTTTTGGGGCTAACGATGCAGAGTTCGGGCCTAACTTCTCAGAAAGTTACAGCACGGTTTATGTAGCCAAACCATCCAATACCAATGTGGAAATTCATGTTTATGATTCAGACGGAACCTCTGGTGATGATGATATGGGCTATGTCTCAGCCGTGATAGCTCCAGGTAATACGATGACTTGGAACAATGCCCTGACCAGCAATGGACAGGCCAAAGTAACGGCAACTGTGACAGCTCAATAAATTCGATAAATAAGAGAGATAGATCTATTAGGAGGATGGACATGTTTTTTCAGAAACCAAAAGCGCGTGTTATGAGTTTATCCATGGTCACATTATTCGCAATCACTACCGTTTTATCGGGGTGCGGGACTGCCAAAAATACGCAGACAACGGCAGCATCGGCTGCTCCTGCAAGTGCGGCAAGCAGCGAAGCTGCCAAACCCTCGAAAGCTCCAGAGTCCAAAAAGCTAGTTGTCTATGCGGCATTAAATGAGGATGATATCGTCCAAATTAAAAAGAAGTTTCAAGAAGATACAGGGATTGATATCGAATATATCCGTTTAAACGGCGCAGGAGATGCCAGTACACGGATTCAAGCTGAAAAGGCGAATCCACAAGCAGACATTTTCGTCGGAGGGTCCGTTGAGTTCTACGAACCTTTGGCTCAGCAAGGCTTGCTTGAGAAATACAGCTCCCCGAATGCCAAGGATATCGATGCGAAATTTAATGATCCGAAAGGCTTCTGGCAAGGCTGGTATATGGGCGTTCTGGGCATCGTGCTCAATAAAGATAGATTTCAAAAGGAGCTGGCTCCCAAAGGCGTCAAAGAACCAGCGACTTGGGACGATTTGTTGGATCCTAATTACAAAGGTCTTTTCCTTACATCCAATCCGGCGACAGCGGGTGGCGGCTACATTTTTATAGCGGATCAATTGTTCCGATTGGGTGAGGATAAAGGTTGGGATTATCTCAAGAAACTAAATGCGAATGTGCATCATTATACGCCGGCTGCAGGCGATGGCATTACGCTTACCGCTACAGGAGAATTCGTTGCCGCCATGTCTTGGGCTCATGATATTGTGAAATCCGCCAAAAAGGGTTACCCGATCAAGGTTATCGTTCCTGAGCAAACGGCGTTTGAAATCGGTGGCGTTGGTGTTGTGAAAGGCGGAGCGAACACGGAAAATGCCAAGAAATTCGTTGATTGGCTGTTAACGAAGCCGGTTGGGGAAATGAATACACAAATGTCCAATCGCTACTCGGTTAGAAAAGACGTTGCGCCACCTGACGGCATGATCAAGATTGAGGATGTTAAGCTTGTTAATTATGACAGAGACAAGGCATCTTCAATGAAAGCTGATGTAGTGAAGAAATTTACGGAAATGACAGGCAAGTAAACCATTAAGTTTAAGTATCCAACAAAAACATGACACCTCCTCTTGCCGCAAACCGGCCAGGGGCAGGTGCCTGTTGATAAACGAAAGGTGTGGGGAGTGCTTGATTTCAACGACTATCAAAGACACCTGGGCAGAAATGAAGAAGTTAAGAAGCGAGCCTGTCTTAGCTATAGGTGTGGCAGTTATCGTTCTAATTGCTTGTTATTTTGTCATTTGGCCTATTGTTAAGGTCATCAGTTTTTCCAGGGTAGAGGATTATCTGAAGCTCATTACGTATCCAAGGTGGTATCGCGCTGCCTGGCATAGTTTATTCATGACCGTGATATCGACGGTTTCCTGTACGCTTGTCGCCTTTGTTTTTGCTTATACAATCACAAGATTAAAAGTTCCGTTTAAACCGCTCTTCCGTTTTATCACGCTGCTGCCGATCGTGTCACCTCCGTTTATTGTGGCTTTGTCTTACATCCTGCTTTTTGGTGGACAAGGTATTATTTCTAAATATATTTTGCACGTTAAAATCGATATTTACGGCTGGCACGGCTTATGGCTGGTTCAGACGATGACCTTTTTTCCTTATGCGTACGCGGTTATTCATGGGGTGATGAAATCGACCTCTGTCAATTTGGAGTATGCCGCTTATAACATGGGAGCTACCCATTTCCAAGTATTCAAAAATGTTTTTCTGCCTTTGTGCAGACCGGGCTTGGCAGGCGGAGCACTAATTGCAGCAATGAACGTGCTGGCTGATTTTGGGAATCCAATGATTATTGCCGGCAATTTCAATGTTCTGCCAACGGAGGCTTATATGCAGATGTCCGGGTTGTTTGATTTGAATTCGGCAGCTGTTCTTTCAACCGCTCTTTTGCTGCCGGCATTAGGCTTGTTCGTATGGAACCGAATATGGGTTGGCCAACGATCCTACGTTACCGTAACGGGAAAGGATACATCTTTGGAGCATTATCCAATACCGTCTGCGGTTAAATGGGGACTGTTTGCATGCTGCATGCTGATTACACTCATCGTACTTGCTGTGTACGGCGTGTTGTTTTATGGCGCATTTACGAAGACGTGGGGGTACGACTGGTCCTTCACCTTACAAAATATCCATTACGTTGAAGCGAAGGGCAGAGAGATTCTGAATAGCTTAAAATATGCTTTGCTCGCTTCATTGGCAGCTGGATTGTTTGCCCTTCCGCTTGCTTACATTGTTCAAAGAAAACGTATTGGCATCAACCGTTTGCTTGATTTTCTGGCTATCTTGCCTGGCGCTGTTCCGGGGATCTTTTTAGGACTTGGCTTCGCCATGGCTTTTAATGAGAAACCGTTCCTGCTTACGGGTACTTCAGTCATCATGGTTTTGGCGCTTATGTTCTGGAATTTACCTACCTGCTATAGTGCGAGTCTTGCAGGACTTCAACAGATCAGCGGGGCACTCGAAGAGGCATCGCTCAATCTGGGCATGAACAGTTTGGCAACGCTCAGAAGGATTGTGCTTCCGTTATTGAAAGGACCATTCATTTCGGGTATTGTAGTGTCGTTTCTTCGATCCGTAACTTGTCTAAGCGTCATCATCTTTATTTATTCAGCGAAAACCTCTGTAGGCACAGTGTCTATACTTGGCTTGGTTCAGAACGGAGAATGGGGGAGTGCTTCGGCATTTACCGTTGTGCTGATTTCCATCGCCTTCGCTGTGTTGTGCATAGCTCAGTATTTTTTCAGGAAACAAGGAAAATCGATAGAACTTTAAGCGGAGGAAATCATGAAGACAGAAGAACCGATGATCCGAATTTCAAATGTATCCAAACGCTTTGGTGATTTCGAGGCGATCAGCCAAGTGTCGCTTGATATTCCTGTCGGCAGCTTCACTACGCTGCTTGGGCCAAGCGGCTGCGGCAAAACAACACTGATGCGTCTAATTGCCGGATTTTATGAGCCGGATGCCGGATCTATTTCGATACAAGGCAAAAATGTGAATGGATTGCCGCCGTTCAAGCGGAATACGCCGTTAGTTTTTCAGGAGTATGCGCTTTTTCCGCATATGACCGTTCAAGAAAACATTTCGTATGGCTTGAAATTGCAGAAGCTGTCCAAGCAAGAGGCCAAAGAGAAAGTAGACGCTATGCTCAGCATGTTCGGGCTTCAGGGCTTGCAGGATAGATTGCCAAGAGCACTAAGCGGTGGGCAGCAGCAGCGTGTTGCCTTCGCCAGAGCGCTGATCATGGGGCAGCAGGTCCTCTTAATGGATGAACCCCTCAGCAATTTGGACGCTAAGATGAGAGTCGAAGTTAGGAATGAATTGAGAGAATTGCAGCAGCGTTTAGGGATAACCGCGATTTTTGTCACTCATGATCAGGATGAAGCCTTGTCGATCTCGGACCGGATTGCGGTATTCAACAAAGGCCGTATCGGCCAAGTGGGCGATCCATGGGAAATTTATTTTAAGCCGGAAAGCAAGTTTATCGCCGATTTCGTGGGGACAGCCAATTTTATAGATGGTGAAGTAACAGCTTTTGAAGATAAGGATTTGCTTGTAAAATGCGGTTCGGACGTGTTCAGGGTGCATCAGAGTTACACTTCCTTTCGCATAGGGGATCAGGTGACCTTAGTGATTAGACCGGAATGCATCACAATCAGTGAAGATCCGGTTGCTGGTGATAATGTGTGGAGCGGTGAAATACAAAGAAGCAGCTTTTTGGGACGAATGATTCGATATTGGATTAATGCATCACCGCTGCAATGGATTGTTGATGATGCTAGTCCTAGTGTGAGAGGTTACCTGAAAGGGAACGTGTATGTGGGTTTGGATAAATATAAAATTCATTTGCTGCCTTTCGAAAAATAGCGACATGCAATCTAATCCAAAAAGGAGATTGGTAAATGAATAAAGCCAAAGTTCAGTTTCTTAATGTCGGTTGGGGTGACGCTCATCTGATTCAGCATCCTTCAGGCTCCGTTTCATTGATCGATGGAGGGGATGGCACATTCTCGGATGAACAAGATCATCCCTTGTTATGGATGAACCGGAATAGGAAGGATTGCTTGGAATGGATGATCCTGACCCATATTCACAATGACCATCTGCAAGGACTCCTGGATATTGCGAAGGTTAAAATAGTCAATAAGGCGATATTGCCCTACAAACCTTTCCTGCTTCCACCCAAGCAGCTCGTTCAAGAGCAGGGTGACAGCTTCGCCATGAGAGTTTATTTGATGTTAGCCTCCTATTTGGAGTTAATTGAAGTATTAGCCCAGCAAGGGACTGCCATAAAATGGCGTGACGAGTACGGATCTAACGCTGATTCCGTAATATGGTCGGAGGACGGCATTAGGCTTTCGCAGCTTTATCCGTGGAAAGGTGATACATTGCCGGCTTACGAACGTTTGGCAAGCATTCTTGCTCATTCTAGTGCTGAAAGTAAAGAAGTGTGTGAAACCCTCATTGATTTCTTTGAATTATCAAACCATGACAGCTCAGTATATCGGCTCAGCGATGAGCAAGATTTGAATTCGAGCGTGCTTTTTGGTGGTGATCTATTGGAACCAGAGTGGGAGCGCCTCGCTCAGCGGACAGATATCAGCAGCCTGATTTGGAAAGTTTCGCACCATGGCATGAAGGACGGCTTTAATTCCCGTATTCTAGCTTGGATTAAACCAGAGCACTGCATCATCCCCATCAGCATGGAACGGTCCATCCCTCTGCAAGGGGAGTGGAACGAACTTCGCTTGTGTACAAGGGCTTCCCTATATATGACAGGCAGCTTCGCTTCTGGAGAAAAAATCCAAATACATAACAAAGGTATCTTGGTTGAAATCGGCAATTAAATTGTGAAAAATGGCAGCTACAGAGACTGGGGCGCAATCTATGCTAGGTAATAAAATCAGCCTTTTGCTTGCTTTTTCAGCGGGCTTGTTAGGTGTTGCACAAGGAATGATCAATGCTTATATCGGTAAAATACAGGGCCAATACGGCATGATTATCGGTGTTTCGGCTGCGCAAATTGCGCTTGCCACTTTTCTATTATGGCGGATCAAATCGGCCCCTCCTTTGCAGCAACAGGTGATTCCATGGATGGGAATTGCCGGAATGATGGGAGTCTGCATCATGTTCGGGGTATCCTATGCCGCTGGGAGAACTGGAACCCTTCCGGTTTTTGTTTTGATTATGGCCGGGCAGTTGATTGCTTCGACCGTTATCGATCATTTTGGACTCATGGGCGTCCCTCAAAGCCCTGTTAACTTTGCTAAATTAGGCAGCATGCTGCTTATCATGACGGGTGTTTTGTGCTTAATCAAATCATCCCCATAAACCCATTTGACAGCTTGATGAGAGGAGAACATATGAATGAACAACTAGCGTACGAAGATGCTATCATGCAGGACGCAATCCGGTATGTCAAAGCAGCGGGTGGACTAATCATGGAACTGATGAAGAAACCCTTGCAAATTCAGGAAAAAAAGAATCAATCCGACCTGGTGACCAGAGTGGATATGCATAGTGAACATTTCCTTCGTGATCAAATTTGTCGGGATTACCCGGATCACTGGATTTTATCGGAGGAAACCGATGGCGGAAGGGAGGATTCCCATATGATGCTGCAGGAGCCGCGCCAAGGATACGGATGGATTATTGACCCGATCGACGGCACAATCAACTTTATCCATCATTTGTCCCATTTTGCCATTTCCGTAGGCGTCATGAAAGACGGGTGTCCGTTAATCGGAATCGTGTATAATCCCGTGACAGATGAGCTTTACTCGGCTCGGAAACACGGAGGCGCTTTTTTGAATGATGATCCCATTCATGTCGGGCAGGAACAAGACATCTGCGAAGCCCTGTTGGCAACAGGATTTCAGGCCAAAGACTGGAAACCGAACTCCGTCGTTGTGGAGCAAATCGGACGGATGACGGGCAAGGCGCGGAGCGTGCGTATTTTGGGGGCAGCCAGTCTGGATCTTTGCCTCGTCGCGTCCGGAGGATTAACCGGATTCTGGCATGATGGACTGTATCCTTGGGATGTCGCCGCAGGTCTCGTCATCTTGCAGGAAGCGGGCGGTCAGGTAACCAATGCGGCAGGAAAGGCTTTTGAATTAAGCGATACCACCTTGGTGGCATCGAATTCAGTGATTCATGAGGCTTTGATTTCTATTTTGGTTTGAAATGTTGGAGGGGGGCGAGCCGGCGAAAAGAGTAGTCTCAGCCCCCAAAAGTGGCCTGAGCCGAGAAAAAGAAGAGCGAGCCTGCCGAAAAGGCAGTCTCAGCGTCCAATCCGCCGCGTCCCCGCCCCGAGCGGGCGAAAAAAGCAGTCTCAGCCCCCAAAAGTGGCCTGAGCCGAGAAAAAGAAGAGCGAGCCTGCCGAAAAGGCAGTCTCAGCACCCAATCCGCCGCGTCCCCTTCCCGAGCGGGCGAAAAAAGCAGTCTCAGCCCCCAAAAGTGGCCTGAGCCGAGAAAAAGAAGAGCGAGCCTGCCGAAAAGGCAGTCTCAGCGCCGAATCTGCCGCCTCCCCGCCCCGAGCGGGTGAAAAAAGCAGTCTCAGCTACCTCTAAGCTGATTTTGCTCTTCCCAGATGCCTTGTGTATGCTCATGCAGACGGTAGCTCCTAATACACTTTGTTCCGGTTCCGGCGGGCTTGAGTAATCGTTTCTCAGACATGGATTTAAGAATATCACATGATTTTTTTATACCGAAGTGGAGAAGGTTGCTCACATCACTTGGTCTAATTATGCCGTTACCAGAGAGAGCTAGGCGGATGATCTCGGACTCAATGTAGTTGATGGTTATATCTGCTAATATTCGTCCACCGAGGAAGCGCCCCATAAATTGCTGCAGGATTTGTTCGCACATTCTGGGTCGATCTTTAACATCGTCGAAGGAGAAACGTAGAATCTTCCAACCATCGATGATGAGGTGGTTTTGGCGAATCCACTGATCAGCAAACTGGGGACGGGTTATCTGTGAAGAATGAGGACCATAACCATCAATTTCGATAGCTAGTTTTAAAGCATGATGAAAAAAAGCGAAATCTAGAAATCGGGTACCATCTCGGAAATCCTTGATTTCGTACTCAGGATGCAGGTTGTTAAAGTTGCGGAATGCCGGCCACCAAACTTGTTGCAGAAATAGTTTTTCTCCGTGACCCAACCCTTCTTTAAGCTTCCGTAATCGTTCTCCTTTTCGCACAGCGAGATGCTGCTCTAAGAAATGTTCAATAGCGAGTTGCCTGGCTTCATTCAACGGACATGCCTCCCTTAGAAATAAATAAGCCGCTCTTCGAGTTAAACAGCGAAAGCTGACTCGAAAAGCGGCGTGTACTTCACAGCCGAATGATTCATGATATTCCTTTTGGTCCTTATATTGAAAAAAAACATATCACAAGAAACAACTTAAAGATAGGTGCTTTTGTAAAAAATGGATGGGTTCCATATGAAAAAAGGAATTTTTATAGGTATTTTTTTATGGAGTCAACTAGTCTCCTTGCAAGTATCGCTGCGTTGACTGAAGAACCGCACAACGATCTGGAAAGTTAATCTGGATCAGCCTTTCCCTCCATTAATCCCTCCACTCAGCAAAGCCGCAAAATGAAGCCCTTGTCCACTAGCCCGACGTGTGGTTATAATGGGTTCACCAAGCCTATAAAGGAGTTACTTGCTGTTATGGATACTGCGAATCGGATCGCGATAGGGATACTCGGGCCAGAAGCGCTGGTGAATAAAGTACTGCATGTTATTACTTCATCATTTCCATCTTTTCATCCTGTAGCTAGAATATGCTCAGTAGAAGAAGCTCCAGCCGCAGCGGAACAGCTGTTAAGCGAAGTGGAGGTGCTCCTGATTACGGGACCGACGCTGTACCGCAGGGTGAAGGAGCAGGTGATTACACCGCTGCCGGTGCATGTGATTCCACTGACGGACACTGGACTGATCAGCGCGCTTTATCGTCTCAAAAGTGAACATTGGCACAGTCCCAGCGGGATTGTGTTCAGCGTTGATTCCTTCACATCATCTGCGATTGGAAGAATCGTTGCTGAAATTGGCGAGAAGCCCGCGAGCTTCCTTGTGTATGACGGGCAACCTTATCCGCAGGCGGATGAGCTTGTGAAATTTCATACGGAGGCGTATCGAAGCGGAAGCTCGCAAGCTGCACTTACAACAGAAAGTGAAGTTGCGGAAGCACTGACCAGAGATGGAATCCCTTGTGAATGGATTAAGCCGACGGACCAGAATATTACCGTTGTGCTCGAGCGGGCCTTGCTGTCTACGGAAACCAGACGAAGCAAGGAAGCACAAATTCTCGTCGGAATGCTGAATGTGGATGATTTTGGCAAAAGGCTGCAATTCAAGGGCTCTGAGCACGACATTCAGCGGTTTAAGCTGGATATTCACAGAAAGCTGATTGATTATGTAGAATCGCTGGATGGTTATTTGACACATCTGGGAGCAGATGAGTATTTATTTTTCACGACCCGAGGCATTTTCGAGCGGGAAACGGTTGGCTACAAAACAGTCCCATTAGCCCGAGAGATTTGGAAGTCGCTGGGGTTGTCGCTAAGCATGGGGATTGGCTTTGGACGTAGTGCGAATGAAGCGGGCACACATGCGCGTCTGGCTCTCAGACGATGCAAGGAGGCTGGAGGCAACACTTGTTTCATTGTTCGTGAGGATAAAACGCTGATCGGGCCGCTGGAAATGGCGGATTCGCTAAGCCGTGACTTGTCGGTAACCGACCCCGAGCTGCTGAAAAAAGCCGAAGATGCAGGAATGACCTCCGCCTATTTAAGCCGGCTGCTCACAACAGTGGCGAGGACAAGCAAGCTGGATTACGAGGTGCATGATTTAGCAGCTATTCTTGGAATTACAGTGAGAAGCACGCACCGCTTGCTGCTGCAATGGATGGATCATGATCTAATTACCATAGCTGGTTCTGTGAAAGTGCCCAAAGGAAGGCCGAAGCAGTTGTTTCATCTCTCTTTTTTGAAAAATGTGTAGCCCAAAGGCGCAAATCGATACCGCTAATGTCAAAACCACAAGCTATGACGGAGGCGGTTTTTATGCCACATTTAAAGACGATTAATAGATTTGTCTTTTATATATTTGGCAAGTTATACTTTCATCAGAATCGATTATTTGCAATGGATGAGAGGGGTAACAGATGATGAGAACATTGGCGGATTTGGAACAAGTAATGGCGGAGCCATCGGCCGAGTTAATAGCATTTATGCAGGAATTGGACGGGGATATTATGCTTCTGGGCGTTGGTGGCAAAATGGGGCCGAGCCTCGCGAAGCTAGCTATGAATGCGATCTCAGCGGCAGGCGTCAAGAAAACCGTCTATGGTGTGTCACGTTTCTCTGAAGCGGGATTAAAAGACGAGCTTCAGTCCTATGGCATACAAACCATTGCCTGCGATCTGCTTAACGATCAAGCTTTGCAAGAGCTTCCTGATGTCAAAAATGTCATCTACATGGCAGGTACGAAGTTCGGTACGACAGGCAAGGAGCATTTCACATGGATTATGAATGCGTATTTGCCAGGGCGGGTAGCGGAGAAGTTTCGCGACTCCCGTATCGTCGTGTTTTCGACAGGCAATATCTACCCATTCACCCCAGTATCTTATGGCGGAGCGCATGAAGCAATTGCTCCAGCGCCAATTGGAGAATATGGTCAGTCCTGCTTGGGGCGTGAGAGAGTGTTCGAGCATTATAGTCAAAAGAACGGAACGCCAGTCCTCGTGTACCGCTTAAACTATGCAATTGACTTGCGTTACGGAGTTCTGCTGGAGATTGCAAAGTCCATTAAAGAGGGGCGTGCCATTGATTTATCCATGGGGCATTTCAACTGTATTTGGCAGGGGGATGCGAATGAAATCGCGATTCGTTCCTTGCTTGCGACACAAAGCCCAGCCAATTTCTTGAATGTGACGGGACCTGAGACGGTTTCTGTGAAGTATGCAGCACAGCAGCTAGGGCAGCGCTTGGGTATTGAACCGCAGTTCGTTGGCCAAGAATCCGAAACCGCATTACTGAGCAATGCTGCGAAGAGCATGAAGCTGTTTGGTTACCCGCGGATTTCGCTTCTGCAAATGTTTGATTGGGTTGCGGAATGGCTTCAGCATGGTGGAAGCATGATCAATAAACCAACTCATTTTCAAGAAAGAGAGGGGAAATTCTAAGCATGGCGACACGACGGGAATTAACTACGCAGCAGCACATCGCGCTTCATGACGGGCTTGTTATTCCGGCACATCCCCTTGCTCTGGATGAGAACCGGCAATTGGATGAGCAAAGTCAGCGGGCATTGTCTCGTTATTATACAGCAGCTGGCGCAGGCGGCATTGCAGTAGGTGTGCACTCTACGCAATTCGAGATTCGCGAGCCGCAGCATAACTTGTTCGAAAAGGTGCTGCGCATGGCATCGGAAGAGGTTGATCGTGCTGGACTGACACGTCCGTTTATCAAGGTTGCCGGCATCTGCGGCCCGACAGAACAGGCGCTGCATGAAACGGAAATCGCTATTGAGCTGGGGTATGATACGGGGCTGCTTTCGATGGGAGGCCTTGGTCAGTGGAGTGAAGCGCAAATATTGGAGCGTACAGCCAAAGTTGCCGAAAAAATTCCAGTGATCGGCTTTTATTTGCAGCCTTCTGTGGGTGGCAAGGTGTTCAGCTTTGACTTCTGGAAAGAGTTTGCGAACATTCCAGGCATCGTTGCAATAAAAATGGCGCCATTCAACCGTTACCAAACGATTGATGTCGCTCGTGCCGTTTGCTATTCGAGCCGTCGCGATGAAATCGCCCTCTATACAGGCAATGACGATAACATTGTCAATGATCTATTGACCGTATATCGGTTTCAGATTGAAGGTCAATCTGTGGAGAAACGCATTGTCGGCGGCCTTTTGGGGCATTGGGCGGTTTGGACACGCAAGGCGGTTGAACTGCTTGAGGAAGTGAAGAAAGTTAGGCAGAACGAGTCCATCTCTTTGGATTGGCTTACTCGAAATGTAGAGGTTACGGATACGAATGCTGCGTTTTTTGATCCGGCGCATGCTTTTGCGGGCTGTATTCCCGGGATTCATGAAGTGCTGCGTCGACAGGGGCTAATGAAAGGTACGTGGTGCTTGAATCCGCATGAGCAGCTGTCCCCAGGCCAATCCGAGGAAATTGACCGAATGTACCGTGATTATCCGCACTTGCATGATGATGCGTTTGTGAATGAGCATTTGGCGGAATGGCTGGAATAATGGAGGAGATCGCGTGCGGTTTAAAGACGTTTTTTCGATCATTGGACCTGATATGATCGGACCCTCCAGCTCGCATACTGCCGGTGCGGTACGAATAGGACTGGCTGCACGTCAATTGTTCGGCAGGCTGCCGCAGCGTGCCGAGTTTTATCTGTATGGCTCCTTCGCTGAGACTTATCAAGGCCATGGGACAGATGTTGCGCTTGCGGCTGGACTGCTTGGCTGGGGAACGGATAACGAGCGGATTCCGCAAGCGTTGACTGCGGCCGAGGAGCTAGGCGTGGAACTGGTTTTTATTCCATCGCAAGGCATTGTCGGACATCCCAACACTGTACGGATCTGCTTGAAGGCAGAAGGGATAGCAGATTTGAGAGTGCTAGGTACTTCGATTGGTGGCGGGAATATCGAAATTGTCGGAATTGATGATTTTGATGTGCGTTTCTCAGCCAGCTTTCCGACTATGGTCATTACGCATTCAGACCGTGTGGGGATGCTCGCTGAGATTACAGCCTGTTTTTCTCAAAACGGCGTGAACATAGGTTCTATGGATGTTGACCGTCGAAGCCGCAGCGGTGAGGCGCTGACAGTCATTGAGGCGGACAGCAGCTTTCCTGAAGAGCTGGTGCAAGCGATATCAGCTATTAAAGCGGATTTGTCCATGCGTATCCTAGATCTTTCGTGATAGGTTATGACGATCCAGGAGGTTATATGAGATTTTCCCATCTGCATGAATGAACTGCGCTTTGTCTAAAAGAAGGAAAGCCTATCCACCAGCTGATGGCGGAAGAGCAGGCGCAGGAATCCGGGCGCACCCTGAAGCAGGAAACCGATAAAATGCACAGCTATTATCTGGTCATGAAGGATGCCGTGAAACGCGGGCTGACGCGGGATACGTTGTCGCGAAGCGGTCTCACAGGCAATGATGCCAAACGTGCGATGGCTCTAATAGAAGTACAATCCAGTCTCTTGGGGCCAATTGCCGGCAAAGCCCTTGCATATGCGTTTTCCGTATCTGAGGTTAATGCCAGTATGGGCCGGATCATTGCTACACCTACGGCTGGTTCTTGCGGTGTTATCCCTGGCGTTTTTCTTAGTGTTCAAGAGCATTTTGGCTGGAGCGATGACCGCATGACCGAGGGATTGTTCACTGCCGGCGCACTTGGCTATGTGATCGCGAATCGTTCGTTTGTGTCTGGAGCCGAAGGCGGATGCCAAGCGGAAATTGGCTCTGCCGTGGCAATGGCAGCTGGCGCCTTGACCGAATTGCGCGGCGGGACGCCAGAGCAAGCTGTTCACGCTGTAGGCTTGGCACTGAAGAACTCGCTTGGTTTAATTTGCGATCCTGTAGGCGGACTCGTTGAGATTCCCTGCATCGTCCGCAATGGTTTCGGGGCGGTGTCGGCAATCACCGCTTCTGAGATGGCGATCGCAGGTATCCGCAGCGTCATTCCGTCGGATGAGGTCATTGGCGCGATGCTCGAGGTCGGCGGCAGCATGCCGGACAAATATCGTGAAACCGCTAAGGGCGGTTTAGCAGCTACGCCAACAGGAACTCGCATCATGCAGGAGCTATATGGCACAGGAAAGGCGGTGATCCCAAATGAACAGCAGTCGGAATGAGCAGCAATCGCTCAAATCGCTGCATGCTGAAGCACAAGCCATTAGCGATGATATAGTGGCATTTCGCAGATGTCTGCATGAAGAGCCCGAGCTTAGTTTGGACGAGGGAGAAACAGCTCGGAAAGTAGCGGATCAGCTGCATTTGTTAGGCCTTTCCCCACGCAGGGGGATTGGTGGTCATGGCATCATCGCGGACCTTATTTATAGCGAAGACGGACCGACAATTGCTTTGCGCGCCGATATGGATGCCCTTCCTATTCAGGAAGAGACGGGGCTATCGTTCTCATCCAAGCGGCCAGGTCGGATGCATGCCTGCGGACACGACGGACATACGGCAATGTTAGTTGGCGCAGCTAAGCTGCTGACGCAGTGGCACGCACCGCTCAAGGGGCGCATTCGGCTGTTGTTTCAAGCAGCGGAAGAAATCAATGCCGGAGCCAAAGCCATGATTGCTGGCGGCGCCTTAGATGGCGTTGACGAAATTTACGGTTTGCATAATCTGCCAACGCTGGCAAACGGAATGGCTGCTACACGCCAAGGGGCGTTGATGGGCTCCGTCGACCGAATCGAGATCGAGCTGACCGGCAAGGGTGGCCACGGTGCAATACCAGATCAAAGCATTGATCCGATCGTTGCGGCGTCTGCCATCGTGATGGGCTTGCAAACGGCTGTAAGCCGTGAAATTTCGCCGTTCGAGCCAGCAGTTGTGACGATTGGCAGCCTGCAAGCCGGCGAAGCGAACAACGTGATTCCCCATCGTGCTGTTCTGTCGGGAACGGTCCGGACATTCGCCCAATCAACGCAAATGGGCATGGAGATGAGGCTGAGACGAATTATTCGCTCCATTGCAGAGGCTTATCGCTGCGAAGCGGAGATTCGGTACGTGGAACAAACGCCTGTACTGACGAACCATGATCAGTGCCTGCTGCATGTGGAATCTGTTATTGATCAAATGCTTCTACCCGAACAGCGGGTCCAAGCTGAACCGACCATGGCCGGAGAAGATTTCTCCCTGTATCTCGAGAAGATCCCAGGCTGCTTCTTTTGGCTTGGTTCCGGTACGAAGGAGAATGCCGATCAAGCTTTTGGGCTCCATCACCCCAAATTCACACTTCACGAAGAATGCCTGCCTGTCGGTGCTGCGCTATTGGCTGGGATTGCGGTCAGCAGATTGCAAAAAGGTGTCAAGTGAGCGCATCGCTAGCGTTCATATCATTCCATGTGCTAGATGTGCATGGAATTTTTTGCTTTCAGGAAATACGTTTGAAATCATTGTATGGTAACATGGAAAGTGTTTATAGCACATTATCTATGAAAGTACATAGCTCTGGAGGCACTCATGGAATCAACGGCACGTTTGCAAGGAAAGATTGCTCTTGTAACAGGAGCTTCAAGAGGACTTGGACGGCACATCGCTGTATCTTTGGCATCTGCGGGGGCTGTCGTCGCGGTAAACTATGCGAATAGCCAGCAAGATGCTGAAGAAACGGTAAGGATGATCACAGTTAGCGGCGGCAAAGCTCAAGCCTTTCGCGCTGATGTGACAAGTGAGAAGGAGGTCCTCGAGCTTGTTCAACAATCCGAGCAATATTTTGGCATCGGGATCGATGTGCTTGTGAATAACGCGACAGGGCCACAGCCGATGCTTTCTATCGAGGATAGCACGTGGCAAACGTACTTGGATCAACTTGATTTTTTTGTCAAAACACCGCTGCTTTTAGCTAAAGCGATTCTCCCCGGCATGAAGCTAAGGGGAACAGGGAGCATTATTCATATCGGCAGCGAGGTCGTTCAAATCGGCAATGCCAACTTTTCCAGCTATGTAACAGCCAAAGCAGCTATGGTCGGAATGACCAGATCTTGGGCCAGTGAGCTAGGACCACAAGGCATACGTGTGAATCTGGTTGCTCCCGGATGGATTCCCGTTGAACGTCATGAAGGTGCTGAAACTGGTGATTATCAGGCCGGAGTACCGCTGCAGCGTATGGGAGAACCGACCGATATTGCCAACGCAGTCGTCTTCTTTGCTTCGGATGAGTCTAGATTCATCACGGGTCAATGTTTGTCGGTAAACGGTGGCAACACGTTCGGCAGCTGATGGAACGAAATCCTATAACAGGGAAGTGCAGAAAGGAGTTGCGATTATGGCAAGCGTTGTATGTGTGACAGGAACGGATCGCGGAGTGGGCTTGGCATTGACGAAATTGCTGCTGGAAGCAGGTTGTTGCGTCTATGCAGGCAGTTATTTGCCAGCCAATGAAGAACATGAGCGTTTGGCCGAGAAATATCCTGGAAAGCTTCATAGCTTTGTACTGGATATAGGCAATGATGCGAGTGTAGAAGCAGCTGCAAAGCTTATTATGAAACAAACCGATGGATTGGATTTGCTGATTAACAACGCGGGAATCCTTGGCGATATTCATCGTACGATTGAAGATGAATTAGATTTTGAGGATATGCAGCAGGTGTTTAATGTAACGGCCTTAGGTGCCATTCGTATGGCGAATGCTTTATTCGAACCGATCATGAAGGGCGGCAAACTCATCGTTAATATTTCCTCCGAGGCAGGGAGCATCGGTCAAAGCTATCGTGACTCCTGGTTTGGTTATTGCATGGCGAAGGCAGCGCTTAACATGGGTTCTTCCATTATTCATAACAAAATGAAAAAGGATGGCGGCCGTGTGCTGCTCATTCATCCGGGATGGGTGCAAAGTTATATGAGTGGCACATTGGATACCTCAGCCAGATTCACACCGGATGAAGCCGCGGCTCATATTGTGAATCGCATTGAAAGTTGCAAGCACTTCATCCTTGATAAACCGCTCTACGTAGAGGCGCACAGCGGCAATGAAATTCCTTGGTAATCTGATCATGAGGGGAGTAGTGGAGAATGTCTACTAAACCGCAAGTTCTATTAGTAGGAGATCAAACGGATGCTCCGTGGCATCCTTTAGAGCCGGCTCAGCGGCAGTTAGAATCAATTCTTGGTCAGGAATACGAGGTTGTTGGGACGGAAGATTATGATAGTTTCGCTAGGCTGGGACAGGAGAATCAACTGGAGGCCTATAGATTCTGCTTGTCCTATACGGACTGCTGGAATCGCAGTTTAACGCGGGAACAAACGGCAGGTATTCTTCGTTATGTCGCGGGCGGAGGTGGACTGCTGGTTATTCACAATGGTGTTTCCTTGCATAACAACTATGAGCTGCTTCAAGTTATCGGCGCTAAGTTTACAGGACATCCTCCTTACCAATCATTGACCTATTCGGCCTCCATAGCGGATCATCCTTTGCTTGAAGGTGTAGAGAGCTTCACGGTGGACGAGGAACCGTATATGTTCGAATTCGATCTATTCACCAAGAAAACCGTTTTTCTTGAATATGAATACGAAGGCGGCAAGTACCCTGCTGCGTGGGAAAGTACCTATGGACTGGGCAAAGTCGTCTATCTTCAGCCAGGCCATCATGCTCCTTCGTTCGAACCGGCTTCGTATCGGAGACTGGTGTTGAACAGTGCTCGTTATGTAGCTGAACGCCTTTAACTCAAACAAGCTTGTCGAAGTCGTCTCCGAATCAATCGGGGGGCGTTTTGCGGTAAGCGACACTACTAGAGTTCGAATGAGCTGAGCTTTTTCTTAGAGTTCACGAGTGGGAGGGAACTATGATCCCTTATTTACCCTCAAAACAGCTATTTGGCTAGTCAGACGGAACTGAGGTACGCTATTTTGTCTACATTGCCGGGATTTCCCGGTAAAGAGGTGAAATAAGGGATCGTACTTCCCTTTCAGCTGCATATATCGGATTCTGAACCAATTAGCGGATCATAGTTCCTTTTCGCAAGGAAATGTCGAGAATCTTCTCATTCATTATTAAAAAAATACTTTCCATTGATCTAGCAGGCTAATTTTTTTATAATAGTCATATTCGGAACCGAGGGAGTTGGTAAAGATGGCAATGAACGATTGTCAGATTGGCACAGTCTCATGCAAAGCCTATTATAGAGGCGATACTTTGCATGGGCGTAATGTGAACGACGAATAATCGCCCATAACGCATATTTCGTTTCTAATAGTGGCTTTGCACCTTATTTCATTCAATTATTCATAAATAAGGGGCTGAACCAATATGTGTGATCCATTTATTAGAAACCACCAATATAATTTTATTAAAAAGCAAGCCGATTCACTGCTGAATGCTATTCGGACCAATGCCGATTCCAAAGTGCTGGCTTCGCTAAGATATTTTACAGAAACTAAACTTGACGAGCTGTTTCCGCTGGCTACTGAAGAGCAGAAACAAATGCTCAATCGTATTTCCACATTAGAAAAAACGGATGAGTTCCAATACTATATCAAGTCCTTAGAGCCTTATATCGTTGGATTTCCCCAAGCAACAGAGAAGCAGCTGCTTAAACTGTTTCCCAAGAATAAGAAACTAAAGATTCCTGACTTGTCGACCATCGACCATCGGTATGTAACCTATCTGAGTTGGATGGATATTGCTACGAATAAATTATTCATGGTCTATCATGCTAATGGGCAATTCATTGGCATTGAAGGCAGAGCTACGCCTACCAATAAGAAGAGCTTTTGTTTTGTTTGCAATCGGTATGAGGAGCTTGTGCTATTTTCGGCGACATCCAAAATACGGCCACCCAAGTCTTCGCCTGATTATTATAAAACGGTGGGCAATTATTTATGTATGAATAGCGCGGATTGCAACAAAAATATCTCCGATATTTCTGCTCTAGAAAAATTTATTGAATCCGTCAACGGATAGACCGCTCAACCTCGAATTCCACATACTGTGGATTCGAGGTTTTTTCGTGTGTTACTTAGGTAATTTTAAGCAAACATTTATCCAAGTTTCAGCTTTGCTTCAAATTTTGTTCATATTTGAAAAGTAAGATAGGGGTTGTACGAAAAGAGATAGGAGTGATTATTCAATGAAGGCGAATATGAAAAAAATGGCGGGTATTTGTGTACTGGTTCCTGTCTTACTAACGGGATGCGCTAGCGGCAGCCAGCCTGCAGATGGCAAAGCAGCAGCTGCAGCGAGCACGGCACAGCCTGCGCAGAACCAGGAGCAAGGCACCAAAAACGCTGCGAACAACGGGGCAAACCGGCCAGCTATGAGCACGGAGCAGCGTCAAATGTTCAGTACGATGCAGACGCTCCTTATGCTTGATAAAGCCGATGGCCTAGCGATAACGAAAGATCAAGCGCAGGTCATGCTGCCTGTGGCTGAGGAAGCTGTGACCAAAGGTGAACTCACCGATGACAACAAAACTAAGCTGCTGGAGAAACTAACAGACGCTCAGAAAAAATTCGTCGAAGACGCAGCGACACGTATGAATAACCGCGGCAACGGAAACGGTGGCAATGGCGGGCCAAATGGCGGCACGAATGGAGACAAAGGCAACGGCGGCGGAGGCAAACGCGGCAATGCAGCGGGAGATCCTGCTAAAGCGCCTGCGGCTAGCGCGAAACCGGACGCATCAGGAGGCAGCAGCACTGGTACGGGCAATGAGCAAGCGCCTGCCAAAGGGCAAGGAGATGGCAAAGGTCCAGCTGGCAACGGTGGCGGAAACCGCGGCTTCGGCGATCCAGGCAAGCAATTGGTAGAGCTGCTGCAAACCAAGTTGAAGTAGAAGGCTACATAAGGCCGCCTCAAAGGGATGGACAAAGTTGATGATTTGTAAGTCTGGGAACTAAGATTTCTTCATGTAGACTCAGCTTCTCGCCTGTTATACTCAGCTTAAATAAGCAAGCAAATCAAGGATAAGGCGGAGGAACAGAGATGAAGCTGAGTTTACAGACGTATAGATCGAAATTGATGGGCTGCTGGATTGGCAAAAATGTCGGTGGCACCCTAGGGGCTCCATTTGAATGCAAGCGTGGCGTATTTGATGTTGATTTTTACACCCAAGAGTTAAATGGAGAGCCTTTGCCTAATGATGATTTAGACCTCCAGCTTGTGTGGCTGAATGCTGTGGAGAAGTATGGCCGCAATGTGACGGCTTCTATTCTGGGTGAATACTGGCTTTCCTATATTGTTCCGAACTGGGGCGAATATGGCGCTGGCAAAAACAATCTCAGACAAGGCATCGTTCCACCTTTGTCAGGCTATGTGGACAATGTTTACCGCGACAGCAACGGCGCCTACATCCGCTCGGAAATTTGGGCGTGTCTTGCCCCGGGGAATCCCGATATTGCGGTCAAATACGCTTATGAAGATGCGATTGTTGATCATAGCCATGAAGGTGTATATGCTGAAGTGTTCTTTGCTGCCATTGAGAGCGCAGCCTTTGTGGAAAGCGACAGAAATAAACTGATCGAGATCGGTCTGTCGTATATTCCTGCTGAATCCGGTGTTGCCAAAGGTGTGGCATCTGCGATAGATGCGTATGAAAAAGGACTGACATGGCAGGAAGCTCGTATTCAAGTGATGTCGGATGTGCCAGGGAGCTTCGGGATTCTGGGGATGCTTACAGAGGATTTGCCGCAGGACGTTCCGATTGGCAAGATGGGCTATGATGCGCCGAGCAATGTGGGGATTACACTCATAGGCTGGTTGTATGGCGAAGGCGACTTCGGCAACAGCATTTGCATTGCCAATAACTGCGGGGAAGACACCGATTGCACAGCAGCCACGATTGGCTCAATTCTGGGCATCATCGGCGGGGCTGAAAGTATTCCAACCAAATGGACGGATCCTATTGGCGATAGCATTAAGACGCTGTGTCTTAATTTAGGCGATCAAGGTCTGCGCATTCCGAAAACTGTCGTTGAATTGACAGAACGGATTCTGCGTTTGGCGCCTTCGTTCTTGGGCAGTGAGCTTTGCGACGTGCTTTCAGGAGCGGAAGGGTATACGATTGCAATGAAAGAAGGCGCTCAATTGCAAAGCCAGCCAATGCGCGTGAATGCTTGGCTGAATCGCAGCTTCGCGGATAAGCTGGAACAAAGCCCCTTCCAAGTCCCTTACGATTTCACGATCTTCTCAGCGATTGTTGATTATCAGGAAGCGCCATTTGTTCAGGATGGAACAGCTAAGAAGATTAAACTGATCATCGACAATCAGTTGTTTATGCAGCAATGGCTGCAGATCAAATGGCATTTGCCGGCAGAATGGAGCATCTCGCCAGGTCCGAAGGTTGCTTCATCGCTGGAGAACTACCACTGCAATGTCGGCAGAACAGAGCTTGAATTCACGATCCAGCCTCAAGGCTTGCAGGAAGCCAGATATGATCTCATTGTCGAAATTACTTCACAAGGCCGGCCGACCAAAGGACTCATTCCGATAGTGCTTATGAACGGAGTACCGAAGGCATAATAGTTAAATTTTGTTGCTAAATCTTATATATCTCGAAATTGCTGGGGGCTGATGCCTTCCAGCTTTTTGAATATTCGGGAGAAATAATACGGATCCTGAAAGCCAACTTCCTCTGCGATATCGCGAATCATACGTGAAGTGCTGGTGAGCAGATGCTTCGCTTTTTGGATTTGCAGTTGATGAACATAGGAACCGATGGTCGTGCTTGCGTATTTTTTGAAAATTTGGCATAAATATTCGTAATTATGATGCAGGGCCTGCTCCAAATCTTCACTGGAGGGATTGGTCGTGTACGTTTCATCCAGCAGATTAACGAGCCGGCGGTAGAGCAAAAAAGTAGAAGAAACTTCGGCTTGCAAGTCCTTTTGGTCCAAAACATCTTGCGCAAGCAGCTCCAGGATTTGCCCAAGCAGCAGCGTAGCGCGATAGCGGAAATATCCTTTAGGAACATGAAATTGCTGATGTATTTTTTCGAAAAGCCCCAGCAGCTCATAACGATTAAACGGCTTGCTTTGCCGTGGGAGCAGTAGAAAGTCCATGTAACTGTCCGAATGGGATGTGCGGAGATCTTGCATCGCTGGGATGACGGCAGGATAGCGTTCAGCAGCGTCTTCCTTATGCAGGATCAACCCAGGGTCCGCAGCAAACTGCACCCAATAGAAGCCGCTTTGCGCACCAATGGGCTTCCAGCAGCCATGCTTTTCCCAAGGCATCAACAGGAATGTCTCACCGCTGCGCAGTTCCAGCCGCTCCTCGCCCACCTCTAAATACACAGGCCCTTCTGTGACCATAAGCAGCTCAAAAAAAGGGTTCGATTTCGGCCCGGCAAAATGTTCATTGCCAACTAATTCTGAAATCCATTTGACATCCAGTCTGGCTAAACGAGATAGCAGCAAATAATCCATGCAGACACCTTCAATTTCCCAAGTTTTCGTTTGAAGCCCTTTTATTATAGCATAGCCCAAGCCAGGCATTTCCCACTATCTTTCGTGGCTGGATTTGTCGAAATTCCCATAATCATGAGAAGGTTTTTGGCATTGAATCTTGAAATAATCAGTAAGCAAAGGTATACGAAGTAAAGATCCGAGTAGTATGATAAGGGGAAGATGAGACATGCCTGCAATTCATGAGCCTAACAAGAGTGAACACTGCAACGTAATCAGCAGGCTTGAAACCGTTGATTGCTTAACGGGAGAACGCATAGTTCACGCCGAATTCTACGACTTGATTGAAGCGCCGAATTGGACGCAAGACGGCAAACGACTCATTTATAACAGTCAAGGGCGAATTTATTCCTTTGATATCGCGAAGCGGGAGAGCACTTTGATCAATACGGGCTTTGCTCTGCGCTGCAACAATGATCATGTGTTGTCACCTGACAATTCGGCTATTGCAGTCAGCCATCATACGCAGGAGGATGGGCAATCCCGCATCTATACGCTTCCTTTGACAGGCGGCAATCCTGTCTTAATCACTCCTCTGGGACCAAGCTATCTGCATGGCTGGTCGCCGGAAGGCAGCGAATTGGCCTATTGCGCTGCGCGAAACGGTCAATATGATATTTACACCATTCCTGCAAACGGCGGTGTGGAAACACAGTTGACGGATGCTCCTGGTCTTAACGATGGCCCTGAATATGCGCCAGATGGCCAACATATATGGTTTAATTCCGTGCGTACGGGACTTATGCAGGTGTGGCGCATGAAAAGGGACGGCAGCGAGCAGACCCAGATGACGTTCGATGAGAGCAATAACTGGTTCCCTCATGTTTCCCCGAACGGTGAATCCGTCGCCTTTATATCGTATAACAAAGGGGATGTCGCTCCAGGAGATCATCCACCGAACAAGCATGTCGGGATTCGCTTGATGTCCAGCCAAGGCGGGGATTCCTATCCATTAGTTAACCTATTTGGAGGACAAGGTACGCTGAATGTCAACTCTTGGTCGCCGGACAGCCGTCAATTGGCTTTTGTAAGTTATGAAATCAAGGAGTAATCCAGTCGCTAATTCATGATGAGAAAGGAAACTTGCTATGGAAACAAATATGTCAGCCTGCTGCTCAGCAAGCCGCAATTCAACCGCGCAGGCGCAGCAATCCGACTCTCCCGATGCTCAGATCGAGCCAAGGAACGATGCCCCGGCATCAAACAGGGAAAACATGGTTTTGCTAAATGGCGGTACCTTTCTGATGGGGACAGATGATCAGGAAGGCTTCCCTTCGGATGGTGAAGGGCCGATCCGTGAAGTTACGCTTAAGCCTTTCTATATAGATCCCTGCGCGGTAACGAATGCGGAGTTCAAGCAGTTCATAGATCAAACGGGGTATAAAACGGAGGCGGAAGCCTTCGGTTGGTCTTTTGTTTTTCATTTGTTCGTATCCGAAGCAACAGCTCGAAATGTGAAAACGACCGTCCAGCAAACACCTTGGTGGTGGGTCGTGGAAGGTGCGGATTGGCAGCATCCGGAAGGTCCCGATTCCGATCTTGCAGAGCGAATGGATCATCCCGTAATTCACGTATCTTGGAACGATGCCATGGCGTATTGCAAGTGGGCCGGGAAACGGCTGCCGACAGAAGCAGAGTGGGAATTCGCTGCTCGCGGCGGCTTGACCAAAAAGCGCTATCCGTGGGGAGACGAGCTGAAGCCGGGCGGCAAGCATATGTGTAATATTTGGCAGGGGAAGTTCCCAGATAAAAATAATAAAAGTGACGGCTATGCCGGAACTGCGCCTGTACGGGCATTCGAGCCAAATGGCTTCGGCTTATATAATGTATCGGGCAATGTGTGGGAATGGTGTTCTGACTGGTTCAGCCCAACCTATCATGCCAAAGGCAAGCGAGACAACCCTTCCGGTCCGCCGAAAGGAGAAGCGCGCTCGATGCGTGGCGGCTCCTACCTCTGCCATCGTTCTTACTGCAACAGGTATCGTGTGGCAGCCCGCAGCAAAAATACACCGGACAGCTCCACGGGGAATATCGGTTTCCGGTGTGCTGCTGACGTTTCTATTACATAGGGTTGTAAAGGTGGCTGGATAACATTGATTAGATGTAAAACTTGTTCGAAAATGACGGAGCTTCAATTGCACCGCTGCACCCATTGCGGCGTCATTCTTTCCTATTCCGTTGCGGAGAAATTCGATATGCTGGCTGAATCCGTTGAAAATGCTTTGAAGAAGGAACTGGAACAAAGAAGAAAGCAGAAACATTAGGAATGCGTAAAACCTCGATTTACATGACGAATGGAATTGAGGTTAAACACATAACGATTGATAAGGGGTTGATCAAATTTGTTAGTTTCTTCGTTAGCGGCTGTACTTACTTCCGGTGTTATTTTGGTGCTCATCATGCCATGGATTAGGCGGCTGTCGGTTGCCATAGGGGCTGTAGCTGTTCCCAACCACCGGACCATGCACGACAGCGTTATGCCTCGGTTGGGAGGGCTGGCGATATTCCTTTCATTTATGTCGGCAATCGCTATATTTTACTCGAAATTAGTGCCTGCGCTTCCCGGATTCTGGGCGCTGCTCATCGCTGCTTGTGTCATTGAGCTGGTGGGGGTGCTTGATGATGTCTACACGTTATCGGCCAAATGGAAAATGCTAGGGCAGTTGATTGCTGCCTCGATCGTAGCGTTCTCGGGATTCACGATTGACCAAATTCATATTCCATTTGCTTACGACATTTATTTCCCAGGCTGGTTCTCTATTCTGCTGACCATTTTTTGGATTGTAGGATTAATTAATGCCTTGAATTGGATCGATGGATTGGATGGTCTTGCCACAGGGATTGCCGGTATTTCTTGTCTCTCTCTTGGCATCATCGCTGCTATAACC
Organism: Paenibacillus ferrarius; assembly: GCF_002027705.1. Lineage (GTDB taxonomy): Bacteria > Bacillota > Bacilli > Paenibacillales > NBRC-103111 > Paenibacillus_E > Paenibacillus_E ferrarius. The sequence goes on along the minus strand of NZ_MBTG01000008.1, from coordinate 109,719 downwards.
GGCAACATTCCTGTTTTGATTATCAGCTTGACGCTGCTAGGGAGCTTGGCTGGATTTTATTTGTTTAATTCTGAGCCTGCTTCAATTTTTATGGGCGAGTCCGGCTCTGCATTTCTTGGATTTGTACTAGCTGTCTTATCCATACTGGGGTTCAAGCAGGCTGTATTCGTTTCATTTATTATCCCTTTGCTTATACTGGGTGTTCCTATTCTGGATACGCTGCTTGCTATGGTAAGGCGCGGATTGCAAGGCCGCCCTCTGTATGAGGCAGATCGCGGCCATGTCCATCACCGATTGACTGATCTTGGCGTTAGCCGTCGCCGCACGGTGTATACGCTATATGCGGTTTCAGCCTTTTTGGGCATTTGCGCCATTATACTGACCAAAGCATCCAATTCAGCGATTACGCTTGTGATGCTGTTATTATTGGTCGCTTTATTAATTCTTGCAGGTGCGCAATTAGTTGGAATTATGAAAGGCAAGCGTTCCTTTTATCAAGTATTTCGGAAATTAAGACGTGTTCGTGATGAGAAATAACGATTCGGATGACCCGTTTCGTCTGAAGAAACGTCTTTGGTATGTGGCCCTTGTTCTCATAACGATAGGCTTGGGCTTAAGCTCTAGAAAGTTCTCGCAGGCATTACCTAGTTTCATTGCCAGCCATGCAGGTGATATGCTCTGGGCGAGTATGGTCTACTTTGGGTTTCGATGCCTGTTCGTGAAGAAGAGCCTTATTTGGGCTGCTGCGTTGAGTTTGATTTTCAGCTATGCCATTGAATTTAGTCAGATGTATCAAGCAGAGTGGCTTGTTGACCTCAGGCAGACTGTCGTGGGTTCCCTCGTTCTGGGGAAAGGATTTCTTAAAGTTGATTTGATCAGATATGCTTTGGGAATCATGCTCGCTTATTGTGTGGATATCCTTTGGTTAAAAAGCAGGGAAGATTCGCTTACTTAAATCAAATCATGGAAGGGGCTGCCCCTTAAGTAGACAAACCTACTTGAGGGCAGCTCTTTTTGCGCACCATACGGTTTCCGAAACCGGCTGTTTGGCGAACAAGCCTGCCTCTACGCGTGGTTGCTCTTCTTTGAATGGCCTCGATAGAGGGCTTCTCATGGACTCCTTCCACCTCTAGCCACGGTTATATCTCACAAACCTGCAATTGTGCATCTTTTTTGCTCCGCTAATAGCCTCAATCACGAAATTCCTGCAATTGTGCATGTTTCTGCGGTTGATTCTGGATTTGGGGCTGGAAAAGCTGGAAATACATGCACAATTGCAGGAATTTCCACTTTTTAGCCCAATTCGTCCGAAAATTCCTGCACATCCGCAGGTTTTTTGCGATCGGTAGGGTCCCAATCAACGGTTATTTGTCATGCCCCTGTAGTGAATAGAACAATTCTATTAAAGAATAGGAAACATCAATTAGACGAGGAGAGGGTCAGATGGTACAGTATGGAAATAAATCCGATATAAACGATGTGAATTATGAGGATAAACCAACCGTGTGAAAGGAGATATGAAGTATGATTTCGTTTAAAGCACCGGAGCGTTATTGGAATGAGTCGGACATTTTATCAAAAAGCGGAGTGCTCATTGCTCCACTAGGTCGGAAAGCGCTCATTATTGCGGGCAGAAATTCGTTGGAGGCCATTCAGACTTCGTCTTTTCTCACAAGTCTGCAGGCGTCGGAAATCATCTATTCCATCGCGGTATTTAGCGGGAAGGTGACAACAACAGAGATTCAGACCTACTCTAATATCGCGGCGGAAAAGCAAGTTGATGTCATTATTGGCATCGGCGGCGGCAAAGCCTTGGATCTCTCCAAAGCTGTCGGGGAAAGGTTAGAAGTTCCAGTAGTGGCCGTTCCAACGATTGCGGCAACTTGCGCTTCATGGGCTGCACTATCGGTACTGTACGATGAGTTAGGCCGCTCTTCTTCGTATTTGCTTTTGAAACGCTCACCGGCCATCGTGTTGGCAGATCTTCGTATTTTGGCTGCTGCTCCCAAGCGCTATCTGGCTTCTGGCATTGGAGATACCCTGGTGAAATGGTATGAAACGGTGGTCAATCACAATGAGGAGCCCGAAGGCTTGGATATTCGCATAGCCACGCAGACGGCCAAACTTGCGCTCGAACGGCTGAAGACGCATGCGCTGCAAGCCTACGAAGCTGCAGGCACTGGGGTAGTAACGCCCGCTTTCAAGGAGGCAGTTGACGCCGTCATTGTGCTGGCAGGCTTAGCGGGAAGTACGCAAGGATCAACGCCCAGAGCCGGGATTGCCCATGCGATTCACAATAGCTTGACGTTTATCCCGGAAACGAGCGGGACGCTCCATGGCGAGAAGGTCGCTTTCGGATTACTCGCACAGGTTGTTTTGGAGGGACGAGGAGAGGCTGAAATTCAAGAGCTTGCTGCTCTGCTCCATCAATTGGGATTGCCGCTTACGCTGAAAGAACTAGGCATAGTGGAGGATTCCGAGCCAATTGCCATCGCAATTGCGAAAGGCGTCCAGCTCCGCAAGGAAGCGATTCAAGGTTTATCTTTTGCCGTGAATGAAGCAAGCCTCGCGCAAGCCATTCTATCAGCGGATAGGTGGGGGCAGCGAATTATCAAGTCTGCCTATGTGAACCTTTAAATAATTTATACATAAAAGGGGAGTTAACCACACATGTCGATAGCCAAAAAGAGAGTTAGTTTAGCCATGATTTCATTATTTATAGCTGCTTTGGCGGCAGGCTGTGCCAATCAAGCCACCTCATCTGGAGATGCCAAAACGTCAAGTCCCCCTGCTGCTTCACCTTCAGCCGCTGCGAAGTCTACTGCGGCAGCGCCTGCGGTTGATCTAAGCAAAGTAAACTTGCGAGTCGGTCAAACAGGGTGGAATAGCTTGGAGATTGGCTTTAAGGAAGCTGGTCTTACAGATACCCCGTATAAGCTGCAATTCAGCGTCTTCCAGGGCGGGAATCTGCAATTGGAAGCGATGGCTGCCAACAACCTGGATTTGGGTTCAACAAGTGAAATCCCGCCTATTTTTGCTTCCCAAGCAGCGAACGGCGGCAATTTCAAAGTGATCGCTTCCTTTGAATCAACGACGCTCAACCAAGAAATCGTGATTCCCAAAGGTTCTCCGATCAAAAGCGTCGCCGAGCTGAAGGGAAAGAAAGTCGCTTACGTTAATGCGACAACAGCCCACTACTTTTTAGTCAAAATCCTGCAAAATGCCGGTCTGTCCTGGTCTGATATTGAAGCCGTTCCGCTCTCAACCTCCGATGGGCTTAGCGCTTTGATCAGCGGCAAAGTAGATGCGTTGGCCAGCTATGGGAATGCCATTATCTCCGCGCACCAGAATGGAGCTGCGGAGCTGGCAAGCGCCAAGGATATTCTGTCGGGGAATTTCTTGTATGAGGCTACCCCCGATGCCATTAACGATCCCGCCAAGCATGCCGCTATTGTAGATTTTTTAGGCAGGTTGAATAAATTTTATGCATGGACACGCAACAATCAGCAAAAATGGGCAGAAATTACGGCAGCCAATACGAAGCAGCCCGTGGAGCAGGCATTGGACACTCTCAAAAAGGGAGAGATTCAGCGCCCCTCTAAGATATCCTCCAATTTCGACAAAGCGATTGCGTCGGAGCAGGATGTCGCCGATGCGCTCACTAGCGTTGGGCTGTTAAAGAGCAAAATTGATGTCAGTGCAACTTGGAGCAGAGCTTTTGAAGAAGAATTGAAAAAAATAACCACAACGCCGTAGGAAAAGCCAAGCAGCGAAAGGTAGGTGAGCAGAAGTGAAAGAGTCAAAGGGAAGAGAACGTTTCTATGTCGTCGCTCCTTGGATTATCCCTATTCTATTAGTTCTGGCCTGGCATGTTCTGACGACGACGGGGATTATTGGCGCGAATGTATTGCCACAGCCTTTGAAGGTTCTAAGTATTTTTGCGGCCATGCTGAAATCAGGGGAATTGCTGACCCACATAGCCATTAGCTCGAAAAGGGCGCTTAGCGGGCTGCTTATAGGTGGAAGCATTGGGTTCCTGCTGGGCTTGTTGAACGGTTTTTCTCGTGTCGCGGAGAAGCTGGCGGATTCATCGATTCAGATGGTTCGCACCATTCCGCATCTTTCCTTAATTCCGCTGGTCATTATCTGGTTTGGGATTGATGAACCGGCGAAGCTTGTGCTGGTGTCCTTGGGTGTCTTCTTTCCCGTATACCTCAATACGTTCCATGGGATTCGTTCGATCGATGTGGGTCTTATTGAAATGGGCAAAGTGTATGGCCTCAATCGCCTCGCTTTGTATTGGCACATCATTTTGCCGGGGGCGCTGCCTTCCATCTTGGTTGGACTTCGATACGCCTTGGGGATTATGTGGCTTACGCTTATTGTTGCAGAAACGGTTGCTGCCAAATCAGGGCTAGGCTACATGGCGATGAATGCACGGGAATTTTTCCAAATGGATGTCATTGTGTTAAGTATTCTGATCTATGCTTTGCTTGGTAAATTATCGGACAGTGCCGCGAAATTATTGGAAAAATGGTGGCTGGCGTGGAATCCCAACTACGTTAGACCCTAAATACAAACAGGTGGAGGAACGAACGAACGATGTCGCAAACAGTAGACTCCTTTTCTTTTGCCAAACGGATACCGGCAACCCCATCCATTGGCAGCACGACGGTCACGAAGCAGGATCATGTACATTTATCCTTTGGCTTCGCTGCGCCGCATTTATTCCCCATCGAACAGCTTTCCCAATCGGCCGCAGAGGCGGTCACGCTGCATGGGAGGAAGGCCTTGCAATATTCAGGCTCTGTTGGTCCTGGGCAAATTCTGAAGTGGATTCAGGCACGCTCCCAAGTGCATGGCATCCATGTAGAGCTTGATCAAATTTTGGTGACCTATGGCTCAACGCAGGGCATCGATTTGGCGACGAGAATTCTTGTTGAGCCCGGGGATCACGTCTGGGTGGAGTCTCCTTCTTTCTTCAGCGCGCTGCAAGCTTTTCGAACGGCTGAGGCGGAAATCACGTCTTTTCCGATTGATGAAGAAGGCGTTCGTGTAGATTTGATTGAGCATGCCTTGCTGAATGCCAAGCAGAATGGCAAACCGCTGCCCAAGTTTCTATACACGATGCCAACCTATCATAATCCTGGCGGTGTCACGTTATCTGTTGAACGTAGAAAGCGACTTGTGCAGCTTGCGGAAATTTATAATTTTTTTATTTTGGAAGACGACGCTTACTCCGAACTGAATTTTACAGGCAACCGGTACCCACCGCTTTACACGTTATTTCCGGAGAGAGTCATTTACCTCAATACGTTTTCCAAGATCATTGCGCCTGGGCTTCGTCTCGGTTGGATCTTTGCAGACTCCAATGTGATTGCCAAAATAAAGCTGCTGAATCTAGGCGGCAGCATCGGTGTATTTACGCAGGAAATCGTCGCGAAGCTATTGGACGGTTTTGCTTTTCAGGAGCATGTGGACAGCTTGATCGACCATTACCGTCAGCAAAGGGACGTTATGGCCAATGCGGTGAAGAATAGCTTCGGCGAGCATGTCACATTTCATCTTCCAGAGGGAGGTTTCTATATCTGGCTTCGTTTCGCGGATGAAGTGAATACAAGCGACTTCTTGGAGGATGCGGCCAATCGAGGCGTGAGCTTCGTGGATGGCAAGAGCTTCTATGTCAATCCGGAGGGCTTTCAGTACGCTAGGCTCTGTTTCAGTTATGTGAGCGAAGATCAGATTGTTCGCGGGGTGCAGAGCTTCGCAGATGCTTATTTTGCTTACATCAATAAAGCTGTTTCCTAATTATAAAAGAGGTGAATGTAACCGATGATTTCTATCATAACGGCTGCCAAAGAAGATATCCGAGCAAGTGAATCTGAGCAATTAATACGCGAGCTAAGCGAAGAATTGGGACGGCTCTATGATTCTGACGGGACCGCTGGCTTCCAAGCTTCCGATGTGGAGGTGCCTCGTTCGGCTTTCATCGTTGCGCGGTCGGAGGGGCACCCGGTAGGCTGCGGTGCTTTGCGTCCGATCAACGAAACGACGGTTGAGGTCAAACGCATGTACACGCGTCCCGATTTTCGCCGTAAGGGCGTAGCTCAAGCTATTTTGGCCGAAGCGGAACGGCTTGCACTTGAGTACGGCTATACCAGCATCAAGCTGCAAACGGGACCCAAACAACCGGAAGCTGCTGCGCTCTATGAACGAGTGGGCTACTATCGCGTGCCTATTTATAGCGGGAATTGGGACTTAGTGCTGGCTTACCAAAAGGATTTGCAACGCTGAAGGGAGATAACCGATAATGAAATTCGCTTTATTCAGTCTTATGATGAATCTCCCTAATGCCTTAACTGGTGAAACACTGACAACACGTCAGAAATTCGAAAATGTACTCAAGCAGGCTGAGCTTGCCGAGGAGCTGGGATTTGAAGCCTATGGCGTAGGGGAGCGGCACGGAGAGCCATTCCTGTCTTCCTCGCCAGCTGTTGTTTTGACAGCGATTGCTGCGAGAACCTCAACAATTCGGCTGTTGACGACGGTAACCGTGCTCAGTGTGCTTGACCCCGTCAGGGTCGCGGAGGATTATGCGACACTGGATCATCTATCCGACGGCCGGTTGGAGCTCATCATCGGGAAAGGGAATGATCCTCGCCACTATCCGCTATTTGGAATTACCGAGGAGGAGCAGTGGGACTCGCTCGCCGAGCGTTATGCGCTGCTCAAAAGGCTATGGGAAGAGGAAAATGTCACTTGGGAAGGACGATATCGCACCCCGCTTAATGGCGTGACGACTCAGCCAAGGCCTTTTCAGAAGCCGATTCCCATTTGGCATGGCAGCGCGTCGAGCCAGCTTTCTACAGAGCTTGCGGCGAAATATGGCGAGCCTATTTTCTCCTCGAATACGTTTCATCCACAGGCGAAGTATAAAGCGCTTATTGATCATTATCGCGAGCGTTTAGCTCATTATGGGCATGATCCGGCCAAAGCCGTCGTGGGCTCAGGCTTCGGAAGCTTATATTTGGCGAATACCTCGGAGGAAGCTATCAAGCGTTACCGCCCTTATTACGATGCCTTCCGGGCAACCGCTTCTGCTCAGCATAATAACTCGCCCTTCAAGGATTTGGAGGACAATATTCAGAATGGTCCTGTACTCGTTGGCAGCTCGGAGCAAGTGATCGAGAAGATTCTGAACTACCAAGCCGCATATGGACATCAGGTGCTGAGCATCAGTGTTGACGGGTTAACCGAAGCAGAGCAGCGCGAGCAGGTCGAACGGTTTGCGACCGAAGTGATGCCGGTGCTGCGCCGTGAGGTGCCCAGCACGGTATGGGAGAATCGGCCGTCACTCGTGCAGGCGACAGGCTGAGCTGTTTGCCGCATGAGCGAACACGAGATATAAGCTAAAACTAGACCCCTGAAACCCGTCTATGGAGCAGCGCCGCTGGCGCGTACTCCGTGAAACGTGGATTCGGGGGTTGTTTGCCATGCGAAAATATGGTGAAAAGGGAACTGGGTTCCGCTAATTGGCAAATAATAAGCGAAATTGGAGTGAAGAGGAACTGGAATCCGCTATTTCTATGTAAACTGCCTATTTGCAGGCAGAATCAGTAAAATAGCGTACCCTAGTTCCTCTTGTGCATCTATTTGAACCAGATGGAGCTAAATAGCGTACTCCAGTTCCGTTTCAGGTATGAGCGTCCTTGTCTTTGGGAATGCGCAGTCCAATTTGCATCCTAGTCTGAAGGCTGACGTTGAGAGGAAAACCGCAAAATAGTGGCATTTTTACACAAAGTCACGTCACTTTTGAAACCGTATTCTTGATACACTGGTACCAAGAAGCCAAAGGGGGATGAAGAGATGCTCAAAGTAGCCATAGTTGGTTCCGGAGCGATTGCCGCCGCACATATTGAAGCCTATTTGCAATTTCCCGAGCGCTGTACGATTGTTGCGATAAGCGATATCTATGAGGATAAAGCGCAAGCGCGCATCGAGCAATACAAGCTGAACGCGAAGGCAGTTAAGGATTATAAGACCTTGCTTGTCGATGGAATTGATCTCGTTTCGATATGTACGCCTCCTTATACACATGCTTCCCTGACTGTAGAGTTTCTTGAAGCGGGGTCACACGTTATCGTGGAGAAACCGATGGCATCCTCCCTGGAAGAATGCGATCTCATGAATGAGGCAGCCAAGCGGACAGGTAAATTAGTATCAGTAGTCGCGCAGAACCGGTTCAAGACGCCGATGATGAAAATGAAATCGGTCCTCGAAAGCGGTCTGATGGGCAAGGTTTTGCATGTTCAAGTGGATTCCTTCTGGTGGCGAGGCCATTCGTATTACGATCTGTGGTGGCGTGGCACTTGGGAAAAGGAAGGCGGCGGACCTACGCTGAATCACGCGGTGCATCATATCGACGCATTGCTTTGGATGATGGGCAGCCCGTGCGAAGTGCAGGCATTCATGAGCAATGTTGCGCATGATAATGCGGAGGTCGAGGATATTTCCATCGCGATGCTGCGCTATCCAGACGGCTCGCTGGGCCAGCTGACAAGCTCGGTCGTGCATCACGGCGAAGAGCAGCAGTTGATATTCCAAGGAGCGCATGCCCGTGTCTCCACGCCTTGGAAAGTTAAAGCTTCCAGCGCGTTGACCAATGGGTTCCCAGCAGCAAATCCTGAACTCGAAGCTGAATTGCAGGCTTATTATGAGGCATTGCCTGACGTGGCATACGAGGGACATGCGGGTCAAATTGACAATGTGCTGACAGCGATTGAAAGCGGTGCAGCGTTATTAATAGACGGCTATAGCGGTCGGAAGACGCTTGAATTCATTACGGCTATTTACAAATCGGCCAGTACCGGACAGCTTGTGAAACTTCCGATTGGACCGGAGGATGCTTTTTATACACGTGAAGGTGTGCAATTAAATGCCACTCATTTCTACGAGAAGCAAACGTCGATAGAAAATTTCGCAGCAAACAGTTCCATCTCAACAGGAAGCAACTATAAATAATAACATAGAATAGGGGATTAACGATTATGCAAAAAAGTGACGGAATGAATTATGCGCCCATCGGTACCTTCAAGTCAGTGTGTCAGCCTGGAGAATTTATTTTCGCGGCAGCAGCCTTGGATCATGGGCATATTTATGGAATGTGCAATGGCTTGAAAGAAGCCGGCGGTGAATTAAAATGGGTCTATGATCCTGATCCGGCCAAGGTAGACAAGTTCGTGAGCACGTATCCGGGAGTGCGTGCTGCCGCATCCTTGGATGAAATTCTGCAGGATACGGATGTCAAACTTGTAGCCAGTGCTGCTATTCCATCCGATCGAGGTCCGCTTGGATTAAAGGTTATGTCCAGCGGGAAAGACTATTTCACGGATAAAGCGCCGTTCACCACACTAGAGCAGCTGGAAGCGGCTCGTGCCAAGGTTGCGGAAACAGGCCAGAAGTTTGCTGTGTACTACAGCGAGCGGTTGCATGTTGAAAGCTCGATCTACGCGGGTCAATTGATTGAACAAGGGGCGATTGGCCGAGTCCTCCAAGTCATTGGTCTTGGACCCCACCGGATTAGCTTATCCAGTCGACCGGATTGGTTTTTCAATCGGGAGCAGTTTGGCGGTATTTTGTGTGATATCGGAAGTCATCAAATCGAGCAGTTTCTGTTTTTTACAGGGGCCAAGGACGCCAAGGTTGTTCATAGTAAGGTCGCGAATTATAACTATCCGCAGCATCCTACGTTTGAAGATTTCGGCGATGCAACCTTAATCGGAGACAATGGAGCGACGGGGTACTTCCGTGTAGATTGGATGACGCCGGACGGGCTCAGCACATGGGGGGATGGGCGTTTGACCATTCTAGGAACAGAAGGTTACATTGAGCTTCGCAAATATGTAGACATTGCCAGAGATCAGACGGGTGATCATGTGTATCTGGTCAATAAAGATGGGGAGCAGCATTTTGCAGTCAAAGGGCAAGTTGGTTTCCCTTATTTCGGCCAACTGATTCTTGATTGTCTGAATCGCACAGAGCTTGCTATGACGCAGGAGCATACGTTCAAGGCAGCGGAATTATGTTTAATTGCGCAGCGCGATGCGATTCATCTAACACAAGGATAATCTGGGTATTCTCCCGTCAAGCTTACTTTTGACGTTGATTGCGAAATTGATGGGGCGTGCTGCCCATGTGGTTTTTAAACATTTTGCAGAAATAAGAAGTGTTGCTTAAACCGATGGTTTCACCGATCTGGGCAATGGACAGGTCCGTTGCGTTCAGCAGCATAACAGCTTGCTGGATGCGGCGTGCCGCCACATAGTCAGAAATGCTGCCGCCTGTGCATTCTTTGAATAAATGGGACAAGTGGTGGGGGGATAAATGAAGCTCGCTAGCCATAACTTCCAGGCGCAGCGGCTCCGTGTAATGTCCCTCCAACCAGCTGAGTATGCGCTCAGCTTGATGCTTAATGCGTGTCGGACCGGCGACGCTTCGCTTGATTTCGCTGCGTTCCCAGATCGTTCTGAATGCGCGGAAAAAAGCAATTAGAAATAAGGAAAACTCCTCCAGATAATCTTTCCTGGGCAAGTCAGGCAGCTTTTCCTCCAAACTTGGAAACAAAGATAACAACGGCTCGGGCTCGCCTATCGCATAGAGGCAGGGCGCGGGCAGTTTGTTCGTATAGATATGCTTGAAGAAAGCGAGCAAGCTAGGCCATTTGTCGAAATAGGGCTCGTAAAGCGAAGGCTCGTAATGCACAATGGAACGAATAAAAGGCTGCTCGGCGTTCATTTGAATATGGTGAAGCTGGAAAGGTTGGAAAATACATAACATGCCAGCGGTAACTTCGTAGCTCTTCTGATCGACGATCAATGTCCCTTGTCCTTCATGGATGAACAGAATTTCAACGCCCTGATGGGCATGAAACGTACCTTGGTATTGAGCACTGCCGATCGTTTGCCGGCGATGCGTAAAATAAAGCGGCATTTCGTTTAAACCCAGATTTTGAATATATGTCATAAGAGGCACTTCCCTTGGGCCTTAATAGGAGCATATTTATTATACATGAAACCTGCGCGCAAGCTCTAGAGATTACGCAGGCAGTATAACCATCAGGCAGAGTCATGGCTGGAGTGATCTCTTTTGCATAGAGGCACTCTTATCGCCAGTCAAACAGGAAGCCAAATAACCTCCAATGCCACGGTAACGTGAGATTGAAGGTTATGATGAAGGCCATACATAGGCTTACGCTGGCTTAGAGTATAGCATAAGGCATGCCTTGTTTTTATTCGGCAGTTACTTTTTGCATTTTAGCCGGGTTGTTGATTTTGTAAGGCACGGGATGTTTGGACAGCTTTTTGGCGACGATTTTGCACTCGAAGGTGAGGGTGTCGCCGATGGCAAGCTCCAACTTTTTCAGTGTGTTGCTGTGGCTGGACCACGCGGTATCGACAATGAGCGCGGGCTCCAAGATGGAGACGGCTTCGTAGATCACGACTTCATCTTCCGTATCTGAGAAATTGTTCGGTACCGTTGTAAATTCTTTGACGGTTGCGATCATTTTCACCTTGTCTTCAGGAAGCTCCAGCTTGGGAGCTTTTTCTTTTTTGGCTTTGCTTTTGGCAGAAGGGGGCTTGTCCGCTTTATCTTGCTGAACGTTGTTCACTTCAGCAGGCACTTCGTCCGCAGCTAGATCAGTTACAGCGGAGATTTCTTCTTGCTGAACCGCACCCTCGGCAGCTTCAGCGGAAACAGCGTCCTCAGCCGTTGCTGTCAGCCTTTGACTGTAGTTAGCAGCCTGCATTTCTTTCAGGTAAGAGGGGTGAATGCAGTGCAGCTGTTCGTTGTCGAAGGCGATGACAGCCGTCATTTTATCAACGAAGCCTACGATGCGGCAAGGCATGTTCATGCCATTTCCTTTGTAGAAGAAGGCTTTCGTTTTGGCCGCTTTCTCTGAAAGCAAGCCCCAATCTTTGCATTGGTCCAGCTGTTCGGTTTCGTCTTCGAAGGTGTTATAGGTTAGGGGCTGGACGGTAAAAGTATGTTCCATCAGGTCTCCGCCTTTCAATTGTAGCTATGCAGCTCTCGTGTTTTCTTTATTCTAACCGGTAATCATCGGTTTTCTCTCCGTCTTCCCAGATCTCGACGAAAAGAGCTTCACAGTTATCGAACTCAGCCGGCTTAAGCGACAGCGCTTTTTCCTCGTCAGGACCGACATACACATTTTCCATGGTCTCGCCGTCGAAGGAGAGAATGACGTATATTTTCATGCCAGAATGCCTCCAGTAAGTTGATATTGACCATTATAGCATAATCCGGGAAATGTTCGTACGCAGGAAGCAGAGGGCCATGTTAGCGCATGAATTCTAAAGAATTCATTAAAAATTCTTTGTTGAAATTTTAGAAATGGATGACAGGGAAATGTTGGATGTTGTCGAACCTTTATCATTGCAAAAATATGATAGATAGAGGGGGAACAAGACGTTGGTAATTTGGAAAGGTTGGGGAATTTTGGCGGTGTTGATGGCGATGGCAGGTTTCGTCATTGGCATGATGATTGAAAGTGCGATTTATGGATCTTCCAAAGGCATCCTGCATGGGTGGCCATACACGCTTACCTTGATTGCAGCAGCAGTGGGCATCTGGTTCAGCGGCAAAGCATTGAATAAAAGCGCCGGACGGGTGCTCGTGGATCCGCAAACGAATCAGCAATTCAAAATGGGGACGCCTCATACCTTATTTTTCATTCCGATGCAATATACGTCGTTTGTTTTAGGCTTAATCGCTATACTGATGTTATTTTCAAAATAGGCTCGTTAACAAGGCCGTTCATTTTCCCGCTATGGGGAAGTGGATGGCTATTTTTGTACATTCGGATGGATGAGGGAAGCGGGCTGCCCAGCCAAAAGGATGGGTTTAAAATCATGCCAAAGTTCATATATATCAATACAAGCTGGCTCTCTTAGTGAAGCAGTCAGCACTTATATGGGGCGTGCGAGTGAAGGGAAGAGGAGGTTTCGTGGATGGCGATATGGATCCTATGTCTATGTGGAATCGGATGTCTCTCAGGATTCCTGTTGTTTCGTAAAAACGTGCTTAAAGTCAGCCAAGAACTGGACTTGAGCAAGGTAACGCTGTCTGTCATTATCCCTGCCCGGAATGAAGCAGGCAATTTGCCGCAGCTTCTTCATGCGCTGAAGATTCAATCGCTGGAACCGTATGAAATTATTGTGGTGGACGACTTTTCGGACGATGAAACACAAGCTATTGCCGAAAGTTATGGTGCAACGGTGATTGCGAATCCTAGTCTTCCTGAAGGATGGACGGGCAAGAACTGGGCGGTTTGGAACGGATATTTGCAGTGTTCCGGCAATCTTATCGCTTTTCTTGATGCCGATATTAAGCTTGCACCGCGGGCGCTTGAAACATTGGTTAAAGTTCGACATCAAGCCGGCGGAGTTATTTCTGTCGTTCCTTTTCATTTTACGGTGAAATGGGTTGAAAGGCTGGCGCTCATATTTAATTTTTTGGGCGTATTTGCCTTTACATCCCCATTTGAGACAAATAATCCCCAAAAAGGTCTGTATGGCTCCTGCATTCTCACGAGAAGAGAAGATTACGAAACGATCCAAGGACATGCGGGCATACGCTCAGAAATGTTAGATGATTTGAACCTCGGCGCGGCCTTTGTGCGGGCAGGCATTGGCGTCACGAATTTTCTGGGAAGCGGCCTTGTTTCTTTTCGCATGTACCCAGAAGGGATGAAAAGCCAGATTCAAGGCTTCGGCAAAGGGGCTGTATTAGGAACATCCAAGTTGAGAGGAGGCACCATCGTACTGGTAGCTTTTTGGGTTATCGGGCTGATTGTGTCAGATTCTTTTTTTGTATTTATACCTACCTCATGGGCGCTGCCGCTGTTCATCGGGTATTTGCTGTATATGCTGCAATTATTTTATTTTATTAAATATGTCGGTGTTTTTGGAGTTCTCATGCCGGTCCTGCATGTCCTATCGACGTTATTTTTCATATATGTCATGTTGTATTCCGCCTATCAAGTTGTATTCCTAGGCCATGTATCCTGGAAAGGAAGGAAAGTCAAAGTAGGAAGCAGGCGAGCACTATGATTATCGTTTGGACGTTATGCGCTTTTGTATGCGGCTCTTTGATGTTTTCTTATTGGCTTGGCCGCATTGTTCGGACTAATTTGAAAACGGTTGGAGACGGGAACCCTGGCGCATTGAATCTTTGGAAAGCGGCGGGATTCAGATGGGGAATTATGGGGATAGTGCTTGATTTTCTAAAAGGTTATCTGATCCTTATGTTGTTGCTTGGCAGCAACCGGATAGAGGGCTATGCGGTGATTCCCGTTGCGCTGGCACCAATTGTCGGGCATGCCTTTTCGCCTTTCCTTAGTGGCAAGGGAGGCAAAGCGATCGCGGTGACATTTGGCGTATGGAGTGCTTTGAGCGGATTTGAGGTTTCACTTGCTCTTGCCATCATTCTAGCTGTTTTCTTAGGTGTCATAAAGCTTATCAGCAAAGGCAAGCCCACATCGCCGGTTTCAGACGGCACGCAGGTTGTCCTTGGCTTGCTGCTTATTGGCATTTATTTGCCTATAAGGGGATTCAGCGGCGCGGTCATTTGGGTATGGGTAGGTAATCTGTTGTTAATTGCCTACACCCATAGAAATGAACTGCGAGCGAGTTGGAGGCAGCTGTTCAATAAAACCGTTAAATCCATGAAATAACGCAGGGGTCGCTCCTATCTGATTACATACTAGTCCTGACCGTGGGAAAAACTAGGATGGTCAGAAAGGAGTGACCCCTTGTCATGGAAACCGGTCTTCATTTGAGGGAAGAACGTTTAAATGCCATTAGTCATGGTATTGGCGTGATACTAAGTGCTATAGGACTTGTGCTGCTGCTTCAGCGTGCTGCGATGTTCCAAGATTGGACTTATACGATCAGTAATTTAATCTACGGCACATCATATTGTCTTGTGTATCTGTCCTCAACACTCCTGCATAGTTCCCGCTCCCGCCAATGGAGTGAACGCTTCGAGAAGCTGGATCATGCTTCCATTTTCATCGCGATAGCGGGTTCATATACCCCATTTCTCCTCATTACGCTGCCAGGGTTCATTGGTTATACGTTATTAGTTGTGATTTGGGCGCTGGCGCTGGTCGGTGTTCGTTACGTTTCTTTTATTATTAAACGGTTTATGCCTTGGGGGCTGATCTTTTACATGATCATGGGAGGCTTCATGATGTCATTAATCCTTCCGTTGTACCATCGGCTTCCAATGATCGCTGTGACCTGGATCGTGCTTGGCGTTATCGCTTATTTGGTCGGACTGATGTTTTTTCTTTGGCGAAATTTAAGGTATCATCATACCATTTGGCACTTGTTTGTGCTTGTCGGAAGCAGTTGTCACTTCATCGCCGTGTACGGGTATGTCATGCCCTCGCTCCTATAAGCTGGGACCTATCCGGTTAATGCTGAATTCTTGGTGACCCAATATTTCGGCCTTTGTTAGCTTGCCCTCGGCTGCCTCGCGAATTTCCTGCTAAATGTGTATTTGTTGGCGGTAATTTTGATAAGGGGGACGACAGCTGAACCTGTGAACAGTAGCAACATCATCTTTCTCGTTCATAACGAGACTATCTGTTCCCGCTGCATAATCATGGGCCATGAAATATTCCTCCCTTATGTTTATATCTAGTTTAAGGAAGGGAAGCAGCCTTGAATAAAGACTTTTCTCACGGAAGTTAGCACAAGACTAAGATGATGTTGGATAAGTCGCTGCTCGTCAAGGGGAGAACAGTCTTCGTCGTGCTTCTGAAGGCGGATATTGCTTATATTTCTTATATAGCTTTGTAAAATAGTTGGCATTTCCGCAGCCGATCCGCTCCGAGATTTCCGAGACGGTCCACTCCGTTTCCCGGAGCAAGCGATCCGCTTCCTGAATGCGCAGCCAATTGATGTAATCAATGAAGGTGCGTCCAGTCAGTCTTTTGAATGTTTTGCAAAAATGGTAGGGATTCAAATTCACCATCCGGGCAGCTTTTTCCACAGTAAGTGGTTCTGTGATATGGGACTCCAAATACTGAATCAACGGTTTGAAGGACTCCGAGTGACGCTTCGGAGCGGGTTTAGCTGCGAATTTATCGCCAAGGAATTGCCGCGAAAGCCGTGTGAACAGAAGATGAAAGTTATGTTTAATGACCAGCTCGTAGGCAGGCTGCTTCTGCTCAAACTCGGTCGTTGATTCCCGAATTAAGTTCCGGTAGGGGGCTGCAAGCTCATCATTTGCCAGCAGCTTCACCGGTAAATGAGCTCGCCCATCAAGAAAAGGCAGAATATGCCGTTCATAAACAGGGTCAGGAGGTACTATGCGAAGCAGCGCAGCGTTAAAGACAATCGCGACATACTCCATTTCTTCATTTGCGGTACTATAGCCAACATGCAATGCACCAGAGGGGACGAACAAGAGATCACCGGCTTCGACTTCGTAAGGCTGGCTATTGATAAGAAACAAGGCTTTGCCATACTGCATGTCAATGATTTCAAAATGCTCATGCCAATGAAGATAAAGGATATTGGCATCCTTACTCGCATTCGCAGGGCGGTTGCGATAAAACCAGATAGGATAGCTGTTGTCCCATCGCGGTGTTTGTTCCATTAGATCCTGTGGGTATGTCATGGGTGTCCTCGCTTTCTTTTCATTCCGAATTCGAAGGGGAAAGGGCATCTTAGTTTTGTGCTACCTCTAATTAAGATCGTCTATTATTTGTTGGCAGCGTCTTTCTTATAATAAGGATATTGTTACTGCAATCATACAAATGCCAAGGAGGCTAGAACAACATGCAGGAAAATAACCTTTTATTATTGACAGACGAACAAATGAGAACCTTTATAACCAACGGGTGCCTGTTGCTCAAAACAGACTTCTCCGCCGAGTTTCATGCGAATCTTCTGGAACAACTAAACACAGTCTACACCGAAGAAGGCAACCCTGGAAATAATCTATTGCCCCGCATCCGGGATTTGCAAAAAGTGTTTGATCACCCCGTAGTTACTGGCGCACTTACGAGCGTGCTGGGACCCAACTATATGATGCATGCGCATCGACATGGACATTTCAATGCCTCTGATAAAGCCGGAGGCTGGCACAAGGACAGCTATTGGGGTTATGATCGCATGCGCAATCACCATCCCAATTGGGCAATGATTATGTACTTTCCGCAGGACACTCCCGTGGAATTAGGGCCAACAGGCATCTTGCCAGGCACGCAAAATCATCAATCCCGCAACTTTGAGTCGAGTGAACAGGCAGGCGAAGTATTGGCAAACGGGGAAGCAGGCACCTTCGCGTTGATTCATTACGATATTTGGCACCGTTCTACGCCGAACATCCTTGGGCAGCCCCGCTATATGCTGAAGTTTGAGTTCATGCGAACCGAGATGCCGCAGCAGCCAAGCTGGAACAACCAAGAGCGTGCTTGGAAGAGACCAACAAATCTCCTTGCGCCGATCGCTGAGCATGACCTCATGTGGGAAGAAACATGGAACTGGCTATCTGGGGAAATTGGCAGTTTGGCTGAAACCGCTTCGCCGGATGCGGAGCACATTCAGGAACTGGCCAGCCAATTGGCTGGATTTGAGCCTACGGCGATCAACGCTGCTTATGATTTGGCTCGCAGAGGGCAACTGGGGATTGAAGCTTTGCTTAAGGGACTGAACAGCGACAATGAGCAAGTGTCCCGCGTATCTGCTTACGGATTGTCCGTTGCCGGAAGTGGTGCGGTTAAAGGGTTAACCGCAGCCCTAACTAGTGAAAATAAGGACATCGTCGTGCGTGCTGTGTTTGCACTTGGTGAATTAAGAGGACTGGCGGCTGAAGCTGCTCCGGCTTTAGTTAAGCTGTTTGAGCATCCAGCTGAAGAGGTCCGCATCGCTGTCGTCGATGCGCTTGGTTTCGTAGACAGACCAAGCGATGAGATTGTGGCTAGCTTGGCAAAAGCCTTGCAAGACGCGAACGCGCAGGTCCGCTTCATGGCGAGCTTATCTTTATCTCGCTTAGGTGCTTCTGCCGAAGCGGCAGTGCCGCAGCTGGAAGTTGCGCTGGATGACGAAAACCGCTATGTGCGTGCACATGCCGCGGAATCCTTGCACTACATCGGTACAGAGCGGGCTAAAAATACGCTCATTAAGTATTTATTAAACTCCCGCTGGTGTCCAACTACGACGAAAGTTAACGCTTTCTATCCGTAAACAAGTGTGGCCTGTGAAACTGCTTGTTCCCTATAGGAACGGCAGGTCACAGGCCGCTTTTTTGTTATAACTCCTTGTGTGCTCAAAGCGCGGCAAGTGCGCTAGATACGCCGAGTGGGGCAGGGTGAGCAAGTGCTAAGCACCTCAAGTAGCTTAAGTAGCTCAAGTACCTCAAGTAGTTCAAGTACCTCAAGTAGCTAAGTAGCCCAAGTAGCTCAAGTACCTCAAGTAGCCGAAGCATCCCAAGCACCCCAAGTACCTCAAGTAGCTTAAGTAGCTCAAGTACCTCAAGTAGCCGAAGCATCCCAAGCACCCCAAGTAGCCCAAGTAGCCTAAGTACCTCAAGTACCTCAAGTACCTCAAGTAGCCAAGCCCCTCAAGTACCTAAGCCCAGACGAAACGGAACTGAGATCCCTTATTTCACTGAAAACTACCACCAAACCCGCTCAAAGGGAACTGAGATCCGCTATTTTGCACATTTCAGCCTCAAATTGGTGATATTTCATCAAATAGCGTACTCCAGTTCCTCTTCACATGAGAAACTGCTTAATTTGTCCGAAATAGCGTACCCTAGTTCCGCCTGAGTTAGCATATGGAGCAACAAAGAGCCAAACCCAGCCAAACTCCAGTTGAACACAATGAAAAAAGCAAGGAAAGAGAAAGAAACGAGTAGCTCAAGTAGCCCAAGCACCTCAAGTAGCATAAGTACCTCAAGTAGCCCAATTCGCCCAAGTATCCCCAAGCACCCTACTACCTCAAGCCCCTCAAGCCCCTCAACCCAGACGAAACGGAACTGAGATCCCTTATTTCACTGAAAACTAGCACAAAACCTGTTCAAAGGGAACTGAGATCCGCTATTTTTCACATTTCAGCCTCAAAATGGCGATATTTCATCAAATAGCGTACTCCAGTTCCTCTTCACATCAGAAACTGCTTTCCGAAATAGCGTACCCCAGTTCCGCCTGAGTTAGCATATGGAGCAAACAAGAGCACTCACTCACTCACTCACTCACTCACTCACCCAGCTGCGGCTTCAAATCGCGAAAAGCCGTAGGCTTGAAGCCAGTATGCTCACGGAACATGCGTGAGAAATACGATAACTCCATGCCGAGGGTGTCAGCGATTTGGGAAACGTTTAGATCCGTCATCATCAGATAATCCTTGGCTTTCTCGCAACGAAGATGATTCATATATTGAATGGGGGAATACCCCGTAAATTGTTTAAATGCATTGATAAAGTAGTTCGGATGGTAATGAGCGATGCGAGACAATGTATCTACAGAAACATTCTCAGCAAGGTGTTGTTCCATGTAGAGCAGCACGCTGTTCATTTTCTCAAAAGTTGGGGTTGAAGCCAAATTAAGTTTGACTTTATCGCATTGATCAATGAAATCAGCGATACATGTCATTAGAACGGCATTGAGTCTGAATTCAGAGGTCAGTTCATCGCTTTGCCGGTAGGTAATGAGCTGCTCAAAGGTTGATTGGAGGGCGTCCGGGTCTTTCACCTTGATGAAAGGGGAGGTTTGCAGAATTTGGAATAAGTCCAAATCCCCGATTTTTGCTGTGAAATGGGCCCAATATTTGCCGAAAGTATGCTCGCTGATCGTGCCGTAGGCCTGATCGCTTCCGGCGGGGAGCAGATAAAGCTCGTCTGGCTTGGGATAATAGGTGCGATCGCCAATACGGACGTAGCCTTCGCCCTCACGAATGTAATAGAGTCGATTAAAAGGACAAGCGTCATTCTCGTCTTGCCAGGCCCTAGTAACTTTGGTATAAGCCGCATAGGATAAATCAAGCTTGGCCTTGGCGATGTACTTTTTCCAGAAAGTCCGTTGACTTTCATTCATATCTGTCTTCATGCTGTTAAATTCCTTTCACAAACAGTCGGCAAATACCTTCAGTGAACTGCTCCTTCGTGTATCCAAGTATTTCCCTATGGTACATATATTGATCAGGCATGAGAGAGCCAAGTATGGTATTCACGGTCAGGGTAACATCCAGCGGTTGAATCTCCTCTTGTTGAACAGCACGTTCTATTAGAGGAGCAAGGATGTTATGCAAACGAATGAAAATCGGTTTTTTGTGCAAATAGAAGCTGCCCTTATCGTTATAAGTCATATTGACCGAAGAGAGCAGGGAGGCTTTATCATCGATGAAGTCGATAATCAGCTTGATCGAATTGGATACTTGACTCATCGCCTTAGTCTCTGGAGCAGGATCGGTCAAACTTTTTTCCAAAGATTCGATGAACTGGGAAGTTGTTGAACGCAATAAGTCGCTGCAAACTTCCCCAATATGCGCATATCGGCGATAGAGTGTACCTTGACCTACTCCTGCTTCTTTGGCGATTTGGTGCATGGTCACGGTTTCAATAGCATGTGTTCGAAAAAGGTTTCGCGCCGTTGTCAGAATACGTCTTCGATACTCGGAATCCTTTTCTTCACGTCGGCCGCAAATTGTATTGGCTTCGAACTCTAGATTATACAACGAGTCTTTGGGGTCATCGGTATGGTTCATGCGCGTACGCCTCCTGAAAACAATCCTTAACAAAATAATTAATTGACATTACGGACAATTGTCCGTAATATGGGGTTGCGGACAATTGTCCGTTACTATTGTAACATAAAAAGAGAGCGATTGTCGAAGGAGGAGCAGGAAATGAGTCAGAAAACAACATCCGGTGAAACCGAACCGGAATTTAAGATTAGCAGTATATTGGTGCCGTTGATTGCTATTATAACAGGTATTTTTATGGTTATCCTCGACTCCACAGCAATGAATGTGGCCTTGTCGAAATTGGTTGTTGATTTTCAAACGGATTTGCCAACGATTCAATGGACGGTAACGGGGTATATGTTAGCCACAGCCGCGGTTATTCCATTGGCGGGTTGGTTATCCGATCGTTTCGGAGCCAAAAATGTATTCTTGACTTCCGTTTTATTGTTCACGATCGCTTCGGTCTTATGCGCAACGCCAAATAGTGCCGAATCGTTAATTATCTTCCGCGTTCTGCAAGGTTTAGGCGGCGGGTTCGTGATGCCGGTTGCCATGGCCTATGTGTTCCGACTCAGTCCTCCAAGGAAAATCGGTCAAGTCATGGGTATGCTGGGTGTGCCAATCCTGTTGGCTCCTGCAATCGGACCTATTTTGGCCGGTTGGCTGGTAGAGTACCATTCTTGGCATTGGATTTTCCTGATTAATCTTCCTGTCGGTATTTTCAGCTTTATTTTCGGACTATGGAAGCTGCCTGCGGTAGCCCGCAAGAAAATAGCCGGCTTCGACTTGCCAGGCATGATTCTTGGACCTATTGCTTTTGCCGCCTTGTCCTACGGCATTACACAAGGCGCGGAAAGCTGGACTTCTGCTAAAACGCTTGGCGGAATTATCATCGGAGCCGTTGCCCTGATCGCTTTCATCATTGTTGAATTGAAGGCTAAGATTCCTTTGCTAGAGCTGCGCGTGTTCAAATCGGTAGATTTCTCCTTTGGTATTTTTGTGCAATGGGTTTTGCAATTTTCCTTATTCGGGGCCATCTTCCTGCTTCCGCAATTTCTTCAGCAAGCCCGCGGCTATGGCGCTTTTGATACAGGAATGACGCTGTTCCCGCAAGCGATCGCGTCAGCGGTCATGATGCCAATTGGCGGCTACTTATTTGACAAGATTGGTGTGCGTTGGTTAGTTGTGGTTGGACTGAGCCTAGTTTCCGGCGCTATCTTTCAATACTCGCATGTCAACTTAACGACAGAAGGATCTGATCTGATTCTGCCGCTCATTATGGCGGGCGCGGGTATGGGCCTTATGATGATGCCGCTGAACTCTCACTTGATCAAGAAGGCTCCGCAAGATTTGGTTAGCCGCGTGACTTCGTTAACAAGTGCGATGCAGCAAGTTATCAACTCCTTCGCTGTGGCGACACTGGTGACTATTCTTTCTTCGCGAGTGACGTCAACGATTGCTGAGAAGAACATCCCGATCACGGGTCCGGCTGATATGCAGAAAGCCATGCTGGCAGTGGCGCCAGAGGCCTTCGGGCATACTTTCCGTGTGATGTTGTTTATTGCTGTCGGAGGGATTGTCCTTGGTTTCTTCCTGCGTCGCGGCAAAGAACATTCCTCGGAAGCCGTGAAAAAAACAGAAGTCGTGCTAGAGGGACTTCACTAAAAAGAGAACAAAAAGTGCAGGCTGCTTCTTAGAAGCAGCCTGCACTTTTTTTAGTTAATACATGGCTTGCTCTGACGCGGAACCCAGTCCCGACTACCAGGCTTTGCGAAGCGCAAACAAGTCGCTAAGTTCCTCGTTCGACAGTTCCGTAATCCAGCCTTCGGAAGTAGAAATGACGTTCTCGCTCAGGCTCATTTTATTCTCGAGCATCTCGTCGATCCGTTCTTCCAAGGTGCCAAGTGATATGAACTTATGCACCAGAACGTTGCGTGTTTGTCCCATGCGATACGCGCGGTCGGTCGCCTGGTTCTCCACGGCTGGGTTCCACCAGCGATCGAAGTGGAATACGTGATTGGCTGCGGTCAAGTTCAGCCCCACACCGCCGGCTTTCAGCGAAAGCACAAAGATGCCCGGGCTGTTCTCGTCTCCTGCTTGGAACGTATCGATCATCCGGTCGCGCTCCGTTTTGGATGTGCTCCCGTTCAAATACAGGACAGGTTCATTCCGCTGGGCCCGCAATACATCAGCGAGAATTCGGCCCATGCCAACGTATTGGGTGAAAATCAGGCAGGATTCGCCCTCGTCACGGAGCTCGCCAACCATGGCGACAATCCGCTCGAGCTTCGCCGAACGCAGGATGAAAGCCTCGCGGCTGATCTCGGATAAGAGGGATTCCTCGGAAAGCATCGCTTCCTTCGTTAACAGAAGAGGATGATCGCATAATTGCTTAAGCTGGGTTAGGGCAGCCAGAATTGCACCTTTGCGCTCCATGCCTTCCAGCTTCTGCATACGTTCCATCAGGTTCTTAACCGCTTGCTCATAGAGCGCACCCTGCTCCGGAGTAAGGTTGATATAGACTTTCATTTCCTGCTTGTCCGGCAAGGCGAGCTGGATCGCCGGATCTTTCTTTTTGCGGCGCAGCATGAAAGGCTTGACGAGCTTCTGGAGCTGAAGCGTTCGTTCTTCATCCTGATGCTTCTCGATGGGATTCGCGAAACGATGCTGGAACCCGCGCTGATTCCCAAGGTATCCAGGATTCAAGAAATCATAGATCGACCAAAGCTCGGATAAGCGATTCTCAATTGGTGTTCCTGTCAAGGCAATACGATGCTTGGCCTGGAGCGAGCGAACGGCTGCAGATTGCTTGTTTTGAGCGTTTTTGATGTTCTGTGCTTCGTCCAGACAAAGCGAACTCCAGACCGTTTCCTGCAACGTTTCTTGATCCATTAAAGCTGTTGTATAAGAAGTGAGTACGATATCCGTACCTTTCAATAAGCTCGAGAAGGCTTCGCCGCTTAAGCGCCCTTTGCCGTAATGGAGAACGACGTTTAATTCCGGAGCGAAGCGGGCTAACTCCTTTTGCCAATTGCCAAGGACGGAAGTAGGACAAATGAGCAGGGCGGGCTGCTCCGCTTCAGATTTATGATGCAGCAAGTAAGTGATGAATTGGACGGTTTTCCCTAGCCCCATATCATCAGCTAAGCAGGCACCCAATCCGAACTTTCTCAGGAAGCTCAGCCATGTAAAGCCTTCTTTCTGGTAGTGGCGCAGTTCGGCTTGCAATCCCTTGGGAATGTCCAACAAGCTCAGTTCAGAAGGCGAACCTAATTGGTGCAGCAGGGCTAGGAGATGCGAATTTAACTCAACTTCCAGTTGAACCCTTTCATCTTGCGCTTTTGCTTCCTCTTCTGTCAGGCTGTTGGATGACGATGCGTCTTGCTCTGATGCCTGGAGGAGATGCAGTTGGAAAATATCCTGCAAGGATAAGCCTTCATCCGGATTCACACTGGACATCAGCCTTCGAATCTGCTCGAGCAGAGCAGGATCGAGGTAGACCCACTGTCCGCGGAACCGGATAAGTCGGTCGTTGCGGCTGAGCAAGGCGGCGAATTCCGCTTCACTGAGATCCGAATCGCCAATGGCAATTCGCCAATCGAAGTTGACCAAGGCGTTCAGGCCAAAAAGCGATTGAGCTTTGCCGCCGCTGCCGCCGGCTTCGCTGGACACTTTGGCGCGCAGCCGAGGTTTGCGCTTGGAGGCGGCTTCCCACCAGCCGGGCAGCATGACATTCCAGCCGTCCTCCAGCAGGCGCAGGCTGTCGGTTGTAAGGAAGGTCCAAGCCGCTTCATTGCTAAGCGGCTCCGCCAAAAGCTCGCTGCCGTCATGCATGCCAGGCAAAGCCTCTGTCAATCTCGTCACCCAGCCGGGAGAACGCTCCTTGATGGAGGGAGTCCAGCTGCTATCCCAAGTTCCAGATGCCTGTCCATCCAAGGATAGCCGAATCGGCGTGACCAGAGCGCCTTCATGCTTATCCTGCAGGACAAGCCGAATTCGCCAGTCGTCGTCGTCTTCGTCCGGCTCCAAGAGCTGCAGAGCTGGGCGGAAGGGGGTTGTATCCGGCTTCCAGCCCAGAGATTGAAGCCACTCTTCCTCCGTGAAAGCATCTATGGCTGAAGGCGCGGATTTGCGCCCATGAAACAGCGCCGGATATTCACGCCGCAGATCAGCAAGCGAAGCTTCGCTGTTATAATGTTCAGTGGCAACAACCGCGGAAAAGGCGGCCTGTAAGCCTGCTATCTCCGAATCAAAGCCATGGCGCCCTTGAAGCGTATCCCAATCCAACTGCTGAAGCTCTGTGGACTCCGTATCCCAAACCCATTCGAGCCTCCCCTCACGAAAGGCTTGATAGCTCGGTACGTAATGACCTTCTTTGGCAGCTTGATATAAGATCGGAGCGGCTGCAAGCAGTCCATTGGCTGTGCCATTGCCGCCTTCCCAACGCAGAATGTCCATGAAGCCTGGGGCTGCAAAGAAACTAAGGACCATATCCACGGGCAAAATGGCCACAGATACTTCACCCGCTGCTTGTATCCCCAAGGTTGTGCCATAGTAAGAGGGCTCATGCCAGGCAAACAAAACTTTGCGCAGCATTTCCCCTGGCAGATCCCGTCCGTCCTGAGTTCCCCATATTAGGGCATCTCCGGATTCTGATAGCGTTGTATATATCGTCATGTCATGCAATTTTGTAGTCATCCCATAAGCTTTCCTTTCCTCAGTTCCTCCTGCAAAGCACGAAGCCGGCTGTATCGCTCCACAAAGCCGGCGAAGAAAATGTCCCATCGCTCGGGCTGCTTCATCTTTTTGTACACTTTTTCTAATCGTTTCAGCAGCTTGGTTGCTGCCTTATAATCATGACGATTTTTCAAGCTTACATAATGATCCACGGCTTGATGATAGTAGGGAAGCAGCAGTACCGGCGATTCTTTCTCAATCGGCTGCAGAACACTCACGCGATGGTGGAGGGGGTCATGTCCCAGAACGATCTGCAATTCCAGCCAAGCTTTCCATTTCCCTTGTTCATACAAGACAGCTTCGATGATGGCAAGCGAATGCGGTAAAAACTGCTCGAAAATGTGCCACATCTGTTCTTCTGCGTGAGGCTCATGGCTGACAGCTAATTTCCAAAAGTCGGCATAGAGCTCAAGCTTCTTGTTTTGTCTTATATTGAAAAAAGGTGCTGACTTACTAAGCCAGGTCACTAGCCCTGCCCATTGTTGAGCCTCAGCCAGCTGATTCAATAAAGTAAGGAATAATGCGGCAGGCAGCTCCTTGAAGGAGGAACTCGTTGCCAAAGCGTCCCAGGCTTCATCACTTTTACCTTGCAGCAGCAAGATGTAAGCTCTCGCCGCCGAGACGGAAGGGGACGGTGAAACTTCGGCCAAGGTTACAAGGTGGTCTTGTTCCTGGATAAGCAAGCGGTCAGCTTCGGAATAAGGCGTAATCCAGTATTTCCAAAGTGCCGTATATACCCCGAAATCATGATATTTGTGACCGGAGTCTTCAGACATTTGCTCTCTCACATAGGCTAAGGTTTGATCAATCCGCTCGCTGGAGGCGGCGGGATTTACGGTGTCTGTTTTCGTCTTAAGCCACTCCAGCATTTCGTCTGAAAAGCGATAGATGGTGGAAGACGTGTAATAAGATGAAGTGGTCAGCGTCATCTGCTCTTTGATTTTTCGGAAAATAAAAAGCCATTTGTGCAGCTCGAAAAAAAGCGAATCTATCGCTGGAAAATCAGGAGTGACTTTATTTAAATTGTTCAAGTGTTGTCGGAGTGCTTCTACATAGATGCCTTGATCGTAAGATGGCTTAATAGATGAAGCGTATTGATTCAGAAAATGCTGCCATCCCTGCACATCCATGTTAGGCAGCTGTTTGAGGCTGGAATCGATATTGGAGTCCGCCGCCCGTTTGAGATACAGCTTCGCGTTCATGATTTGGGTTGCCGGGTAACCTAGACGATCAGCGAGCTCCATCATCACCGCTGCCAGATGCTTGCAAGAACTTTGCATAGGACATGAGCATAGACTCAAGCTAAGCTTATCCAGGATCAAAGAAACCTTGTAGGTCTCAGCTTCTTCGACAACGGCTTGCACCCTGCGAGCCTCAGTCACATTAAGTGCGGTGACCTGCTGCTGCTTGAACAAAGTAAACCCTCGACTCAGCGTAACCTCATTGTAGGCTTCAGCAACATACTCGAGCAGCTTCGGCCATTGGCTATCAGTTAAAAGGGGAGAATTGCTCATTGGAAAAGCTCCTTGTTGAGAAATAATAGTAACTTACAATCTTCTAAGTATAAATAGTGATCGCAAGAATGTAAATTTGATCATTTGCAGGGATGTATATACCAGAATTTAGAGGGGATAATGTAGGCATGTCATATTGTTCTAGGGGAATCCAACATGTTTGCTCATTGGCTGCGTCCCAAAAAGAATATAGAACCACCGCAACCTGCCAGTCAGAAAGAGACAACCACCACTCCAATCCAGTGCAGTCTTAAAGACAATATAGCCTATATCGAACGAAGCGTAGGATACAGCGCGGATATCATTTTTCGCGAAAGCACGTTTCATGCCATTGGAAAGTCGATTGTCATTATTTATACAGACGGACTTGTTGATGTAACCACGATTAATGATTTCATTATGAGATCATTAATGACGGACTCCGTCATTGCAGATCCTGAGGATGATCCATTGGTCGTTATGCAATCCTATACGCTTGCGATCGGTGAGATCAATCAAGTAGCGGATATGGAAAGTTTGCTAAATCATGTATTGTCGGGTGATTCCGTCATTTTAATAGAAGGGTCATCGGTCGGTATTGCCGCAAACACCAAGGGCTGGAAGGACCGTGGTGTGACAGAAACGAATGTAGAGACGGTCATTCGCGGACCGCGGGAAGCATTCTCAGAGTCAATAAGAACGAACACAGCTTTGATCCGCAGAAAAATTAAAGATCCTAATTTGTGGTTAGAGTCCTTTCAAATTGGTCAAGTCACGAAAACGGATATGGTTCTCATTTATATCCAAGGTGTGGCCCGCGAATCGCTGGTGACGGAAGTGCGCGACCGTTTGAAGAAGATTCGGATTGATGGTGTATTAGAAAGCAGCAACGTGGAGGAAATCATTCAGGATCAACAGATAACAGTCTTCCCCACCCTGTACAATTCGGAACGTCCGGATGTCATTGCGCTCGAGCTAATGCGTGGGAAAATCGCCATTTTATTAGACGGGACGCCCTTTGTACTGATTGCCCCGGCCTTATTTGAAACGTTCCTGAAAGCGTCAGAAGATTATTATCATCGAGTTGATATTAGTACCTTGATTCGAATGCTCAGATACGCCGGATTTCTTATCGCTTTATTGGCGCCTTCCTTGTATGTGGCGATTACAACATATCATCAGGAAATGATCCCAACCTCTCTTCTGATTAGCTTAAGCGCACAAAGAGAGGGGACGCCCTTCCCAGCCTTTATTGAAGCTTTGATGATGGAAGTCACGTTTGAGGTGCTGCGGGAAGCTGCACTTCGGATGCCTAGAAGCGTTGGCTCGGCGCTGTCTTTTGTCGGCACATTGGTAATCGGCCAAGCGGCTGTGGAAGCAGGTATTATATCGGCTGCCATGGTTATTGTAGTATCCATAACGGCAATATGCAGCTTTGTTTTTCCGTCGTATGACTTGTCCAATGCGATCCGCATTTTGCGTTTTCCGATGATGGCGCTCGCAGCTTCTTTCGGCTTGGTAGGCATCTTTATCGGACTACTTGTGCTTGTCATGCATTTGAATAGTTTGCAATCCTTCGGTGTCCCGTATCTAAGTCCGTTCGCTCCGCTCCAGTTGGAGAAGCAACGGGATGCGTTATTTCGCTTGCCCTTCCAAGCGACTTTTTCGCGGATTCGCGGCATGAACCATAACAAGGATACTAAGTAAGCGTAAGCCCTTCTAACAAATGTAGCCAAGTCATCTGAGGTAGGTGCTGTTGAGATGGGTGTAAAAAGCAGAGTATGGCTTCTTGTATGTTTAATAGCTGTGATGCTGCTGACTAGCGGCTGCTGGAGCCGTAAAGAATTGAATTCCCTCTCTATCGCGCAAGGCATTGGGATTGATCTGGAAGACAATCAGTACGTACTCACGGTACAGATCGTGAATCCGGGAAGCTTTGTGAAGCAGCAAGAAAGTATGAACACTTCGATTATCGTGTATTCCGCGAAAGGCGCGACCTTGAATGAAGCGGTTCGCCGGTTGTCGGCTTCTGTGGCAAGGAAAATATTTTTTGCCCATATTCGCATCGTGGTCTTCTCGGAGCGTGTTGCTAAGCACGGTATTGCGAAGCCGCTTGATTTTCTGATGCGGGATAATGAAATACGTTCTGATTTCAATGTCGTGATTGCCAGAGACAGCACAGCGAAGGAAGTTTTGAGCGTTCTTACACCGCTGGAGAAGATTCCATCCAATTATTTATTCAATGCGTTAGAGGTGGCGAATAAGGAATGGTCCCATGTGGTATCCGTTAAAATGGATGAGGTAGCGAACAATATTCTGGGAGAAGGGATGGACCCCGTGCTCAGCGGAGTTCGAATTCTAGGGGATAAAACCAAAGGAAAAGAAACGGCAAATCTGCAATTATCTGCCCCCTCGGTCAAATTCGAACATGCGGGCATTGGGGTTTTAAAGAAGGACAAGCTTGTAGGGTGGCTGGATGAAAATGAGTCGAGAGGTTATTCGCTTCTCACAGACCGTGTGCAAAGAACAGCGCTTCATATTCCTTGTCCCGGTGGCGGCAAGTTAGGCATAGATATCTCTCATGTGCACACGCAGTTGCGGAGCAAGGTTACGAACAATAACCCGGAAATATGGGTGAACAGCAGTGTGAATGGGAACATTTCAAGTGTTGAATGCCAAATTGATTTGTCGGATCTAGCGACGATTGAGAAGATCAACGAACAGGTGTCAACGGCTGAAAAGTCTCTTATGGAGCTGTCAATTCAGAAAGCCATAAGCCTCGGAACCGATATTTTTGGCTTCGGCATTGCCGTTCATCATGCTGACTACAAATTTTGGAAGAAGAACAAAAGCAATTGGGACGAGCGCTTTGCGCAGATACCGATCCATATCGAAGTCGTTTCGAGCATGAGCAACACAGGAACAATCGGTAAATCGCCTGTAACGGAAAAAGAGGAGTAGGAAGCAATGATCTTGGGAATCAGTGTATTTGCGATCTCGGTTCTCGCAGCTTATTTTGAAATTCCGAAGCTTCGTAATTGCGGGACAAAAGGGAACGTGAGCGTGTATCTGATCTTTTTGGCAATAGGAAACTTTCTGGTGATTTGGAGGACGCTAGGTCTGCCTTTCCTTAATCCGGGGGATTGGATCGAGTTTGCCATGAGACCTCTCACGAAGCTGCTTCTTTCTCTGGGTTTCATTTAAGGTATAACGGAAGGAGGTGCCTGAAGATGAATGAAATGCTGTCATCTCGCCAAATCATGATTCTTGTTCTCCTCTTTATGGTTGGAACGACGATACTCGTTGTTCCATCTGCGTTAGCGAATGAGGCGAAGCAGAATGCCTGGATATTGCAGATCGTGGGGACCAGTATCGGCCTTTTGTTTTTAGCTCTTTATATCCTTATTTTTAAGAGAAATAAAGGGCTGAACCTCTTTCAAATGAATGAAAGGCTGTTTGGACGTTGGCTCGGCAAAGGGATTAGTTTGTTGATTACGTTTGCAATTATGATTATTTGTGCCCAGGTATTATTTTATATCGGCAGCTTCATTACGACACAAATCATGCCGGATACGCCAGTTGAAGCCATTCACGTTTTATTTATCATCACCGCCATGCTTGGAGCGAATTTCGGAATAGCCAACTTGGCACGGACAGCGGAAATATTTTTCCCTTGGATTATTCTTTTATTCGTTATGTTTATTCTATTGATTATGCCGGAGGTTAAACCGGAGATGCTGCTTCCGATCGGCGAGTTGGAGGGGATGTCGCTCGTTCGAGGTACTCTGCAGGTTGTTAATTATTCCTACCTGCCTTTATTTATTACCTTTGCGGCTTTTAATTCAACGCTTGTATGGAAGCCCGGAATAGGAAAAGCTTTCGTAATTGGAGGCTTATTGAGCGGCATTTTTCTGATGATTCTGGTTTTGGTCAGTACGATGGTTTTGGGGCCAGCCAATTCAGAAACGCAAATCTATCCGACGTACGTGTTAGCGAGGAAAATCAATGTAGGGAATTTTTTGCAGAGAATTGAAGTGATTGTTGCCTTCCTTTGGTTTGTATTTGTGTACTTCAAGCTAACTCTTTATTTTTATGCGATGATGACGGGGTTCGGTGAGGTGTTCCAATTGCCCAATCAGGGGAAAATACTTTGCTTTCCTCTAGGGATGATTACGAGCGTGCTATCATTGGTGGTTTACCCGAATTTTGTGTATAAAACCAAATGGGATACGACAACCTGGACATCGGAAGCGATCTTGCTGGGACTGCTATATCCACTACTAATCCTCGTCATGACTACTTATAAAAATAAAAAGGCCAGCACCATCACCGCCAGTGGACCCAATAAATAGGACGCAGTCCTAAGAAGCAGTACTTGACAATACATACTGTAATAATTATAATTACAGTATAAAGTCTTTACTACTAAGAAGTGGCGGTGATGATGATGAACTTTACAATTAGTGATTGGGTAATGGCAGCAACGAACGAAGATGAATTGATTCATGGCTATGTGGAATCTATCGATACCCGGCAAGGAACGGCGCGCATTTATGTCATCGCATCCGATCATGACGCTGCGATTGGAAAAGTGATAGAGGTTGTTCATCATGATGTGAAGAAATTGCCTATAGCTGCATTTGATATAGAAGAACAAGTCAAAAGCTTGATTGATGTAGCGCTGGCTGCAAGAGATAAAGAATGGTTTGCGGAGCTGTTCGAAGAATTGATTCATATTAAACACAATGTGTCGAACCGACTTGAACAGAATTTGTTGCCAATATCCTACCACAACCGTCTAGGTGTTGACCAGTTCTGATCCATCGGAAGAAGAAAAGCCAATTCATTAGACTTGTCCGAAAGGAGGTCTAGTGGATTGGCTTTTTATATGGCGGATGAAATAATTATGCTTATATCTTCTGTGTAGGCGCTTTGGCTGGACGCTGATCTTTGGTCATCTCCACGGCAAATAATGCTTGCAGCTCCGCGAGCTTTCTTGGATCTGTTATGGCCATTTTCTCTGTGAAATAATGCTCGACAAGCAGTTCCCAAGTTGGAACGACTTTCTGTGCGGTAATCGCTCGAATGGCGGTCTTGACCAGCCTTCTTTCCTTCGCATTCGCATAGACGTCGACGTACTGCTGCTTGCGCTCGAAATCAAGCTCGCTAAATATCGCTCGAAATACATCGCCTGTCATTCGGGCATCATCAAGCGCTCTGTGAGCCGAACCCTCGGAGGTGATATTCAAATCAAGCAGCGCCCCTTCGACACTCACATCATTCGTTACATTTTTGTAACGGGTGAAGCCCTTCAATAAATCGAAATAAGAAGCTGACATCCAGAATCCGTCATCCATTTTGTGCATCCGTGTGTCAAAGACGATGCGTTTGAGATCCTCGCCGCCCCAGGTAATAAGAAGGAATTCCCCGCTGCGATTCAGCCAGTTCACGAAATTCGTAATGACCTTGGGAAAACCTTCAGCTTGATCAATATCTTCTTGCGGAATGCCGGTCTTCTTCTTAATAAATCCGTTTAGCTTGGAGAAATAAACCGGTTTGATCAGAGACGAGAACTCGTCCACAGGCTCTAATGAAGCATTTAACCTGACAGCCCCAATCTCGATGACCTCCATCGGCAATTCACTCGCAAATTTACGGCCGTTGAATTCGATATCCAAAATAATGTAGTCCATGTTGTTTGCCCCCGTTCGATCTCTGTGCTTTCCATTTTAACAGAAAATGCTTAGGATACCATCTTCCTTTTTCCATAGATTGCACTTAAAACCAGACTAAACAGCAGGCCGATAAAAGACATTCCTGAAATCCATAGATATAAAGGTTTCCCGCCAAAACTTTCATAGAACCATCCGCCTAAGTAAGAGGCGACGATTCCCGAAACGCCGAAGAACAGCAAAGCGAGTACGGTTTGTCCTGTTGCGCGCCATTCCTCAGGTACGATGCGGTACAGATATTGAATAGCCGCGGAATAAAAGATCGGGAAGGTGAAAGTTTGGAATAACTGCAAGTATACGAGTATATGAGGCTCTGTCACCCAAGCGGATAGGAAGAAGCGAATGAAGTAGAAGAAAGCCGAGAAACCAATAATCGCTAATTCTTTTCCTTTGCGAAGCCACCAGAAGCTTAAAGCGAACACGAGTATCTCGCTGCCCGCTGCCAGAAACCAAGCCTGCCCGACCAATTCAGGACTGCCGCCTAATTTGCGAATATAAACACCAAGAAAAGTATCATTGATCCGCTGCGGTACAGCAATAATAAAGATGAGCACCAGAAACCAGATCGTTTCTTTATTGCTTAGGAACGTCTTTAGGCTCTTCAACGTAATCGGCTTCCCGGTTACTGGAGCATCCGGCAAGGGCAAGCAGATCAGAATGCTGATAATGCCAATGCCTGCAAAAAGGAAAGCAAGGCTATTGATGCCTAAATATTGAATCGCATAACCAACAGCGAGTGACATCACGGCGTAGCCAATGGCGCCAAACGTTCGAATAGAGCCATAGCTGACTCCGTTTGCTTCTGCTGTCTGGAAGTTCAGACTTTCTGTCAAAGGGTCCAAAGGCATTAAGAAAAAGTATAACAGCATCGTAAACAGGAGCAGGATGACAAAGCTGTTGGAGGCATATAAGAAATAACCAACGACTGTCGAGCATCCCAAGAGAAGCAGCATAATTTTTTTAATCGTTTTGGTTCTGTCACTTATCATTCCCCATAAAGGCTGTGAGAAAATCGTAATGATACCGCCTGTTCCGATAATCAATCCAATTTTGGTCGCAGGAAGCCCTTGCGCATCCAGATAAACGGGAAGGAAGGAAACGAACATGGCCAGAAGGGCGAAATACAAAAAATTAAAAGAACGCAATAAATTTGAAGAATTCATAATGATGATGACCTATACCTTCCTGATTAAATGGCAGAATACGTTTGTAAAACTACATTCTATCATGCTGCTTGCCAGATTTCCAAAGAAAATTCTCAAGAGGCGATTAAATTTACACATAGTCACTGAGAACTATTATCATTTAAAATGGAGCATTCATTCTGACAGCATCGGCGGGATCCGAGTCGTACAAGCTTTCACAATGTCGATATTCCTGCATCTTCCAATCTCGCGGTATTCGGTTTACTATTGAGAGAAAGGAGCTGAATAGAAGATGAGTGCTGATCACGTCAAGCTTGTACTGGATGCCAAGGCAATATTAGGGGAAGGCCCCAGCTGGCATGCTGCACAGCGAAAGCTGTATTGGGTTGATATTGTGGGGAAGACGTTTCATCAATTCGATCCTGTCACGGGCCATAATGAACAGTTTCCTGTCGGCGAATATGTGGGTGCTGTCGTCAGCGCCGGCGCGAATAAGGTGATGTTGGCTACGCAATCCGGTTTTCAAGCCTACGATTTGGAGTCGCGCGAGCTTACTCCCTTGGTTGACCCAGAGTCGCATCAACCAGGCAACCGTTTTAATGATGGCAAGTGTGATTCTCGGGGGAGATTCTGGGCAGGAACGATGGAAATAGCAGAAACAGAGGCAACGGGTGCTCTTTATGTATTGGACAATGAGAGTAGCTGCCGCAAAGTCGTAGACAACGTTGGCGTTTCCAACGGTATTGCTTGGAGTTTGGACGAGACAGAAATGTATTACATCGATTCGCTGAAAAAGCTTGTTTATGCGTTTGCATTCGATGCAGTGAATGGGGAAATCAGCAACGCGAGAGTCTTAATTGATTTTCAAACGGAACAAGGCTTTCCGGATGGAATGACCAGTGATGCAGAAGGCATGTTATGGATTGCACATTGGGACGGTTGGCAGGTTTCCCGCTGGGATCCCAAAACCGCTCAGAAGCTGGCAAGCATTCCAGTCCCTGTAGCAAAGGTCAGTTCCTGCGTCTTTGGCGGAGAAGAGTTAGACACCCTGTATATAACGACAGCCAGCAAGGGAATTCAGCCAGGGCAAATGGCGGAGCAGCCGCATGCCGGAGGGATTTTTGCAGTGAAGCCCGGAGTCAAGGGTACGAAAACATATGGCTTCGGAGACAACTAATACATAAGGTTCAAAGCCGCTTAACACGGGGAGTGTTCCGTGTAAGCGGTTTTTTCTTCGGGTATCCATTTGGCAGCTTCTGAGAAATGCCTGTCCTCAAAATCGCATGCATATGTTACAATGGGAACCATTAATTCTGTTGATGGAGGATGCCATGCCCTCACGATACTCATTCCTAATCAAGCTTTTGGTATCTACTACGTTAATTAGCACGGTTCCGCTTTTATTCCTAGGTGTGTATGCCTTCTTCCAATCGACTTCGACCGTCCAAACAAAGGTGAATGAAGCGAATGTTTTCATTTTGCAGCAATCGCAAAGCCGCGTTGAACAGATTCTTAAGGTCGTCGATCAAGTATCCGGAAGATACGCGGAGACACCGTTTGTCGTCAATTCGGTTGCGAAAAAAATGGAAATAGAAGATTTTCAAGACATTGATTTGTTGGCAAAAGGTCTTCTGGGTGTACAAACCTATGAGCTGGGTGTCAAAACAGCCGAGCTCCACAGCATTCAGAACAAATGGTATATCAAAGATGGCGGTTTCTATTTTGGCACAGATAAAACCAAGGCAGCGGTCAACCTGAATTCGGCTTACAACTCTCGCTGGCTGCCTGATTCGGATCAAGCTTTTACCGGCATCAAGTTAATGAAAGCGATTCCTTCTTTGGCTGCTGAGCCCAAAGGCTACTTATTCGTCCGAATGTCGAGCGCCGAGTTGGCCAAGTTGTTGACTGGTGGTTTCTCGACGAGAGAAACGATGATTGTTGACGACAAGATGAACATTATCATCCACAGCAATCCCGAGAGAATCGGCCAAAACATCCTCTCCGAACCGTGGTCCGAAGAGCTGCAGAAAGCCGAGAAAACACAGGGGTATTTCAACAGCACTGTGTCAGGTAAACCATACAGCGTGATTTATAACCAATCTCGGTACAATAATTGGACTTATGTCTCTGTCATTCCGCTGGAGGAGGCTAAGAAAGAATCGGCTTCTATTGGCTGGGCTACCTTAACAGCGTGTGTGCTTTTACTCCTGTTTGCTGCGCTATTGTCATATTGGGCTTCCAAGCGGATCTATTTTCCAGTACGAAACTTGATGGAATTTACGATGAGTCACAGCAAACCGTCTGGCGGAAGAGTTGTTGTCAAAGACGAGCTGCATTGGATCGGGAATCAATTCGCATCCCTTCATCAGTCCAAGGAACAATTGGAAGGACAAATGAAGATTCAGTCGGGGCAGTTGGTTGATTACTTCATGTTGAAGCTTTTTCAAGGCGAGCTGTACCGCAGTGAAATGGAGGAGAAAGCGGAGCGCTTTCAACTGCCTGTGTGGCAAAGTTACGCGGTATTGGTGCTGCAAATTGATACGTTAGCCCAAACACGCTATAGTCTCAGTGAGCAGGATCTTCTGTTGTTTGCGATTAATAACATAGCCTCAGAGCTTATTCCTATTCCGCAGCGAATTCAGGCGATGCCGATCGGAAACTATCAAGTTACGCTTGTTGGCAGCGATGCAGACAATCACATGGAGCTGCTAAGCGAGTGGAGCGCTTTGGCCATGTCGGTCCAGAACGCTGCCGAGGAATTTCTTGGGCTCAAAGTTAGTATAGGCATAAGCCGGCCTTATACGCATTTGTTTGCGACTTCTCAGGCATTTCTCGAAGCCAAAGAAGCGCTGCAATATCGGATTCGACTCGGCGAAAAGGCGATTCTGCATTTGGATGACTTGAAGCCGAAGCAGGCTTCGCGGCAATACTATCCGCATCATTTGGTTTCAGAGCTTACCCAGGCGATAGTCTTTCTGGATAAGGATAAGGCAGAGGAGCTGCTTCACCAATTTATTCAAGATGTGCTGCGAGTAGAGTCCGATCCTAATCTGTACCGCATGTCCTTTGCTATGCTGCTGACGGATCTGATCCGCGTCTTGTATGAGATGGGGGATACCGGAGAACTGTTCTCTCAAGATCATCGCAATGAGTATGAACAAATGTTTGGACTGAAGACGCCGCAGGAAATCGAAGCGTGGTTCAAGTCGCAAATGATTTCTCCGATGATAGAATTGACGCGCAAACGGCATGAATCGTCGGGCAAAAGCATTTCTCGTTCGGTAATGGATCTCATCCATGAGCATTATGACAGTGATTTGACACTTGAGCAGTGCGCACTGCGTTTGAATTACAGCACACATTATATACGCCGGATGTTTCGCAAAGAATCGGGCATGAATTTTAGTGATTATTTAGCTGGCTACCGTCATGATATGGCGAAAAGTTGGCTCAGTGGAACGGAAATGAAGATTACGGAAATTGCTGAACGCCTGCAATATACGAATGCACAAAATTTCATCCGTCAGTTTCGTAAGCTGGAAGCAATGACCCCCGGTCAATACAGAGAACAGAAACGAGCAGAGCAATAGCTGCTTGTAATCAAAGGAGCAGATCAAACCTTGGCTAATGGGCCAAGGTTTTTTGCTATACAGAAATTTAGATGATTTGGAGCGCAAAGGGCTTGCCTCTTATTTATTTGCTGCTGCGGATGCGGATGAGGATGAAGATGAAGATGAAGATGAGGTGAGCCAGCTGTGGGGTAGTTGCGACCTGATAGGTAACGAACTCGCGCGAATGGGAACTACGTTCCCTTATTCATGATCCAAACAGCCATTTGGCTAGTTAGTCGGAACTACGGTACGCTAATTTGTCTAAATTGCTGGAATTTCTCACTAGCGAGGTGAAATAAGGGATCGTACTTCCCTTTCAGCTGTAAATATCGGATTCTGAGCCGATTAGCGGATCATAGTTCCTTTTCGTTAGGCAATTGCTTTTTTGGGGAGTACACAAGCTTTCAATGATTATAAGTAGGGTCGCTAATGATTATAAAGTCTGGATTTACGCTGGTTTTGCGTGTTTTAGGCAGATGGAGCGCTGTTGATTATTGAAGGCAATTTCAGGCTTCGATATGCTAACGCTGTCATAACAAACAAGGAGGACGATGAACAGTGGAACTGACTTCCAAGCCGTTAGAATCGGATACGGTTACACGGAGCGACGCCCGCCGAAGATTTAACCGTCTATTCAAAAACAGGTGGCTGTATCTGATGGCACTTCCCGGCATGCTCTACTTTATTATTTTTCGCTATTTCCCCATGTGGGGGCTGCTGATTTCCTTTCAGGATTATCAACCCGCCCTGGGCATGCTGCACAGCAAATGGGTGGGGCTTAAGCATTTCGAGCGTTTCTTCTTTGATGCCTCTTTCGCAATGCTGTTCAAGAATACGATTATTTTAGCCATTTACAATCTGTTTTTCTTTTTCCCGCTGCCGATCATACTGGCCCTGCTGTTAAATGAAATTCGCAAAGAGGCTTTTAAACGAACCATTCAAACGATTGTGTATATCCCGCATTTTGTGTCGTGGGTCGTTGTGGTGGGGATCTCCTACATTTTTTTCACAACCGAAGGCGGGATTGTCAATGATGTATTGGCTTCCATGGGTTTTCCCAAGATTGAGTTTCTGATTTCCAGCGAATGGTTCCGAACGATGATCGTTTCGCAGGTTGTGTGGAAGGAAACCGGTTGGGGAACGATTATTTTCCTCGCAGCCTTAGCTGGGGTTGATCCGCAATTGTATGAAGCTGCGAAGATTGACGGAGCAGGCCGCTTTCGTCAGGTGTGGCATATTACACTTCCGGCGATACGCAGTGTGATCGTCATTTTATTCATCCTTCGACTCGGCTCGTTTCTGGATACCGGCTTTGAACAAATCTTCTTGATGCTGAATGCGATGAACCGCGAGGTAGGCGAGGTTTTCGATACCTATGTCTACAATGTCGGTATCCAGCAAGGCCAGTTCAGCTACAGTACGGCAGTCGGCTTATTCAAATCGCTAATCGGGCTGGTGCTGGTCGTCAGCGCTAATCGGTTGGCCAAAAAATTCGGCGAAAGCGGTCTGTACTAAGAAGGGATAGGTGCAAAATGATCAATAAAAGTTTGGGCAGCCGCATTTTTGACGGCTTCAATTATACGTTTTTACTTGTATTCGCGTTAGTCACACTGCTGCCGTTTGTTTACATCTTGTCGGTTTCGTTCGCAGAGCCGGCAGAGGTGCTGAAACGTGGCTTTATCCTTTTCCCAACCTCCTTCTCCTTAGAAGGGTATCGCTACATTTTCTCCACGCAAACGATCGTGAACAGTCTGTTTGTTACGATTGGAATTACTGTCGTTGGGACATTTATTAATCTGCTGTTCACTTCACTGCTGGCTTATCCTTTGTCCAGATCGGATTTTGCCGGGCGCAAGCTCTTTATGATGATGATCGTCTTCACGATGCTGTTTCATGGCGGAATTCTGCCAACCTTTCTCGTTGTGAAAGCGCTTGGCATGCTGAACAGCTACTGGTCGCTGCTCATTCCGAATGCGATCAGCGCATTCAATCTGATTGTGGTCGTCAGCTTTTTCCGGCAGCTGCCGGAGGGGCTTGAGGAAGCGGCGAAGATTGACGGATGCAGCGATGTTGGCTTGCTTTTTCGGATCGTGCTGCCGTTATCAGCGCCGGTACTGGCTACTTTCGCACTCTTTTATGCCGTGGGACACTGGAACACTTTTTTCAATGCGATTATGTATATCAATGATTCCAAAATGTGGCCAATCCAGGTCTGGCTGAGGCAAATCGTGATCCTCTCGCAAGGCGGAATCGGCGACTCCACCCAGTTCGATCAGAATTATATTGCTCCACCGTCACAAATTATTAAGATGGCTGTCATTGTCATCTCTACGGTGCCAATTTTGATTGTATATCCTTTTCTGCAAAAGCATTTTGCCAAAGGGGTCATGCTTGGTTCCGTGAAAGGTTAAAATGTGTCCCTTTTGTATTGTGATTGGGATTCATTCATATAAAATAAGAATATAGGGAGGCAATACCACGATGAAAAGACATACGGGAATGAAGAAAGCCGGAATTGCGGCGATAGGGATGTTGGCTGGCACTGTTCTACTCGCTGGCTGTGGAAGCGAGAAAAGCCCAGCAGCGGGAAGTGCCGGAACGAGCAGCAAGCCCGAAAGTAAAGAGCCATTGAAGCTTAGCATCATGACATTAATGTACGCGGAGCCGCCTAAAGCGGACAGCGACGTACAAAAAAAGATTGAGGAATATACGAATACCAAGCTGGACATCTCTTGGGTGCCCAATTCTTCCTATAAAGAAAAAGTGAATGTTACGATTGCTTCGGGTGAGCTGCCTAAGGCGCTTCTCGTGCAAAATAACAAGGATTCGAATATTTTGAGCGCCGTGCGTGCAGGTGTATTTTGGGAGGTTGGTCCGTATTTGAAGGACTACCCGAATTTATCCAAAATGAATAAGTCCGTGTTCGACAATATTAAAGTGGACGGCAAGATTTATGGCTTGTACCGTGCCCGTGATTTATCCACGTACGGCATTATTTTCCGCAGCGACTGGCTGAAAAATGTAGGTCTAAGCGAACCCAAAACGATTGATGAGCTGTACAATGTGTTAAAAGCGTTTACTTTGAACGATCCAGATAAGAACGGAAAAGCTGATACTGTGGGCTTGACGGAAGAGAAAACGATGGATGGCTTCGGCGTCATAGCGTCCATCATGGGTGCGCCGAATAGCTGGGAAGTGAAGGACGGCAAGCTAAGCCCGGATTTCTTGGCGCCTGAATATTTTGAAGCGATGAAATTTTACAAAAAGTTGTATGATGAAAAGCTGATCAAGCAGGATTTCCCTGTATTAAACAATCAGCAGAAGAAGGATGACATTAACCAAGGGAAGGCAGGGGCCGTCATTTCCAATATGATTGATGGTGCTGGTTATCAGGCATCACTTGCCAAGACGTTCCCAGGTGCGGATGTGGATGTTGTCAGTCGTCTCAAAGGGCCTAAGGGAGAAAGGCTGCCAGGCGGGGTTGGGTACAACAGCGTATTCATGTTCCCCAAATCGAGTGTGAAAACAGAGGCGGAGCTGAAGCAGATTCTTGGCTTCTACGATAAGCTTTCCGATCAGAAGATGCTGGATTTGCTAGGATGGGGAGTCGAGGGCAAGCATTATAAAGTCGAAGACGGCAAGCCGGTATTCATTGATCAAAAGCTGCAGGATACCGAGGTTGGTTCGAGTTACCTGCAATTGCAAATAGCTAAATATACAGCCAAAACGACAGGCAAAGAAACGCCGCTGATGGAGAAGTATGGCAAGATGATCAAGGATAATGAAGCCATTGCGGTGAATAATCCGACCAATCCACTCGTCTCCGAAACACAGACGACCAAAGGCAGTGAATTAAAGCCGATCATTGATGATGCCCGCACGAAATTTATTTTGGGCAAATTGGATGAAGCCGGCTGGAAACAGGCGATTGAACAGTGGCGCAAAGCCGGTGGCGACAAAGTCATCCAAGAGTTTACTGAGCAATATGCGAAAAGCGGTCAATAAGTAAACTTGAATAACCCGAAGGGGCTGCTCGCAGGTCGAAAATGCTCGACCAACACCAAAAAACCCGGCAATCAAGCTGCCGAGCTGAGGTTTATTCTAATTGATACTCTTTGATCTTATTGTACAAAGTGCCGCGGGAAACACCCAGCAGCTTGGCAGCAGCGCTTTTGTTTCCTGCAGTTTTGAGCAAAGCTTCTTCAATTAATGTGATTTCTTCATCTTCCGATACTTTGGCTTTGAGAATCACAAGGGAATCAGCTTCTGTCGCAATGAGACTAGGCTGCAGTTCCTGCAAGACGGATGGTAAATGATCAAGAGTGATGATGTCTTCATCGCTAAGAATGATGCATCGCTCTATGACATTTTTTAATTCCTGGATATTGCCTGGCCACGTGTAATTGGTCAAAGCCAGGATAACCTCTGGCGAAAGCGTTGGAACCGGCTTCTGATACTGCGCGGAGAATTGTTTGAGATACATCTGCACCATGGCTGGAATATCTTCAATACGATCACGCAAAGGCGGGATGCGAATGGAGATGACATTGAGCGCATAATAAAGATCGGAGCGGAATTCCTGATTAACCAGTTTGCTGGCTAAATCTTCCCTCGTTGCAATGATAATCCGAGTTCTTAAGCTGATCGGCAGGCTGCCGCCGGAGCGAACGATGGTTTGCTGCGTGATGTAATGGTAGAGCTTGGCTTGCAGGTCCAGTGGAAGTTTTTCGATTTCATTAATAAATAAGGTGCCATCCTTGGCTTGTTCCAGCTTGCCGGCCTGCCCGCTGTCACTGCCGCTGAACGTCCCGCCTTGGAAGCCAAATAATTCAGCCTCAAGCAATCCCGCGGGCACAATGCCGCAATTAACCGTCAAAAACGGTTGATTCGCTCGAGGACTGGATTGATGAATAATATGAGCAAGCTGCTCTTTGCCAACACCCGATTCTCCAATAAGGAGGACGGGTGTTTCTGTTGCTGCAACCTTTTTGGCCCATTGGATAACTTTGCCGATCGCAGGACCTTTTCCTTTGATTAAGGTAAATAAATCTTCCGAGTGCTCTTTGTGCGGCAAGCCGTAGGAATCTGCGGTCGTTAATTGTTCATTCAATCGCACCAATTGTGTGATATCTTGTTCCGTTGCGATGCCGCCGATGATAAGGCCATTATCGTCTCTGATCGGCGAGGCATTGATTAAGACATGGGTATCTGGTCGAGGGCGGTGATAAGTGTTACGAATCACACGGCCTTCGTCTAATATTTTCAGAACCATCAGCGTTTCGACATCAAAATGCTCGCCAATTCGCTTGCCCAAAATATCTGCGCTTGGCAAATGATAAAGCTCTTCAGCGACAGAATTCCAGCATATCACTTCGCCATTGCGATCAACGACAGTCACGGCATCAGTAACCGTTTCGGCAAGTGCTGAGAAATAAGAGGACCATTTGTGCTGCTCGGTTATTACGGCTTGTAAGCAAGCTGATAAAAGGGAGTATCCCCGAATCTGTCCAGCTTCATCCTTGAAGAGCAGCGGGCGCTGCGCAGTCTGATCTAGCTGTGAAATCAGGCCCGATTCGTCCCAATCTGCCCACGCGGCAGCAAAAAAATTGGTTTTGGACAATACCTCTTGCAGGTTGTTGGCTGAGAAGACGGGCAGGAGTGCTGCATCTTCCGGTGTGAACAGATGTATCTCGCTGCTCTGTGAAGCAATAACAGCGGTGCCTTGATGTAAATAGGAAGAAAGCTCTTCCAGTGTTGTTTCCAATGGTAATTTGACGAAATTGGTGTTCAACGAAAGGTGTTCATTTTTGAACATAGTTGACCTCATTTGTGTAGCGTTCATTTGCTTTAAATTTACCATGAATACCAAGGTGATTCAACACGCTGGACGATGGATGTGAGTATGATGAAGGATAACCGATAAAAGTGTTTAAAGTTACTCAAAATATATTTTTGAACAAATAGTGTTCAAATTATTGTTTATAGTGTACAATAAAATTAAATAATTAAACACTATTGTACAAATTCCATTGGGGGAATAACACATATGGAACTTATTATGAAAAATATGTTTCAATCCTTGGGCAAAAGTCGCACAGCCAACCGATTAGCCAAAAAATATGGTTTACGCTTCGGCGCGGCACGTTTCGTAGCCGGAGAGACGATTCAACAATCGATTACGGCGGTTCGAGGCCTTAATCAGGATGGCCGTGTTGCGACACTGGATCATTTAGGCGAATTTGTTTTTAGCGAAGAAGAGGCTTTGGAATCTGCCGCGATGTGCATAAAGACGTTAGATGCGATTGCTGAGTCCGGTGTGAAGTCCAATCTTTCGTTGAAGATGACTTCTCTGGGGCTTGATATTAGCAGAGACCTTTGCGTAACCAGCATGAAACGTATTCTTGAACGTGCGCGCGTGCATAACAATTTTGTGCGGATTGATATGGAAGACTATGCGCACTGCCAAATCTCGTTAGATATTTACAGGGAACTTCGAAAAGACTATGACAATGTCGGTATTGTTATCCAAGCTTATTTGTTCCGTACGATGCAGGACATCGACGATTTAGCTTCTCTTGGAGCTAATCTGCGGCTTGTGAAGGGCGCTTATAAGGAGTCTCCACAGGTAGCTTTCCCGGATAAAAGCGCGGTCGATGAGAATTATAAAAAAATCATTGAAAAACATCTGACCAACGGACATTACACCGCTATTGCCAGTCATGATGAAGCCATTATTAAGCACACCAAGCAATTTGTCAGCGAACACGGAATTTCGAACGATCAATTTGAGTTTCAGATGCTGTACGGGATTTGCGATGAGCTGCAAAAACAA
This sequence comes from Paenibacillus ferrarius, assembly GCF_002027705.1. Classification (GTDB taxonomy): domain Bacteria; phylum Bacillota; class Bacilli; order Paenibacillales; family NBRC-103111; genus Paenibacillus_E; species Paenibacillus_E ferrarius. The sequence goes on along the minus strand of NZ_MBTG01000008.1, from coordinate 65,395 downwards.
TTAGTCAAAGAAGGCTACCGAGTTCGTATTTATGTGCCTTACGGAGTAGACTGGTTTGGTTATTTCATGAGAAGACTGGCTGAACGTCCAGCAAATGTCTGGTTTGTTCTGAAAAATATGTTCAAGTAATCAAAACCTGAGATAGGTACAATTCAGCTTCCCCAATTTGAGAGGAGAGATCCCATGCGTACTTTTACAACTGTTAGTCCTTATGTTAATGAGCCTTTTACTGATTTTAGCCTTGAGGTGAATCAAAAAGCGCTGCAGGCGGCTATTGCCAAAGTGAAAGATGAACTAGGTCGTGAATACCCGCTTCGTATTGGTGCTGAAAAAGTCATGACTGAAGCCAAAATTACGTCCATTAATCCGGGCAATCTAGATGAAGTGATCGGTTATGTGAGTAAAGCGGATCAAGCCCTTGCTGAGAAAGCAATGAATGTGGCGCTGGAAACGTTCGAAACGTGGAAAAAGGTGCCCCCGCAAGAACGCGCGGAATATTTGTTCAAAGCTGCGGCTTTAATGCGTGCTCGCAAACATGAGTTTTCTGCTTTGATGATTTTGGAATCTGGTAAAAATTACGTGGAAGCGGATGTAGATACCGCAGAAGCTATTGATTTTATCGAGTTCTATGCGCGAGAAATGATTCGTTTAAGTGAAATCAATGAGACGCAGCCGCTGGTGAAAATCCCCGGAGAAAACAACCGCATTTCCTATATTCCTTTAGGCGTTGGCGTTGTGATTCCACCTTGGAATTTCCCGCTTGCGATCTGTGTCGGGATGACGACAGCGGCGGTTGTTTCCGGTAACACGGTGCTTCTCAAGCCTGCTTCAACCACACCGGTTATTGCGCATAAATTTGTAGCGCTGATGGAGGAAGTAGGTCTTCCTGCAGGTGTTATCAACTTTATTCCGGGCAGCGGGGCTGAAGTGGGAGACTATCTAACGACGCATCCGAAGACGCGTTTTATTAGCTTCACAGGTTCCAAAGAAGTCGGTTTGCGTATCAACAGACTTGCGGCGGACACGGTTCCAGGGCAAATCTGGATCAAGCGTGTTGTCGCTGAAATGGGTGGCAAAGACGGGATCATCGTAGATGAAACGGCTGATCTCGACGCAGCTGCTGCTGCGATTGCAGCTTCGGCTTTCGGCTTCCAGGGCCAGAAGTGTTCGGCTGGTTCTCGTGCTGTCATCGTAGAATCCGTCTACGATCAAGTCGTCGATAAAGTGGTCGCCTTGACGAATAAGCTGCAGAGCGGTCTGCCTGAGCTTAACTTTGCGGCAGGTCCTGTTATTGACAAAGCTTCCTATGATCGAATTCTGGATTACATCGAAATCGGGAAAACAGAAGGCACCCTTCTTGCCGGCGGCGGGAAGGCAGAAGGCAATGGCTACTACATTCAGCCAACGGTGTTTGGAGATGTAGGCGGTAAAGCGCGCTTAATGCAAGAAGAGATTTTCGGGCCTGTTTTGGCTATTGCCAAAGCCAAAGACTGGAAAGAAGCAATCGCGCTGTACAACGATACAGAATTCGGGTTGACGGGTTCTTACTTCTCAACCAATGAGGAGCGTATCGCTGAGGCTCTTGACACCGTACATTGCGGCAACTTGTATATCAACCGCAAATGTACAGGAGCTTTGGTAGGTGTTCACCCATTCGGCGGCTTCAACATGTCGGGAACGGACTCCAAGGCAGGCGGCTACGACTACCTGCTGCTGTTCACTCAAGCGAAGCTGACTTCGCGCAAGGTTTAATGGTTGACAAGAGAAGGCGGACGTGAGTCCGGCCTTCTTTTTTGTATGCGGCAGGGGTTGGCGTGCGAAGCATCGCTTGGCGTACGCAGCAGCGCTTTGCGTACCCAGCAGCGCTTGGCGTACGCGGCTGCACTTGGCGTACACAGCTGCGCTTCGCCTAAACCGCTGGGTGAGAGCGGCGTGGCGCTTGTTTGATTTTGCTCAAATCAAGCCCTTAACTATCGGGAGGGAACTATGTTCCCTTATTCATCATCCAAACAGCCATTTAGCTAGTCAGACGGAACTACGGTACGCTAATTTGCCTAAACTGATGGAATATCACCCTTCAGAGGTGAAATAAGGGAACATACTTCCCTTTCAGCAACAATTATCAGATTTAGAGTCAAATAGCGGATCATAGTTCCTTCTCGAGCGCATTGTTGCCCAAACTTTCCGCAGCCAGGCCTGTCACTTCGAGATTAAACCGCTAGATTAAGCTGGTACATGCGGGCACGTTCCTGTCCTTTGGTTACAACTAGCAACTGCATGCCGCATAGACGCTGCAGAATCATCCTTGCGTATTTCGTGCTTACTTTGAGATGAGCCGCAAGCTCGGAGGGTGGGAAGGGACGAAGCAAGCCTCGTGCGAATCTGACGGTTTCGCTTTCAACCCAAGACAAAGATTCGGGGCGTGCGCCTGAAATGAATTTTTCGATAAAAGAAAGCATAAGCTGCTGACATTGCTTGGGTGACTCTGAGATCGAAGGAAAGGCAATCGGCATGACGACCCATCCGTCCAAAGCCAGATGACAATGGCGAAAACACTGGTCCTTGAATCGCCATATTTCGATATCTCTGGCGTGGGAGCTGTAGCCTTGAATCTCGATTGCTCCTTTTATTTCACCGGGCATATAGGCAAAGTCCAAGTAGCGGTATCCATTGGAGAAATCTCTGACCTCCCATTCAGGGTATAAATGGTTGAAATGTCCTGCTGCAGGATACCAAACACATCGTAGGAACTCTGTTTCCGCATGTCCCAGTCCACGCTCTAACCGTTCTCGCCGGCGATTGTTCGTCTCCGCAATAATTTGTGCAGACATGAACGCCTCGAACGCTTGTTCAAATTTCATCCCCATCATCCTATCTTCCTTAGATTTGCCCGGTAATAAAACAAAACGCCGCTTTCCTTAATGTCCGACCAGGAATGAACCCTGAGCGGCATCATGGAAAGCAGCGTGTGCTTCACGACCAGCTTGATTTAGATATTTAAAGTATACCTGATTTCGAAGCGGGGTGCCAGCTGGGATAATCGGGAAAGATGCCAATTCTAGCTTGCTGGAGCTTGGGCGGGCATGACGAATCCTGGGCGGGTGTTGTGCGTCGGCGCATGCTGGCGGTCAAACCATTGCTGCAATCCTCGGTCACCTGCCGAACGCTTGCTCCTGAGAAGGGGATTTGAGATAATGAATTTATACATAGTTGAAGAATGGGAGTGGCATGCTTGGATACGAACAAAAAGACATTTGCCTTTATAGGTTCATATGCGGAATCGAATCAGCCCGGAGTTTACACTTGCCAATATGATGTGGAGAACGGCAGCTTAGAAGTTGCGCATCAAGTGGAGGGGCTGCAAAATCCAACTTTTGTGGCGATTGATGCGAAGAATTGGAAGCTTTACTCGCTCACAGAAGGCGTAGATGCCAATCAGCAGCGCTGTGGAGCAGCAAGCTCTTATCACATTAATCCTTCTTCCGGGGAGTTAACGTTTATTAACAATGTGATCACGCTGCCGGCAACGACGTGTCATATTACATTGGACCGTTCAAATGAAGTCGTTATGGTCGCCAGCTACCATGGAGGAATGGTTGGGCTGTCTCCCGTGCTTCCAGATGGGGGCATAGGCGCTACCGCTGATATTCAGCAGCACCAAGGAGCAAGTGTCTTGTCCGTGCAGGACAGACCACGTGCGCATTCTGTTTTCTTGGATCGCAAGAACCAGTTTGCAGGCGTGTGTGATTTGGGCTTAGATAAAATTATCATGTACAAGCTGGACCTCTCAGAGAAGAAGCTTGTTCCCCATCATGAAGTGCAGATAACTCCGGGATCAGGTCCAAGGCATTTTGCCTTTCATCCGTCGTATCAATTCGGTTATGTCATCAATGAACTTGGCTCTACCATTACGGCTTTCCGTTATGACGAGGAAAACGGCAAGTTAACGGAAAGCCAAACCATTTCTACACTGCCTGATACATTTGAAGGAGAAAATGCCTGCGCAGATATTCATGTATCGCCTGATGGCCGATTCCTTTATGGCTCCAATCGTGGACATGAAAGTATCGTGATTTATGCAATCGACGCTGATTCGGGCCTATTATCGCTCGTTGAGTATGCGCCTGTGCTAGGGAAGCACCCGCGTAATTTTGCGATCTCTCCGGATGGGCGATATGTGCTTGTTGCAAATAAAGACACGGACAATATTGTCTCCTTCTCTCGAGACGCGGCAACAGGGAAACTGACTCCAACCGGAAGCGAGCTTAAGCTGTCTAAGCCGGTTTGCATTAAATTCGCAGAAGCGCAATGACACCATTTACGCAGCGCGTTATTCAGATCATCAAGGCTATCCCGGAGGGGAAGGTCATGACATACGGGCAGATCGCTCGACTCGCCGGAAGTCCAAGAGGAGCAAGGCAGGTGGTGCGCATATTGCATGCGATGAGCACCAAACATCGTCTTCCTTGGCATAGAGTCATCAATGCGCAGGGTGAAATCGCGATTCAAGATGATGAAGGATCCCATATGCAAAGCTTTTTGCTGCAAGCCGAGGGTGTCGCGATCAAGGATCAGCGTTATATTTCACTTGAACAATACCGGCATGAGATGGAGCCATTATAGCCTTTTCCGACCTCACAACTTGATGATTCAGTTGTGGGGTTTCTTTTTTGGATGATGGAACACTTAGCCCAAAAGTTGAGAAAAGAATAATCGGTAGTTACAAAGTTTAAAAGACGAGAATAGACTAACTGTATCAGTAGGCCATACGGACAGGAGGCATGTTATGAATGACAGAACCTTGTATCTATTCGATGGCATAAATAAAAGCTCTGTGAAAACAATTGTGGAACAAATCATGAAAATTAATCAATATGATGATGACAAGGATAAGCGAGAGAAGGATTTCAAGCGTCTGCCCATTGACCTGATTATTAATAGCAACGGTGGCAGTGTGTATGATGGCTTGGCTTTGATTAATGTAATTGATAATAGCAAGACGCCTGTGCATACCTACGTGTATGGACTTGCTGCTAGCATGAGCTTACTGATCGCCGTAAGCGGCCATAAACGGCACGCCGGCAAACTAAGTACATTTATGTATCATTCGGTCTCTACACATATTGACGGGCATTTGGAGCATCTAAAGAACCGTGTGGATGAAACACAGAGGCTGCAAAACATCTATGACGAGTACATTTTATCGAAAACCAAGCTGCGTTCCGACGAATTGCTCCGTGTTCAGGAGAATCAGCGGAATTGGTATATGAGCCCGGATGAGGCGTTGACGCATGGGATCATTGACGAAATTGTATAAAAGCGGAGAAGAGGAGCCGAGAGGATTCTCTTTTTCTTTGTTTTTTATCGCTATTTGGTGTTTAATGAAAGAAAGAGAGTTGGTAGGCAGCTTGTGCTGCCGCCTAGGGAAAGGGAGATCCGCACCGTGTACAAAATTGTCTTTTTTGATATTGATGGTACGTTAGTTAACGAAGAGAAAGAAGTTCCCGTTAGTACGATACAAGCTATTCATCAATTGAAAGAGCAAGGCATTGAGCCCGTTATTGCCACGGGGAGAGCGCCTTATTTCATTAAACCGTTAGCTGAGCAGCTTGGCATAGATTCCTACGTGTGCTTAAACGGGGGTTACGCTGTATACCGCGGCGAGCCGCTTTATAGGCGCATTATGGCCAAAAGCAGCATCGAAGCTTTGGTCAATTTGGCTGCAAAACACAAGCACTCTCTGGTATTTGAAGGAGAGCATGCTTACTTCACTGACACGGAAGATCATCCGTTTGTAATTGGGGCCGTATCGTCCTTGAAAGTAGATTTGCCTGCCTATGATCCGCATTTCTGGAAAACGAATGATGTTTACCAAATTTTCCTGCATTGTGAAGATGGGGATGAGCAGTTGTATGAAGAATTACAGAAGGAATTCAAGCTGATCCGTTGGCATCAGCAAGCGATGGACGTATTGCCTGCCGGCGGCTCGAAAGCACAAGGAATCGCCGCGATGCTGGAGCTTCTAGGTTTGAAGCCGGAAGATGCTGTTGCATTTGGCGATGGTTTGAACGATATGGAGATGCTGGATTTTGTCGGATTTGGCATTGCGATGGGGAATTCCCACAAGGATTTGCTGCCTTATGCCGATCACGTAACTACGCATGTGGACGATGAAGGCATTCGCAACGGCCTGGTTACGGCAGGGCTGCTCTAATTAAGCCAGAATACATATAGGGTGAATACAATGAGAATAGCTTTTTTTGATTCAGGGATAGGCGGAATATCGGTCTTGCACGAAGCCATGAAGCAGCTGCCGCATGAGGATTTTTTATATTTTGCAGATACGCTGCATGTGCCCTATGGGACCAAATCGAAGGAAGAGGTTCTTGCTTTCGTAAAAGAGTGCGTGGAAGCGATTCACAAGGAAGAGGTTAAAGCTCTTGTCATTGCTTGTAATACGGCGACCAGCATTGCGATTACAGAGTTAAGAAAGCTCTATGATATGCCTATTATCGGGATGGAGCCTGCGGTTAAGCCAGCACTTGAAATGAACCGTTCTTCAGGCAAAAGAGTGCTCGTGTTCGCGACACCTTTGACACTGAAGGAATCCAAGTATCGAGATTTGGTTTCACGCATAGATGATACAGGGATGGTAGATTCGCTGCCGCTCCCTGAACTTGTTGAATACTGTGAGAAGTTTCAGGTGGAAGGTCAGTCTATTATCGCATATTTTCAAGGGAAACTATCGGAATATGATCTAAGTTCCTATGGGACTGTTGTTCTGGGCTGTACGCATTATCCTTTTTATAGACGAATTTTGAGAACCATTTTGCCAGCGCATATTCAAATTGTTGATGGCAGTGCAGGAACCGTTAATCGGCTGATTCAACTCTTAGAGCATCGCGGTCAACTCCGTGGAGAAGGACGGGGCGATCTTAAGTTTATGTGCTCGAGCCACGACGCGGCTTACATCCAGAAGTTGGAACGCGCCTTGCATCTGTTTCAGGAAGTTGGCGTATAAATGACATACAAAAAGGCGTTGTCCGACAGCAGATGCTGCATGACTACGCCTTTTTTCTGGTTTACTTTGGAATGTGTTTGTTACACTCTGATTTCAAGCAGCTCATAGGTTATGACACCCATAGGGGCATTAACCGTTATTGTATCGCCAACCGATTTATTCATAAGCGAGATACCAAGCGGGCTTTCATAGGAAATTTTGTTTTCATTAACATCAGCCTCAGAGGTGCCGACGATTTTGTACTCGATTTTCTCAGCAAATTCTACATCATTCAGGACAACAATGGAGCCAACCTGAACTTTGGAGGTGTCGATATTCTTCACAACACGAGCCTTTTTCAGCATTCTTTCAATTGTCAAAACTCGGGTCTCCATGAAGGATTGGTCATTTTTGGCAGAATGATATTCACTGTTTTCCTTCAGATCTCCGTAACTGATAGCCATCTTGATCCGGGCTGCCAGTTCTTTGCGTTTAACTGTTTTTAAGTCTTCAAGCTCTAATTCTAAACTGCGTAAACCCTCTGGGGTTAATATGATCTCGTCATTGGACATGTTTACAGCTCCTCATTTATTCGATACTTGTTATACTACTAAAGTAACAGAGGCAAGTAAAGCAACCCTTTAATACAATACGATTTAGTGCGTATATATTAATTGATAGACAACGCTTTCTTATCCTACTATACTACTGAAAGAGGAACATTCTCTCGGTTAATGTCGAATGAAAACGAAATATGTTTGATGTCGACTTTGTAGTATCAAGTTTACATTAAAAAGAAAGTGTGAAACTCCATGAGAATCAACTCCAAAGTCATTTTTATCACATTTATTATTGTTATTTTATTGCTGGTAACGAATAATACTTCCTATTACTGGTTCACCAAATCGCTGCTGACACAAGCTTTATCTGCGCGTATGGAATCAACGGCTATTCAAATTCGTACTTCAATAGAACAATCAGAAGAAGGCTCTTTTTATGTCGAGGATTTAATCGGTGAAAATCTTCGTTCTGTTGCGCTCTTCGTCCAAAGTCAGCTAGATCCGGATATCGCGAAGGTCACCAATGAACAATTAGTTGAGCTTGCCAAGCAAGCGGGAATCGACGGTATTTCGCTAATGAAACGCAATGGTGCCGATATTATGGTTGATAAGTCATCAGAGCCCAAAGAGCTTAAACTAGTGAGTACGAAATCCTTCGGGTATTGGTTTACGGCATTCAGCCAATTGTTCGATAATCATCAGGTCACGATTCCGGAAGGGCAGAAGCTGAAAAATTTCTTTTCAGGCATCTACGAAGTTCCAGCATCGGGTTCAAGCGATGTAAGCAAGTTTGGCTATTTTAACGATGGCACTACGAATTACATCATTTGCGTATTTGTCAACGCGGACAAAATTCAGCGCTTCAAACAAATTGTGGGCGCAGACACCATTGTGAAGAAAACATTAGCATCGAACTTGGATATTATGGAAATATCAGGTTTGAATGGTGTTACGTTTGGAACAAAACCGATAGAGTACAAAGACAGCAACGGCGTTCCCTTCATTTCGGTGTATGACCGACCCGTTTTATTCGGCACCTATAACATAACGAATGACAAAGATTTAACTTACTATAAGGAATCCATAGAGAAGAACAAACCGGTTAGTGTCGTACAGTCATGGAAAGGGAAGCCGATTCTCAAAACCTTCATGTATGTTCCAGTCAAGAAGAAATTGACCGAAGTTCAAAGTGAGGTTCCTTTCGTCATTACGATCGTTTCTGATTATCAAACTATTCAAAAGACGCTGAACAAACAGCTTGTTCAACTCTCGCTGCTGATCGTTTTGTTTACTATTTTTAGTTGTGTGTTTATTTATTTTGTATTTCGTTTTATTACGAAAAGTCGAGAGACGGCCGTTCAATCGACGCAAGAACTGTATATACAGAACGTGGACCTTATGTTTGCGACAATTCGCAGTCAACGGCATGATTTTCTCAATCACGTTCAAACGATGTATGCCTTGCTGGCTAATGGAAAAAAAGAAGATCAAATGAGATACATGAAGGAATTAATTGAAGAAATTAATGAAGTGAATGATATCATTCGGATTGGTCATCCTGCGATTGCCGCTTTAATTCAAGCGAAAATTGCTCTGGCCATGCGGACCAAGATTGAATTCAGTTACCAGTTTACCGGCCTGGAAGGACTGTCCTTGGGGGTTAAATCCGTTGATATCGTCAAAATTATCGGAAACTTGATTGACAATGCGTTTGATGAGGTGAATAAATTTCCCCCAGGTGAACGCGAAGTCATGGTAAATGGATGGTCGGAGTCCAATCATTTAACAATTTCCGTATCTAATCCGGTACAGCCTGATTTCCAGCTCGAGGACTATAACCAAATGTTCTCGATTGGCTACAGCACGAAGGTGGACGGTGAGCATCAAGGTCTTGGCTTATCGGTCGTGAAGGAACGTATTGAGTATTACAAAGGAACGATTGAAGTCTCGGTCGAGGATGGTTGTATTTGCTTCCAGATATCAATTCCCATGCAATAAATCAAAGAGTTAGCCGGATTATTCGGTTAGCTCTTTTTTGTCGTGTTTGGATCATTCATCTCGTGGGTACAAGTAGTTAAAGGATGGATTTGAAACGTGATCTAAATGTGAAGGAGACGGTGCAGATGATAAGAGCACAATCGCGGACTTATACGCATCAGTTCATGCGCAGCATGTGCCGCTTGTTTCCGCTGTTTGTTTTGTTTTCCTTTGTTTCTCCCGAGAGAAATTTCATAGCATTGCCAGGCTACCCGATGAACCTAAGCTATGTAGCAGGAACGGTGCAGGAAGTGCTGCAAGGGGATTCAGAAACGGTTCTGTATGTTTCGGTGCCGACAAATTTGGAAGTTCCGAAGGAATTCCTTCTTCATTCCGAGTTGGCATCAAATACGAAGAAGGCTAGGCTTAGTCAGCCAATCGTCTCTCCGGCAAATCGTGGAACGTATGTGAAGATTCGGTTTGGTTCGTCCATGAATCAGGAGTTGAACAATTTCCTAGGAGTCCCGGCTATAGGCGAACATGTTCAGAGTGTAGTTGTACCTGACAAGAAGGGCATCTATCAGGCCAGGTTTTTGGTGAAAGACACAGGAGATTATATTGTAGAAACGAAATAAAACCCCCTTAGTTTCATAAGTGGGTTTGTAGGATTTGGGGAAATAGATGAAGAAGTGGGATGAATAAGCTGACGGCCAAGAGCAGCCAACGAAAGACGGTTTCACTCACAGAGCCTGTATCAATGGCGATAAATTTAGGGAGCAGGCGAATCTTGAAGGAGAACGGCCAGAAGAGCTCAACGCCTCTTTCATTAAGCAAATCAATCAGTGGATGTGACGCATAAGCTGTCAGGAATACCCAGAAGTATAAAGGCGGCAAGGGCATTGTGAGCACGACTATCAAACATAGAAAAATGAAGGAATGGGTTAGTGTTCGATGCTTAATTTTCAAAAGGTGAAGCAGCGCTGACAGCGGGAAAAGAACCTTAGCCATAGTAGACCCCGGTTTATCCACATCGGCCAATGTACCGGCCAAGCAGCCAAGCAATAAAGCTCCAGCAGTATCCAAAGAGAAGATGTTGATGTCCTGCGCAATAAGAACGATTTCCGCGGAAATAAATCCGGCAATACTGTGTGTTTTTTGTAACATGCCAAACTCCTGCTCATGATGATTTAGTAGATAACTGTATACCATTCGTAAGTGTTTCCGAAATTGGGGGGACACCTGAGAGAAAAAAAGGAATTTCCGTCCATATTCACCTATATAAATGTCGAAATCAGCCCTCCTATCGAAAGCATGATTCCACTAAAATAGGACATATCAGGTGCTTTTCGGATAGGAATTCCGAGGCACACTTTCGAAGGTGCAGGAGGCAAAATCTTGATGACGATACCCCGTATTACGAATTTAACCTGCGAATACTTGGTGAATCCTGTTGGCTTGGATACGCGCGCTCCGCGGTTTACTTGGCAGATCATTACGGACAAAAAGCAAACATTGCAATCAGCGTACCATATTCAAGTGTCGGATGTCGCGAATTGTTTCAATGCAAGTCATTTGCAATGGGATTCCGGGGTGGTGCAATCCAGCCAATCGGTTCTAGTCGTTTACCAAGGTGAGGAATTAAGGTCAAGACAACGCTACTACTATCGCATTAACGCATGGGATCAGAACGGGCTTGAGATGGGATGGAGCCGTACGGCTTCTGGGAGATGGGCATGCTTTCGGAACGGGATTGGACTGCTCAGTGGATTACGCCTGATGCCGCTTTTATTGATCCGCAAGATAAAGCAGCTTTTTATTTGAGGAAAACATTTGCAGTTCAGAAACAGATCCATAAAGCGATGATATACGCGACCAGTTTGGGCTTATACGAGCTCGAGCTTAATGGTGCGCGAGTAGGGAATCTGGAGTTCACGCCAGGTTGGACCAGCTATCGGCACCGTTTGCAGGTGCAGGCTTATGAGGTGACGGACTCTCTTTTGCAAGAGGGGAGCAATACGATTGGTGCTGTACTGGCTAATGGCTGGTACAAAGGAAATTTGGCGTGGAAGGATCAACACAATATTTTCGGAGACCGCAGAGCCTTGCTGCTTCAACTGCATATTGATTACGCAGATGGGACTTCAGAAGTCATCGTGAGCGATGATTCATGGCGAGCTTCGACGGGTGCGATTCGAATGTCTGAACTTTATCACGGTGAGACTTACGAGGCTGCCTTAGAATTAGTAGATTGGAGTTTGCCTGTCTACAGTGAGGAATCCTGGTCGGCTGTTGCGTTGTTAGCTCATCCGAAGAGCATACTTGTGATGCAAGAGAGCGAGCCTATGCGGGTAATCGAAAGTTTGCCGCCAGTAGAAGTACTTGTGACACCTTCGGGAGAAACGGTCTTGGACTTCGGACAGAATATGGTAGGGAAAGTCCATATGCGATTAGACCTTCCCGCTGGAACATGCATCCAGTTGTTTCACGCGGAAGTATTGGATCAAGACGGAAACTTCTATACGGCCAATTTACGCTCAGCCAAGCAAACGGTCACTTATATGTGCAAGGGAGGCGGTGAGGAGAGCTATGAGCCTCATTTCTCTTTCCAAGGCTTCCGCTATGTCAAGGTGGAAGGCTGGCCGCAGGATGCTGCCTTTGAAGCCGAACGCTTCACTGGCCATGTGATTCATACGGATATGATGCCCAAAGGCAGCTTCGAATGTTCCCATCCGCTCCTGAATAAACTCCAGAAGAACATTGTTTGGGGGCAGAGAGGCAATTTTCTGGACGTACCAACCGATTGCCCGCAACGGGATGAGCGCCTTGGCTGGACAGGCGATGCCCAGGTATTTATCCGGACGGCCGCTTATCATTATGGCATTGCCCGGTTTTTCAGCAAATGGCTGCGTGATTTAAAGGCTGACCAGCGAGAGGATGGTGCTGTTCCTTTCGTTGTTCCTCATGTCCTTGGGGATGAAGAGTATGCTTCATCAGCATGGGGGGATGCCGCGGTTATTTGTCCTTGGACCCTGTATCAAGTCTATGGTGATAAACGTGTCTTGGAAGAGCAATATGAGAGTATGAAAGCTTGGATTACCTACATGCGCATTCAAGGTGAAAATGAATATCTGTGGAATACCGGCTTTCATTTCGGCGATTGGTTGGGACTTGATGCCAAAGAAGGCAGCTATGTAGGGGCCACGCCAAGAGATTTGATCGCCACGTGTTTCTATGCGTACTCCACATCGCTGTTCGTGAAAGCAGCCGAAGTGCTGGGACGCACGGAAGATGTTGCGGAATACAGTAAGCTGCATGCACATATCACAGCGGCCTTTACGGAAGAATTCATCACCCCTAGTGGACGTTTGGCAGCACATACACAGACTGCACATGTTCTTCCTTTGATGTTCGGACTCGTAAGCGGAAGCGTACGTGATAGATTGGCAAGGACCTTGGCTGATGATGTCATCGAGCAGAATTATCATTTGACGACTGGGTTCGTCGGTACGCCATATCTGTGCCAAGTACTTTCTGATAACGGCTATCATGATGTGGCTGTTAAATTAGTACTTCAGGAAGATTATCCATCCTGGCTGTATTCGGTCCACAAGGGAGCTACGACGATTTGGGAGCATTGGGATGGGATCAAACCGGACGGCTCCTTCTGGAGTGCAGATATGAATTCATATAACCATTACGCCTACGGATCTATCGGTGATTGGTTGTATCGAACGGTGGCTGGCCTTGATTCAGATGATCAAGAGCCGGGTTATAAGCGGGTACAGTTCCGGCCGCGGACAGATTCCGGTCTTGATTACGCCAAAGCTTCTTTCCATTCGGATTACGGTCCCATACGGAGTGAATGGAAGAAAGAGAAGGCAGGGCTTGTGGTCTATGAATTTGAACTTCCGCCGAACACGACGGGGGTGGCTGCGCTCAGAGGCGCATCGCTAGCAACAGCGACAATTAATGGGCAAGCGGCGAGCCAAGCAGCGGAAATTCTTTCGGTTGTTGAAAGCGATGGCGCGCTCAAAGTAGAGCTTGGATCAGGAATTTATCGCATTGAAGTAGCTGCGCGCTAAATTGTGATGCCGCAGACAGGGATATGGAGAAGATCACGGGCATGCATGACCGTGGTCTTCTTTTCTTTCTTTTTGAATGCTCGTTTATACAGTATAATAGACTGCATAGTAGAAAAAAGAAGGAGCACAATGGATGGCACTCTTTAATGCAATGGAAACGATAGTCGTCAATATGTTTGATGAGTTTAGCAAAAGCTATGAATTAAAATGCGATTGCAATAAATGCAAAGAAGACATGCTCGCTTTGGTTCTAAATAAAATACCGCCCAGGTATACGTCCAGCGAAAAGGGGCAGCTGTTTATCAAAGGGATGTATATTAATCCACAGCTGCAATCCGATGTGATGCGAGAATTAATGGAAGCAGCGATCATAGTGGAGCATCATCAGCATCATCCAGAAGAAGTGTAAGTCGATACGGCTGGTCGGTAAGTTGATGTGAAAGTGGCGTAAATAGCCTTCATTTCCACGTTCTTCGTGGTGATGAAGGTTATTTTATTTTGGGGTTTTGCGGCAGTCTCAGTGCACCAGCAGCTGCGAATAGCTGCAAATCCAGAGGGAGCCTGCCTTTTTGGCAGTCTCAGAGGCAGAGAGCCGCTGATCTACCGCCGAGCCTGCCATTTCGGCAGTCTCAGTGCGTCAGCAGCAGCGAATAGCTGCAAATCCATAGCGAGCCTGCCTTTTTGGCAGTCTCAGAGGCAGAGAGCCGCTGATCTACCGCTGAGCCTGCCATTTCGGCAATCTCAGTGCGTCAGCAGCAGCGAATAGCTGCTCTCTCTGTTCGAGCGTGGCTCTCTCTGCCACAGCCGCCGCCATTCGCAGCCTCTTATCCTCCGAGCCAGCCGTTTCAGTGTTGGACTCTCTTCCCCCTCCAAAACAAACACAAAGAGCATACCCCAAGTTAATCCTTGGGGCATGCTCTTCAATCAGACTTTCTACCTGCTTCGCTTGTTTTATTTAAAATCACCCAGCAAGTAATGATAGAATGGCGCATTTACCCAGAACTTGTAGGAATCAACCGTGAGACTAGGGTTAATCTTCTTAATGCCTTCTGCCACAGCGGCAGCTTTATCGCTTAATGAGAAAGATTGCGCATAGTAATGCCCTTTGCTGATTTTGTTATTGGCGATCACTTGGTAGTCTTTGATCTCAGTTAACGAATAGTAGAGAGGCTGCCACCAAGAGGAATAGATAAGACCGGATTGATCTTCACTGTTCTTTTTGGCATACTGGAGGATAACTTGCTGGAACTGATCTTTTTGTTCAGCATTGTCGAATTCGAATTCGATGTCATACTCTTTGGCATAGGCGATAAAGTTGCCGTTCTCGATTTGGACAACTTGATAGTCGTCGGATTGGGTCGGCTCGCCCCATTCCTTCAAATAGATGAAGGCGGAAGTTTTTGGTTCTAGCTGAACTTTGGCATGGATGTTTTCGCTGCGGAGCAGGCCAATGAGTTGAATAGCATGGGTGATGTCGGAATGACCATAAGTAAGGGAAAGCTTCTTATCGAAATTCGCATCAAAACGCGCATCTTTCAAGTTATAGCCTGTGACCAGGTTTTTCTTCAAAGCGTCATCGAAAACGGCTCGCAACTCGCTGGCTGTAATCAGATCTTCCGTTTTCCAAGCTTGGTTCACTTTGGCAAAAATATCAGCATCCGTCGTTGTACCGATATAATTTTTATCCAAACCTTGGAAAGATAACACCTTGCCCAATAGTTCCTCGGCAAAACGGCTGTCAGCTGGAGCATTCAATTGGAAGGAAGCGAAGCTATCCGAAGGAAGCAGATTGGTGTCAATCGCAGCTGCCAGCTCCTGTGCGCCCTGCAGGTTAAGCGATGCATTGCTTTTGTAATCGATATGTACTTTATCTAAAGCTGTTTGGACTTTATCTTCTTTATAAGTATAAGCCAGTTCTTTCAGACCAGCTGCTTTGAGGGCAATAAAAACCGCTTGCAGTTCTGTAAGCGGAGCATCACCTTGCAAGGTGGTTCCGGTCAGAATGCCTTTTTCAGCTAGCGCTTGGGCAGCTTGATAATAAGGACTATCTTTTGGCACATCGGTAAATTTGCTTGCGGACTGGCTGGATTTCAGCTTAAGAATGCTGTTAACAGCGTTAATGAAATCACCTTTGGTGAGATTTGAAGACAAATGCACGTTGAAATGGTCATTCAGATATTGCTTGTGCGTAGAAGCAGAACTGCTGGATTCAGCGGCTAGCACCGATGGGCTAAAGGCCGAAATGGAAGACACGAGTACAGCTGACAAAGCAACAGCGCGTACAAGTTTTAATGTGTGTAAAGGTTTCATAGAAGCAATCCTCCGTCTTTTCAATTCTTATAGGAATAGTATGATTTATAGAAATATAACAAGGAAACAGCTTTGTGTCAATGCTATTTTTGTTACAAAACGATATTCACACATTTGTTGCTTTTTGTCGAAAATAGTAAATAAAACGTTTGACTGAATCCGAGTTATTTAGTAGGATCTTTACAGAGTCTTTAAATATACGTGGAGAAACACAGAGGAGAGATACATAATGAAAAAAGCATTAATTTCCCTTTTTGCCGTAACGGTACTGATGACAGGTTGCGCAACTGCCAAAACGGACACAGCTGCACCCAAAACATCGGATGCTCCGGCAACTTCCGAGGCGTCCAAAGCTCCTGCAGCGAAATCGGATAAAAAAGTTATTCTGATTACCCCAGAGAAGATCGGTGTGAATCCATTTTTTGCCCAAGAAGATGAAGGCGTGAAAAAGGCAGGTAAAGAATTTGGCGTTGTTGTGAAAACGGTTGAATCTACGGATGCAAGCGCAATTGAGCAAAACCTGCGCGCTGCCGTTGCAGATAATTATGATTTGATTATTACAAGCTCCTTCGAATCCGAAGATGCGCTGAAAAAAGTTGCTGCTGAGAATCCGAAGAAATCCTTCGCGATTATCGATACTGTTGTTGATCTTCCGAATGTTCGCAGCGTCGTCTTCCGTGAGCATGAAGCTTCTTATCTATTAGGAGCAGCTGCGGGTCTTGCTACTAAGAAAAATGTAGTAGGTATGGTTGCAGCGGTCGACATCCCGCTTATCAAGAAATATACAGTTGGTTTCCAAGAAGGTTTGAAAGCAACCAACCCGAACGCGAAGTTCATCGTTAACTATGTAGGCTCCTTCACAGATCCAGCGAAGGCCAAAGAATTGGCGTTGACGCAATTTGCACAAGGCGCAGACTTTATTGCAGGCGCATCGGCAGTAGGCGATCTCGGCGTTTTTGAAGCAGCCAAAGAAAAAGGCTTCTATACATCCGGACAAGATATCGACCGTACAGTAACAGATCCTGAGCACATTGTGCTTTCCCAATTAAAAGGAACGGATGCTGTTGCTTACCAAACCGTCAAAGACTTCGTTAACGGCAGTTTCAAATTCGGTTCCGTTGATTATGGCTTGAAAGAAGATGGCGTGGGTCTTACCTTCGTAACGAAAGATACAAAATCAGCGCTTAGCCCGTTTGTTGGACAAGACGTGATTACGAAAGTTAAAGCTATACGTGATGATATCGTTTCTGGTAAAGTGAAAGTAGAAAATCCAGTCAAATAATTAGCACAATAATCGCATATTGCCCATGGAAACTGTTTACGGTGACGTAAACAGTTTCCTCATGTCTAGGTAGAGGAGCGAATAACCGTTATGCTGCTTCAAATGCGTCAAATAACGAAAACATATGGCAATTTAACAGCGAATTCAAACGTTGATTTCTCGCTGCGTCAAGGTGAGATCCATGCATTAGTCGGGGAAAATGGTGCCGGCAAAACAACGCTAATGCGCATCTTGTACGGCATGGAGCAGCCTACGGCAGGCAGTATTCTTTTGAATGGCAAGGAAGTTGTATTTACGAATCCAACGGAAGCCATTCGCCATCGAATCGGCATGGTGCATCAGCACTTCATGCTGTTTCCTTCTTTTACCGTGGCTGAAAATATCGTGATTGGCAACGAGCCCAAGAAAGGCATGGCATTTGACCGCAAAAAGGCAGTTCAGCAAGTGGAGGACCTATGTGCCAAGTATCGCTTGCCGATTGATCCGCACAAGAAGGTGGCCGAATGTCCGCTTGGTTTGCAGCAGCGTGTGGAAATTCTGAAGGTGCTGTATCAAGGCGCTGATATCATTATTTTGGACGAGCCTACCGGCGTGCTGACACCGCTTGAAGCGAAGGAATTGCTAGTCATCATGAGGAGCTTGGCGAATCAGGGCAAAAGCTTCATCATTATTACGCACAAGCTGCATGAAGTGATGGAAATTGCCGATCGGGTTACTGTTCTGCGTGACGGGAAGATCACGGGTACCTTGGATGCTGCGGCAACCAGTGTTGAAGAACTCTCGAAATTGATGGTAGGCAGAGACCTCTTGGAATCTGCCAAAAGAGAAGTGAAACTTGGTGAAACAGTTCTTCAAGTGAAGGATATATCCATCCTTGGAGCCAAAGGCAAACCGGTGCTCGATCGCGTGAATTTACAAATCAAGGCCGGAGAAATCGTTGGCATTGCCGGCATCTCGGGGAATGGGCAGTCTGAATTCATTCAAGCAATTTCGGGGCTTCTGCCTATTGATCAAGGAGAAATTCATCTTTTGGGGCAAAATGTGACAGGACGTACCGTTCGTGAAATTAGAGAGATTGGGCTTTCGCATGTCCCGGAAGATCGGTATCAATGGGGAGCGGCGAAAGAGGGCACCGTGCTGGACAACGGTACGATGGGCCATCACAGAACCCGAAGCCGCTCGGGCTTCTTGCAAGGAAAAGAGCTGCGGCAAATGGTGGATCGGTTCATTCAGCAGTTTCAGATTAAAGCAGGCTCACAGGATACGAAGGTAAAATACTTATCTGGCGGTAATCTGCAAAAGCTAATTGTCGCTAGAGAAATTGCGCAGAATCAGCCTTTTTTAATTGCGGCAGAGCCAACGCGTGGCGTAGATATCGGCGCTATGGAGCTTATTCATGAAGAACTGCTTAGAAAACGGGACGAACAGGGAGCTATTTTGTTAGTATCCTCTGAATTAACGGAGATTCTCAAGTTGTCTGACCGCATTCTTGTTATGTACGAAGGGCGCATAGCCGGAGAATTATCTGCCGAGAACGCAACAGAAGAGCAAATTAGCTTATGGATGGCAGGAGGAGATTCAAATGCTTAAACGTGGATGGCCTATAAGCGCTTGGATGCAACCGCTGCTTGCCGTCATCATTGGATTATTAGGTGGCGCGATTGCCATTGCGTTAATTGGCGGGTCCATCCCCGATACGTATGCGCAGATGTGGAAAGGGGCATTCGGCAACTTCTACTTCTTGACGAATACATTGACTCGGGCTACACCGCTGATCCTGGTCGGTCTTGGGGTCTCCATTGCTTTTCGCGCTGGATTCTTCAATATGGGTTCTGAAGGACAAATGATTCTGGGCGCTTTATCCAGCGCACTGCTTGCCCTTTATGTACCAGGACCACCGCTGTTCAAATTGCTCGTTGCCATACTCGGCGGTATTGCTGCGGGTGGGATATGGTCTGCGTTTGCAGGTTGGCTGGATGCCAAATTTCGGATGAATCTGATTATTACAACGCTGCTGCTCAATTATATTGCCGCGCTGTTTGCTGGTTATTTGGTCGCTTATCCGCTCAAAGACAAGACAGGCTCAGCTGCGCTTGCCCAAACGATGATGGTGGATAAAGCGGTGTGGCTGCCCAAATTATTCCAAGGCATGAGCATACATGCCGGCTTTATCATTGCGATCGGACTCGCGATTCTGCTCTATTTATTTATTAAATACACAGTGGCCGGCTATGAAATCCGCATGCTGGGATATAATCCCTTATTTGCGGCTTACGGCGGTGTCAATAGAAGGAAAATGATGCTGACCAGCATGTTTGTCAGCGGTGGTTTTGCTGGACTTGCCGGAGCCATTGAGGTTCTGGGCATGCAGTACAGGTATACCGATGGCATGATTTCGAACCCGGGTTATGCGTGGTCTGGCATTATGGCGACATTGCTGTCAGGTGCCCATCCGTTGGGTACAGCGGTTGCTGCGGTTCTTCTGGCTGCGCTGCAAACCGGAGGCATGGGAGTTGAGCGTAATACCAGCATTCCGCTGGAAATTTCCAGTGTCATTCAATCCTTGCTGATTCTGTTTGTCACAGCCAAGTTCAGTTACACCCTATGGAAACGACGGAAAGGAGGCAAGAGCGATGCAGCATCTTCTTGATGTGTCTTTATTCAACTCGATGATTCGAATGGTAGCTCCAATCCTGCTTGCGGCACTAGGCGGGGCGATCTGTTCAAGAGTCGGCTTGTTCAATGTGGGTCTGGAAGGTTTCGTATTGGTCGGCGCCTTCTCCGCCATCGTAGGTAATTTTTATACCGGCAATGTGTATGTAGCTGTTCTAATCGCTGTTGCCGTAACCATGTTATTCTCACTGGTTTTCGCTTATATGAGTATTCAATTGCAGGCCAATGTGATCGTTGTCGGGATTTCATTTAACTTTCTGGCCTTAGGCTTGACTGCTTTTTGCTTAAAAGCAATTTTTCACGTAAAAGGTGCCTTTTATGATAAAAATATGATTGGCCTGCCCAAAGTGAACATCCCTTACATTCAGGATATTCCTGTTATCGGCGGTATTGTTTCCGGGCATTCCCCACTTGTTTATCTGGCTTTCATCCTTGTTTTCGCCCTTCAATATTTTCTTTTCAAATCCGTTTTGGGCTTCCGCTTGGTCGCAGTTGGTGAAAATCCTGTAGCCGCCAAAAGCATTGGCATCAAGGTAAATCGCATGCAGTACTTGGCCGTGCTCATTTGCGGAGTTCTATGCGGTTTGGCAGGCGCTCAGCTGTCGCTTGGTCAAGTGACCATGTTTACCGAGGGGATGACCGCCGGAAGAGGATTTATTGCGCTTGTTGCTACGATGCTGGGACAAGCCAATCCGATCGGTGTTATGGCTTCCAGTTTGCTATTTGGCTTAATGGATGCTTTCAGTATAAGACTGCAAGGGTTTTCTTTACCAACGCATTTCACACAAATGCTGCCTTACATCGTGACTTTGCTAGCTATGCTCTTTTTCCGTAAAAGCAATTATTTGGCAGACGCGCAGAAAGCAAACGGCAGCTCGAGATAAAGCTTGTTTCTGCAAGGATGAAGCAGGCGGCTTAATAAGATCAACGCTTAGGAGGATGAACAGATGGCAAAAGACAGCAAAGCGGAGCGTATTAAACGCATGCAAATTCCCGCTGTAGATATTCCGGAAGAGCTTGTGCACCGGGTTCCGCCTGGACAAGTTGTGACGGATCGTTTTCCTATTCTGCATGAAGGTGAAGTACCCAATTACGATATGGCGGCATGGTCGCTGCGTGTTTTCGGCGAGGTAAACGAGGAAAAGTCTTTTAGCTATGAAGAACTGCTCGCTTTGCCTCGTACCCAGGTCGTATGCGATATCCATTGTGTGACGCGGTGGTCGAAGCTGGATACCGTTTGGGAAGGCATACTTTTCCGTGATTTCCTTAAGCTTATTGATGTTAAGCCGGAAGGCAAGTATGTCATGCTGCATGCAGACAACGACTACGAAACCAATGTTCCACTGGTTGATCTTATGGGTGATCATGTGCTGCTGGCTATGATGTTTGACGGCAAACCGCTTACGCCTAAGCACGGCTGGCCGCTGCGGCTCGTAGTCCCTCATCTCTACTTCTGGAAAAGCGCCAAATGGATTCAAGGCCTGGAGTTTATGCAGGAAGACCGCGAAGGGTTCTGGGAACGCAACGGCTTCCATAATATTGCAGATCCCTTTGAGGAGCAGCGCTTCTCCGGGGAAGCTATTCCCATACCCGAGGATGAATGGGTAAGAAAGGATTTTGATTAATATGCGATTATCTATTTTACAAGTGAATTCAGAAGACCTCGCTCCGTATGCGATCGTGTGTGGAGACCCTTTCAGAGCGGAAGCCATTTCTCGCAAATTAGATAATGTCCGTGAGCTCGCCTTCAGCCGGGAATACCGGACTTTTGTCGGCGAATCCTCCGGCATTCCCATTACGGTTGTGAGTCATGGCGTAGGTTCTCCGGGGGCAGCGGTCTGCTTTGAAGAGCTGATTAAAGGCGGCGTGAAGACCTTGATTCGTGTTGGAACAGCGGGCTCCTACTCGGCGGATGTGCCGCCTGGGAGCCTGGTTGTCAGTACTGCTGCGGTACGCGAAGAAGGGCTGACACGCCAGTTAGTTCCGCTTGGCTTTCCAGCGGTAGCCGATCAGGACGTAGTGCGCGCGTTGTTTGAAGCTGCGCAGGAGACAGACGGCTTGGTTCAAAAAGGGATTACGGTCACCTTGGATGCTTTTTTCCAAGGGGTGGAGGAATTCCCTCATGCGAAGTACAAGCAAGCGGGTGCGATTGCCGTTGAGATGGAAATTGCCGCGCTTTACGTCATTGCCTCGCTTCGCGGCGTGCGTGCTGGAGCCATTGTTGCATTAGACGGCTATGCGGATGCCGACTTAAGAGAAGTTTACGACCCGCATACGGATGTCGTTTCCGGCGCCATTGAGCGGGAGATTGATGCTGCTATTACAGCTATTCGTAAGTTGAATGCTTGGAAATAATAACTGACTTGAAAAAGGCGAAGACGGGGAAACCCGCTTTGCCTTTTTTGTGTTTGGGCGAGATATGCTTCGAGCTGGGGAGGGAGGAGGAGATCTTTAAAGCTCAAGGAGATAGGGCTGTTTTGCGGCCCTAAAGGCGCCTGAAAAGGCTGTCCGCTCGCTATCTCATACATACCGCCAAATTGTTTTCTGATGATATATCACATGAGTTATGCACTTCGTGGTAACGACTGGTTATTCTGAGGATTAGTTGTAGCCCAAAGAAGCATTACATAATGCGGTGGCCAAAATTACCGAATAAGTCTTGCAAAGCGCCTAACTACTGTGTCAAAATAAACTTAGACTCGCTCTTGACCCATGTGGTTTTTTGTGCGGGTTTGGCAACGAGTATGGAAAAGGCCGCGGACCATTTCGCCGTGGGTGCAGCCTTTATCATCACTCGTTTTTTCTTTGTTTATTTCGAATAGAGCAAAAGCTAGCAAGGTTTCTGCGGTAAACAGCAGCTCAAAATGAGCATGGTGATGCGCCTCGGATTCGGAGTGGCACTTTTCAAACGCCAGTTCTTGCTTCGCAGTGCGGAAAAGCACCTCAATCCGCCAGCGTTTCACGCACGTCTGTAGGGCTTCCTTTGGAGCGTCATGGCGGTTACTAATGATGAGGCAGGCACCTTTGTAGGTAGCTGGAGACTCGTCGTCTAGCTGTTCAATGTTCGAAGAAGCCTCATCGTCCTTTAAACGCATGGCGACAATCGCAGCAATCCGAACATATCTCTGTTTGCTCACTTGTTTCCCTTTGCTATTAGTTACGGTATAGGGCTGCTTCATATAAATATCTGGAATCGCAATCGATACTAGGCCGAATGCTGCCTGACGTGTCAACTGTTTAAACACTTCAGGGATCAGCATGACTGGCGTAAGCGGCACGTAACGTTCTCTTCGAGTAAGAGGCTCGATTTCCTTTCGAAATAAAGCTGTAGATTCACGCAGCATCAAGATCATTTGTTTAGAGAGATCCAGTTTCGAAGGGCCCTCACCACTGGTAGCTGGCTTATGCCAAATAGAATAAAACAAAGGATACTTGAGTCCACTTTTCAAGACAACTTGAACCACGACCAAATTCATCGACCATGCGTATGTTTTCGTAGAATGATCGAAAAGCCAGGATAAGAACGGGAGTTGTTTCGCGTATGGATGAGCACAGTGAGTATCATCTAAATTCACAACATCTAGCAACCAGGATGGCGTTCCGCCGCGCTTCATCATGCCAGACTGAGTTAATAGTAGCGACATATCAAAACGTCCACAAAGGGTACGTAAGATAGGGGCACCTGCACACTCACTCAGCTATAAATCGCGATATTTCGATTTTTGTAGCGTTTTCATTGGAAAATCACCTGCATATTTGAAGTGACACCTTGGTTAAGGTATCCTTCGCAATTATTGTGGTGAATTCTAAAAGTCAAGTTTGTTTATTTTACTTTTTGACTTTTAAAAATATCCATGTATTGACATAAAAAGTATAATATTGTAAGATTTTTTAGGGGAGGGGATTTTACTTTAATGGAAAGAAGGTTATTTGCTTTGAAAAAAAAATTAGTTTAATGTTAGTATTTGCTATGATTTTAACTCTTACTTTTAACAGTCTTACTTTTGCATCATCTCCAACAAATCAACAAGAAAAAGCAAATATCAAACAGCAAAAGGAACTCTACAAAGCGATTAAAGAAATTGAGAAAAACAACCTGAAAAGAAAATCAGATGGGACTTTTGAAATTACAGGGAAACCAAAAGTAGAACAAGAAATTCTTGATAATCTCAAGCTTAGTATGAACAATGTTAATAAATTAGTTAACGAAGGTTATTTTTCAACAGACGAAAATTTTCGTGTTTATTCAAAGAAAGATATAAAAAAGGGCAATCTTGAGTCTAACAAAACTGACTATGTAGAATACGATACCTTCTTTAAAGATGCTCTCAAAAGTGACGAAGAAATATCTCTTGAAGTGGGAGAAAAAACTTATTCACTTTCTTTTAATGATAATGTTGCTAAAGCAGATAGCTATAGCCCACCTATTGGTTTTTACCAATACTGGTGGGGATGGCAACTTTCTTTATCAGAATATGCTACAGCAGTTCTTGTTAATGGATTAAATGCTGGGGCAGGGACAGCGGCTGTAGCGGCAGCATTACAAGCTGCTGGCATTATTACTGTAGGATCAGCACTTATTACAGGTATTGTTTCTGCCGTTTTATGGTTCGGTAGTTCAGCAATTGGTTTAGCAGATAGTATTGGAGGATTTAAAGGCGTTTATTTTAGAGGTCTATATACTCCCCCTGTTTTTTATCTTTGGGCTAGATCATAAAATAATAAATTTGGAGGTAGATTTTAATGAGTAGTTGGATTTTATACATAAGCTTGGCGTGTGCGGTGTTATTGCTAGTTACAGGTGTTTTGAAATTAATGTCAAATCCATTAAATAAGACACTGTATATTGTATTAGTAATAGCAGGTATCATTGGCATTCTAAGCTGTACATTCCAATTATTCATAAGACCATTATGATAATTCGTATATTTAATATCCAAATCTAAGTATAAATAAGAAAATCCCCTCCCTAAAATGAAAATAGCTATTCTATTCAGAATTAATTTTCTCTTGAAGAATCCAGCTTTCGGGATAGAGTCTTTTTACGTTTCACCCCCCCAAAAAAGTAAAGAGAGGAACAAATTTTCCTCTTGATATTTTTAAATGCCCCTTGTTTTCATGAAGCTTGTCTACAAGTAGCAGTGTTTCTCATATGCCACCTGAATTCCCGACAGAATTATAACGAGGTTTAACGGTTCGGATGCAAGTACGAAGTTTGTGAGACTTATTGTCATGAGTTATGCACTTCGTGGTAACGACTGGTTGTTCTGAGGTTTCGTTGTATCCCAAAGAAGCATTACATAATGCGGTGGCCAACATTACCGAATAAGTCTTGCAAAGCGCCTAACTACTATGTCAAAATCAACGTAGACTCGCTCTTGACCCATGTGGTTTCTTGTGCGGGTTTGACAACGAGTATGGAAAAGGCCGGGGACCATTTCGACGTGGGAGCAGCCTTTATCATCACTCGTTTTTCTTTGTTCATTTCGAAGAGAGCAACAGCTAGCAAGGTTTCTGCGGTAAACAGCAGCTCAAAATGAGCATGGTGATGCGTCTCGGATTCAGAGTGGCACTTTTCAAACGCCAGTTCTTGCTTCGCAGTACGAAAAACACTTCAATACGCCAGCGTTTAACATACGTCTGCAAAGCTTCCTTTGGAGCGTCATGGCGGTTACTAATGATAAGGTAAGCACCCTTGTAGGTAGCTGGAGACTCGTCGTTTAGCTGTTCAACGTTCGAAGAAGCCTCATCTTCCTTTAAACGCATGGCGACAATTGCAGCAATCCGAACATATCTCTGTTTGGTCACTTGTTTCCCTCTGCGATTGATTACGATATCGGAATCGATACTAGACCGACTGCGGCCTGCCGTGTCAACGGTTTAAATACTTTACGGATCAGCATGATGGGCTGTGCCTTGGTCACCCGATTATACGAATTCGACTCTAGGAATTTATGAGTAATGAGATGTCAAAGGGTACTAAGATAGGGACGCCGCCACACTCGCTAAGCTGTAATTCACGTAATTTCGGTTTTTGATGGGCAGTCATTGTAAAATCACCTGTTAGATTAGAAGTAATACCGTAGTTAAGGTATCATCCGGAATTATTATGGTGATTTCAAAAGTCAAGTATTTTTCTTTGTATTGGCTTTTATCAGAATTTATTTTCAACTGCATAACTCATATATATCAATTTTATATGATTAATTCATCCATTTCGACATCTACATACAAATGTTGTCAATCTTCGCTGTTGCATAAAACTCATAAAATAGTATTATTATTTATGTAAACTATACCAATTTTTAGTATTAATAGGAAAGGAGAGTTAATTTAACTAGAACGATGCAATCTATTATTCGAACTAAACACGCTACTCATTTCAGTAAGAGAAGGAGAGGATTTTAATGATGATGAGAAAAAAAGGATTTATTTCACTACTTACCTCAATGGTATTCGCAATGATAATCGTACCTGCTGGCACAGCGCTGGGCAATCCAACAAATCCAACTAACCCAACCAATCCACCTCAATTGAAGACGGTCCTGACAACAGGATTGGGGCATTCGTTATTTTTAAAGGCAGATGATACTTTATGGGCCTGGGGTGATGCAAACTTCGGACAATTCGGCACCGGTCCAGGTCAGAACAGCAGCGCTGTTGCCGTTCAAAACACACTTGTGCAAAATATTATTGATGTTTCTGCAGGAAATGAACACCACAATTTGGCATTGCGCAGCGATGGCATCGTATTCGCGTGGGGAACTAACGGTGTTGGTCAACTGGGAGATGGCACGACATATATAAATCGTAACAACCCGGTTCAAGTGAATAATTTAACAGATGTAATCGATGTCGAAGCTGGTTTCTACCATAGTTTAGCGTTAAAGTCGGATGGGACGGTATGGGCATGGGGGAGTAACGGTTACGGTGAATTGGGAGATGGAACAACAACGAATCGGTCAACGCCTGTGCAGGTATCAGGACTCAGCAATATCGTGTCTATCTCAACGAAAAGCTATCATAGCCTCGCCATAAAGTCGGATGGAACGGTATGGGCTTGGGGTTATAATTCTACTAGTCAACTGGGAGACGGAACAACAACAAATCGGTCAACTCCCGTGCAGGTGTCCGGTCTCAGTAATGTATCCTACGTGTCGGCTGGCGACACTCACAGTCTTGCCATAAAGTCGGATGGGACCGTATGGGCTTGGGGCAATAATACAGACGGCCAATTCGGAGACGGCACTACGACGAGTCATACGACTCCGGTTCAGATTCCAGGTCTGAGCAACGTAAAAGTAGTAGAGGCGGATGAGCAGCATAGCTTTGCGATTAAAAATGACGGAACGCTATGGGCATGGGGTTACAACGATTTTGGCCAACTGGGAGACGGAACGACAGGTTCGACATATCTAAGCCCTGTGCAGGTAGCTGGCATAAGTGGGGTAACGGCTGTGTCTGCGAGTGGAACTTTCACTGTGGCACAAAAGTCAGACGGAACGGTATGGGCATGGGGTCATAACTATTGGCGCGAACTTGGAGACGGTACAAGGACGGACCGTTATACGCCGGTTCAAGTAACAGGTCTGTAAATCTAAGGAACAAATGTTCCATAAGTTCTAAATAATAGTATCCCCTCATGATTGACAACGATAAAAGGTCATCTCCTAAGATGATTTTAACGTTGTTGACCGGAGGGGATTTTTCTGTTTGCCATTTATTTTGCCCGCAATAAGGTGGTCAAAGAAGACGTAGCGCCAAAGAACGGCTATAATAAATAAGATGACTTACACATAGGAGTTACTGATATGTATCAAAATTTAGAAGAATGCCTTATTGATTTGGAGAAACATGGTCATTTAGTTCGCATTGGGGAAGAAGTGGACCCTTATCTCGAGATGGCTGCTATCCATATGAAAGTGTATGAAGCGGGTGGTCCAGCCCTATTATTTGAAAAGGTAAAAGGTTCGAAATTCAGGGCTGTTTCTAACTTGTTCGGGACTTTAGAACGTAGTCAATTTATTTTCCGCAAAAACTGGGAGGATGTCCAGAACGTTATTGCCCTCAGGCAAGACCCGATCAAGGCGTTAAAAAAACCGTTTGCTCATGTTCGTAACGGATTAACGGCTTTCAAGGCACTTCCTTTGAAGACATCATCGAGTGTGCCTGTGAGTGCGCAGGAAATCAATATTTCGGATTTGCCGCTCATCCAGCATTGGCTGAATGACGGAGGGGCATTCGTGACACTGCCTCAGGTCTATAGTGAAGATCCGGAAAATGCGGGAATTATGAATGCTAATCTGGGCATGTATCGGATTCAGTTGAATGGCAATGACTATGAGTTGAATAAGGAAATTGGCGTCCATTACCAAATACATCGCGGAATTGGTGTCCACCAAGACAAAGCGACGAAGAAAGGCGAGCCTTTGAAAGTTAGTATTTTCATTGGAGGGCCGCCTGCTCACACGCTGTCTGCGGTTATGCCGCTGCCAGAAGGTTTAAGCGAACTTACTTTTGCAGGCATGCTGGCGGGGCGCAGGTTTCGTTATAGCTATATAGACGGGTATTGTATTAGCAATGATGCTGATTTTGTAATCACAGGTGACATTTACCCAGGTGAAACCAAGCCAGAGGGGCCTTTCGGCGACCATTTGGGTTACTATAGCTTGACACATGAGTTTCCGTTAATGCGGGTGCACAAGGTTTATGCAAGGGAAAACGCCATTTGGCCATTTACAGTGGTCGGACGTCCTCCTCAAGAAGACACGTCGTTCGGTGCTTTGATACACGAGTTAACCGGAGATGCCATCAAGCAGGAGATTCCTGGTGTCAAAGAAGTGCATGCTGTAGATGCGGCTGGCGTGCATCCGCTGCTTTTTGCGATTGGCAGCGAGCGTTATACGCCGTACCAGCAAGTCAAACGACCTGCGGAACTATTGACCATCGCGAACCGCATTCTAGGAACCGGGCAGCTTAGTTTGGCCAAGTACTTATTTATTACGGCTGAGGACAAGCAGCCTTTGGATAGCCATAAGGAGTCTGAGTTTTTAGCTTATATGCTAGAGAGAATGGATTTGCACAGGGATATTCATTTCCAAACTCATACAACGATCGATACGCTGGATTATTCAGGTACCGGCTTGAACCAAGGGAGCAAAGTGGTTTTTGCTGCGAGCGGTGAGAAAATAAGAGACTTGTGCACAGAAGTTCCGGAACAGTTGAAAGGATTGCCAACGTTCACGAATCCCCGTTTCATTATGCCAGGGATCGTGGCGATGCAAGGACCGTCATTTTCAACATATGACAATGCACAGAAGGAAGCGCAGGAACTAAGCGCAAACCTGCAGTTGAAAGGTTCCATGCCATCCTGTCCGATGATTATTCTGTGTGATGACAGTGATTTCGTAAGTGAAACGATCAATAATTTCCTGTGGGTGACATTCACGCGAAGCAATCCCTCCCATGATATTCACGGGGTAAACAGTTATTACGACAATAAGCATTGGGGCTGTGACAATCTGATTATCGACGCCCGTATCAAACCGCACCATGCACCGCCGCTCATCGCCGACCCTACGGTTGAAGCCAACATTCAGCGTTTGTTTGTAAAAGGTGGCAGTTTAGCTGGAGTAAAAGTTAAATAAAACAAAGAAGAGGCTGCTCGCGGGTTTTTAACCTGCTGAGACAGTCTCTTCTTTCATAATCATGCAATAGCGCAAAAAAAATGCATGAATATGAAAGAAATATGTATACGGATGCAAATATTTTATGCGCTGATATCTAGCTGACTTCAGGATAAGATAAGATTATGTAAATTTCCA
This sequence comes from Paenibacillus ferrarius, assembly GCF_002027705.1. GTDB lineage: Bacteria > Bacillota > Bacilli > Paenibacillales > NBRC-103111 > Paenibacillus_E > Paenibacillus_E ferrarius. The sequence continues at coordinate 35,687 of NZ_MBTG01000008.1, read as the reverse complement.
ATAAAATGAAAATAAGGAGGGAAATATTCAGTATGAAACACGAGCATTTTGAATGTATGTTTGATTCGGTGTTAACGGATGTTGTTAAACAAACCTATAGCAATCTTTCTTTGCCCTCTTCCGAACAAATTAAGCAATCGATGAAGAAGATGATGGATATCATTGAAGCAGATGCCCGTTCAATATCCCCCAGCGAGAATTAATGAAGCCACTCGCTTGCATGCGGGTGTGCATATTACATATACATGAGCAAACCGTGAATTTTCCTTAGGGGAAATAGGCGGTTTTTTTTATTGCGCCTGTCCGCTATAATACTTGTAAACGCTATCATGAAATGGGTGAAGGGAATGAAGCTTCATTTGTTGGCAGTTGGTGCTGCCCTTTCGCTGGTGCTAACCGCCTGTCAAACGCAGCCATTGACATCGGTTCCGAAGAAACAGCCAAAGGAACAAACGCTGACGTGGATCCATCATTTTGACGAAGAGGGCGCACGCAAATGGCTGGAGGCTGGCACGCAGCTATTTACCCAGCGTCATCCGTCTTATACCTTCACGTTGACAGGTGTAGATGGAGGGAACTATATGAGCTTGCTGCGTACGCGGGCAATCTCCAACAATATGCCGGACATGTATATGATCGATAATTTGGAATCGGCCCAGGACTTGATTCGGACGGGGTATGCACTCGACTTAACGAACCAGTCCTTTCTTTCTCAGATCGACGAGCGCTTTCTGAACGGCGTGCGGACAGCCAATGGGCATATTTGGGCGCTGCCTATTGATGTGAACGGCGCTGGCGTCGTTTATAACAAAGAGGCATTCGCCAAGGCTGGCATCCTTAGTCCCCCTTCGACATGGGAACAATTCTTAGAAGCATGCAAGGCGCTGCAAAATGTCGGAATCATTCCGATCGCCGCAGGGTATAAGGATAGCTGGACGGTTGTGTGGGACATCGCGGCCGACTTGTTGGCTAATCAACATGCAGAGAATCGGAATTGGATTGCCGATATTGAAGCTGGCCGGACATCTTTTGCGGAAGATCAAATTCATTTCAAAGACATTCTACAACGATTTGGCGAACGTTTAAGCTATGTCAATATAAAGCCTTTCGAGACGGATTGGAACCAAGCCCAGCTGCTTCTTGCCGAAGGGAAAGCGGCTATGATTATTAACGGAACGTGGACGGTGGATGGAGTGAAATCCAAAAATCCTGCGAGCAATCTGGGACTGTTCGCGTTTCCCTATTCCAACGATCCGCACGATGCCAAGTTTGGCTTGAAATCGACAGGCGGCATTGTGATTAACCCCCATTCACCCAATAAGGAAGCTGCGCTGCAAACGTTAGCGCTGTTTGCTTCCAAGGAAATGGGCACTATTTTCCAAACGAATAAGAAGGCTTTATCTGTCATCAAGGGCTTGCCGAGTGATTTCGATCCAACGTATGTGGAACTGGATGAAACGTATATTCAAACAGGCCGAACGTACGATTGGACCAGCTTGCCGACTGATTTCGTAAACCAAGATCTTCAAAAGGTGTTCGTCAATGCGCTGACGAGATTCATTCTTGACCGCACCCACAATGCAGAGCAATGCATCCAAGAGCTGGATCAAGGGTTCGATCGGATTCGCAAGTCATCCAAATGACAGTCGGCAAGGAGCGTTGAGCAATGGCAGCTAATCCATGGTATCGAAGCAGGATCAAAGATTTTCGCTTCCGCACCAAAATATTTTTATCTAATATGATTCTCATTTTGTTCATTTCGACAGCGATAGGCGGCGTCGCGATCTATGCCTCTACGAAGTTCATAGAATCGAACACAAGAGACCTCTCCATGCAAGTCATTCATCAGGTATCGGATAATATTGAGAACAGAGCCAAAGAAGCGTTCACCTCATCGGTTTATGTGCTCAGTGACAGCAGCATCAGGCAGATCGTTGCCGAACAAGGGGAGCAGGTGACGGCTGAGAATTATCCGGCTTTCCGCAGTCGGATGGAATTTCTGCTTGCCCAATATGGGAACGGCAATCCTTACATGAATGCCATTATGATCAAGACGGGAAGAGGGCAGATGTATTGGTGGGAAAATAAGAAGGGGCTCGGTCATACACTCAATCAGGAAGATGTTGGCGAAATGATGAAGGGCGCTGCTTCCTATTTAACGAACCATGGACGAACGATGGCGTGGTCGCCTTCTTTGCGCAAGCGAAATGAAGTGTTTCTTGTGCGGGATTTTGTTGATGTGAGTCAAATTGATCGGAGTCTAGGCACGATTGTATTCAGCATGGATGCTGATTATTTTCTTTCTCTGGGGAGCGGAAGCTCGATTATTAAGCAAAATAATGTCGCGATTCTGAATGCTTTCAATGAATTGTTGGCTGGTGGCGGGAATTCGGATGCGGACAACTTGATCACAAACAGCTCCAATTATGTGCTGAATGAGCAGGATGCTTCGATGGCAACGGTCGAGCATTCGGCAGCGGGCGATTATTTATTCGTCCAGGAAAGAACCTCCACATTGGGCTGGCGTGTACTATGCTTCATTCCGATGTCATCGCTGTTCTCAGATACACGGGTTCTCGTGCTGGTCATCGTGCTGGTTTCTCTGATCGCGGTGCTGATCTCAACGGGAATTGCTGTACTGCTTTCCAAATCTTCGACCCGCAATATCAAAATATTGGAGCAGACGATGCGTCGTGTAGAAGATGGCAATTTGGATGTGCGGATTATACCGTTAGGCAAAGATGAAATCGGCAGTTTATCGGTGCGGTTCAACTTCATGCTGGCTCGGATTAACGAGCTTATCAACACCGTATACAAAGAGCAAATCGCCAAGCAGCAGGCGGAATTCACGGTTTTGATGAGTCAAATTAATCCGCATTTTTTATATAACACCCTTGGCACTGTCAAATGGTATGCTCGTATGAACCAACAATCCGAGATCGAGCGAATGGTCAGTTCAGTGATCGATTTGTTGAAGTCATCGGTGCGGCGGGTTGGCGAATTTCATAGCCTGGAGCAAGAAATAGCGCAATTGAACAACTATATTTATATCCAAAAGATCGGATACGGAGAAGCGTTTCAGGTGGAATATAAGGTGGATGAGCAGTGGCTGGAAAGCGAAGTGCCGTATTTCATTCTGCAGCCGCTGGTCGAAAATGCGATTCTTCACGGTATCGAAATGTCCAAGGGAAGTGGCCGCATTGTTGTATCCGCGAGGGTAACGGGCAAAGAGCTTTTCGTTATGGTAGAGGACAACGGCGTTGGCATGGAAGAGGTGAAAGCGGCTAATCTACTGCATACAGCCACTCGGAAAGAAGCGGTCCCAGGTGTTGCCAGCATCGGCATTCATAATGTAAATGAACGTATTCAATTGTATTATGGGCAAAATTATGGCCTTAGCTTTGAAAGCATGCCAGGGGCTGGTACGAAAGCGATTGTGCGTATTCCATATAGAACGCATCGCCAAAGGAGGAATGAGCATGCTGAACGCCATGATCGTTGAAGATAATGCGATATACCGATATGCGATTAAATCAATCATTCGCTGGGAGGATTACGGCTTTCAGATTGTGAGTGAAGCGCTCAATGGCGTGCATGCGCTTGATTTGCTGCAGCATCAGCATGTGGATCTGATTGTTACGGACATCTCCATGCCGGAAATGAATGGCATTGATTTGATTCAGCAGGTTAAACAACAGGATGCGTCAATTAAAATTGTTGCCCTCAGCTCGTTTGATGATTTCCGCTTCGTCAAGGAAGCCTTGAAGTTGGGGGCCGAGGACTATTTATTAAAGCATGATCTGGAGCCGGACACTCTGCAGCAGCTGCTGCAGCAGATGAACGTGAAGATCCTGCAAGATCACGAGCAAAGCAAGCAAGCGAATATTCGTGAAGCCAACTTGCAGGAGATGCGGTGCATATTGGGACGCAAGCTGCTGTTTGGCGAATTGAAGACGATCCAGGAGATGGAGGATCAAGCCAGTGCTGTCCGTTTTCCAAAAGTAAGCGGCCCTACTGTCGTTATGATCATTGACGGTGAGTTTAAACCCATAACGCCCATTCCGTCTTCGGAAATGCCGAATGAGCAAATGACGGTCACCATCCCGATATCAAATCAGAGAACGGTGATTGTGGCTGCATTTCCGCATGAAAAGAGCGAGCGCAAATGCAGTGAGGAAGCATTCAGGCAGGTATCCAATATGGTTAACCGATCCAAGGAAGAGGGCAGCCTGACAGTGGGAATCAGCTTGCTTGGCTATGGGCTGAAAGATTGGCCAACGTTGTATAAGCAGGCTGAAAGGGCATTGGAGCAGTCGATTTATGAAGGACTGGGGCAAATCTATACCTACGCGGGTAAGAACGCCCAAGGGGCAGAACCAGAGCGAGACAGCCTCTTGATGCAGAAATTGGCGGCCGCCATGAGAAGCGGATTCGTGGCGGACGTAGAAGCTCAAACGGAGCTGTTTTTTCAAAGTCTGAATCAAAGAAAGCCGCCTCTGGCACAATTAAAGCAACTATTCATGGAGCTGACAGGGCTTGTCACGACGATAGCACGGGAGAGAGGCACGCTCTCTGAGAAAGTTGAGCTTGCTTGCAGGCAGATCAATCACATGATAGAGACGCTTCCTTCTTTGCCTCTAATCAAACAAAAAATACTGGCATTGAACAAGGAAGTGGCTTGCAGTCCTGTAGAAAATCCGCTGCTGCGGAAGGAAATTCAAGCCGCGATTGCTTATATCGAACAACACTATGCCGAAGATATCACAGTTGCCCAAGTGGCGGATGTGCTTCATCTTAGCAGCAATTACCTTTCGAACTTATTTAAAATGGAAACGGGCATGCGGTTCGTGGAATATGTGAATCGGTGCCGCATCCGCAAGGCGAAGCTCTTGCTTAGGGATGTTTCCTTGAAAGTTTATGAGGTCGCAGAGAAAACGGGTTTTCAAGAAACATCGTATTTCTGCAAGGTGTTTAAAGAACTGGAAGGGAAGACCGTCAAAGAATATAGATGCGAATGCTGACTGTAGCGCTGCCGCCGCCAATAGTTCTGTGAATACTATAAGAAATCAGTGAAAAATAGAAGGAAAGAAGCTGTGAATTCGGATAGAATTCATGGCTTTTTTCTGTTTATAAGAGCATTGATCTTCGTAGTTTTCTTATATATTTTGAAGTTTCATTCAATGTAAGCGCTTTTAATAAATCCTATACTTACAACAAAGGAACAATAGCTTGCCTAAGAAGCGAATGAAATGGGTTTCATAAAAAAACAAAGCCATTGATTGAAGGAGGTTAACCCTTGCATCCATCCAAAAGCAAAGAAACAGTCATCCAATTATCGCCGGAAGCGTTGCGAATAAATGGGAATTCGGAAATCATTCTCTGCGCTTCTTTATTTTACTTTCGACTGCCACGGGGGCTATGGAAAGATCGGTTGCATAAAGTGAAAGCTTTTGGTTATAACGCGATTGATGTGTATTTTCCATGGAATCACCATGAAACGCAAGAGGGAGTATGGGATTTTGGTGGAGAGAAGGACGCGGCACAGTTCTTGCAGGATGCTGCGGAAGCTGGCTTATGGGTTATTGCGAGGCCTGGTCCATATATTTGCTCTGAGTGGGATGGGGGAGCGCTGCCAGCTTACTTGTTCGTCAAAGACAATGTTCAGCTGAGGCAAAATGATCCGCATTTCTTGCAGTATGTGTCCAAATGGTATGCTCAAATTCTTCCGATCATCAGGAAGTTTGAACAAGGCCGAGGCGGCACGGTGATCGCTGTGCAGCTGGATAATGAGCTGGATTTCTATCCATGCGCTGATCCCCAAGGCTACATCTCCGCATTGAGGGATCTGGCTGCCCAGCAAGGAATAACCGTACCTATGATTGCCTGTGCTGGTCAAGGTGGATTATATGAGGCCTCCGGGTTTTCCGAAGACGTTGTGCCAACTTGCAATTTCTATCCGAATGACCGGGATCCGGTGTTTGAAGAGAAAGTGCTTTATTACAGGAAAGAATTAGCTCGTCGCGGCTATCCCTTGCTTGTGACCGAGACGAATCGCTCCCACTTTCTGCTTCGTAGGCTGCTCTCGGCAGGGGCAAAGCTGCTGGGCCCTTACTTGCAAGCATCAGGGACGAATTATGGCTTTACGAATGCAGCCAATAATTGGGGAAACCCTCTCTCGTTCCTCACGTCCGATTATGATTTCCACGGCATGATTACACCGGAAGGACATATTCGAGAGGAAGCCTACGAAGGCAGATTACTGAAGCATGTAATACAAACTTACGGTCAATCATTAGCGGAAGCACTACCTCTGCAAAGCCAATCAGGTCCGTATCGCTTATCGTTACAGCAGGGCGGCGAGCTCGTATTCGTATGCAATACCCAAGAGAGAAATGAAGACGTTTACATATCTGTAGGCGATGAGACTGTGCCACGGTATTCCACCCTTGTTGCAGCAGCTGGATATTGTCCAATACTGCCGATGCAGGTTCCCTTGCAGCTGTGGGGCATAAACGATTCTGGACTGCTTGATTACTCGACCGCTGAATTGCTGCGAATAAAGCGGCTCCCCGGTCAAACACTGCTTGTGTTCCACACGGAAGGCGTTGGCGAAATCCGCTTCTCCTTTGGCGCGGAATTCCAGTTGGCAGCTTGTGGCATGGAAGTGCCGGAAGAGACGGACAGCCGCCTTACACTGGTTTATTCATCTGCTGAGGCTGAAGTCCGTGCTTCGATACAGCTCTCCGATGGTCATCTCATCGAGGTTATTGGGATGAGCCGCTCTCGTGCGCTGCTGTTGGAGGACATCAATGAGGCTGGCGTGCTGCATGTGGGGGCACTGCCGGAACGATCCACATCCACAGCAAGCCGTGATGTGGGCATAACGTGGACACAAAGCAGGGTGAATCCAGTCATTCCGCTGGCTAATGCAGCAATCTCCATTGGGAATCGCGCGGATTATTTAGAAAAACACGCTATTTACCGAGGTTTCGCGTGGTATGCAGCACAGCTGCCGTCAGCCGATCAGAATAATCCTTATCAAGGATTGATTGTGCAGCAGGCAAGTGATGTCGTTTCGCTCTATTCAGGTGCAAGTTATCTGGGGACTGCAGCACCAGGCGGGGCAAGCTATTATTTGCCGATTTCCCCGGAAAAGCCTATTGATTCTGCGCTTACTGCTCGCGTAGAGATATGGGGACATACGAACTTCCATGATACGAATCTGCCAGGGCTGCATTTGAACAGTTTGAAAGGGCTAACGGGTATAGTAGGTGTTACTTCAACAACGGACTTGAACCAAAATTGGCGATTTAAGCTTATGCAGGCTGGCGAAAATAAAGATGATTTTGCGCAAACAGAAGTGGATGATCACTTGTGGCCAATCGTGAGCATAGGCGGCTGGCTGTCAGCAGAGCAGCCTGCTCATCAATGCTACCGCAAGCAGGTGAAGCTGACGGATCAAGCGGATACTTGGCTGCTGCAAGCGTCTGGCAGCTTTACCTATGCCTATGCTTACGTGAATGGTCATGCCCTTGGACTGATAAATCCATTGGACCCGTTCCTTGATCTTACGCCCTATGTAAAAGCGGGGGAAACAGCAGCACTAACGCTGTATTTGGATAAAACGTATGGCTCATTAAGCGGACAGCTCACGCTCTATGAAGGGTTGTCATCTGCCAATTGGACGCTGGCGGCTAGTGAGGAAAAAGGCTTGCTGGAGCAGGCCGAGGCGTTGAAATCGGCGGAGCAAGCTGCCGAGGGGCCGATATCCTTGGCTTCGGGGGCACTTTCTTGGCTTTACGGTCAGCTTCCTGACGATAATCATGGATTAGGCTGGCGGGTCTATGTCAAAGGAAGCGATATGAAGCTGACCGTGTTTTTTAACGGGCATTTGGTAGGAAGGCTTTGGACGCAAGGCGGTGCGAACAGGCCGATCTTCCGGGGCGGGAGCGATGACTCCTTTTATTTGCCAGGTCCTTGGTTCCGCGATCAAGCAGCAGGCAATGATCTAGTGATTTTGTTGGAAAGTGTAGCCCAGGATGAAGCAGCTTTACTGGAGCCGCTCCGTTTCGTCCCTGTAGCTGCGATCTAATTGGAAAGGAGCGTACGCATGAAAACTGCCACCTCGTCAAGCAGCCTTGAGGTCACGCCGCTTGTTGTTACTAAGCGTGCATCTTCGCTGCGCCGATTCTGGACACATCGCACCTTGCTGCTCATGTGTGTGCCTGCCATTTTATTTTTCCTCATCATGTCTTATCTCCCGATGCCGGGGCTGTATCTCGCTTTTATCAATTATAACTATTCAGCCGGCATTTTCGGCAGCCAATTCGTTGGTTTTGACAACTTTAAGTTTCTAGTCACTTCAGGGGCACTGTGGAAGCTAACCTTTAATACAATTGCTTACAATCTTGCTTTTATAATCATCGGAAATACGCTGCAGATCAGTATCGCGGTTTTGCTTAATGAGCTCCGCAAAAAGTGGTTCAAGAAAATCTCACAATCTTTGATGTTTCTGCCTTTTTTCATCTCTTTCGTGTTGGTGGGTTTGATTGCCTATAACATTCTTAGCTATGACTATGGTTTGATGAACGGAATTCTCAAATCGATTGGATGGGAGCCGGTGAAGACCTATTCGAATCCCGCCATATGGCCGTTCATCATTGTGCTTACGTATTTGTGGCAATCCACAGGCTACGGGTCCATCGTCTATTTCGCCGCCATTATGGGGCTGGATTCAGAGATTGTGGAGGCTGCAGAAATTGATGGTGCCAACGCTCTGCAGCGTATTCGCTACATTGTGCTGCCTTGGCTGAAGCCGACTTTCATTATTTTGCTGCTGTTCTCCTTGGGCGGCATTCTTCGAGGGAACTTCGGCTTGTTCTATAACTTAGTCGGAGCTAACAATACCGCATTATTTGATGCGACAGATATTATTGAGACGTTCGTTTTCCGCTCCTTAATGAACAACTTTAATTTCTCATTAGGAAGTGCAGTCAGCTTGTATCAATCTGTGTTTGGTTTCTTCATTGTTATCACTGCGAATTGGCTGGTCAAAAAGGTCTCGCCTGAAAATACGCTGTTCTAAGTTATGAAGCGGCATATTTATCATGACAGATCGCTTAGGAGGGACATATTGTGGAGCAAGTCATCGCACGTCAAAGGGGAACTGATATATCCTCGGTGGCCATCCGGGCTTTCGGCTACTTATTTATCGGTCTATTCGCCCTATGCTGTTTATTGCCTTTTCTTCTCGTGCTTGGGACCTCTTTTACGGCTGAAAAGTCGATCACGCTGCACGGCTATAATTTGTGGCCCAAAGAGTTCAGCACGTTTGCTTACAAAATTGTGTTTGAGAATCCAGGCATTATCATTGGCTCTTATGGGGTAACACTCGGAATTACGTTGGTCGGAACAACGGTTGGACTGTTTATCGTGGCGATGACGGGGTATTCCTTGCAGCGTCCGGATTTCCCTTATCGGAATCGCATCTCATTTTTCATCTACTTTACGACGCTGTTCCAAGGCGGAGTTGTTCCTTTTTACTTGATTATGACGCAGTGGATGCACCTGAAGGATAATTATTTAGCGGTGCTTTTGCCAGGACTCATGAGCCCCTTTCTCATTATTATGATGAAAAGCTTCGTGACCTCGATCCCACATGCCATTACCGAATCAGCCAAGATGGATGGGGCGGGAGATTTTAAAATCTTCACCAAGTTGATTCTGCCGATGACAACACCAGCACTGGCTACCATCGGATTGTTTATTGCGCTGGGCTATTGGAATGAATGGTATAACGCGATGCTGTTCCTTTCACCGGATTTAAAATACAGACCGCTGCAATTGTTTCTGTACAATGTCGTCACCAGCGCTGATTTTATCAAAAATTCTTCCGTTTCCTCGAACGTACAGCCAAGAGATATGCCGCTGGAATCGATGAAAATGGCGACTGCTGTTGTTGCAACAGGGCCGGTCATTCTCTTTTATCCGATGGTTCAGAAATATTTTATCAAAGGGATTACCGTTGGTGCTGTCAAAGGCTGACGTCAAATTTATATCCAAATGATGATGGGGAGGCAATTTCGTATGATCAAGAGAAAGAAGAAAGCACTTGGTGTTGCATTGGCAGCGACGCTTGCGGTAAGTTTAACAGCCTGTACAACGCCTAGCAGCACGGGCACAAGCTCGACAGACAAGGCTACAACGACAGCGGCTGCCACAACAGCAGCTGGGACTCCATCCTCCAACAAGATTGATACCTCGGAGTTTCAAACGATTTCGTACGTCATGCTTGGCGATAAACCGAAAAATGGTCAATTTGAGAAAGTCATGGAAAAGCTGAACGCCATCTTAAAGCAAAAAGTGAATGCCAAATTGGAAATTAAATGGGTCGAGTGGGCGGATTGGCAAACTAAGTACAACTTGCTGCTAGCCTCAGGGGAGCCGGTAGATTTGATCACCGTTGCGACGGATTGGCTGGATACTTGGCAAAATGCGCAAAAGGGCGCTTTCCAATCTTTAGATAAGCTTCTTCCTATCTATGCTCCGCTAACTTGGAAGGAAGTACCGCCTGAGAACTGGGCTGAGACCAAATATAAAAACCAGATTATGCTCATCCCGGAGGATCATTATACGCAATGGGTCAATCACGGCTTCCTGTACCGGGGCGATTGGGCGAAGGAATTCGGCATCACGGCGCCGATTAAAGATTGGGAAACGCTTGGCAAGTACTTCCAAGGCGTCAAAGACAAGAAACCGGGCGTCATGCCGTGGGATCCGAACGGGACCAGCGGCGACATTGCCGGCGGCTATATTAATTCGCATACAGATGCCATTGAGCTTCCGGTCAGCACAGGCATGTTCGGCTTAATATACGGCAAATCCTATGATGCGAAGTATACGGCTTATAGTCCCGTATTTGACGATACCTTCGTTAATTTCGCCAAACAAATGAAAGAATGGGGCGACAAAGGCTTCTGGCGTGAGGATGTGCTGAACTATAAAGGAGATAACCGTTCCGAGCTGGAAGCCGGCAAATCTTCGGTCGATCAGCATCATACACAAACTTTCCTAGGCGAGCGGACCAAAATGGATAAGCTGCAGCCGGGCTCAGATTTGCAATTCTTTCCTTTCTCGTCCACGCGCAATAATCTCGTCTCGATGTCGATTACACATGGTGGAACTTCCATTGGTGCAAAGAGCAAACATCCAGAGCGTGCTCTGATGGTGTATGAGCTGATTCGCCAAGACCCTGAAGTATACCGCCTAATGAACTACGGCCTTGAAGGCGTACAATATGTCGTAAAAGATGGCAAGCGCTATCGTCCAGACGGCTATGATGTGCAAAGAGACGACTTCTACACCGATTTCTGGGGTGGACGGGTGGACAAAAATGAGATTCCCGATGGCAACGATTGGGTAGGGAAAGGGGATTTGTATGCTTCCTATGACAAAATCAAGAAAGCATATCCATACGGTCGTTTTGTATTCGACAAATCTCCTGTAACGAATGAACTGACAGCGGTTACACAGATCGTTGGTCAAATGGGACCTGCCATCCTGTACGGCAAAGCTGGGGACCCGGTGAAAGCCGTGAACGATTTCCGCGCGAAGCTGAAAGCAGCTGGATTCGATAAGCTCCAAACCGAGGTTCAGAAGCAATTGGACGCTTTCAAAACCACGATAGAAAGCAGTAAATAGAGATATGGATATCGAAGGTCTGTTAGGGAACAGGCCTTCGATCTTTCGTTTTCCAATTCGACGTATCGGAGAGTGTGTGCTGTTGGAATCCATTACGGTCTACGATATTGCTAGGGAAGCGAATGTTTCCGTCGCGACGGTTTCTCGAGTACTGAATGATACAGCACCTGTGCGAACATCCACCAGGCTTAAGATCATGGCCATTATTGAGAAGCATAAGTTTCAGCCAAATGCTTTGGCACGCAGTCTGGTGAATAAGAAGACAGGAATGATTGGCGTTTTATTTCCGGACAGCACCAACATGTTTTTCCCAGAGGTGTTCGGAGGGGCAGAGAGAGCTGCGCAAAAGCTGGGGTATACCCTGTTTCTGTGCAATACGTTCAGCAATTGCAGCAGAGAATCCGAATATTTAAATTCACTTTGTGAAAGGCAGGTGGAAGGACTCATTTTCATGGGCGGCCGGATTAATGCCCAGCATTGTCCGGATGCGCTAGTGCAGGAAGTCGTTGATATACAGAAGAAAATTCCGATTGTACTGATCAACGGCTCACTGCCGGGGCACCCGTGTTATCGAGTGAAAACAGACGAATACTTGGGTACACAGCTCATCATGCAGCATTTGATTGATCGCGGACATCGCAGCATCGGCTTCTTGGGTGGAACCGCCGAAACGACAACAACACTTGAAAAGCTGCAAGCCTACAAACGAACATTAAGTGCGAATAATCTCTCTTATCGCAAGGAATGGGTGCGTTTGGGTGATTTCTCCATGTCTTGCGGCAGCACGTTGATGCAGCAGCTTCTAACTTTGCCGAATCGGCCAACGGCCGTTATATGCATCAACGACTACGTAGCCATTGGTGCCATGAAAGCTGCGATCTCACAGGGGATGCATATTCCCGAGGATATCGCGGTTGCTGGATTTGACGATACGCAGTTGGCTTCTGCGATGAACCCGGAGCTTACGACCGTATCGCAGCATAGTGAACAGCTGGGCAGGCAGGCGGTGTCGATACTCTCTCAATTAATTCAGAAAGAAAAGGTGAAGAAGCTGACGGTCTTAGAGCCTAAACTTATTGTTAGGCAAAGTACACAATGAGAAGGAGGTAATGAAATCATGAAATTCCATAGAAAAGCGAAAGCTGTCGTGACATCCATGATGCTCATCTTCTGTTTATGTGTGACGGTTTGCGTACCCATGGCAAGCGCAGGAACGTATACGGCAGCCGTCAACCCAAATTCTTCGTATCAGACTTGGGAAGGTTGGGGCACCTCACTTGCTTGGTTTGCCAATCGAATCGGCGGTGCGCCGGATGCGGTAAGAAACAATTACGCCGATCAGTTCTTTAGCTCAAGCGGACTGAATATGAACATTGTTCGCTACAATATCGGAGGCGGAGAAAACCCCGCTTATCCGAACAATATGGAGCTCCGCGCCCGAGTTCCCGGTTTCCAGCCGACACAGGGAACCTATGATTGGACGCAGGATGCGAACCAGCGCTGGTTTCTTCAGGCAGCCAAATCCAGAATTGCCTCCAGCGAGTTCCTGGCTGAGGCGTTCTCCAATTCACCGCCTTGGTGGATGACGCAAAGCGGGAGCGTGACAGGCAATTACGGCGCAGCGAACAATTTGAGAACAGATATGTACGATGCATTTGCCGATTATTTGGTGACGGTGAATAAGCATTTCAAAGACTACTGGGGTGTTACGTTCCGAACGTTAACAGCACTCAATGAACCAATGGCAACTTGGTGGACCTATGGCAATCGCCAAGAGGGAAGTCATTTTGACCGACCGAATCAGGAGCAAATTATTCAAAAGGTAGCAGCAGCCCTCACCCTGCAGGGTTCGCCTACGACAGTCAGTGCTTCGGATGAAACGAGTATCGATGTTGGCCGAGATACGATTAATAGCTTCTCAGCAGCTACGAAATCCGTCGTTTCCCAGTACAATGTGCACACATACGGCGGGAATGATCGGGTTGGGTTTAATCAAGCGGCTGCCGGCAAGAAAATTTGGATGTCGGAACATGGCGATGGAGATGCCTCCGGCATGCAGATGGCCAGATCCATTGTATATGACCTAAGATACATGAAGAATTCCGCCTGGGTGTATTGGCAGGCCGTTGACGGTGGCGGCTGGGGAATGCTCGATGTCAATGATCTGAATGATCCCAACTCCAATTTCACGGCCGTCCAGAATAAAAAATATTGGGCGATGGCGCAATGGAGCAAGTATATCCGACCGGGATATACCATCATTGATATTCAGGATGGAAATTCCATCGCGGCCTATGATCAGGTTTCCAAAAAAATCGTTATCGTCACCATCAACGACAGCAGTTCCGCCAATACGGTGACGTATGATTTATCGGCGTTCAGTTCGATTACAGGCTCTGTAACGGGGACGCGAACGGTAACGAGCACAAGCGAGAATCTCGCTCCTATTGCCGGACTAAGCTTGAACAATAAAACCTTCCAGCACACGCTTCCAGCAGGAGGCATTGCAACCTTCGTAATTTCGGGCGCGCAGTACACACCAAGCACAGCACCAGCGATTGATACATCCGCTTACTACAAAATTATGGATCGCAACAGCGGGAAATTATTGGATGTGAGCGGCGCGTCTACAGCTAATGGGGGAGCTGTCATTCAATACACCGATAATGGAGGGACGAATCAGCAGTGGCAGTTCGTGGATGCAGGGGCTGGCTACTATAAGCTGAAAAATCGCAACAGCGGAAAAATATTGGACGTGACCAATGCCTCTCAGAATGATGGCATCGCAATCATCCAATATACCGACAACGGCGGAGCCAATCAACAATGGAGGCTGCTGGATGCCGGGGGCGGATATGTCAAATTCCAGAATCGAAACAGCAGCAAGCTGATGGATGTGAGTGCCGCATCTACAGCGAACGGAGCGGCTATCGTGCAGAATACGGATAACAGCGCCACGAGCCAGCAATGGCAGTTGGTTAAGCAATAAGATAAGGACTGTCCGAGAGCAGAGAGGTCTGCTGGAGGACAGTCCTTTTTGAAATAAGTTCCTTAGAAAAGCAGGTATTTCCTGATTTCTGTCGAAACCAATCGAATACAGTTGAATAAAGGAGAATTTTGATGTTACTTGGCATTACATGGCTTAGAGAACGCTTGGTTGTTCGCATTGTTGCGGCCGTTATGGTCGTTGTTTTGGCATTATCGGCGGGCTACATCCTGATGGAATTTCGAAATGCCAAGCATGCTGGAGTGGAGACGATATCTAGTTATGGCATTCGATTAGCCGAAAGTTACAGCAAAGGGCTCGATATCCCTAAATTAGAGCAATTTCTTAAGGATCCGAAGGAAAACGATCTCTATTGGAACACAAGGCAGCAGTTAGATACCTATCGTACGCAGATTGGTGCTCTTTATGTGTATTTAGTGCGAATTGATGAAAAACAACAACCCCTGATTATGATAGATGGACAACCCAAAGACTCAGATTCAGCCTCACCTATCAATGAGGTTACCGACATATCAGCAGATGCTGTTCAAAAGTTGTTAAAGGGTGAATCCACGAGTTCGGATCTCATTGAGAACCCGAAATATGGCAAGTACATATCCACTTACACGCCAGTGAGAAATGCTGAGGGCAAAGTGATAGCCGTGCTTGGCATTGATACCGAGGCGGGGGTGACGGAGCGGATTTCCAAAAGCTTGATCAAAAGCAATATGCTTTTATATGCTCTCATGTTCGTCCTTACTTTACTGGGACTTGCCCTTGTGATGCTTTTTGTTTCTCGGGCTCTTCGTCCTCTGCAGTGGATCGGCGAGAGTGCGGACAGTATTGCCAAGGGGGATATCGTATTGGCACGGCAGCAATTAGAAGCGAATCCGGTCCACTCCATTGACGAAGTCGGCACGGTGTATAAAGCGATGCTGAAGATGTCTAATGAAATTAACGATATGCTCAAAAACATTGTATCCAATGTGTCTACGACCTCTGAGCAGTTCGTTCTTACGACACAACACTTCAATAAGCAGGCTCATCATTTGCTGGATATGAATACCAAAGTGAATGCGTCGATTGAAGTGGTGGCTGAAGGCGCGAATACGGTGCAGATCAGCACGAATGACAGCGCCCGATCCATGGAGGAAATGGCTACAGCGATTCAGCGCATATCTGAAGCTTCCTTCACCGTATCGGATGCTTCTACGACCGCGTTGAAAAGCGCGGAGTCCGGTCAAGCCATCGTTCATAATATGAATGGACAATTCTTGACGATCACTTCTGCGACAGAAGAAGCGCTGCATCGGGCGGCACTGCTGCGCGGACACTCTCAGGAAATCGGCGTCGCTTTGTCTTCTATTTCGGAAATTGCCGAACAAACGAAACTGCTTGCCTTGAATGCATCCATTGAAGCAGCCAGAGCAGGCGAGCATGGCGCCGGATTCGCGGTCGTAGCAGGGGAAGTGCGCAAGCTTGCTGACCATGCCGCAGGTTCTGCCAATCTGATTGCTTCCTTGCTGCAAAATATTCACAATGAGGTTCAGCGCATGGGAGATGCGATGGCCAACGGAATGAAGGAAGTGCAGACGGGGGCGACCTTATCCAAAAAAGCGGAAGCTTTCTTCACGCACATTGTGGAACAGTTCCGTTTCGTCACGGAACAGATTCAAGATATTTCCTCCGTAACGGAGCAAATGACAGCGGGCGCTGAGGAAGTAACGGCTTCTGTCATTGATATTGCCCATATTGCCAAGACGTCCTCAGACGGCACATCAAATATCCACAAACTGACGCATGATCAGCTTGTCATCGCCAAAGAAATTGCTGATTCTGCGGATGCGCTGAGTGGGCTTACCGATGAAATGAGAAAGTCTATTGAGCAAATCAACGTATAAGAAAACGACTTGAAGCTGCAGGTTGAAAAGTTTTCTTGACTACCTGATGAAATTCCCCTAGAATAAGGAACAATCTTATTGAATTTCCAATTTGATCCATACGGGTTGAACAGCCATCTGTAGACACGACGCATCCGCATCGTGTCTATTTTTTTTCAATAAGCCACTAGCCGAAGAAAGAAGGGATCATCTTGGATTTATTGCAGTTGAAATATTTTCAAACCGTAGCCAGACGTGAGCATATTACGCAAGCGGCCAAAGAACTTAACATTGCTCAGCCGTCTTTAAGCCAGACCATTGCTCGCTTGGAAGAAGATCTTGGCGTAACCTTATTTTATAGGCATGGGAGGAACATTCGGTTGAATGAATCGGGGAAAGTATTCCTGGAACATGTCGATCGGGTCTTTATGGAGCTGGAGAAAGGGAAGGAAGAAGCCCGCAAACTGGCGGGAAAACATCATGAAGTGCTCTCCATTGCGGCAATCCATCTCCCCTTCTTGCCGCAAGCGATTGCGAGCTTCGTGGCCAAGCAGCCTGGCGTACATTTTCGCTTTCATCAAGGCTGCTATCTTTCTATGAAAAAATTGCTTGAGGCACGTGAAATCGACTTGTGCATTTCGGCTCCGCAAATTGATATTCCTTCGGTCTCCAGCGCGGTTTTGCTGACAGAAGAAATCAGACTGCTCGTTCCCAAGGGCCATAGATTAGCGGGACGGGGCCAAGTTAGACTGGCGGAAGTGGCAAACGAGCCGTTCATTAGTTTGAAAGAAGGTTTCGGCTTGCGAGAAGCTACGGACGAATTTTGCCAAAAAGCCGGGTTCTCGCCTAACATTATTTTCGAGGTCGAAGAACCACGGCTGATGCAGACTCTAGTCCGCTCAGGAGTCGGCATCTCGTTCATTCCGGAATTATTTGGACTGCATGAAACGGATTCGGAGACCGAAAGCTTGACCATTTCAGATCCGGCATGCACGCGCACATTAAGTCTTTCTTGGCTGAATCGTACGGAGCAATCCCCAGCATTTGAACGTTTCCGGCTATTTCTTATTCAATATTTCAACGATTTGCAGCAGCAGAGACTGGAGAAGCTGAAGTCACACAATTTGCCCCAAGTGATTCATAGGTTTAGAACGATATAAATGAGTAGGATTTTCATATTGGATATTAATCGGCTGCCCATCTATAATTTTTTTTGTACCTAATTCCTATAAAACTCATAAGAATAGTGAGAATATAGGCGGGGCAATACAGAAATGAGAAGGAGATGTCCAGCAGATGATTAGTTCTAAGGGGTTTCAGTTTGGAAAGAGAGCAGGGTTCTTGCTCACGGTAGGCCTACTGGCGGTAAGCTTATCGGGGTGTGGCGAGAAATCCGTCGGAGCGGCAGGACCAAGCAAAGTGCTGACAATCGGTTCGACAGGCGGATTCTATCCGTATGTGTTCCAAAATAGCGAGACGAATAAATTAGAAGGCTACGAAGTTGATGTATGGACGGAGATCGGCAAGAAAATCAAGTATGAGATTAAGTGGCAAACGTCAGAGTTCAGCGGCCTGTTTGGACTTCTGGATACTGGGAAAATTAATACGATTGCTAATTCAATCTCTGTAACGGATGAGCGGAAGAAGAAATATTTATTTGATGAGCCATATGCCTATTCCGGTGCGCAATTAGTCGTCAAGAAAGGGAATGATGGCATACAATCCTTGGAAAATTTGAAAGGCAAGAAAGTAGCCATTCAATCCGGCACGAACTTTATTAATTTTGTGAAAGATTTTGATAAAAAAGGCGAAATCACCGTAGTAAATTATGAAACAGCAGAAGCGGGCTTCAATGATGTGGCTCTTAGCCGCGTAGATGCAACGTTCTCCACCAAAGCATCGGCGTTAGCGACAATTAAGAAGACAGGACTCCCGTTGCAACTGGCTGGTCAGCAGTTCAATGTTCTTCCGGCAGCTAATCCTTTTCTAACGAATGAGGACAATAAGAAATTAATCGAGCAGGTCAATAAAGCTTTTCAAGAACTGCGCAAAGATGGCACATTAAGCAATTTGTCCAAAAAGTGGTTTACGGAAGATTTGACGAATCCATAAGGGCAGCATCCCTGAAGAAGAAGGGAGGTGAGCCGGATGCAGTTCGATTTGACGTATATGCTCTCGGCAATCCCAAGGCTGCTTCAGTACATGTATTTGACGATTAGTATTGCCGTTATTTCCATGTTTTTCGGGCTTGTTTTGGGACTCATTCTTGAGCATGTGATCCGTAAAAATATCAAAGGATTGGCGGCAGCGGCCAAGGTGTATATCTCCTTTTTTCGCGCTACGCCGCTGCTTGTTCAATTGTTTATTCTTTACTATGGTATCCCGCAAATTATCCCCTTGTTTAGTGCGATGAATGCATTCACGGCTACCATCATTGGTATCAGTTTAAATAGCGCCGCTTATTTGGCTGAAATTATTCGGGCTGCTGTCCGCTCCGTTGACCATGGCCAATGGGAAGCCGGTCTCTCCATCGGAATGTCCAGATGGCAGAGCATGAAGCGCATTATATTGCCGCAGGCATTTCGCATTGCGCTTCCATCCTTGGGCAATACCTTTGTGACGATACTGAAAGAAACTTCTCTCGGCTTTACGCTTGGATTAACGGAAATGCTGGCCAAAGCCAAGCTGCTGGCGGCAGATACCTACAAATTTCTGGAATGTTTTTTGGCTGCGGCTATTTTATATTGGTTGACGGCAATCATCTTCGGCTACATACAACTGCGGCTTGAGCGTAAAGTCAATCAGCCTTACGGCAGGGAAGTCGGTTTATAAATCAAATAGATTCCTGAAGGAGGAACAGCGGATGAGCGGGTTGGTTGAATATCTGGCACAGAAAAAGAAAGCAATACTTGCACGCAAAAGTAGATTGGAGCAAGAGGAGCGGATTGCTTCTCAGCAATTGAAGGCGAAGGTACAGGTCGCAGGCAGAAGCGGAATACGAGAAATCCGGATTCGTGATTATCAAATCATCAGCGACAGCGGGGAGGACTTTGCCGGTTTCAATCTCGGACCAGGTTCTCCAGAGCTGCAGCTGGGTGTGCTTGGCAGTTGTTTATCGCATATTACCCTCATCCAAGCCGCAGAACGCGGCGTGGAGCTTCATGCGATAGAAGTGGAGGTAACGGGTGAGATGCACCCATTCGCAGGGCGGCCGGGGTACGAGCATATCCCTGTTTATTTACATAACATTGGCTATACGCTGCAGCTTACGTCACCTGCGGCAAACGAAGACATCGCAGCACTTCACCAAGCGGTGGAGTTAGCTTGTCCAATTCTTAATTTGCTGCAGCATCCGCAGGTTGTGAATAGTCGCGTCATTCACAATAAGGAATAAGCAAGTCGCGATAGTCGTGCTGAACGCTAAAAAGAGGTTGTCCCCCAAAGGTAAATGAACCTTGGCGGCAGCCTCTTTTCATCACAAGGACCAGCCAAGAAGTTTAACGCGCTGTGCGGGCCAGCTCCCGATCTATTGCGTCCAGAAATTGATGCTTGAAAGCCATTCCGCGGATGACGGTTTCGCCAATTACGAACGTGGGTGCTGATGTTATATTGGCTTCATAGTTGGCGTGATGAAGGGCCTTGCCATGCTTTTCTTTGTAAGTCCGCAGTTCCAGAGCTTGTCGATAGGCTGCAGGATCAAGCCCAAGCTCAGCGGCCAGTTCCGTTAATACATCAATGTTGCCGATGTCCTTGCTTTCCAAGAAAAAGGCTTTATAAATCCGTGAATTGTAAGCTTTGCCTTGACCGTGCTCAATCGCGAATTGGTAGCCCTCAAAGGCTAAATGCGTGTAGGGCTGAGGCGAGAAAGGCGGCTTCACGATGGGGATCCCGAGCTCTGCGGCAATCGGATAAACACGTTCCCGCCAGTCCTTCGTTATATATTCACCTTCGGGACGCAAGGTTGGTGTTGGATAGGGACGCAGCTCGAAGGGCAAGTAGGCCACTTCAACCCCTCTTTCTGCTGCTGCGGCTTCAAGCTCGCCCTCGGCAAGAATGCAGTAGGGACATACGTAATCGGAATAAACGTTAATGGTTAATGACATTGGTTTTTTCCTCTTCTTGAATCTGATTTGTTTAGGAACAGCCGTCCGCACTGCAGCTTAATCCGTCAGTCCAGCGTTCAAGCCGCGCCCGCTTGGCTAATTCCGAGTCAATGATCTCAAGAAATTGATCTTTGAAAAGTAGCCACTTGGCGACAGTATCGCCGATGACAAAGGTCGGGGCAGCTGTTATGTTGGTTTCCTTATAAGCGTGTTGAAGCGCTTTGCGGTGATGCTCCTGATAAGTCCGCTGTTCCAAAGCAGAGCGGAAGCCAGCGCCATCAAGGCCCAGCTCCTCGGCCAGTTGCGTCAAAACATCGATATCGCCGATGTCCAAGCTGTCTTGGAAAAAAGCGGTGTACATCCGCGAATTGTAAGCTTTGCCTTTGCCGTGTTCTTTGGCGAATTGAAAGCCTTCAAAGGCCAAATGGGTGTAGGGCTGGGAAGAGAAGGGCATATAGTCAATGATGACATCGCGTTCAGCAGCCGCTTGCTCTAATTGCGCTTCTGCCAAGAGGCAGAAAGGACAAACATAATCAGAGTACACTTTGATCGTTAATGCCATGTTGAGGGTTCCTTTCACGGGATATTTTGCGCCGCTCGCTGCGCTCTTTCAGGAATAGGACGAGCCTATCTTTCACACGAATGCCCTGCTCCAAAACGATCGACGTGAGGACGCCGACAATAAGTCCATTATTCAAAATAGGCTTAATGACATCAGGCGTATGGGCCAGACTGCCAGCAGGAATAAACATACTGCCTACACCAGCGAAGAGGGAGACACCGATAATGAGCAATTTCTTCTCTTCTTTGAGAATGGTCTCGTACTCTCGAAGCCCTGCGGTAAGCAGATGGGTAAAAGAATAAAAAATAACAGCAAAAGCAACGGGAACGGGTATAGAAGCCAATGCGACTGTGAAGAAAGGAAAAAAGCTTGCGCCAATAATAACTAAGCAGCCTAGGATGAAAGGAAGTCGTTTGGTCATTTGTGTCGAAGCAATGAAGCCCGCAGTGTGCGAATTGGACACACAACCCACGGTGGAGAAAAGACCGGATATCAGTTGGTTAATCCCCATGACAAGACCAGCCCGCCGGTATACATCCTGTGCTGTTCTTCCAGCAGCTTTTTCGACGATGACGATGGCGGCGATCATATTGATGAGCAGCGGAAGGACGATGACAAGGGTCGTGAGAAGGATGCCCGAGTTATAGGTCGGCAGTCCCCAAGCGAACCAGGTTGGCAGTGTAAAGATTTGCATTTGCACAGGGGAAGCCGGTATTAAACCCAGCAATCGAAAAGCAATGTAGCCAAAAATGACCCCAAGCAAGACCGAAAAATGACGGAAAAAGGCAATCTGCAAACGTCCGCAAATAAAGGTGAAGAGGAGTGTCGCGATAGCTGGAATGGCAATTTGCGCATGAATATAGGAGTCTGAGTAGCCGACACCCAGAATGCCTTTCACAATCGAAGAGCTGAATTGGAAGATAAGCAAGAGCAGATAAGTGCCTGTGACGACAGGTGTAAAAAGCTTCTTCACATGTCCGATGATGCGAAAGGCGCTTAACAACAGCATAATGATCCCGCTGATCAGCAGTCCCATCTCCATTTGCCGCAAAAGGGTAAAGGATGCAGGACCTTCCGCAACGCTGCTGGCTAACAAAATAAATACGCCCCACCACACGCCGGCAGGTCCTTCCAAGATGGGCAATTTATGCCCGAATACAACTTGCAATAAGGAAGATATGCCGATGACAGTCAAGGTTCGCTGGAGCAGTCCCACCGTTTCGGGGCCTGATAAATGGAAGGCGGCGGCGACCACAATCGGTGCGACCAAACCGCCGGTTAAGATGAAGAAAGCCCACTGGACGGAAGCGAGTGCAAGGCGAATACCCGCTTTTCCTCGCTTCAGCCGACTTGTGCTCATAGGGCTTCAATCAAGTCATGTACAAGGTAATTGAGCGATTTGACGCCATCTTCATCGGTGAAAATGCCGTTATCATCAATTTGATTCGGATCTGCAGCGAATTGGCCAGGCAGCACATCGGCAGATACCCCGCGCAATACGAGGCGCAAGTTATTTAGCGCATTAATGCCGTTTTTGCCTCCGCCGGAAGCGGCTGCGATCGCCACAGGCTTGTTGTTGAAATGCTCGGCATTTAAGAAATCCAGCGCATTTTTAAGCGCACCGCTAATGCCGCTATGGTATTCAGGTGTCACGATGAAGAAGCCGCCTGCTTCAGCTGCGAGCTGTCGCAGCTGTTGAACGGAAGGCAGCTCACTTTGGGCTGGGTCGCCATTGAAAATAGGCAGCTCATGCAAATGCAGGTCGATTAGCTGCGCATGTCCACGTTGATCTCTAAGCAGTCTGTACACAACATTGGTTACAGCTCTGCTTCTGGAACTTGCTCGGGGGCTGCCGCTGATAAAAAGAACCGTTTTACTCATGTTTGCTCACTCCATTTTTTGTATTTTGTTGAGAGAGGGAGGATGCGTCCCTAGCTATTCTTATCATCCATATAGGTTTCATAAGGATTATAAGGGAAGCCTCCTTTCAACTTCCAATATCAAATTCCATATAGGATTTATAGGGCACGCACTATACGTTGACAAAACCTGCGCTACTATTTAAGATGCCGTTACGAATAAGTATTTTAAAATTAAATGGGGAAAGAGGGCTGTATATGACAAGTATTTATGAAAGAATCACACATCAATCTGTGAAAGGAGAGCAGATTTCTCCTTATTTGCAAAAGGAAGGTATTTATTATGAACGTTGGAGCGCAGATCGCACTCCGGCATTTGTGCAGGAGAAAATAGCTTTTAGCGAGGAAGAGAAGGAAAGGTTATTAGCTGTGTATGAGGATGACGTTATCCGATTTGCCGCACAAAAAGGCTATACGAATTGGGATATTGCTGTGCTATCCGTGGATACGCCGGAAATGCTCCAGAAGTTTGGAAGCCTGCACTATCATAAGGAAGACGAAGTCCGTGTTGTCGTTGGAGGCAAGGGTGTTTTTATTATTAAAAGTCTACAGCGTGAGGGTTACTTTGAGTTGGAAGTGTCCATCGGAGATGTTGTTGTCGTACCGCAGCAGCGCTATCATGCATTCAAGCTAGCGGATGATCGCAAGTTTGCCGTTATTCGTTTGTTCACGGGTGAAGCAGGTTCCGTCACGTACCCAGCGGAGGATTTGTCATTTCATGTCAAAGGATGACACTTCGATAGTCTGAGGATGATATAAACGATATTCGAACTGATATTGGACGTGTTTTTAAAAGGCGTGGTACATTTGCAATAGTAAGTCGAGTAAGTTGATATGAATACTTTGTAAAGATGATATTTTGGTTTTGGAGAGAGGGAGGGAACTAAAAGAGCATAGTTAGTTGCCATCCGATAAGAAAAAGAGAAGGAGAGGAGTCCACCTGTATGTGCCGTATTTTTGGATATCTTGGTTACGATTTTGTAGATGCAAAGCGATTAAAAGCAGTATCTGATCTTCAATTCAAAGGCGGGCCTGATCAACAGTCTGTCTTATCGGAACGCAATTGGGCAATCGGCAACAATCGATTATCCATCGTTGGACTGGATGGAGGCGAGCAGCCGTATATAGGCGGAGAGCATATCCGGATCGTATTTAACGGCGAAATTTATAACCATCATGCCCTTAGAAAAAAGCTGGAGTTGAAGGGCTACAGCTTTGCTGATACGTGCGACGGCTCGATATTGCCGGCCTTATATGCGGAATACGGAACTGAGTTCGTCCGCTATTTGGATGGCATGTTCGCTATCGCCATCATTGATCTGCGGGAGACGGTAACATTAACGCTTGTCACGGACCCATCGGGAATGAAGTCCCTTTATTATTATTGGGATGAGCTGAAACAGTCCCTTTACTTTTCTTCCGAGCTTCCTTCTTTATTGGCTTTCGAACGCATTCCTAAGCAGCTCTGGCTATCCGGTGTTGATTTCTATCTAACAACGAAAGTTGTCTTCGGGGAGCGGACGATGTTTGACGGTGTTTATGCACTGCCTCCTGCCTCACTGCTGCATGCGCGTCTTGGAGATCGCCCCCGGCTGCAGCGCTGGTCTACATATGTAACTTCCGATATCCCTACGACGAATTTTGAAGAAACGGCTGTTCACTTGCGAAAGCAATTGGGGGAAGAGGTCAACTCCTTGCTGCTGGCAGATGTTCCTGTCAGCACTGTGAATAGCGGAGGGCTGGATTCCAGTTTAATTACAGCATTGGCGAGCAGCAGCACGGAAGGCATTCATTCGTTTAATCTTTCTTATGTAGGTGATTGGCCGCTTGACGAGAAGGCTTATGCTCGAGAAGTTGCGCAGTGTTTCGGTACGACGCACCATGAAGTGCTTATGGATCCGAGAAATTTCCAGCAGCTGCTGCCTTCCGTTGTTGCCCATTTGGGGCAGCCGAATGCAGATCCGATTACACTCAGCAGTTATGCACTTTTTGAGGCTATTCATCAAGCTGGTTTTAAAGTAACGATTTCTGGTGACGGCGCGGATGAAATGTTCGGCGGTTATGATCGTTTTGCGGAAGCGGTGCACACATTAGGTGACTGGGTTAAGCCTTACATTGGTTCGCTGGGAGTCGCCGACGCGCAGCAGCGCTGGGAGCTGTATAGCGATGATTACCGCAGTTTTGTACAAGAAAATGGGTCCATTGAAGACCATATTGAACACAGTCTCAGACAATCGAATCGTGGCCGATTGGATACGATCTTATCGTTTGAACGCGAATACCGGCTTCCTTCGTATCATCTGCGCCGGGTTGACCATCTAAGCATGGCTCATTCTGTGGAGGTCAGGGTTCCCTATTGCCAACCACGCATTCTCGATTTGGCGAATCGGCTGCCGGATAGCTGGAGAGTAGAAGGTGGACGGGTGAAAAAGCTGCTCTATCGGACTTCGGAAAGCCTTCTGCCAGCTTCTATTTTAACGCGCAAAAAACAACCCTTCACACTGCCGATTGATGCAATGATGCGCAAAGGACTGCCATTGTTCGCTGCGATCGAGCAAGCCTTAGACCGAGAAACAATCCGCAGGCAAAACGTATTTGATCCAACAGCCATAGATAAGCTTCTCCAGCGGCAAGCGTCAGCGCCGAATGGCAAAACCGCATTGACCTTATGGTCCTTGGCCATCTTCCAGCTCTGGCTGGACCAATTCCAGGTTTCAATTTCGTCGTCTAAGCAATATCAATTTGAGGGGTGATGCACATGTTGACCTATTTGGCCCATGCAGAAGGCAGCGTATCTTCTTCCATCATTATCGATGGTTCCGAACTTGGTACGAATCCGATAGATGTCATTCCTGTGCTGCATCGGATTCATACGGATTTGGACGACAGTCAGCACCCGCATGGCTTGATTTCGAAGTTCGTCGTCATTCGGCCCTCCACTCATCCGATGTATGATTTGAGCTACTGGTTTTTTCAACTCGTTCCTGGCAATCCGGTTTCTTTTGATTATGAAGGAAGCTGCGGGCACTCGATTCTGGCAGCTATTCAAGTGGCTATGAAGTGGGGCTGGGTAGCTAGTGCGAGCCCTGGACTGCGGGTGCGCGTCTATATCGAAAATGTAGGAGACAGTCTCGTTTGCGAGGTGGATCATGCCGTTCGAGCAGGGATGAATTGCACCGCTCATTTTATCGAAAATCAAGGTACAAGCCTAGGCAGCTTGCTCCCGTCAGGCCAAGTGAGGAATTATTTGCAGACTTCTTTTGGTGACATTGAAGTTTCCATTGTCTCGTCAGGGAATTCCTATGTCTTCGTGCATGCGGAGTCGTTAGGTATTGACTCGGAGGAGGCGCTTTTCGAAGCGGGAGCGGAACTTCTTGCCCGGCTTCAGGAAATTCGACAAGCGGCTGCGTTGAAGCTGGGATGGAAGCCTGATGGGGTTTTTCCCAAAATCGCAGCGGTTGCGAGCTACCAACCAGGCAGCTTATCGTTTAGAGCCATTTCAGTTCCTTCGTGGCATCCAACGATTGCTTTGACGGGGGCAGCCTGTGTGGGAGCCGCAGCTTCTATTAAAGGTTCAGTCGTATATGGAATCGTCCAGGCATCCAAGTCCTCCACATACCGGCTTAATGTGAGAACCAAAGGGGGAAGTACGATTATTTCCACTTCCACGACGGGCCCGGAACTCGATGATTATTTGCTGTACAACAGTATTTCGGATAAAAACGTTCGATTAATCGGATCACTGCCATTAAAGAAAGGGGCGGCGCGCGAATGGGAGCTGCAGTCCAAAGTGTTCGCCTAGAATTAGCTGCGTTGCTTGAACAATTGGAACAATATGCGAGTGCGGCTGATGAGTATGGGGCGCCGCAGAAAGAGGCGCTTGCCGCACTGCGCCGATCGGGATTGTTAGGGAGCCTTGTTCCTAGCGAATATGGCGGCTTAGGCCAAAATGCTTTATTCGCCAGTCGCTTCATAGAAGCGATTGCCGGTGTCGATCCGTCGATTGCTATCATTGCTTTTCAGCATTTATCCGTCGTTTCGCGGATTCTTGAATGGGGCAGCGCCGCACAACGTCAGCAATATTTGCCTAAATTAGCCGATGGCAGATGGCTTGCTGCGTCTGCTTGGTCGGAGACAGGGGCAGGAGCGAATAAGCAAAACCTTTCAACCAAAGCCGTACAATTGGATGACGGGCAATGGTTGATCGAAGGAACCAAGTCATTCACGACAGGTGCGGGCTTAGCGGATTTATATTTGGTGCTCGTGCAAACAGGGACGAATGATGAACAATCCACGTATGGCAATTCTAGCCAGACCTTTTTCCTTATTGAGACAACACAAGGGATTACCGCGGATGCGGATACGAATTTGGCAGGCATGCGCGGATCATCGACCGGATTTATCCATTTGAATAAATGTCTTGTCTCATCCGAGCAGTTTATAGGCTCCCTTGGCGGCGCACCTACAGTAATTAATGGCATTCGCAGCTGCGGGTTGACGCTTGGCGCGGTTTCCCTCGGTATTAGCCAAGCCGCGTATGAGCTGGCTTTGGAGCATGTTCGCAGCAAAGGATTGAAGAACAGTCCGCTGCTGCAGTCTGCTCTTTCTGAGCTGCATTTATCGCTGGAAGCAGTAAGAGCTCTGGTTGATAAAGTTGCGTCCAAGGAAGGCGGCGAGCATTTGGCCAAAATTGCCTATCAATCCAAAATTTTCGCCTCCGAGGCCAGTGAGAAAATATGCCGGGAAGCTCAGCAAATTATCGGTGGATCGAGTTATGTACGTGGACGCAAGTTGGAAAGACTGCTGCGCGATGCGCGCGCCGTTTCGCTGATGGGGCCTGTGAACCGGCTAGCGAAGGAAATTATCGGAAAAGAGCTGGTATCATGAGCGATTTATACGATCTCGTCATTTATAATGGTCGTCTTGTGTACAAGGATGCTGTCAGAGAC
Source organism: Paenibacillus ferrarius (assembly GCF_002027705.1). Classification (GTDB taxonomy): domain Bacteria; phylum Bacillota; class Bacilli; order Paenibacillales; family NBRC-103111; genus Paenibacillus_E; species Paenibacillus_E ferrarius. The sequence goes on along the minus strand of NZ_MBTG01000008.1, from coordinate 7,588 downwards.
GGAGGAATTGCCGTTCAGGATGGGAAAATAGCACTTGTTTTCGCAGCCTCGGAGCGCCCTCAAGGCAAGCAGGAATTGGATGCAGGCGGCAAATATGTCCTCCCAGGTCTCATCGACTCTCATGTGCATTTCCGTACCCCCGGGTATGAGCACAAAGAGAACTGGGAATCCGCAAGCAAGGCCGCGGTCGCCGGAGGCATTACGACGGTGCTGGATATGCCCAACACAGATCCCTATACGGACACCATTGAACGAATCCGGCAAAAAGACAAGCTTATCCAAGGCCACTCATTGGTTGACTACGGTTTTCACATCGGCGTTGTGCCTGGCAAATTACATCCTTTGGATGGGCTTCAGCAGGAACATGCGGCAAGCATCAAATTGTTTCTAACCGGCCATCGCACAGCCCGGAATGTGATTGATCTTGATGCGGATCTTGAAACCATCTTCCGGCTCGCAGCGCAGCGTCAAATCCCATTGACGCTGCATGCGGAAGATGATGCTGTCCTTCATCTGTATCGCCGGGTGCACCGAACACCAAACGATCTGGCTTCCTATGAGCTGATAGCCCCGCGAAGCGGCGCGATTGCAGCCGTGTCCCGGGTACTTCGCCTCGTACGCAAGTATGGTACCTCGATCCATGTCCTCCATGTTTCTTCGGAGGAAGAAGTGGATCTTCTGGAAACGGCTGCCCGTGCCGGTTATCCTGTGACCTTCGAGACGACGGCGCACCAATTGTGGTTTGATTTGGAAAGCGCTGCGGCTTTAGGGACTAAAACCAAGCTCAGTCCCGCCATTCGTGGAAAACGGGATCGGGCAAGGCTGTGGGATGCTGTCAGAAGCGGCGCGCTGACTTCCGTTGGGAGCGATCATGCACCGCATTCACTGAAAGAAAAAGCAGCGGACTTCGGCGAAGCTCCGCCAGGGCTGCCGGGCGTGCAAGAGCTGCTGCCCGTGCTGCTGACTGGACTTGGGCGCCATCTTCCTGAGCTGAGTCGGGATGAGCAGCTCAGCAAGGTGGTAAGCCTGCTGGCAGATGGTCCGGCCAATCGCTTCCGTTTGAATCATACGAAGGGAAGTTTACGCCCTGGACTGGATGCAGACATTGTCATTGTGGACGATGAACAAGTCTGGGAGGTTGAGGCTAAGGATTTGCACTCGTTTTGCGGATGGTCGCCTTACGAGGGATTGCCTTTAACGGGTGTTCCGCTGGTCACCATTCGAAGAGGTCAAATCGTGTTTGATCGAGGGAAATTCGGTAAATTCGATGGCCGTTCACTGAGTTATGCGCCAGCCCCGTTCGCAACCTTTGAACAAGTGTCGGGAAGCCCTTTTCACTGAGATCGTTGAACTTGGAACAGGTGAAATTATGAGTGATATACGAGCGTAGTTGATTGAACTTGAGCAATTAAAAATAGAGGAGGAATGGCCATGACAACAGCCGTTAAACCGCTGCAAGCTGGTGCGGTTATCAAAGTTTCGGAGCTAGTCTGGGAGGATCGCGGAACCTATCAGCTCGCCAAACCTGTTACAGAGGATCAAGGTGCCGTACACGTTACAGGTTTAGTAGTTCGGCTGCTGCCCGGCGGTACATGGGCAAGCTGCGAAAAAGGCACGGCGCAAGAAATTGTAGCGATTATTCATAGCGGTTCAGGAAGCGCACGTGTAGGAGCGGAAACCCAAGAAGTGTCAGCAGCTTCTACCCTGTACGCACCTTCGGGCATTGATTATGCCGTATATGCGGACAAGGGAGAGACAGTAACGCTCTATATTTGGCAGAGTCCGCTGCCTGTAGGCGCTGCGAGAGCATCTCATCCCCGTTTGTTTAATCATTTGTATAACGAAGAAACGCAGCTGAAAGCTTACAAAGGGAACGATCCTTCGCAAAATGTCACGAACCCGGCGAATATGAACTTCCTCTTCTGGCCAGGAACGGGCAGTGCGCAGCTATCGCTGCATTGCGGCATTCAAGAGCCCGGGCAAAGCTTCGCTGTGCACCAGCATCCGTCCTCCAGCGAGTTGTTTATCGGCATCGAAGGAACGGGCGAAGTTTATTTGAACGGAGAATGGAAAGCGTTCGAAGCCGGCGATCTCATCTACGTGCCGCAGGGAATCTTCCATGGTACCCGCAATTTGTACACAGGCGAAGGGGCGAAACGTTTTGTAACGTCCGGTGGACCGGTACCTTTTGATGAGAGTTTCTATCGATTTGCGGGATTATCGTCTGAGGTAAGGAATCCGGGTGCTCGGTGATTGAGCTGTAGCCGCCTTTAAGTCCTTATTGAATCGAAAGTTGCAAAGCAAGACGCACAGATTGTTACGTACAGCTGTAAAAAGCTGCGAGTCATGAAACGATGCTGAAACCTCGAAGCACTAGACAAGCTGCTTTCGTGGTCGAAGGTGCTACCGCTCGCTTGCCGAGTATATTTAAACAACAATAGCTATAGTTTATGACAGCCCTCAACATGACAGCATGGTGGGGGCTGTTTGACGCTTACACAATTAGAGTACTACAACGCTCGAACTTATTAGATCAGGAACAATCAATAACTGACAAGCAGGTCATGCGCTAAGCCTGCAATCGCGACTGACTTGGCGTTGAGTCGTAAATGGGCTATTGAAATATGTGAATTTCTGGAACTAATATAGACGTATTGACATATATTGTAAAATAAAAAGGTTATAGTCTTATAATAACAATTAGGAATGAGGACAAAAAATGAATTATAGAAATTTTTCGGTTATTCATCAAACTCCTGTAACTTCAGGAATACCTCAATCAGGTTATGGTTCTAAACCACTACCAGTTAATCAGCCAGGACAATTTCAATCAGGTTTCTATCCACAACCAGTTAATCATCAAACTCCTGTAACACCTATAATTCCTGATATATCACCAATTAAAAAGTAATCCAGAATTGGCTAAATTAGTAGTCCAACATCAACCAAAAACATTTTCAGAATTAACCCAAATTTTAAATAGTGGTGGAATATCTCGTAATGAAGAAGACTTACGTTTCCCTCCTTGTGGATTTTTAAAGAATGCCTTGATAATTGATAATTTTTTTAATGTTTTTATTATGGATATTCGTCTTGATTTGATAGGTACTTACTTTGGATTTTGTTTTGATATCTTTACTTTCTTTTGGTTCAAGTGCACTGTTTCTCAATCAAATATTGCCTTTTTAATTTGTTTGCCTTAAGGGAGCACCAACATTTTGAGCGTTTATACGCTAGCATTAGCGAGTCTAAATCCCACCGTCCGCTCTCATCTGACCTGTTTCTACTGACAATCTTAGTTTCTCGTATTTGAGATTTATTTATTTGTAGAAGAGATCTTACAACCAATAATAAATGTAAGAATGGAAACGGAAATGCTCCCGAGAAGATAATATTCTTTAAAAATAAAGTAAGTGAAAATTTCAGACAAAAATATATAAGAGTTATCAATTTGATCAGTTTGTTCCCAAAAGTAAGAAAATGTTAGCGGAATCACTTTTTCGAAGATAATATTGATCAATATAAGATAGAGACCTAACTTATATATATTTTCATAATCATTTTTCCTGTTATTTAATTTCCATGCTATTAATCCAAATGGAACTATTGATACTAAAAATCCAATATAGAGCCCCGAAGAAACTTTATTATGATCTGGTTGCCCCCAAAACAAAAGATAAGAATAAAAGCCAAATATAAAAACAAAAAAATACAATGATAGATAAACAAGTGAAATCTTCGCCAATAAGTTAATACGCTCCATGAAATCCTCCTGTTTTAAAAAAATGATAGAAAGATAAGGATAGGCATTTGCCTACCCTTATCTTTCCGAAATACAATGAACTATTTTACATTTTCTAATTTCCAAGAGAGACCTTGTGGAACCGAGTCACTTGTTTGAATTTCCACGCTAAATATCTCAGAGTCTTCAAGATACTTAGCGATTTCAGATATTTTATCTTCGATTGTTATTATCTTCCCATCCTTATAACCCCTTCCAATAACTTCTTGGACATTAGTTTTTTCAGTAAATTTTGAGAGCCTTTCTGCTCCAATCGGTTTTTTTAGAGTAATGATATACTTTGCACGAGCATCATTACTATTTTTTTTAAAACTCAAGCTTTTTAGTTTCTCGTGTGCAGCGGTTTTAAAATTTTCTAAATCTTGCTTTGTTTTAATTCCATTATATTGTTCATTTATTTTAGATGTCGATATGGTTTGATTATTTATTTCAGATTGTGAAGTGGTTTGATCTGAAGTAGTAGCGGCTGGGCTAAATAATCCACCGTAATAAGCGCCACCTAGATACTCAGCAGAACCATAACCAGTATTATAATCACCGCCTGGAAATAAAGGTGCAATGCTATAGCTAGCATAAGCAACATTAGCAGGATTAACATTTGTATTTATAACATTCCAGCTAGTATTAACATTATAAAAAGTATTTGCTTGAATACTCCATTGATCTCTGGAAACGACTTCTAGTTCATCATTTTTACTGTCACTATTATCGTCTTCGTAATCGTATTTCGGGTCTGGAAGATCTGTCCAAATGTAATAACCACTATAACCAGCTTTTGATGAATCTCTGACATCAAAGGTTGGATAATAACTAATATAGCGCATCATTTCGTTTTTTTGTGTTTGGCTCCAATAAAAATTTAGGTTTGCTCTAACGATGGGGTAAGTAGAATCTTTAAGCGCAGTAAGATTGCCTGCATATGGCTTCCACCATTTATCTTTTTCATATGGAGAAGTTGTATTATACCAATTCGAACTCGCAGCAGACGCTGAATTAGCCAACAGTGCGCATCCCAGTACTACTGATAGTGCAGTAACTTTTACCTTTTTCATTGTAAATCATCCTTTGCAGTAATTTTTGTCATGACGTAATCCTAAAAAAGCATATTATATAAATCTATTAAGACATCACCGGAAAACTCTATATTACCATTAATTCCACAATATGTATGTAGATCAAGTTTACCATTTATAGGTTTAAACACTATAAAATACTAATTTTAATTGTAGGAAAATAGCGGTTACTGATAACCTTTGTCGAACATATTGATATCAGGATGAAATTTGTTTATGAATTAAGTATATTCCCTTTTTAATAGATTGAGATGGTGCGATTATGTATACACCTATACCAATAAAGAGAAGTAGCCGATATGGCAATAATTATTGGGTTTCTTTCAGTAGGAAACTGAACAGAAATGTCAGGCTTTTTAACCATTTAGAGTATGATCATTGGGTCCTTGTAGAAACAAATCCCTTGATAACTTCCTTTTGTGAACAGCCATTACGAAACCATCAGCAAATGGATGAAGGAATTGTAGAAACGATCTTTGACATGTGGACATTGGATCTTGATGGAATAGAGACCTTTGTTGAAGTTAAGTATGCTCAAGAGCTCGATCCGCGAAATCCAAAATCCAAAATCCATTCGTCAAGGGCAATGTTAAAGAAGGTTAAAGACAAAGACTGACATAAGATCAATGTCATCTACAAGCCAAAGTAGAAGCAGAAGCAGAAGTAGAAGTAGAAGTAGAAGTAGAAGTAGAAGTAGAAGTAGAAGTAGAAGTAGAAGTAGAAGTAGAAGTAGAAGTAGAAGTAGAAGTAGAGGTAGAGGTAGAAGTAGAAGTAGAAGTAGAAGTAGAAGTAGAAGTAGAAGTAGAGGTAGAGGTACAAACACAAGAACAAAAAGGAGTTAGGCAGCTTTGGTTGCCTAACTCCTTCGCTATGATTAATACTTATACCGATACAAGCGCATAAGATGCAAGTATCCGCGAATTTAGCGGCTCCCTTTGTTTAAAAGCCTGCTATTATGCATCCTTTTTCTTGTTGGAGTAGCCAGAAACGAAGAATTCCTGCAATTCTGCATGCTTTTGAAGCGATTTCCGGAATATAGGAAGAAATAGCAGGAAAAGCCTGCATAATCGCAGGCTTTTCCGCTTTTTCATGCGATTCGGTCGAAAAAAACTGCATTTTTGCAGGTTTTCCATCCCATGAGCGGCTCGCCTAGCTCTGGGAAGCCGTGCCCCCCCCCATGCAAGGGTGATTTTCATATTATCGAAGACGTGGTCATGAAACGGAAGCATAGACTTACAAAGTCCCTCCCGAAAGTTGCAGGTTTCAGCGACTTGGGCGACTGTAATTGTTAAAAGCCTGCAATTATGCATCTTTTTTCTTGTTGGAGCAGTCAGAAACGAAGAATTCCTGCAATTCTGCATGCTTTTGAAGCGATTTCCTGATTATAGGAAGAAATAACAGGAAAAGCCTGCATAATCGGTTACTACTCAGGACTCCGAGTAAAAAAGCTGAAATCACCAGCGTAAGCCTATTTCAGTGATGTAAGAATAGGATGATTTTGTTTAATCAACGTGGAGATAAAGCTTCGGATGGTCGCAAAGAAGCCCGGGGTCGTTTCCGAACGAAAACAGCCGGATATTTTCCGCTTAACGGCAATCATGCGAAGATCACGTTCGGCTTGGTTATTATCAAAGGGAATATTGGCATCTCGAAGATACCCCAAGATACTTTCCTTGTGGTCACGGAATCGTGCCCAAAGATTTGCGGCCTTACTCTTACGCGGTTTTCCCCTGCGCCCTGATTGGAGCAGGGGCTCCTTTTCGAGCTCGACCTTTCCCATCTCTAGAATCATCTCATACCGTCGTTCGTAGTTGCCGATGGCTGTTTCGGTAAGTGGCCTACCTAATTTTCTGGTCTTGCGGGTGATGGACCAGCTTGTATGCAGCAGTGTGAGCATAGCGCTGGCCCATCGATGCCCGTCATATTCCTCAATCCCTTTGCACTCCCGAGATAAATGGGCATTGCATAAGGCATGTTTGAAGGTAAAGTCTTTATCCTGTTTAAAATACGGCCCATAAAAGTCGTGGATCACTGTACCCGTATAGGAAGGCAGTACGTTTAGCGACTTCATCCCCGCGGTTCCGCGGCTAGAATGGACACCAAGCAAGGTCCAGTTCTTCGTACTGTTCACATGAACCCAGTGTCCCTCTTTGTCTACATGCACGCCCGTTTCATCGGCATGGATTACGGGACTGGCAAGGAGATTATGACGAATGACCTCTTCGTAGGGAAGTAAGCTTTCAGCCATTTTACGGATACTTGAAAGAAGTGTTGCCTGACTTGGCCGACACCCCGTCAACACATGAAGAAGATCGGTTGTGCGAGCAAGCGGGAGCATTTGGTGCGTATGCAAATAAGCGGCTACAGCAGTGAACCGCTCACCGTATTGGGCACGTGCATGGACGCCTTTAGGGAAGATGCCTTTCTGCAAGGTGTGGCAACATGGGCACTTTTTCTTCTCGGCTCGGTGCTCCGTCACCTCCATGACAGGAACAGGGATGTCAAAAACCTGTCGACGCTCATACCCTAGACATGCGACGTCCTCAAGTGAGACCGCACAGTTCTCACAGACTAAAACCGGATGAATAATGGTTGTAGTGGGATCGTCTATGCAAGAAAGGGTATGCCCTTTATGGCCGACAGGTCCTCCCTTTTTTCCGCCGGACTTCCGGTGATTCTTAGGTTCACGCTTCAGGTCACTAGACGGCGGCCA
>NZ_MBTG01000007.1 GCF_002027705.1 Paenibacillus ferrarius | reverse complement strand
TGTACTTCTGTCAATAGCGTAGACACAAAATTAAGGAACAACCACGGCATTAGACAGCCTGATTTCTGTAGTAAATTTGTTCGAAATGATGAGCCGTCTCGTATCCTAGAGTAGAATGTGGTCGTAGTCGATTATAGTCAAACTCAATGTAAGCATAGAGTTCTCTCATGGCTTGTTTACGGGTCTTAAATTTTGTTTGGTACACAAATTCTTTTTTCAACGTGCTATGGAAGGACTCGATACAAGCGTTATCATAGCAATTTCCTTTACGGCTCATGCTGCCAATCATTTTGTACTCTTGTAACTTTGCGCGGTAGTCATGACTAGCGTATTGAGAGCCACGATCAGAGTGATGAATTAATCCTGGCTCAGGCTTGCGACGCTTATATGCCTTCTCTAGCGCGTCTAAAACGAGCTCCCTTGTCATTCGAGCTCCCATTGAAAATCCTACAATTCTGCGAGAGTACAAATCCATTACGCTTGCCAAATACAACCAGCCCTCGCCCGTCTGGATGTAAGTGATATCCGTTACCCAAGCTTTATTCGGCGCTAGCACAGTAAACTGACGATTTAACACATTTTCGAACACAGGCAAGTCATGTTTAGAATTCGTCGTAGCCGTTACTTTCCTTACGGTTATTGACTTCAATCCCATTTCCTTCATACGCCGACTGACCGTTTTGGAAGAAACCGCAGTCCCATTTTTTCTTAATACGGCTGTAATCGTCGGACTTCCTGCGCGTTTTTTAAAGTGATTAAACAGTCTTCTTATCTTCCGATCTAGCGCTTTTAAGCGCTTTTCACGAGCACTAGGTTCCCTCTTAATCCATTTGTAATATCCGCTTCGTGAGACTTCTAAAACGGTGCACATCTTCTCGACCCGGTACTGGAAGCGGTGTTTATAAATAAACGAATAAATCAGCACGGGTCCTTTGTGAAGAAGTGCATCGCCTTTTTTAAAATCTCATTTTCCTCTTTTAATTCGAGGATGCTTTGCTCCAACTTCTTCATTCGTTCATAGTCTACAAACACCTGAGACTGAGATTCTACAGTTCTACTGCCGTACTGTTTAATCCACCGACTTAGGGTACTTTTAGGAATATTTAATTCCTTAGAAATTTCAATTGGTCTCTTATTAGCAGACTCCATGTGTTCAACTGTCTTGCGTTTAAATTCCTCATCATAACTTTCACGTTGTGATCCCATGCCACACCTCGACCTTATTTAATATCTATATTATAAAGGTTGTTCCTTAAGGTGTGTCTACGAAATAGTCTAACTTCAAAAGTGAACAAATAGCGTACTGTAGTTCCGCTTGAGCCATAAACTGGCCTGTTCCAGATAAGATAACGTACTGTAGTTCCGTTTGATGGTCCTCTGGGGGGCTTTTCAGCTCCGAAGCGTTAAGCCTTTGTCTTGAGATAGTTCTCAACGGTTGATTTCGTTTTTTGCTCATCCAGCCATGTCGACGCCAACGTCGATAACTTTTCATCGGTTAATGTTTGTTTAATATCCTTCGTTTTTTCCTCCAATGTTGGCGTAGAGGCGGCTTTATGATCAGTTACTTTGATGATGTCATAGCCTGTGCTGGTCTTAACGGCTTCACTAGTCGCACCTGTGCCAAGAGCGAATACCGCAGTCTCGAAGGTAGGGTCCATACTGCCTTTGTCAATATATCCAAGCGTACCGCCCTTATCCTTGGTTGCTGTATCTAGAGACTTCTCCTTGGCAATGGCAGCAAAGTCGCCTCCGTTTTTTAAATCCGCTAAGATCGCATCAGCTTCCTCCTTGGTTGCTACAGAAATATGTGAGGCTTGTACCTGTTCAGGATTTTTCAGAGACTCCAGATTGTCGTCATAGTATTTTTTAATTTCATCATCCGTAATTGTAACTTGAGGGGCTAAAATCTTCTTCAACAGCACTTGGCTTTTCATATTTTTCTTTAAATCGTCCAGCGTCATGCCATAGGAAGTAAGTGCTTGTTGAAATTCGGTATCAGATCCGTAAGAACCTTGAATCTTGGAGATTTCTGCTTGAATATCGTCATCGGTTACTTGGACACCGGATTTTTGGCTTTCTTGGTTGATTAGTTCCTCGGATATTAACGTATCCAGCGTTTGTTGGCCGCCGCTGCCTACCATTGCGTCATAAAGCTGTGTTTTGCTGATGGCAACTCCATTCACTTTGGCTACCGCAGCTTCATCTGTTTTCTTCAGAGGTGGATACACGAGTACATAGGCAATCATAATGAGGACGAGCAGGGTAGAAACCCACTTCCATTTGGGACTGATTTGTATATGGTTATTCATTGAATGATCTCCCTTCGAAACATTTGATTTCGTTGTGCTAAGGTCATTATGCCTACTCAAACTGAAAGGGGCTTGAGTGAATGCTGAAAGGTTCATGAAAATGGTGGATAAAAATGCCAGATGGATGAAGTGTCAGCTAGAAAGAGAGATCGTCTGTGTAATTTTAAATTGTACACAAATTAATTGTTGACAATATTAAATGAAATTGGTATGATTCATTCATAAAGTTTGCTTCAAATTAAATTTATAACAACTTAAATTGACGCCCAAATTTCGGATAAGCACAAAGGAGGAATTCCTATGCATCACAAAGCGATTATTATCGGTACTGGTCCTGCAGGATTAACCGCAGCCATTTATTTGGCGAGAGCCAACGTGGCCCCACTCGTCATCGAAGGCATACAACCCGGAGGTCAGTTGACAACAACGACCGAGGTCGATAACTTCCCAGGCTTCCCAGACGGAATCACCGGACCGGAGCTTATGGACAATATGCGGAAGCAAGCGCTGCGCTTCGGAGCGATGATACAGTCCGGCCGTGTTGCTGAAGTGGATACTTCCAAGCGCCCTTTCACTTTGTTTTTGGAAGATGGAGGGAAGCTCACAGCAGATGCGCTCATCATCTCAACAGGAGCCTCGGCCAAAAAGCTGGGCATCCCAGGCGAATCCGAGAATATCGGCAAAGGGGTAAGCACTTGTGCGACATGCGACGGATTCTTCTTCCGCAATAAGAAAATCATCGTCATTGGCGGCGGGGATACCGCGATGGAAGAGGCGCAGTTCTTGACTCGATTCGCTTCAGAAGTGCGCGTGGTTCATCGCCGAGACGATTTGAAGGCATCGAAAATCATGCAGGATCATGCCCGCGGCAATCAAAAAGTCGCTTGGAGCCTCAACCGCACCCCCCTTGAAGTAGTGGCAGGTCCAATGGGTGTGAGCGGACTGAAAGTGCTCAATAATGTGACAGGCGAAGAGGAACTGCTCGAAGCAGACGGTATCTTCTTAGCGATCGGGCATACCCCGAACACAGCATTCCTGGGCGGACAACTGCCAACGGATGAGCTGGGGTACTTACAGGTCATTCCGGGAACGTCACAGACCGGTGTGCCTGGCATCTTTGCCTGTGGCGATGTGCAGGATCGCATTTACCGCCAAGCCATTACTTCGGCAGGGAGCGGGTGTATGGCTGCGCTGGACGCAGAACGGTACATCTCAGAGCAGCACGCGTAACAAATAAGTTAAACCAATACTAGGAGGAATCAGCCATGTCAGTTAACCATATTTCCGATGCTACATTCCAAAGCGAAACAGCGGCAGGCACCGTACTCGTCGATTTCTGGGCACCTTGGTGCGGTCCTTGTAAAATAATCGCTCCCATCCTCGATGAGCTTTCCGCCGAGATTGGCGATGCTGCTAAAATCGTAAAAATCAATGTGGACGATAATCCCGAGTCCGCTGCCAAATACAACGTCATGAGTATTCCGACCTTGCTTGTTTTCAAGAATGGGCAAGTCGTTGATCAACTTGTTGGTGTTCAGTCCAAAGAGAAACTGAAAGCAGTGATCTCGCAAGCCTAAGACAATAGCTGTGGATAAAATCGCATTTCAATATAAATTCAGGAGGAATATATATGACACAAATTCAAGAACGCACAGGAGTAGCAACCGTTGGAGGAAACCCAGTAACCTTGCTTGGACCGGAAATCAAAGTTGGCGATCAGGCACCGGATTTTACATTAAATAAAGATTTGATGACCGAGGTAAGCTTGGCGGATTATGCTGGCAAAGTGAAGCTGATTTCCGTCGTTCCTTCTGTAGACACGGGAACTTGTGATGCACAGACGCGCCGCTTCAACGTGGAGGCCGACAAGCTTGGCGAGGATGTCGTTATTCTAACGGTTTCCGTAGATCTCCCTTTCGCGCAAAGCCGTTTCTGCGGAGCCGCGGGCATCGATAAAGTCATTACACTATCCGACTACAAACACCGCGCCTTCGGTCAAGCATACGGATTGCTAATCAAAGAAATTCAACTCGACCAACGTGCGATTTTCATCTTGGACACGAACAACACCGTTCGCTACGTCGAGTATTTGACAGAGATGAAAGAGCATCCGAATTATGATGCGGCTTTGAGTGCTTTGAGGGAGCTTGTGTAAGAGGGATTTAAGAAGACTTGAAAAGACACGAGAGGGCCTGTAAAGATTTGAAGAAGGCTTGAAAAAAGCTTGAAAAAATCTTGAAGAAGGCTGAAGAAGATTCGAAAACAAGATGGAGCAAATAAGAGCTTTTAGTGGTTCGTTGAGCAGGGGGAGAAGTTATTAACCTCTAGAATACGAGTCTCTGAGGCTCTTATTTGTTTTAATTTGTGTACGTTCATAGACGGATGAGGCAGATGGTAGAGGGTGGATTGAACCGATTGCAGGTGGTTATGGCAGATTGGTTGAGTCGAGGATCATAGATGGCGGAGAGGGCAGGCCAAAGGTTGTAAGATGGCAGTTTGGACGGATGGAGGATCTAAGGTAGTAGACGTAAGATTGCTGGTCTGACAACATGGAGCGCGACAGATGGAACATTGGACACTGGACAGCGCCTCTGGATACCAAGCACCTAAACCCAACGTGGAAAACCCAACACGCAGCACTCAACTAGCACAATAGACAACATCCGACACCCAACTAGCACCCAATAGCCAACACCCAGCATTTAGCTTCCAATTCTCAATCCCGATCACCGAACACTCAATAACCAGCATCCCCATCCAGCGCCCAACACTCAATAGCAAGCAAGCAACACTCAATAGCCAACACCCAACATGCAACAGCCATCATCCAACACTCAATAGCCAGCGCCCAACGCTCAATAGCAGCACCCAACATGCAACAGGCAGCACGCAACACTTAATAGCCAGCACCCAACATGCAACAGGCAGCGCCCAACATGCAACAGGCAGCACCAAACACTCAATAGCCAACACCCAACATGCAACAGCCATCATCCAACACTCAATAGCTAGCGCGCAACATGCAACAGCCATCATCCAACACTCAATAGTAGCGCCCAACATGCAACAGCCATCACGCAACACTCAATAGACAACACCCAACACCCAACACAAGCACCCAGCACCCCGTCATCTAAGCAAATTAGAGGTTTGCACTAAAAGTGAGGTTTAGAGTGGAGTAGGAAGGCGCTTTTTGCTGATAGTACCAGGGGTTTACATAATAAGTATATGAAAGTCTTTATAGCTTCTATTTCAAGTGAAACAAGAACCAAAGACATGTATAGGCGTACGCTCCACCATATAGACGATGTCCGTGGATCACGGATTTTGAAATACCTGCAATAGTGCAGGCTTTTTCGATCAAATCATGTGAAAATAGCGAAAAGCCTGCGATTATGCAGGCTTTTTGGGCTTTTCTAACCTAGAATCGAAAAAAGGTCTCGAAAGGATGCATAATTGCAGGCTTTGCACCTTTTTGCCTATTCCCAAGACGAAAAGGATGCATATTTGCAGGAATTTTCTAATTAAACAGACAAAATGCAAACTGCGCAACTAGCACAGGGTTGCGACAGCCTCTTACTTGCAGCTGGTTCCTGATTCACACAGTAATGCCCGCCGATTGCTGTAATCTAGCAGCAATTTTCATGAAATCCTCCGGGAATATGCCCGGTGCGAACTCTTCCGGTGTATCTGCGTAGTCCGGGATGGGCCCACCCTCAGGGATGCCTTCTTTTACAATCAAGGAGCCGCCGTCCTCGGGATGAGCACCTTTCCAGATTTGCTCCAAGTCCTTGTAGTCCTCATCACTGAAGCGGTAGAGCACACGGTGCAAGCCTTTTTCCTCATATTTGCGAGTTTCATTGAAAGCTTTGTTGTCCAAGCTTGGAATGGGAATGAGCTTGGTGACATCGGCTCCAGTAGCTACTTCAAGGGCTTTGGCGTAGGCAACAACATGCACGCCACCGCGGACAAGCAAATAGCCAATCATGGCGCGGGCCACAGGATGGCTTGTCATTTCATAAACGCGCATCTTATGCGTGCGAGCCCCGCACTCCAGGAAGAAATTATGCAGCAGATCGAGGATCAGATTGCCGCTGTTGAACACATTTTCACCCGTCCAAGGCTTGCCCATGGAGTCAAAAGGCAGAGCATTCTGGCCGGCAACAATGAAATGCTGTGTATTGCGTATATCCTTGGCGGCTGTCAGAGGAGTGGAATCCGGATCTCCAGGCCGTGTAGAGCCGGCAAGACAAAGGTTGATCGCATGGGTAACTAATTCGACATGGCCGAATTCCTCTGCTGTGATGCTCGAGACGAGATCGTAGAAGGGCTTCAGCTTTGTTTTGTTCTTGAAGTTAAAGGACTGGAACATGTAGTTGTTCAGTGTAGACATTTCACCGAATTTGCCGCCGAGCAATTCTTGGACAGCGGCAGCCGCGTTCGGATCGGCGGTTGTCGGTTGCGGCAGTTCAATAGCTAAGCGATTGAAACGTTTGATCATGTGTATCCCTCCAACTGGTCAGATAGAGGTATTCTATCCACGTTGGAGGTCGATCATGCAGCCGGAGCCTAGCCTCAAGTTCAGCGTGTGCGTGCGAGAGAAACCGTCCGGCGGCCTTTCACCATGGCCCCGCCGCATAGGGGGCAGGCCTTCGCCGTCAGCCGCGCTTCCTGCGGCGACGAGATCCGCGCCCAGGCCTTGCAGCCGGCCTGGCCGCACACCCATGCCGCGACTTCCTCCGTCGCGGCCTCGCGCCCCGCGCCGGCATCCAACCGCCGCGCCGCCGGGCGCCCTGCGGCCGCTTCGCGGGCCGCAGCCCCACTGCCAGCCGCCGCAGGCTTGCGGCTGGCAGCAACCCCAGCGTCCGCGTCAGAGAACGCGGACAGCAGGAAGCGGGAAGGCTCCGCCTTCTTCCCGCGATAATACGCCGGCGAGCTGATCAGCAGCTCAGCCTTGGCGCGTGTGACGGCGACGTAGGCCAGTCGCCGCTCTTCCTCGAGCGCGGCAGGCCCCTTGTCGCGCCCCGCAACCCCGGCCATCTTCACATCGTCCAGATGGCCAGCATCGAGTGCCGAGCTATGCGGCATGTTGCCCTCAATCGCACAAAGCAAGTACACCACCTTGAACTCGAGTCCCTTCGATTTATGAATGGTCATGAGCGAAATTTTATTCGCGGCATGATCTTTTTTCAGAGCACTCATTTCCGTGCGTTTTTCTGCGACTTCATGGATAAAATAAAGAAATTGCTCCACCGTATCGAACCGTTTGGCGGAGGATTCCAGCTCATCCAGCGTTTCTTTCAGCATTTCGCGATGTTGGGTCAGCTTGCTGCGCTTGTTCGTTTCCAAGAAGGAATCGTAGAAATCTTTGCGAATGGTTTGAACCGCTGCCAGCGGCTTCATCTCAGCAAGAGATTTGATCAACTTGATTCGGCTTTTCAATTTTTCTTTTTGGAATTCCTTGAGCTGCGGCAAGCCAAGCAGATGGATTAACGGCCACTTTTTGGCTTGAATAGCCTCTTGATCTTGAATAATCCGCATGCCTTGGTCGCGACCAATATATAATGAAGGTAGGACACCCTCTATGGCTTCGAAATTTCGCCGTTCATGGGCAATTCGAAGGTGGTCAATAATCGGCTTCACCATCCATTGATCGTAGAAAGAGTCATTGCTGCCGTAATCGACAAAAGGCAAATTATGCATGATCAACTGCTCGATAATAGCTCGGCTGTTGCTGGCAGTCCGATAGAGAATCGCAAAATCTCCATACAAGCCGCCGCCTTCAGCGACTTTCATCCGGAGATCTTGAATTAACCAATCGGCTTCGTCATCGCTGCTCGCAGGTCGTACATAATTTGGTTTCAACTCGCTTTGTTTTGTAGCCAGAAGAGTCTTTGCTTTCCGATGGACATTATGACGGATAATGGCGTTCCCCAGACCAACGATGCTGGAAGTTGAACGGTAGTTGATATCTAAAGTGACCGTCTTGGCAGTTGGATACTGCTCATGGAACTGTAGGATGAATTCATTTCGAGCCCCATTGAACGAATAAATCGTCTGGTCATCATCGCCAACAACCATGAGGTTCTGATGATTTTGAGCGATCATTTTAATAATTTCATATTGAACCGTGTTCGTATCTTGAAACTCATCGACGCTGATATAAGTAAACTTTCGTTCCAGTGAACGAAGAATATCGGCATTTTGCTTCAATAAATGGTAGGCGAGGAGCAGAATATCATCGAAATCGATTTTCTGCTGTTCCATTTTCCACTGCTCGTATTGCATGAAAATCTTCTTCGTTTCCTGATCCTCTTCCGTTTTTTCCGGGAGATCCTGAACCTCGATAAGTTGCATTTTATAGGAGGAAAGCAGGGCAATAAGCACTTCCGGCTGATACGTATCCTGCAATCCCATACTCAGCATGATGCGTTTAAAGACAATTTGCTGAAAGCGGCCATCGCTCAGAATTTCCTGCTGAAACCCATTCATTCGCAGCAGCCGCAAACAAAAGGCATGAAAAGTGCGCACCTGCATCGACTGCGTCATACTGCTCTCAATTCCGGGCAGAGAAGTAAGACGTTCTCTCATTTCTTCGGCGGCCTTTTTCGAAAAAGTAATCAGCAGCAGATGGCTCGGATGCACCCGATGGACACGCAGTAAATAGGCGACTCGACATACTAGAACGGTCGTTTTTCCTGAACCGGCTCCGGCTAATGTCAACAAAGGCCCCTTATAATGACGAACGGCTTGCACCTGCGCTTCATTAAGCAGAATCTGGCTGTCTTCCAAATCGCGAAAAAAGAAAGCGTCTTGCTCCTCTTTGGATACGAAATGTGTGCTATTCGTTAGCTGGGCCATTTTCGCATGGGGAATGGGGCGCTCAAAGGTAGGTTTCGAGCCTGACGGAGTGGGGTATATAGAAAGAGAACTCATTATTATTCACCTGTTTCCTAGCATTTCTGAATTACCTATTCTATCATAATTTCAGCCCAAAGAAAGGATAATAATCCTATGGTTATCTCCAATTTTAAATTGCTATGGGGGCAATTTCAGAAGCATGACGCTACGGGACTTGCCGCGCAGTGCGCCTATTATTTTTTACTGTCTTTGTTCCCGTTTCTGCTTTTTATTATGAGTTTATTAGGGTATATGCCCTTCTCATCTGATGATATCATGCTGCTGATCAAGGAGTACGTGCCGGGAGCCGTCTCAAGCTGGTTGGAGGAAACGCTCAGCAATTTGCTGAATGTCAAAAGAGGGGCAACGCTTTCCTTCGGGATCATCTTGGCTTTAGTCAGTGCAAGCGCCGCGATGAATTCTATTGTGATTGCCGTGAATAAAGCCTATGGGCTGCCGGAACGCAAAAGCTTCATTCATTCGCGGTTTCTTGCTGTGATGCTGACGCTAGGCATGCTCATCGTTATCGCGTCCGCGCTGCTTCTAAGTGTATTCGGGAATTGGATCGGCACGTGGATGGAGGCTCATGTTCCTATTGCGGCAGCGAAGATTCATCTTTGGAATAATTTCCGCTGGCTTGTGAATTTCATCATTATTTTCGTTGTATTTATCGGTATTTATTACATAGCTCCTAACACTTGTTTGACTTGCAAAAGCGTACTTCCGGGAGCCCTTTTCGCCTCCTTAGGCTGGCAGGGGACTTCTTTTGGCTTCTCCTTCTATGTAAACAATTTTACGAATTATAGCGCCACTTATGGCAGTGTCGGGGGCATCATAGTTCTGATGACGTGGTTCTACATATCGGCGCTGATCATCATTATTGGCGGTGAGATCAATGCTTTGAAGCATGTGAAAAGCCAAAATGAGATTTTAAGATTTTCGCAAAATAAAAAGCTGGATAAGAATAGGAACAAAGATAAAGGGCAAAAAAAATGATAATTTGTTTCCGCGCAAATAAGGCTTCGACGTTCCACTAAAATCGAGGAGTGATCCTCAAGTGGGACTGCGATGCCTTTTTTTGCAGTCCATAGTTCATAGTCGACAGCGCTCACCACTCCAAAACCCCGCCATCTATTCGTTTCATACCGCGAATCTTTGCAAGCTGCTCCGCAAGTTGAAATAAGGCATAGTCTTTCATCTTCGCTTCAATCATGACATCGATCCTTGCTAATCCCGCCTCCTTGCAGCTTTTGAGAAAGGCAATTAACGGTTCTGGCTCGATATAATCGGCGTGAGAACGAAACTCCTTCGTATCCTTGGGCGATTTTGGAGAAGAAACATGAATTTTCATAGGAATATCTCCCCATGTGAGGGCAATCGCTGGCAGAAGCGCCTCGGGTGAGGCGGAAGAAGGGTTGCACCAATCGTGGTGCAAGTCCAGCATGCAGGGACGATTCAGTCTTTGACTCACGGCTAATGTTTCTTCAAGTGTGTAAGTCTTATCATCATTTTCAAAAGTAAGCCTACGCCGTACATGCTCAGGCACTTCAGGGACTTTGGCATACAAGCGTTCCATGGCAGCTTCTTTATCTCCGTACATCCCGCCAACGTGGATATTGATAATCGCAGAGTGATCCAGTCCCATCCCATCTAGAATGGCTGCGTGGTACACCAAATCTTGAATCGCAGCGTCCACAACCGTGTCACTACCGTTTAACAGCGTGTATTGGTTAGGGTGCATACTTAGGCGGATATCGTGTGCATTTGCGAAGTCGCCGAGCTTCTGCAGTTCCTCTTTATATACATTTGCGACATCTATCAGAACATCCGGGTGGGTAGCCAGTGGAATAAGCTGTGACGAAAGGCGGAACAAGCGAATGCCATGAGCAGCATTGTAATAAAGAATACGCTGAGTCGCTGCGAGGTTTTTGCGTCCGATGTCGATAGCTCGCTGCAAGGCTTCCTCCCGCGGACGCTGTGAAAACAGCTTATAGGTAAAAGTGGAACTTGGGGTATTGTGAAAAATAGCCATGGCGATGGAGACGAAACCAAGTCTGATAATCATAAGGCCTCCGATAAGGTTGTGTGAGACAGCGAGCTTAGCTTACCCCAAAATGCGGATAGCGAAATGGCTGCGACATTGGGATGATTTGTCAGGCTGGTGTCAAATACAAAAAATATGGATTTCGTGCACGTTAACTTTTACTATTTCGTTGACAATGATTCTCACTTGCATTTATAGTTATGATAATGATAATCAGTTACGAAATTTATATAGAAACGGGTGAGTTCCATTCATCGTCTAGTTGCAGATAAATTGAATATTTCTTATGGCGAGCATCTCATTGTGGAAAATTTGAATTTAAGCATTCCTACGGGTAAAATAACCGCCCTAGTAGGGGCCAATGGTTCCGGTAAATCCACAATTCTAAAATCTATGGCGAGAATTATGAAACCTCAGCGGGGAACCGTTTTGTTGGATGGGAAATCCATCCATAGTCAATCGACCAAAGAAGTGGCGAAGCAATTAGCCATTTTGCCGCAAAATCCGATTGCCCCAGAGGGCTTGACGGTGGCGGAGCTTGTCGGTTACGGGCGATTCCCTCATCAACGTGCAATGGGCTCATTATCGAAGGAAGATAACCAAATTATTGAATGGGCCATCGAAGTGACGGGCTTAATGCCGTTCGCTGATCGCCCTGTCGATCAGTTGTCAGGCGGACAGCGTCAACGCGCTTGGATCGCAATGGCTTTGGCGCAGCAAACGGATCTTTTATTTCTGGATGAACCTACTACTTTTCTGGATATGGCTCATCAGCTTGAGGTATTGAAGCTATTGGAAGGGCTGAACCGCGAGCAAGGACGAACGATTATTATGGTTGTGCATGATCTGAATCATGCTACTCGTTATGCGCAGCATGTGGTTGCTATTCAAGCGGGTAAAGTAATGCGTGAAGGTACGCCGGCTGAGGTTGTGACGAGTGAAACGCTGCGTGAAATATTTAATGTGGAGGCTGATATCGTTCCGGATCCACGTACAGGTGTCCCCATCTGTATTCCTTACGAATTAGCTGACAAGAACCACAGCCCAGAAGATAAGGGAGTAGTCTCTGTTCCGGAAAGCAAGAAGGCACTGGCTGCTGTTTAGTATCTGATCTGAACAGCGGTCGGCTAGTAGATGAGGCCTAGGGCTTCAGATGATGAAATAACCTCCAGTTGCACGTTTAACGTGGCACGGGAGGTTATTTGTGATTCGAGCTTTGGGAAAGCAGATTGCTGAGAGCGATGGATGGACCGGGAATCGCCAAGACCAAGGGGTTCTACGCTTTATCGACTGGACAAAAGATGCAAAAGTGCAGGTTTTTTCAACCAAATTGCTTGTTAGAGGGTAAAAGCCTGCGATAGTGCAGGCATTTTTACCCTTTTTGTTTGATAATAGAATATCAGCCGCAAAAAGATGCATATTTGCAGGAATATAGGACTGCTGCCTCAAAAACGGCTAAAAAGGATGCATAATTGCAGGCTTATCAAAACATCCGCATCCCCATTCGCCAGAAGCTACTTAAAGAACACTCGAATCCCCCGACCGCCAATAGCAGCAGTAAGTACGTCCGCATTCCAATCGCCATCTACTTAAAATAAGGGGAGATCAGCAATAAAAAAACCGTCACTCCCACACAAAAGTGGGGTGACGGCTTCCTTTGCTCATCTCACAAACATCTAAACGCGCTCAACCTTGAGCAGGTTGGTCGTGCCGGATTGACCGACAGGAACACCGGCGGAGACGACGGTCAGGTCGCCTTTTTTCACATAGCCAAGTGTTTCGGCTTGTTGAATAGCAGAACGGATCATCGCATCGGTGGACTCGCAGAATTCACCTAAGATCGGGATGACGCCTTGTACCATGCTCAATTGGCTGATCGCATATTGGCTGGCTGTTACCGCAATAATTGGCGCTTGCGGGCGGTATTTCGCGATCATCCGAGCGGTAAAGCCAGTCTCCGTTGGCGTCAAGATGGCTGCGGCGTTCAGCTTGTCAGAGGAAGATACGACAGCTTGGCAAAGGACCTCGGTCACTTCGTTGTTCGACTGAAGCTGAGCATCGATCAAGGAGCTGCGCTCCATGGTTTGCTCTACGCGTTCAGCGATCGTCGCCATCATGGTGACGGACTCAATCGGATACTTGCCTGCAGCAGTTTCGCCGGAGAGCATAACCACGTCGCTGCCATCCAGAACGGCATTCGCAACGTCGCTGACTTCAGCACGCGTTGGACGCGGATTGCGCTGCATGGAATCCAGCATTTGCGTCGCCGTGATAACCGGCTTGCCCGCCAAATTACAAGCGCGAATCATGTCTTTTTGCGCGATCGGAACTTCTTCGGTCGGAATTTCCACGCCGAGATCGCCGCGAGCGACCATGATGCCGTCGGAAGCTTCAAGAATCGAAGCGAAATTCGTCATGCCTTCTTCGTTCTCAATCTTAGAAATAATCGGCGTAAGCCCAGCGCCATGCTGTTCCAAAATCCCACGAACCTCACGCACATCGTTCCCGTTACGAACGAAAGACATCGCGACAATGGAGATGTTCTCTTCGACACCGAATTTGAGGTGCATAATATCACGCTCTGTAACGCCTGGAAGAGAAGTACGCACGCCCGGCAAGTTCACGCCTTTGCGTTGTTTCAAAACACTTTGATTCAGAACAACACAAGTCACTTCCGTGCCTTCGATCTTTTCAACGCGCAGCTCAATGGAGCCGTCATCAATCAGCACGAGATTGCCAGGCACGACATCTTGGGGAAGTCCTGGATAATTGACAGAGACACGGCTGGAATCACCGATAATTTGTTCAGTTGTCAGAACGAGCCGATCGCCATTTTGCAAATCGTAGGAAGCATCTTTCAACTGTCCGATACGGATTTCCGGTCCTTTGATATCCATAAGAATCGGAATGATAACTCCAAGCTCTTGAGCGGCTTGGCGAACGCGCTGAATACGGCCGCGGTGCTCATCCAAATCGCCATGTGCCATATTTAACCGCGCCACACTCATACCTGCACGGATAAGCTCTTTCAAAGTAGGGACGGAATCGCAAGCAGGGCCCATGGTGCAAATAATTTTCGTTTTACGCATTGTGTAGGACATCCTTTCATCGTGGACGAATCAATTTTGGCTTCATTATATGCCTAAATGCAGCGAGTTTCTATGAAATATAGTATGATATATGTACTATAGTATAGGAGTGGTGAGACCTTGATTGTAGCTGGCTTTTCCTATGATAAGAGTAGCAATTGGTACGCAGAGGAGCAGGAGGGCTGTTCGAATTGGACGCTGGTACTCGTCACTTATGGGCGATGCATCTACTGGATCAATGAGAAGAAACAGGTGCTGGAGAAGGGGCAATGGCTGCTTATTCCTAGTCAGGTCCCCTTTTATGGGCGAAGCGTTCCAACAATGATCCATGAAAAATATGTGGTACAATTCTCCTCGCTCGCAGCGGCGGATTCTTTCCCTCTTCTTCAACAGCAGCACTATACAACCCGATCTACGGGCAAGTATGAGCTTATCCTCGATCGCCTGCGCCTGATGCACCTACAGTGGCAAGACAAACAGCCCTATTATCGAACGCTGTGTGAAGCGCTGCTAAAAGAGCTGTTCGTTTATTTGCATCGTGAATGGGATGAAGCCGCTGCCTCAAAGGCGACCCTGCAGCTCGTGGAGCAGATGAAGGGGTACGTTCAGAGCCATTACCGGGAGCATGTGACCAAGGATGAGCTCGGTGCTTGCATCAGCCGATCTCCGAACTATGCAGCATCGCTTTTTCGCAAAGTGACGGGTCAGACGATCAGCGAATTCGTGCATGCGACCAGAATCAAAACAGCCGTATACATGCTTCGCCATTCCGCCTTAACGGTATCGGAGATATCCGAGTTTATCGGATATAATGACCCGTCCTATTTCTACCGGGTATTCAGGCGGCTGACGGGTTTGGTTCCCACTGATTTGGTATCGGACCGTGAAACCATTCGCAAATAACGCGACTACATCGTACCGCCGCCGCGGCGCACTTCGGAAGGGATTTGTTCAGGCCCTTTATCGATGTTCTGATAGATGAATGTGCCGACACTCGCTTCATCATATTTGACGAGCTGCATCGTTTTGGTCCAGGCCGTTACAACAACTTCCTTGTCGCTGGGCACGTCGGGGTTAGGGACAGCCAGAATGCCTGCACCGGCCTTTTTGAAATGGGTCAAATACTCCAATTGATCAAGCAATTCCTTTGGCGCATCCGGATGGTAATGAATAATAATATCGCCATGCTCCAAATTGTGCACCAGCTTTGCATAAGGCGGTCTTTCCTTATAAAATCCAAACTTCAAATCATGCGGGCTGTGTGTGCCAGAGGTCGGGATTTTCATCTCATAAGTCAACATCCCCTCGTCATGGCCGCGTCCGTAATCCTTATCCGTCGTGACCTGAATGGGGGCGTTATAATTTAATTTCTCAACACTATATTTGCCGGAGCTGCGCTGAATAAGTGAAGTTCCTACAAAGCAAAAAGCAACAATAACCAGCATGTGCGAGACGAAGAGCAAGGTTTTCCGCTTTTTGTTTTGGGCTTGTTTTTCTGCTTTTTTCAGTCGACTCGTATTCGCTTTGTGCGCTTTGGCAGAGAGGACGTACCCGATTATAGCAACAACAAAAAAGGCTAGGCCTATGTAAAGCAAAATAGCAATAAAATCTGTTCCCTGTGACATTGTGGAATGGTCCATGGATCTCATCAAACTCCTTTGAAAATAAATTTGCATTAGTACACTACGTATTGTAGTTTTAGGAGGGGCAGAAGTCAAATTTTAAACTAAAATAGGGCAGAGGTAATGGAGCAAGCTGAGTTTTTGAGCAAAAATAATTTTCCGAAAAAGATTGCCAAATATCGGTTAATCAGCTACAGTTAAGCCAAATGAATAGCAACACGGGTGCTTGATGAAGTCAGGCTGAGATAGTGGCCCTATGCCACTGACCGTTAATCTGATCTGGATAATGCCAGCGTAGAGAATGAAGTGCCTTTTTGTCTAGCACTAAGTTTATGCCTGCCGGTATTCGGTGGGCTTTTTTTACGTGTTCGCCTATCTCATTTTACAAAAACGTATCCACGAAAAGGAGTCGGAAATCAGATGGCGCAAAAAGAAACAGCAACACAGGGGTTAAAGTTGGCCGATATTTTGATCACGATCGTGATCGCAGCTGTATTTGGGGTGATTTATCGCATATGGGGGCCTATGTACGATATTTTGAAACCGATAGGTTTGCATGCGGAGCAGTTAAGCTACGGAATGTGGTTTATGGCGGCAACGTTTGCCTTTCTGATTATTCGTAAACCGGGAGTTGCTTTATTGGCTGAGGTGGCCGCGGCGACAATCGAGGCACTGTTCGGCGGTTCATGGGGCGTCTCCACGCTTGTCTATGGCATTTTGCAGGGGCTTGGCGCTGAAATCATTTTTGCTCTTTTCCTTTATCGCCGGGTGAATGTAGGTGTTACGATTTTGGCGGCATTCGCATCCGCTGCACTATCCTTGCTGGTTGACCAATATTATGGTTATATTGACCAGCTTACCTTCTGGAATTACTGCTTGTTCATCGGACTTCGCCTCTTGGGCAGTGCGCTGATTGCCGGCGTGTTCGCGTACTATTTGGCGGGTGCGCTGTCTCGCACAGGCGTGCTCAGCCTCATTCGTCCAGCTTCGAAGAAAGATTACGACGTATTGGGGTAAATGAGATGAGTGAAGGAATAGGCGTGACCAATCTAAGGTTAAAATATCCCGGAGAAGCCGCCCCCCTGTTATTTCAGGGGGTTTCCTTTTCTATTCAGCCAGGGGAAAAGGTGCTGCTTTTGGGACCAAGCGGCTCAGGCAAATCTACCTTGCTGCAAGTACTGAGCGGCATCGTTCCGGATATTATCGAAATACCGATGAAAGCAGATGAAATCCGCACACCTGCCAGGTGGGGCTATGTGTTTCAAGATCCCGATACCCAGTTCTGTATGCCTTATGTTGATGAGGAACTTGCTTTTGTGCTGGAAAATTTGCAAGTGCCGAGGGAACAGATGCCTGCTCGCATTGCACATTATTTGAGCCAAGTAGGGCTTGAGCTTGATGATGCTCATATTCTCATTGGACAGCTGTCACAAGGCATGAAACAGCGGTTAGCCATAGCAAGCGTACTTGCCTTGGAGCCAGAGGTGCTGTTTCTGGATGAGCCAACGGCATTGCTGGATGAAGAGGGCACACAGCAGGTGTGGGACACGATTCGTGAGATTAGTGCGGAGAAAACACTTGTTATCGTTGAACACAAAATCAGCGGAATTCTTGATCTGATTGATCGTCTCATCGTAATGTCTCCTGATGGGGAGCTGCTCGCCGATGGCCCTCCGCAAGAGGTGTTTCAGGCGTACAGGCAACAAATTGCGGAATACGGCATTTGGTATCCAGGTGTTTGGGATGATTATGAGCAAATGAATGCGAGAGCAGGCGGGGAGATGAGTACGGATAATCTGCCACCGGTCATGACATTTCGCGACTTTGTAGGGCTTCGTGGCGGACAAATCAAGACCTCTGTGGATAACTTGAACGTATATCCTGGAGACTGGATCACCGTCGTCGGAGCCAACGGGACAGGCAAAAGCTCGCTGCTGCTGGCCATCATGTGCCTCATCAAGACTGGAGGCGACTGCTGGATTGACGGCGCTAAGGGTTATAGAATCGAGCAGCTTGCGGAGCAGGTAGGCTTCGTCTTCCAGAACCCCGAATTCCAATTCGTGACGAATTCGGTGGAAGAAGAGCTGGCTTACTCCTTGCCAGAGGCGGAGAGCCGTGAAGCGCAATTAGCAGCCACTGAGCGGCTGCTGCGGGAGTACGACCTGCTCGCGCTGCGCGAGAGGCATCCGTTCCAGCTATCGATGGGCCAGAAGCGCAGGCTTAGTGTGGCGACCGCGATGGTTCGCGGCCCGCGCATCCTGCTGCTGGATGAGCCCACGTTCGGGCTCGATGCGCACGGTACGCTGCGCATGCTGCAGCAGCTGGAGCGGCTGCGGGCGAGCGGGACGGTGATCGTGATGGTCACCCACGATCCACAGATCGTTCAACGCTGGGCTACGCGCGTTTGGCAGGTTGAGGCAGGCCGTGTCACGGAAAGGGCGGCAGCGGAGCTGCCAGCCTCCCCAGTTCACGGCCGGGAAGGAGCACCGCAGCTATGCAAATAAGCTTCGTGTTTCGTGAAACCTGGCTTCACCGGGTGAATCCCGGTGTGAAGCTTGTCCTGTCCATCCTGATGTTCATCGTTGTTGTGTTCACACACAACCTGAACACCATGATGTATTTGACCTTGGGCGCCCTTCTGCCGCTCGCGTTTCTCTCGGGTCATGGGGCTAAGCGGTTGTTACTGTATACGTCACCGTTTTTGCTTATTTTCATATCCTCTGCGACAGGGATGATGATGTTCGGAAACGGAGAAACGCTGTGGTTCCAGTGGGGATTCATCCACATCACAGAAGAAAGCTTTTACCGCGGCCTCCATCTTGGATTTCGCGGACTGCAGGTTGCTGCGGTTGGGCTGCTGTTCAGCTTAACAACGCGTCCTGTGGCATTGTTTTACGCGATGATGCAGCAATGGAAGGTGGCGCCCCAATATGCTTACAGCTTCCTCGCCGCGATGCGCATGCTGCCGCTAATGCTGGAGGAGTTTCAAACCCTCCATTATGCGCTCAAGGTGAGAGGCAAGAGAAAGAAGCCAAACCTGCTTACGGGCTGGTACACAACGCTGCGCATGTATGCCATCCCTTTGCTTGCTCAAAGCATTCGCCGCGCGCACCGGACAGCTGTGGCTATGGAAGCGAAGCGTTTCTCCACAGGGGCCAAACGCACTTATTATTATCTGGCAGCCTATTCAATCTTGGATATCTATTATATCGTTTATTGGGCTTTACTTGTCATTCTGGCGCATTGGTTGGGGACGGCATGGCCGGTTGTGGATGCTTTTGACGTCCGATGACTTACCTTCATAGACCCCATTTCATGGATAGGGTTACTTCGCAACACGATTTCCCATTCGTTCGCGGATCAATCGTGAAATGAACGGTACTAGGCGTAAAGCTGGTGATGACGGCCGATTCACAGCCGAAAGTATGAACGATGCGGTCGACTTCCTTTTGATCGCCGGTCTGAGCATGGGTCATCATTTGCTGCGCGATAGCAGGTTCGGAGAGCTTGGCGGTAATGAGCGCGGCATCTTTTAATAAGGCTTGTGAAGATGACACAGAATGGTGAAGAATCTTCGTATCTATATGTGGATAATCCCGATTCCATAACGGGGATGGTGCTGTAACTGCTGCGTAGCAGGTAGGATGAATAACATATAAGCGATAAAGTGGCAGAAGATAGGGGAAATAGGCAGTGTGGTTGTATATCAACATCGAGGCGCCCCTTTTCTTGGTTTTCATGAGCACTAGCAATATATGTCGCATAGGGGCGATTGTGCATGGTTTATTGCGCCGCTGGTCAACAACAAAAAGCACCGCAAACCACAGGAATGTGGTTGCGGTGCTTTTATGTTTTTGCTTAAAGATTAAGGAGTAATCGTTACAAAGCTTGTTGCTGTTTGCCCAGAAGATGTAACTGCTGTTAATTCGAATGAGGTTACATTTCCAGTTACCACTACTTTGCCGGTAGGGTCAACGGATACGGAACCAACATCGCCTTTGGCAGCATCCCCTTTAATTTTATTGGTGGTGAAAGCTGTCCCAAGGGCAAAATTGTAATTAGCAACTTCAGCACCTTCATAAGTTTGGTCATAATTATCAGTGATAGTTAAATCCATTTTGTTGAAAGCATTAAAGCTTGTGCTGGCCGCGCCATTCATGCTTTGTTCAATTGTCGTATTGTCTGCTTTAATTTTTTTGGCTGCAACGGAGTCACTTTTCACTGTTACAGTGACGTGGAGCTGTTTAGCATTGCCGCTTCCAACTTGAACCATGACGCTAATATCAGCTGTGCCTGCTTTATTTCCAAGAATATACCCGCGATGCGTTGCAGAGTCTAGTCCTACTTTAACAACGCTAGGGTCAGAGGAGAAAATGGATTGTATAATTCCTGGAACGGCAACTTCCTCGCCGCCGGATGTTACTTTAATTTTAACTTCTTTAGCCAGCTTGCTTTTGGTTGGATCTTGAGCGGTAGCTTTATCGATGAAACCATCCGTGCCTGTTGCAGTGTCTGTCAGTCCGCTATCCAAAACATCTGCTAATGTGTAGCTGCCAACAAAGGATACGTTCCCAGAATTGCCGGAATTCCCAGTATTTCCAGAATCGCTCGGAGCCGCAGCGACGCTAAAGCTGGCAGTGCCTGTTTGAATCGCAGAAGCATCAAGCCCGCCAAGCGTAACCGTATAGTCACCCGCGGCAAGTGCAAGATCAGTTGTCAGTGTTACAGCTTGCGCGTCAGTGGACCATGTTGCCTTTGTAGGCACAACGGTTGAACCATTTTTCAAGACGAGTGTTGCTTTCGAAGTATCTACATTTCGGTTAAAAGTAACTTGTACGCTTTTCGTATCGGAACCTGCTGCGGCTTTAGTAATAGAAACAAGCGTTAACTTGTCAAAAGCCTGCTGAGCGGTATAAGAGCTCTGAACAAGATCAGCGCGGATAGCCAATTGGTCGCCGGTTTTCCCTGTTGGGTGTATCCCCAGATCAGTAGCTTGCTTAACGGCATCGGCATACCAAGGTGAACCTGTTGTGCTGACTTTTTTACCTAAGCCTTTGAGCAGCAAAGTATCTAATTGACCTGCTGTTACAGAGGCGCCTGGTTCGAATGTTGTATCAGTTACACCGTCGATAAGGCCGGCTTTTTTCGCTGCTTCAATATAAGGGATCGCCCAACCGTTTGCAGCATCCTCTGCATGAACGTCGGAGAAGCTGGATACCTTAACGGAAGGATCAACTTTCACATCATAAATAAGCGTAGCTACTTTTGCGAATTGAGCACGTGTCATATTTTGATTAATGCCGAAAGAGCTGTCCGAAACACCTTCGAAAATACCTTGTGTCAGCATAGCATCAATCTTGGCTTTCAATGCGGCATCCGCAGTGGACAGATCCGTGAAGTCAGCGCTTGTTTTCGTCGCGGCAGAAGCTGGATGCGAAAGGGTAGCTGATGCAAACAAAGAGAATGCCATTGCTGCAGTCGCGATCATCGTAAGTTTTTTCATAGTACCTCCTAGGATTAAATGAATTTTGAAAAAATAGGACTCTAGCAAGCTATCGAGTGTGTGCTTTTGTTGCTATAACTATACCTTGCACGATAGAGTACGTCATTGTCAAATTCTTGGCAATCTACGTACGAGAGTGCTAACCGTGGAAATTGTGCAAATGAGAATGATAATTAAACTCAATTACTAACTTTAAGTAAACCGCTTTACAAATGTAAGTGAAATAGATATAATGAACTCAGCATCATAAACGAGCGAAGGAGGCTGAGATCATGGGGAAATGCGCATGCGGAAACACACAAAGCGTAGAAGGTAACTGCGACGGTTCACACGCTAAAAAAGACAAATAAGTCTCGTACATATAGAAGTTTTAAAAAAGAACTCCTTAAGAATGGCTACATTCGGTGGAGTTCTTTTTGTTGTTAAGAAGAACTTATATGGTTTGGGTTCTGGGGCAGTTAGTTAGTGGACCGTTGCACGACAAACTAGCTCACTTCGAGCCAACTCGAGGTCGTTAAGGCTCTTTTTGATTTCCTCATCGTTGTGAAGGTCTGTATTGACCAGCAGCAGATAGGGGGATTCTAATATATGAAAGACGAATTAACCTCAAATTTGTTTGGAGAGCTAACTAAATTCAGATGGATAGAAAAATATGCTGGAAAATTTTCAGACAGCTATGCTATACTACACAAACAGGAGATGATCAGATGAATGCTAAAATGTCATTCCAAACGCTGAATCGACCCAAGCTGGTTGACGATGTTGTGAATCAATTGCAGAAGAAAATTTCAGAAGGCGAAATTAAGCCGGGTGAGAAGATTCCAACAGAGCCTGAACTGATGCAGCAATTCGGAGTGGGCCGTTCAACCATTCGCGAAGCGGTCAGGGTGCTTGTTCATGCGGGGCTGCTCGAAAAGAAGCAAGGTTTTGGCACCTTTTTGACAGCAAACACAGGTATACAAGAGCCTCTTGATCATAGGCTTCGCAGAGCCGAAATTCTGGAGGTCTATGAGGTTAGGAAAATGCTCGAGCTGGAAATTTCCCGACTAGCTGCTCAGCGCCGTAATGATCTCGATCTTGAGCAGATGCGCAATGCTTTGGATCAAAGACAAGAGTCTTTGGAGAAGGGCGATATGAGTAACTATTTGGTTTCAGATATGAAGTTCCATCTATCCATCGCTATCGCTAGCAAAAACAGCGTTGCTATCGACCTGTATCGGTCTTTTTCAACTGTCTTTCTTGAAGCTTCTCATAAATTGGTGAGCGTTCAGGATGTCCATGATCCCCACAATCTCCAGCACGAAAGCATGTATCAAGCCATTAAAGACAAGGATGTATCGGGTGCGGCTTACTGGACCCAGCAAAATCTAGATGACACGGTCACACAGCTTAAAAAGTATCTTAACCAGGAGTAGCTTCATTCTCCTCTCGTTTTAAACGTCAGATGATATGATGAAAGGGGTTCGAGGTCAAATGTCGAATTCAAGTATTGCACGTAATCAAACCGTTTTTGCCATTTTATTTTCAATCAGTTTGGTTCATTTATTAAATGATGCCATTCAATCTGCTATTCCTGCTGTTTTTCCGATTCTTCATACTTCTTTACAGCTTAGTTTTACCCAAATTGGGTGGATTGCTTTCACTCTCAACATCACGGCTTCCATGTTTCAACCCTTGATTGGTTTATATACGGACTCGAAGCCAAAGCCATTTCTGCTGCCCGCTGGGGTATTTTTCTCCCTTATAGGCGTAATTGTTCTGGCTGTTGCGTCTACGTTCATGCAAGTCATCCTCGCCGTTATTCTGGTCGGTCTAGGATCGTCGGTTCTTCATCCGGAAGCATCGCGTGTGGCTTATTTGGCCGCTGGGCCTCGTAGAGGGCTGGCGCAGTCGATTTTCCAAACCGGAGGCAACATTGGGCAGGCTTTGGCTCCCATTTTTACAGCGCTGATTTTTGTGCCTTTTGGTCAATTCGGTATCATCTGGTTTTCCATCGTGGCTGCTGTGGGGATTGTTGTACAGATTTTCGTTGCCAAATGGTATCGGAATGTCGGAAGACGTCCAGCTGTATCAAACAAAACAGAGGTTGTTCACAAGAAGCTTCCTCGTAAAACCGTGGCCTTCGCGATATCTATTCTGATTATGCTGTTATTTTCGAAGTTTGTTTATATGGCAAGCATGACAGGGTTCTACGCCTTTTATTTGATTGACCATAATCAGCTTTCAGTTGAAAAGGCGCAGCTCTTTATTTTCAGCTTGCTTGCTGCCGGTGCTTTGGGTACGTTCATGGGTGGCCCGCTGGCGGATCGCTTCGGAAGACGGAATATGATTTGGTTCTCGATTCTTGGAACAGCGCCGTTTTCGCTGCTTCTGCCGTATGCCAATTTGTTCTGGGCGGGTATTCTATGTGCCTGTATCGGGTTCATTCTGCTGTCAGGTTTCTCCGTTATTATCGTTTATGCGCAAGAACTGCTGCCTGGTAAAGTGGGGACTGTGTCTGGATTGTTTTTTGGCGTGGCATTTGGTCTTGGAGGGATTGGATCGGCTGTGCTTGGGATGTTGGCGGATGCGACAAGCATCTCATTTGTGATTAAGCTCTGTGCGTTCCTACCATTAATTGGTCTGCTGGCAGCTTTCCTTCCAACGGACAAGAAGTTGCATTTACAGGATGCTGAGCTGCTGCAACAAACAGCAGTCAAAGCCTAATTCAGAAGGAGCGAACCTAGGTGAGCGCGATTATTGAAATGAACAAGGTGTCTTGGTTTCGGGAAAATAAAACGATATTAAACCAAGTAGACTGGCAAGTTAGGCAGGGAGAGCATTGGGCTGTCCTGGGGTTGAACGGCTCAGGCAAAACGACGCTGCTCAATATGATTAATGGCTACATCTGGCCAAGCCAAGGCGATATGTCTGTACTGGGACATCCATTTGGCTCTGTTGATTTAAGAGATTTGCGGAAATCAATCGGCTGGGTGAGCTCATCCTTGCAAGAGAAACTGTATGCTTCTGATAAAACGCAGCATGTTGTTATTAGCGGCAAGCATGCCTCGATTGGACTTTATGAGAAACCGAGTGAAGAAGATTTCGAACGAGCTGTCCAGCTTATGCAGCGACTATCCTGCTATCATTTATACGATCGCACGTATCAATCCTGCTCCCAGGGTGAGAAGCAAAAGCTGCTCATAGCCCGTGCGTTAATGGCATCGCCGAAGCTGCTGATTTTGGATGAAGCGACGAATGGTCTCGACTTTCTTTCGCGGGAAGCATTACTGACCAGTGTCAATGAATTAGCACAGGGGCCGGATGCGCCTACCTTATTGTTTGTGACCCATCATATTGAGGAAATCCTTCCGGTCTTTAATCAATCGCTGTTGATTCGCCGTGGCGAGGTCTTTGCCAAAGGGAACTCGCGTGATGTGCTGTCCAGCGCTCGGTTGTCGTCCTTCTTCGAGACGCCGGTCGAAGTGAACTGGCAGAGTGAGCGTCCGTGGCTCTCGATTCCATCGAAGAAGGAATAGCGTAGAGCAAGCTTCTCATAATTCGGGTTTGCGCACGAAGCAGCAGACGTGTAACAATAGAGAAAGAAAACGCTGCAGGGAGTGGAAATCATGGATGTTAAGGAAGCAATACGTCATCGTCGCAGTATCGGTAAGGTCAAACAAGATCCTATCGATAAGTCGCTAATCGAAGAAATATTGGAAGCAGGCACTTGGGCGCCTAACCATTGTCAAACAGAGCCTTGGCGATTCTGGGTGATGACCGGGGAAGGCAGAGGGCTGCTAGGTCGTGGTTATGCCGCTGTAGCTTTGTCGGAAGCGAATCCTGACCTTTCTGCGGATGAACTTGCGAAGCTTGCGGGTGCTCAGGAGAGGAAAGCTTATCGTGCTCCTGTCGTTATTGCGGTTGCTGTAACTCCTTCGGCAACTCCTATCGTGCCAGAGATTGAGGAGTTCGCGGCCGCGCATTCGGCGGTGCAGAATATGCTGCTTACCGCTCATGCACTAGGGCTCGGCACGATTTGGCGCTCAGGCGCACCGACGTACCATGCCAAGATGCGGGAGACCTTCGAACTCTCCGGCAAAGAGGAGATGGTCGGTTTCATCTATCTGGGCTACCCGGATATGGAGCCGCAGAATGCCAAGCGCACGCCTTACGCGCAGAAGACGATTTGGGTAAGCGAGTAGCTGCTTGAACACGAGAAAAAGTTCACCGAAGTGTAAAAGCCTGCGAAAATACAGGATTTCCGGGTGAATTTGGTTGAAAAATGGAAATGCCTGCAATTGTGCAGGCATTTTTATCTTTTTCAGCCGCTCATCCAGAAAAAGCCTCAAAAACCTGCACAAACGCAGGAATTTAATCGTTGAGGCTATTTCATGAGCAAAATAGATGTATAATTGCAGGTTTAGAGAAGGCAACTGGAGCTAGAGTTCAGTTTGGTATAGGCACGATTGAGCTTCTCCGAATCCCAATCAAAAAAGCTGTCCCTCGAGTAGGTTTATCTACTCGAGGGACAGCCTCTTTTTTTATTCGCTATGACCACACAAGGGTCATGGCTTATTTCTTCAGCGCAACCGCAATCCTTGCGGCGGTTTGCGCATTGTGGTAAACGAGCGCGATGTTGGTTTCCAAGCTGCGGCCTTCCGTCAGCTGTTTAATGCGCGCTAGCAGGAAAGGCGTGACCTTTTTCCCGGTCACGTTCTGATCTTTGGCTTCAGCCAGCGCTTGCTGGATGACGCCTTCGATCTCTTGATGGTTCATCGCGGATTCCGCGGGAACCGGGTTGGCGATGATGGCGCCGCCAGCGATGCCAAGCTCCCACTTCGTGCGGAGCATGGCCGCAACTTCAGCTGCTTCATCGAGGCGGAAGTCTACGCCGTAGCCGCTTTCGCGTGCGTAGAAGGACGGGAACTCGCTCGTTTGGTAACCAACCACGGGAACGCCGTGGGTTTCCAAGTACTCGAGCGTACGGCCGATATCGAGAATCGACTTCACTCCTGCGCAGACAACGGCAACGTTAGTCTGTGCCAGCTCTGTCAAGTCAGCGGAGACGTCCATGGACACTTCGCCTTCACGGTGAACGCCGCCGATACCGCCAGTAGCGAACACTTCGATGCCGGCAAGCGCAGCGCCGATCATAGTAGCGGCTACGGTTGTAGCACCGATTTTGCCGGAGGACAGGATGTATCCGAAATCGCGGCGGCTGACTTTTTCAACTTGGCCATTTGTTGCAAAAGCTTCAAGTTCCTGCTCGTTAAGACCAATCTTGATTTTGCCGTCCATGATCCCGATTGTCGCTGGAACTGCACCGTTGTCGCGGATGATTTGCTCCACTTTTTTAGCCATTTCAATGTTTTGCGGATAAGGCATTCCATGAGAAATAATTGTTGTTTCCAGAGCGACAACCGGTTTATTGTTCGCTAAAGCTTCTTTGACCTCATCAGTAAATGTTAAGTAGGATGTATGCATAGTGGGATTAGTCTCCTTTAGTTAAAGTCATATGGATTTGGGCAAGACGTTCTTCCGTAAGCTCACTCGCGACAGACTGTGCGGTTTGCAGGGTGATATGTGAAGCTGCAAGCCCAAAGGAACAGGCTTCCATAAAAGTATGTTGATGCGCAATGCCATAAGCAATACCCGCTAAGAAGGCATCACCTGCTCCGGTAACCTCAACAACCTTGGTGGGAATAGGAGGGAAGTGTTTATCGCCTTCCTCGCCTACATATAGTACGCCCTCACCGCCGAGTGTAATGAACACATGTTTCACGCCTCGTTCGCGGATCGCTTCGGCTAACTGCCTATAGTCCGCATTAGCCTCTCTTGCGATGCCTGCTAACTGATAAGCTTCCTCCAAATTGGGGAATATAGCTGAAACGCCATGCAGCTGTTGTGGCAGCTTTTTGGCTTTCTCCGATGAGACCGGGTCAATGAATAGGACAATATTTTCTTCTTGGCAGCGTACTATTAATTCGCGCAAGGTGTCGGCCGGTAAATTGGTATCAGCAATAACCAGCGCAGATGAGGCAATGTGGGACCACTTGTCAATGAGTAGATTGGGCGTGCATTTATCATAAATATCCATGTTAGCAAAAGCCAAAAACATCTCGCCTGAGGCATCAAGCAAAGCGGTATAAGTCCCCGTGCTTTCGCCTTGCAAGGTAACGGCCTGACTAACATCAACGCCGCGTTTCCGCGTTTCGTCCAGTACCCACTGGCCAGCTTTATCATCCCCTACAACAGTCAGAAGTGCTGTCGGACATGCGAGCCCTGCGAGTGATTCTGCGATATTGCGGGCAACACCGCCGCAGGATTCTGACACAGTGACCGGATTCGAGGAAGCCAGACGAATGGCTTGCTTGCTCACAGCCTTGCTGTCCAGATTGGCTCCGCCAATACACGTGATCGTACGTGGCTCTGAGGTGACATAAGCGCGGCCGCGGATCGTGCCTTTCTTCGTCAACGCCGCGATATAGCCGGCAACAGCAGAACGGGAGATGCCAATGAGTGTGGCCATTTCATGCTGAGAGATGAAAGGATTTTGACGAATAAGCGCTAGAATTTGCTGTTCACGATCCATGAAATGGCTCCTTTCAATCAAGTGCTACGTTTATCTTACTCCCTTTTAAAACAAAAGTCTATAGTATAAACATATGTTTATTAACCTGTTTATGGAATGAAAAAGGAGCCTGTCCCCAGCTGGGAATCTTGCTCCTGTTAGCCAATGATCAAAAAATTACTTGGAATGCGGAGAATCCGAGCGTCTGCTGAGCCCTAGCATACCAAGCAACCCTAGCAGTCCTAAGTAATTCCAACCTGACGAAGTCTTTTCGTTGTTCGAATTCAATGTCTGATCAGGGACATTTAAAGCTTTGAAAGAAGTAGGAGGTGTAAGACCATAGGCCGCGGCGTGATTGCTTAGGCTGTTTTGCGTTTCTATTCGGGCGTCCACACCAGGCATGCCAAACGGATTTGTTTGAAAGAAAGTTGGCGAGCCTTGTTTAGCGGTTTCCCAGCTTGCCGTCTGGGCCATCATTTGCTGATTATGGGGATGTGTCCGATAACGATGAGCTCCAAGCAGGGTGGTTATACACAGAAAAGAGATCAAAGCTAGTTTTATAAAACGCGGGAACATGATTCATACCTCCAAGCCCTTGTTGAATGGTGGTCTGTAAATGCAGGTAAGGATATATTCCCCTATGTACAGAATCTTATGTATGGGATAGAAGCTCCCTTTCCAAGGTCATATCGACGGTCTCATCATTTGATGATACGATGTGGACAAAACGGCAGTAGAACTGCAAGGAGAATGAAAGATGAAGAATGAAGTCAATCCTATCCTTCAGTTGCCTGATGCGATATGGGAAGCATATGATCTGGCCGTAGATAAAATTAACAAGAATGAACAGCTCCGCGAGCATGCTTCGCTATGTCATCATCGTCTGCTTCAACTCATTGAAGGCGACAGCAATTCCGATGAACTTATCCCACTTCTATGTTCCGTAGAATCAGAAATGGGGGAGCAAGCAGGGATGTTTGCTGCTGTGGCGATCTTTGCCATAATCCCTTTTGTTCAAAAACAGTATAGGGCTATTGGAGTTCCATTTCCTATACTCGTTGATACGTTTACTGACATTCACGTGTGGATGAAGGATTACTACGGCAAGCATGGACGATGGGGGCTTAGCCAGATCGGTTGGATTCTTAATCATGTTCAGTGCCGCTTATTCAAGATAGGTAGGTTGCAATACATCCATAAGCCGCGCTGGGAAATGAAAGTATGGGTTTACCTTCATCATGGAACGGGCCATCTGCAAATAGTTGCTAATGTAAAGAAGCCAACTTCTCACGAAATCGTGGGCAACCCAATTTCTTCGGAAGCAGTGGTCATGCCGCATACGATCCGGCTTGATCCGCAAGTATGGAAGCTCGTACTGTTCGAGGATACGCCTGTTCTTGAGGTGCACGTTCAGGAAGGAGGCAAGCTGAGCTCGGAGTTGTGCAGGGAATCGATGAACGAGGCTGTTCACTTCTTTGCAACCTATTTTCCGGACAAAAAGTTTGCTGCGTTCGTATGTTCATCCTGGTTGTTGGGACCTTCCTTGCGTCAAGTCCTCTCTTCAGAGTCCAACATTGTTCAATTTCAGAAGCTTTTTACACTTGTGCATGCGGTTGTGGATGAGGATGAAATCTTTCAGCGAGTGTTCGGTGAAAAGCCGGTGGATCTGCAATCCGCGCCTCGCACCTCAAGCCTGCAGCGCGCCGTGCTGGATTACGCGATAAGTGGAAAAGATTTTGATCATGGCGTGGGTTTCCTGTATCTTGATGAGACTATGCAGGCAGGTATCGGCAGGTAGAGAACAATATGAAAAGGAGCTGCCCTCAAGTAGATTTACCTACTTGTTGGGCAGCTCCTTTTTATTTATTTAGTAACCGTCACTTGAACCGTAGTTCTCATGTTGGAATAGGAAACCGTAATTCTAGCTGTTCCTTTACCTGTTGCTCGGATGACGCCATCTTTCACATCCGCGATCATGATGTTGGAGGAAGTCCATAGACTAGGCTTGGTTACATCTTCTTCCGTGCCGTCTGTGTAAGTGCCTATTGCTTCAATTTTAGCTGTTTTGCCTTCTTGAAGCTCAACCTTTACAATATCCGTTTTCAGATATTTGAGGGAATCGATTTCTATCGGAATTGCCACCATTTTGCCGCCGAAGGAGCCGGTAATGGTTGTTTTACCTGAGGCTGTTGCTGTGAAAAGTCCATTCGCAACCGTTCCAAGCTTGTATGCGGATACTTTCCAAGTTGCGATTTCTGTGACATCTTTGATGGTCCCATCCGTCAATGTCGCTTTGAGCCTTACTTGGACTTGGTCACCGCTTTTGGTAACGATGAAAGTCTTATCAGCTACTAAGGCCTGGATCACACCGATTTCGACGGGAATGGTCACCGTTTTGCCGCCATATACCGCTGAAATGGTTGTTTTCCCTCGGGATACCGGTGTAACAACCCCTTTGGTAACTGTTGCGATTGCACTGTTGCTGGTTTTCCACTCGGCTTCATTCGTAACGGTGCGTGAAGCCCCATCCGAATCTACCGCCGTTAATACGATGGATCTTGTTTCATTTAAGTCAAAAACAAGATTGGTGACGTTCGCCGTAAGATCGTTGGCCATGTCGACTTGGACGGTCAACGTAATCGTTTTGCTGTCCAGC
Source organism: Paenibacillus ferrarius (assembly GCF_002027705.1). Classification (GTDB taxonomy): domain Bacteria; phylum Bacillota; class Bacilli; order Paenibacillales; family NBRC-103111; genus Paenibacillus_E; species Paenibacillus_E ferrarius. The sequence continues at coordinate 211,457 of NZ_MBTG01000007.1, read as the reverse complement.
TGCGCCGAAAGCGTGGATTCTCCTGATGCGACAGCTTTCACTTTTCCTGCTTCAACGGTAGCTGCTTTGACATTGCTGCTTGTCCAGATCACGTCGGAAGTTACATCTTTGGTTGAATCATCTGTATATACGGCAGTTGCTTTCAAAGTAACGGCATCGCCTTTTTTCATGACCAGCTTTTCTGGACTGATGGTCAGACTCTTCAGAACGCCTACCGATACTTGAATAGCCGCGGTACGCGTACCATATTTCGCTGTAATTGTTGCCGCGCCTGTTGCAATACCGGAGATATCCCCGTTGCGTGTTTCTGCGACTTCTTTGGAGCTTGTCGTCCACTCTGCTTTGGAGGAGACATCAACTTCTCGACCGTCTTTGAAATAGGCCGTCAAGACAATCTGCTCAGAGCCGCCAATTTGCAGATTGACGATTTTCTTGCTTGGCTTGATCATTGTCGGGATGTCCACTTCAACCTTGGTTGTTGTCGTTTTGCCGCCATACGTTGCGGTTACTGTAGCAATACCTGGTTTATAGGCAGTTACTTTGCCTTTGGTGACAAAAGCAATCGAATCATCATCTACGGTCCAAGTAACCCCATCGGTAACTGTGGAAGTTGTTCCATCGGCATACGTAGCAGTGAGACTAAGTGTTTGTTCTTGACCCGTTTGCATGCTTAGAAGGTCTTTATTAACAACGAGTCGACGAGGAACTTCAACGTCCACGTTCGCTGTAATGACCTTCTCGCCATATTTGGCAGAAATCGTGGCTTCACCAATAGCAATGGCAGAAACCGTTCCTTTGGTTACTTGCACGATGTTGGCATCGCTGGAAGTCCACTCCGCACGGTCTGAAATATCTTCCTTTGTGCCATTTGCATAAGTGGCAGTCAACTTAAGCGTACCTGTTGCATTTTTCTTCAATAGGATGCTTTGCTTGTCTAATTCGAGTTTGAGAGTACTATCTACATCGACTTTAATTGTTGTTGTTTTTGTGCCGTATTTAGCGGTTAAGCTCGCTGTCCCAGCACTGTAGCCAGTGACTGTACCTTTGATGGCATCGGCTACGTTCTCTTTGTCAGTTGTCCACTCGGCTTTCTCGGAAACGTCAGCAACTGTACCATCGGGATATGTCGCCATAAGTTTAATTTTCTCTGTGCCTTTAACCAGGAGAGAAATTTCTGATTTCTCAGCATCAATGCGTCGCACAACCTCTACATCAACTGGCAGGGTCAACGATTGGTTCATGTACTTAATTGTTATGATTGCACTGCCGGGATTCTGACCTTTAACTAATCCGTTCGTCACGGTAATGATAGAGCTTGAATCTACGGTATAATCCGCCTTGCTGGTTACATCCTCGGATGTTCCATCATCGTAATAGGCTGTAATTACGAGTTGCTCGGTTCCATTCAAACGAAGATCCAAAGAGGTCTTATTTTTGGTTAATGATTTGACCTTCTTGCTGACCGTGACATTCACAATTTCGGTTTTACCCATATACGTAGCAGTAATAACTGCTTTGCCTTCTTTCTTAGCGGTCACGACGCCTGCATAGACGGACGCAACATCTGGCGTACCGGAATTCCAATCGGTCTTGACGGTTGCATCTACTGTAGAGCCGCTTACGAAAATAGCGGTTGCCGTCAATTTTTCGGTACCTCCGACCTGCAGCGAGAGCTCGTTTTTATTCATGACGAGTTTGGAAATTTCATCAGCAGCCAACGCGATTCCTGATACTAAGGTTTGACTCGCAAGGATGAAAATAATAACCATCGACAACCACTTACTGTGTCTAGATTTCACGCTCTGTTTCCTCCTGTTGTTCCCTTATATATAAAATGCTAAGAAAATTATGGAACTCTATTATTATCGGCTTTCCGAAGGAGAAAGTGAATAGAAGTCACAATAAATACCTGTATTCATCCAGCGGATATTAAAGGTAACAGCCATATAGCAATGCAACTAAAAACAACAAAATAAGTATAATAACATAATATTAATATTGATTTTATTTGAACTTTACAAATCTATGCTACAGTTAGTTTATGTGGTAATCATTGACAAAGAGAGGGAGAAGAAAATGAGGGTTTATCAGGTGAAGCGAATAGCTGCGGATATGAAAATAAGCAATAAAATATTGGCTTTGAATGTAGTAGCGGTTGTTTTTCTCATTATATTGACGGTGACCAGTTTCTTTTTCCTGAGAAATATGAACAGCAATGCGGAAAGTATGTATGAAAATGATTATTTGCCTACAACCTGGATCAATCAAGTGGAGAGCAATGTCCATACGATGAATAACAGTCTTCTGGAATTGATTTTAACTCCTGATGCCCACTACAAGGATGTCCTGGACAATGAGATGTCCAAAGTTCGTGGGCAAACGAACCAATTGCTGAAGGATTATGAGATATCGCTGCAGGGAGAGCCGGTGGCGGAGCTATGGATGTCCAAGCTTAACAAAGCTTTGCTCGATTACGAGGAGGATAAGCAAAAGGTAAAAGCATTATCAGCCGCAGGCCAGGAAAAAGAAGCTTATTCCTATTATAAGTCACATATCAAAAGCACAATGGAAGACATCAATAGTTACATGGACAGCTTGCAGCAAGATCGGCTAGAGATCTCTGAGGTTCTGAATAAGGAGCGTAAACATCAGTATAAGACTTTGATATGGACGCTGATTGTGTCCTCTCTGATAGCAGTCGCCGTCTTCTATTCAATTGGCAGGTGGATATCTACCCTGATTGTTAAACCGTTGAGAGCGATGCAGACACTTATGGCGGAAGCGGAGGCGGGCAATCTTTCTCTGCAAGAGGACAGCGGCATCGCCAAAGATGAGGTCGGCATGCTGAATCGTTCATTCCATGCCATGCTTGTCAGCCTGCGGGCATTCATCGGGGATGTGCAGCGTGGCGCGCATGTACTTGCGCAGCAAGCTGAGCAGTTTGCCGGCCATGCGGAGCAAAGCAAACTGGCGGCCGAAACCATTGCGGCATCAACGGACGTCTTCGCTGAAGGCATACAGAAGCAAGTGACAATTGCCACAGAGACGCTAATGACCATACAAGTTATGAAAGAGGAGATGGCTGTCATCCAAGGAGACAGTCTTCATATGGCGCAGCTTGCCGAGACGGCTGCTGATTCTTCTCTTGCAGGAATGGACTCCGTTCAGATGATGAGAGAGCGAATTGGACTTGTCTTCAATGAGGTGTCGGCGGCCGGAACGATCGTGGGTGAGCTTCGCTCCAGCTGTGGAGAAATCAGCTCGATTACTTCCGTTATTGCAGAAATTGCAGAGCAGACGAATTTATTGGCTCTGAATGCAGCGATTGAAGCGGCTAGAGCGGGGGATAGCGGAAAAGGCTTCAGTGTTGTCGCTGAAGAGGTCCGCAAGCTGGCTGCCCAAACGAACGAGGCTGCTAAGCAGATTGCACGTCTTTTGCATGAGATAGAGTGCAAAACGGGAGCCGTCAACAAGGTGATGACCCAAGGGATGAAACTTACGGAAGATGGCGTGAATGCCTCTCAGCAAGTGAACGACTCGCTTGTTTTTATGAAGGAAGCATTTGACGGAGTTTCGCAAAAGGTGGAGGATGTGGGCGCAGCCATTGCACATGTGACAACGCGCAGCGATGAAGTTGTTAGGCAAATGGAACGGGTAACGGCATCTGCCAATCAGGGAGCGGTATCGAGCCAAGACTCTGCCTCAGCGAATGAAGAGCAGCTCGCGATGATGGAGGAGATTTCATTTTCCTCCAAACTGTTGTCTGATATGGCTGAGCAGCTTCAGCAAGCGGTTGTTCGTTTCCGGATATGAAGAAAAGAGGATTTCCCAGTCGCGAAGAGGGAATCCTCTTTTCTTTGCCCGTATCAGGGGGCTGCGTGCCGATCAAGCTCGCTTCACAACTTTGAAACGATCCTCAAGAAGCAGCCAGTTCTGCGGGAATTTAAGACCAAGCTTCCAGTAGCTGATTCCGCGCAACCCAAGCTCCTTTAACAGGCTGAATTTCGCTTGAATGGAGCGGGCATCCTCGAACCATACGGTATGTTCCTTGCCATTTTCATCCCAATAGTTGAAATGCGGTGCCTGAGCCGTGTAGTCGTACAAGATTTGCGAATGATATTTACGGGCTAACTGTATGGCAGCTTGGGGAGAGACGGCTTTGGCAAAAGCTCCGCCTTTCACGAAGGGCAGTGTCCAGTCGTAGCCATAGAGGTTCTGGCCCATCATAATCTTGGAGGCGGGCATCTCGCTAATCGCATACTCCAGTACTTTGCGTACAGGACCGATTGGGGACACCGCCATAGGGGGACCACCGCTGTAGCCCCATTCATAGGTCATAATCACGACAAAATCCGCAATTTGGCCATGCGCCTTGTAATCGTGTGCGGAGTACCACTGGCCAGCTTGGGCTGCGCTTGTTTTGGGAGCGAGGGCGGTGGACATCAGATAGCCTTGTTGATGAATTTGATCGGCTGCTTTGCGAAGAAAGCGATTATAGGCCTCGCGATCATCGGGGAACAGATGCTCAATGTCAAAATGGATGTCCTTGAAGCCATATTGCTTAGCGGTCGATTGAATCGTCTGAAGCAATCGATTTTGAACGGTTTCGTCCGTAAGGAAAATATGTCCGAGTTCTGCGCTGAACTGATCATTTTCCAGATTGGTCACCACGAGCATTAATGTGACGTTATGCTGAGCTGCGATAGTACGCAAATCGTCCAGCGGAGGGGCATGCAGCGTACCGTCTCGCTGGATGCGGAAGCTGAAGGGAGCTAGGTACGTCAGATGAGGGGCTGCTTCCTTGGCAGATTGAATCAAAGTTGGGGCTACATCCGTGCCTCTAGGTTCCAAATAAGCATTCACTTCCGCCTGAGTACGCGGGGTGGGTGGGATGTACAGGCGAAAGCCGACGGGGAGATGCTGATAGAGGTGGACGCCGTTCATATCAGCCAAGGTCTGTCCGTCGAGTCCCAGCTTTGCGGCAATCATATAGAGGCTTTCGCCAGCGTGCACCCAGTAGTAGGAGCCTGCAATCGGAATGACCAATGCCTGTCCGATGACCAATGACTCGCTGGGTATCATCTCATTGGCTGCTGCAATGGCTTCTATAGATGAACCATAGAGCTGCGAAATACGGTACAAAGACTGTCCCTTCTGGACAACGTGAATTTGCATGGGGGTTCCTCGCTTTCTTCGTAAGCTTGAAGGATGGAATCCGAGCCTACCTTTTTCTTTTACCATATTCGCCTAGAGGGGGATGGGTGTATGTCTAGGGAAACTATATACAGATTGCAAGAACCCCGCGCTGATAAGGATTACGGCAGAGATGTATATCTTGCGGGGGAAAGCGGATACTACAAGAATTGGAAATCAAATCATAAGGATGCTGTTTATGGGAACTAAACCTCGTCGCCAAATTGCGTTTCTTAGCTTGCTGGGCATCACACAGCTGCATCTGCGTAATCCACTCATTATTATGTGGTGGTCTGCCGCCTTTCCAGGTTTCGGTCATCTGCTCTTATCCAAATACTTTCGCGGGTTTATTCTGATTGGCTGGGAAATGTTCATTAATACTCAGATGCATTTGAACGAAGCTATGGTCTATACCTTCATCGGACATTTCGAGCAAGCTAATGACGTCATACAACTCCGTTGGATGTCGCTGTATGCGCCTGTCTATTTATTCGCAATCTATGACAGCTACCGCACCTCCATTGATTTAAATCATCAATACATCCTGGCCAAAAGGGAAAATGCGCCGATCGCACCTTTCAAAATGGCCGGCATGGAAATTAACTACCTCGATAAACGCTCTCCTTCGTTAGGAGTGGTTTGGTCCTTATTAATGCCAGGCATGGGGCAGCTCTTTACACATCGCATCATTATGGCCTTTTTTGTTCTTGGCAACTGGATTATGCTTTGCTATTGGTCGCATTTGCTGGAAGGCATTCATTTTTTGATTTTAGGGGATTTAACGCGTTCGGCGAGTGTGATTACCATGCACTGGATTTTGTTTTTACCATCTATTTATGGGTTTGCTGTCTATGATACTTATGTGAATACGGTTGAATATAACAAACTATTTGATCATGAACAGGCTGTCATGCTGAAAGCGGATTACCAGCATCCTCAATTCCTTTTTCCACAATCGCCACAACAAAAAGGAGGAGGATGACGCCATGCATGTCATCGCATCATTCGACCATTCGATCTATTTGGAAATGGCGATTACTGCGTTGGAAGAGCTGGGTATTCCCAAAGAACGCATCTATGCCGTCCCCTTGCAGGAAAGGCCAAAGAAGCCCAAGATGTTCGACAGCATCAATAGCTCGGATGGGATCAGCTTATTCGATGCTGGCGTTGCTTTGGCCACGGCATGCACAGTGATCGGATCTTCCTATGGGTTTATTTTGAAGGGAGGAGCCATTCTATGGGGGATTATTGGTGCTGTAGTCGGTTTCCTGATCGGTTTTGTCATAGATATCCTGCATCAGAAGAGGAGTTCAATAACGAAAGCGAAAACCAAGAAATCCGAAGTCATTATACTTGTAACTTGTGCCCGTGAAGAGGCTAAACATATACAGGAGGTTTTCTGGGAGCATCTTGCTTTTGGTGTTGCGGTGTGCGATTGAGGAATAGATTGGACAGAAACCCGTCAGAGCCTAAGCTCGAGCGGGTTATTTGGACTGGTACTACTGGTAAATAGTACTATCTGGAAGAAAAACAATCCCCTATAATAAGAAACAAGAGCAGCATACTAAAGCGTTGCAGCAGCAACCACAGGGGGATTTTGGAGATGAACAACATTCGGAAACGGAATACAACAGCATTCACATTCATGGCATGGGCATCCTTTATTGGCGCATTTCTGGCGATGTTCATTGGTATCTATACCTTGGAAGAATCACTGAGTGTCAAAGGCTATTTCGCGGTATGTGCGTTATTTCTCACGATGTCTGCCTTTGTTCTGCAGAAGGTAATCCGTGATAATTTGGAGGATGGCTACATCGGCCGCAAGCGGAATACAGCCGCTTTCACTTTCTTGGCGTGGAGTTCCTTCGCGCTGGCGCTGCTAGGGATGTTCATCGGAATCATTAACTTGGAACAGCTGCTTTCGGTCAAAGGCTACTATGCGGTTACAGCGTTATTCCTTACAATGTCCTCTTTTGTCTTACAGAAAACCGTCCGTGATAATAATGATGATGAGCCGTTGCAACCGGTTGAGCCTAAATTCGAAGAGCTATAAATAACTAAGAAATAAAAGCAGGAAATGACGAAGAAGTTTAGTTCATGATCATGAGCTAAACTTCTTTGTTGTGGGGATAAACAGAAACAAATCGGGCATATTGGGATAATGAGCTAATTCGCATAGAAAGGCTGAGCGTATGACAGTTGAACGAGCTATTTTGATCTGGGTTTGGGTGCTTTGCATCGTTCTCATGCCAATTCTAATACCCAAGCATCGAAGTAGGGAAGCTATCCTTTTGTTTCTTGCCAATCAATTGCTGACTTGGATCCTAAGTGTCATGTTTGTTGAGTGGGGCTTGCTAGAAAATCCGATTCGCGAATTTCCCGCGGCCTCGGGGAGCAATTTCACGAACAATTATTTGCTGTTTCCATTTTTATCAGCGCTGTTTTCCCTCTATTACCCTAATCATAAAAGTTTAGGTTTACAGGTGCTGTATCAATTAATGTTTGTTGTTGGCGGAGGGATTTACATTGCTTGTATCTCTAAATATACAGAACTCCTGCGTTATATTCATTTGAATGTATATCTTCAGATGCTGGTAACAGTGATCATTTTGAATATGACGAGATTATACGGGATTTGGTTTTTCCAAAAGAAAACGCATCAGGAAAGGTAGTACATCCCCTATGAACTGGACGGTTGAGCGCATAATCATCATAGCCGTATGGACCTTTTCCCTGATCGGTTTGCTCATTATACCTAAGCGGCATCGACGCAAGGCGCAGGTAGCTTTTCTATTTCAACAGTTTTTAACCTGGATTCTAGGGCTTATTGTTGTTCAAAATGGTTGGCTGGAATATCCCGTTAGAGAACTTAAACATAATTATACAAGTTTAACTTTTGAAATTATGGGTTATCCGGCGATTGCCGTCTATTTGAATATCTACTATCCCGCCGCCAAAAGCTTATGGGTTCGTTTCCTATACATCATGGCTTATCCCGCAGGAATAACATTCACCGAAATACTGCTTGAGTCATATACGGACGTGATTCGCTATCATTCATGGAACTGGTATTGGACGTTTCTGAGCATTTGGGTGACTTTGCAATTGTCGCTTGTTTTTAACCGGTGGTTTTTTCGCGAGAAAAAGGGGGTTCAGGAATAATTCCTTGTTAGGAACTACGATCCTCTATTTAGAGGAATAGGTACTCAATCGGTGGTGACAGGGAACTAGGGTACGCTATTTGTCAAAAATGTGGGGCAAAGAGGCGGGAACTGTGGATATAGCGGATTGTAGTTCCTCTGGAGGCTGGATAATGGGCGTAATTGGTTAAATAGCGTACCATAGTTCCTCCTAGCTGGAAAAGGTGAGGTGCTTACAGAAATAAGATCGCCCCAGATACGCGCAAGCTTGGACGCGTACCTGAGGCGATGCAGGAGAAAGCTGGAATTCCTTCGGATTAAGAGTTGATCAGATATTGATTCACGGTGGCTTTGATTAATTCCAAACGACCGGACTGGTTCACGATGGTGCCGCTGTTCTGCAGGGCGTAGGCTTCCAGAGATTTGAAGTCCGCTTTGCCGGAGACGATGTCCGCGCCGATGCCGGATTTGAAGGAAGCGTAGCGCGTATCCAAAATGTTGTCGAATACGCGATCTTCGATCAATTTGGCGGCAACTTCCAAGCCGCGAGCGAACGCGTCCATACCCGCGATGTGGGAGTAGACCACATCGATAGGCTCAAAGGAAGTACGGCGAACCTTGGCGTCGAAGTTTACGCCGCCGCGGCCGATGCCGCCTTCGTTGAGCAGGATTTCGTACATCGCGAGGGTAGTCGCGTATAAGTCTGTTGGGAATTCGTCGGTATCCCAGCCGAGCAGCAGGTCGCCTTGGTTCGCATCGATCGAACCAAGAATGCCGTTGACGCGAGCAACACGAAGCTCGTGCTCGAAGGTATGGCCGGCAAGCGTAGCATGGTTGGCTTCCAGGTTTAATTTGAAATATGGCAGCAAATCATATTTTTGCAAGAATGAAAGCGTCGTAGCCGCATCGAAGTCGTATTGGTGTTTGGAAGGCTCTTTTGGTTTAGGCTCGATCAGGAATTGACCCGTATAGCCGATTTCTTTGGCATAATCAACAGCCATGTGCAGGAAACGAGCCAAGTTGTCGAGCTCCAGACCCAGGTCGGTGTTGAGCAAAGTTTCGTAGCCTTCACGGCCGCCCCAGAAAACATAGTTCTCAGAACCAAGCTCTTTGGCATGGTCGAGAGCTTTCTTCACTTGAGCAGCCGCGTACGCGAAGACATCGGCATTATTCGTTGTAGCGGCACCGTGCACGAAGCGCGGGTTAGTGAACATATTTGCAGTATTCCAGAGCAATTTTTTGCCGCTGGACGCCATTTTATCCTTAATCATCGCGACGACGGCATCTAAGTTCTTGTTCGTTTCCTGCAAAGTGTCGCCTTCAGGCGCGATATCACGGTCGTGGAAGGCAAAATAGTCGACATCGAGGATGTTAAGCAGCTCAAAGCAAGCGTCAACACGAGCTTGGGCCAGCTCTAGGCCTGAATATTGATCCCAAGCGCGAACCATCGTGCCGCTGCCGAAAGGATCAGAGCCATTCGCTGAGAAAGAATGCCAGTAAGCGATTGCAAAACGCAGATGTTCGCGCATAGTTTTGCCTAGAACAACTTGGTCCGGATTATAAAATTTAAAGGATAGCGGGTTCGTGGATGTGCGGCCTTCGTACTTAATCGGTTGAATGTTATCAAAATAACTCATGAATTCAGCCTCCCTATTGTGGTTGATAAATGCTTCTGAAGCCATCATAGCACCATTCGAATAGTTTGTAAATTCATTAAACAAACTTAGTTGGTGCGAGAAAAAGCCATTCATGTTAAAATCATTTCAACACATAAAAAGACAAGTACTCGGAGTAGTATGGGGGCTGGCATGAAGCAAACAGGCGATTTAAATCTGGTTAAAAAAATAAATAAATCCATCGTACTTCATCATATTCGCACGGACTCGCCGATCTCACGAGCACGGATTGCGGAGATTGCAGGATTGACCAAGGCGACGGTATCCAGTTTGGTTAATGAGCTTATGGAGAGCCGTCTCGTCGATGAGATCGGAGTCGGGGAGTCAAGTGGCGGACGCAAACCGATGATGCTGCTGTTCAATGGGACAGCGGGTTATGCAATCGGTGTAGATCTGGGTGTGCACGATATTCTTGCTGTTCTCACCGATCTGACCGGCAAGGTCGTTCGTGAGAAGCGGGTCCTGCATGACAACAACTCGGCTGAAGAAGTCATCGATCAGCTAAAGACGATCATTCGTGAGCTGATCAGCAGCGCGCCGGAAAGCGTCTACGGGATTATCGGCATCGGTATCGGAGTGCCCGGCATCTGCGATGAAGACGGCAATCTTCTGTTCGCGCCGAATCTGGGATGGGAGAACGTCTCTTTGCTAGAGCAAATGGAGGAGACTTTCAACATTCCTGTTGTGATTGATAACGAAGCGAATGCAGGCGCAGTCGGAGAGAAGCAGTTCGGGGCGGGCAAAGATACAGCGAATTTGGTGTATATTTCAATCGGCATCGGAATTGGCGCGGGGATTATTATCAAAGGCGAGCTGTATCGCGGTGCGACGGGCTTTGCGGGGGAGATTGGGCACATCTCCATCCAGCATGACGGACCCAAATGCCGCTGCGGCAGTCTAGGCTGTTGGGAACTCTATGCATCGGAGCACGCGTTATTGGAACAGGCTCGCCGAGAATTCGGAGGCGCTGTTACCTTAGACATGCTGCTCGGGAGAGCAGAGGCTGGCGAAGCGGCGGCCATCGCGCTTTTTGAGCGCCTTGGTTATTATCTTGGTGTGGGCGTCGTCAATATCATTAACGGGTACAATCCAGAGTTTATCATTCTCGGCGGCCGTTTGGCTGGAGCGGAGAAGTGGTTGATGAAGCCGCTGCTTCAGCTGCTGGAGAAGCGGTCACTTTCTCACCTTCGCAAGCTGCCTAAGGTTGAGTTTTCCCAATTGAGCGATCGCTCAACTGTGCTTGGGGCGGCATCCTTTGCTGTGGCCAAATTTTTTGCCTCAACGACGGTGTCGGTCGAGCGCAGCTAAAAGGGATGCGAATTGGTGCCCGCCATGAGGTGATTTTTTCCAAGCGGGAAAGGATTGACCGACGGTTCGTTTCTTATGTAGAATGTAGAAAGCCAAGTTATAAACTCGGTATTTCCTCATTAAACATAGAAGGACGGGAATCAACGATGCTTCTGCGTTCACTAATTATGTGCTGTTATTTGATGGGAGCGTATTGGGCATCTTATCACTTCCCATTCTTGAAGATGGTTTTTTTTCCGACTCTCGGTGCGTTCAGCTTCTTATTTATGCATCGTGTTGATCAAATCAAAGACATCGGGCGCATTACGCTTGGTGCTGCGATTGCCGTATCCATTGGCAGTCTCATGTATAGTTTAAGCCATGGTGCGGTTTCATTTTTCATAACGGCCTTGATGACGATCCTGCTGATTCAATTTTTCAAATGGAATGCGGCTCCCATCCTGGCGGTATCCTTCATTCCTTTTTTCGCACATCCAACTTCGTTCTGGGCATTGCCTGCGGCTGTTGTTGTATCCCTGTTAGGGCTTGTGGTGTCGGTTTGGCTTATGGGCAAGGTGGAACGATTGCATTTCGTTACGAAATGGTCGCTATCCTTTGCGCTGCTTCGCAATAAATTCGTACCACTCAAAAAAGAACTTTAAAACGACAAAAAGCGATCAGCAGATGGAACTGCTGTCGCTTTTTTGTCACTATATGAGCAAATAATAGGTTGGGAAAGCGCAAAATGCTCGCATTGTGGCATAATAAAAGGAGTTCAAGATGATCCTCCATAAAGGTGAGACCTTGTTCCGCCAAGGTGAAAAAGGCGGGCTCTACCGACTGCATAGCGGTCTGCTGAAGATTGTCCGTGTCCATGAGGATGGGACGCCGACGCTTGTGAATATCATTGTGCCGGAAGAAACGATACCGCATCACTCGCTCCTAAGTCCAAGCCCTAACTATGGCACCGCGATTGCGTTAGTGACTTGCCAGATTGAACGACTTCCGGCCGAGCAGTGGTATCGGGATTTGGAGCAGCAGCCGGAGAAATTCCGCGAAATTGCGCGGCAGCTGCAGGACAAGCTGCGAATGATGCAGCAGCGGATTGATCAACTGACTGAAGTGAAACCCGCCGTGAGGCTTCAGAAGCTTCAGCGCTGGATACACACCTATTTGGGAAGCATAGTGCTTACGGATGTTTTGACGCAGGAAGAGATCGGTCAATTCATCGGGCTTCGCCGCGAGACGGTGAATCGGCTGCTGCGTGAGCAAGTTAAGATGACCTCCCCAACGGAGTAGAAGTAAGAGCTACAAGCTTCCGGCAGGGCCAAAAAACTCGTAATGAATATCTTCCGCAGGGATACCCCACTCGAGAAGATCGCCATTGATCGCTTTCATGAAGGGGACAGGTCCGCAGAAATAGTAGCAGGCTTCTTTGGCAGGGACGACGGTTTGCAGCCAGTTCAGGTCGATGTAGCCTTGTTTATGAAATGCTTGTTCGGTTAGGTCCTGCTCGTTCGGCTTCTCGTAACACCAATGGATGCTCAAATTCGAATGCTGCTGGGCGATAGTCTCGACCTGCTGCTTGAAGGCATGAAGCTGGCCATTGCGAGCGGCATGAATGAATGTGACTTGACGAGCCGGCTTCGTTACTGCCAGGGTGTTCAGCATGCTGACCATAGGCGTTAGCCCAACACCGCCGCTAATCAGCACAACAGGGCGGGAATCCTGCTGATCGAGTGTGAAATCGCCTGCTGGAGCCGAAATAGGGAGGATATCGCCGACTTCCTTCTGCTCGTGGAGATACACGGAAACCTTTCCGGCAGGACGATCTGCGATGGCGTCTTCCCGTTTAACCGAGATTCGGTAATAAGGCTTGTCTGAAGCATCGGAGAGGCTGTATTGCCGAATATGCGCATGCTCTTCGCCTGGGATTTGCACGTTCACACTGATATATTGCCCCGGCTCAAAAGCAGCCAATGCTCCGCCATCAAGTGGTGTTATATAGAAAGAGGTGATAACATCGCTCTCTTTTACCTTTTGGATTATTCGGAATGGTCTGAAACCGGCCCAGCCTCCTGCCTGTGACTTCGCTTGTTCATACATATCTGCTTCAATACCGATGAAAGCATCTGCAATAACACCGTAAGCTTCTCCCCAAGCTTGTAAAATGTCTTCCGAAGCGGCATCTCCGAGTACATCTTTAATAGCCGCAAGGAGATACTTGCCGACAATCGGATAATGTTCGGCTTGCACGCCCAAGCTGCGATGTTTGTGAGCGATTTGTTTCACCACCGGCAGAATCATCTCTAATCGATCGATGTGCAGGGCGGCTGCATAAACGGCGTTGGCTAAGGCAGTTTGCTGTTTGCCTTGTTTTTGGTTGGCGTGATTGAAAATATGCAGAAGTTCCGGATGCGCCGTGAAAAGCATGTCATAGAAGCGTGTAGTAATGGCCGTGCCATGGATTTCTAAAACGGGAACCGTAGATTTAATGACTTCAATTGTGCGTTGACTCAGCATAGCTATTCGCCTCACTTATGTGCAAGATTCTGTTGATGAGGCAAGTATATCGAAAATAAAGCTTAGGCTTTGTGATCGTAATCACAGGAAAAGCCAACAAACTGTGTCTGTTGCACCTCGCGGTATTCGCGTTATACTAGAATGAAGAAATTTCCATTTTGTCAGGAACGGGAGTGTCTCGATGCCGGATTGGTCTTACCATGCGATATTTCGTCCGTTGCTGTTTCGATTGCCAGGGCGAATAGCTCGAAACTGGACGCTCCATGCCATTGGCGGGTTAAGCCGCATCCCGGGCGGCACGTTCGTGATCAAGACGATGGGGCATATGGAACTGTCGCCTGTCTTGGAAGATCAACTGGCTGGCGTGCCGATCGCTTGCCCGATCGGCTTAAGCAGTTCCCTCGATCCCCATGGGACGGCGCACAAGGCGCTGGCCCAATTCGGGATCGGCTTCATCGAGCTCGGACCTGTGACGGTCCGAGCCGTGCACAGCGATGCGCCAATCACGCGCATCGCCGAAGAAGAAGCCATCGTCTATCCCGATGGCTATGCGAATGACGGCGCCGACGCGATTGTCGCGCGCCTGCGCAAGGGCACAGGGCATCGCCTGCCGCACTTCGTGCGGCTCACGCCGATGCCCGGCAGCTCGCCGCGCGAGGCGCTGCTTCAGCAGCAGGAGCTGCTGGAGAAGCTGGCGCCGTACGCGGCGGGCTTCTACATCGATGGCCTCGCCGAAGGCTGGCCATCGGAAGAGGTCTTGGCGTACCTCGACGAGGTGCGCCAGCTCGGGCAGGCAGCGGCTGAGGGGAAGCCGCTGCTGCTGTACGTGCCGCAGCAATATCCCATCGGGATGCTGCGTGAACTTGTAGACACCGCAGCCGCAGGCTACAGCGGTGTTGTCGTGGGCGAAGCGCAGCGCGACGCGGGCACCCGCAGCATGCGCGTTGGCGGAGCGGAGGCGCTCGCCGCGCAGCTGGAGCGGGTTCGGCTGCTCCGCGAGGCGCTTGGCGAGGCGAGCAGCATCGTAGCGGCTGGCGGAGTTCACCAGCCGCAGGACGCTCTTGAGCTGTTGGCAGCCGGCGCGAATAGCGTTCAGCTGCACAGCGGGCTGGTCTATGCAGGGCCTGGATTGCCTAAGCGAATTAATGAAGCGATTATATATGATCGCATTCAGCACACTGAGGAGCAGATTCCGCCTTCATTCTGGGCGAATTGGGGCTGGATGAACCTGCTTGGGATCGGCATGATGGTTGGCGGCGTGCTGGCGTGGCTTATTGCCTCAACGACTGTGCTCCTGCCTTATGATGAAACCTTCCTCGGCGTGAGCCGAAGTGTCATAAACCGATTTAACGGGCATATTATACATTTCATGTCTCATGACCGCATAACGTTGGCGGGGACGATGATCTCGATTGGCATCTTCTATTCGCAGCTGGCTCGGCATGGCTTGCGAAGCGGGCTGCACTGGGCGCGGACGGCGGTTATCACCTCATGCGCCGTAGGATTCAGCAGCTTTTTCCTTTATCTTGGCTATGGCTATTTCGATCCTCTTCATGCCACAGTCGCGGCGATACTTCTGCCGATGCTGCTGCTCACCATGCGCGGCTTGAAGGATTATCCTTCACGCAAGCCGCCTGGCTTGCTCAACGACGCTGTTTGGCGCAGAGCGCAGTGGGGGCAGTGCTGCTTCGTTGTACTCGGTTGTGGCCTGGCCATCGGCGGTCTGACGATATCCTTCGTGGGGATTACGAATGTGTTTGTGGACACAGATTTAGTCTATATAGGCCTCACAGCCGAACAACTGGCGGCTTGGAACAATCAACTTATTCCGCTTATTGCGCATGACAGAGCTGGTTTTGGCGGAGCCCTCTTTTCCCTCGCGGTAGCGATTACAGCCTCTGCGCTTTGGGGAGTAGGGCAAGGCGAAAGCTGGCTTTGGTGGACGTTTCTCTGGGGCGGATTACCCGGATTTACGGCTGGTCTGCTGATTCATTTTCACATTGGCTATATGGATTTCATTCATTTGCTTCCAGTTTACATAGCTGTCATGCTATACGGAATTGGATTGTACTTGTTGTATCCGTTTCTGGTCAGCAGCGCAGGCAAGTATGCCCGCGTTACGAGAACGAACGAACAATTTTAACATAAAGGCAGGTGTGGCTTGTGGAAAAGCTAGCGATTATTTCCGATATCCATGGCAATATGCCTGCATATGAAGCCGTGATGAAGGATATTCAGCAGCGGGCTGTGACACAAATCATTTGTCTCGGAGACTTGATAGGCAAGGGCCCCCATTCCGAAAAAGCCGTGGATCGGGTACGTGAAGATTGCGATGTGGTCATCATGGGAAATTGGGATGATTTCATCGGAAATCCAACGAAGGACGCTATACTTCTGTGGCAGCAGGATAGACTCGGCAAGGAACGGATCGCGTATTTAAAAGGGCTGCCTTTCTGCTACGAGTTTTGGATGAGCGGGAAATTTGTAAGGCTGTTTCATGCTTCGCCTAGAAGTGTGTATGAACGCATTCAGCCTTGGGATTCGATGGAGAGCCGCTTGTCGATGTTTGAAGCCTCGGAGTTTTGTGGAGAGCTGCGGCCTGCGGATGTAGCAGGCTATGGGGACGTTCACAACGCTTACCTGCAGATTCTGAATGGCAGAATGCTGTTTAACACAGGAAGCGTAGGCAATCCCTTGGATATTACGCAAGCCTCCTATGTGCTTCTCGAGGGGCATTATCACAGTGAGGAGCCTGGTGCTTTCAACCTTCAGCACGTGCGAATTCCGTACGACATCGAACTGGCTGTACAGCAGGCTAAAGATGAAGGGATGCCTGATGCCGAAGCTTACATCCTGGAATTGCGCACAGGGCAATATCGCGGCAGGAAAAAAACGTAACCAGCGTTATTTGCTGTCAAACGCCCGAAGATGTGCCTCAGGTAGAGAACAGGAGCCCCAAGAGCCTTCTATCTACTTTAAAAGCGGGCGTTTGAGCGAAATAGGAGCCTTTAAAGCCTCTTATTTGCTCTCAAATACTCGGAAATCTGCTCCTGTGAAGTGGAGCGCATCAAAGAAATACAAAAAAAGGGCTATCCCCAAGTAGATTGATCTACTATGGAACAGCCCTTTTTTTTATCCTTAGAAGTTTCTTGCCAAATCTTTCGCGCGGCCAATGGCTTCTTCTTTAATTTGCGCTGCTTTGTCAGGGAATTGATTATGTCCCTCTACGAACAGTCCTTGGAAATCCGTGATGCCGAAGAATCCCATAATAATGCCGATGTAGCGGTGTCCGGATTCCATGGCGGCTGCCGGTCCTTCTGAATAAATACCGCCTCTGGCTTGGATATGCAGTGCTTTTTTGCCCGGCAGTAGGCCGACAGGGCCTGCTTCCGTATATTTAAATGTTTTGCCGGCCATACACAGGGAGTCGAGATAAGCCTTCATAATCGGAGGAAAAGAAAAGTTCCACATCGGTGTGACAAAAACGTATTTATCCGCTGCGACGAATTGATCGGTTAATTCCCCGAGCCGGCTGACTTTGTTTTGTTCATCTTGGCTTAAGGTTGAAAAGTCTTGGCCGCCGCGCAGTTTCCCCCATCCGCTGAACACATCGGCGTCAATGTGAGGGACAGCGATGCTGTACAAGTCGAGAGGGATTACTTCGTCGCTCGGATGAGCTTCCCGATAAGCGTCAATGAAAGCTTTACCTACGGCCATACTGTAGGAAGTTTGGTGATCGTGCGGATGCGCTGTGATGTATAAAATCGTTGCCAAAGTTGATCTTCCTTTCTTATGGTGGGCTTTTGAACCTCTATAATGTTCATTAAAAGCCGGCAAACTATGCATCAAGATTTTCGTCTTAATCCGCACATTTGCTAAATTTGTAAAGGGATTTGCATTGAGCCTAAGCTCCTTTTGGGTTATGATGAAAGACGGTGCATTTGGCACTATTCTTTGATGTCTACGCTACACAGTCTACTGACAAATTTATATAAAGTGAGATGGATGATGATGAAACCTACAGATGCAAACTATAAAATGCCAGCCGAATGGACAACCCACGAAAGAACGTTCATTTCTTGGCCCGTGCAAGATTCCATGGTCTACCCTGAAGATCACGCAGTGGTGACCAAAGGCTATGAGGATCTGGTCAAAGCGATTGCTGAGTTCGAGCCTGTGACCGTGGTTGTGAATCCTGCGGAAGCGGAGCAAGTGAAAGCACGTTTTACCGAGAGCAATGTCGATTTTCTGGAGATCGAGCACAATGATGCTTGGTTCCGCGATAACGGGCCAACGTTCTTGCTGAATGAGCAGCAGGAAATCGCGGCTGTGAACTGGAAGTTCAACGCTTGGGGCGGCAAATATGCGCCATGGGATCTGGATGACAACGTCGCTCCGCAAATCCTCGAGCATCATGGGGTGAAGCGTTTTGACGCTCCGCTGGTCATGGAAGGCGGGTCCATTCATGTGGATGGAGAAGGCACGCTTCTGACGACGGAAGAATGTCTCCTGAACACGAACCGCAATCCGGATTTGAGCCGCGAGCAGATCGAAGCATACGTGAAAGATTTCGTTAACGTAGAGAAGATCATCTGGCTGAACAAAGGGTTGGACGGGGATGAAACAGACGGTCACGTCGATAATATCGCCTGCTTTGCAGCTCCCGGCAAGGTGATTTTGCAAGTCTGCAACGACCCGTCGGATGCCAACTATGCGATCACACAAGAAAATTTAGAAATTTTACGTCATGCTAAGGATGCCAAAGGACGCTCTTTTGAGATTATCCAAATCGAGCAGCCCCCTCTTACCTTCTTTGAGGAGCAGCGGTTAACGCTCAGCTATTTGAACTTTTATTTCGTGAACGGCGGCATTATTTTGCCGGTATTTGGCGGAACAGCAGAAGAAACAGACCGCAAGGCTGAAGAAGTGCTGAGCGCGGCCTTCCCGGATCGCCGAATCCGCAAAATCAACGGCATGTCTATCATCAAAGAGGGTGGCAATGTCCACTGCACAACACAGCAAATGCCAGCAAGCCAGAAAGGGTAGGTGACTTTCATTGAGAAACGTCAAAGTAGCAGCGACACAAATGAGCTGTTCCGATAACATAGATGAAAACATTCGCAAGGCTGAGGCCTTGGTTCGTCAAGCAGCCGCTAAGGGTGCGCAAATTATTTTGATTCAAGAGCTTTTTGAGACGCCTTATTTCTGCCAAAAAGAGAAGGCCGATTACTACCGTTACGCAACCGAGCTTGAAAACAATAAAGCGATCAATCACTTCCGTGAGATTGCCAAAGAACTGCAGGTCGTACTGCCGATCAGCTTCTACGAGAAAAAGAACTATGCGCGCTACAACTCGCTTGCCGTTATTGATGCAGATGGCCAAGTGATGGGCACGTATCGCAAAAGCCATATTCCGGACGGTCCGGGGTATGAAGAGAAGTTCTATTTCAATCCTGGTGACACCGGGTTCAAAGTTTGGAAAACCCGCTACGCCAAAATCGGCGTAGGCGTATGCTGGGACCAGTGGTACCCGGAAGCGGCCCGCGTTATGGCGCTTATGGGAGCTGAGCTGCTGTTCTACCCAACGGCAATCGGCTCCGAGCCGCAGGATGGATCGATCGATTCCAAGGATCACTGGCAAATGTGCATGCGCGGCCATGCGGCTTGCAATCTCATGCCGGTCATCGCATCCAACCGAATCGGCAAGGAAGTGGATGAAGATTCCAGCATCGACTTCTATGGCTCATCGTTCATTGCAGGCCCGCAGGGCAATTTGATTGAAGAAGCTGGCCGCGACGAAGAAACGGTGCTCGTCGCTGAGTTTGATCTTGATCAGCTGGAAATTCAGCGAATTGAGTGGGGGATTTTCCGCGACCGTCGTCCGGATCTATACAAGAAGATTGGTACCTATGATGGAGATCAGGTGCTGTAATCGGCATTTTGTACATTTGCTGAACGGGTTTCGGGTGTCATAGTAATAATTTTTGGTTTGATTGCCATCATAGGGAGCTGTTTCCTAAGTAGATTAACCTACTTGAGGGCAGTTCCCTTTTGCTTTCTCACTGCCATGAGGCAGTCTTGTTCCTGCTCTAGTTGCTTGCTTGTATAAACCTGCAAATAAGCATCCTTTTTGCTCAGGGGACAGCCTCAATCATGAAATTCCTGCGATTGTGCATCTTTTTTAGGCTTTTTCTGCATCAATGGCTGGAAAAGACAAAAATACCTGCACTATTGCAGGAATTTCCACTTTTTTATCGAATTCTCCTGAAAATTCCTGCATATTCGCAGGTTCTTACACTCAGTTAGTGCCACATCTCCACTTTAACGCCGAAAAATGTACTTATAGCCAGGCAGCGGCTCGCAAGCGCGATGGTTAGCTCCAATCCGCTTTAAGTGGTATAATTGGTATATAATTGAAATGCTCGATAAAGGGGCTGCTGCTAATTATGAAGGGAACGGATAATAAGGCTCTGCACGATGAAATTTGGAATAAACTCCAACATCACAATGAAGCGTATGTGCATAAATTTTTGCAGGAAAGCTTGCGTAAAGTAGGCAGCAATACGTCTAATAATAGAGTATCTGATTTCCTAATAGAGCTGCTTCGCACACCTTTATTTTGGGGAAGCCTGTTGTCTGTTACACTAGGGGTTCCTGCATTCCTTTTTCTGATTACTTGGATTCTGGGGATGGCTGATTGAGACGGGAGGTTGGTGGGATGAAGATAAGGTTATTGCTGGCTGTAGGTGCGCTCTTGTTGTTTCTAACGGGCTGCGCCAAAGATATAGGTCAAGCCATTGAAGCGGATCTTTTAACCATCACGACGGATACGAAGTCGCAGGCTTCCAGCAATCCTGGTGTCTACATGGCCAATCAACAGAAAGCCTGTGATGATATAATCAGCTACGGCGATGCTGGGCTTGAATATTTAGTCAAAACTCTTAAGTCTAGCGAAAGCAGCGGACTCAAGGAATGGATCATGGCCTATGCCTGTGCCGAAATTCTAGGCGAACAAAACCCTGTCAAACAGTGGGCGACCAGCGAAGAGTGGCTGTCAGGCTATGAATTAGCGAAAGTGCAGAAATAATGAATCTGGCAGGATGCTAGCCAATAATGATTGGAGTGATCGTTAGATGGATCCGTCTAAATATGAAAAATATTTCTCGACCGACGGCTTCTGGTCCAAGCTCAAAAAAGGGGCCAAAAAAGCAGGCAGTAAAGTGATCTACAGTGGACTGCTGCTTTTCTATGCGGTGGAGAGTCCGAAAACTCCGCTCAGAGCCAAAGTACAAATCTATGGAGCGCTGGGCTATCTCATTCTGCCGCTGGATATCGTGCCTGATTTGCTGCCGGTTATTGGCTATGTCGATGATTTGAGTGTGCTTGGACTAGCGTTAGCTGCGGTTGCCAAGAGCATTGATGACGACGTGAAGCGTAAAGCGAAGAGCAAGCTGCGGGATTTTCTAGGTGATGAAGTGATGAGCAGCAAAGATATTATTGATATTGACGGGCAGCTCGTAGCGGACAAAGACAAGGACCCCGCGATGTCGGGTATGGACCTTGGGAAGTAAACGTGATTTCGACTTCCGTTGCAACGCCAAAAAGCTCCGTTTCCACAAGCAGTGGAAATGGAGCTTTTTGTTTATTTATGATGTTTCAAGCGGTTTAGCAGGAAACTAACCAATTATGAGTATCTGAGGTACGTCCAAACTGGATGTCCGTAATCGTGTCGTAAAGGCGCTGAACCAGCTCACCGATGTTCCCCTGATTAATGACCATCGATTTGCCCTGCCACAGCAGGCTGCCAATCGGAGAGACAACCGCGGCAGTTCCAGTTCCGAAGGCTTCCTCTAACGTTCCGTTCTCATAGGCGGCTACGATATCGTCAATGGCGATTTTTTGTTCTTTCACGGGAATGCCCCACTCGTTCAACAGGTGGATGATGCTCTTGCGAGTGATCCCCTCGAGAATGCTGCCGCTAAGGCTAGGGGTCACAACTTCTCCGTTAATTTTGAAAAAGACGTTCATGCTGCCCACTTCTTCGAGGTATTTCTTCTCGATGGCATCAAGCCAGAGAACTTGGGCGCAGTTATTTTCTTTGGCAACAGCTTGCGCATTGAGGCTGGCTGCGTAGTTTCCTGCAACTTTGGCGTTGCCTGTGCCGCCTTGGACAGCTCGGGCAAAATGGCCCTCGACCAAGATGTTAACAGGCTGAAGACCTTCTTCATAGTAAGCGCCAACGGGCGACATAATGATAATGAACGAGTAGCGTGACGAAGCCCGCACACCCAATCCGGCTTCAGTCGCCATAACAAAAGGGCGAATATAGAGGGAGGATCCCTCTTTCCGAGGCACCCATTCGGCATCTAGGCGTACAAGACTTTGAATGGCATGAACGACGAATTCCTCATCTAGAGCGGGCATGCTCAGCCGTTCACAGGAACGGTTAAGGCGCTTCGCGTTTTGGTCGGGACGGAAAAGAACGATATCTTCTTTATCTGTGCGAAAAGCTTTGAGCCCCTCGAACACGGCTTGCCCGTAGTGAAAAACCATAGCAGCAGGGTCATGAGACAGTGGACCGTAAGGAATAATGCGGGGGTCATGCCAGCCTTGACCTTCCTCGTAATCCATAATAAACATATGATCAGTAAAATGACGCCCGAATCCTAGGTTCTCTTCTTGTCCAGGCTTAGTTTTGCAAGAGGGATTGCGCTCGATCCGAATAGTTCCATACATCGCGAATAACCGCCTTTCGTTCCCATGAAAGTATTCCTTCTACTATAGAGAAATTTCAATCATTGATCAATTCCGATTTATCAATTAACATCATAGGTAATAGCTATGATCGGTGGTGGCAAGAATGGAGTATCGATTATTAGAATATTTTATTGCCGTATGCGAGGAATTGCATTTCACTAGAGCAGCGGAGAAATTGGGCATCAGTCAGCCCACGCTCAGCCAACAGATTCGTTTGATTGAGCATCGGGTGGGCTCTCCGCTTTTTCAACGGATTGGCAAAAAGGTGTATATCACGGAAGCCGGAGAAATTCTCCTGAAGCATAGCAGAAATATTTTTCATGAATTGGATCAAGCGCAAGCGGCGTTGAATGAGATTCAGGGGATGCAGCGGGGCAAGCTGCGGATTGGCTGCTCCGGGAATCATTTGCTGACAGCTACCATTATGGCCTTTCATGCCCAGTATCCGAAGATCGAGCTGTCCGTAACCGAGCTTGCCACGGAGGAAACCAAGGATGGTTTGCTGAATAACCAGCTCGATATTGGCGTTGTTTTTTTGCCTGATGAAGATGAGCAGTTGGCTTGCATCCCCTTGTATAATGAGAAGCTGCTGTTTGTTGTTTCTGACAAGCATCCGCTTGCGCAGGCCCAAGCGATTCCACTGGAAGAGCTCGTTCAGCTTCCTGTCGCGATGATGCCAGGCAAGTTCTATGTACGGCAATTGATGGACGAATGCTGTAAAAAGAATGGCTTTGAATGGAAGCCGATACTTGAGCTCTCAACGCTGGAGTCTTTGCTCCAGATGGCTAAACAGAATGTGGTCGGGGTGATTTTGCCAGGCTCGTATGTGGATAGTATCCGCAGCAGTGAGATCATCTGTATTCCGATTGTCGATCCTGTTCCGCAGAAGGATGTAGGGATCGTATACCGTAAGGACATGTATTTATGCAAAACGACGGATACGTTTATGAAGCAGTTGAAACACCAATTTCTTGACGATGCCACAATCTACTGAGAAACAACCAAGTAAGTCACATGTAAAATGAGGGATATGCCATGGAATATATTTATACCTATGTTTGTCACGAAGACGAGCAGGCGCTGTGTCAATTGGAGCTGCGCTCGCTATTGGGCGCAGATGCCGTTATCGGTGCGCGCTGCGCCGTTAGCGCACGCAAAGTGGAGCCAAGCCGCAGCCCGTTCCTGAAGCTGCGGCTCGGTGTCTTGCTCGAGGCCGGCAGCTTGCCGGAGCTGGCCTCGCAGGTAGAGACGCTGCCCCCGCGAGGGTCAACGTTCAAGGTCGTGTTCGCGGAGACGGAAGCTGCGGTCCCTACGGACCGCCAGCGTGAGGTCGCACGCGAAATAGGCCGGCAGCTCCGCGGCAAAGCGGAGCTGGAACGGCCGGAGCAGTGGTTCGCCGTGACGGAGCTGGGAGGCCGGTGGTTGTTCGGCGACTGCAGCTACGGCGAAGCCGTTTGGCTTCAGCATCAGCAGAAGCCGCAGAACTACTCCACCGCCCTGAACACGCGCGTAGCGCGGGCGGTGGTCAACATTGCCGTGCCGGATGCAGCCGGCACGAAGGTGATTGACCCGTGCTGCGGCATCGGCACGGTGCTGATCGAGGCGATGTCGATGGGGATCGACATCGTGGGTACAGACCTGAACCCGCTGGCAGTGCGCGGCGCGCGGGTGAATCTCGCCCACTTCGGCATGCCGGATGTGGTGCGCATCGCCGACATGCGGACGCTGGGCTTGGCAACGGCAGACGCTCATGAGTCCCTGTCCCCGCTGCCACACACATTCGCGGCTGCCTCTGCTCCTGATCAGGTTCAGGTTCCACCGAACGACCTGCCAAGCCGCTATGACGCGCTCATCCTCGACATGCCGTATAATCTCTGCTCGAAGCTGCCGGAGGAGGAGCAGCTCGAAATGCTCCAGTCCGCTCGCCGTTTGGCGGACCGCGCCGTTATCATTACGACGGAGCAGATTGATCCGCTTCTTGCGAAAGCAGGCTTCCGGATCGCAGAGCGCTGCCTCGTTCACAAAGGCAAGTTCAATAGGCAAATAATCGTTTGCCTTTAATAAAGCATTTTACCCAGAGGGCTATCCTCTTCAATGATGTCCTGAAGGGCATACACGGAAATAGGAAAATAAAGAAAACCGTACACATAAGCAGCCAGTTCATAGACCTGGAAGAAAATGACCAAAGACTTATCCGCGATGTAGAAATCCTGATCCGGACGTATGGCCTTGAACTCAACTAACAGGGGGATATCCCGTGTTTTGAGCTCGGCTTGAATAAGGGCACTGAGCTTGCCGACATAATTGCTGTGTGGTTTAAACAATTCTTTCAGAGCGTAGTCCTTGCCAGTCTCTGTATTAAACGTTAATCCGTGTTGAATTGTCAGTCCATGAGCCCCACCCGAAAAGGCGTAATTCCACAAAGTCAAACTAAGCACATTGCGCTCATTCGTTTTGAGCTCGAAGTAAGCGGTCACGTCTGTTAGCGGATTTTTCGGGTAGCCTTGCTCGCGAAGCTGCTTGTTGACCGCATTGACGATAGTCGTGTTCATGGCATGTTGGGCTGCTTGAGGGGTGTGGTTTACGACTGCGGGGTATAACAATTTCAATTTATTGCGCTGCACTCGATAGGTTTGTATACTAACGGGGTGATCCAATCCGTCCATGTCATCATCCATCCCAATGTTTTTACTATAATTTTATTCGGTGGATGGGCGTTTAGTTCATTACACCAATAAAAAGAGCCTTTCCACGGTCGTTTAAGACCTAGCGGAAAAGCTCTTTTTTACGCTGGCTTCCACAAAGCTATAGGAGCCGACGAGACGATTGTAAAAGAAATAATCCGAATTACGCTTGTTCAGATGAATCTTCATCGACAGCGGAGTTCGTTGTTTCATTCTGAAGCAAGGCACTTAGTTCCTCCACTTGCTGTTTGGACTGGCTGTCTTCTGCATTCGCCTCAGCGGCATTAATGGCATGGCTCACCACATCATCACTGTTGTTCGTTGACATGTAAGATCACCTCCTCTAAGTTTCAACTAACTAAGTATGTCTCGCAATCCCCATAAGTATGCAGATAATTTTAACGATGAATAAAGCGGGAATCTTCATAGGTAAAAACTATAAGAGAAGTCTGTTTTAGGTATTTCACAAATGTCGTTATGAAGAGCATAATAGAAGAAATTGGGAATGGAGGCGGATGGCCGATGGGCAAATCTTTCGAGGCACTATTGCCGGATCATGAGCAGTTTATCGCGAAGCAGCATATTTTTTTCGTAGGTTCTGCCCCCTTGTCGGGGGAAGGTCATGTTAATCTTTCACCGAAGGGTCACGATGTTTTTCGGATTTTATCGAAGAATGAGGTGGCCTATCTCGATTTAACCGGGAGCGGGAATGAGACGAGCGCGCATCTGGAGGAGAGCGGGAACGGACGGATTACCGTGATGTTTATGGCTTTTGAGGGACCGCCCATGATTCTGCGCCTCTATGGAGAAGGGCGGGTCGTATTGCCAGGTACGCAGGAGTGGGAGGTGATCGCGCCTAGGTTCACCCTTTTGCCTGGAGCGCGTCAAATGATTGTTGTTGATGTGCATGAGGTCAAGACCTCATGCGGCTATAGCGTCCCTTTTTACAATTACGAGGGAGAACGCACGACACTGCAGAAATGGGCCGCACAAAAAGGCGAGCAAGGATTAACGGACTACTGGCAGGAGAAAAATATGGTCAGCATGGATGGACTGCCAACGCCGTTGGGCCAGAAGTTATCCACAGGGACTGTGTAAATGACTTGTTCTTTAGCTAAAATGCTTTCGTAATGCCTCAGGGGCCTCTACGCTTTTGCGTGTTGTACTGTCCATCGTCACACTGGTTACAAGGGCATCGGCACACAATTCGCCTTGCTGGTTGACAATTTCTTGCTTCAGCACATAGCTGGAGCGTCCCATTTTGTCAGGCCGGCAAGTGACGGTCAGGTGCTCACCTTGTTTGCACTCTTTTTTATAATTAATGTTGATGTTCACGGTAACGGTTTGAATGCCCATCGCGCCAAACGTATCATAAAACAACTCGGATTGCTCGTACCATTCTTCCCTTCCCCATTCGAGGTATTCCAAATATTTGGCATTGTTGACGTGGCCATTCACATCAATTTCGGTGGATCGGACGATAATGTCTAGTCTAGTTTCCATGAGGCTTTGCTCCTTTGGCAGCACCTGCCTTGGCGGGTGTTTTTTGTTTATTATATCTCTTCGATGGAGGAGAAAACCAGCAAATGGCTCATAGGTTGCCATGATCTGGGTAAAATAAGATTTATGTGTTTGGTGATTGGTTAATACATTCTAGCGGGTTATGTCAGCATAACGAAGCAATAGGAGGCGGTTCGAGTGACGCAAGAGTATCGGATTGAAAAGGATACAATGGGGGAAATCAGAGTACCTGTGGATAAGTTGTGGGGGGCTCAAACGCAGCGCAGCTATGAGAATTTCAAAATCGGCACGGAGCGGATGCCGGAACGGTTGATAGGGGCTTTTGCTTTGTTGAAAAAAGCAGCCGCTCAGGTGAACCGCGAGCTTGGCGGGTTGACGCCGGAGAAAGCGGAGGCGATCGCTCAGGCGGCAGACGAAATCGTACAAGGCCGCTGGCACGACGAGTTCCCGCTTGTCGTCTGGCAGACGGGCAGCGGCACGCAGTCGAACATGAACGTGAACGAGGTGATTGCTCACCGAGGCAGCGAGCTGATGGGGGATGGTACTCGCATCCATCCCAATGATGATGTGAATCGTTCGCAGAGCTCGAACGATACATTTCCAACTGCGATGCATGTAGCTGGCGTCATCGCGGTGGAGCAAGAGCTTCTGCCTGCGCTGGAGCTTCTGCAGGCGACACTGCACAGCAAGATGGAGGCTTACGCCTCCATCGTCAAGATCGGCCGCACCCATCTGCAGGATGCTACCCCGCTGACGCTCGGGCAGGAGATCAGCGGCTGGTGGGCCATGCTGGAGCAGACTGCGCGCATGGTGCGCAGCAGCGTGGATACGATGCGCGAGCTGGCTATTGGCGGCACCGCGGTCGGCACCGGGCTGAACGCGCATCCCGAGTTCGGCGCGCGCGTCGCCGAAGCGTTGACTCGCGAGACGGGCACGCGCTTCGTCTCGGCGGCGAACAAGTTTCATGCGCTGACCAGCCATGATCAGATTGTTTACGCCCACGGCGCGCTGAAGGCGCTGGCGGCGAACTTAATGAAGATAGCCAACGATGTGCGCTGGCTATCCAGCGGTCCCCGCTGCGGGATCGGGGAGATTACGATCCCAGAGAACGAGCCCGGCAGCTCGATCATGCCGGGCAAGGTCAACCCCACGCAGAGCGAAGCGATGACGATGGTCGTTTGCCAGGTAATGGGCAACGATGCGGCAATCGGCTTCGCCGCCAGCCAAGGCAACTTCGAGCTGAACGTGTTCAAGCCCGTTATCATTCACAACTTCCTGCAGTCGGTGCGGCTGTTGGCCGATAGTATGCGCTCGTTCAACGACAATTGCCTCGCGGGCATGGAGCCGAATCGCGCTGTCATCCAGCGCAATCTGGAACAATCCCTCATGCTGGTCACGGCGCTCAACCCGTATATCGGGTATGAGAAAGCAGCCAGCATTGCGAAGCAAGCCCACAAAGAAGGGCTGACACTGAAGGAGTCAGCCCTGCGCAGCGGCTACCTGACGGCTGAGCAGTTCGACAGCTACGTTAAGCCGGAAGATATGGTGCATCCGAAGGCATAAGATCGAGTCTGTCTCGGTTAAGCAAACAAATAAATCCTACAGAAGCGGCAAACCGCGAATCTGTAGGATTTTGTATGTTCAAAGTGGTGGAATCCATCAGATCCACCAAATCCGCCAACCGTAAGGCTGTTTCCCAGCCCTAAAGCCCACAACACACGCACCTGACCCACCATAAGGCCGAACTCCCCAATTCGTTGTGTCCACTGTTAAGTAAAAACAACCTTAAAGTGCTGGAACTCCCGGGCCCCGCCAACCCAACCACCCTGCCCGCACCCAGCTAACATGGGAAAAACCTCCAACCCCACAAAGTGGCGTTAGAGGTTCCTTCTTCATCCTTGCTTACTGAATCGGATCGGGAATTAGATTCTTCTCCAGTAATTCACTGTTTGTTTTCATGTGCTTCATCTCGTTGCCGAGCTTTTTGATTTCGCCCATATCCTGGGCCATGGAGCTATTGTTGGCTTCTTCCAAGGATTTGCTGGCGGAACCGTTGCATAGTCGCTCGAGTTCGATAAGTTTATCCAGCGCAGCCCGCCGGACTTGAAGAGGAACGAATTCATTCTCTTGAAAGTCGGCTTCGTGGAAGTGAACGGTGGTGTTCCCATGCTCGGTCGTCAGTGTTGTCAATGTGAGCGGGTATCCGACGGAGGTAGCTTCGTTGTAGATTTTAATTTGGTATACCGATTTCTCTGTATATTCAATACGTTCTAATCCCAAATCGGTGAGTTGTTGATGCAAGGCGTTTTTGTCCATAGTCCAAACGCTCCTTTCAAACCTGCGGCTAAACAAATTTGTTCTACCAGCCCGAAACCGGTTTTTTGTGTTCTAATGTTTGTTCTACCAGCCAGAAACAGACTTTCTGCCTGTTCTAATATTTGCTCTACCAGCCCGAAACCAGCTTTCCCTGTTCTAATGTTTGTTCTACCAGCTCCCTCTTCTAATGCTGGTTGTTATTGCTGCCATGGGAGCTGTTGCTTGTGGCGGCCTGCAAGGACTCAGCTACCAGTTGTTTGCTCTCTTTGGCTTTATCGATTACGTCGGAGGCTTTGCTGCCGATTTCTTGTGATTTCTCACTGACGGTGGAAACGATGTCTTTGGCTTTTTCGCTGGCCGTTGCCGCGATATCTTGGGTTGTCTCGCAAACACTGGAGACAATTTCTTGTGTTTTTTGACCAACTGTTGAAGCCAATTTGCTTGTTTTATCGTTTAAAGTACGGTACGTATTAGAAAGGTCTTCGCGCAGCTCTGACCCAGCTTTAGGGGCAAATAACAGGGAAGCTACTGCACCAACCGCTCCGCCGATAACTAAACCTAATAATAGTCCGCCTTTGTTTGTTCCGACTGCTTCACTCATGAGTCATCTCTCCTTCAAATTGGGTTATGGTTTGTCATGCTTCATAGTAGGAAGTAACCGTATTTCCTGATTCTGAAACAGCAAAAGTTTATTTAGATTTCCATTTCATTAATATAAACGTGCAAGGAATGCCTGTATTCTGATTGAAATTTTCAAATGCGGGTAGTAAATAGAAGAACTCTAGCGATTTTTATTTTTTAAACTATGCTAAACTATGGTGAG
Organism: Paenibacillus ferrarius; assembly: GCF_002027705.1. Lineage (GTDB taxonomy): Bacteria > Bacillota > Bacilli > Paenibacillales > NBRC-103111 > Paenibacillus_E > Paenibacillus_E ferrarius. The sequence goes on along the minus strand of NZ_MBTG01000007.1, from coordinate 181,537 downwards.
GGTTACTGTTTAACTTTTGCCCGAGAGGGGTTTGAGCCATGAGTATTGTCATTGTCGACGATAACGCGACGAATTTACTTATAATCGAAAAAATTCTGCTTAAAGCCGGATACACGGATCTAACAATGGTCTCTTCAGCCAAAGAGCTGTATCAATTATTAGAGATGAATTCACCAACTACGGGAGAAGTACCCGTGGACTTGATCTTGATGGATATGATGATGCCGGAAATTGATGGGGTTGAAGCCTGTCGAACGGTTCAAGCGGATGAACGGTTCCGGGATATCCCGATTATCTTCGTAACGGCTATGGGAGATTCCAATAAATTGGCGGAAGCACTGGATGCAGGGGCGCTGGATTACGTGATGAAGCCAATTAATAAAGTAGAGCTGCTGGCTCGTATTCGCTCCACGCTTCGTCTCAAATTCGAGAAGGATTGGCACAAAGAGCGGGATAAGCGAATCAAGTATGAGCTTGATCTGGCCAAACAAGTGCAGCGCAGCGTACTTAGCAGTCCGATTCAGGATGAGCATATCAACATATCGGCTGTCTATAAGCCTTCATCGGAGCTGGCTGGCGACTTCTATGCTTGGTACCCGATCGGACCGAATCGGTATGGCATTATTTTGCTGGACATGATGGGGCACGGTATTTCTTCTTCGCTGGTGTGCATGTACATTTACTCAGCCTTGAAGGATACGATTACGAATATTTGTGATCCGGAAGGCGTCATCCGAGAATTGAATGGACGCATGAATCAGCTGCATAAAGCGGATAATTTGATCAATTATTACTTTACGTCGATTTATATGGTGCTCGATACCGAGCATCGTACGATTGAATATGTGAATGCCGGGCATCCTACCGGAATTGCCATTTTGGATGGCGAGGTGAAGCTGTTGACGGAAGGCTGCTGCGCCATTGGCTTTTTTGAAGGCATTGAGATTACGAAGGGGGTTATTCCTTATAAGAAGGATGCCCGAATTGTTCTGTTCACAGATGGCCTCTCCGAATGGCTTGATGATGAGCAAGAGGACGGGATCAGCAAGATCCAAGGGGGCTTGGAGGCTATGCAGACGCACGATCCTGACGGCTTGATCGAACGGATTTATCCATATGCCAAAAGCGGCTCACCCCCAGATGATATGTGCTTGGTTTTGATTACAGCAGAGTAATACGGGCCTTATTATTTATCACATATGAGAACGCACAAGTTTATCCCAAATGGGAATAAAACTTGTGCGTTTTTTGTTTCAATAGGCACAAAGAGGTGTAATAAGGAATATCAATCCAATCAGGATGGGAGGAAATGGGATGACGATGGCATCTGCACCGGATTCAGACGCTACCTATTTATTGTATGAGGGCACACAGTATCAAAGCTATCAATTTCTGGGTTCCCACATGGAAGAACGGCAAGGCATGAGGGGGATCAACTTCGCCGTTTGGGCACCAAATGCGAAACAAGTGAATGTATCGGGCAGCTTCAATGGCTGGGATGGCAGCAATCATAAGATGTCGATGTCAGACGGTGTATGGACGCTTTTCATTCCGAAGCTGGAGGAAGGTACGCTGTATAAATACGAGATCATCACCTTGGATGACGAGTGTTATCTGAAATCAGATCCGTACGCTTTTCACACGGAGCTTCGTCCTGGAACGGCATCCATTGTAACTTCTTTGGAAGGTTACGAATGGCAGGATGAGGAATGGCTGGCTACGAAAACCTCGAATCAATTTCTGCAGCAGCCTCTTTTGATCTATGAGGTGCATCTGGGCAGCTGGAAGCGCAAGGAAGACGGAGGTTTCTACACGTACTTGGAATTGGCTGATGAGCTGGTTGACTATGTGCTGGAGCGTGGTTATACCCACATCGAGTTGATGCCATTAGAGGAGCACCCGTTGGATGCTTCTTGGGGCTATCAGGTGACAAGCTATTTCTCGGTGACGAGCCGATTTGGATCGCCGAAGGACTTCATGGTCTTCGTTGATCGCTGCCATCAGAAGGGGATTGGCGTCATTATGGACTGGGTGCCGGCGCATTACTGCAAAGATGCTCATGGTTTGACTCGCTTCGATGGGACGCCGCTTTATGAATATGCAGACAGCCGGAAGGGAGAAAACCCGACCTGGGGGACCCAAATCTTCGATTATGGGAAGCCGGAGGTGCTGAGCTTCTTAATCTCCAACGCGCTGTTCTGGATGGACGTGTATCATATTGACGGATTAAGAGTGGATGCCGTTTATAGCATATTGACGCTTAATTTCGACAGAGAAGGTGGGGATCGTATTACGAACGAATTCGGAGGCGACGAGAATCTGGAAGGCATCGCTTTTCTGCAGAAGCTGAATGCGGTTGTGTTCTCCAGGTACCCAAATGCGCTGATGATGGCGGAGGATTCGAGCTCATATCCTGGCGTAACGACGTCGGTTGATCATGGCGGACTCGGGTTTAATTATAAATGGAACTTAGGCTATACGTGGAACACCTTGGAATATATGAAGAAAACGCAAGAGGAGCGCGGCGAAGCGGAGGATCAATTAACGAATTCCCTGCTGAACGCTTGGGAGGAGAATTATATTCTGCCTTATGCGCATGATGAAGTGGTTCATTCATCCAAATCGCTTCTGGGTAAAATGTCTGGTGATGATAACTGGCAGCGTTTCGCGAATCTGCGTGTGTTGTATAGCTATATGATCGGGCATCCCGGCAAAAAGCTGTTATTCATGGGCAATGAATTCGGCCAGATGGACGATTGGAATTCGGAAAGTGCTCTCGAATGGAATCTGCTGGAGTTCGAGGAACATCAGCAATTTGAGGCCTTCGTGAAGATGATGAATCATTTCTATAAAGCAGAGAAAGCGTTATGGGAACTCGACTATGACCCAAGCGGCTTCGAAGCCATTGGCGCCGAGGACCGAAGTGATGGTCTGGTCATGTTCATTCGCAAAGCGGAAAAGACGGATGAGCATCTCGTGATTGTTTGCAATTTTAAGACAGAGACTCATGAAAACTATCGCTTAGGGGTCATGAAGCAGGGCACTTATCAGGAAGTGTTTAACAGCGATAAGCCGGAATTCGGCGGATCGGGTGTAGGGAACGAAAGTCATTTAATGGCAGAGGAATTCGCCTGTCAGGATCGCCCTTATAGCATAACGATTCATATACCACCACTTGCAGCTGTGATCTTCAAATATACCCCTTCGGAAGGATGAGGATGTCATGAACAAACAAGAATGTGTAGCAATGCTTTTAGCTGGCGGTGAGGGGACTAGGCTTAGCCCATTAACGAAAAATATAGCAAAACCAGCCGTTCATTTTGGCGGAAAATATAGAATTATCGATTTTACGTTGAGCAATTGCCGCAATTCCGGCATTGATACGGTTGGCGTGCTCACGCAGTATAAGCCAGCTGTTTTGCATGCCCATATCGGCAATGGGGAAGCTTGGGGGATGGAGAGTGAGTCCGGCGGCATTTCTATTCTGGAAAGACAGGTTGGCGCGCCTAACGCATATTCCGGTACAGCAGATGCCATCTATCAAAATCTATCCTATCTGCGGGCTCATAATCCAAGCTATGTATTGGTTATTTCCGGTGACCACATTTATAACATGGACTATCAAAAGATGCTGGCGCATCACAAAGCCTCTGGCGCCGATGCCACTCTTTCTGTTATTCCCGTGAAATGGGAGGAAGCGAGCCGCTTCGGGATTATGAGCACGGACGATGCTCACCGAGTTACCGGTTTTGCCGAGAAACCGGTTAAACCGACGAGCAATCTAGCATCCATGGGGATTTATATTTTCAACTGGGAAGTGCTTCGCTCTTCCTTGGAGATTGATGCGATGGATGAATCCTCTACGCATGATTTTGGCAAAGATATTATCCCTGCGCTGCTGGATGCGGGTGCTTATATATCTGCGTATCCTTTTGAAGGCTATTGGAAGGATGTCGGTACGATCGAGAGTCTCTGGGAGTCTCATATGGATCTGCTTGGCTATACGCCAAGGCTGCAGTTGGATCATGAGAATTGGCCGGTGTTCACCAAGGAACGTGGTGACGCCAAGAGTCATGTATCGCTCAGCGCTAGGGTAAATAACGCAGTTGTTGGCGAGGGCACTTCTATTTATGGCAGTGTGAGCCATTCCGTGCTTTTTGATGGTGTGAGAGTGGGAGAGAACAGCAGGGTCTTGAACAGCGTAATTATGCCGGGTGTTCAGATCGGCAAAAATGCCCTAGTCCTGAATGCGATTGTCGGCGAAGGTACGATTATCAAAGATGGGGCCATTGTTGGCAAACCAGGTGGCTCGGAGCTGACCGTCATTGGAGAGAAAGCGATTATTGGACGTCACTACCCTGCTTCGATTCCAGCGAAACTGACGGGTACAAGGGTGAATTTCGGATAAGGCGTCTAAAGCAAATCTCAAGATAATGCTTACGAAGCCAGATTTGCTAAAGCAAATCTCAAGATTATGCTTACGAAGCTAGATTTGCTAAAGCAAATCTCTTAGGAGGAGTAAATCATGAAAAATGTTCTCGGTATGATCAATCTTATGGATGAACAGGATGATTTGTCGACGCTTACACGTAATCGCTGTGTGGCTGCTGTACCTTTTGCAGGGAAGTATAGGCTCGTTGACTTCGCACTTTCCAATATGAGCAATTCGGGCATTCAGAAGGTCGTCGTGTTGGCGAATTCCAAGGCAGAATCTTTGCTTGAGCATGTTGGCGATGGGCAGGATTGGGGACTGGATGCGTCGCAGGAAGGGGGAGTGTCCATTCTCCCGCCTGTCTCCTTGCGGATTGATGACGCGGATCGGCTGCGCACGCTTGAACATGGTGATCTCCTCCATCTGTACAGTCATTTGGATTATTTGAAATCCTGTACGGAAACGTATATTTTGCTGGCTCCGAGCAGTGTGATTTACCGTTCTAATTTTGAAAATATGGTTGATTATCATCTCAGCAGCGGAGCGGAAATTACGGTTCTCTACAAAAACTTAACGGAGATCGACCGCCACGCGCATATTGGTCATGCGTACAATCTGGAAATGAATGACCATGGCCGTGTCATCCGGGCTGTGCCCACCTATCATGCATTGCCAAGTTTAACGCTGCAGAATATTGACCTGGATACGATGGTGATTGGGCGCAGCTTATTGATTGATCTTATCGAGAAGAGTATGAAGAGCGGCACGGAAATTTATTTGAAAAATGTGATTTGGGCTCATTTGGATGATATTTATGTGCAGGGCTATGCCAATCATGGCTATATCGCGATCATGGACTCTGTGGATAGTTATTACGCGCATAGTATGCATCTGCTGCAGCCTCAGGGGTGGAAGCAGTTCATGATTAATCAGGAATCTGTCTACACGCGGAAAGAGGAAGAACCGCAAATCGCTTGCCATCAGCAAGCATTGGTCCGTAATTCCTTCGTTGCGCCAGGCTGCCGAATTGAAGGGTATGTGGAGAACAGCATCCTGTTCCCCGGGGTGACGATCAGCAGCGGTGCCAGTGTCAAAAATAGCGTGATTATGCACGACTGCACGATCGAAGCCAGCGCGTATTTGGACCGGGTCATTTTGGACAAGCAGGTCATTGTGGAGCGAGGGGCAGTCTTATGCGGACAGTATGCACATCCCTTCGTAGCGGAGAAAAGCGGAATACTTTAATCCAGAGGCGAGAGTAGGGAGGATCGGATATGAACGTATTGATGCGTGAGAAAGAAGCCCAGATGCTTACACACGTAACAGGCTATCAACGCCGCTTTTATAGACTAGCCTTGTTCGCTTTGGTGGTGACACTGATTTTGCTGGTGCTAAAAGGGACAAGCTCAGGGCGCATCGGTGAACCTGAAGTTGTCCTCTCGCCAGCGGTGATCAGCATGCTGCCGGAGGGATCAGACGATTCCTCCCTGCCCGTCTCGCCTCCTAAGCTTGCTGCGCAAGAGGATGCCGGGACTGCCTCTAATCTGAGTCAGGCTGTTAGCAGCAGCTCAATCCTGACGTCTTTGGTTAGTCTGGAAGGCATTTCATTGGAGGATAATACAGCAGATGTAACAGCTAAAAAGGGGGCTCCGCTTACCAAAGTTGAGGACCCTCAATTCATAGGAGAAACCATTTATCAATATCCGGATGTCAATGTGGGCTTCTATGAAGATGTTGTTGCTTTTGTGCAAGTGCCGGCACGGGCAGGCCGCATTCAAATTAATGATCAAGAAATCTCCTTAACGCTGGCTGATATCAAGCAACTGCTTGGCGAGCCTGATTTTGTAGCGGAGGATGGGGTTGTTTTTCAAAGGAAGGAAGCGCTGATTAAACTTTTTATGCAGCCTGACACGCAGAATCCCATCTCCATTGATTATTATCATCTCTCTAGCACATAACCGCGACAGCTGGCCACTAAGGCCAGCTTGAACTTGTTTGCGGAGGATTGATCTGTTGTAAACATAACTTGTGAAACGCCAAGGGTATTGTTACTATTTAGAAGAAGAATAACTTAAAGGAGTGTGGCTCATGTCAGCGGAAAAGTTCCAGGTTGATCAAGAAGAATCGGAAGAATCCATACAGCTTCATATCAGAGGGGAGTTGGATTTGGCGGCAGCTCTAACTTTCCGGCATGCACTCGAAGAAGTTGTCCATCGGGCGGATAAAGCGTTAATCCTAGATGTAGGGCAGTTAAGGTATATTGATAGCACAGGCATTGGCATTGTGGTTTCAGCGTTGAAAATTAGGGATGAGCTGAAAGCGCCTTTCAGTGTTCGCAATATTCCGGCCAGCATCAGAAAGCTCTTTGATCTTACGGGCATTTCCGGATTCCTAAACGAAGGGATCGAAGGCAGAGCATGAATGTCGTTCGCTTAAAGATACCCGCTACAGCGGAATACTTAGATATCGTCCGACTCAGCCTGTATGGCATTGCCAGCAAATTAGGATTTTCCTATGAAGATATTGAAGATATGAAAGTAGCCGTGTCGGAAGCTTGCAACAATGCGGTGCTGCACGGGGAACCGGAGAGCGGCCATGCTGGGCAAATTGAGATTAGCTATGAGTCCAGTGACGGGAAATTGGTTGTGAAAGTGAAGGATGACGGTGCAGGTTTCAATTATCAAGAACAGAGTGAGAATGCGGCACCGCTAACAGGAGCTTCACCTAGCGAACTTCAGCCCGGTGGCCTTGGCATTTATTTGATGCAAGCGTTGATGGACGAGGTTGTCGTCAATACGGATGCGGGGACCGAGGTTACACTTGTGAAATATGTGCAAACACAAATAACGGATTGACGGGAAACCGTCAATCCGTTATTTTGTTCATCTCTTATTTTCCCAAGAAGGCTTCCAGCATCCAGCTGTGTTTCTCCAGGGATGAGCGAATGCCGATGAGGAGATCTGCCGTGGGCTGATCTTTACTTCCTTCAGCGAGCTCAATGCCTTCGGTCAGTTCCGAGCAGACGAGCGAGAAGTCACTGGCCAACTGTTTCACCATCTGTTCAGCCGTCTCGTCATTTGTGGCTTCTTTGACGGAAGCCTTCTCCAGATGCTGCGTCAAGGTTGCCGTAGGGATCGCGCGAAGCGACAGCATTCTTTCGGCGATTACGTCAAGATGCAAGCCAGCTTCGGTATACAATTCCTCGAATTTGATATGTAAGGTGAAGAAGTTTTCGCCTTTTACGTACCAGTGGTAATTATGAATTTTCATATACAGAACAGAGAAGTTGGCGACTTGCTTGTCCAGAATTTCTGTAATCGGATTTGCTTTCGTTGCGACTTTTACCATGTGAAATCCCTCCATTTAATTCGTATAGGTGTGTATAGAATAACAATACCCAACCATAGGAAGGTTGAAACAAGAGAAAGTATAATGAAATTTTCTTGGGTAACCTGTTTCATCCCTAGACAAGGAGGGTAACTATAAGTAATTAAGCAGACAGGGGTGATGGAAATGTTAATACAAATTAGTGCGATAATCGTTGCCGTTGCGTTTGTATTTCTCGTCTTTTACTTGATACAAACCTTGAAATCACTGAAGCATTCCTTGGATGAGATCACATCAACCATGGGCCAAATGAAAAATGAAGTGACACAAATCAGTTCAGAAGTCCAGGATGTTATTCTCAATACGAATGAGATGGCCATAGATGTACGCGTTAAGTTGGCTAAACTTAATCATCTTTTCGGCTCCGTTAACGATGTTGGCCAAGTCATTCATGAATTAACAACTTCCGTGAAACAATCGGCAACAAGCTTGATTTCAGCTGTGAAGCAAACGAGTATAATGAAAGAAGGAGCAAAGCCAAGCCCCAAATGGCAAGCGATTATTCAAGGCGCAGCGATTTCCTTCGATATGTGGCAAAAAATGAAAACCAAAAAATCACCGCATACAGGTGTTATGAAATAGTGAGAGGGGTCATCTTGTGAACGCAATACGCAAATTTACGGTCTATAAGCAGTCAAATGGCAAAGAGAACATTATCTATTTAAGCGGGGAGCTGGATTTGTCCGCCGCATCCGAGCTAGCGGCGGTGCTTGATTCGGTCGTTAATCAAGAGAATCAAAGTCTTACGCTGGATTTAAGAGAGCTGCGCTATATCGATAGCACCGGAATCGGCATGTTCGTTTCTGTGCTCAAAGTGAGAGCATCCATGAAAGCAGCCTTCCATATTCAGCATATTCCGGCCAAAATTCAGCGGTTGTTTGATTTAACAGGCGTGTCACGATATTTCGTGAACGGCAATTCGCCAACGGCAAATCAGCGTGCGACAGAAAGGAAAGAAGAAATCATATGACGACCCTATACATTGGCCTTACAATACCGGCAAAAGCGGAGTATTTAGACATCGTTCGCTTAACGCTTTATGGCGTTGCCACCAAAGCTGGTTTCTCCTTTGAAGATATTGAAGATATGAAAGTAGCCGTGGCTGAAGCCTGTAACAATGCGATTCTTCATGCTTACGATGATCAGATTGGAACCGTTGAGGTTCAGTTTGAGCATAGCGAGGGCTATTTGAGAATATCGGTAAAAGACGAGGGCAATAGCTTTAATTATGTCCAAACAGACCCTGATGAAGCTACCCTGCATCACAAGTCAATCAGCGAAGCGACAGTTGGTGGTTTAGGTCTCTTCCTGATGCAAGCCCTGATGGATGATGTGCAGGTACGCACGAACAGCGGTAAAGGGACTGAAGTTATTTTGTTGAAACATTTGGCAGGGCAGCTGAATAGAAAAGAGGAAATGGTATGAATGCCAATGCATCGTCCTCAAAGCCTATATATGAAATGTATTTGAAAATGAAAATCTACAGAGAAACTGCTTGCCAAGAGACGGCTACGGCACTGCTGCTGCATTATGAACCTATTGTTCGTATGGCAGTCGGCAAGATGTCGCGAAGCCGTCCTGATTTGTATGAAGATCTATTTCAAGTTGGGCAGATGTCGATGCTCCGGCTTTTCACTAATTATGATAGCTCGATGGAAATTCCATTCGAAGCCTATGCGATGAAAAGCCTGATTGGTCACCTCAAAAATTATTTGCGTGACAAGTCGTGGTACATACAGGTTCCCAGACGGATTAAAGAAAAAGGTTCAATGGTTCAACGGGCATTGGATGAATTGACGGTCAAATTCGAACGTTCGCCAAGCATTGATGAAATTGCTGCTTATTTAGAGCTGAGCTCGGAAGAAACGATTGAGATTCTGGCCGGCCGTGATTATTATAATTATACGTCCTTGGATACACCGCTCACGAGCGAAGGCGACAGTGCCACGATTGGGGATATGATTGCAGGTCCAACCGACGATTATACCACCTTGGAAAGACGAATGGACCTTGAGGAAGCCATGACGTGCCTGAAGGAAGAAGAACGCACCGTTATTGGCCTCATCTACCATGAAGGGCAATCGCAGCGGCAAATTGCCGATCAGTTGGGAATTTCTCAGATGAGTGTATCACGTATACAGAAACGGGCAATAGATAAGCTAAAGACAGTTATGACTGAGAACTCATAGGGGGGCACGTTGATGCAAGGCAGCCAATTTCGTTTGGAACACGGGAAAAAAGTGCGTTTAGCCAATATGGATCCGAATGAAACAGGATCGCTTCACGATCGAGAAGAGGCGGAACCCAATATCGAAAGGTTGAAGGAACGATTAGAAGCTCTGCAAAATATGCTGTACGCCGAGAAGAAGCAATCTGTTCTCTTTGTGATTCAGGGCATGGACTGCAGCGGCAAAGACGGGGTTGTTAAGCGAGCGCTGGGTGGCTTGCATCCGCAAGGCTTTCAAGTCCATAGCTTCCGGACACCAACAGAAGAAGAAGAGGCGCATGATTTCTTATGGCGAGCACACAGAATTGTGCCGGCCAAAGGCATGATAGGTGCATTTATTCGTTCTTATTACGAAGATGTTCTGATCACTAGAACACATAAGTGGATCAGTGAGGCGGAAGTGAAGAAGCGGCTCAAACATATCAACCGTTTCGAGAAATTGCTGGAGAGCAGCGGCGTGAAGATTGTGAAGATTTTCTTGCACATCTCCAAGGATTTCCAACTTGCGAAGCTGCGAAACCGCTTAACGGATGAAACGAAGCGATGGAAATTCGATAAAAACGATCTTGTGGAGCGCGAATCCTGGAGTGCTTATGAGGAAGCGTATGAAGATGTATTCAAGCAATGCAGTACGGAGTCAGCTCCCTGGTATGTCGTGCCGGCTAATCACCGTTGGTACCGAGATCTAGCTGTTCTGCAAATCGCTGTCGACGCGTTAGAAAGCATGCGATTAGCTTATCCGGCTTCTGATCCCGAGTTGGATCAATTGCTTGAACAACTGCAAGAATAATGGGGAATCTTCTCTATTAACTCCTTGAATATGGTATAGTGAGAGTAGTAGAATGTTAACATAACATTCGGTGCGAACTATACTAGGAGGCAATCATGCTTAAATCTTTGCAGGTGAATATACGGGCCAAAATTATAGTTGGATATGTATTTATTATCATATGCTTGGGCCTCTCTCTTCTTGTTGTAAGCGACCGTGTCAATTCCCTCCAGAAGGAAGTTGATTTCGTATCCAAGCATGATATCGAAGTACATGATCTGCTGAATCTAGTTCAGAAAAATATGCTGGATATGGAAACAGGCATGCGCGGTTATATCATTACGGGAGACTCTCAGTATTTAGAGCCCTATGACAGCGGCAGCCGAACATGGCTTGATAACTATAACAAACTTCATCAATTGCTCGATGACAACCCCGCGCAGCAAAGAAACTTAGAACAGATCAAGCCAACGATTCAAAACTGGGTCAAGAATACCGGAGAAGCTATGATCAAGGCGAAAACGGATAATAATCAGAAAGCGATCAATGATTTTTTTAGCCAAAACAATGGCAAAAAGGTGATGGATCAACTTCGTACGATGTTTGACTCCTTTTTAATAACTGAGAATAAATTAACCGTTGCTAGAGTCAACCAGTTAGCTGAAAGCAATAGTAATCTTCGTATTGTTCTTTTTTCCGTTTTGGGCATTATTTCAATTTTTGCTATTGTTGTGGCCTTATTGTTATCTAGTTCGATTACCAATACGATTAAACAAGTCATTCGAACCATTAAAGCCATTACGGCCTCAGAAGGCAATTTGAAGACTAGAATCGAAGTGAAGACCAATGACGAGATCAAAGAGCTGGCCGAAGCCACCAATGATTTGTTGGCAAGCTTGGAGAAGCAGAGTTGGGTTCAGATACATTTAACCGAGGTTGCTACCTTGTATCAAGGAATCAACGAAATTAAACTATTGAGCGAAACCTTCGTAAGCAAGCTTGCTCCGCTGCTCAATAGTGTATATGGCGTTGTTTATTTGCGTCAAAATATCGAGGGTCATTCGCATTTTGTGAGAACAGCGAGCTATGCGGCTGCGGGGGAAGACCCTTCGGCGAACAGCTTCCGGTTAGGTGAAGGAATCGTCGGGCAATGCGCCTTGGATCAACGGATTTTCCTGATGGATAATCTGCCGGAGAACCATGTGAAAATGACGTCCGGCTTAGGGGTTTCCGTACCGCGTGCTCTGCTTGTCGCGCCCATCATGGTCGATGGCCACACCGAAGCTGTCATTGAATTAGCTTCGATGCAGCCATTCCAATCCCAGCACCTTACCTTGATGGATTCACTTCAAGAGAAATTCGGTTCGGCGATTGTCAACGTACGCAGTCGAATGGAAGTCGAGCGTTTGCTATCGGAATCGCAGATGTTGACGGAAGAGCTTCAAGCGCAGTCTGAGGAGCTTCAGGCGCAGTCGGAAGAACTTCAGATGCAGCAGGAAGAGCTGCGTATGACCAATGAGTTTCTAGAGGAGCAAAACCATTTCTCTGAGCAAAGAGCGCTGGAATTGAAGAAAGCCAAAGACGAATTGGAAGAATACTCACTGAAACTGCAAACGAGCTCGCAGTACAAATCCGATTTCCTGGCCAATATGTCCCACGAGCTTCGCACACCGCTCAACAGCATTATGATTCTATCGCAAATGCTGGCCGAGAATAACGGCGACATGCAGATGTCCGAGGTTGTTGATTATTCGCGTGTTGTTTATGCAGCAGGGAATGATCTGTTGGCGCTCATTGATGATATCCTTGATTTGTCCAAGGTAGAAGCGGGCAAAATTGAAATCATGACTGATGAGTTCAACGTGACCGAAATGCCGCAGTTGATGAAATTAATGTTTGATCCTGTTGCGGAAAAGAAAGGCTTGGATTTCGCAGTCCTCTTGGAAGAAAATGTGCCGAATGTTATGCTGACGGATGGTCAGCGCTTGCAGCAAATCGTTAAAAATCTGCTTTCCAATGCTTTCAAATTCACGGAGCAAGGCTCCGTAACGATGCGCATTGCTCTGGCTGAGCCATCTCGTGTGCAAGAGCTTCTCCATCGAGATCCGGAAGAGCCGGTACTCGCTATCTCTATTACGGATACAGGCATAGGGATTCCAATCGATAAGCAGCAGGTCATCTTTGAAGCTTTCCGTCAGGTGGATGGCACAACGAACCGTCAATATGGCGGAACTGGACTTGGTTTATCCATTTGCCGTGAATTTACACGCTTGCTGGGTGGATCGATTGTTGTCAAAAGCGAAGTGAATAAAGGCAGTACGTTCACGCTTTACATTCCTAACGCTCCGGAATCGGATCAAGAGGAACATATGACGGGATATCCGGCTGGCGAGATTGCCGCGACAGGCGAACATGCCGAAATCGTGACAATAGAGGCTTTGTCTTCGGAATTCCTCGATCTGACGGATGAGTCTCCGGTGTCAGAAGCGATTAAATCGGATGCCCAGCTGTTCCAAGGCAAAAAAATCCTGCTGGTAGATGACGATGCGCGCAACGTATTCGCACTGGTCACAGCGCTTGAGATGAAAGGCGTGACCGTGGATGTAGCGGATCACGGCAAACAGGCGCTGGAGATTTTGCAAGCGCAAACGGAATATGATCTTGTGTTGATGGACATCATGATGCCTGTCATGGGCGGTTACGAAGCGATGCAGGCAATTCGAGGCCAATTAATGATGAAGGATCTCCCTATTATTGCGTTGACAGCCAAGGCAATGAAAAGTGAGAAGGAGAAATGCCTCGAGGCCGGCGCATCCGACTATATTACGAAACCGCTGAATATGGATCAACTGTTCTCGCTCATGCGGGTATGGTTGACGAAGCAGGTGAAGAAGCGTTGAATCACACGGATGAGCCCGGCGAATTGAACGAGCTGTCTTACAATGATGAACTGCAAAATGTTGAAATCAATTTGCTGTTGGAAGGCATGTATCAAATGTATGGCTTCGATTTCCGCCATTATGTGCGCTCCTCGCTGCGCAGGCGAATTCTTAATCGGATGAGAGCAGAGAAGCTGCCGACGATTACTGCCGTTTTAGAAAAAATATTGCATGAACCCGGTTTTGTGGATTTGCTGCTGAATGACATGTCGATCCGAGTGACCGAAATGTTCAGGGACCCTAGCTTCTTCCGTGCTTTCCGTACGTATGTGGTTCCTGAGCTGCGGAAGTATCCCGAGATTCGTATCTGGCACGCCGGCTGCGCAACGGGTGAGGAAGTGTACTCGATGGCCATCCTTATGCAGGAGGAGGGATTGGCGGAGAAAACGCGGATTTATGCGACGGATATGAATGAGAAAGCGATTGAATCTGCGCAAAAGGGAGCTTTCCCGCTGAAGCAGATGCAAGCTTTTACCAAGAATTACTTGGATTCCGGCGGCGAGAAAGCGTTCTCGGAGTACTACAAGACGGACCATCAATATGCCTATTTTCAGCCATTAATGAAGGAAAATCTTATTTTTGCTCAGCATAATCTGGTGACAGACGGCTCGTTCAATGAGTTCCATGTTATCCTCTGCCGCAATGTGATGATCTATTTCGACAACAAGCTGCAGAAACAGGTACACAGCCTCTTCTATGACAGTTTAACGTCAGGAGGCTTTCTGGGATTAGGCAATAAGGAATCCATTCTGTTCATACCGGAAGGTGTGAACTATGATGAGTTCGCTTCTCAGGAACGAATTTATCGCAAGAAATAACGCACCGCTTTTGATGATAGCAATCATCGAAGGCGGTTTTTTTGTTGTAAACATAAGGTTGTTTCACAAGCTGGCGGAAGGTTTAAGTAAGAAGTAGCGCGTACCTTGGACATAGAAAGAAGGGAATAGAAATGAGCGAAGACTGGGATCGAGAGGAAATAAGCGGAGCTTGCACACCGGAGCAGTTGGTGCAGGAATTGGAGCAGGATCAGAGCACCCAGCTGGACATGGAACAGCTAGACCGAATTAAGCTGATGGTCAGAGAGTATCAGGGCAACATCAAATCGCATTTGACGCAGCAGCAAGAGAAAAAAGCATCATGGGCGGATCGTCTAGCTGATCATATCGCGACTTTCGGCGGGAGCTGGACGTTTATTGTGCTATTCAGCTTATTTCTGCTGGGTTGGATGGCTATTAATCTTACGGCAATCGCCTATGATAAGCCGCCATTCATTCTGCTCAATTTGATTTTGTCCTGTATTGCGGCCTTCCAAGCCCCTGTCATTCTAATGAGCCAGAACCGCCAAGCAGCGAGGGATAAGCAAGAGGCTATCCTTGATTTTGCCATTAACTATCGTGCCGAGCAGGAGAATATCGAACTGAAGACTCTGCTGGAACGTCTTGATCAAAGAATGGAAAGGCTGGAACAGCAAGGCTTAGAACGAAGTTTGGATAGAGGTCCAGAAGAAGAATAGCCTCATTATTTATATAAGACATGTTTCACGGCGGGGTCGAGCGGGTAATAAAAGACATAGCAAGATCAACACAAATTGAAAGTAAAGAGAGGGTGTTTCCTATGTTGGGTTGGGCCATTATGTTTCTCATCATTGCGCTCGTAGCTGGTGTTTTCGGATTTTTTGGGATTGTCTCAGCAGCAGTAGGGATTGCCAAAGTCTTATTCTTTGTCTTCCTGATTATGTTCGTGGTATCCCTGATTTTCGGCAGACGCAGAAGTATTTAGTTCCGTTGACCACCGCTTCAACCTTATAAATAAGATGCGAAAGAGGAGGAATAATCATGAATACTTATACTAGAGTGAGTGTGACGGCGAATCTTCAAGAGGCGCAGAGCAAGGTGCAGCAGTTGTACAGGGAAGGTTTTGAACGGGACCACATCTATGTGCTGACGCATAGTTCCGAAGGTACCGACTTCGTGGCGAACTACACAGGTGCCGAGCAGATCACGATGGTTGAGGAAGGCGTGATTACCTCTATCGCGAACCTCTTCCGTTCTCGCGGCGATGAGCTGCGGGCCAAGATGAAAGCACTTGGCGTGCCTGAGGTAGAGGCTAGCCGGCTGGAGGGTGAGCTGGATAAGGGGAAAATCCTTGTGTTGGCTACACCAACAACAGAAGTGAATTCGTACAGCACCGAAGATTTTCAACGGACTATTTTATAAAAGTGAGTAAAAGGACTCCTTCTGGGAGTCCTTTTACGGTTTGCAACCGAAGAGAAGCCCTTACGACTCCAAGTAGGAGAGGTAAGGGCTTCGGATACAACGTTCATCGCCTGCTGCTTGTGTTCGATAAGGTTGGGAGCATCTTTAAATCCTTGACCATGGATGAATGACAAATTGGACATTCCGGACTATCCGCGAATGAAAAGTTATCCCTCATCCAACAGGAGCACTGCTCCGTGCTGCAGGTCCAGATGCTGGTTTGCTCTTCAGGAACAGGTTCCAACGATTTCTTTGAAAAGTACAATCGAACTCCTCCTTGTCATATTAGACTCAGACTCGCAAGCAGTTTATAGCAATATGTGGTGAAGGACTACAGCTTGACTACATTTTCAGCTTGCGGTCCGCGGTTACCTTGCGTAACTTCAAATTGTACGCGTTCGCCTTCATCGAGGCTCTTGAAGCCTTCTCCCGTGATGGCGCTGAAGTGAACGAATACATCCTTACCGCCTTCCATTTCAATAAAACCAAAGCCTTTTTCTGCATTAAACCATTTCACTGTACCTGTTTCCATGTAGACATAAACCTCCAACAATAATTTGTGCCTGCGCGTCTGTTCTTCGGGATCACACTGGATCCGGACAGCTTGTTAACGCAGCTTTGTTAATATATCCATTTAGTGGGAAGCTTATTCCAATTTCATCAAAAATTCATTTCTTATCAAGCTGGAAGGGGCGAGTGATTCATCCACTTGTGAAAAAAGCTCGCTCCGTCTTGGCCGGATAGACCACACGAGAGCGAGCTTAGCAGGAAAATAATTAGTGCCTAGTCAACGTGACGCTGTGCGTCTTGCTGTCAAATTCAATCTTGCAGCCTAGCTGCTCAGCTATGAAACGAAGCGGAACGAAGGTTGTGCCATTCTTCAGAACTGGAGCGCTGTCCATGGCAACGGCGACACCGTTCACTTGGGCAGACTGGCTGTTCAGCTCGAGAATAATCGTTTTATCTGTCAGCGCATCCGTGACCGTTATTTGCTTGGTTTCTTTGTTCCATTTCACTTCCGCACCGAGTCTCTCCGTAATGAAACGGACAGGCAGCATGGACACATTATCAGCATTAATATAAGGATGGCTTGCATCATAGGAGGAGTTGTCATCCTCGGATGGACTCATCAGCAAATGAATTTCCCTTTTGGCCACTTGCAGATCGTTTCTCAAAAAAGAATAGGCTTGCGAATCCTTTTTGAAATAGCTGAGAATCGAGCTGCTGCGGGCTGTTGCCTCGCCAAGATCCACGGCGTCGCTAGCGGGCGTAATCAGGTTTGCTTTTACAGGCTTATTGATATTCCATATGTCATTGACATATGTGAGCTTAACTTCGCTTATCCCTGTGCTTGCATCGGTAATTGGGAACGAAAGCTCTGTCCGCACTTTGCGAATTTGTTTATCACTGTCCACGAACAAGTCGGTTTTCAGCACCGTCTTATCGCTCAGGAAGGCTTGGGCTTGGGGATCCTTTACCGAAGAAAGCGAAGACGCTACCGTTGTGTCCCAGTCCTTGAGCCATTTCTGCAGACCTTGTTGGATCGTTGTAAAAGCAAATTCGACCGCTAATGTTTTATTATCGAGATAAGCCTTCATTAAATCAGGGAACGGAGAAGAGAACTCATCATCATCTTCCTCCGAAGCTTTCATCTGCTCCTTGAAGATCGGAACCAGAACATCATAGAGCTGCCCGAGCAATTCCTTCATGCCCTTCTCATCAGCGAGGATGCTGGTCAGGAATGCTTTTAACAGCTGGACAAGCTCGCTGCCCTTAATCTCCACATGCAGCTTCTGCAAGGAAAGTGTCTCGGAATAAACTTGCTCAGAAACCGATGAGACGGAAATTTGTTTCGGATTTGGCGCATTGGCGATAAGGAATTTCGTCAAGGCTGGTGTAAGAACGTCTCTTGTATCCATCAGCTGTTTTTGAACGCTGGCGGTAAGCTCAGTAGGAAAAGAGCCTCCTTGTGCTTTGGCCAAATCAAAGAAAATTTGCTTTTTTGCCCCTTCAATTTGGAGCGCGAACTTCGTGTCATTCAAGCTTGCCTGAAAAGGGATCGAACCCTTGCTGTAAGTGAGGGCACCGTCAACGGATATGACCCGTTTATCCTGCATGCTAACGTTGTTTAACTCTAATTTCACATCTTTCAGGACGTCCAATATCGCTTTATCACCTGCTGTCAGCGTACTTGTATGGCTGGGGACAAGCTCTAGGCGAAGCGACCCTTTGGACTGAGCGGATTGAACAAGGGTATTGTTCTGAATCGCTTGTGTCACATCCAGCCCTTGTATGGTTTGGCAACCCGTTAAGGCAAACAGCATCAGAACTAATGTGGCGGCTATCCACGAAGTCAATTTCTTTTTTTGCATCTCTCGAATCTACTCCTTATCTATTACTATAATAGCTAGTGAAAATAGCAGTGATAGATTATACGCAGGCGAAGGGGAAAAGATGCGCTTAAACAAGTAAAATTAACCAAATGGTGGGAGGGGCAATAAAAAAAGCTCGCCGCTCGCCGGTGTATAGGACCGGATGAGGGCGAGCTTTGCTCATTAGGAAAGCAAAACAATAACCAAAAGCTCGAACAGAACGAGCGTCAAAATTTGATTATATTGGGCAGGTGTATAAAGGGGTCTATGCTGACCGTGATATTGATTATGCGGTGTTACATGGAGGTAAGCATGGTGGCCATCGACGTTCATCAGAACACCTTCATGCGTATGTCCATCTACGGTTGTGACACGAATTGTCCGGCCGACATGAGGGTGCAGGCTGCCCATCATCATATCTCTCTTTTGCTTTAGCGTGTGCTGCCAGTTTGGTTCTGCTTGGTAGATGACATGTTGATTTTGAAACCCTTGCCCCTGTTGACCGTGACTTGGATAACCTTGATGACCTTGCTGATACATGGGATTCGTATACATAACGTTCGCTCCTTTGCCGTGTGGCTGCTCTGGGCAGCAGGCTGTTTGCCTAGGTTCCTTACTAGACTATTCAGCCGCACGCAAAGGGTGTATACACGAATGCCCATCAGCTTCAAATTGTTTGGGCTAGTCGCGCTTAATCGTAACGACACGGGTGTCGTCGTTGAAGGATACGACGCCGCCCAACTGCTCGGCAATGAAACGAATCGGCACAAACGTTGAGCCGTTATGGAGCGTTGCCGGGCTATCAAGCTTAGCGGACGTGCCGTTGACACTGGCATTGGTGCTGTCCAGTTTTAGAATAATCGTCGCACCGGATAACAAATCCTTGATCGTTACCTGCTGCAATTCGCCGCTCCAGCCTACATCAGCGCCAAGCTTTTCAGAAACGAAGCGGACGGGAACCATCGTGAAGCCATCGGAGTTAATGTAAGGCTGCGGTGCATCCGTGGCAGGTCCCGTAGTATTCAAGCTAACTTGCTTCTTGGTGACCTTCAAATCATTTTTGAGCAAGGTGTAGATCAGCGATTGTTTATCCAAGTTATTCAGGAAGCTGTAGATCGCTGAAGCATCCGTCCCTACTTGCAGTGCCCCTCCTGAAATATCGATAGATGCCGCTGTAACAGGCTTATTTATATGCCAGGTTTCACTAACATAAGAAAACTTTAGACCGGAGACACCTGACGTATTCGGAAGCGGCAAACTCATGGAAAGGGCTTGCTTGCGAACTTGCTTGTCGGCATCCGCATAAATATCCACTTGCAGGGCGGATTTATTGTTGAATAGGGCTTGAATTGGCGGATGACCTTGCTCCAAGGAATCGTCTCCAGCCAACATACCATCTACGGAAGCCGAGATTTTCTCCAGATATTCGCGAACGCGTGGATACACGAGCCCAACTGCCAATTGTTTGTTGCTCAAGACTTTCAAAGTGAAATCTGAAGAGCCATTGTTGATTTGTTCTTGAATAACCGGAGAAAGTACGTCGTACAATTGATTAATCAGCTCTTTCAGTCCGGCTTCATCAGCTAGAATATTGCTGAACAGCTTTTTGAGAAGCGAGGTCAGTTCAGTGCCCGTAAGCTGGATGTGAGCTTTTTGCAAAGACAGCGCTTCGCCGTTTACTTTATCCGTAACGGATTCAACAGAAACGTTCGACGGATTCGCTGTATTCGCTAAAATAAGCCCAATAATCGCTGGTTTAATTTCTGTGATTTTGTTGCCTAATGGCTCTTGCAGCGCTTTGGGCAGCAATTCTAGGAAGGATAAATTGGAACCGCCCAACAGATCGAAAACGACCGGCTTCTTAGCGCCTTCGATACGGAGCAGGAGCTTGGTCCCTTCCGCCAAGAGGTTGAAAGGAATTGCCCCTTTGCTGTATGTAATCGTACCATCGGCCGACAGATGAGCGGCATTTTGTGTCTTTACATTGGTGAGGTCGATTTTTACGTTCTGCAGAGCGCTGAGCACTTTTTGCTCGTCCGCAGATAACTTGGAGATGTCGCCGGGCAGAAGCTCTACTTGGAGCGAGCCCTTGGATTCGGAGGATTTCACGGACCAATCATTCTTGATGACGCCAGCGATGTCTAAACCTTGTACCGTCTGGCAGCCTGTTAGCGTAATAAGCATAAGAGCAAGCAGTGAGGATACCCACCAAGTCCATTTCTTTTTGTGCATGTGGTGATCTACTCCTTAGTTTTTAATAGGAATTTCAACGAAAAGATGTCGAAAGTTTATACGCTCATTTAAGGGGAACGATTCGGTGCAAGAAGTATTTTTTTTCGGACGAAACCTTTTATTCCCAGAAACGTCTATATTTATGGGTGTGTATGACTTGCTATGCAAGCTTTCTGAAAAAAACTAGGAGGAGGTGAAGTCTATGATGACTTTGTTTGCCATATGTTTTTTCGTGGGACTTGCGCTTACCCTGTTGAATACATTTTTCGGCGGTGATTTCTTCGAGTTTCATGCCGATCATGGTTCAGCTCATGGCCATGGGGGACCGTCCTTTTTTAATTTATCTTCCATTTTGGCCAGCTTAACGGTGTTCGGCGGTATCGGCTTTATTCTTAATAAAGTGGGGATGACGAGCAGTTTGCTCATTCTGCTTATTGCGATTGGTTCAGGTATCTTCATGGGTTGGCTCTTCTTCCTGCTTTTTGCCAAAGTCATCTATAAGCACGATGATAGTATGAAAGAGAGTGATTTCAACCTAAGCGGTCAGCTGGGGAAGCTCTCTGTGCCGATTCACGGAACAGGGACAGGGGAAATGATGTTCGTTATGCAAGGAACGACACGCACGATCAGTGCTCGCTCTGAGCAGGGGGAATCCATTCCCAAAGGGGCGAAGGTCCTCATTTTGCAGATGAACAAAGGTGTTGCTACTGTCACGAGGTTTACCGAATAAACTAGCTTAGATGATGGATTAACGGGAGGTTATACGGTTATGATGACAGTTTTGTATGCAGTGATCGCGATTGTTCTTGTCGTTTTTATCTTACTAGCTTCAATTGTCAAAGCCTACAAGAAAGTGCCGCCGAATGAAGCGATGATCGTGTATGGTTTGGGTGGCAAAAGAGTTGTGCAAGGCGGAGGTACATTCGTTATCCCTGGCTTTCAGAGCTATAAAACAATTTCGATGATGCTGATGAGCTTCGATGTGAAGCCCGATCAGCCGATGTTCTCCCAGCAGGGAATTCGTCTCAAAATTGAAGCGGTGGCTCAGATCAAAATTCAAAGTGATCCCGTCGCAATCGGAACCGCTTCCGAACAGTTCCTGGACCATACGCTGCTGGAGCGGGAATTGATGATTCTGCATTCCGTTGAAGGGCATCTTCGCGGATTAGTGGGGCAATTGACCGTTGAATCGATCCTGAAGAATCCGGATGAATTGAACAGCAAGATGAGAGAAACGTGCTCAGAGGATTTGGATAAAATGGGGCTGAGCCTCATTTCCTTCGTGCTCAAACGTGTAGCCGATGATCAAGGGTACATTGAGAATCTCGGCGTACCTGAAGTAGAGCGCATTCGCAAAAGCGCCAGCATTGCCAGAGCCGAGGTCGAACGCGATATCCAAATCCGCCAAGCGGATACGGAGAAGGAGTCGGCGATTCGCAGGGCGGAAGCGCATCAGCTGAAGATTGAAGCCGAAAGCGCCGCTTCTGCGAAGGAAGCGCAGTACCGCAAAGAACTCAGCATGAAAGAAGCAGAGTTCAAGCAGGAGACGACGAGCCGGCAAGCGGAAGCGGATTTGGCTTATGAATTGAAGCAAAAGCAAATTCAACAGTCTCTCGTGACGGAGCAGGTAAAGATCCGGCAGATGGAAGCAGAAGCGAACAAGACCGTTCGCCAGATTGAAGTTGAGCTGAAGCAGAAGGAACTCGAAGCGTCTGTGATTAAGCCGGCGGAAGCGGAGAAGCTGGCGGCGATTATGCGCGCTGAGGTGAACAAGCAGCGGCAAATTCTTGAAGCGGAGGCCGATGCGGAGTCGACGAGAAAACGCGGCCAAGCGACGGCAGAGGCGGAGCTGGCCAAAGGGAAAGCGAACGCGGAAGTCGTTCGCTTAGCGGGACTTGCGGAAGCGGAAGCGCTGGAGAAGAAAGCGGAAGCCTACAAGCAGTACACGCAGGCAGCCGTTACCGTGGAAATCCTGCGGATTTTACCGGAATTGGCGGAGAAAATTGCCGCTCCTCTCAGCAACGTGGATAAAATCACGGTCATTTCGCAAGACGGCGCGACTTCAGGCGTCAATCGAATTACAGGCGATATCGCCAAAATGATTGCACAGGTTCCGGAAATTACGCAGACACTGACAGGCAAAAGCGTCACAGATCTAGCCCGCGCCTTCCTAGGCAAGGATAATGAACTCATTGTTGCGAAGGAACCCGAATAGTGTGAGAGAAAATGTCTTCAGCCCTAGGCTGAAGACATTTTTTGTTAGAAAAGAGTTAGATGTAAGGCGAAGCTTGTCGGATTGCTATACAATAGGAATATGAATTCGTATTTTGGCGGGATGGCAGGCTGGGTGGAAATGAGGATCGCATCATGCAGATATACAAGAAATTTCTACGAGATTTAATTCGTAACTATATATTAGGTTCGGGCATCGCGGTCATTGTAGTGGGCGGTGTGATTATTTCGACGACGTTATCGATTTCGAATGCGGAATTGGTACGTATTTTTTTGATCATGTTCAGCTCGCTTTGCGTAATGATGCTTGCAGAATTCATGGTTTTTCGTAGACACATGAAGCCAATCCGCGAGATGCTGGAGCAGGAGCATCCGGATTTGGTCGTGATTCGTGATGCCTACTTGCAAACCCATCGCTTTCCTGCACTTTCGGTGAAACGGATTCTTGGTCCGCATTTCTTGGGATTGTCCCTTCCTGCGATGACGTTGGCTTACGTAGGGATTATGATGGGCTGGCTGTCTTTGCCCGCGTACTACATTGGGCTCGCGGGCATTGGTGCGGTGCTGGTGGCGAGCATGCATGCACTGTTGGAGTTTTTCTCGACGGCTCAGGCTATTCGCCCAGTGCTTGTGCATATACGGCAAGTCGGTCAGCGCCTGTACGGCGAGAATGTCTCCTTGGATGGACGCGTGATCGTGTCGATTCAGCGGAAATTCCAACTCAGTGCGTTCCTGATTGGCACCATGCCGCTGTTTCTGTTCAGTTTGGCGACGCAAATTCGCCTAATTTCGCAGTCCTCCAATCTCACAGCCGATTATTGGAAATGGGCGGGCATCATTCTCTTGCTGGGCGTCGGCTTCTCCTCGCTAGGGGCGCGGATGCTGACCAGGGACATTCAACAGCCCATCGAAGATTTGCACAGAGCAATGAAAGAAGTCCAAGCCGGAGATCTTCAGGTTCGCGCTTCCGATTTATATTCGGATGAATTTTCGCGGCTTGTTGCTGGCTTTAATCATATGGTCAAGGGGCTTGAAGCCCGCGAACAAATGAATAGTCAACTGCTGCAAAGCTACTATGCCACCTTAGCTGCGGCGCTCGATGCGAGAGATGCTTATACTGCCGGGCATTCGACGCGAGTGGCCAAATACTCGTTAATAATTGGCCGAGCGGTTGCCTTGAATGAACAGGAGCTCGATCTCTTGAACAAGACGGCGCTGCTCCACGACATCGGCAAAATCGGTGTGCGCGACGATGTGCTTCTTAAGGAGAGTCGGCTTACGGACGAGGAGTTCGAGCAAATCAAGCTGCACCCAGTGCTAGGTGAGTCCATCTTGAAGCAAATTGAGCCGACGGAAGCTATGGCTCCCCTGCTTCCCGGCGTGCGCTCCCATCATGAGCGCTACGATGGCGGCGGATATCCAGACGGCCTGAAAGGCCTGGATATCCCGGAGTTCGGCCGCATCATCGCGGTCGCGGATGCGTTCGATGCGATGACGTCCGATCGCCCGTATCGGAAGGGGATGGCGGTCGAGAAGGCCATGGCCATTCTCGCCGAAGGCAAGGGGACCCAGTGGGATCCCCGGTTTGCCCAAACGTTTATTGATGTTTATAAGCTTTAGGAGCGGAGCCCGATGCATGTGTTAGGCGGCGCGATGGCGTGATACAAGAGGCGCCTGTTTGCTTGGAAGGTCAACCGGAGAAGCGGGTTGGCTTTCTTTTCGTTGGGGAAAGTGCCCAGGATTTGCGTGTGTTGGGTAGATGAATAGGGGAGAGCTTCGAAAGGGAAGTAGGTTCCGCTATTTGTCGGGAATCGAGGGCTTTTCGCTGCGAAGGGGAACTACGATACGCTATTTGGAGGTTTTGACCTCTATGGAGGCTCGATTGCTTGAAATAGAGGAACGTAGTTCCGTTTGCACTTTGTTTTTGGTGAATCTTGGACAAATAGAGGATCATAGTTCCCTCCAAATAGGATAATACTGGCGAGCGGATACAAGTTAATCTGTCTGGCTGCTGCGCAGCGTGATTTTGGGTGAGGGCTGCACAAGGGCGAGTTGACAGAATAACCTTAGGCGGATGGGCAATTCTTGTGAATGCCGTTATAATGGTAGCATGAGGAAAGAAACATGCAGGAGGTGCTCCTATGGATGAGTTACGCTACCCCATTGGATTGTTTGAACACGAGGGTGAAATCACAGAAGAGAAGTTGCATACATGGATGGCCGATATTGCATCGACACCTGCTCGGCTGCGAATGGCTGTCGCTGGGCTGTCTGACGAGCAGTTGGACACACCGTATCGTGCAGGCGGGTGGACGCTTCGCCAAGTCGTACATCACGTCGCAGACAGCCATATGAACAGCTATACGCGATTCAAGCTGGCGCTGACGGAAGAAGAGCCGACGATCAGACCGTATTATGAGGAGCGGTGGGCTGAGCTAAGCGATGGCAGGTCAGCTCCGGTGGAACTGTCGCTTGTTCTGCTGGAGGCGCTGCACAGCCGCTGGATGATCCTGCTGCAGGAGATGCAGCAGGATCAATTTGCCCGCGCCTTTGTACATCCAGAATCAGGAAAGACCATTCGTTTGGATTGGAATGTCGGCCTTTATGCATGGCATGGCAATCATCATATTGCCCACATCACGCGTTTTCGGGATCGCAAAGGCTGGCAATAGCTAGGAAAGTCAAAAAAGGAGCGATCAACAAGTACAAAAACTACTTGTTGATCGCTCCTTTTCATTCACTTTCATGTCATAGGGCACTTAACTTTATGGCAAGTGTTCCACTCTCGTCGACCTCGTACTTACTCGCTTGCAGAGACACGCTTCCCTGTGTTGTCCGATAAATACCGATCAACTTTGTCGATCCATTCCTGCACATAGTGATCTGTAGCCCATTGTGCCATAACAAGCTGCTCACCGGGCAGCAGGTCCAATGCTAATTGCGGTGCGTTGCCCGGCGCTTGCGCGTACGGGTAGAACTTCAGCTGGTCTCCCTCGAAGATAACGACCATATCGTTCAGCGGAGACGTTAGGGCATCGGTCGCCTGCGGCCAAGCAGCTTTAATGTCGTTCCAGGAGCAGCAGAGATCGTCGTGATTGACGACTTTGTCCGGCAGCTCGCGTGGCAGGTCATGCAGCACATAGCTGTCAGGCGCAGTACTGCCAACTCGCGGGGTTTCGGCAATCTTGCCAACCCAGCGGCCAGGTTCGCGTTTCACGGTCCAGCTTTGACCTGTGAGCTCGCTTTTGGGCGCGACAGGACCGCTCATAACGCGGGGAAGCATTGAATTGTCGCCCATGCCAAACACTTCGGACAAGGACACGTGGTTCTTGTCCACTGGTTTGTTATAGAACTCTAAAGTATGGCCTTCCTTCAATTGTGGAAGAGTACGCACCCAGATGCGATCTGCTTGGTAAGGCGTATTGCCACGAAGAGCTTGCTCCGATTCTGCGATGGACACATATTGATTCCCTGCAAACAACAGGGTTTCCACACGATTCAGCTGTTCATCAGGTTGATCGACGAAAACTTCCGGTTTCACCGGTTGGTCAGCCAGATGGGCAGATAAATAATGGAATTCACCTGTTTTGGTTCGTTGAACAAGGGAGTCGATTTTCCAGAAATTTTGCTTATAAGGCATCAGAATTCCTGGTCCCTCAGATGTCTTCTGCAGCTGCCCGCGAACGGGAGCAATCAGCATAGTTCGATAAGTACTGTATGGCATACCTTTGAGGCCGCGCCCTGCCATACTGCTAGTCGGTTCATGCTCGGTCCTTAAGCCAATAAGGAGTGCTGTGCTTATCGGTGACGGCACGGAGCTGGCGGATGCTGTCGTCGTCATAACCGAGGCATCCATGGCAGGTGCTGCATCGCTTTGGGTATGAATGGAACGCCAAGGGAAGATCAGTAACGCTGCAGCGATAACCCCGACCCCGGCGAAGCAAAGAAAGGGTTTGAACCTCGGCTTCTCTCGTTCCTTTTGCTCAATCGCTTTCTCGATGTTGCGTTGAAGCTTGGGAGTAAAGCCGGGCTGCTCAAGCGGTCCTGATTCCAACTCCTTATGTAAGTCATCTGGATCAGGATTGTTCAAGCGCTTCACGCTCCTTCAAACTGATCACCTTGAGTCTGGCATGGTGAAGTCGGGATTTAACGGTTCCCTCCGAAATCTTGAGAATGGCGGCCATTTCTTTCGTTGAAAGCTGATAATGGGCATGCAAAATTAGAATCTCCCGATATTTTGGCGGCAGAGAAATCACTTTTTTCCATATATCACTGGCGTATAATTTCTCCATGGCTTCTGTTTCTGCCGAGTGAGATGTGCCCGCGGATTGAATGAAGCCGACAAGCGTAACTTTGCGCCAGAATGCTTTGCGTAGATAGTCGTAAGTCGTATTTCGTGTAATGGTCAGCAGCCAGGTTTTCACCGAGGCTTCACCGCGGAATGTAGTAAGATTGCGATAAACTTTTAGGAAGGCATCTTGCGTAATATCATCGGCTAAGTCTGAGTTCCGGCAAATACTGAAGGCATAATTCCATACGTCGCTTCCATAAGCTTCCATTAAATTGCGTAAAATTGCTTTTTGATCCGTTGTTTCAGATACATACTTTAAATAATCAAATACATGGACACCGGTCGTCTCCATACTCTCACCTCTCTGAATTAGACGTTACAAGTTCAAAATAAGTTCTTTTTTTGCAAAACTTTTTTTAGTTTCCGCACCTTAAGCTGGTGCTATATGATTCGAGAACGGATGGGCATTTAAGTCGGATAATCATGTTGAAATTGGAAATCGCAAAAAGGTCGAAATGCGAAGGACTTTGGATGCCGGGCAGAGAATCGAAGAGATAACTTCTTTTCGTAGCTGTAGAGAAGGGTATACAGACAAATATCTAAGGTGGGACCCATCAGAAGCTGGCGGAATCTTTGAAAGCGATGGTTAGTGAAGAACGTCAGTGGGTTGATGAAATTAAGGAACAGTGCCAACCGTATATTGCAATATTCGACAAGGTTGTCACGCTAAATAGCATTCAGAATAAGTATACGGCAGAACAGCTCAAGACGGAATACAAAATTTCTAGCGTAATTGTCGTTATAATGTCGTTATTGCTCACATTCGACAACTGTCTCGGGGGGGCTTTCTATTGAGGAGGAAGAAGGTGGGCTATGCAGCAATTGGAGCATCTATCGAGGTAATGAATCGGATTGAGCAGCCGGTGGGGGTCTCGACCGTTATTATTGCTCGCCTGGGGGAAAGATCGCGGGATATTTTGTGGATGTGATTGCAGGGATTGCTTCCCAGACGAATTTACTTGCTTTGAATGCTTCGATTGAAGCTGGCAGTGCGGGTGAACAAGGCAAAGGATTCGCTATTGTAGCATCGGGAGTAAGGAAGCTGGAAGAAGTAACACATGCCATTATGAAAAGCATACAAGGAGATGCCCTGGCCTCAGTTTCTCGATGCATGGGGTCACGCAGGAGGTGCAGCAGATGAAGAAGTCGGGAGATATGTTTAGAGGCATTCTAAATGCCGCCAATATATCTCCGAGCAGGTGCAGGGTTTTGCCGCATTTGCGGATCAAATGTCTGCCGGAGCGGAGGAAATATCAGCGATCAATGCGGAAATAGCGCGGCAATCCCAATCCATTTGCATGTGGTGGAAACGATTGATGGCTCTGTGATCGATCTTGCAAAAACAGTCAGAAGAAGTGCAAAAAGTTGTTCAGCAATTCAAAGTACAACAGGGGGAGGGGGACTTGCTAGACGGCCAACCGTTAAGGCTTTATACCGCCAAAATGTTTGCTTAATCAGGGCCGCCTCTTCTTCATTCTCATACTGAACAAGGACAGTGACCTCAGGGAGTTTTTTCGCTTTGGCAGGCAAGCGGTGTTTGGATTTCAGCATTTGGGCAAGGAGGAAGCCTAGCACAAAGCCTCCCAGGCCGGATAGCAGTCCCCAAATAATGGGTCCCCATTCAAGGACGAAACCCGCACTAATCCCAACGACGCTGCAGGCTGTAGCGCTGGCTAATCCAAGCTCAATTGATTTGGCGGTGCGATCGAAACGCTGGTCCACGATATTCAGAGACTTATCCGCATCAATATCCATAAGAACAGGTTTTATCCGGTTTCGAGGAATGCCGCTATGTTCAAGTATGCTCAAAGCTTGCTCAAGCTCAATGGAGTGTTCAAAGGTGCCTATCATCCACAAGGGGAAATGACCTCCGTAATTGTTGTTGGTAATCTGTGCTTCCTGAATATAAGTATCCGTTAAATAGTGTCGTTGTGAGATGCGAAATAAGCGGTTCTGCTCAATCGCGCTGGAATAGGAGTGAAAGATAGCTCCTCCTAGAACAGAAGGCATAAACATAAGCCACTGTGGTCGCAAAATACTTGTTACCAGCTGATTATTCCCAAGAATCATAGCGTGCACGGCCTCATAGAAGTGGGAAAAGGTGAGATAGATCCACCACCAGAAAACACCGTAGAAGCCGAGCCAAATATGCTTGTTATAGAGATGGCCAAGACCAGGGAAAATCAATGAACAGATGGCGGCTGTTAGAGGTCTTTTCTTCTCGAGGAATTGAATACCGGTTGAGCGCATTAATTGGATAGGAAAACGGGCATTCTCCAAGATAGCCAGCTCATAATGTTTATTCGTTTCGATCGCACAGCGATAGCTGTCCCAAATGGCAAAGAAATAAATAATCATATAGCCGAACAGCCATAAAGGTTGGAGAACTTCCTTCGCCATCGAGAAATTTCCACTGAAGGAATAGACCATGGCCAGATTCACGCAAGCTAATGAATTAATAAGGACCTCGGAAAGCGTTAAGAGAACACCAACGGCATTCTTATACATAAGCAGGTGGCCAAATCCCGGAAAGGAAGCGGACCACCACGCAATTAAATAGGGGTTGCGCCGCTGGGCATAGATAATGTCAAACCTTCTTACGGAGGCCAAGCCCCATCTGGGGGTAGAATTAGTGGTCATACGTTAGCCATCCTCTTCGCTGCTGCATTCTTTAGAACTAGTATGTAAAAAATTGGGTTTTATTATGCGGTGCTGACAAGAAGTTTGTCCATTGTATGTCTTGACATAGCAGGGCTTAACACGCAATATGAAGATAGGATACTGCATCTAGATCAGGTCCATCGGAGAGGGAGAGCATCATGAATTTCGTTGAGCATATCATGGATCACTTACGATCTGGACAGGTTAACAATTATCCGCAGCCGATTGCCCTGAACTTGGGCTTAGCCTATACGGTTAAACTCGAAGACAGAAAGACGAACCTAATTTGGCTGCCTTTCGAATATACAGGACTTGCTTATATCGATATGGGTCAACTGGTCAATGTACATCCCTATTATAGAGGTGTGATTATTGAAGAAATTGAGCTTTCCCGCGGATCGGACCTGCATAAGCCACAAACAGAGGAAGCTTTCATTAAAGCGATTTTCCTGAAAAGCCTAGAGTTTCATCAACTGCTGCAGAACGGCAAATATGCCGAACTGCAAGGAAGTTCACCGGATTTCTTGGCCAAAATGCTATACATTGCTGATTGGCTGCGCTACTATAATTCTGCGATAACGATTGGCGCTTCTAAGCGTCTTGGTTAACTAAAAAGTAGGGGCTGTTCCACAAGTAGAAAGACTGCTTGTGGAGCAGTCCCTATTTTTTTCTGGGCAACGAGTGACCTTTGCATGGGGGATAACTGTGGATATTAGGGAGCGTAGGGACAGACGGAGTAACGGGAGTGCAAGGAGTGTAGAGAGTATTGGGGGGTGGAAAGCATAAGTAGCATAGAAGGCATAAGTGTGCAAGGAGCGTAGAGAGTATAGGGAGTGTAGAAAGCATAAGTAGCATAGAAGGCATAAGTGTGCAAGGAGCGTAGAGTGTATAAGGGGTGGATAAAGCAGAAGTAGCGCTGAAGGCATAAGTGTGTAAGGAGCGTAGAGAGTATAGGGAGTGTAGAAAGCTCAAGTAGCATAGAAGGCATGAGTGTGCAAGGTGTGCAGAGTGTATGAGGAGTATATAAAGTAGAAGTAGAAGTAGAAGTAGAAGTAGAAGCGAAGGCATAAGTGTGCGAGGAGCGTAGAGAGTATAGGGAGTGTAGAAAGCATAAGTAGCATAGAAGGCAAAGGTGTGCAAGGAGCGTAGAGTGTATAGGGGGTGTAGAAAGCAGAAGTAAGCATAGAAGGCATAAGTGTGCAAAGAGCGTAGAGTGTATGAGGAGTATATAAAGCAGAAGTAACATAGAAGGCATAAGTATGCAAGGTGCGTAGAGAGTATGAGGAGTGTAGAAAGCAGAAGTAGCAGCGAAGGCATAAGTGTGCGAGGAACGTAGAGCGTATAAGTAGCACAGAAGTCCATAAGTATGCAAATGGCACAGAGTGTACAAGGAGTACAAGCACCCAACAAGCACCCAACAAGCACCCAACAAGCACCCAACAAGCACCCAATCATTGTTAATACAGCGCTAGTAAGAGCTATACTTGCGGGGGGCGCCTATGTTCCGCTTCGCTCCGCATAATTCTTAAAAACCTGCGATTATACATCTTTTTACTTGTTGAATTAGCCTCCAACCGTGAATTCCTGCGATTATGCAGGCTTTTACGGCTTTTAAGCGAGGAAAGGGTAAAAAGACCTGAAATACCTGCATAATCGCAGGTATTTCATCTTTCTAGGCGATTTAGACGAAAAAAACCTGCACTTTCGCAGGTTTTCACAAGGTAACCCGGAATTCATCAGAATTCCGGGTGTTCGTAGAGCCTGCGAACCGCCCCGCAGCCCCTCTCATCTTCGGCGTTCCTTCCGAAGCAGGTAGAGGAAATAAGGCGCGCCGATGACGGCGGTCATAATGCCCACGGGGACTTCGCGTGGGATGATAATGACGCGCCCAAGCAGGTCGCCCAGCAGCATCAGATCCGCGCCGATCAGAGCCGCCAGCGGGATGAGCCACTGATGCCGGCCACCGACGATGCTCCGCGCAATGTGCGGGGCGATCAGGCCGATGAAGCCGATCGCGCCCACGGCGGACACGGAGATGCCCGCAAGGGCAACGGCGAGCAGCAGCAGCCAGAAGCGCTGCCTCGCGATGTGAAGCCCAAGCGAAGCGGTGATGTCATCGCCAAGCTGGAAGACATTCAGCTTGGCATAGCTCGCCCACACGATGGGAAGCAGCACGGCAATCCACGGCAGCAGCGAGTATACATCGTGCCAGCTGCGGCTCCACAAGCTGCCGGACAGCCAGAGCAGCGCCATGTTAATATCGCTGGGATGCCTGACGATCAGGTACTGTGTGCCAGCCTGAAACACCGTTCCAATGGCAACGCCAACCAAAGCGAGCGAGGACGGGCGCAGCGTTAACCGTCTGCTAAGCATCAGGAGCAGAAGAAAGGCCAGCACGGCCCCGGCAAATGCTGCGATAGGCAGCAGATAGCTTGGCGACTTCGGGAAGAGGAAGATGACCGCAGCGGCCATGAATCCGGCTCCTTTGGTAATGCCGATAACATCAGGGCTCGCCAGTGGATTTCTGACGATGCCTTGCAGAATCGCTCCGCCAACAGCCAACCCGAAGCCAGCTAGAATGCCCACCAAGAGACGGGGCAAACGCACCTGATGAATGATGAAATAGGAAGGATGCTTCGCATCTGTAAGTCCCGCCCAGACATCGCCATAAGGGATACGAACAGCGCCTACATGCGCATAAATAAGTGCCAGCATAAGCATGGTGGCGAAGGCGATAACTAAAGGGAGAGCTCTTCTCCACACTCCGCGAGAGGTCGGTTTCATCGTGCACCTCCTTGCTTGCGCGCCAAATAGATAAAGTAAGGCGCACCCACAGCAGCTGTCACGATACCGACAGGCGATTCGAAGGGGAAAGCAATAAACCGACTGAGGAAGTCAGCATATAACAGTAAAATGCCCCCAAGAACGGCGGTGAATGGCCCGAGAATCGTTAGATTCGAGCCGACCAAAGCACGCGCAATGTGCGGAACGATAAGGCAGACGAAGCCAATAGGTCCACACAGAGCAACAGCAGAGCTAGCCAGAACAATCACCAGCAGGATGCTGATGCCGCGAACGATGTTGATTCGTTGGCCCAACCCAGCAGCAATTTCATCATCTAGAAGCAGCAGCCGCAAAGAGGGGAGCATCAAGCTGAATAGCAATGCGCCACCTATAAAGAAGGGCAGGATCAGCCGGACATCACTCCAAGCCGCTTGATTCAACGAACCCACAAGCCAGAAAATCATGCTGTCAGTGGCCTGTTGATTCATGAGGATGAAGCCTTCCGTAAGAGAAGACAGCAGGAAGTGAATGGTGATCCCCGCCAAGGCCAGCCGTACATATTGTTTGTTCCCCGTACCTGCCAAGGACCACACCAATAAAGCCCCGAGAGCTGCGCCAACAAAGGCAAATACAATCAAGCCGAAATTGCCGAAATGAGGCAAAGCGACTAAGCCTACCACGACGGCCAAGGCAGCTCCGGCATTAATGCCGAAAATGTGCGGCGAAGCCAGCGGATTCTTAGTCGTAAGCTGGGTAAGCAGTCCTGCCAGCGCTAGTTGAATGCCAACGATACACGCCATTAGTGCGCGGGGCAGACGCAAGGTTTGGATATATAAGTGGGCCTTGTCACTGCCTCGGAAGGTGATGGCTTCCCATAGCGTTCGCCAGGAAACGTGCGATTGGCCCCATTTTAAGCTGCAAACGATTCCCACTAGCATAATAAGCACGGACGCAGAAAAAAGGAAGAGCAGAGGCCAAGTTCGGCTCTGCTTCTTATAGGCATGTTCCATTGGATTATTGCCCCATATTCTTCACAAGATCTTCAAGGATTTTCTCGGAACCGAGCATCCCCCGGGAAAGAGACCAGTCACGCCGTTCAACGGTGTAGACTTTCTTGTTCGCTACAGCGTCGATTTTTTGCCAAAGCGGATTCGTTTCCCACTGTTTGACAATCGTTTCTTTTTCGGTCGGCAGCAAGAACAGAACTTGAGGATTCGCTTCAGCCAGCTGCTCTAACGTAATTTGCGGATAAGCTGTCGCATTCTTAATCGGGTCGGTGTACCCCAGCATGGCCAGGAATGAACCGCTGTAAGCATGATCGGAATGTGCAAAAAATCCTTTAGGATTCACTACAGCCGGAAGTACGCGCAAATTGGTAGAACCGAGTTTCTTTTTCAACATTTCAACGGTTGCTTGGTGCTCGGCCATACGTTTCTTGCCTTCTTCTTCTTTGCCAACAGCTTTGGAAATAATAGCTACGTTCTTCAGCATTTGATTGTAGTCTGCTTGGAAATCATCCAAGACAAGAACTGGGGCGATGCCTTTGAGTTGTTCAATCGCATTTTTATGCTTATTAATGTCAACGATGATCAAGTCAGGCTTCAGGGAGCTGATCAACTCGATGTTAGGCTCATAACGGGAACCAACGGACTTGTAGGCACCTAGTTTGCTTTTAACAGAATCCATGAATAAATCAGGGCTTCCATCATCAGCAACACCAACAGGCTGGACGCCAATGGATACTAGGATATCCGTGAAACCGAACTCCATAGCAACCACTCGCTCTGGTTTTTTAGGCAATTCCAGAGTTCCTGCCGCATCTTGAACCGTAATTTTGCCGCTTGCCGGGGCAGCGGGTTGTTGACTCGCCGCAGGCGTTGTTGTTGAGGCAGCTGATTCATTATTGGTCGTTTTGCCACAAGCGACAAGGCTTATAGCAAACACGCTAATCAGTGCGATAGAGCAAAGACGTGTTATTCGGTTCTTCATGTGAATGATTCCCTCCGTGACAATGATTATTATTCTCATTAGGGATCATACCGAATAATCGCAGCTAAGAACATGTCTATAATGCAGAATAGACATGTCTTATTATTAGATTTCATTCTGTTGTTGGAGATAGACTCGAGGCGAAAGGCCAGTTTTCTTTTTGAAAACTTTGCTGAAATGAAAATAATCAATAAAACCTACGCGCTGCGCGACCTCTTTGGCCAGCAGATCGGTTTGCTGGAACATTTTTTTCGCTTTCTCAATGCGCAGGTCGTACAAGTAATCCATGAGGGTAGTACCGGTTTTCTTTTTAAAAAGAACCGTGAAATAGCCCACGCTCATCGCCGCACGTCTAGCCAGCATGGGGAGGGTGAGCTCGACCATATAATGTTCATTAATATAGGAAAGTGTCTCTTCGATGGAGACCGCAGCCGATTTCTTTTCTTCCGAGAGATGGGATTCGTAAAGGTATATGAAAAGGATACGCTCCAGCATCATCCGTTTGCGAAACTGATGAGCCGCTTCCTCCTCTAGATTCAGTGGATGAATATCATGGGTTGTACGCATAAGTTCGTCGATCATGTAATGAATTTTAAATTCACTGAGGGTAGTCAGAGGGCCGTGAAGTGTCCAAGGATAGTCCTCGGGAAACATGCGATAGGTGATGAGAATGTATTCAGCAGCTCTTGTCTTAGGTACCTGGATGGAATAAGTCCCTTGCTCGGGATGGAAAGCGTAGGCTTGGGCGCAAACGATCGGTTCCTGCTGCAGCAAATGGATTTGGATGTGGCCGCTGCGAACTATGATTAACTGGTGATGCTTGGGCGGACATTCAAATGTATGTGAAGAAGCATGTACTTCGATATGCGCCATAAGCGGAATAAGTGATATAAGTTGTTGAAAATCCATTGTCCAGCAGTCCTTTCCTTAACAGCCTCTTATTTGATAGTGACACACGAATCTGGATAGCGTCAATGGATCAAAGTGGTAAGAATCCTTGATTAGCAGCGTCTATGCGGCAATAGTCCCGAATTCGGTAGTGCTTGGCTGAGCTCATGACTAGGCTTTAAGCCTGTTCTCAAAGCATATTAGAAGGCTTATCCTAGAGAATGGTACAGTTTGGTACCCAAAAAATCATGGAGAAGCGGAGAATGAAAGATGCGGTATTGGAAGAAATGGATGGCAATTGCAACGATTTGTAGCGTAATGACAATAGGTGTCGGATTAGGGAAGAGTGAGGCCGCAGGTTTGACGGATATAAGAGGACACTGGGCGGAGCAGACAATTAGCCAAATGGCGCAGCAAGGGCTGCTGGACGGGTTCCCGGATGGAACTTTCCGACCAGATGATTCGGTCACGGCTGATCAATTCGTGAAAATTATGCTGCTCGCTTTTACAGATAAATATCCAAATGGTGAGCGCAAATGGAAATCCAGCTTCCTGCAAGCTTTGAGCGCAGGCAATCAAAGCATTTTGCAGCAGGATTATCGGGATTTTACGTTCAAGCCGAGTATGGTTGGCTATTGGGCGAAGCCTTACTTGGATTTGGCCAGTGATCTTCATTTTATAAGCAAAAGTCAATTCAGTGACTATAAGGCGAAGCTGAAACGTGAAGACGTAGCGGAGATTTTATACTATTTGCTCAAGGAAACCGAGTATTTGGAAGATGAAGTCTATAGTCTCAAAGCCGCTTCCCAGTTCGGCGATTTGCAAAGCGCAACGTCCAGACAGCAGAAATTCATCGGAGAAGTTATGACAAAAGGCATTATGGAGGGATATCCGAACGGCTATTTCGGTGTGGGGCGTGATGTGACACGTGCGGAAGCACTGCAAATTATTACCAGATTACAGACGAAGTCCAAACGCCTCACCGTAGATAGTGGAAGCGATTTCATCAAGGTGGTTCCTACGAAAGACGGCAGCTATAAGAAACTTATCTTCCCTGACCAGCGGATGCTGCAGGCCTATGAAGTGATGGAGGAAGCAGGCAAGCTGCGGGGGACGAATTATGATCTTGAGGAAACCACGCTGCGTCTTTTCAAAAATGCGGAAGCCAAAGGGCTTGCCATGAGTGGAGCAACGCTTGAACAGCGCAATAGCAATGAGGCGTCGTTATGGCTGGATCCGCAATTTCTGACGTATGGGGTCACACTTCGTTTGGAAGAGGGGACCATCGCACGCAATATGGAGAGCATCCGCAAATTTACAGATTTCCTTTTTGGCTATGATGCTGATATTTTCTATCGCCAATTTACGGACGCTTGTGAGCGCGCAGCAGTCAAAGGTGTTCTGGAAACTACAACGAAGCAAATTGGCAGTTATTCCGTTGAAACTAGGCTGGAATCGGACGGGAAAACGATTATTTTCTCCCTTATTCATACGTAATTTTGATACAATCTGTACATACAAATTGAAGCTAATGAACTTTATTCTCTTGCCATCTAGATGACATGTACGTCCAACCGGCGATGGTGCCGAGCGTTCTGGTGAATGGCCACGCTCCTTTCAGCTGGGGCGAAGATCCGCATAACGCGGTTCACAACGCGGTTGTGTTGGAAGAGGTTGCGAAGATTGGCTATCGCACCTTTAGCTTGAATCCATCGTCTCAACCTATGGACCAGACGCTGCTTAAACGGCATTTTCTGAGAAAGCACGGAGCAAGCGCCTATTATGGGCAAAAATAAGACAAAGGACAGTTGGCGCACAAGGCCGGCTGTCTTTTTTTGCATTTTGGCGAGAGGTAGTCATTTTTGGTATGATAGAGAGGCTAACTACGTAGGAGGAAGAAGGATGATGCTTGATGTTTGCTCAAGGAAGCTATGAAGGTACAAGGGAAGAACAATATGCCTTGCTGATTCAGCAAGTTGAAGCTTTGATACATGATGAACCGAATCGTATTGCCAATTTGGCGAATGCGGCAGCCCTGCTTGGGCAGTTTCTAAGCGAAGTGAATTGGGTTGGTTTCTATTTGATCGACCAGTCGAACGAGAAGAAGGAGCTTGTCCTTGGGCCCTTTCAAGGGCTTCCGGCATGTGTACGGATTCCCTTGGGCAAAGGGGTATGCGGAACAGCAGCGGAACGCAGAGAAACGGTGCTGGTGCCGGATGTGCACGCTTTCCCCGGTCATATTGCCTGTGACGCGGCTTCACAATCCGAGATTGTAGTGCCAATCCTGCTGGGCGACGAGCTTATCGGGGTGCTGGATATCGATAGCCCGAAGCAAAGCCGATTTGACGAAACGGATCAACGCTATTTAGAGCAGTTTGTTCAGAAGTTGGCCGCTGCTATGTAATCTCGTAAGTCGTAGATAAAATGTCCGCTATATCTTCATCCGAACAGAAGCTGCAATTGGCCAGCATCTTCGTGTCTTTGAGCCGGGTACTCAATTGAATCAGGTGACGGATCAATTGCTGCTCCACGAGGGGGTCTGCAATGCTGAATTCGATGCCGTACTCATAGAGCGTCGTGTCCAGCGTCATTTTTCGCTTGATGACACCGAGCACTTTCATTTCTTGGTGAAAAAGGAGAAAAGTGAACTCCAACAGCAGATTCATATCCATCGGTAAATTCAGGGGGGTATGGATGCGAATGCCGCCAGCGCTGATATCTTTGATCATGATTTTGGAGTGTTTCGTATCCGCGGCTTTATTTTTGATACCGATAATTTTGAATAGAGCAGATAAAGGAATTTGAAGATTCAATCGGAAACTGGAGCGCTTATTTATGTGTGACATGTGGAGTGCTCCTTATTATTTGTGGGTCTATTATACTATAATGATGGTTATTTAGAACTATTCGTTGATCTTTTTTATGAAAAATTAAAATAGGGGTGTCTCCGGAGGGGAAAGCATCGAACCCGCGCTGAGCCTGCCGAAAAAGCAGTCTCAACGCGCGAAGAAGGCTGCATCCCCGCGAAGTACGCTGAGCTGTCAAAAAGGAGGCTATCTCCAAAGGTCTAAAAAGACCTAAGAGATAGCTTTTTTTTTTTGCCCATGGATCTAGACGA
Source organism: Paenibacillus ferrarius (assembly GCF_002027705.1). Classification (GTDB taxonomy): domain Bacteria; phylum Bacillota; class Bacilli; order Paenibacillales; family NBRC-103111; genus Paenibacillus_E; species Paenibacillus_E ferrarius. Next base: position 142,901 of record NZ_MBTG01000007.1, on the reverse strand, counting down.
CGCCATCTTCGACGCACGCCGCGTATCCAGGTGGCGGGCGAGCAGTTACCCTTCTAAGATGCTCACGAAAGCTATCAAAGGAGAAAACCGAAAGTGGATACGAAATCGAGTATCGCCATTACCCAAGCATAAGGTTTCTGCTTCGAGGAATACCAAAAGCAAGTTTGGAGGCCGGTAGGCTTTCCCATGCCCATAATCTGCTCAAAAAAGCAGCAGTAGACGCTATAAAAAAAAGAGCTAAGCAGTTACGAACTGCTCAGCTCCTTTTTCAATTAATTATTATCTTTTCCAACGATGAATCTGTTGCCGATCAACAACAAGAGTTACTTTTGGGACAGCCTGTTCTGATGTGGAGAGAGATTCGGCCTAGACCGAGTTGCAAATGATGGTAGCTAGCAGCTTGCGCATGGATCGGGTTCCGGCTTTAACCATAATTTTATCGATATGTACTTTGACGGTTTTCTCGCTAATGTTACAGTGGTCAGCGATTTCTTTGTTGCTGTAGCCGTTCATCGCGATTAGGCCAATGATTTCGGATTCACGATTGGTGAGTTGATGGATAGTGGCGAATTGGGTAATGACCGAATGTACTCCCTTATGGTGAACGATTCGGACAGAATTCTCTTGGACATGCGGCATGCTTGAACGACCTCAATATCTGTATATAAAATGTAGGACATATAACGTTCATTGTAGCAGAGTTATTCCCTATTTCATCCAAATTGATTTGTCGATTTTGAAAATTTTTCTCAATCTTTGCTTTGAATGACGAGCAATAAGCCAGTTTCGAGCTCAATCATGCCCTGTGATGCTGCAAGAACATTACTGATCCCTAAGGATTGTCCGATTTGGAGAGTGGCGTTATGAAGCGGATATTGAAAGCCATGCAGCGTGATGCCGGTCACTTCCATACTAAGCGGAAGCAGGGATATATGTGTGTAATCTCCCCGCGTGATGGAGGTCGATTGCTGGATGACGATGATTTGATTGTTGGCATCAACGATGGAGCATGATATTCCTTGCTCCAATCCTTTGCGAAGCAAATGGACGTTGGCTAATGAATGATCGAATCGAGTGCCTATCGCTCCTAGTATTGTAATGTGAGCAGGCTGCTGCGCCAAAGCCCAGTTAAAGGCCATTTCGGTATCTGTTAAATCCTTGAAAATGGGGTCACAGTCCACGAAGGTGTGGCTGGACGCGCGAATTAATTCAAGCTCATCCTCGGTGACGGAGTCGAAATCGCCCATCGCGATATCGGGTTTGTAGCCATGTTGAATTAAGTATAAAGCCCCCCGATCAGAACCTACGAGGATATCATCCGATTGAATGTCTCCGAGAGCCCAATCCCCCAAAGTGCCTCCTGTGACAATGATGATTCGTTTTCCGTTCATGCTTATTTCCCCCAGCCGCTTAATTTCATCCCTCTAGTATATCATATAGAGGCAAAAAACCGAGCTGCATCCCTCACAGCCCGGTTCATCATTAAGTTCGTGTATCTACACGCTTGCGCATCGGATTAAGCTCCGTTTGGTCATGATCAATCTCCGCTTCACTCGCGAAGCCCTGCAATTCCCAAGTCGTTCGGCCCAAGATGAGATCAGCGGGAAACTCGTCGCCACGCTTCAATGTAACCTCTTGTCCTGCTTCATTGGCATAGATGCCATCGGTTTCCACTGTATCACCTGTCATGGGATCCATGGATTTGTCATTCGACATGCCGTATTCCTCCTTTCCTGTTGCTAATCCATACCATTTCCAATGAGGGAGGAAATTATGAGTAGATTCATGTAGAATGATAAGGTTGTCATAGATTGGCCAGAGAGAAAGGAAATGAAACGAATGGCTTTATGGGGGACGATTGTGAATGCAATCGCCATTATCATTGGGGGCTTGTTAGGCATGATGCTGCCCCGCATCTCGGAGGGCATGAAAAACACAGTCATGCAGGGCCTTGGGCTCGCAATAACTGTGCTTGGGATTACTATGGCTTTAAAGTCTAATCAAATTGTGCTCGTCATTATGAGTGTAGTTATAGGCGGCATTCTCGGAGAGCTTCTCCGCATTGAATATAGGCTGGAGCAATTGGGAAATTGGCTGCAGTCTGCTCTGCGCAAAGGCGATTCATCCACCGCTCCTACGAGCAGGATTTCAGAAGGTTTCGTGACGTGTACCCTGATTTATTGCATAGGGGCGATGGCGATTCTGGGTCCACTTGATGGCGGGCTTCGACATAATCATGATATTTTGTATACGAAGTCATTGCTGGACGGCTTCTTATCGATTATTTTCGCCTCGACCCTAGGCGTAGGTGTTGTTTTCTCAGCTGGTTCGGTGTTCCTTATGCAGGGAACTATCGCACTTAGTGCAACCCTGATTGCCATGGCTTTCAGTCAAGCATCTTTGGATGCAATGATCGTCCAAATTACAGCTGTTGGCGGTATTCTGGTCATTGGTGTAGGCTTAAATATTTTGCAAATCAAGAAAATCAATGTTGCGAATATGCTGCCAGCTTTGGTGATCGCTGCGATAGCCGTTCCCTTGCAGCAGCACTTCACGACATGGTTCAGCCGATTCTACTAGACGTTTCTAAAGGATAGCGCCGTTAAATTTATAACCAACTCCGCGAACCGTAATAATGTAGCGAGGCTCTGCTGGATTCGATTCTATCTTCTTCCGCAAATTGCTGATATGTACGATAAGGGTTCGCGGGTCGCCCATGCTGTCCAAGCTCCATATAAGTTCAAACAGATGCTCAATTTTGTATACGCGGTTCGGCGTTTTGGCCATTAGGGAAAGCAAGTCGAACTCCTTGGCGGATAGGGAAATGCTTTGACCATTCACTCGGACGATATGACTGACGAGGTCGATTTCGAGGCCAGGGAATTTCACCAGTTGCGGATCGTCCTGATGCTGCTCGCGAATGGAGTTGCGGCGCAAATGCGCTTTGACTCTCGCGACAAGCTGACTTGGACTAAAGGGCTTCGTCAAATAGTCATCGCCGCCCATGCTAAGTCCGAGAATAATATCAATGTCCTCGCTTTTGCAAGAGATGAATAGAATAGGTGTATTGTTCGTTTTGCGGAGCTGCCGGCACACTTCAATGCCATCCAGTCCTGGCAAAAGGATATCCAGAATAATTAAATCGGGCCTGTGTTCTTTAACGATTGCGAAGACATCATGTCCATTATTGGCACTGATGACCTTGTACCCTTCTCTAGCTAAATATAGTTGAATTAACTGGACGATTTCCTGCTCGTCATCAACGATTAAAATTGTTTCTCCTGCCATAAAATGAATCCTCCTCAGTCACGGAACGGCTCTGTTGAGAGATAATGGTGTCCCCATTCTCAGCGGTTACTTTCATTATAGAACGATTCTCCCGTAAAATTCTATCCATTTATTTACAAAACGACAGAAATAGTGTAGTTATTGCTTGGAAGTAGGTAATTCGCCCTGTAGATAAATATCGAATGATGGCGAATAATGTCGGAAAATACAAAAAAGTGCAGAAAACATCAAATTTTATACAGGAATTGACTTAAAGTTGATGTAATCTTTATGAAAAATTTATGTTCTCATGCTAAGCTACCTAAGTCTCTAGGCAGAAATCAAGAGGGGGCGACGAAAGACATGAGTCAAAAGACTGATTTGGACCTTGCTAAACTTTCATGGTTTCAGAACAATGCATTCGTTCGCCAATTCATTGAGCAAGCTTGGGATTACTTCTGCACGTTTGATGTTCATGGGAATTTGACATACGCCTCCAAAAGTTTTGGTCAGGTAGTCGGATTCATCCCTCAAGATTTTCAACAAATAGTAGACTTCATTGATTCCGAATATCGAATGGATTTATATAAAATGTTCATCAAAGCGCTGCAGACAAACCGCAGCAATAAGCTCGAATTTCGCGCGAAAAGTGCGAATGAGGCATGCATCTGGTTAGAATGCACAGCGATACCGATTCGCAATGAGCAGGGGGAATTAGCGGAAATTTCGTTCGTTCTTCATGATATCACACTGCGCAAAAATCAGGAGAGCCAGCTTGTGGCCATGGCCTTTCATGATGCTTTGACAGGTTTGCCAAACCGGCGGTTGTTTAAGGATCATCTGCAGCAGATGCTTGTCCAGTCCAAACAGACGAATCGTGCGTTTGCTCTTTTATATTTGGATATCGATGATTTTAAAGTCGTCAATGATACGATGGGCCATGATGTCGGGGATGCGTTTTTGCAAGAATTCGCTCAGCGGATTCAGGGCTGTCTTCGTGAGGTAGACATGTTCGCGCGCATGGGCGGCGATGAGTTCACGATTATTTTGCCAACTGTCGATTGCGAGGAGCATGTAAGCAGTGTGGCCGAGCGAATCATTCAATGCGTGGAACAGCCCTGGGAAGTACAAGGCCAGATTTTCCGATCAACGGTCAGCATGGGAATTACGATGTGCCACTCCGGTGTGGCGGATGCAGCGACCCTGTTGAAAGAAGTGGATACTGCACTGTACCAAGTGAAGGGGAAAGGCCGCAATCATTATCAATTTTTTCGCAAATAAAAGATAAACAAGAAGACCGCTAGTTGGAGCAAATGGCTCTGGCTAGCGGTTTTTTCGAATTCTCCAATATTTACTCCTAGCACATTTCTTGTCTTTCTAAGATGATAGAAGAAGCGGAAACCGATCAGATAAGGGGAGATGAGGGATGAAAACCACGAAGAGACTATGGCGGAAATGTTTGTTGACACTAGGGGTGACTGGGTTATTAATCGCTGCTGCCGTGAACTCCGAAACCACTGTTACACAAGCTCAGGCAAGCTCGGCACAGGGTGCCTTTGCCATGTCCTATCTTTACTTTGGAAATTCAAGCTCTTATACGTCCCAAGTAGACAAAAGCGGTCAAGCCCTAGATGAGGTTTCACCCAGCTATTTTCATATTAATGCAGATGGCAGTTTGCAAATAGATGATTCCTTTCAAGCCTCTTTTGTCAAAGACATGCACCAAAGAGGGAAAAAGGTTGTTCCTTTTCTAAGTAATGATTTTGATCAGGCACTTGGGGAAAAAGCGATTGATAATCGGGAGAATTTGGCCAATCAAATCGTGCAAGCGATTCAAAAAAATCAGTTGGACGGTATTAATCTGGATATCGAGAATGTGGGCGCGGACTATCGGGATAAATACACGGATTTCGTTAAACTGCTGCGCGATAAACTGCCCAGTACGATGGAAGTTTCTGTCGCAGTTGCAGCGAATCCGACAGGAGCCACCACGAGCTGGATTGCTTTGTATGACTATAAGGCCTTAGCTGCGGTGAGCGATTATTTAATGGTCATGGCTTATGATGAAAGCTACCCGGGAGATCCGACTCCGGGGCCTGTCGCTAGCTTGCCCTTTGTCGAGAAATCCATTCAATATGCCCTCCAGCAGGCGCCGGCGAATAAAATTGTACTAGGTCTTCCCTTCTACGGAAGGTACTGGAATCAAGATCCAGCGGCAGATGGTGCAGGCTTGTCAGCCCAGACGATCACGAAGCTGGTGAATGCGTATCAGGGAATGGTACGGTATGATACCGCAAGCCAGTCGCCTGTAGCGACTTTTTCGATTGGTCCTACAGATCCAGCTTACAGCATCAATGGCAAGAATCTGGATATCGGGGACTACACCGTTTGGTTTGAAAACGAACAGTCGCTGAAGGCGAAGTTAAAGCTGGTCAGCAAATATCAGCTGAAAGGGACTGGCAGCTGGAGTCTCAATCAGGAAACTTCCGATACCTGGGATTACTATAGTCTGTGGGCGAACGGCTTCTATTTCACCGATATGCAGAAGCACTGGGCCCAAGCCGACGTGCTTGCCGCGGCGAACCGCGGCTGGATGCTTGGCACAGCCGCAGATCGGTTCGCGCCCGACGCGGCGCTTACCAGAGCCGAAGCCGCGACGATTATCGTGCGCGTGCTGGGCTTGACCGGCGAGGTGGGCTCAGGCAGCGCCTCTTTCTCTGATGTGCCTGCCGCCCACTGGGCGCGGCAGTCGATTCAGCTCGCGAAGCAGAGCGGGCTGATCCAAGGGATCAGCGACGATCGCTTCGCGCCGGATCAGATCATGACGCGGGAGCAGATGAGTGTGCTGCTCTCCCGCGCTTTGCACTTAACTTCGCAGTCCGGCGGCGGAGCCGCTGCGAAGGTCTTCTCTGACGTGCCAGCGGGCAGCTGGTCGGCAGAGGCCATTGCTGCGATGAGCAGCTATGGCCTTGTCGACGGCTACGCCGGCGGCACGTTCCGCCCCAGCGCGTCGCTGACGCGCGCGGAGATGGCGGCGCTGCTCAGCCGCGCCCAGCCGCTGCTCACGAAGTGAGCCGGCATCAAACGACCCCTCGCTTAAACAAGCGGGGGGTCGTTTTGGGTTTCGTCATGCCGAGTAGGCGCTAGGGGGACATGCGGCGATTCGAAGAAATTCTGGATGTTGCCGCTCCCGTCTGCCTTACCCAGCTTGACGAACGTTGTTTTTTCTTTCGGGCCCGGCTTGTCTGTGACGAACTGCCGGATGTTTTTGATCCTGGTTTCAGCGCTTGTGATGCGATTGGAGCCGATCTGGAGCACAGAGGAGGAGGATATGCCCAGAATGCGGATACCCTTAACTCGAATGAAAGAGCCGAAATTATCCACACACATTGTGAAAGGCTCTGGCGGCTGAGGGATCGGGAAAGGTCTCTGGAAAAGGGGATGAGCAGCGAAGCTGCCCTCGTTCCCATAATAAAAAGGGACTTCGCGCTGCAGCGCGAAGACTCTAGTTTGAAGCACGGTACTTATGTTATCTCCGACATGCATGACGCTGCTTGAGGATAAATCATTGATGTTGACGTAACCAACGATGGATAATCGGGCCATCGCTCATCGCTCCGCGGCTGTAGGGATGAATGGAGAGATAATCACGGATTCTGGAGGTGTATCGAACATAGAGGACAAGGATACTACTTCTGTATCGCCAATGAGAAAAATGGAAGAACTGGATACCCCGATAATGCGTACATCTCCGACAAAAAGCTGTTTGTTTTCCACATTCAAGTTAAACATCGCTATCCCTCTTTCCTCGGCAGGCTTGATATGTAACTCTCAATTGCACTAAGTATGTCTTGTTTGGTCCTCTCTGTGATGCTCATCGTTACAGCTTCCATGGGCTCTTTGAACCCTACGCCGCGGTACTGGTTGACATAATGCTGAATGCGGGTATCAAGCTGCTTGCGAATATCATCGATAATGAGGTCTTTGTAGTCATCATCCAGCACGTACTTATATTTATTCTCTATATTTTGCATATCCGCCTGAAGACCAAATTGCAAATAATGCTCAAGCCCGCTTGATACCTCCTGCTGAATGCCAAAAGACGGATTTCCTTGCCCCTGCCCTTCAGTTTGCCCTTGTCTTACGCCTTGCCCTTGCCAAGTGCTTTGTCCCTGACCACTCCCCATCTCCTGCCCAGGGTTCTTGGCAAATACGTTGGCCTCAGTCCCTGCATCTTTGCCCATATGCGAGCCATTCACGGTGAAGTCTTCTATATTGTCCAGCGCGCTTGGACTGATGCCGATAGTCAGCGTTCCATCCAGCTTTTCGACTTTAAGCTGATCGAAATTGTACTCGATTTTATCAATATGGAACCGTTTCTGGTCCTTCATGGCAGTTAAGTCTGTTTGCAGCTTAGTTACGGTTTCCTCAAGCTTGTCGATGCGCTGCTTCTGCATTTCAATATAGGCGGAGAGCTGCTGAGCCCATTGCTGCCATGTAATAGAGTTATGCATCTAGGATAAGCACCTCCTTCCGGTTTCCATAAGGGAACCCTGATCTGCAAAAAAAGCAAATTTGTGTATCTCCCAGCGGCGACTACAGGCGAGATTAAGTTGGAGGAGGCAGAGGTACAAGAGAAACTGGATTCGTTGAAGATGTTCCAAGCTGTGGCGTAGGTTCTACAAAGCCGCCTGTATTATATAGATTAGACAACGAGCGGATAGAGCCAGCGGTGCCAATTTGCAGAACGGAGGAGTTGGAGACAGAGTCTACTTTCAAATGTTGAATCATAATCGTCTGGTGAATATACCAGTTCATTGCTCATGAACACCTCGCTCTACTTGGCCTAATTCCCGGCTATAAGTTCCTAACAGGAGAATCCTAGATAATCAGTCCACTGGCATTCGTTTCTATAAGATCGGAATCATTGGTGACGGTAGTGCTATAAGCATTATAGACGCGTGGGAAGTCTCCGGTATTGAAGGAGCCTGCTCCAGCGAATGTTTTGGAGGAGCTGGTTGGCGCGATAATGAAGGAGTCGCCGAAGTGGACGACGGAACTCGGTCCCACGCTGATGATTTTGACATTCCCTACGATTGAAGGCATAGTCGATCTCCCTTGTTTCTATCTGTCTTATCACACTCCAGTATATGTGGGTATTCGCCCAGAGGTGCTCTGTTTTTCAGCAGGGTATCACATCAGGGTGTAGGCACATATACTGCTAGGGAAAATGAGGTGATGGACTTGAGCGGGTTTAATCGCCATCCTTGGCTGAAGTGGGAGCAGGTTGAGAAGTTCCTTGGGCAGAAACTGCCTTTTGCTGAAAATGGGCAGACCTTTCTAGATAATATGACGTGGGTTGAGGGATATGTACAGGACATGCTGAAAAAAGCGATGCCAGGTATGGATTCTGGCATTTCTGCTCATAACTCCGCTGGAGCGGAAATCTTTGAGACGCATGAACACGTCATCATCAAAGTGAAGATTGCCAAAGCTGAAGATCCACGAGCGCTGCAAGTGTATGTCAAGTCGAATCAGATCAAGCTAACCGGCTTTCTAAGCGGCAAGAGCCAGATCGTGAAGCTGCCGACCCTAGTCATGCCTAGAACGGCTAGAGTAAGCTACAAGCAGCGCCTGCTGCAGATCAGGGTGCGCAAACGAGGACTGAAGGAGAATTATGTTGAGGCGTATATCCGCTACTAAGGGAACAATCGCGATGGATTAAACAACGAATAACCCTCGAGCCGGATGGCTGAGGGTTATCTCTGTAATTCTATAGTACGCGGCGAGCGGTCATGTAACGGGATGACCAAGTTCCGCTTTGAATGTTGGTAATGCGTACACCGCCTGCACCATACGTTTGCAGCAGGTTGCCATTGCCCATGTAGATGGCGACGTGGTTAATCACGCCAGGTTTGCCTGGAATCGAGAAGAATACGAGATCCCCTGCACGAAGGTTGCTTCTGGACACGTAGCTGCCAACTTTGGCTTGCTGCTTAGAGGTCCGCGGCAGGCTGACGCCAATCCGCTGGAACACATATTGCGTAAAGGAAGAACAGTCGAAGGTTCGTGTTTGACCCGCTTTTGCGCCGAATTGATAAGGTCGCCCTAAGTAGTTTTTACCGATCGAAATCACTTGGTTCGCACGAGAAGTTGCTGTAATAGCTGCGTTTGCTGTCGCCGCCTCTGCTTGATGGGGCGCGCTGACAATTCCTGTTGAAAGCCCTATGGAAACGGTCAAAGCCGCTACGACTAGTTTCTTGTACCATAATTGTTGATTTTTCATCTGGTTTGCCTCCTTAGTGTTTATCGCCATTCACAAGAAAGTTTTAAGGCTGACTTGTGTGTTGGCCGTTCACTAAACCCAGTATACCAAATGAAATTTCGCCTATTATTTACCTTGCAACCTTGATTCCCTTGCTGTAACAGGGGTTCCTAGGGTTTCTGAGAAAATGATGGGAATCTCATTATAATGTTTTCATTGACAGGTTTGTGGGAGCGTAATCAATGCCATTGTTCCATGGCCCAAGCGGCTTTGGAGCTCTATTTGTCCCCCATGCTGCTGGACGATATGATGGGCGATAGCTAGTCCAAGGCCGGCTCCGCCCTGTTTGCGATTCCTCGCTTTATCCGTCCGATAGAAACGGTCAAATAGGTGAGGCAATTCGTTTTCGGCTATGCCAATGCCTTGATCCGTGACCTTGATTTCAACCGATTTGTTGTCCTTGAGGTCTACGTCAAGCTCAACCCTTTCCTGGCTGTACTTGAGCGCATTATCGACCAAAATGATGATCAGCTGCCTGATCTTATGCGGATCCCCCGTCATAAGAAGCTCTTTCAAGCCTGAAGCGATCTGAACCTGAATCTCTCTGCCAGAGGTAAGCCGCAGCGAAGCGGCTGTTTGTTCCAGGATCGGAATAAGATTGAAGGAAACGCTGTTCTCACCGTTTTCCTGCTCGATCTTGGTGAGGGAAAGCAGGTTCTGGGTAAGCACCTTCAGCTGTGCAGATTCGGAGATAATCGCTTCAAGCGCTTCCTCCCGTAATTGATCATCCCGAAACGCCCATCTTCGCAGCAGGCTGGCATAGCTCTCAATGATGGTGAGCGGCGTACGCAGCTCATGGGAGGCATCTGCGAGGAACTGCTCCTGCTTTTGAAACATATCCTGCAACCGATCAATCATCCTGTTGAAGGTCGCCCCAAGCATCGTTAATTCATCATTGGTCATCTTGGCTGGCATGCTGATATGCCGGAAAGAGCCGCTTTTTTCAATGTTTTGCATGGTGGTTACAAGCTGCTGGAGCGGACGAAAGAGCACGTTCGTGTAGAAATAACCCCCAAGGAGAGCTAGAATCAGAGCCCCGGTGGAAGTTAATAAAAGAATGGATATGAGCATACTCGAGTATTCGCCAAGCCTTCGCAGATTTCGCCCGATTTCTAAAGTAGCGACCTGATGCCCTTCTTGGTACACAGGCATTTGTACAAAGATAAAAATGCCGTCTGCAGCCGTTTCTAATACTACGGTTTCTTTGTTTACATAACTCGCAGGGTAGCTAATGAGCTTCTCATCGGAATAAATTTGATGAACGACCTTCGAATCTGGAGCGATATATCGCAGCATCTCTTGCGGGATAAGGAGCTCATCCATCTGTGAGTTGTTCTGCCAGTACTCCGGATGGGTCGGCAAATCCTTGAGCAGGAGAGTTCGTGCCTTCTCTTTCAGCAGCTCCACCTCGCCTTTGGTGGTAACCCGAATGAACATGTAATAAACGAAGGTGAAGCTGAAAAAAAGGATCAGCATAAGTCCGGCGGAAACCCATAAAGTGATTTTGAGCTTAAGGCTCATACAGGCTTCTGCTCGTCTTTGGGAGGAGCGTTCCCAGCGGTGTCTTCGTTGTCTTTGTTCGTAGAGGAGGCGTCACACTTCAATAAATAGCCGACCCCTCGTATGGTCTGAATCAGCTTGCAGGAGAAGGGCTTGTCGACCTTTTGGCGCAAATAACGGATATACACATCAACTACATTGGTATCGCCTACGAAATCGTATCCCCATACCTCCGAAATAATTTGTTCCCGCGACATGACTTCGTCTTGATGCTGAATGAGGAACCGCAGCAAATCAAACTCAGTAGGTGTTAATTCAATAGGGATGCCCTCGCGGACAACGGCTCTGCTCTTCAAATCCATGGTGAGATCATCGACTTTCAGCAAATGGGGCTGCTCGGCCGGCTGCTCTTGCAAACTTCTTTGCCGGAGCAAGCTGCGAATGCGGGCAAGCAGCTCAATCGTGGCGAAAGGCTTCGTAACATAGTCATTAGCCCCTTGGTCCAATCCACTGACCCGATCCCTGACCGCATCGCGTGCCGTCAATAAAATAATAGGAATACTGGCATTCACCTGACGTATGCGGCGGAGCACCTCCAGACCGCTAAGCTCCGGCAGCATAACGTCCAGCAGAATCAGCTCCCAGTCAGACCCATCCAAAGCGGTATTCAGTCCGGAACGCCCATCTGATCGGGTATGTACTTCATAGCCTTCATGCTCCAGCTCCAGCTGAAGCACGCGGGCGATTCGTTCCTCATCTTCGATTAGTAATATGCGGCTCATTGCGTTCGTCATCCCCGTTCGCTTGCTTTGACTTGCATGTGATCGTGCCGTTTACCATACTATTTTCAGATATGAGGAGAAATATCCCCAAGCCTGGAAGAGAGGAATTATTTCAATAGCGTTCATATGCCTAGTCCGCGTTCGTCCTTCGTGACATAAAATAGCACAGAGAAGACTAATGAAGGAGCAGGACAGATGAGTATATCTCTGAAAAAGAAGGTGCGTATCAAATCGAACGCCAAAGTCGTGATCATTCTGCAAGATCATGATGCTATTGGCAGAGTCTATGTGGAGATTCAAGGTGATCTGAAATCGCGTGAAGTTATGGTTGAGGCGCTTAAACGCTTGGAAGATGGATTGATCTACTCAGACGAAGATTGTACAGAGCTCATTGAAAGCGAATATATTGAGGTGTTCCGCAAAAGAAGTCCATCTCGCCGTAATGAAGAGGAGTTTACCTTTCTCATTGATCGGGCTTATGCCGAGGATTATGTGGTATCTGCTAAGCTTATTAAATAAGCGCCAAAAACCCCTTGTCGAACGCTCAAAGGGCTTCAATAGCCTTCAGAACGGTCAATAAGGGGTTTAAGTTATCTAAACGGCAGAATTAGTCTTTGTTAATAGATGGAGCTGTTTCCACGGAAGTCAAACGGTCATAGAAATCTACGAAGTTATTTCTTTCCTTGGAGTTCAACAAGGCCATAGCCGTACGTGGATGCTCATCAAGCGCACCAACGATCATGTAAGGAATGAGGTAGCCCCAATCCCATTTTTGACGCATGGTGATCATGTGCTTCTCAATAATTTCGAGCACTGGACGAATGTCGTAGCGTGCCCCTTTCAAGTAGCTAAGAAGCAGTTCTGTTGTGCAGTTTCCTGCAGCGCGTCCCATCCCGTATACGGAAGAGTCCAAGAACGATACACCTTTCGCAGCACCGGCAATCGTGTTGGCGAAAGCAAGCTGCATGTTATTGTGCATATGCAAGCCAAGCTCTTTCTCAGGGAGCAAACGTTGGAACTTCGTTACGAGGTAGTCAATATCTTTGTGATCCATGCTGCCGTAGGAGTCTACGATGTAGACAACGTCAACAGGGCTTTTGTTAATTTCTTCGAAAGCTTCGACAAGCTCATTTTCCATAACGTGGGAAAGTGCCATAATGTTCAGGGACGTTTCGTAACCCATGTCATTGAACTTTTGGACTAGCTCGAGGCCTTTATCTACATCTTTGATATAACAAGCAACGCGAATCAAGTCAAGCAAGCTGTCTTCACGAGGCAAAATGTCTTTCTCATCGACACGGCCGATATCTACGAGAGCAGATAGCTTTGTATCGGTTTTTTTGGTAATCACATCACGCAAGAACTCTTCGTTCAAGAATCTCCATGGACCGGATGCTCCGCCTTTCAGCAGTTTTTCCGAATTTTTGTAACCAATTTCCATATATTCCACGCCAGCTGCGCTTAAGCCGCGATACATGTCTTGGACAAACTCCACGCTAAAATCCCAATCGTTCACCAAACCGCCGTCCCGAATCGTGCAATCCAATATCTTGTGTTGATGATGCTTTACCATGCTCGTAGTGCCCCTTTCGACTGCTCATATCGCTTAAGATTTTGCTATATTATGACTTATGAATAGGCAGCTTGTCAATCTAACAGCCTTCACAAACGACAATATTCGTAGGAAACATATGGTAATATATGAGAGAGAACTACTAGATTGCTTAAAGGGGCTGAGCAAATGGATCGTGATGAATGGTCACTGGCGAAAGAAGTTGCGGGAAATGCTGCGCGCAAAGCAGGAGAACTTGCCAAGGAACGTTTCGGGAGCAAGCTGACGACGCACCATAAAGACGAACGTGGCGATCTGGTGACGGAAGTGGATGTAGAGGCAGATCGTTTAATTGTAGAGATGATTATGGCCGTATTTCCGACTCATCGTATATATAGTGAAGAAGCGGGTGAAAGCGGAGCAGCAAGCGACTGGGTATGGCATGTCGATCCGCTGGATGGGACGAATAATTTCGCTCTGGGGATTCCTCTGTACGGCGTATCCATTTCACTCAGCTATCAGGGACGAATCATCATAGGCGTCGTTTATGATTCCGTGATGGGCTTGAACTATGCGGCTGTGAAAGGCGAAGGCGCGTGGCAGGAGGAAACTCGGCTGGAGGCGAAGCCCCAAGGTGATCTGACGAAATCTACTCTTTCCTGGATTCAAGGCCATGTCGTTGGCAAAGATGATCGCAAGGCTTTGGACTTAAGGCATCATCTTGAGCATTCGGTCAAAAGAGTGCTGCGCATGTGGGCGCCATCCTTAACTTGGGCGATGCTGGCCAGAGGTGATCTTCATGGCATCGTGCTGTATAACTCGGAAGGGGAAGATCTGTATGCAGGCCTGCTGCTCGCTCGGGAGGCTGGGGTGAAGGTGACGGATTTCTACGGTCAACCTGTTTCGTGGTTAGAGGATAGCGCGCAGGATGCTGGAGGAAGTAGTCAGCAGGGCGGGTCGGCTGCTTCAGCCAAAGGCAACGAATTGGAAAAAGGCGTTTATTTAGTCGCGGCAGTCCCTGCCTACCATGAAGAGCTGCTCAAAATCGTCCAAGCCGGGATTTAAGAGGAGAGGAATAGGCGAGGAACAATTTGTAAAAGCTAATGGCAGACTTTTCATTTGGAGGAAGGATGCTGGGCGATGAACAACTTTGTTCCGATCTTTTTTGAATTTGAGCACGAACGCGATGCGCTACTTGCTCTGGATACGCTGGAAGAGCTCGGCTATAAGCCAGAGCTGTTGGATGGAGAGCGGGCGACGCTGCACATCCACTTGGACGAGCAGGAAGTTACCTCTGCGCTGGAGATTGCGCAGTCCCACGGCGGACGCTTCGTGGAAAGCAAGTCCACTCAGGCAGAGCCAGCGACGTTCGCCATGGCGTACGATCTGGAGGGCTCCATCCGCATTCCGGCCCATACGGTGAATGAGGATTGGCCCGACAGCTACGCCGAGGCGCAGGCATCCACGAACAACGATGCCGTCCCGAGTGAGGAAGAGGCGGTGTTCGACCCGTCCTCGGACGATTACAACCATTTCAGCCCCGGCATTCGGATATGAAATGGGGCTGGCGCAGTGTGCTGGCTTCCTCCGGCGGCAAGCGGAAGCGCAGGGCTAGCGCGGACAAGCGGCGCTAGCTGCGGCCCGTCGCTAGGAGCCGTCGACGCGGGGAGTGCGAAGCGACCGGTAGCGGGCGAGAGCGAAGCGGCTGGTGGCGGGCGAGAGCGAAGCGGCTGGTAGCTAGCGAGAGCGAAGCGGCTGGTAGTGGGCGAGAGCGAAGCGGCGCGGGCAAGGCGAATAGGAGGCTGTCCCCCAGAATTCGGGGACAGCCTCTTGCTGTTTCGACCTTGGCTGGAGGCTGGGCGGCGCGCCAGGGCCCTTTTGCCCACTGTTAAGGCACGAAAGGGAACTGAGATCCGCTATTTCGAAGATTTCGCCCATATTTCGTTCCAAACGGAACTACAGTCCTCTATATGGTCTTCAAATACGATTTTAGCGGGTAAAACCGCGAAATAACGAACTGTAGTTCCCTTTCATCATGGTTTTAGATGGTTTAAGCCAAAATAGCGTACCGTAGTTCCCCTAACTTTTCACCGAGATCCAACTGCTTGCAAATCTAGCAATCAGGCCATCTAAACTACCGTATCAACTATCCGCCCGATCGAGAAACGGTGCCGCCTCCCAAGCTACTTAACAAACTATCTATCCCTCCGATCGAGAAACCGCGCCGCCGCCCAAACTACTCAACAAACTATCCCCCTCGAGCGAAACCGCGCCGCCTCCGAAGCTACTTAACAAACTATCCCCCCGATCGAGAAACCACGTCGCCGCCCAAGCTACTTAACAAACTATCCCCCCGATCGAGAAACAGTGCCGCCTCCGAAGCTACTTAACAACTATCCCCCTCGATCGAGAAACGGTGCCGCCGCCCAAGCTACTTAACAACTATCCCTCCGATCGAGAAACGGTGTCGCCTCCGAAGCTACTTAACAAACTATTCCACCCGATCGAGAAACGGTGCCGCCGCCCAAGCTACTTAACAAACTATCCCTCCGATCGAGAAACGGTGCCGCCGCCCAAGCCACTTAACAACTATCCCCCCGATCGAGAAACGGTGGCGCCTCCTAAGCTACTTAACAACTATCGGCCCGATCGAGAAACCGCACCGCCGCCCAAGCTACTTAACAAACTATCCCCCTCGATCGAGAAACCGAGCCGCTTCCCAAGCTACTTAACAAACTATCCCCCGATCGAGAAACGGTACCGACTCCGAAGCTACTCAACAAACTAATCCCCGATCGAGAAACGGTGCCGCCTCCCCCGGACATGCGACTTATTATTGTAGATACCACAGAAACCACAGCTTTTAGCTGAGTGACATGGTTTGGGGAGATTAGGTGTGATGGAGGGGGATGGGAAGACGCGAAATAGCGTTTGTTGTCGTGGCGCGTTGGTAATTGTAACGGAGGGATGTACGAGTAAGCTGGTAAAAGAAGGCGCTGATACTACAGCGGCACTCGCAACGACAGCAAGTAATATAAGCATACTTGCGCCAATGTCAGCAGCTTCACCCGCCGAGCCCCCAACAAAGTCGCCTGTATCCGCCTACAAGCCTGCTTCTGCCATCGAGATGCCGAGAGTGCCTCCATCGCCAACAGCTTCAGCCTCTTACGGCTATCGTGCTTGATCAATATACGATGTAATTTTATTATGAGCACAGACATAGTTATATAGAACATACAAAGCCGCGCCAGCTCTCAGAAATGTTGACATTGGAGCGGCTTTTGGCATATGACCTTAAAAATTAACCGTTGACAGGTAACGTCATATGTCATATTCTTAACCCATAAAACCAAGTGACATTATAGGGATTAAGGGGATGATTCTAGTGAAAAACAACCTAGTGACAGCATTTCAATCAAACTGGGTCAGCTTAGTTGTATCATTGATAATTATTGCGGGGCTCGTGTTTCTGGCGAGAAAGAGAGTCAGCTTCGGCAACCGCGTTTTCATCGCGTTAGGTCTTGGCTTAGTGGCTGGGATTGTGTTCAACCAAACCCATTTGGAGTTCAAAAGTGTAAGCACCATCGGCACGATTTATGTCAATTTGATCAAAATGCTCGTTATGCCTCTCGTACTTATTCTGGTTATTAACAGTATTTCATCGTTATCCAGTTTGGGTCAGCTTCGTAAATTGGGACTCAAAACGATTGGTTGGTTCTTGCTCACAACAGGGATTGCCGCATTGATCGGGCTTCTGGTTGCTCTGGCATTCGATCCAGGTAACGGCATTGCGCAAGCTGTACCGAAGGATTTTAAAGCAAGAGAAATTCCTACGTTCTCGCAGGTTATTCTGGACTTGGTACCATCCAATCCAATTAATGATATGGCAACAGGGAAAGTTGTACCGGTGCTGATTTTCGCGATTTTCGTGGCAGTAGCGATTGTACATGTGGGCTCCAAAAAGCCAGAAACTGTAGCGCCAATCAAAGCGTTTATCACGTCAGCAACAGCTGTTATTCACCAAGTAGTTAAGTATGTTATTCGTCTCACACCTTATGGGGTGTATGCTTTGATCGCGGCTATGGCGGCTAAATACGGTCTGGACACATTGGCTCCTTTGGCTAAAATTATCCTAACGTCTTATGTCGCTTTGATCATCCACTTCGTGTTGATTTTCGGTGGTTTGGTTCTTCTCGTGGCAAAAGTAAACCCAATCAAGTTCTTCAGGAAGGCTTATCCGACGATCGCAGTCGCATTCACAACACGCAGCAGCTATGCGACGCTGCCTGTGAATCTGGAAGTGATCACGAAACGTCTTCGCATATCACCACGTATTGCTAGCTTCGTAGCACCGCTTGGCGCAACGATGAATTTCAATGGCTGCGGCGGGGTATGGCCGGCAGTTGTGGCGATTTTCGTGGCGAAGGTTTACAATTTGCCGCTTAGTGTGTCTGAATATGCGCTGTTGATCTTGGTCAGCGTGATTTCCTCCATCGGCGTAGCCGGCGTTCCGGGGCCTGCAGCGATCTCGACGACTGTCGTATTGACGGCACTGGGCTTGCCGCTGGAAGGTATGGGTCTTGTGCTTGGCGTTGAAGCGCTGATCGACATGGGCCGTACTGCGGTGAACGCAACAGGAACAACTGTAACGGCTCTGCTTGTGGCAGAATCCGAAGGTGAATTCGATCGCGCTGCTTTTGATCGCGACGAGGAAGATGATCTTGAGCTGGCTACAGCTTAAGTTGGTGAAATGGAAAGAAGGACCCTGCATCACGGGATGCGGGTCCTTCTTTTTTTATGCCTGCTCCGCCGCGCTTTTGCCAGCCATAAAGCCGGTAGAGAAAGCTGCGGTAATGTTATAACCGCCCGTATATCCGTGAATATCGAGGATTTCACCGCAGAAATAAAGCCCATTCACGAGCTTCGACTGCATCGTGCTGGGGTCGACCTCTTTGAGCTGGACGCCGCCGCCGGTGACGAAGGCTTCTTCAATAGACAGCGTGCCTTTGATGGTCACGGGGAAGGCTTTCATCAGCTTGCAGAGCTCGAGCCATTTCTGCTTGGGAATGTTGTCGTAGGTCAGCTGCTCATCCAGACCGGATTTTTCCAGAAGAATAGGGATCAGACGTTCCGATAGGAGCGTCTTTAGTACGTTTTTAATGGCTTTTTTGGCGTCAGCTTTGGCAAGCGCCATGCTGTCACTATATACCTCGTCCATGCTTTGATCCGGAAAGAGATCCACGGTGAGCAGGACCTCTTTGCGCTCCGATTTATTAAGCTCCTTGACGACGAACTGGCTGCAGCGCAGGGCAATCGGACCGGACAAGCCGAAATGGGTGAACAGCATGTCCCCCCGATGCGAAATGACCGGCTTGCCTTTGGCGTTCCATACGGAGAGACAAACGTCCCGCAAGGATAGCCCCTGCAGCTCGCGGCTGCGAATGAAAGCTTCCTTCGAGGTTAACGGAACCTCGGTCGGAAACAGCTGCGTGATGGTGTGCCCGCCCGCCTCCGCCCAGGCATAACCGTCTCCGGTGGAGCCGGTGTGCGGGACAGAGCATCCGCCGGATGCGATGATCACAGCGCGGCTGTGCAGCGTTTCACCGGAGCGGAGCTGGACGCCTTGGACGCGGCCTGCCTGGTACAAGACCTTTTTGACCGGACTGTTCGTCCGGATCTCCACGCCCTGCTTGCGAACTTGGCCGATCAACGCGTCTACGACGGTTTTGGCCTTGTCGCTGACGGGAAACATCCGACCGTTGTCTTCTTCCTTCAGGCGAATGCCGAGATTTTCAAAGAAATCAATAATGTCCTTATTGCTGAAATGTGTGAAAGCACTATATAGAAAGCGGCCGTTGCCCGGGATATGCTTGATTAGTTCATCCATCTCTTTGTTGTTCGTGACGTTGCATCGTCCGCCCCCGGAAATGCCCAGCTTGCGACCAAGCTTGTCCCCTTTATCCAAGAGAAGAACCTTGGCGCCGTGACGGCTGGCTGCGATGCTGGCCATCAATCCTGCGGATCCTCCGCCTATTACAATGACTTCATAGTCCATAGTAAACTCCTTCATTATTTTCGAAGATTGTAACAGATTCAATCTCCCATTGCTAGTAAGCTAGCAATAATACATCAGCCTGCAGCAAGGGGAAAGTTCATGTCGGTTTCAGCAAACATTCAATTGGCGTTCATTTGGTGTTCACTTGATCGCGATATCATGAAGTGAATTTATGGAAGAAGGGGATGGAGCAACGGTGAATATTTCCAACGCAAGTATTAGTTCATTGTACAAGCAGCATGCGTTCAAAGTATCGGAAAGCTCCGCAGATGAGAATGCCGCTGCCTCCAAGAACAAGCTCTAGACTACTACAGCTATTGAGTGATGAAGACGATAGTGTGAGTGGTACGAGCAGCACCTCCAGCACGGACTCCGATATCAAAACGCTTCTGTCGGATGCCAGCGGCACGAAATTGCAAGAATTATTGAAGCGGACCTATCAGGTAAGCAGCGGGTTTGATGCAGAATCGTCCTCATTGCTAGACATACAAGCCTAAACGGCTAAAGCGGAATTGCCTCAGGATGATTATGATCCTCAGGTATTTTCGCTTTTTTGTGCTGTTGGGGCGCAGTCTGCATTGAAGGCGATTCGGATACGGTCCATTTTCAGCAAACAATCAGCTTCTGTTCAACTTACTTTCAGCCTTCGTTCAGATGGGATTCAGCGTAGCGCGTTACACTTTGGTTTGTGGCAAAGCCGTTCAGTTTTTAAACTCCAGCCGCGTGAGTCGTATATAGGCTTGGCGCATGTAGAAAAGGAGATCACATATATGGCACGTATTCTTCTCATCGACGAAGAGAATCCTGCTCGTCATTCGCTTCGCTACACGCTGCAGCGTGAAGGCTTTGACGTTGTTTGTACGGATGACGTTGCACAAGTTCAGACACTTATAGAACAGTCCCAGACGGAGCTGATCATTCTCGATATCACGGCAGCACATTTAGATGGTTGCCAGCTCGCACGCCAGCTTAGGCAGGATGCGGACTTGCCGATGCTGCTCCTTGGACCTGAAGGTGATTACACTGATGTGGTCAAAGGATTCCAGCTTGGAGCAGACGATTATATGGCTAAGCCGTTTCATCCGGAGGAGCTGGTGATGCGCGTAAGATCGCTGCTCAAACGCAATCGCGCAGTCTCCTGTACCAAGATTCATATTGGCGATTTTATGATTGATAAAGCCATGCATGAAGTTCAAGTGGAGGGACACAGCCTCTTCCTGCCGCTCAAGGAGTTTCAATTGCTCTTTACACTAGCAAGCTATCCGAATCATATTCTAACCAGAAGCCAACTGATTGAGCAGGTCTGGGGCGTTAATTATGAGGGAGGCGAACGGACCGTCGATGTACATATCAAAAGGCTGCGGAACAAGCTGGGTGTGATCTCCCAGGCGATTCGGTTAACAACGGTGCGCGGGTTAGGTTACCGCTTCGAAGTGAAGACTGCTCGGCATTAGGCGCGTTTAAGCCTTGTCGGGCAGTTTTTGTATATCGTCCTATATGTGATAATAGTACAGTCCTCTTACTTACTTCGTGTATGATAGCAATATGGAATGGGAAAGCTGACTTTCACATTCAGGAGGACGATACTCACATGAAACGACTTGATGAACGAGGCTTTGGTACTTGGATCAGTGAAGTTACGGCAGACAATGCGTTTGCTATGGAAGACTACCATGTCAGTTGCGGCAGTATCACCCGCGCGCCTGACGGGCAGTATTGTTTGATTTTCTCGCGCTGGCCGGAATCGGCTGGTTGCGAGGGATGGGTGACGCACGCTGAAATCGCGACAGCCGTCTCTGATCATCCGGCAGGTCCCTATACATTTGACCGTGTGCTTCTGGAAAAAGGTGAGCCAGGCTGGGACTGTGATGTGACACATAATCCAGCGGTGTTGGAAGTAGAAGGCACCTACTATTTATATTATGTGGGAACGCAAGGTCCAGAGATTTCGGAAACGGCCTCAGACGAGGCAATAGTTGGGGAAAACCGGTGGGTCTACTGCAGTAACCAAAGAATTGGCATCGCGATGGCCGACCATCCGCTTGGACCTTGGCAGCGGTTTGACGAGCCTATTCTGGACGTTACACCTGGGGCTTGGGACGCTGTAATGACCAGTAGTCCGGCAATCTGTCGAGCACAGGGCAGAAATGTCCTTATGTTGTATACAGGTGCTGCTAAAGGCGGCGCGGTGAATGCGGGAATTGCCCGGGCTGAGCGGCCGATTGGGCCTTTTGCCAAAATCGGAACGCTCGATATTGACCGGCTGGACAATGAATCAGCGATCGAGGACGCGTGCATTTGGTTTCAGGATGAGCGCTTCTATGCCCTCATGAAGGATGATCACGGTTATGTCACTAAGAGTGAACCGGGGGCCTTTGCTTTGTTCGAATCCGAGGATGGCTTGTCTTGGCAAGCCGCGGGTCAGCCCCTTGCGCTGCGCAAGGAGCTGGCATGGAAAGCGCGGGGTATTCAGCCAGTAGCCCGCTTGGCACGGCCGCAGATTTATTTGGAAGAGGGCAAGCCCCTTGTGCTCAGCTGCACTGTCGTGGAGGCGGAGGGGACAAAAGCCTATACATTGCAAATTCCTTTGCAGACATAAGCAAGTGGTGACAAAACAATAGCGCCTTTGGATTCTCGAAATCCTAGGCGCTATTGTTTTTGTGTGTTCAGCCGGTGAGCAAAAGGAACTCTGATCCGCTATGTTGCTCTAAAAAGGGCCGTTAGCCAGCGAGTAGGAACTACGATCCTCTATTAATGGCAAATGGAGCCCTAAGAAGGAGATGACAGCCGGATAACGGACCATAGTTCCCATTGGTCACTCCAACTCGTCATTTTATGCAAAATAGCGTATCTGAGTTCCGCTTGAGCTTGGAAATGTGTGTTATCCACTGCTCCAGCGAAGAAGGAGCGATGGTTTCCGCTGCTTAAGCTAGTCGTTGCCTGCCAAAACACAAAAGCATGCACAGGCTGTGGGTAACATGTTGATAAAATCGGCTGTTTTGTGGGTAAATCACAATTTCATTGTGGATAATGTGTGGATAAATGTGGATAACTTCTTGAATCTCGATCCACAAGCGGCTTTCTTGGCTAATAAATATCCACAACGAAAGAGTAAGCGATTTTCAGCTTAGCTTCCGAACTTCTGAGTCGCCAATGGCTAGGTGATGTCCTCTTCCTCAAGACACCAAATCCTGAAAATGATAATGGTCAATCTTCATGTCGAGCCATCTGCGACGAAGCGACGCTTCTCTGCCGAAATAATGCAGCTCCTGATTCGCAGTTAGAACGACAGCTTCGCAGACAGACGTGCGCTTGGCCATTAGCGCAAAGCCCTCTGTCATACCCAACTTGCACAGCAGTCTTGCCCAAACCTGACACTCAATCAGGTCCTGACCGACAACCGTGCATTGCACAACATCACTGCTGGAGTATGCGTCAGCAGACTCTTCAAAGATATTGTAAGTGGAAAGCGAGCCTTCCGGCATAGCGATGGCGCCTAGCTTGGCGTTAGTTTGCCAAGGATTTTGAATCCCTATGATCCATGGGTCGAGCTCCTGTGTATCCCTACCCCACACGGTCATATCTCCGCCGGCAAGAATAAGGCCTTGCTGGAGGGCCAGATTTTTGCGGATATATTCGGCTAGCCGTTTAATGGACCAGCTTTTTTCGATGCCTCGTAAATCTATATTAGTATGCGTGGGAAGCTTAATTGATTTCAAAGCGGGATCAACTTTCCATTCCAAACCAACCGAAGCCTCAGCGAAGGCTGCCTGCCCCCCGTTAGGCAGGAGAGGACTGTAATAGCCATCCGTAACAGCCTGATACAATTCAGCTAGAAAAAGCACTTCAAGCATGGTATTCGAGACCATGCAGTTCTCGCCGGCTAATGTATTCAGCAGACTGATTTCACTATCGGCAAGTAGACGACTGAAACGTTTATCTGCCTTTTGAAACCAATCAATAGCCAGCTTCTTGATATGGGCGCGGTCCTTCTCCTCACAGCTGAGCAACAGCTCGACATCCGATTCGATAGCTTGGAATTGAAAGGAATAAAAGGATGATGTAATAGGCTCCATAAGGTTCCCTCTTTTCTTCGTGTCCTTACATTAATGAACTTAATTATAAAGAGGTTAACTGAGATTCAATTGATAGTTAGCTGAAAGAATACTGAAAGATCAAGTCGATGCAAGGATGCATTCAGCAACCTTTCAGCCACCGCTCAGGTTGTTTTTAGGCAGGATATGGGATACTGAGTATAGAACACTACTAGGCAGGAAATATAATCGGGAGGATACACCCCATGCGCCAATTAAAAGGAATCAAAATACTTCTCGTTGATGACGAGCCTCATATTTTAGAATTTTTGGAATTAGGACTGACGAACGAAGGCTTCGAGGTCATGACTGCGACGGATGGGCTTTCGGCCATTACGACTTGCAATAAATTTCAGCCGCATATCGCTATTTTGGATGTGATGATGCCGGGGATGGACGGGTTCGAGGTTTGCCGGATGATCAAAAAGACAGAAAATGTCGCCGTTATTATGTTGACCGCCAAGGATGAAGTTGAAGATCGCGTGAAGGGACTTACCTTGGGAGCGGACGATTATATGGTGAAGCCGTTCAGTTTTGAGGAGCTGCTTGCCCGAATCTATGCGCGGATCCGCAATCATTTTCCCAACTTATTCGGCGAAGTTGTCATTGGACCGCTTCGGATGGATGATCGCCGCAAAGAGATCAGTCTGCATGACAAGGTGCTGGAACTGTCGCCAACCGAGTATGAACTGCTTAAATTCATGGCGATTAACCACGGGCTGGTGCTCAGCAAATCGATGATTCTCGACAAAGTGTGGGGTTATGATTTCGGAGGCGAGGAGAACATCGTCGAAGTGTACATCCGTTCTTTGCGCGACAAGCTGGGAGATAAGGAACATAAGCTGATCCGCACGATTCGCGGCGCCGGCTACCGGATGGATTTGACATGAAGAAGCGGGGCTGGTTTGCCGATCTCTTCGTAATGGGCTCCCTGAAATTTCAGCTATTATCGAGATCATTATTAGTCATGTCTGCCCTGCTTTTGCTTATCGGTATTTTCCAATATGTCGTCATGCAGCAGTTCATGTATCAAAATAAAGCGGAGACCATTCGCAATCAGCTGGCGGCGCTTCCGCCCAATATGTGGCGTGCGGCAGTGGGAGAGTTCTCAGGCTCATTTGCGAATCCGTCTTTCCCCAAACAAGAGCCAGACCGCAATAATCGTTCTGATAATGGGGGGGACCCACAACGCATTTTCGTTTCCGATTTATCCCTTGCTGTGATTGATGCGAGCGGGAATTATAAGCTGATGCCCTCCCAAAATGAGCAGCACACACCTCAGCTGTCCCAAGCGGAGTACTTGGCGCTTATGGATAAGCGAATGAAACTGCCATATCAAATAATAAACGAGCAGTTGGTCGTCTTTCATCAAATTGGCGAACCGGAGCGTTCACGTGGTAATGCTGGCATTCAAGGGCTTATTCAAGCCAGCACGAGCACGGCCCCTTTGAAAGATGTGCTCCTCCAGCAGCTGGTTACCTTTATATTTCTCTCCTTGCTGGCTCTTATCTTCGGTTTGCTAGGTTTCCTCCCTGTACTGCGCCGTACGTTGGTGCCGCTATCGAATATGGTGGGCACCGTGAAGCAGATAGACGCAGGGAACCTCAATGAACGGTTTCCAGCACATCAAGGACAAGTGGAAATTGATCAATTGGCTGTTTCCTTCAACAGCATGCTGGAACGTTTGGAATTTTCATTTGAGGCGGAAAAGGAAGCCAAGGAGCAGATGCGCCGTTTTGCCGCGGATGCTTCGCATGAGCTTCGCACACCGCTGACTTCCATCCACGGGTTTCTGGAAGTGCTGCTCCGCGGAGCGTATCAACAGCCGGAACAGCTGCTGAAAGCACTCAAAAGCATGCACGGTGAGTCCGTGCGAATTAATAAACTAGTCGAGGATCTGCTGATGCTCGCTCGGTTGGATCGTACACCGTCTTTTCACAAAACGGAAGGTGTTCTCGATGACATGCTGCATGACATGGAACACCAGCTTCGTTTGCTGGCAGGAGACAGAACCGTTACATTCACCTTGGAGCCTAACACGCATTGTCTGTTTGATCCCGATAAAATCAAGCAAGTTGTGCTCAACTTGTTTCACAACGCGGTTCAGCACACACACCCGGAAACCGGTAATCTGAGGCTGTCATTGGCCAAAACGAGTGCGGGTGTCGAAATCGCGATTCACGACAATGGCCCGGGGATCGCGGCCGAGCATCTCCCGCACCTGTTCGATCGGTTCTACCGCATCGATTCCTCGCGGGCTAGACGCAGCGGCGGCGCCGGACTGGGCTTGTCGATCACGCGTTCCATCGTCGAGCTTCACGGCGGATCGATTGGAGTTGAAAGTGAATTGGGGGTAGGCAGCACATTTAAGGTGCTTCTGCCTGATGGTAAATGAAAATGAGTCATACCCGCGGAGTGATGGGTATGGCTTTTTTTGATGGATTGGTATGAGCGGCGTCTTGAACAAAGCCGCCGCAAAGGGTCAAAGCAGCAAACCATCGCCGAGATCCGAAAGGACCGTCTCAGGGTAAGAATGGTGGAAGTCTCCGCAGGTGTAAGGTGAGAGCGCCACAATGGAGATGTAGTCCAAGTAGCGAATTATCGCTGAGAAGCCCAGAGGGCAGTCTCAGCGTAAGAATGGTGGAGTCTCCGCAAGTGTAAGGTGAGAGCGCCACAAAGGGAGAGGTAGTCAAAGTAGTAAAACCTGGCTGAGGAGCCCAAAGGGCTGTCTCAGGGTAAGAATGGTGGAAGTCTCCGCAAGTGTAAGGTGAGAGCGCCCCAAAGGGAGATGTAGTCCAAGTAGCAAAACCTTGCTGAGAGGCCGAAAGGGCCGTCTCAGCGTAAGAATGGTGGAGTCTCCGCAAGTGTAAGGTGAGAGCGCCCCAAAGGGAGATGNTGAGAGCGCCACAATGGAGATGTAGTCCAAGTAGCGAATTATCGCTGAGAAGCCCAGAGGGCAGTCTCAGCGTAAGAATGGTGGAGTCTCCGCAAGTGTAAGGTGAGAGCGCCACAAAGGGAGAGGTAGTCAAAGTAGTAAAACCTGGCTGAGGAGCCCAAAGGGCTGTCTCAGGGTAAGAATGGTGGAAGTCTCCGCAAGTGTAAGGTGAGAGCGCCCCAAAGGGAGATGTAGTCCAAGTAGCGAATTATCGCTGAGAAGCCCAGAGGGCAGTCTCAGCGTAAGAATGGTGGAGTCTCCGCAAGTGTAAGGTGAGAGCGCCACAAAGGGAGAGGTAGTCAAAGTAGTAAAACCTGGCTGAGGAGCCCAAAGGGCTGTCTCAGGGTAAGAATGGTGGAAGTCTCCGCAAGTGTAAGGTGAGAGCGCCCCAAAGGGAGATGTAGTCCAAGTAGCAAAACCTTGCTGAGGAGCCCAAAGGGCCGTCTCAGGGTAAGAATGGTGGAAGTCTCCACAGGTGTAGGGTGAGAGCGCCCCAAAGGGAGATGTAGTCAAAGTAGCAAACCTTGCTGAGAGGCCAAAAGGACCGTCTCAGAGTAAGAATGGTGGAAGTCTCCGCAAGTGTAAGGTGAGAGCGCCCCAAAGGGAGATGTAGTCCAAGTAGCGAATTATCGCTGAGAAGCCCAGAGGGCAGTCTCAGCGTAAGAATGGTGGAGTCTCCGCAAGTGTAAGGAGAGAGCGCCCCAAAGGGAGATGTAGTCAAAGTAGCAAAACCTTGCTGAGAGGCCTAAAGGACCGTCTCAGGGTAAGAATGGTGGAAGTCTCCGCAGGTGTAAGGAGAGAGCGCCCTAAAGGGAGATGTAGTCCAAGTAGCAAAACCTCGCTGAGAGGCCGAAAGGGCCGTCTCAGGGTATGAAAGGGTGGAAATCTCCGCAAGTGTAAGGTAAGAGCGCCACAATGGAGATGTAGTCCAAGTAGCAAAACCTTGCTGAGAGGCCCAAAGGGCTGTCTCAGCATTAAATTGTCCGCTTCCCGAATGGGAGTATGCAGTCAAAGTCCCCAAAAACCACGAAACGGAACTATGGTCCGCTATTTCGAGAAATTAGCCTCAAAAGCAGCTCAAAGGGAACGTCGTTCCCTTATTTGCCCAATTTCACACCAAATTGTGGTCTAAACGAGCAATTAGCGGACCACAGTTCCCTTTGAGCATGAAAAGAAGCAGTTTACCTTAAAATAGCGTACCATAGTTCCGCTTCCTCCTAGCTAGCGCCGGATTATTCTCACATTTGCTCACACAAAGCTCACCGGTTTCTATTTGACCGTGACCATCCATTACAATCTTCCGACGACATCGTCCAGTCACCATCGTCCAGTCGTGCCCACCGCTCCGCCGTTCATCCATCATCCATGTCTTGATCCCTTCGCGATTCACCTATCATCCCTCGCCGCTCATCCCTCGCCCTTCATCCCTCCGTCCTTCGCACTCCGTCCTTCGCACTCCGTCCTTCGCACTCCGTCCTTCACCTTTCGTCCACCCTCCATCATCCACCCACGCCCCACCAGTCCTACCATTTTCAGCCAACCCTCAGAAACCTCTCAACGAACCTTCAGTTTATACTCAGATGGGTTTCAGGTAAGGGGGCTATACTTGGTTTTGTAAGGAAGAAACAAACAAAATAAAAAAGGAAAAGGTGGAAACAAATTATGAAAAACATCGGCAGAAAAATTCTTACAGGTTCATTGGTAGCTTCTTTTGTACTCGGAGTTGGTTTTGTTGGCGCCCTACATAATCAGGCATTTGCAGATACGGTAACAGGTACGACGAAGAGCGCGACGACGCAAAAAGCAGGCCAAGGCAAGGGACGTGGAGATTTTGGGAACCGCGGCGGCTTCCATGGAAACAATGTTGTGAAAGAAACGGCGACGATCCTTGGTGTTGAGGAAAGTGCAGTTCAAGAAGCGTTGAAAGCAGACAAAACCTTAGCTGCCTTTTCAGAGGAAAAAGGACTGGCGCAAGCTGATTATCTAGCCAAGCTAGTCGCAGCAGAAACGGCTTCGATTACAGCTGAGGTAACCGCAGGTAAATTGACACAAGAGCAAGCGGATAAAATCATCAGTGGTCTTTCTGATCAATTGACCAAGCAAATCGAAGGCAAGGGCTTCGGAGGCGGCTTCCCAGGCGGAGATCGCGGCGGCAAAGGTCACGGCAGCAATTTGATCGAGCAAACGGCAACGATCCTTGGCGTGGAACAAAGCGTGGTGCAGGATGCGGTGAAATCCGGTAAAACTCTGGCAGCTTTTGCAGTGGAGAAAGGGATTACTGAAGCGGACTATGTAGCTAAGCTGGCAGCAGCAGAGACGACTTCCATCAACGCTGAGGTGACGGCTGGCAAACTGACGCAAGATCAGGCTGACAAAATGTTGTCAGGCCTATCCGAACGCATCACCAAACAAGTGGAAAGCACTCGTCCTGAGGGCGGTCCTGAAGGAAGAGGCGGCGGTCACGGAGGCCCAGGCGGGCAATTCGGAAACCCTGAACTGTTGACGACAATTCTCGGTGTTACACAGGATGAGCTGAGAACAGAGCTGGAAGCGGGCAAATCCATTGTGGATATCGCGACAGCCAAAGGGATCAGTGAAGATGATTTGATCAGCAAAATCAAAGATGGCATGACAGACAGCATCAAGAAGCAAGTGGAGCAAAAAGGCACCGATCATAAACGTCCAGAGGGTAAATTCGGCAAAAATGCAGATGCTCCGTCTGCGACATCCTCTGCAGCATCCACAACAACGAACTAATTGAAACGTGCAACTCACGATCGTTATTAAATAAAGCGAAAGTCGGCTGGCGGATCCTCTACCTGAGGGGAAGTCGGTCGGCTTTTTTTATCATTGACAGCTATTAGGAGATGAACTATAGTAATAACAACCTAAAACCAAGTTTGTTTATCGGAATTATTAAAATTAAATGAATCTTCACCAAAGGGGGGCCTAACGTTGAACATCGAGAATATTGAAGCATTCATCTATGTGATCCACTATGGGAGCTTTAACAAGGCGGCCGAAGTGTTGTTCTTATCGCAGCCATCCGTTACTGCGCGCATACAATCACTTGAACGCGAGTTGGATTGCCGAATGTTCGATCGTATAGGAAAGCAGATTTCTTTGACGGATGACGGGAAAAAGTTTCTGCCCTATGCCCAGGAGCTTTTGCAAACCTTTCAGAAGAGCAAAATTCAACTAAAACAGAAAAGAACTTTGCCCAATGAGCTGCGCGTCGGCTGTACGGTCTCTGTTTCCAACTATGTCATTCCAACGATTATTCCGAAAATGAAGTACAAATATCCTGACGTCAACTACAAGCTCAGTACGGCTGTTTCCGAAGATATCGTGAATAAAGTGCTGAATCGCGAGCTGGATCTAGGCTTTGTGCGCAACATAAGTCACCCAAATCTGCTTTCGGCCAAAGCCTATGAAGACCCGATACGTCTATATGTCTATAAAGATCATCCGTTTATTGGGAATAAGACGGTTTCCATCGATGATATAGGTGAATATCCGCTCGTTTTTTTCGAGTGCGGTTCACTGGACTGGATGCGAATTCACCGATTATTTGCCAGTATGAGCCGGCCTCCGAACATTGAATTCCAGACGGATAATTTGGAGACGGCGAAGAAATTAGTGCTTCAAGGTGTAGGAATCGCGTTTCTGCCCAGCTTATGCGTAGCTCAGGAAGTAAAGGAAAATAAGCTGTTTCCTATCGAATTTCCGCAGACAGCAGGCATTTCCCTGCAGACGAATATGATCGCTCTGAATGGGGAGAACGCGATATTTTTCAACAGTGCATTGGATCTCTGCAAGGGGATTGCCCAGACGATTCGAGATCATATTTGACTTTTGAATATGCATATAGAAAAACTCTATTATCCAGTTCGTGAACTTGATGATAAATTAAAAGCATAGCTTCAATTCATACTTAACAGGTAGGAATTATTAACATTAAAATAAAAGAGATATGATATGGAGGGGTTCATCATGAAACGATTTACTACACTTGCAGTATCTACATTAACTTTAGCACTGGTGGTTGCGGGCTGCGGCTCCAAAAGCACGGCGGCGGACGCTTCCCCGAAAGCTGCTGCTGAAGGTACGAAAGCACCTGCGGCAAGCACGGCAGCGACGGCTGCGCCTGTGAAGGTGAAGAAAATCATCGTAGGCACAGGAACACAGTTTCCGAACGTAGCCTTTTTGGATAAAGACGGTAAACTCACTGGTTACGATATTGAATTAGTCAAAGAATTGGATAAACGTCTGCCGGAATACGAATTTGAGTTTAAAACGATGGATTTCGCTAACCTGCTGCTCAGCTTGGAAACGAATAAAGTCGACTTCGTCGCACATGAAATTGAGAAAAACAAGGAGAGAGAGCAGAAATATCTCTTCAATAACGAACCTTATGCCTATTGGAAAACCAAAGTCATCGTAGCCAAAGATAACACAACGGTTAAATCGATTGATGATTTGAAAGGGAAGAAGGCTTTAACTACGGCAACCAGTGCTGAAGCAACACTGCTGGAGAACTACAATAAAGCGCATGATAATGCGATCAAAATTGTTTATCAAAGCGGCGCAGCCAACGACTTAGTGAATCAGCTGACGTCGGGACGTGCGGATGGCTCGCTTGGCGCGGATTTCCTGCTTCCGTTAGTTGATCCTCAAAGTAAACTTAAGGCAATCGGTCCAATTATTGAAGAAGCCGAGGTTCGTTTCTTATTCCGCAAAAATGATAAAGACGGGCAAGAGCTGGCTGATAAAATCGACGCTGCACTGAAGGCTATCAAGGCTGATGGCACGCTTTCGAAGCTGAGTGTTCAATGGCTGGGCGGAGATTTTACGAAAAAAGAAGATACCAAATAAGCGATTATCCAACGTTTAAAGGAAGGGTGAGATCGCCGTCATGGCCAACCAATTCGAGATCACCTATGTATTCGAGTTTCTTCCCAAATTACTCTCCTATATCAACATAACTTTATTCATTGTTGTTTGCTCGATGCTGCTCGGGACTATCTTTGGATTTCTCATTGCATTGCCCCGGCTGTACAAAATACCTGGGGTTCAGCGTTTATCCCAGATCTACGTATCCTTCTTCCGCGGGACGCCCATTCTGATTCAGCTGTTTCTAATCTATTACGGGCTCCCCGAAATGTTAAAAGCGATCCACGTGGATGTCTCCAAAGCACCGGTGCTGACATTCGTCATCCTGACGTTCGCCCTTCACTCAGGAGCCTATATCTCCGAAGTGATCAGGGCAGCAGTCAAGGCTGTCGACAAGGGCCAGGTCGAGGGCGCTTACTCCGTCGGCATGACAGGCTACCAAGCTTTTACCCGGATTGTGATGCCGCAGGCGCTCGCTATTTCGCTTCCTAACTTTACGAATCTGCTGATCGCTAACTTGAAGGATACTTCATTGGCTTTCTCGCTTGGGGCTATGGAGCTAATGGGCAAAGCACAGACATTAGGGGCTGCTACGCAGCACTTTTTGGAAACTTACGTGTCCTTATCCATCATTTATTTTATTATCTGCTTTGGACTTGAGAAGCTGTTTATCTACATGGAGAAACGACTGCTCCAGCACGAGCAACCGCTGGTCAAAGAGGAGCGTCAGCCGCTTTCTCGCCGCTGGTTCAAGGGCGTCTGGTCCTCTCAGCCGGATAAAGGAGGCTTTCAAGCATGAAAATCGATCCCGGATTCATATGGACCGCCTTTGTTCAATTGCTTTCAGCCTTGCCTACAACATTGATTATTACGGTGGTTTCCGTCTTCTTTGGCTTCTTGATTGGAACCGCCGTAGCTTTAATCCGACTATATCGAGTGCCTTTTATTCATTACATTGCGACAGCTTATGTGACCTTTGTTCGCGGCACACCGATGCTTATGCATCTGCTGCTGATTTACTTCGGATTGCCGATGATTCTGGATTCGATATCCATCGCGATGGGCTGGAGCTTCCGCTCGGTTTCTATTCCGATGATTGGCTTCGCCTTCCTATCCTTCTCCATCACAGCAGGGGCTTACCTCTCGGAGGTTGTGAGATCAGGGATCGTGGCTATTAATCGGGGGCAAATGGAAGCCGCCTACTCCATCGGCATGACTACGCCGCAGGCGCTGCGGCGCGTTATTCTGCCACAAGCGCTGGCTGTCAGCTTGCCGAACCTGTCCAATACGTTGATCGGGATGCTGCATGGCTCTACGCTGGCTTTTACCGTATCCGTGGTCGAAATTAATGCCAAGGCGCAAATTGTCGCAACGACAAACTGGAAATTCTTCGAAGCTTATATCGCGGCTGCCGTCCTATTCTGGGGAGTTACGTTCCTCATCGAAAGGGCGACAGGTTTGCTGGAGAAACGAATCAATCTGTATAACCGGGGGGGCGTATCATGATTCAAATGGCCAATATCACCAAATCATTCGGAAAAAACGAGGTACTGAAAGGCATTAACCTGACTGTGAAAAAGGGCGAGGTCGTCTGTATTCTTGGCCCCAGTGGTTCGGGCAAAACGACCCTTCTGCGCTGCATGAATTACTTGGAGAAGCCGAATAACGGCGAAGTGACAATCGGGGATTTCACGGTGAATTGCAAGCGCCCCAGCAAGCAGGAGATTCATACACTTCGGCAAAAAACAGCGATGGTCTTTCAGCATTATAATCTCTTTAAGCATAAAACAGTGCTTGAAAATGTCATGGAAGGGCTTGTTATCGTACAGAAGCAGCCCAAAGACAAAGCGCGGGAAACCAGCGTGAAGGTGCTGGAGAAGGTTGGACTAGGCAATAAGCTGGATGCATATCCAAGTCAGCTGTCCGGCGGACAGCAGCAGCGGGTGGGCATTGCGCGTGCGTTGGCTTTGAATCCTGAGGTCATTTTATTCGATGAACCGACGTCGGCGCTCGATCCTGAGCTGGTTGGCGAGGTGCTTGATGTCATTCAGAAGATTGCCAAGGAAGGCATTACGATGATCGTCGTCACGCATGAGATGGGCTTCGCCCGCGAAGTATCCAATCACGTGGTGTTTATGGATGAAGGCGTGATCGTTGAGGAAGGCAAGCCGCAGGAGATTTTTGGCGCTGCCAAAGAAGAACGCACGAGACAATTTTTGAAACGAATTACGCCCGAGTGGAGCTATAACATATAAAACCATAGTAGAATGGAGCGAACGAGTATGGGGATTAAGCTTAGTATTTTGGACCAAAGTGTTGTTTTTCCGGGAGAAAACGCGACGGATGCTTTTAAACATACGATTGAGCTTGTACAGTTGGCAGAACAATTGGATTATCACCGTTTTTGGGTATCCGAGCATCATGATTCAGAGCAGGTTGCGGGCTCATCGCCCGAAGTATTGATCTCACATCTTTTGGCCAAAACAGAGCGCATTCGCATCGGCTCCGGCGGCATCATGCTGCAGCATTACAGCCCCTACAAGGTAGCTGAGAATTTCAATGTTTTGGCTTCTCTCGCACCGGGGCGGGTAGATCTTGGCGTAGGCCGCGCACCGGGCGGACTGCCCCGCTCAACCAAAGCGCTGCAGCAGGGGATAACGGAAGCAGCTTCGCTGGCGGACAAAGTAAGCGAGCTGCAGCAATTCGTGCATAATCAGCTGCATGACGACCATCCGCTCAAAGGCTTGCGCGTTTCGCCGATTCCAACAGTACCTGTGGATATCTATATCCTCGGGGCCAGTGTGGCAAGTGCGCAATCGGCAGCGGAAGCCGGTCTTCCCTATGTATTCGCGCAATTCATTAATGGCGATCATGCCATAGCTGAAGCGGCATTCGAGGCTTATCGAGAGCATTTTAATACGACAAAAGGTACACAGCCGAGGCTGCTGCTGGCGCTGTCCCTTATCGTAGCAGATACGGAAGAGGAGGCGATCGAGCTTGCGGGCGAGTACAAGAATGTCAAAATCCATTTGGAAAATGGCAAAACCTTAACCGTAGGCACGCTGGAGCAAGCAGAGGAATACGGCCGCCAGACACAAGCGAAGTTTACCGTAGAAGTGAAACAAGCGGAGATTACCAAAGGTACGAAAGAAACCGTTCGTAAGAAACTGCTGGAGATCCAGCTCAAATATGGTGTTGAAGAATTTATCGTCACTACATCCGTGAAGGATTTTGCCAAACGCCTGCGTTCATTCGAGCTGCTTAACGAGGCATTCTCGGAATCACTGGTCTAGGCTCGAAGGAGGCATTTTAATGAGCATATCAGCTTCGGAACAGACGTTGCCTGATTTTGAACAGAAATTAATCGAGGTTCGGCGTCATTTGCATCAGAACCCTGAATTGTCGCATGAGGAGGTCCAAACAACCGCGTCAATCCGCGCTTGGCTGGCGGAAGCCGGCATTCGCATTGCGGAGTTTCCTCTCCGAACTGGCGTTATTGCCGAAGTTGGCGGAAAGCAGGCTGGACCGATCATTGCGATCCGCGCGGATATAGATGCATTGCCTATTCAAGAAGAAACAGGACTTCCTTATGCTTCGCAGGTTGCAGGAAAAATGCACGCCTGCGGACATGATTTCCACACAGCGGCTGTCCTCGGCGCAGCGATTCTGCTGAAATCACGGGAAAGCGAGCTGCAGGGCACGGTTCGTTTTGTATTTCAACCTGCGGAGGAGAAGGCACAAGGTGCAGAGCAGGTTATCAAAAGCGGAGCGCTCGAAGGGGTGCGGGCGATTTATGGGATGCATAACAAACCCGATCTTCCCGTGGGAACGATAGGGATTAAATCAGGGCCATTAATGGCGGCTGCGGACGGTTTTGTGATTGAAGTCGAGGGACTTGGCACACATGCCGCTGTTCCTGAAGCAGGGATTGATCCCATTGTAACGGGGGCGCATATCGTAACGGCACTCCAGTCCATTATCAGCCGCAACATCAGCTCCCTTCAGAGCGCAGTAATCAGTGTAACGCGTATCCACAGCGGTACCGCTTGGAATGTGATTCCGGACAAAGCCATTCTCGATGGTACGCTGCGAACTTTTGAAGAGAGTGTAAGATCGCTCATTATCACGCGTTTTGAGCAGGTTGTGCATGGTGTAGCTGCTGCTTATGGGACGAAAGCGACTGTACGCTGGGTCAAAGGACCGCCCTCCGTGTTCAATGACAGCGAATTGGCGCAACTGGCTTCCGAGGCTGCCGTGGAGGCTGGCTTGAATGTCATAACACCCGTGCCTTCCCCGGCAGGCGAGGATTTCGCATTTTATCAAAAACAAATCCCTGGCGTGTTCGTATTCATGGGCACATCGGGTTCACAAGAATGGCACCATCCGGCTTTTGATCTGGACGAACGAGCTTTGCCGATTAGTGCTAACTATTTTGCCGTTTTAGCTGAAAAAGCATTAAAGGAGCTATCAACGGACATTCCACTGGAGGTATCGAAATGAGTCAACCTATCCCTGATTTAGGAGCCTATTTGTATACACACGACCAACTGCAGGAAGCTATTCAAGGGTTAAATGAAAGTCAGTTGACTTGGAAAGCTGCACCGGAGAAATGGAGTGTGACAGAGGTTCTCTCTCATTTGGCCGACCATAACATTGTGGTCTCCTTCCGTATTCGTGCAATTATTTCTGGCGCATCGGCTCAATTGCCGGCTTTTGACCAAGATCCATGGGTGAGTAGCGCCAAAGCGAATGAAGGCTCGGCTTCTGATATTTTAGCCGTTTTTCAGGCTTTGTTAGTTTATAACCATCTGTTGTTTAAGCGACTATCCGCCGAAGATTGGCAGAAAACGGGTGTTAATTTCAAAGGACAAACACTGGCGTTAACGGATGTTGTTCAATCTTTTGTAGCCCATGTTCAAGTTCATTTGGCTCAAATTGCACGGATTAAGAACGAATTGGAAGCACGGGTATAAGGAGGGTTTAGGTATGGCGGATGCACTAGAGGTTCAAATTCGGGATGCTGCTGAGGCTGATCGGGAGGCCATTCGGAGGGTTCTGGAAGAAGCATACGGGCAATATCAGTCCGTGCTGCCTCCGGATGGCTGGGAGCAATATAGGGAAAATATTGTCGCTTCGGTCGATAGCGATAAGCCTACCGCTCGCATTATTGCCTTATTGGATGGCGAAATCGTAGGAAGCTCGCTTTTATTTCTTTCTTCAGAAGCGGCCTATGGGCTGCCGGAGCTCGATATCCAATCGCCGATCATCCGTTTATTGGCGGTTTCACCAAAGGCCAGAGGGCGAGGCATCGCTACGGCACTAATTAAAGAAAACGTCAGACGTGCTATTGAGCTAGGAGCATCGACACTGCATTTGCATACCTCGGATATGATGGATTCTGCGGTGAAGCTCTACGAACGACTAGGCTTTGAACGCGCTTATGAGAAAGATATACGAAAAGGCGAGACACTCGTAAAAAGCTACCGGCTGCATTTGCAGACCACAGCTAATCTGTGAAAGGCGGAGATGACCATGGCTAAGCAAAAACAATTGAAATTGGGTGCCATCATTCATGGCGTAGGCGGTAATGTATCGGGCTGGAGACACCCAGAGGCGATTACGGATGCAAGTGTGAATTTTGGCTTTTATAAACAGCAGGCTCAGAAAGCAGAATCGGGTAAATTTGATCTCGTATTTATCGCGGATGGCTTGTATATTACGGAAAAATCGATTCCTCACTTCCTCAATCGTTTCGAACCGATTACCATCTTGTCTGCCTTGGCTTCGGTCACAACGCATATTGGACTTGTAGGTACGCTATCGACATCTTACAGTGAACCGTTCACCGTTGCTCGGCAATTCGCGTCTATTGATATGATTAGCGATGGCCGTTCCGGCTGGAATATTGTTACATCTCCACTGGAAGGCTCAGCGAAAAATTACAGCAAAGAGCAGCATCCTTCACACCCTGAACGCTATCGCATCGCGAATGAATATCTGGAAGTGACGCGCGGACTTTGGGATTCATGGGAGGATGATGCGTTCGTTCGCGATAAAGAGAGCGGCGTGTTTTTTGATCCTAGCAAGCTGCACACCTTGAATCACAAGGGGGAGTTTTTCTCCGTGCAGGGCCCGCTGAATATTGCTCGTTCCCGACAAGGACAGCCGGTTATTTTCCAAGCGGGAGCCTCCGAGGATGGCCGGGCATTTGCCGCCAAAGTAGCTGATGCGATTTTTGCCGGACATGAAAGTATCGAAGAGGCCAAAGCCTATTATGCGGATATCAAAAAGAGAGCCGCCGCCGAAGGCCGCAATCCGGACGAAGTCGTGATCCTGCCGGGAATCTCTCCAATTATCGGCCGTACGGAAGAGGAAGCGGAGCGCAAATATCAAGAAGTCGCTAACCTAGTTACGATCGACAAGGCGCTTGATTTCTTGGGCCGCTTCTTCGAACATCACGACTTCTCCCAGTATCCGCTCGATGAGCCGTTCCCGGAACTAGGTGATTTCGGCAGCAACAGCTTCCGCAGCGGCACCGACAAAATCAAGCAAAACGCCAAAGAGAAAAACCTAACGCTGCGCCAAGTCGCTCTGAATGTCGCAACGCCAAGAACCGAGTTCACAGGAACAGCTGAACAAGTGGCCGATCGCGTTCAAGCTTGGTTCGAAGAAAATGCCGCCGATGGCTTCATTATCGCAGCAGCCCTGCCCAAAGGCTTGGACGACTTCGTAGACCTCGTCGTACCAATCCTGCAGGAACGCGGCATCTACCGGACCGACTACGAATCCGACACGCTTCGCGGGAACTTGGGTGTCCCGATTCCAGCGAACCGGTACACGAAGGTTAACGTATAGGAGTACTTTTATTTAAAAAACTGCTAGACAGGCTGATTTTTAGCCTTGTCGAGCAGTTTTTTTGGTTTAGCGCTAAGGTGTGGGGAACGCTGGAGATGGTAAGATCCAAAAAACGACAATAAGGCTGAAGGATACTTCCTATCCCTCAATCTTATTTAACGCAATGCGATAAATTCACTTTGTACGTGAAGCCGAAACCGCTCTGGGGCCTGCGCATGTGGAGACGGAAGACGTCTAGTTGACGTCGTATCCTTTGGCGATGGAGGGCTCGATCCATCGCTTCCGGGAGTGCTCGCGGCGCATGATGACGACGCGGTCTTTGTAGACGTCCACCACGAGACTTTGGCTGATCGCCATCGTCTCGGGCTCGTTCTGGCTGCTCCATACCTCGCGGATGGAGGCGCTCGAAGCGGCAAGGAATTTCAGCTGCTTCACTTGCTGGGTCGTTTCCAGGTTCCAGTGGGTGTGACCACTGAAGAAGATGACATTCGGGTGCGCATCGAGCAGCGCCCGCAGCTCCTGGTGCTGGATGACGCCCAGCTCCCGATCCGTGCCATCCAGCGTCTGCGGCAGCGGCTGGTGCAAGAACACGAACACGGGCTTGCCGGCATCCGCCGCGCCCGCGTTCGTCAGCCGCCCGCGCAGCCAAGCGAGCTGCTCGGGAGAGAGGAACGCGTCCTCCGCATAGGAGGCGTTCACGTCCCGGTACGCTTCCCCGCTCAGGAAGAGGAAGCGGTAGCCCTCCACGATAAGCTCGTGATACGGCTTATCGTAGCCCCACATGCGGTCGAATAACGCGACCGCCTGCTTGCTGGACCAGGCTGGATTCATCTTCGATGTATCCATGCCACCAGCCGGCGTGCGCCACACGCCGTAGTAATCGTGGTTGCCCATGGTCGCATGCACAGGGGCATGGGGCTGGCTGCTGAGCAGCGCCTGCAAGCTGCGATAGTCGGCCTCACTCCCATTCGTGAGGTCCCCGTTCATCACGAGCAGCTTGCTGTTCGGGCGCAGCGCGTGATGATCCGCGAGCGCACGGCTGAGCAGCATTTGAGCCTCGGTATCTGAAGCGATGATGTGTGCATCGCTCAGCACGGAGAATGAAAACAGGGGAGCTGCCACCGGCTGCACATTATTCTGGAGCGTAAGCTGGCTCCTCTTGGTGTTCTTCATGAACTTCGCATGAATTCCCGCATGAAGCATGTCCTGAGTGTCTTGAGACGTTTTCACATTTTCCGTACTATTCACAGCCTGACTTGGAGCGAGCAGAAGCATCAGGCTTACGAAAGCGATACGCATTTTAGAAGAGATCATTTTGGATATACCTTTCCTGCAAATGAATGTTTTGGGCGATTGTACTAGTGGTATTCCCAGTTGCAAGGAGATTTATGTTGAACAGGCGGCCCAAATTGCACGAAGCGTATTGACATCTAAGTGAGTTGGTTGTATGGTTAATTACATGAGTAACTAACCGATGTGGTGGTG
The DNA here is from genome assembly GCF_002027705.1 of Paenibacillus ferrarius. Lineage (GTDB taxonomy): Bacteria > Bacillota > Bacilli > Paenibacillales > NBRC-103111 > Paenibacillus_E > Paenibacillus_E ferrarius. The sequence goes on along the minus strand of NZ_MBTG01000007.1, from coordinate 103,158 downwards.
AGAAGAAATGGGAGTCATGATGGACGACAGCCGCCCGATTTTCGTGCAAATCGCGGAACGAATTGAAGATGACATTATTGAAGCAAGAATGCTGGAAGAGACGCAGGTACCTTCTACGAATCAGTTCGCATCATTTTATCAAATTAATCCGGCGACAGCCGCCAAAGGCGTAAACCTGTTGGTGGATCAAGGAATTTTGTACAAAAAACGCGGAATTGGCATGTTTGTAGCGGAAGGAGCGCGAGCGAAACTAATGGAAAAGCGAAAAGAGCTATTTTATGAGCAATACATCGTAACGATGGTGAAAGAGGCAGCGAAGCTTGGAATTACGGTGGAGCAATTAACGGAAATGGTGCGCAGAGGGGAGAAAGCGTAATGACCAACATTGTGGAAGTGACAGGACTGACCAAGTCCTATGGGAAAATAACAGCGGTTGATCATGTCAGCTTCACCATGGAACCGAATAAAATTTACGGTTTATTAGGTCGAAATGGTGCAGGAAAAACGACCATCATGCATATGATCTCAGTCCAGCAGTTTGCGACGAGCGGAGAGCTAAAGGTATTTGGCGAAGAGCCGTTTGAGAACAGCCGTGTGCTGAATCAGATTTGTTTCATTAAGGAAAGTCAGAAATATCCGGATACGTTCCGTGTCATTGATGTCATAGAAGTAGCCAAATCCCTTTATCCCAACTGGGATGATGACTATGCTCATGCTTTAGTTGAAGATTTCCGTCTGCCTTTGAAAAGAAAAATTAAAAAGCTGTCCAGAGGGATGCTCTCCTCGGTGGGGATCGTCGTGGGTCTGGCTAGCCGTGCGCCGCTGACCATTTTTGATGAGCCTTACCTAGGGCTTGATGCCGTAGCTAGAGTACTCTTCTATGATCGCTTGCTTGAGGACTACGCAGAGTACCCGAGAACCGTCATCCTCTCTACGCACCTGATTGATGAAGTGAGCCGGTTGCTGGAGCATGTCATGGTAATTGATCAAGGCAAGTTGATTCTCAATGAAGATGCAGATGCCCTTCGCGGCCGTGCTTGCACGGTTTCCGGCTTAGCAACAGCTGTAGATTCGTTCACTAGAGGCAGAGAGGTGCTGGAACGCACAGCGATTGGCGCAGCTGCATCAGCTACCTTGCTAGGTGCGCCGAATGAACGTGAGCGGAAGGAAGCTGAGGCTTTGGGGCTAACATTTACACCAGTATCGATGCAGCAGTTAATCATTCATTTGACACGTATACCAAGTGCTGGAAAGGGGACTGAAGGCGCATGAATCGAGCCGAGCAAGTCATTAAGCTTCATTTGAGAAATAAATTGACGTGGTTCTATGTTCCTTGGATCATTTTGGCAGCCAATTTCCTGATCAATATGATTATTGCTTCTTCGCTCAACCTAGGGGAGACCATGCATACAGGAGCGATTTCCTCCATTTTCGTTTACACATTCGTAATAGGTACGATCACGCTGAAGGAGACCTTCCCGTTTGCTGTGGGACTCAGCATTCGCAGAAAGGATTATTTCTTCGGAACTGTCTGGACCGCCCTCATTATTAATGGCTTGTCCGCTTTAATCCTTACCGTATTGTCGGTTATTGAAGGAGCAACGAATGGATGGGGAGTGCGTCTGAATCTGTTTAAAGTTGCGTTTCTTAGCGACGTTTCTGTGATCAGCACACTGGGTATTTATTTGATTCTTCTGCTCAATATGTACTTTCTGGGGTTTGCGATTTCAAGCATACACCGCAGGTTTGGCAGAACGGGATTATATATCTTTTTTACGACCCTGCTGCTCATTGGTACACTGGTGTCTTTATATTTGACTCACTTTAGCTTATGGGGAGATCTTATCCTGGGAGGAATAGCGCATCACTATTTGGAATTGTTCTGGTGGATGGTGCCAGTGACGGCAGTCTACTTGGCAGCGGCTTATGGTTTGCTGCGAAGAGCGTCTGTTTAGTTTAAATGCTAAAGCCTAAGGCCAAGTGCCTTGGGCTTTTTTAACTACACAATATTGTTGCTATTGTTATCAATTAAATCTGGGTCAATGGTATTTGTATTGCCGATCTGGGGATTAAATCCAAAATTATCACTAGGGGAAAATGAATTTGCCCCCCCCATAGTATTTGGCATTACTGGATAGCCTGATAATAGCGGTATCACCAATTTGGACATTCGAACTGGAGTTCACACTATTGATTTTGATACCTCCATAAACAACTCCAGGCATTTCTTCGACACCCCTTCCCGCTCTTTAGCCATTGTATGTATTGATCAGCCTAACTGCCACCATCCTCCTGATCAATGTTTCCCCGTTCAAATGTACAGGCGATTCCTATTCTCTATATGTCTTTACAAAAGGTGCTCCCAGCCATTTCTTATCGGAATGTTCACGGCCTTGGATGGCAATCCGATCTGCGAAGATGTCCACGACCAGGCTTTGGCTAGCCGCGCTGCCCTCGGGTTCATTATTTGCGTTCCATACTTCTCTGACAGAGGAACTGCCTACGGCAAGAAACGTCAGCTGTTTGATCTGCTCCGTTGTTTCAAGGTTCCAATGCGTATGACCCGTGAAGAAAACTACATTCGGATATTGGTTAAGTATAGCTCGGAGTTCCTCATGCTGAACAACGCCCAGCTCTTGATCGGAGCCTCCCAGCGTATGAACCAACGGTTGATGCAGAAATACGAAGATAGGCTTGTCCGCATCCGCTGTTGAGGCAAGTGCTAGTTTATCTTTGAACCAGGCGAGCTGTTCAGGTGATAGGTAAGCATCTTCTTTGACAGTGGCATCCACATCTCGATACGCCTCTCCGCTTAGGAACAGAAAATGATAATCCTCCATGACCAGTTCGTGGTAGGGCTTTTTGTAATTGAACATTTGCTCAAAAGAGTTGATGGCTTGTCCACTGGACCAATCCTTACTCAGCTTGCTCGTATCCAAATCCTCTTGCTTTGTTTCCCATAAGCCGTAGTATTCATGATTTCCCATAGTCGCATGGACGGGAGGAAGTTTGAATTCGTACATAATATTGAAAAGGCTTTTGTAATCGTTATTGATGCCGTTCGTAAGATCGCCATTTAGAACCATCAATTTACTGTCTGGTCGGATGTTCATGTGATCGGCTAGCGCCGTACGAAAGCGTTCCTGGGAATCCGTATCTTTGGCTCCAACATGGATATCACTCAACACGGAGAAGGAGAAAAGCGGCGCTGCAGTTGATGTCGCCTGTTTTGCTTGCTGGAATTGTGCAGTTAAGTTATGGAGGACTAAGCTTGCGACCCGTTGTGAGGCATTGTTAGTCAAGGGAAGTGGAGGCATGATTGATGCAGGTGCCGCGGCAGTCGCCATTTTGGCCGATGCTGTTGCTGCAGCCTCCCAGGCATGTGTAGGTAATAGAAGAACCAAAAGCGCAAATAACAAGATACGGACCACAAAGGGCCCCCTATTCGGTTTCTTCATTGAGTTCAAAGTAGATTTCATAATCGGCTTCATCAAGTAGTTCCTGCCTTTCACATCCGAAATTTGTCGATATCTAGTTTGTAATGTACTTAACCCGTATCTGTGTCGTATAAACATGAACTTTTCGGAGGTCGTAGAAGCGCCCCGACTAAGGTCTAGGAACAAATACCGCCTGCGGTCCGTTTTGGAAAGCTTCATTTTTACCTAGAATAAAGACATGAACAAGAGCACAACAAACAAACGAGAGGCGGTGACGAAACGATGAAAAGAAATACAGGCTTGGCCGCTCTGCTAATCGCATTCGGTGCCCTGATTCTGTTAAATAAACTAGGCTTTCACATGGGACCCTTTATCGGCTCAGTGATGGGATACGTGATTCCAATTGCAATGGTTGGCCTAGGTTATGTCGGGATTCAGAATGGCAGCAAAATTGGTTGGTTGATTGCAGGGATCGGCGGGATTATCCTGCTGGGCAAGTTGGCAGGTTGGATTATTATTCTCCTGGCCATCGGGTTGATTGGTTACGGAGTTTCGATGCTGACAAGAAGAACCGTTTAAGTTGCACGAACAAACAGAGATTGAAAAAGGTGGTATGAGAGATGAGCCTATTAAGGCGTATGAGAGACATTACCGTGGCATCACTGAATGAACATTTGGAACGGTCCGAAGATCCGGTTCGCTTGATTGACCAGTACTTAGCTGCACAACGTGAGCAGCTTCAACAGTCTGAGAGGCTGTACCAACAATGCGTCAGCCACGCAGCTTCACTCAGGCAGCAATATTTGACGGCGCTGGAGACCAAAGAGAAACGCGAGCATCAAGCGCTTCTGGCTCTGAAAGCCGGCGAAGAACATATGGCACGCATCGTGCTGCAAGAGAAATTGCAAGCCGAAGAGAAAAGCGAGCAATATCATGAACTCTATGAGCAGGCCAAGCAATCGATTCTCGATCTCGATGAGGAACTGCAGCAGCTCAAAGCCGATTACAAAGAAGTGGCAGATAAACGTAGTTATTACTTGGCCCGAATGGAATCCGCGCGTTTGCAGCAAAGGCTGCATGCCCGCAGCAGTGTGACGCAGGATGGCGCACCGCGGATGTTCGGACGCTTGGAAGAGCGCGTTTCCGATATGGAGCTACACGCTAGAACACTCCGTGATGTAAGACGCATGGGACGTGAAAGCTATTATAGCGGGGGCAACCCTGCTGTAGATGCTGAGCTGGAAGCTCTGAGAAACAAACTGCAACAGGAGGGAGCACAAAAATCATGAGCAAACTTTACCGCTCACGAAGAGACAAAAAAGTTACCGGTCTTTGCGGCGGACTTGCCGAGGCCATGAATGTAGATGCAACACTCTTGCGATTGTTAGTGGTTATTACAACCTTTTTCACCGGAGGAACAGTCATTTTCATCTACTTCATAGCTGCAATTGTAATTCCGAAAGAACCAGGCTATGATCAGCCGTTTGATCCTTACGCCAACTCGTACAGCCGCCAAAACTACAACCCTAGTGGAAGCTGGAATACGCACAAGCCGTATCCGCCTCATCAAGCGCCGCAGCAGCCTGCGAACTTCAATACCCCACCGTACAATGCAGGTGTACCGACGAACAACATCGATGAGATGATGAAAGACATTGAGAAAAAAGCACTGCAACGAGAAGTTGAAGAACTTAGAGCCAAAGTCGCTCGTTTTGAACAACAACCAATTGACATTAAAAAAGGAGACGTGTAAACCATGGGAGTATTTACAAGAATGAAAGATATGACAAAAGCATCAATTCACGAGGTATTGGATAAAATCGAGGATCCGATCGTTATGTTGAATCAATATCTGCGCGATATGGAGCAAGAAATCGCACAAGCTGAAGTAACCGTTGCTAGACAAATTGCAAGTGAGCGCAAGCTGAAACAACGTTTGGAAGAATCCGTTCGCTTGGTAGCTGACCGTGAAGGCAAAGCGTCCGCTGCCATCAAAAATGGTCAAGAAGCTATTGCCCGCCAAGCTGTTGAAGAGAAATTGTATCACGAAGATAAAATCGCTGAGTATACAGATCTATATGCATCCGCCAAAGCGCATGCGGATGAGCTGACACAACAACTTCACGAAATGAAAGACGAATTCTACAAAATGCGCAACAAACGCAACGAGCTCGTATCCCGCGCTCAATTAGCGAAAGCTAAAAAGCAAATGGCGCAAGTCTCCTACAATGGTGTCATCGAAAGCGGCAGCGCATCCCGCGGCTTCCAACGCATGGAAGAGAAAATCATCCAATTGGAAGTAGAAGCGGAAATCGCCCGCAAGCCTTATGTTCCTGCAGGTTCAGTAGGCAGCTACACACCTGTTGATGTAGCCAAACAAGCCAAAGTCGATGAGCAGCTGAATTTGCTGAAAGAAAAACTAAGCGTTAAAGAAGCAGAGTAAATTATGATTGAAGTCGGGCCCCTCTTGGTGAGGGGCTTTTTTGTGTGTCTGAGCCATCCGAAAAAGCAGCCTCAGGGGGTGAATTACGGCATCGATTTTGTGGTGACACATGTGATCAAAAATCGACATGCAGCATGAAAAAAGCCATTCAGCTCCCCGATATGACCCAACAAGCGTTGTTTCTCCAAATTTCCCGGGAAATATTGGTTTTAATGTCGAAAGCCAAGAAAGCCATACTAAAGGGAAGCTGGATATAGAGGCAGATTTGCTCATTAACAGCAGCAAGGGGGGACTTAGAATGGGCAAAATAGTCTCAAAACTACGAAGGCATCTTCCATGGATTAGTCTCGGCTGTACCTTAGTCGGATGTTCTGCCACAAACTTACATACGGAATCGGCACCCAAACAGTTGTCCCGCAATGAAGCTCCACTTGCAACAGCGGGCGTCGCACCTTCAGCTCTGCCGATAGCTCCACCTCCTGGTCTGCCCATAGTTCCACCCTCCAATCCCTATACGGAAGAAAAAATGACGGTGGAAACTCGACATTTCTACACGGGCCCCCCGCATCGGGCAACAGAAGTGTCATCGGGCAAAGTTGCCTATCTCACTTTCGATGATGGTCCTTCCGAGAACACACGGAAGATCCTTCGTGTTTTGAAAAGTTTTGGAGTTCGTGCGACTTTTTTCGTTGTCGGGTCTGACACCGCTGAGGGCAGATCGCTGTATAAGGAGATTGATGCCGCAGGCCACGCCCTTGGCAATCATTCGTACTCGCATGAATACAACCGTATTTATAAGTCTCCAGAGGCTTTCATGAAAGACGTACATAAGCTGGATCAGCTGCTGGAAGAAACGGTCGGCTACCGCCCTGATATTTTGCGATTTCCCGGAGGGTCGAATAATCATTTGAGCTGGAAGCCTGGGGGCAAGGGCATTATGAGTAAAGTTGCTCGCGCGGTAAAAGTCGAGGGTTACCAGTATTTTGACTGGAACGTCAGCTCGACGGATGCCGCTGCGCCTGTGCAGGATAGGGACATGATTATTGATGCCGTGACAAGCGCGAGCCGCGGCAAGAAGAGCATTATCGTGCTCATGCACGATAGCACTTACAAAACGACAACCCTAGAGGCGCTGCCAATCGTGATTGGGAAGCTGCAAGCAGCCGGCTTTCGCTTCGATAAATTGAATAAATCTTCGTTTACATTTCAATTTTTGACGCCATAAAAGAACCCAACAGCGATTAATCTGGCGGGTTCTTTTGTTTTTCCGTGATTTCAGCCAAGAGATAATCATAAGAATTTCAACCTTTTTGAAGAGATTTATCCACTCTTTTTCCATTAAATAACAGATAAAATAAGCGATATAACCACAGTACAGTACGAGGTGAGGTCATGAGTGAAATTCTTGTCCGCATGGAGGGAATTGAGAAGCATTTTCCTGGTGTGCACGCCTTGCATCAGTGCCGTCTGGAGTTAGCAGCTGGTGAAGTGCATGCGCTTGTCGGCGAGAATGGCGCGGGAAAATCGACGTTAATGAAAATTGCAACGGGTGTTTATCAAAAAGATGAGGGACGAATCTTGGTCAAGGGCGAGGAAGTGAATTTCTCCAATACACGAGCGGCTCAACTTATGGGCATTTCGATGATTCATCAAGAGTTGAATCTGATGCCGGATTTGACGATTGCCCAAAATATTTTTATTGGGCGTGAACCGAGATGGGGCATGAAACTGTTCGTCGATGATCGCAAGCTGAACGAGCAGGCGCAGCGGCTGCTGGAGGAGATGAATCTTCAGCTCGATCCGCGCACCAAAGTCGCTGAGCTCACTGTCGCCAAGCAGCAAATGGTTGAAATTGCGAAAGCCTTATCGTTCCAATCGGAAGTGCTGATCATGGATGAACCCACAGCAGCGCTAACGAATGCGGAGATTGAAGATTTGTTTCGAATCATCGAACAACTACGAAGGCGTGGGGTTGGCATTGTCTATATTTCTCATCGGATGGAGGAACTGAAGCGAATTACAGATCGCATCACCGTGATGCGAGACGGTCGTTACATTGATACGGTGCAGACCAAGGACACCACCATCGAACAAATCATTACGATGATGGTTGGCCGCGAGCTGTTCGTCGCTTCGCAGCAGCAAGAAGCTGGCACATCGGGGTCTCGGGTGCTTGAGGTGAAGAACTTGAACCGCGGCTCAGCAGTGAAGGGAGTGAACTTCCATCTGGCCAAAGGTGAAATTCTTGGCTTCGCCGGTCTGATGGGAGCCGGGAGAACCGAAGTGGCGCGAGCCATTTTCGGAGCAGACGCGCTGGACACGGGTGAGATATTCATCCACGGGAACAAAGTGCAGATCAAAGCTCCGCACGAAGCGGTGAAACACGGAATTGGCTATTTATCCGAGGATCGCAAACGCTATGGGCTTATGGTTGATATGGATGTGAAGACGAATATTGCGATAGCTTCTTATCGTCAGGTGAGGCGTCTGCTCGGATGGATGAATGACAGTAAGATGGACCAGTCTGCTTCACAATTCGTGGAAGCGCTTCAAATCAAAACGCCAAGCATTCATCAGCAGGTTAAATATCTCTCCGGCGGCAACCAGCAGAAAGTTGTTATCGGCAAATGGCTGCTGCGCGATTGTGACATTCTGATCTTCGATGAACCGACGCGAGGCATCGATGTCGGCGCGAAGACAGAGATTTACAAGCTGTTGGATGAGCTGGCGTCGCAAGGGAAATCGATCATCATGATTTCTTCCGAGCTGCCCGAAATATTGCGCATGAGCCACCGCATCATGGTCATGTGCGAAGGCCGAATCACCGGCGAGCTGCGCCGGGAGGATGCAACCCAAGAAGCAATTATGAAATACGCTACGATGCGGATCAGTTAGTGGAAGTCTTAGGAGGAGTCTTATGTCAATTTGGCTTGAACGTAAAAAGATAGTTCCCACCATGCTCAGCCAAACAGGTGCGGCCCAAAAGCTGCTGGCTTTCGCAAGCTTAATTATGCTGGTGATCATATTCTCTGTGGCTTCCGGCAACTTTTTTCAGTTCGACAACATCGTTGCGATCATGCTCTCCACCGCCGTTATTGGCGTACTTGCGCTTGGTTCAACGTTCGTCATCATCACTTCCGGCATTGATCTGGCCGTCGGAACCGTCATGACCTTCTCCTCGGTGATGGCTGGCGTCATCATCACAACTTGGCATTTGCCCATGCCGCTGGGAATTATCGGAGGCATACTCACCGGAGCGGTATGCGGCCTCGTAAGCGGGCTTCTCGTCGCCAAGATGAAGATCCCACCTTTCATCGCAACATTAGCCATGATGATGGTGACCAAGGGCTTATCGCTCGTTATATCAGGAACCAAACCGATTTATTTCAACGATACACCATTATTCTCGAAGATATCCATGGGATCAATCATCAGTTCCATCATTCCCGGCTTGGAAATCCCGAATGCTATTCTCATTTTCTTTGGCGCTGCTATTATTGCCAGCATTGTTCTATCCAAAACGATTATTGGCCGTTACAACTTCGCCTTAGGGAGCAACGAAGAATCCACGAGGCTTTCCGGTGTTAATGTGGATTATTGGAAAATTGTTATCTACTCGCTGACTGGCTTGTTCAGCGGTCTCGCCGGCATCATGATGGCCTCCCGGCTTAATTCTGCGCAGCCTGCGCTCGGCTCCGGCTACGAGCTGGAGGCAATCGCCGCTGTCGTTATCGGTGGAACCTCCTTAAGCGGCGGCAAAGGTTCCATCCTTGGAACCGTTATCGGGGCTCTCATCATGAGCGTGCTAACCAACGGCCTGCGCATCTTGTCTGTCAAGCAAGAATGGCAAACGGTTATTGTAGGTATTGTCGTTGTATTGGCGGTCTATGCAGATATGATGCGGCGCCGCAAGAAATAACCATCGGTATTCACTCCATGTCGGAGTTTGATACAACAAAATATGAAACGTAAGGGGAGATCGGCTTTGCATACACGGAACAAGAAATTTGCGGTAGTTTCATCCTTATTAGTGGTGACAGCGTTGATGTTAGGGGCTTGCGGCTCCAAAACGACGGATACCAAAACAACGGGGGCATCGGCTGCGCCAGCAGCAACCGCAGCGCCTGTGGCGGCAAAGGCCGATAAGCTCTATATTCCTGTCATTTCAAAAGGCTTCCAACATCAATTCTGGCAAGCTGTTAAGCAAGGGGCGGAGAAAGCGGCCAAAGAATTTAATGTGGAGATAACTTTTGAAGGCCCGGAAACAGAAACACAAGTGGATAAGCAAATTGAAATGCTGCAGGCCGCACTTGGCAAAAAACCAGCTGCGATTGCTTTCGCAGCACTGGACAGCAAAGCAGCTACCCCGCTGCTGGAGAAGGCTAAGGCCGGCAAAATCCCGGTTATCGGCTTCGACTCCGGTGTCGACAGCGATATTCCGGTAACGACTGCTGCCACCGATAACAAAGCAGCCGCAGCTTTGGCAGCGGATAAAATGGCTGCGCTTATCGGCAACGAAGGCGAGATCGCACTGGTTGTGCATGACCAAACAAGCCGCACGGGGATTGATCGTAGAGACGGCTTTACGAATCGGATTAAAGAGAAATATCCGAATATCAAAATTGTCGATACGCAATATGGCGGCGGCGATCAGTTGAAATCCACCGATCTGGCGAAGGCTATTGTGCAAGCGCATCCCAATGTCAAAGGTTTCTTCGGTGCGAATGAGGGCTCGGCTATTGGTGTTCTTAATGCAGTGACCGAGCTGAAGAAAGAAGGCAAAATCGTCGTCATCGGCTACGATTCCGGCAAACAGCAAATGGCCGCGATTCGCAGCGGCAAAATGGCCGGTGCCATCACGCAAGATCCAATCGGCATCGGGTATTGGTCGGTGAAGGCAGCTGTTCAAGCCATTAAAGGAGAAACCGTTCCGAAATCGATTGATACGGGCTTCCACTGGTACGACAAAACGAATATTGATGCGGCGGATATTAAGCCGCTGCTCTACGAATAAGCTGGAAGAGGCTGCGCCCAATGGGGCAGCCTCTATTGTTATTTTATGGAATTGCTGTGTACAATGAATGTAGCGCTTGATTCCGATCAGAGGTGAAGCCCATATGTACAGAATCATCCTAATTGACGATGAAGATGAAGTCAGGCAAGGCATCAAGCGAAAGACGAATTGGGAAGCCTGCGGCTTTCAGTTGGTCGGTGATTTCGATAATGGCAGAGATGCCTATGAGGCGGTAGAAAGGCTTCAGCCGGATGCCGTCATTACCGATATTTGCATGCCGTTCATGGATGGATTGCAGCTTGCCACGTTGATTTCTGCGAATTACAGGGACACGAAGGTGATTATTGTAACCGGATACGAGGACTTCGATTATGCGAAGCAAGCCATCAAGCTCAAGGTGAAAGATTATTTGTTGAAGCCTATTAACTCAGCGGAGTTTACCGAGTTTCTGCATAAGCTGAGACTTGAGCTGGATGAAGAACGAGCACAGAGAGAGGATGTTACCTTCCTCCGCCATCAGTTTCGCGAAAGCATGCCGCTGCTTCGGGAACGTTTCCTCGAAAGATTAGTCACCTCCTGTATCAGAGCGGATGAGATTGAACGCAAGTTCCAGCTATATGGACTCTCCTTGCAAGGTCCGGGTTATACGGCGCTTGCCCTTGATATTGATGAGTTTCATCGCGAGGCTTACATAGACCAATTGGCGGAAGAAGAGCTTTTGCGTTTCGCTGCCTATAACATTTTGCATGAAATTGTGGAAAAAGAGCACGGCGGTATTGTATTCCGAACACGTGACGATAAGCTTATTGCACTGATTTCCGGAGATCCGCAGCTGACCCAGCTAACCTGTCAAACGCTTGCCGAGCATGCGAGGCACAGTATCGAGAAATATTTGAACATGACCGTAACCGTGGGGATCGGACGATCGTACGAAAGCCTGCGAGAGCTGCCCAAATCGTTTCAGGAAGCTTTATCTGCACTGGATTACCGATTTTTGCTGGGGAAGAACCGTATTATTTCGATTGGAGATATGGAGCACGGGAGCAGCCTAGACAATCTTAGCTACACGCATATGGAGAAGAGGTTGGTCTCATCAATTAAGACGGGTGACAAAGCGGCTGTAGCCCAAACCTTGCAGGAATGGATCGACGAGATGAAGAGGGCCGGCTGTTTGATGGATAAATGCTATGGCAAAATGAATAAATTGCTCGTTGCTTTAATGAATGTCTTGGCCGAAACGGGATTTGAAGAAGCAGCCGTGCTGGGGGATCATTCGTTCATGGAGCTGTATGGCAAGAGAACGTTGGATGATATGCAGCTTTGGTTAGAGACTATTTGCTTGGCGCTCGTGGAACTGCTCTCGGATAAACGAACCAAGGTTTCGCAAGCCCAGATGGAAGCCGCAGTCGCCTACATTCATGAGCATTATGCGGACGAACAGCTCTCGCTTCAGCAAGTGTGCAGTCAAATTTATATGAGCATGAGCTACTTCAGCGCATTGTTCAAACCTCATACCGGCATGACTTTCGTGGAGTATGTGACGCGGTACCGTCTGGAGAAAGCCAAAGATATGCTGGCGGCTTCCCAGCTGAAGACCTACGAATTGGCGGCAAAAGTTGGCTATAATGATCCGCAGTATTTCAGTGTTATTTTCAAAAGGAACACAGGCATGACCCCCAAAGAATTTAGGGCGGCGCACAAAGGCAAGTTGAGCTTATGAGAATGTGGAGTCGCCCTATGCAGTTCAAAAGCATCCATACGAAGATCGCGCTGGCCTTCTCCTGTCTCATCCTGTGCACAACGGTGATTCTGAGTTACAGTGCCTATCGTCTTTCGACCGCTGCTGTGACGGATACTTCGCTTGAATATACCAAGCAGTTGATTGATCAGGTGGATAAAAACATACAGACCTACATCGGCAACATGGAAAGTATTGCTACCTTATCTTTGAGTAATACCGACCTCAAGCGGTACTTGGCGTTGAACAATCCTAATGAGTCCGACGGCAAGCAGCTGGCGAATCAGATTAGCAGTTATTTTCATACGATCGTTGCCTCACGGAATGATATCGCTTCCATTTTATTTGCAGGCTCTAACGGAGCCTTAGTTTCTGACCGGACGGGAAGCGAGTTTAAACCTTTTTCCGAATTAGTTGCCCAAGAATGGTATGCCAAAGCGAGCAAAGGCAGCGGGGAAGTGACGATTTCCTCTTCCCATGTGCAGCACCTGTATCCGGATGAATACAAGTGGGTCGTCTCGATCAGCAAGCAAATGCCGAACCCTCTGCCGGGGGCAGCAAGTGGTGTTCTGCTCGTAGATCTGAATTATAACGTGATTAATGATCTATGCAATCAAATTCAGCTGGGCCAACGAGGTTATGTGTTCATTCTAGATCAAACCGGCGATCTCATTTTCCACCCACAGCAGCAGCTTATTTATTCGGGGTTGAAATTCGAGGATATTCCTACGCTTATGCAAGCCAAAGAGGGGACCTTCTATACCCAGGAGACGGAGTCTAATAAAATCTATACCGTCAGCACCACGAGCTTTGGCTGGAAGATCGTTGGAGTTACCTATGCGGGGGATTTGATAGGAAATAAGAAGGAAATGCAGCTGACTTCTCTGATGTGGGGGGGCATCGCCCTCATTATTGCTCTGACGATATCCATCCTGTTGTCCATCACGCTCACAAGACCGATCAAACAGCTGGAAGTTCATATGAAGCAGGTGGAAAAAGGGGATTTCGACATTCGCGTCGATGTGGAAGGCGCGAATGAAATCAGTAAGCTGTCACGCACGTTTAACCTGATGATCGCCAAAATCAAAGAGCTGATGAATCAGACTCTGGAAGATCAAGAAGTCAAACGGATTAGTGAGTTGAAGGCGCTGCAGGCGCAGATTCAGCCCCATTTTCTATACAATACGCTGGATTCTATCATTTGGATGGCGGAAATGGAAAAGGTGGATGAGGTGGTCACCATGACCTCAGCCTTGTCCAAGCTGCTTCGTTCGAGCATCAGCAAAGGGGAAGAATTGATTCCGATCGCAGTGGAATTGCAGCATATCCAGAACTACTTGACCATTCAGAATATCCGGTATCGGAATAAATTTACGTATGCGATTGAGGTTGATTCGGATTTGCTGAGCAGCAGCATTTTGAAAATTATTTTACAGCCGCTAGTCGAAAATGCGATCTACCATGGCATGAAGCATCTGCCGGAACGGGGTCATATTCGCATCACAGGACGCAGAATCGGTGGGATGATTGAGCTTAAAGTAATAGATAACGGCGTAGGGATGAGTGAAGAGCAGCTCAAAGGCTTAACGCTGAAAACCCGGCAGACAGAGTCGGGCAAGGGCTTTGGCTTGCACAATGTCAATCATCGCATACAATTATATTTCGGCGAGCTGTACGGCTTGCAATTCGAGAGCGAGCTGGAAGAAGGCACAACCGTAACCGTTCGCATACCGGATATCCCGCCTAATGAAAGTCAAAGCGAGAAGTGAGGTGCCAGTTTGAAAGTTAGAGTAAGCGCTATTGCGATAGCCATCCTGCTGATTATCCTCGTGACAACTGCGTATTTCCTTCTGTCCAAAGGCATAGAAAGCAAGAATAGATCGCTGATCCTCATCCCTAAGACCACAAATCCGCATGTGGAATTTTGGCGTGTTTTGAATCAAGGGGCTAGTACCGCAGCCAAAGAATACAATACGGAAGTGAAAGTCATCGGTACCCCATCCGAGTCTGACATTGATGAGCAGATCAAGCTGGTGGAAACGCTCATCGCGGAGAAGCCCAAAGCCATCATTTTAGCTGCTACAGATTATAATCGGTTAGTTCCCTCTGCGCAAAAAATCATCAATGCGGGCATTACGCTCATTACCGTGGATTCCGGTCTGGAAGGCGGGATGTCTGCCAGCTTCATTGCAACTGACAATTATGCCGCAGGGCGCAAAGCGGTGGAAACCATGAAAAACTATGTGCAGGGTCCTGCCAACTATGCGATTGTCAGCTTTGTCAAAACGTCTAAGACGCAGATGGACAGGGAAAACGGGGTTCGCGATCATTTGCAGCAAGATCCGTCCGTACAGATTTTAGACACGCTGTATAGCAACGGCTCGGAAGAAAAAGCCTATGAGCAGACCAAAGAGCTCCTTGCCAAGCACTCGGATATTCGCGGGATTTTCGGCCTGAACGAGGTATCTACGATTGGCGCCGCTAGGGCGCTTAAGGAGCTTGATCCAGAGAGGAAAATTAAGCTGATCGGTTTCGATAGCTCAATGAATGAGATCGCTTTTCTGGAAGCGGGGATTTTGCAGGCGACCGTCGTGCAGAAACCTTTCAACATGGGTTATTTAGCGGTAAAAACAGCCATTCAGGCATCGGATGGTCATAAAGTCAGCACAACAGTGGATACAGGCTCAGAGGTGATTACCAAAGATAATATGTATACCAGCGAAAATCAAAAGCTGTTATTTCCCTTCGTAGAGAAGTAAAATAAGGGCTATGAGAGGGGCTGGCTGCGATGCCTGATGTGTTACAGATTGGACCGCTTCAACTGCAAGGAAAATTAGCCGCAATGCTGCTAGCTGTCCTAGTAGGCTTATGGGTTATGCGGATTGTTTCAAAAAGATTCAGTCGAAATGCTGAGACGCCGTTTGCAAAATCAGTAGATGACATCGCCTTTAACGCGGCTTTGATCGTCATTTTGACTTGGAAATTGGGTATTCTATTGACTCAGCCTTCCATATGGAAAAGTCCCTTGAAAATCCTGATGGTGCCCGGCTCCAGCACAGAGCTGCTGCTAGGATTGCTGCTTGCTGGCGGCTATACGTATATGCAACTACGCAAACATCGCATTCCGCTCTATGTGTTCTTCGATATGTTGACGATGGGGCTGACGGCTGTCTTGTTCCTCGTCTGTGCGCTGATTCCGGCCTACGGCTTGCCAACCACTCTGCCATGGGGCATTGGTGTCGAAGGCACCGTATCTCGCTTTCATCCTTTTCATGCCTATACAGCCCTTTTGCTTGTTCCTCTGCTGATTTGGCAGCATGTTCGGGAAGGGCGCAACCGTTCGTTAGGACAAGGCATCCTGCTTAAATATTCGCTGCTTTTTGGCGGTGCGGCAGGGATGTTGGCCAGCTTGTTCGCGGCTGCTGAAGCAACCGTCGTATACCTGAGCGTACCGCAGCTTGCGTACCTGTTCATGCTCATTCTTGGAATGCTTCTCCCAACTTTGGCACATAATACTGGCAGAAGGGAGCTGAGTACCATGAGTCAAAATGATTCCAAAACCCAAATTCAGCAAGAGCAGCAAAACAAAGAGCGTGAGAAGGCCGCACCGGCAGGTAAAGAGGGCTTTGTTGATAAAAAACTGGACGGTCCCAACCGGCCATCAACATGAGCAAGGACCAGAAGCAGGCTGCCTCCGCTCAGGACCAGAGTGAGCTTGACCCGTTCGAAATTAACTTTCTCCCGCAATTTGAGCAAGGCCGTGGTCCTCATGAAGCTTTCGTGAACGAGCACGGCGTTGTCATCGGTGATCACGAGTATGAATCCGACAATTCTCCGCTGGAGCAGTGGACGGCCGAGACCGATCCCGAAGTCATGGCGGGGGACGAGTGGGTTCATCCCTATAAGGATATTGGCTTCCAAAGCGCCGAGAACCGCGACTACTTTGAGAAAGGGATCGCGCCGCAAGGCGGTATATTCACGCATCCGGATAAGGATGTTTCTTTCGATCCTGGCGAGAGCACCACGAAGCAAAAGGAAGATGAGGCGTGATTAATCAACCGGATTTACAACAAAGAGGCCTGCCGAGCAATTCGGTGGGCCTTTTGCTTAGATATAAGAGTTTAAATGTTTTGGAGTGAACGTGGAGTTATTCCAGCTGCCTCCATGGAGGTGAAGGGAACTATAGTACGCTATTCTAGCAAAAAGAGTCCTTATCCCGAGGTTGTGGGAACTACAGTACGCTATTTTGCTGTTTCGTGAGAAATTCAGCGCTTTTCGTGGAAATAAGACCCTGTAGTTCCCCTAAGAGCCTCGCCTTCCTGCGATTTGCCTAAATAGCGTACTACAGTTCCCTTACTCCGTCTGTCGATAAGAAGAGGCTGATCTCTCAGACCGGCGAAGCCGTTTTGCTTAATGTATTCGCACATAAATAATGAACCTTTTATCAACTCAGATTGTTTATAGTGTAAAAAGAGAGGTGAATGCATTGACGGAAAAGGACGTATTCGACCTGCATAAGAAGGAAGTTTATCGAACCTGTTACTTCATGCTTCAGCATGGAGCAGATGCGGAAGATGTCTGCCAAGAAGTATTCATAAGCGTGTTCAGACACGATTGGCGACAGGTCGAATATTTGAAAACGTGGATTCTGCGAGTCGCGGTAAATCAATGTCTGAACCATCTGAAGAAGCATTCTCGCGATCGTGCGAAGCGTCTCAGATGGCAGCAAGGCCACACGCAGGCTTCGGAGAAGACGGTGGAAGCTATTCTTGCAGATAAGGAATCAGCCATGGAATGCGCGCAGCTATTAGAGCGACTGCCCGATAAGATGAGAGTTGTCGTCTCCCTGCGTTATTTAAATGAATACAGCTTAAGTGAAATTTCCGATATCGTTGGCATCCCGCTAGGAACTGTCAAATCGCGTTTGAACAAAAGCCTGCATATGATGAGGCGCATGGTAGAAAAGCATAGCGTAGATTCCCGACAAGGAGGCAGCACTTATGGACAAGGCAGAACAAACCTTTTCTCGGTTTTTAGACGATAATCAGGAGATGGCTTACCCCGATTTCGATAAAATGTGGGAAAGAATTGAACCGAGCCTCCCCAGTGAAAGAACGGCTCTGAAGGCTGTTGATTTATCTTTGCCCAGGAAAAAAAGATACCGTAAAGTCGTAATTCTTGCAGCATTCGCGGCCATTCTGGTCGCAACACCAGTCTTTGCAGCCTTTACATATAACTGGGAAAGCTTATTTCCGCATCGCAGCGGGATTCAGGCTGTTTTGCAGCAAGGGCTGGGTCAAATTATCGATCAATCTGTTACACATGAAGGCATTAAGCTGACAGTCAATAAAGCCATTGTAGATGATAATCGCACTGTTATTTTATATAGCCTCAGCGCTCAAAAAGGGTCCGTGAAAGATATGTATTTTACCGAAGTGACGATGAAGGACAGCCAGGGCAAGGCTATTGAAGGCAATCGGTTTCAGCGCTGGGATGAAGCGACCCAATCGATGAACGGCTACTTCGAAACGGAGTGGACCCCCAAACAGTCGGAAGATGATGTCCAGTTCACAGCGCAGAAGCTGCATTCTTTCACGACCGTAGAGAGAGAGCTTGATTTCAATCCGATGAGCGGTCAAACAGGATCATTTGCCATTCACCAAGACGGCATTGATAATCTGACGCTTCGGCCTTTTGAACAGGGGGAGAAGACGTTGTTGAAATCGGCCATCACCTTTAACGACCCCGAGGCCAAAATGTTGGCATACCCGAATATTGCCGTCTACAAAGATGGCGTTCTTCTCAAAAGTGACGGCCATGATGTATTTGGGACACCTGGGGAGCACGGTGAATATACAGGCCAGCAAGCCTTTAAGACGGAGGAACTCAAGTCATCTGGAATTAGTTATAAACTGAGCTATACCAAAGAAACTCGACGTGTGGACGAGGCGTGGACGTATCAGCTTCATTTGGACAAAAAGCAAATGCTCAGCGGCACGGTCAAGCAGAACCTGAACATCCGCATGGAGGACTTAGGTATCGCTATGGTGCTAAAGGAAATGATTATTACACCAACACAAATTCGCGTGAAGGCTAGCCATGAGAAATATATTCGGTTTCCTTATTTGAATTATGAGCTTGATATAGCAGGCACAATCTTGCATGGCGGGTTCTCGGCTGGTCAAGGCGAACCGGATGAAACAACCTTTCGTTTTGAGCGGCCGATAGGCCTGCAAATCAAGGAAGACACGTCCATAAAGCTTGTGGCCAAGTATCAGGTGGAGGAACACAAGGATGCCAAAGATCCGATTCGACTTAGGAATATTAGTGAGAAGAAGCAGACCATAACGACCCAGGTTGGCGGATATCCAGTCGTATGGACTTACTATAGGCAGGATCATAATCTGTTCGTGCAGAGCGAAAGTGCCGATCCTAGCTTTGGCGGCGTGAACCAGACCTATATGGGCAAAGGAGAGCAGCGCTTGATTGGAAAACCGATCACGGCAAATTTCAGCGGTGATGGCAATAATCAGGCGATCGACATGTACGCTAATTATGAGAAAAATGAAGCCGAGCTGAACATCTTCTGGTACTATACCGAGAAACCTGAGCAATCTTTGAAGGTAGAACTAATTCCTGCGAATTAATGGAATACACGTGCCGGGCACTTTGCTTTCATCGCCAACGGATGTATAATAGAATGAATACCATTTACGTTTTATTATTAACTATTAAATCCTAAGGGGTGGCACATATGGCAATGTCTTTTGATTCGTACATGAAAGATATGGTTAAACCGATGAGAGAAGATTTGACTCGTCTAGGTATTACAGAACTTCTAACGCCAGAGCAAGTGGAAGAAGCGATCGAAAAATCGAAAGATGGCACAATGCTGCTTGTCGTTAACTCCGTTTGTGGTTGCGCAGCAGGTCAATGTCGTCCAGGCGTGGCAAAAGCGCTGCAAAACGACACACTGCCTACTTACACGTACACCGTGTTTGCTGGACAAGAGAAGGATGCAACTGCGAAAGCGCGTGAATTCTTGGCGCCGTACCCGCCTTCATCCCCATCCATCGCATTGTTCAAGAATGGTGAGCTGGCTCACTTCATTCAACGTCACCAAATCGAAGACCGTTCCGCGGACATGATTGCTGGCGATTTGATTGGTGCTTTTAACGAATATTGCAAATAAATGTAAGACCAAAAAAGGCTCTTTGCAGTTGCGGCTGCGAGGGGCCTTTTTTCTTGTGGTTCTGGTTTTGCGCTTAAAGAGCAGCTTATTTATCCAAATATTTATAGCATTCAATATAGAATTCATCAGGTTCATCCATAAATAGATAAAGTCGATCAACAATTTGCCGTTTTCCAAACAGACGGATCATCGTGATTTCATTTTTTAATTGAATAAGCACGTTGGGCTCAATCACGAGGGGAGTAACGGATGTTTTTAAATCATGTTTCGTTAGTTTTTTATAATGAATGATTGAGACGGACGCAATATTAGCGATATCAATATCAATTGGTGATGACAGTTGAATGCCATATTGAATACGGATACTTTGGTTTGAAAGCAAAATCGGATTTAAACACATAGCTCGATAATCGGCAATTAATAAGAAAATGATATATATATTTCCCAATGAAAGCAGCCATGCAACGGTAGGTGACCACTGCGACAGAAGAAGATGAATACAAACACCTTCGATTAATAATATTTTGGATAAAATCAATATGGTGATTAGCCAGCTTGAATTTTTGTGATAACTAAATGAAGCAGCACCCGTTCGTACATAAGGTTTTTTTCTCCACGCCATAATAGCGTAGTAAAAGATAGATACATCATGAACAAGTAAAGAGGCTATTTTCGAGTTGTTGAATGCTCCTTCAATAGCTTTTCTAACGATTTCTAGCGGCGGGCGATTCGTAGCTCTGTTGGCTCTAAAATAATTAATAATTTGAAAGATTTTATAACCTTCATAACAAAGGAACAGCAGCTCCAGCGGGATGAGTGTGTATTTGACAAATTCAAGTGTTTCTTGCCCCGTATGAGGTATCAAAAACTGTAAAGCTATATACCCAAAGAAGGCGAAGGGAAGTATGGATATGATTTTTTTATTGATTTTTCGATAAATGAGGAAGTAAAGCAATAAGGGGATAACAGCGATGAAATCTAATGCAATACCTACGGTCAGAAGTTGATTATTCGCTTGGTACATCTGGGACTTAACAATTACGAAATCAATTAGGATTATAAACAAGCTTATGCCTAGGAAATAACCTATGTTGCTTTTATAAAGTTTGAACATACTGTAAGTCTCCTTTCAATATGTATCTCCATTTATTATACAGGCTGGCCTTTGAAATTTGAAGTGCGAAAGTCTATACTAATCTGTAAAGCACAATGGGCTTCCTAAACGAAAGAAAAAGGTGGAGAGAACGATGAGTTTGCAAACCGATATTATTGCGAAGCTTGGCGTGAAACCGGAAATTGATATTGATGAAGAAATTCGCAAACGCGTGGATTTCCTGAAGAATTATGTGCTGGGTGCAAACGCGAACGGTCTGCTGATTGCAATCAGCGGCGGCATTGACAGCGCGGTAGCGGCTGGCTTATGCAAGCAAGCGACGGACGAGCTGACAGCGGAGAAGGGCAAGGAGTACAAAACCGTTGGCGTATTCCAGCCTTACGGGCAGCAAGTCGATATCGAAGACAGCTATGCGGTGGCGAAGGCTTTTGATTTGAAACATCAAATCGAGAATAACATTGAAGAGGCTGTCGATGAAATCGCCATTGAAGTTGAGTATGGACTCAAGCATATCGGCGTGCATCAGCATGTCAGCCGTGGCGGCAAAGGCAACATCAAAGCGCGCACTCGCATGGTGATGCAGTATGCGCTGGCTTTTGAACTGGGCTTGATCGTTGTTGGCACAGACCATGCCTCTGAAGCGATCACAGGTTTCTTCACCAAATATGGCGACGGAGCGGTCGACATTACACCACTGAGCACGCTGAACAAGCGCCAAGTGCGCTCCTTGGCAGCGAAGCTGGGCGTTCCGCAGAGCGTGCTGGATAAAGCGCCGACAGCCGGCCTATGGGACGGTCAAACGGACGAGAATGAGCTGGGGATTACATACGGCGATAACAGCGACTACTTGGAAGGCAAGCAAATATCGGCTGAGGCGCAAGAGAAGCTGGAGAAGCAATATTTGAAGACGGAGCATAAACGGATTCCGATTCCAGGTATCTAATATAACCAACCCCCGACCATAATGGTCAGGGGTTGTTGTTCATCTATGGCATGCGAGCGCCGCGGGAGCTCTCGAGCAAGGTGTACCATTCTTCGCGTGTCATGGTTTCGGAAATGCGCACAGCATCCTGGCAAGCAAGGACGCGCTTATCTGAGGAAGTACCGATGACTGGCTGAATGCGCGCAGGGTGTTTCATTAACCAACCCAGAACGATTGATTCTGGTGTTGTTTCTTTTTCCTTAGCCATTTTTTGTACGAGCGTGGCTGTGTTCTTGATCGTCTCAGGCGCATCTTCCGGTACGCTGCCGGAGAATTTGCCTTGGGCCAGCGGGCCCCAAGCTTGAATTTGGATATCGGCCATTTGGCAATGCTCCATGATGCCATCAGCAAAGTTCACGCCGAGGCCGTCCTTTTGATTGACCAAGATGCCTTGTTCAACCCAGTCGATGCGAGCCAAGCTCATCTCCAGTTGATTCACTACGAGCGGCTCAGGCAGTGAATTTTGAATGAAGCGAATTTGGGCAGAGCTCATATTGGATACCCCGAAATGCCGCACTTTTCCGGCGGAACGCAGCGTGTTGAAGGCTTCTGCGATCTCTTCCGGCTCCATGAGCGGGTCAGGACGGTGCAGCAGCAGCACATCCAAATGTTCCACGCCTAGTCGCTGCAGAATACCATCAACTGAGCTTAGGATATGACCTTTGCTGAAATCAAAGCGCTGTGGATTCACTTCGTCTTGAAAGCGAATACCAACTTTGGATTGCAGAATAATTTGGTCGCGCAGATCAGGTCTTTTTTTGAGGATTTCGCCAAAAATAGATTCGGATTTGCCTCTTCTATAAATATCGGCATGATCAAACATGGTAATGCCTATGGATAAGGCAGCTTCCACTGCTTTCTCAGCAATGATGTAATCTTCTTTGGTATAAGGGGCGTTGTTCCATTCTCCGCCAATTCCCATACAACCGAAAACGATCCGGCTATTGGAGATTCCGCGTTTTTCTAGCGGCATAATTCTCATTCAGTTGGCCTCCTAGCAATTTAGTCTATGTCCAGTATACCCCTTGTTCAGGGATCGTAGAAGAACTGAAAATAGAGTGACTTACTTACCTTGAAGTAAGCAGGGGGGGAGAGACGGAAGAAAAAAAGGTGTGAACCTTGACCGCTGGCGCAGAATCATGTAAATTGAACCCAAAATGCAGGAAGAAAAGTGGGGCATAGCCACGATGATTATTGGAGTTGGAACAGATTTGGTTGAAATCGCGCGACTGCGCAAAATGCTGGAGGGCTCATCAGGCGAAAGATTTCTGGAGCGTATTCTGACGCCTCAGGAGCGGGAGCTGGCACAGCAGCGGCGTGGTCGGCTTGCGGAGTTTGCTTCCGGCCGTTTTGCAGCGAAAGAAGCGATTGTCAAAGCGATTGGCTGCGGAATAGGCAAGCAAATCGGCTTTCAGGACATTGAAGTGCTGCCGGATGCTCTGGGCAAACCGATCTGCTCAGTGAGGGAAGAAGCACTGCTGCGGGCAGGCCTAAAAGGCAGCCATCGACTCCATATTAGCATTACGCATACAGAAACAATGGCTGCCGCTTATGCGATTGTGGAGGAGCTATAAAGAAGGGCCCAGCAAGCACGAATGATATGCGTGCTTGCTGGGCCCTAGCTATATCGCTATGGCTGCTATTTTTTGGAGCTTAGCCAGTCGGTGAGCAGTCCGATTTCTTCTTCGGACAGCTTCGTTTTGTAGACGGGCATGCCGCCCCCGCCGTTCTTGATTTGGTTCGCGATTTGCTCGCTGCTCAGCTTGCTGCCGACCTTCTGCAAATTCGTCTTGACGCCGACTTTGCCCTCCAGATCCACACCGTGGCAGCTGATGCACTTGTTCGCGGTGAAGAGCTCCTGCGCCTTCACGTACGCAGGGTTGCTCTCGCTCGCGGCGGTTGCGGCCGGTGCCTTCGGGGTGGCGCTGCCGCCCGAAGTGCCGCCGCACGCGGCTAGCGCGAGCATCATCGGCGCAAGGATGAGCGCGCCGATAGTTAGCCGCCGTGCTGCGCGCTGCGGCGCTGTGCTGCTGCCGGATGAATCGTCCGGCAGCTTGTTGTCGTTCAGGCTTGCGTCGCCGCAAGCCTGTTTGGTTTGTTTCAGCATGAGCTGCCCCCTATGCTTGATTGTGTTTGCTGGCAGCTGTGGTGGAGCTGCCATTTTGCTTATCCTCTCCCGAGCCCGCCGAGAGGCCGAAAAACTACCGCCCCCAAACCCGCAGCATATACCCGCCGGCAATCAGGCTAATGCCGCCCATGCCTTCGAGGATGACAGCGGAATAGCCCAAATACCACACGCCCATCAGGGCAGTCAGTGCGAACATCCACAAGCCAAGGTAGATCATTGGCCTGCCGAGCAGGAGGCCAACCTGCACGAACCCGATTGCGAGGATGAACGCTCGCAGCACAGGGCTGAACAACGGCCCGACAGCGCCGATGGCCTCGAGCAGCGCAATGGCTGCGATGAGCATCACGCCTGGCAGCAGAAGCAGTGCTGGATGTCCCCATCCACTCCGTTCAGCGGAGTCATTCTTGCGGAAGTCTTTGCGCAGGCTCCAAAGTTGGATTAAGCTCGCCACAACGGCGGTGATGAAAGCCGCTTGCTTCAACCAATCCAAGTCGCGCCAGTAAATGGCGAAGTCCATAATAGCGCTGAACATCCACTCGGCGCCCCAGATGAATAACAAGGGGATTAATGCGCGAGCGTCGCCAATCCATGCTTTCCTTTTATTTGCCAAATCGGTTTGCTTCGTGTTTTGCATACATTCACCTCTAGTTTTATGTTCCACACTTCTCGTATAATGGAGACATGTCCATTCATTCATTATAACTGGAACGCGCCCCATAGAGAAGGAGAGCTCATGTACAGCGAAGAACAAAAGCAATATTTTTCCAGAAATCTACTGGATTGGTACCATACACATAAACGCGATTTGCCATGGCGCCGAAGTAAAAACCCTTATTATATATGGATTTCCGAAGTCATGTTGCAGCAAACTAGGGTGGATACGGTCATTCCGTATTTCCATCGGTTCATTGATCAATTCCCAACGGTGGAAGCTTTGGCAACAGCGCCGGAGGAGAATGTTTTGAAGGCCTGGGAAGGTCTTGGATATTACTCTCGGGCCAGAAATCTGCAAACGGCTGTGAGAGAAGTTCACGAGCGTTACGGCGGTATTGTTCCCCAGACCAAAGAGGAGATTTCCTCGCTGAAGGGTGTTGGTCCGTATACATCGGGGGCGGTTCTAAGTATCGCTTACAATAAGCCAGAGCCCGCTGTGGATGGGAATGTAATGCGGGTATTGTCACGTTATTTTCTCATTGAAGAAGATATTATGAAGCCGTCGACTCGAACCGTTATGGAAAAGCTGGCGCGTGAATTGATTTTGGAGGGAACGGCAAGTGATTTCAATCAAGCGTTGATGGAGCTTGGGGCGATGGTGTGTACGCCGCGTTCGCCGCACTGTCTGACGTGCCCGGTTATGGCATTTTGCTCTGGGCGTGAAGCTGGCATGGAAGAGGCTTTGCCTATCAAGAAGAAAGCCAAACCGCCGCGCCCCGAATTGCGGGCTGTAGCCCTTATTGAAGGAACAGGCGAACATGAAGGAAAGTGGCTGATTAGACAGCGGCCGCAAGAAGGCTTGCTGGCTAGGATGTGGGAGCTTCCGCATGTGGCTTGGGGCTCTGAGGGATGGCTTTCCGATGAGGATAATGGCAGCCTGCTTCGCCAAAACCTCGCCGATCAAGAGCAAATTCTGATCCAGCCTGACGAATGGTTCATGGATACGGAGCATATTTTCAGCCATATTGTCTGGAAAATGAAGGTTTACCGCGCGAAGCTTGGCGACGCCAATCGTCCAGGTCATGGGGGAGAATGGATTCCGTTTCATTATCGCTGGGTTGGACCGGAGGAGCTGCATCAGTACGCTTTTCCGAATGTTTTCTTGCGCATTATGAAAGAATGGCAGGAGCGAAGCGTAGATTAGGTTGGTTTGGGGAGCTCGGGGCATAGTCCTGGGCTCTTTTTTGCGCACAAAAGCTGCCCAGTTGCACGCATGCAAAGGCAGCTCTTCTTTTTATCCTCAGCGAATTTCAGCTTTAATAGCATCCACATTTCGCAAGGTGATCAATTTTTTATCCGTTTGAATAAGCCCATCATCGAGCAGCTCTTGCAGCACTTTCGTGACAGACTCCCGCACGGTGCCTACCATATTGGCAATTTGCTGATGGGTAAGTTTAACGTTAATCAACAGGCCGTCGGCAGTGGGGACACCATGCTGCTCAGATAGTCGGATGATGGTTTTCATGATGCGGGAACGAACGCCTAGGAAGGTGAGATCATATATTTGTTCATTCGCCTGGCGAAGCCTGCCCATCGTTGTTTCTAGAAGCTTTAAGAGGAGCTTCGGGCTCTTTTCCATGTATTGGCCAAATACGGCATGATTTAATATGTAAAATGTACAAGGCTCCAGCGTCTCTGCGGTAGCTGAACGGGTATGCCCGCTGCCGATCAGGGACATTTCTCCGAAGAAGTCGCCATCTCGAAACAAAGCAAGGATAATCTCTTTTGCTTCATCCAATCTGTAGATCTTGATGACACCTGATTTAATAAGGAAGAATTCCCCGCCGTCATCGCCTTCAAAAAATAAAATACTGCCTTTTTTCACCTTTTTCTCTGTAAATAAAGGCGCTAATCCCTGTAAATCATCTTCCGTAAGCTGCTGGAAGAGGGGGACATTTTGAAGTAAAGAAATGATTGTTTTCATTGTTCATTCATCTCGTTTCGGTCCTAGTAAACGACCAGTTGTTCGCCGATTTTGGCTGCCCTGATGTTGAAGGTGGCGCCATCCATTCAGTCCGTTGGTTCAATCTCTTGAACCTAATTATATCGTACAGCTTTCCAGCGATTGCGTAAAGAACTTCTGATCCGTGTATTTGACGCACTCCCAAGCTTCGAAAACAAAAAAAGGAGCTGCCAAGTAGATTCTACTTGGGACAGCCCCTTTTTAGATAGGAATTAATGCTTATTTCGCTGCGTCGTAACGTTTGCCAACTTCGGACCAGTTCACAACGTTCCAGAACGCTGCGATGTAGTCAGGGCGTTTGTTTTGGTAGTTCAGGTAGTAAGCATGCTCCCAAACATCCAGACCAAGGATCGGCGTTTCGCCTTCGAAGATCGGGCTGTCTTGGTTCGGCAAGCTGTATACTTTCAATTTGCCGTCTTTGTCAACAGCTAGGAAAGCCCAGCCGGAACCAAAGCGTGTAGTAGCTGCAGCAGCGAAGTCAGCTTTGAATTTCTCAAAACCGCCAAGCTCGCTCTCGATAGCTGCCGCCAAAGCGCCTGTAGGTGCTCCGCCTGCGTTAGGTGCGATTGTTTCCCAGAAAAGGGAGTGGTTCGCGTGTCCGCCACCGTTGTTGCGAACGGCAGTGCGGATATCTTCCGGAAGGCTGTTCAGGTCAGCGATTAGGTCGTTAAGGGATTTCTCGTGCAAAGCTGGGTGTTTGTCCAGAGCTGCATTCAAGTTTGTTACATAAGCATTATGGTGACGGTCGTGGTGAATTTCCATTGTTTTTGCATCGATATGCGGCTCGAGTGCATCGTTTGCGTACGGAAGAGCTGGTAATTGATGTGCCATTGTATAAATACCTCCTAATATTATGTAGTTTCAACTTCATTATGAAGGAATTTCGATAATAAAGCAACATGTATGTTTACTAAGTCAGACGCCACGACGTTCAAGCTCGTGAATGATTTGACTATGGATGTGCGTGCCTTGCTCGTTGAGCCAAGGAGATAAATCACTCATAGCCCTATGATTGAATTGAAGTTCAATCTCCGTCCATTCACTGGGCTTCATAGAGCTTAATACTTGTAAGTCACGTATATTCCGTGGGTAGGTTGAAGAAGATTCCTCTTGGTCAGACATGGTTTCACCTCGCATTCATCCTATACAATCCGAAGTTTTACCGCTTTTTATACATGTGATGTGAAATTTGTCGAATGTATTTAATTATTTTGCCGCCGGGAGGCAGACCTCTATGGTAGTACCCTCATTTTCTACACTTGAAACTTTGATTGTGCCGTTGTGATTCTCAATGATCTTCTTGCTCACCATGAAGCCGAGACCAGTTCCGGTTTCCTTCGTTGTTAAGAAGGGCTGTCCCAGCTTAGCCAGAATATGCTCAGGGACTCCGCATCCTTGATCAATGAAGCGCAAAAGTATCGTATCTACGTTGGTACGGTTTAATTGAATCTGGATTTTGCCCCCATGCGGCATCGCTTCAATGGCATTTTTGATGAAATTGATACACACTTGTTTCAATTGATTTTCATCACCTAGTACGTAAGTGGCACATGGTTCAAATTCGGTTACGATTTGCACGTTGTTCATATTCGCTTGCGATTCCAGCAGTGTTGTGACTTGACGCAGAAGAATCTGAATATCCTTGCGTTCGGTATGAATGAGCTGAGGCTTAGCCAAGATTAACAGCTCGCTTAGAATCATCTCGATGCGTTCAATTTCCGAAGAAATGATATCAAAGTACATGGGCTTTTCGGTCCTGCCGGATCTCAAAAGCTGCATAAAACCTTTGATAGCTGTAATAGGGTTGCGGATTTCATGGGCGATGCCTGCAGCGAGTTGACCAGCAATTGACAGCTTTTCGGAGTTGATTAATAATTCTTCCGCTTGCTTAGAGGTAGTTAAATCTCTCAGTGTAAGAGCCCAGCCAATAGGTTTCCCTGTCTCATCTTGGATGCTAAATAACGAGATCATAACAGGGAGGTCGTCGCCATTTTTTTTCTTTCGAACCGTCTCGAGACAATAGGGCTGCAGTTGTTCAAGCGCTTCGAGGCAACCGGCCCTAGATTTATCAGGGATGAAGGGGAAGTCAAATACATTGATGCCGACGATTTCCTGGGATGACCATCCGAATGTTGCTTCAAAAGCGAAATTAATTTTCACCACGTCGTATTCCGTATTGATCATCATGACTGGATCAACATTATGATTGATGAAGGATTCGAGTTTTTCTTTTGTTGCCCGCAGCTCATTTTCAGCTTTTTTACGCAGGGTGATATCCCTACCCACACCGACTACTTGTGAGAGTTTTCCTTGTTCATCGCAAATCATTTTAACCGTCGTTTCGAACCAAACATAATGTCCTTGCTGATGACGAACACGGCATTCAAACATATCGACGTCGCCATCGTTAAAAAGACCTCTCTGAAGAAAGTCCTCGAGATCGTTAGGATGCCATAAATCGGTCATCATCTTTCCGATCATTTCCTCGGGTTCATAACCAAGCAAACGGCGAACAGCGGGAGAGATATAACGCGTCATGGAGTCTGGCGTAGCAAATGTGATAATGTCCAGCGCATTGTCCGAAATAAGGAGAGATAAGGCCTGAGCTGCCTCTAATTTCGCCATCATCTGCATACGTTCCGTAATGTCCCTGGTTACGATAATGATTTCGTTTAATTCCCCCGTGTCCGCATCCTTAACGGTAATCCCTGCGGCTTCGAGATGTAAGTATTCGCCATCCTTTTTACGTATTCGATAGGTAAGATTAGAAAATTTACCGGTTTGAACAACCTTTTGATAATCTTGAAGCGCGGTAGCATAATCGTCAGGGTGTATGAAAGCAAGTCCGGATTGGCCGATCATCTCCTCGGGCGTATATCCAAGGACTGCCTGACAGGAAGCAGATACCTCCAAATAGATGCCCTCTGGGCTATGAATCGTAATGAAATCAAAGCTTTGATTGACGATAGACCGAAACGTAAGATCCTTGCCATGCAAAAGCCGCTCATTCTCTTTCAGGCGATTCTCCACGTGCTTTTGATCGGTCAAATTAATGATTTGGGAAATAAAGAATTGAGGCGTATTGTCTTCATCCACAACGAGCGAAACGGCTAGCAAAGCCCAAATGAGATGTCCATCTTTATGAAAATAGCGTTTCTCCAGCTGATAGGAATCTCTTTGGAAGGCAAGCAGCTCGAACAGATGGTGATTATCTAGCTCCAGATCCTCCGGATGGGTAATTTCCTGAAAGGTCATCGTGTTTAATTCAGCTTCCGAGTATCCTAATATCGTGCAGATCGCAGGGTTTGATTTAAGTACGCGTCCATTCAAATCAACCAGAGTCATGCCAATGGGTGCGTACTTGAAAGCTTGCGTGAATAAAGATTCATTAACTAATCTATGGTCTAAGGACATGATGAACTACCTCCGGATTAATGCATAGGACTCTAGATTCATTGATGGTTTCTACCATAAGCATCTTATTTCCTGCATTTGCCTACTTATAATTTTGGAGTATGCTTCTCGAGGCCATCTTAATGCTAAAAAGACCCCGAATCCCTTGTCAAAACAAGGAAGAGCGGGGTTCTTGTAATACAGTATAAATTTACATCTTGAAAGAGTTAAGCAGATGTTCAATATTTGTTCTAGCATACTTGACATGCTTGTTGTCTCGGGTCAATCGGCTTGCCATGATGCCGCCTTCGATCGACGAGAAGATGAAGGAAGCGAGGGACTCTGTGTCGATGTCCGCTCGATATTCCGCGTCGGCAACCCCTTTTTGCAAAATGCCTTGGATGAAAGCCAACATTTGCTCGTAAGCTCCTACGGCACGGTCACGAAGTATCGGATAGGAATGATCGCTTTCAATCGCTGTATTCAGAAAAGGGCACCCACCTTTGATCGGAGGATTATGAACGGTATCGCTGTAGACATCGCACATTGCAATCACCTTGTCCGTAGCTGTCGATGCTCCTTCAACCGCTGACGCAAAGTGTTCCCAGAGCACTTGACCAGCGTAAGCAAAAGCTTCCAGTGCAATCTCATCCTTGTTCGCGAAGCTCCGATAAATCCCGCCCTTCGTCAGGCCGGTTGCTGCCATAATGTCTTGTATGGTTGAACCTGCGTAGCCTTTCTCATTGAACAGCTCCGCGGATTTCATGATAATATGCAATCGTGTTATTTCACCTTTACGCATTTGCAGGTTCCTTTCACAGAGACGTTGACACTCTCATAATATTGTAACATTTTATAAGTGAATCATAGCATAGAATGTTGTACGATAAAAAAAGACCGTACGGTTCGGTCTCTAATTTTGAATGACAGAATATTTATAATGAAAAGGATGAGATTCCTATGGCGAAAATGGCTAGATCGAAAAGGAGCTACTTGTACCCCTTGCTCCTGACAGCATCTTTAATTTACATCGCTTACGTCACTTTAACGAATTTATTCTTCGATCCACAGGCTGTTGATTTTCTGAGCCATAAAATGAATTTGAAACGCCCAATTAACCTCCCGATTTGGTTGAATGTGATGCACGTCCATGTTGTTGCGGCTTGTATGGCAATGCTCACGGGGATATTCAACTTCTCCAATACACTCTTAAGAAAATATCGCAAGCTTCATAGAGTGAATGGTTATTTATATGTCATTTTTGTGTTCGTGGTCGTTCTAACCTCGGGTTATATGGCGCCTTACAGCACAGGAGGCAAAGCGAGCAGCTTGCCCTTCAACCTTGTCAGTATCGTTTGGTTCGCGATGACCATTGCAGCCATTGTGCAAATTAAACGCAAGCAAGTCAGCAAGCACCGGAAGTGGATGGTTCGCAGCTATGTTTTCTGTTTCACGAACTTTTTCATTCATTTATTCAGCTATATTCTGCATAAAGGCGGGGGCCTGCCCTATGAATTGAGCTATACACTGGGCGTATATGGAGCGATTTTAACTAACTTCATTTTGGCAGAGATTGTGATTCGGTTTGTGTACGTCAAGGCTCCAAATGTGGCAGTTCAATAAGCAGTAAAGGAGAGTTTCTATGCATATACAAATCGTATTATTTGATGGCTTTGATTTGCTTGATGCGATTGCCCCTTATGAAGTATTTTGTGCAGCCCAAATGTACACAGGCGAAGATTTGCATGTCGAACTCGTGACGGCGGAAGGGGCTAGGCTTGTTTCGAGCGGCATTGGCGGGCTGCAAATCCGGCCAGCGGAAGGCTTGATCCAGAAAAGGGGGGACTCATTCTGGTGCCTGGCGCATCCGGTGAGGTAGCAGGCGAGGGTGAGCATACGGTGCCCAGCATTCTGAGGCGGGTGATGGAGACCAAGCTGACGCCAAGCATGAAAGAAGCTATGCAGCGATCGGATCTGACAGTTGCGACGGTCTGCGGAGGCTCACTGCTGCTAGCGATGGGCGGATTATTGGAAGGTCGACATGCGGTGACGAATCATCTCGGTATGGATGTTCTGGGAGCGACCGGGGCGATCCCGATCACCGCAAGGGTCGTCGATGACGGCAATCTGGTAACAGGCGGGGGAGTGACGTCAGGTCTTGATGTAGCGATCTACTTGGTTGAGCGAGAACTTGGCCCGCGTATCGCGCACGCGGTGGAATTGCTTTTTGAGTTCGAGCGACGGGGAACAGTGTGGCGCAATCAGGGACTTCCGGTGGTGCAGCAAGCGCCAGCTGTGGCTGATTCTGCAGCCGGACCCGAGCTTTATAGCCAACATCAAGGAAGCAAGGATACAACCACTGACAACCTGTTTGATGGGGAGTGGGAGGCCGCTATTTCTACGCCCGTGGGTAAAATGTCTGTTACTCTCAACATCCAGACCCGCGATGCTCACATATATGGTGAAGCCCGGCAAGGCAGCGAGGTTGCCGTGTTCAAAGATCCCGTTCGAAGAGGGAATCAGCTGACTTGGTCGCAGCGTGTTACGAAGCCGATGCGCTTGAACTTAAAGTTTGAGGTGATGGTCGAAGGCAGTCGCATGACAGGTGTCGCCAAGGCCAGTGTGCTGCCGGCCTCCCGGTTAGTGGGGGAACGACTCGTCGGGAATCAATAAGCTATGGGGGGTTCGCTGCAAGTACATGAGTCGTGTACTTGCAGCGAGCCTCTCTTTTGTTTTCCAGGGATAAGGGGTGTGTCTGGAACTAGCTGAATTTCGGTATTTACACGGGGACGGTTTCGTTTCTTCTCCATGGTGAGTTTTGGGGCTCAGAAGCTGCCTAGTGATGTTAAATTTCTAATCTTCCAACAAAAATGATAAAATAAACTTATCAAGTGTGGTCGTCGGGAGAACTTCGCATAGGGTAGTCCAGTCATGAAGCATCATCAGGAGGTAAACAATATGGAATTTTCCTGGAAACGAAATCTCATTACATTATGGATCGGTGTATTTTTTTGTGGGATGGCTTATACCATTTCGATTCCTTTTTTACCCATTTTTCTGCATACGGAATTAGGTATTGATAAAGGGCTGGAGGCCTGGTCGGGTATCACCTTTGGCATCACCTTTCTGGCCAGTGCGTTAATCGCTCCTTATTGGGGATCGTTAGCGGACAAGTATGGGCGTAAGCCGATGTTGATCCGCTCGGGGTTTAGCTTAAGTGTTCTGTATTTTGCGACATTTTTCGTTCATGATCCTTACTTGTTTCTTGGTGTTCGGATTCTTCAGGGCTTGCTTGCCGGGTTTGTGCCAGCTTCGATTGCATTAGTTGCCACGAATACGCCGGAAAAAGAAGTAGGCTACGCGCTGGGTGTGATGTCAACAGCAAGCGCCGCGGGCAGTGTAATCGGTCCGCTGGTCGGAGGTTTCGTCAGCCACTGGGTAGGCAATCGGGAATCCTTCTTAGTCTCCGGATGCGTCGTATTAGTTGCCGCCTTTATCGGACTATTCGGTGCCAAGGAAACCAACTTCAACCGCTCCGCAGTGCGGTCGGGCGTCATCGATGATCTGAAGTCAGCTGCGCATAATCGCCCATTCATGATGATATTGGGTGTCACGATGCTGGTCGCGACTTCCGTTATGATTGTCGAACCGCTGCTGACCATCTATGTGCTGCAGATGGGCGGCAGTCAGGGCTCAGCTTCGCTAACCTCAGGCATTATCTTCTCGGCTGTAGGCATCGCAACCGTTATCGCTGCTCCAAGATGGGGCAAGCTCGGGCAAAAAATCACCTACTCCAAAACACTGTTCATCGGCCTTCTAGGCGGAGGAATAGGAAATCTGCTGCAGCTCGGTACCCATCATTTGCTGGCTTTTGGTATTTTGCGCTTTAGCTACGGGCTGTTTTTTGCAGCGGTCTACCCAGCACTAAACGCACTCATCGTGAAATTCACCGATTCCAGCTTTCGCGGCAGAGCGTTTAGCTTAAATCAATCCGCTACGCAGCTTGGGACTATGAGCGGCCCGATTATCGGCGGCTTCTTGGGCGGCTGGATTGGCATCCCGCTTGTTTTTGCCGTCAACGGCCTGGCGTTAATCTGCGTGGCCTTCTTTTTCAAATACCGCGGCCCCAAAGTTGCGACCGTTGCGGCTTCGCCGGAGTAGGGCGCGGCGAAAGGGGAGCGCGGCCGCGAAAGCCAATAAAGCCTTCTCTGCGGAGAGAAGGCGCTGAAAGCCGCCCGAGCCACTCGAAGAGGCAGTCTCGGGAGGAAACTAGCGGGAATCCGCGGGGAAGCCGACTGAGAGGCCAAAGAAGGGCTGTTCTTCAAGTAGCTAAATCTACTTGAGGCTAGCCCGCAAGGTCATCTTTCTACTAGCCAAACAAGTCAATGAGTCCTCACTCTCATCATAGCGCCAATTGTCGAGTTAACTGATCGAGAAGGGCTGTTCCTTAAGTAGCTAAATCTACTTGAGGCCAGCCCGAAAGCTCAGTTTTCTACTAGCCGCACAAGTCAATGAGTCCTCACTCACATCATAGGGCCAGTTATCGAGTTATCTAACGCCATTTTGCCATAAGTGTGTTATTCTCTCCCTTGTCATAGCTGCATCCCGCCGCAGTTATGGTATATGTCAGATTATTAGGGCCAATTTCACTTTTCCAAATGAGGGATGAGGTAATGGGCATAGGTTGGCCGCTGAGGGCAGCAGCTTGAAAGTTGTTCAAGCTGGCAGTTTGCCTCAAGTCGGTATATTTTGCGAAATTCCTGCGAATATGCATCCTTTTCGTCCAGAAAATAAGCGAAATGGTGAAAAGCCTGCAATTATGCATCCTTTAGAGACCTTTTCTCCATTCCAGGATGGAAAAGCTTAAAAAGCCTGCATAATCGCAGGCTTTCTGACGTTTTCTCCCGATTTGATCGAAAATGCCTGCATTTTCGCAGGTTTTTCGAAATCGATGAGGTATGGACCGAGAAGCTGGCGAACTTTGGAGCAATCCAGCACTCCGCCAGCTTGCGCCCATCTCTCGTCACCCCAGGCCCATCCCTTGCATTTAAGCGCTTTCAAGAGAAAAATAGAAAAAAACAAAGATTTTTGTGAATTTTAACACATTTTCAGCAGGATTCCGTAAATTTTTGTCGTATTTACTACTTTACCAGAAAATTGATCCTAACAAATTAATAGGGAATTGGGAGAGAACCGTATGCATGTTCGTTCATTTCAACTTGGTGATACTTCTTCGGTGACAACACTCTTGCAGGACGTTTTATCGGAAACCTGCTATGAAGAAACGATGGAAGCATTTGCTCGTCAGCTCTCTTGGGATACAGAACTTGTTCTTATCGCGCAAGAAGAATCGCAAATTGTTGGCATGATTATCGGGACCATCGATAACAACAATGGCTACTATTATCGCATTGCAGTTGCCACAGAGTATCAACGTAAGGGTATTGGCAAGGCTTTGATCGAAGCAATGAAGCAAAGGTTCCTCTATCGGAACGTGAACAAAATTATGGTGACGGTCGACGTGCATAATGAAATGGTGCTGCCTGTATATGAATCAGCGGGCTACAGTACTTCTGATTTTTCCCGGGCTGCACATCGTCTGAGTATTGTAAAGAAAGTCAGCGTGTAACGGATTGTTCGGATGCTCTTGGAATTGAATAGACTGGGTAGAGGGAAGCATATCGGTGCCGCCATTGCATTTGGGGGTCAGATATGCTTTTCTATATAGTAGGGAACTTATCGGCAGCTATCAATAGAGGAGCTTTGAGACATGGAGAATTTCGCGCCGTATGTGATAAAAAGCTTCAAACACGATGGACATCTTCATCGGATGTGGCTGACGAACTGGCGAGTTCCGCAGCATATCCTGCATACGGACCATCAACAGCAAAATATGATGGTTTTTATCAACAGCCAAACGAAAATTCAGGAAGCAGACGGGAAAGAATGGGTTAGCCGCATTCCAGGCGTTTCCTTCTTCATTCCCAAAATGTGGTTTAACATTGTAGCTCTTATAGAAGAAGCTGGGGTTCGATATTATTGTAATGTGGCCTCACCGATGTATGTCGCCCAGCAGGTTCTGACTTATATCGACTATGACCTTGATGTCATACGTATGCCGGACCGCTCTGTGCATATTGTGGACCAAGATGAATATGAACGTCATAAGCTTAATTATCACTATTCGCCGCTAGTTGAAAGGAAAGTGCAAGAAGGACTGGCGGCTGTTTTGGAACTGGTGAATGGGGACAAACCCCCTTTTCAGGATGAGATGGTTCTGCATTATTATGAACAGTGGGAAAAGCATAAGAACGGAGGAGCATGAATGAGCTTCTTTGTAAGCCGCAATGAAACGAATAAAGCGACTGCCCAGTATAAACAGGAGGCAGAGTCGAAAAGCTTCACACACGAGCTCTGGGATTGGACGAAATCCATTCTTGTAGCTCTTCTTGTCGTTATTCTCGTGCATCAGTTCGGGTTCAACCTTTCGACGGTGCGGGGGAATTCGATGCAGCCCACCCTGCAAGAGGGGGAGTGGTTGTTCGTGAATAAGGCGATTACCTATTTCAAAGCGCCGAAGCGGGGCGAAATTGTGATCATCAAGGAATCGGAGGATTTTACGTTGGCGCAGCACCTTTTCCTCGTGAAAAGGGTGGTCGCGGTAAGCGGCGACGAGGTGCAGGGCCGAGCGGGCTTTCTGTACATCAACGGCGTTAAAATTGAAGAGCCGTACACGGACACGCCCATTCAAGACGGCGACTTCGGCCCAACGCAGATCGGGCAAGGGAACGTCTTCGTCATGGGCGACAACCGCCACGCGGCAGCAAGCGCAGACAGCCGCAGGTTCGGGGCTGTTCCGACCAGCTTGATCCAAGGCCGGGCGGAATGCATTGTGTGGCCACTCGCGGTGGCCGCTGGGCTTTAAACCAACTGACACGAATGAAAAGAGGTGAGACGAATGGCGGTTTCCACTCCCATCGCAACAGGAACGCCTGCGGATTTCAGCAAGCTGCAGCAAGAGATCGTGGATGCCGCGTCGTCTCTTGGCATTGATAAAATCGGCTTCGCTTCGGCGGAGCCGTTCACGGAACTGAAAGACATCCTTCTCCGTCACCGGGAGAAGGGATTCGAATCCGGCTTCGAGGAGCCGGATATCGAGAAGCGAGTCAACCCCGGGCTGAGCTTCGACGCGCCGAAGTCGATCATTTCGATCGCTGTGGCGTACCCGTCGAAACTGCCGAACCCTCCCCGATCCGAGCCAGGGGCGTATCGGGGCATTATTTCGCGCTCCTCGTGGGGGAGCGATTACCATGACGTGCTTCGCGACCGGCTCGCGAAGCTGGAGGCTTTCATCGCGGAGCGCGTGCCAGATGCGCGATTGATGAGCATGGTCGACACCGGTGTCCTTGTCGACCGGGCCGTGGCCGAGCGTGCGGGGATCGGCTGGAGTGGCAAAAACTGCGCCGTCATCACACCGGAGTGGGGCTCGTGGGTTTATTTGGGCGATATGATTACAAATATTCCGTTTACACCCGATACATCTATTATGGATCAGTGCGGGGATTGCACGATTTGCATAGATGCCTGTCCGACTGGGGCTCTAGTCGGTCCAGGGCAGCTCAATTCAAGCCGCTGCATTTCTTTCATTACGCAGACTAAGGGCTATATCGACGATGAATACAAGCGCAAGATCGGCAATCGCATCTACGGCTGTGATACATGCCAAATCGTTTGCCCGAAGAATAAGGGCATGAACTGGACGCATCAGCCCGAGCTGCAGCCTGACCCTGAGAAGGTCAAGCCGCTGCTGATCCCTTTGCTCACCATGACAAACAAGGAGTTCAAAGAACAATACGGACGTATTGCTGCTTCGTGGAGAGGCAAGAAGCCGATTCAGCGCAATGCGATTATCGCCCTTGGCAATTTCCGGGACCAGTCAGCCGTGCCGATTCTAAGCGAGCTTCTGCTAGCCGATCCACGACCGGAGATCCGTGCGGCCTGCGCATGGGCGCTGGGCAGAATTGGCGGCGAAGAAGCGTCGTCGGCGCTGAATAATGCCCAAGCCAAGGAACAGGAGCCTGTTGTCAGGGAAGATATTGAGAAAGCCATCACTGCTGTAAGCCAATCAGCTTCAAGGTGAGGAGGAACCATACACATGACACGTATGCAACAAGCAGGAACCATTCTTCGCTATACAGAAGTCGCTTCACCGATAGGCCCACTCGTCCTTGCTGCAACATCACAGGGACTGTGCAATATTGCGTTTGGAACCATGGAACATAATCAAGAGCGATTGCAGGAATGGGCGGATCGTTGGTTTGGCAGGCATGAATGGCAAGAGGATACAGCGCATCTGGCATTGATTGCCGAGCAGTTGGAGCAATATTTTCGCGGAGACCGAACCTCTTTTGACGGTGAACTCGATTTACAGGGAACTGATTTTCAGAAACGCGTTTGGACGGCATTGTTAGCTATTCCATACGGCGAAACAGCTTCTTATAAACATATAGCAGAAGCCATTGGCTCCCCGAAAGCGGTTAGAGCAGTTGGCGGAGCGAATAATAAAAACCCGATTCCGGTCATCATCCCGTGCCATCGTATCATTGGCGCTAGCGGGGAGCTCGTTGGCTATGGCGGCGGGCTGGATATCAAAATACGGTTGTTAGACCTGGAACGGCCTCTTACCGCAACAACAATCTGAATAAAATGGAGTGTATCCTATGAAATATGTCCATTTGGATTCCGTTGAGTCGGGGCAATATTTGGGTCGAACGATATTTGCCAGCAACGGATCTATTTTGCTATCTGAAGGCGTGCAATTAACGGTATTCATGATTAATACGCTCAACCGCATCGGGGTTACGATGATTTATATTAAAGACGAGAGCCTGGAGGATGTGGAAATCCCGGAGATTCTTTCGGAGGAAACGAAACGGATTGTGATGCAGCAGATGGGTCAAACCTTCGCAGCGATTCAATCGGGCAAGGAATTTAACTCCCGTTCCATGAGCATTTCGATCAATACCTTGCTCGATGAAGTGATGAAGAACCGTGATGTCCTTATTCAATTGACCGATATTCGCACGAAGGATAATGAGATGTATGTCCATGCGACGAACGTTTGTATGATGGCTGTGTTGATCGGCATTAATATGGGCTTCAATGAGACGCAGTTAAAAGAGCTTGCCGTTGGCGCGCTTCTTCACGATGTAGGCAAAGTCGAACTTCTGTACGACGATGAATCGCTGGATCTCAAGAGACATCATACGTGGAGAGGCTTTGAGCTTTTGAAAAACAAACGGGAATTCAGCTTGCTGATTGCCCATGTGGCGTTTCAGCACCATGAAGCTGTAGATGGCTCTGGCTATCCGAGGGGACTTTTGAGCGAAGATATCCATATCTATGCCAAAATTACAGCTGTCGCTAACATGTATGATAATTTGCTCTTCGATACCTCATTAGGTCGGCGTATGCTGCCATACGAGGCTTGCGAGCATATGATGGCGCTAGCTGAAACTAAGCTGGACCGCGATGTGGTGATTCAATTTCTGAAAATCGTTTCTATTTATCCAACAGGGGCTTCCGTTCGCCTCTCCAGTCGGGAGACTGGTGTCGTCGTGGGGCAGCATCGCGGACTGCCAAGCCGGCCCATCGTTCGCATTGTCAAACAGGATGCCACGGATCGGGAGCTGGATATTAAAGAGATTGATTTGGCTAAACACACGACTCTTTTCATCGAACAAGTGCTATAATTTGGGCGGGTACCTATTTGTAAACAGATGAACAGAAATGATATGATAAAGCAAGCAATCCATACCAATTTGTACAAGCAGGGGGCATTCACGATGTGGAGTTATCTTATACCTATTCTCACGTTGATTGTGGGCTTAGTCGGCGGGTTTTTCATCGGTGTATTCTATTTAAAAAGACAGCTGGAATCGATGCAGAACAATCCCGAAATGCTGGCCAAAATGGCGAAGCAAATGGGCTACAACATGAATAAGCAGCAATTGAATAAAGCGCAGCAAATGATGAAAAACCAAAAGTGGAAATAATACGTAGGGTGTAAAAGAACCCTTCACAAGGGCTGTGCTGTCCACCGTACAAACGGCTGACAGCACGAGCCCTTCCTATTATGGTCAGGTATGAAAGCTATAGGACATACCGGTACTATTCAGAGGTGGCTATTCGATGGCAAGCAACAAAGACCGCATCCTGGAGGCAGCGATGGATCTGTTTCATGACCATGGCTTCCAAGGGACGGGACTGGAAGATATTTTGTCGAGCAGCGGGGTTTGTAAAAGTAATTTTTATTATCATTTCAAAAGTAAAGAAGAGCTGGGCCTTAAGGTGATTGAACGCAAGGTTCAGGAGATGCGGCAAGCCGTTCTGGAGCCAAGCCTCGGCAATGCGGATTTGTCGCCGAAGCAGCGGGTGCTCGGCTTGTTCGAAAGGATGCTGAGCTTCTGCGAAGAGCATGCCTGTCGGAAGGGCTGCTTCTTCGGCAACTTGGCTTTGGAGCTTAGTGACAGCTCAGAAGAGCTGCGTAAGCCGCTGAGCCGTTTTTTCAGCGAGATGGAGGCTGAGGTCGAATCTTGCTTGCAGGATGGGCGCAAGCGCGGTGAGCTCTCTCTGCAGGGGCTGAGCCCCGTAGAGTTGGCGACACCGATCGTTTCGCTGCTGCAAGGCGGAATGCTGCTCACCAAAGCGCACAAAGACAGCAGAGCGATGCGCGACAGTATCAAGGTTCTGACCATTTGTATGGGATAGAAGAAAGAGGTGGAGAAAAGATGGCATCAATCGAGTATAAGAATACAAGAGTCTCCGAGAATCGGGAACTCATTGAGCAGCATGTTCGGGAGATTTTGAGGCTGATTGGCGAAGATGTAGATCGGGAAGGTTTGCTTGACACACCTGCTCGCGTAACCCGGATGTATGAAGAAATATTTTCTGGTTATGAGGCGAATCCCCGTGATGTGCTGGGTGTAACCTTTGATGAGCAGCACGAAGAGCTGGTGATCATTAAAGATATTATTTATTACAGTCAATGTGAGCATCATATGGCGCCCTTTTTCGGGAAAGTGCATGTCGGGTACTTGCCTAGCGGTAAAGTAGCGGGATTAAGCAAATTCGCCCGTCTAGTGGATGTGATTACACGCAAGCTTCAGGTGCAGGAGCGAATTACATCGGAGATTGCCGACATTCTGGATGAAGTGCTGAAGCCGCATGGCGTCATGGTTGTGGTGGAAGGGGAACATATGTGTATGTGCTCCAGAGGCGTGAAGAAGTATGGCAGTCAGACGATAACCTCAGCGGTTCGCGGTTCTTTCCGGACGGATTCGACGCTTCGCTCAGAGTTTTTGTCCTTGTTAAAATAAATAGTTCGCGCAAGGGGATGTGCATGGAGACAAAAGTCTTGTGCAGCATTCCTTTTTTTTGTTAAGAGTGACGGCTATGACTTGTTGCAAGGTAGACGGATATAGTATTCTTTTATAAACGTTATTGGGGAATAGGAAAGAGCACTTGGGAGGCAAGCTTATGAATGACATACGAAAATATCGGCCCGGTGAGGCCGCTTCCTCTAAAGTGAGCGAAGAACGAGATGAATTTGAACGGGATTATGCGCGGCTTATCCAATCACCGACCTTTCGGCGGCTGCAAGGGAAGTCACAGGTGTTCGGTGCCGGATCAGGAGATTATTATCGGACACGACTCACGCATTCGCTGGAAGTTGCCCAAATCGCCAGAGAAGTGGCGAAGCGCTTAGAGCGGACGAATCCGTTCCTGCAAAAAAGAGAGCACCCGGGGCTTATTATCGACCCTACGGTGGTGGAATGTGCGTCGATCGCCCATGATTTTGGACACCCACCTTTTGGGCACAAAGGGGAAGAAGTGCTGAATCATATCCTGCTGAAGGATCATGGCTTGAAATATGAAGGCAATGCCCAAAACTTCCGGATCCTGATGTTTCTGGAGAAACGGGCAGGCAGCGAAAGCGGTCTGGATCTAACCTCAGCAGTACTTCTGGGTATCAATAAATATCCCTTCCTGATTGAAGAAGAGTCCAGACTCAAGGGCGTGTATGGCTCAGAGTGGGATATCATTCGAGAGCTTAGAGCGGAGTGGAAAATGCCGGAGGGCTGCTCCACGCTGGAAGCTCAGTTGATGGATTTGTGCGATGATATCGCCTACTCCACCCATGATATTGAAGACGGCATCCGCGCGGGGAAAATTCAAATGAATGCGACCTTTTTTGAAGATCAGCGGTTGATCCGGCATCTGGTTATGGAGATCTTGAATGATCCCAACAAGCATAAATTCGGGTGGGAGCAAGTCGATATTGAGCTGATGGTCAGACAGGTACTGTCTGATTATCTGGAGCAATGGGAGCAGATCTTTGCAGAATGCAATCGGGAAGAATCGCGGACGCGCAGAGAGATGAAAGCTCGCTGGGTGAGCTCCTTCGCCAGCTGTCTGGATATCATTGATGATCCGGATCGCGGCTGGAAGAAGGTTGCGCTCGTCAAAGACGGAGCGGAGGATATGAACCTGCTGCGGACGATGGAAATCCTCAAAAAGCTCGCATGGGTTACCCTGATCAAGGATTTCCGGGTGCTGCGCTTGCAGAAGCGCAGTGAGATCATCGTGGAGCGCTTATGGTACAGCTTCATCGATCAAGACAAGGGGCAATGGATTATCCCGCCCGACTGGATTGACAGCTACGAGCGCCGCAAGGGCAATTGGAGCTGGCCGCGATTCGTTGCGGACTATATTTCCGGCATGACAGACGCCTACGCTGAGAAAGTATACGCCGAGCTGTTCGCAAGCAAATCGGGATCGATTTACGAAATGGACTAGATGCCAGTTTATCGCTAGCATAGAAGTTAAGAGAACGTTGACCCTGTCAGCGTTCTTTGTTTTTTTAGCGCATAAAAAAATATCGGCCCCGCAAGTAAGGGGCCGATTTTATAAGGAGGAGGGAATACCAACGTTAGTAAACAGGTGCAGTTGAAAGACCATTTAAGAAATTCATCGTTTTGCGAATATAGGCTTTTGGTTCCGCTCGATAAAGAAGCTCGTGCTGTGCTTTGGGAATGATCCATAGCTTGGATTCGGGTGCCTTCTGCTGCTTGAACATGTCTTCTACCATACCATAGGGAGCTTTGTAGTCTTCGGTTCCGTGGATGAAGAAGATAGGCATCGGGTAAGCGGTAGAGGTGACCTTATTGTAAGGCACTTCATGCAAGCTTACGCCATTGAGCAATGGGAAAAATAAGCGAACGAGCGGTAGAGACGGGAATTTAGGAACGTTCACGACTTGCTTCATATTGTGATAAAGGGTATCTGGATTCAGCAAGAAGGTGCTGTCCAGAATCATCCCTGAGATATCCGTGTTGTTCTGGAGAGCCGCTTGCAGCGCTGTGCCTGCGCCCATCGAGAAGCCCCAGATATAGATTGGACCGCTGGATAGCTGTTTGACATAATTGATGGCTCCGAGCAGTTCCTGAGACTCTTGAATACCACCCGTCATCAGGCGCTTGCTGCCAGGATGAACGTACCCATAATCAAACATAAGCACATTGTAATTTTGTAGATGAAGCTCACGGGCCAAGTTGTAAAGCGGGACCCATAATTCCTCGCGATTGCCGCCGTAGCCATGAGAGAAAATAATGGTTTTGCTCGATTGAGCAGGAATGAACCAGCCATCTAATTGAGAAGCGCCATTCAAGCTTGGGAAGGTTACACTGCTGAAAGGAAGACCAACCGCTCTCATTGGATCGGAATGGAGAGGGTCGATGTGCGGCCGAGCCAGCGTCCAAGCAATGTAAGCATGAAAGGCAAGCAGCAGAGACAGGCATAAGGTTAAGAAGGAGATCAGGATAGTGAGAATCAGCTTTTTTTTGCGTAAAAGCCGTCGAGGAACGACCTGCTCCAGTGTGGGTTGTAATGAACCAGGGGATAGAGATGTTGTTGACATCGCAGCACCCTCCCTCCATATAAAATAGTGTGAGTAATCCCAGTTGCTCTAAGAGGTCATAGGGAGAATGAATCTCGAGATTAATTGACAAAATATTCTGATAAGTAATCTTCTACCTTAATATTATTCTGAATGCGCTTTCAAGTCAATGCTGATGCACCAATTGTAAGGCCTCTGTAACGGTACTGTAACAATAGAAGAAACAGATGATTGACCTTTACGCATAGAGGTAGTTTGGTTATACTAGATGTAAATGGGTTTCATATAGTGAAACCAGTCAACTTTTCAGATCAACTGGCATATCATAGATATCCGTATAATGAAAGTGGTGTTCGTCATGGAAGATGGCAAGCTAACCGTGCGTGCCGTTGAGCGCGCTTTAGATATTATGCTCTGTTTTACTGGAGCTACCGAGCTGACCTTAACTGAAATTGCAAGTCGTGTCGATCTGCACAAAAGCACCGTCCACCGCCTGCTTGCCTCACTCGAGGGCAAGGGGTTCATCATGCGGGATGCCGCAACAGATAAATACAGACTTGGTTATCGGCTGTGGGAGCTCTCCGCTAACCTCTCCAAAGAGGGAGACCCCGGCATCATTCTGCTACCGGAGATGGAACGGCTGCGCGATCAGCT
Source organism: Paenibacillus ferrarius (assembly GCF_002027705.1). Classification (GTDB taxonomy): domain Bacteria; phylum Bacillota; class Bacilli; order Paenibacillales; family NBRC-103111; genus Paenibacillus_E; species Paenibacillus_E ferrarius. Next base: position 58,429 of record NZ_MBTG01000007.1, on the reverse strand, counting down.
CGGCGAAACGATCTCGCTGTACGTTCAGGACGGCTTGCTTCGCGTGCGCATCCAAGCGGTGCAGAGCAACCAGGCCATTCGCCGCGTAGCCCCTGTCGGGGCGCGTATGCCCTTATACGTCGGCGCCTCGAGCAAGGTGCTCGTCGCCTTCGCTGAGCCTGCGCTGCATGAGAAGCTTCTAGCCTCGGCCGACTGGCCGACCGGGCTGGATCAGCAGGCGTTCCTGCAGCAGCTCAGCGACACCAAGCTCGCTGGCTTCGCCACGAGCGTGGAAGAGCGCGAGCCCGGTGCGGCGGCAGTGTCTGCGCCGGTGCTGGATCGAGGCGGCCGTTTGGTCGCCGCCCTTGCGGTTTCCGGCCCAGCGAACCGATTGACGCTGGAGGTTATGCAAGAGCAGGCGCCGCTGATTATGGAGGCGGCGCGGCGGATGGGAACCATGCTGCGCTAGCGGCGATGGATGTTTATCTTCTAGGAGGTCCATACTAGAAGGAGGGAAAGGATGTGGCAAGTATGAAGAAGGCAGCTTCCATGCTGGCGATCTGGATCAGCCTTGCCAGCAATGTCGTGCTTACCGCCATCAAAATCATCGTCGGACTCCTCTTCCAAAGCCAAGTGCTGATCGCTGACGGCATCCATAACGCGGGAGATGTGATCGCCTCCGCGACCGCATACAGCTCGATGCGAGTATCCTCCAAGCCGGCCGATGTGGATCATCCCTACGGACACGGCAAGGCCGAGGTGCTCGGGGCTTTCATTGTCGCCATCATTCTGGGTGGAGCGGCCATTTACATGGGCTATCACTCCATCCATGCGCTGTTTGAAGAGCCCGGCAACGCGCATTGGATTGCTTTCGTTGCGGCCGTTATTTCGCTGATCTGGAAGCAAATCCTTTACATCTATACGATGCGTATCGGCCGTGAGCGCAACAGCAAGGGCCTGATCGCTACCGCATACGACCATCTGGCGGACGTGTATGCGTCTATTGCCGCATCCGTTGGTATCGGCTTAGCTTTGATTGGCGAACATTTCGGCTATGCGATCTTAGCTTATGGAGATCCCGTAGCGGGAATCATCGTCTCATTTCTCGTGTTGAAGCTGGCCTATGAAATGGGCAGAGAATCCTTCGACATTCTCATGGAGCGGAGTGTAAGTCCGGAGCATATTGAGCAGTATGCCGCTTTGATCCGCTCTGTGCCGGAGATCAAACGCATTGATCGACTGCGGGCGCGGGAGCACGGACACTACATTTTAGTCGATGCAAGGCTGGCCGTTCGGGGGACTTTAACCATCCAAGAAGGCCATGATATCAGCCGCGCCATCAAACAAAAGATCAAAGACGCTCATAGCGACGTGGATGAGGTGCTGGTGCATCTGAATCCTTGGTATGAAGAATCAGTTTGAAAAACGTTAAGCTATTCGGGTGGTTGCAGACCTGGGATAGCTTTTTTGCCCTTTACAGCTTCGGGAAGCGTCCCGGTGGCGTGGCGTGAGAATCTGCTGCTGTAAGGCTGTAAAACAGCCTTACAGCAAGAACAAGTACCCCGATAATCTGAAATCGGGGCCTACACCAAAACATAAGAGTCTGTCCCAAAAATCATTTTGGATTTTTGAACCTCCTCTCTATTAGAAATTTTCTTATCGAAGAACGCTTTCCTCCACACTTGCGCAGTGAAAGCTTGGTTAGCTGGAGTTTGCTCGTGCTGGCAAAATGCCTCAAGCCCGCCCGTGTATTTCGCATAATTCCTGCAATTGTGCATCCTTTTCATCTCGAGAATGAGCAAAATCGCGAAAAGCCTACGATTATACATCTTTTCGAGACCTTATTTCCATTTCAGGATGAAAAAGCTTAAAAAGCCTGCATAATCGCAGGCTTTCTTCTGTTTTTACACGATTTGATCGAAAAGCCTGCACTTATGCAGGCTTTCCGAAATCGCGAGCCGCGGATCTTACCTATAAAGGTGGCGCATACGCCAACAATGGTTCTGCGCACGATACCGCGAAATCGGGGTCTACAACAAAAATTTTTTATACTTGTATACACTTTAATCGTGGAGTGACTTGGGTGACTTGGGTAGCTTGGGTAGCTTGAGTAGCTTGAGTGACTGGAGTGACTTGGGTGACTTGGGTAGCTTGAGTAGCTTGAGTGACTGGAGTGGTTTTGGTGGCTTGAGTAGCTTAGGTGTCTGGAGTGTCTGGAGTGTCTGGAGTGTCTTGAGTTGCTTGGGTGTCTTGAGTGCCTTGAGTGTCTTGAGTAGCTTGATCAGCTAGAGTTTGCTCATTCTGGCAAAATGCCTCAAGCCCGCCGCGTGTATTTCGCATAATTCCTGCAATTGTGCATCCTTTTCGTCTCGGGAATGAGCAAAATCGCGAAAAGCCTGCGATTATACATCTTTTCGAGACCTTATTTCGATTCCAGGATGAAAAAGCTTAAAAAGCCTGCATAATCGCAGGCTTTCTTCTGTTTTCATACGATTTGATCGAAAAAGCCTGCACTTATGCAGGCTTTCCGAAATCGCGAGCCGCGGATCTAACCTATAAAGGTGGCGCATACGCTGACAATGGTTTTTCGCACGATACCGGGAAATCGGGGTCTACAACAAAAAAATTTTATACTTGTATACACTTTAATCGTGGAGTGACTTGGGTGACTTGAGTAGCTTGAGTGACTGGAGTGGCTTTGGTGGCTTGAGTAGCTTAGGTGTCTGGAGTGTCTTGAATGTCTTAAGTGTCTTAAGTGTCTTAAGTGTCTTGAGTAGCTTGATCAGCTAGAGTTTGCTCACGCTGGCAAAATGCCTCAAGCCCGCCCGTGTATTTCGCATAATTCCTGCAATTGTGCATCCTTTTCGTCTCGGGAATGAGCAAAATCGCTAAAAGCCTGCGATTATACATCTTTTCGAGACCCTTATTTCGATTCCAGGATGAAATAGCTTAAAAAGCCTGCATAATCGCAGGCTTTCTTCTGTTTTCACACGATTTGATCGAAAAAGCCTGCACTTATGCAGGCTTTCCGAAATCGCGAGCCGCGGATCTAACCTATAAAGGTGGCGGATACGCCAACACTGGTTTTTGCGCACGATTACCGCAAAATCGGTGCCTGCACCAAAACAAAAACCGTCAGGCTGGATTCCCCTGACGGCATCGATTACTTCGCAAAAATATGATGACCAATCCGCACGGTTTGCGGACGTGACCAGATCCAAGCGCTAGTCGCTGTTTCTGGGTTGAAGTAGAACGTAGCTCCCTTGGTCGGGTCCCAGCCCTTTACGGCGTCCTGTGCAGCCTTGTAGGCGGTGCTATCCGGCGTTAGCCAGTATTGACCGTCACTTACTGCTGTGAACGCTCCTGGGGCAAAAACAATCCCCTCAATCGTGTTGGCATACTGACTCGACTTCAGGCGATTCATGACAACGGCGGCTACCGCCACTTGTCCTTCGTAAGACTCGCCACGTGCCTCGCTGTAGACCACTCTAGCCAAAATGTCCAGATCTTCTTGATTTACGGAGTATTTACGCAAGCTCTGCCACGTATTCGCTCCGACAAGACCATCAACGGTTAAGCCATAATTATATTGAAAATTACGAACAGCCGCGGCAGTTACAGGACCGTATTTGCCATCCATCGGCTGTGTATAATAGCCTAACATTTTTAGACGAAACTGTGCGTCCCATACGTCTCCGTTTTGAGTACCTAACTGTAAGGTAGCCTCTGCCGCGTAAGTTGGTTGGCTGAACTGGCTTGCAGTATACCCTAACCCGATCGACGCGAACAGCATGACTAAGACGAGCTTTTTCAATGTGTTCATCTTTCATCTCCCCTTTCGCTCTACCCAGTATAGTAGGGGAGAAGGGCAGGCTCAACCCGCAGTTATTGGAAATGTAAGTCAATCACTTGGGGCTCTAGGGTTTCAGCGTGTGACACAAACTCGAGAAAAGCGCTTTCACAGCCCGATGAGCCTATAAGCAACCGCGTCATATCCCAAATAAAAAAATCCGAAAATGCCATAAGGCATTCCGGATTTGGCGTGCATACATGTGTGTGTTTTGCGTGTTGTAAACTGAATTATTTATTCTCAGCAAGAATGGAGCGAAGAACGGTTTGCAGGATACCGCCATTACGGTAGTAATCCACGTCAACCAAGCTGTCCAAACGCACGAGAGCGTTGAATTCGAAGCTTGTTCCGTCTTCACGAGTTGCTGTAACTTTAACCGTCGAACCTGGTTGAACATCGTTGCTCAGACCTGTGATATCGAATGTTTCGCGACCTGTGATGCCCAGTGTTTTCCAGCCAGTTCCATCAAGGAATTGAAGTGGAAGAACGCCCATGCCCACAAGGTTGCTGCGGTGAATACGCTCGAAGCTTTCTGCGATAACAGCTTTCACGCCGAGCAGGAATGTTCCTTTGGCTGCCCAGTCACGGGAGCTTCCAGTTCCGTACTCTTTACCAGCGATAACGACGAGGTTTTGGCCTTCAGCTTGATACTTCATGGAAGCATCGTAGATGGACTCAACTTCACCAGTTGGCAGGTAAGTTGTTACGCCGCCTTCTGTGCCAGGTGCCACTTGGTTACGAATACGGATGTTGGCGAACGTTCCGCGCATCATCACTTCGTGGTTACCACGACGGGAACCGTAGGAGTTGAAATCTTCTTTTTTGACGCCATGGTTGATCAAGTATTGGCCCCCTGGGCTGTCAACTTTGATGTTACCTGCAGGCGAGATGTGATCCGTTGTTACGGAATCGCTAAGCAGTGCCAACGTTTTGGCGTTGCGAATATCCGCGATATCATCCAGAACCGTACCCAGATCAGTGAAGAACGGAGGCTCTTGAATGTAAGTGGATTTGTTGTCGAACTCGTACAGATCGCCTTCTGGAATTGCGATTTGGTTGAAACGCTCGTTCGCACGGAATACATTGCTGTATTTGTCACGGAACATATCAGCGCTCATTGCGATGCCCAGAGCTTCTTGAATCTCTTGGTTTGTTGGCCAGATGTCTTTGAGGTAAACAGGTTGATTGTTTTGGTCGTAGCCGATTGGATCGTTAGCCAAATCAATGTTAACTGTTCCAGCAAGAGCATAAGCAACAACAAGTGGAGGTGATCCCAGATAGTTGGCTTTAACTTGCGCATGTACGCGGCCTTCAAAGTTACGGTTACCGGAAATAACAGCAGCCACCGTCATATCGTTATCGATGATCGCTTTGCTGACTTCGTCTGGAAGCGGACCGGAGTTACCGATACAAGTTGCACAGCCGTAACCTGCAACGTGGAAGCCTAGTGCTTCTAGAGGCTCAAGCAAGCCTGCTTTGATCAGATACTCGGTAACAACCAAGGAACCTGGTGTCAGGGAACTTTTTACGAAAGCTGGTTTTCTCAAACCGCGAGCTACCGCTTTTTTCGCTACAAGTCCGGCACCTAGCATAACGCTTGGGTTGGAAGTGTTGGTACAGGAAGTGATCGCTGCGATTACGACAGCGCCTGTGCCCATTTTAGCTGTTTCGCCGCTAGGGTAAACGACTTCTACAACTTCGTTGATTTTCTCATCGGTGAGGCCATATCCACCTTTGTCGATTGGCGTACGGATGATGGAGTTGAAAGACTCTTTCATGTTCGTAAGCTCAACGCGGTCTTGAGGACGTTTAGGACCAGCTAAGCTTGGTACTACGGAACCAAGATCAAGTTCAACAACATCTGTAAATACAGGATCCGGTGTGCTGTCTGTACGGAACATGCCTTGTGCTTTGTAGTAAGCTTCGACAAGTGCGATTTGATCATCTTCACGGCCTGTAGCTTTCAGGTAGTTCAATGTTTCGTTATCAACTGGGAAGAAACCGATGGTTGCGCCGTACTCAGGAGCCATGTTAGCTACAGTTGCACGGTCAGCCAAGGAAATGTTGCTCAGACCAGGACCGAAGAACTCAACGAATTTACCAACAACGCCTTTTTTACGCAAAATTTGTGTAACAGTCAAAGCCAAGTCAGTTGCTGTAGCGCCTTCTGCCAAGTGGCCTGTCAATTTGAAACCAACAACGTCCGGAGCTACGAAGTAAAGCGGTTGTCCAAGCATACCAGCTTCAGCTTCGATACCGCCGACGCCCCAACCTACAACACCAAGACCATTGATCATTGTTGTATGGGAGTCAGTACCAACCAAGGAATCTGGGTAAACAACAGTTTCACCGTCGATTGTTTTGGTAGCGGCTACGGAAGCCAGGTACTCCAAGTTAACTTGGTGAACGATACCTGTTGAAGGAGGGACAGCACGGAAATTATCAAATGCTGTTTGTGCCCAACGCAAGAAACGGTAACGCTCTTCGTTTCTTTCGAATTCTAAGTTAATGTTCATGTCGAGTGCATCCGGGGATCCGAAAGCATCAACCATGACAGAGTGGTCAATAACAAGGTCTACAGGAACAAGCGGGTTGATCCGTTTCGGATCTCCACCTTCACGAGCCATAGTCGCACGCATTGCCGCAAGGTCAACGACGACTGGTACTCCGGTGAAATCCTGAAGAACGATACGAGCAGGAATGAAAGGAATTTCTTTGTTTTCATCGCGGCCTTCAGCCCAGCCAGCGATTTGTTTCACGTGTTCGCTTGTAATCGCGCGACCGTCGAATTGACGAATAGCAGCTTCAAGCAAAACGCGGATGGAAACAGGCAAATTGTTGATGGTGCCGTGACCTTGGCTTTCAAAGTCAGGAAGACTGTAATACTGGAACGATTTCGTGCCGACAGTTAACTGCTTACGCACAGAAAAAGAGTCTTTGTTGGGCATGGGTAATTCCTCCTTAAAATATCTTCATCCACTGAGTTTCAACTAGTGAAACTCAATTTCATTTATCCCCTACTTTAAGTATACCGTCTCACTGTGTATCAGTAAAGATTTATTTCAATCATTTTTACCGGATAAATGTCATATATTGAATCAATTCAAAGCAAATCGGGCTCGTCCTTCAGTAAATGAGCAGGAAACACTTGCAGGCGGCTCTAAGAGTCGTTAATGGGTCTCTAAGGACTCATATTATGCCTCAAAAGAGTGCTTTTCAATAAATAGCAGTCTTTGGGGCTTTTTATTGTGTGAATGAGAAGACATAGAAAACTTTTAGGAGGATCCCAAGATGTCCTGGAAAACAGCGCTCTACAATTATGTTCACGCCAAAAATCAAGCAGAGCTCGAAGGCTCTGCAGCACCGCTTGAAGCTCATGTCACAGACAGCGCTTATGTCCGCACACAGGATATTAGAGTCCGCAGGCTGCTGAGCAGCTATCAGGACCGTGATGCCAAGCTGCTGCGCGGGGAAACAAAGCTGCGTCTCAGCGGTGTCAGAGAATCGGGTCAAGGGATTATTGCCGATATCCGGCTGCATCGGTATTTGTACTATCAGATTGGTTCCACTGAGCATGTGGAAGAGCGCATCGAGACGGAGCGTGTGACGATTGACAGCATGGCGAACCGTTGGCAGGTGAGATACACAGAATCGCTGCAAGCCGAGAAGTCGCTTTCGAGCAGGCAGCGTGGCTTTCTTTTGCCTGAGCCGGAAGACTTCGTGGAAGGGCTGCGAAGAGCGCCCTCTCTTCCTTATATCAACCATAGTATATTGGGCGGCAGTGCCCAAGAATCTGCTCTGCGCAAAATCATATATAACCGCGCCAAAGTTGTGGAATATGCCGAGACTTGGTGGGAAAAACCGAACCCTAAATTTGAGGAATTTGAAGTCGATTGCACGAATTTTGTATCGCAGTGCCTCTTTGCAGGCGGGGCTCCAATGGACTATACTGGGAAAAGGGATTTGGGCTGGTGGTATGCAGGCAGAAGAGGCCATCAAGAGCTGTGGAGCTTCAGCTGGGCAGTAGCCAACAGCTTGCAATCGTTTTTATCGCATAGCCGCAAAGGGCTGCATGGTCATATTGTTCATGATCCGCGCGAGCTTCAGCCGGGAGACACGATCAGCTACGACTGGGACGGTGACGGCCGGTTTCAGCACAATGTCATTGTAATCGGCAAGGATGCCAACGGCATGCCTCTTGTGAATGCACATACGTATAATAGCCGCAATCGGTATTGGGCTTATAAGGATTCACCCGCTTGGACGGAGCGGACGAAATACGTTTTCGTTCGAGTTGCTGATGAAATGTGATAGGTAGTACAGAAATAGAACGACTAGACGGAGGTACGGAATGGGCGGCAAAATCAGAATTGGACTCATTTATGGAGGGAAATCCGGAGAGCATGACGTGTCCTTGCAAACAGCATTGGCCGTTATGAAAGCCGTGGACTTCACGAAATATGAGGTAACACCGTTTTATATAACGACAAAAGGCGAGTGGAAGAGCGGCGCTCCGCTTCTCGGACCTGCTGAATCCAAAGATGCTTTAACCTTCAGAGCAGGAGAAACAGGGAATGCACCGGTGTCGAACGCTCTGGCTCCGATATTCGGAGCAATTCAAGCCAAAGGCGATGTATCCGTTGCTGCTGTTAATCCAGTAGGGACGAAGGACACAAGCTTGGATGTGATCTTCCCGTTATTGCACGGTACCTTCGGTGAAGACGGAACCATTCAAGGCTTGTTGGAAATGGCCAATATCCCTTACGTAGGGGCAGGCGTGCTTGCGTCCGCGGTGGGAATGGATAAAGTCATGATGAAGAAGATTTTTGCGCAAGAAGGACTTCCGCAATGCATTTTCCGTCATTTTACACGTACAGAGTGGGAAAAAAATCGTGCTTATCATCTGGTCGAGCTGGAAACGGCGATTGGTTACCCTTGCTTCGTGAAACCAGCGAATCTAGGCTCCAGCGTTGGCATTTCCAAAGCAAGAAATCAAGCGGAATTGATTGAAGCAGTTAATTTTGCCTTTCAATACGACCGCAAAGTTATTATTGAAGAAAATATCGATGCGCGCGAGATTGAGGTTGCTATCTTGGGCAACGATGAGCCTATTGCCTCTGTTGCTGGGGAAATCGTTTCGTCCAACGAGTTTTATGACTACAAAGCCAAATATTTGGATGGCAAATCAGCGATGGTGATTCCTGCCGAAATTCCGCACGAAACGGCTGAACAAATCAGACAGCTCGCCATTCAAGCCTATTTAGCAGTAGATGGCAGCGGCTTGTCACGGTTGGATTTCTTCCTGGGCAAAACCGACAACAAAATCTACATCAACGAAATCAATACAATGCCGGGCTTCACCCCGTTCAGCATGTACCCTTTGCTGTGGCAAGAATCCGGCAAGCCCTATGCAGAGCTGCTCGATGATCTTATCCGATTGGCGATCGAACGGCATGCCGCGAAGCAAAATATCCAATATTCTTTTGATGTGGAGTAGATGCAAATGGGATTTCAAACGGAGTTTAATTCAGTATGCAAATTCAAGTCCGCACAGGAGCTTTTTGAGCTGCTGGAGTATGGCCGCGGCAAAATGGTGAAGAGCGGCTTCCGCGTCTTCCCAACAGGTCAGAAGGTTATCGCGTATACACCGGAGAATGAGGCGATTGCGATTGTTCGCATCGTTGCTTCCATCGCGGAGATCAATTTCCAAGGGGAAGAAGTGACCCAGGTAGAAATGGAACTCATTCGCCGATTGAACGAAGAAGAAGCGAAGATTCAAACGGCACTGGCTTACGAAATGTTTTTCGGAGAGCAAGTGTAATCGATCAAAAAGATGGAAAGAGGCGCCGTCCCTTGGGGATGGCGCCTTTTTGTATGCTTATGTCCTAGCTAGGGATCTTTTTTCCGTAAAGTAGTAAAGTAAAGCCACAAGCGGCAGCACAATCCCAATCAGAGTGGTAAGATTCCAGCCCCCATGGGCATAAGACCAGCCGCCCAAAGAGGAGCCGACCGCACCGCCAATGAAAAAGATGGACATGAATAACCCGTTCAGACGTCCCCTTGCTGCGCTCCCCAATGAATAAATCGCTCGCTGTCCAAGGACGAGATTTCCCGATACGGCCATATCCAGCATAATAGCGGCAAGAACAAGCAGGCCAAGAGCTGTTGTTGAGTGGGTTTGGAAGAGATAGGCCAGCACAAAAGACAAGGCTGCAATCAGCATGGCCAATCCGGTCAAAAGCCGCGTCAAGCCTTTGTCCGCCAGTCTTCCCGCAATCGGCGCTGCGATGGCCCCGCCTACGCCTGCTAAGGCAAATAAGGCGATGCCTTGCTGGGACATTTGGAATTCATCAGCCAATCGCAAAGGCACCGTAGTCCAAAAAAGGCTAAAGGCTCCAAATAAACAAGCTTGATAGAGGGCCCGTCGGCGCAGTATAGGCGTTTGTCGCAAAAGAACAACTAACGAGACGAGCAGTTCACCGTAGTTGATCGCAGGTGAAGGCTTTCTTTCAGGAAGAATACGCCATAAAAGTACCGTCAAAAGCGTAATGACAACCGCAGACAAAGCGAATACGGCTTGCCATCCCCAGAAGCTGGCAATGAAGCTTGCCACGGGACGAGCAAACATAATGCCGAGGAGCAGTCCACTCATCACATTCCCCACCACGCGGCCGCGCTGCTCTTCCGAAGCTAAATAAGTCGCGTAGGGGACTAATATTTGAGCGACCACAGATCCTAAACCGATGAAAAGGGACGCAATCAGAAACAACGGCGCATTCGCTGCGAATGCTGCTCCGATCAAAGCAGCTACCACCACAATTAGCGATATGACGGCGAGACGCCGATTTTCAATGATGTCACTGAGCGGTACGATAAACAAGAGTCCTACCACATAGCCAATTTGAGTTAAAGTCACAATTAACCCGGCCGCTGCGGAAGAAAGACCTGTATCGGCACTTATTGGCCCTACCAGAGTTTGAGCATAATAAAGATTAGCTACGATAAGACCACAGGCAGATGCCAACAAAAATGTCATCCAGCTCGAAATGCGTTTCCCTTCCATTCCTTTTTCCGTTTGCATAGCAATCGTCCTCCTTATTAAATACTGTACGTATAGTTTACTAATTGATAATTACACGATATACTGAACGTACCGTTTTGTAAATAGGTGATTATCATTTTGCCCAAAAGGAGGGATTCGCGTGAGTGTCAAAAGAGGACGTCCACGTAATCTGGAAACCCAACAGTCTATCCTTGCTGCTTCGTACGATTTATTGCTGGAGCTCGGCTTTGGGGCGGTAACTGTTGAGAAAATCGCAGAACGTGCCCAAGTTAGCAAAGCGACCATTTATAAATGGTGGCCCAATAAAGCAGCCGTTGTTATGGATGGCTATATGTCCGCGGCTACGGCAAGACTGCCCGTGCCTGACACGGGCTCCGCTTTTAGCAATGTTCGCATCCATGCGACGAATGTTGCCCGATTTTTGATAAGTCGGGAAGGTAAAATCATTTCGGAATTAATCGGAGAAGGACAGTTTGATGCAGGATTGGCAGAGGCTTACCGCACTAGATACTTCCAGCCTCGACGGCGTGAGGCACGGCTACTTTTGGAGCAAGGGGCTCAGAACGGGGAATTGAAAGCGGGCCTAGATCTGGAAGCATGTATTGATCTCATATACGGGCCCATATTCTATAGAATGTTGTTAACCGGAGACAAAATAGATGATTCGTATGTGCATAGTCTGGTGACAATGGCTTTTGAAGGAATTAAAACACAGTCGTAGGATAGACAGTACTATAAGAAGTTAGTACTTATGCTTCCTTGCCGGAAAAGCTACAATATTTCTTGTAGATTTTCGGTTTAAAGGAGCGTGTCCAAGTGAATCAAATCATTCCCGCGAATCGCAAATTCATGGCTTATTGGCTTTTCAATCTTATACTAGGCATACCGACGCCTCACGTGCTCATTTATACGATTTTTGGTTTCTATGGCTTCATGGCTAGACCTGCTGCGCAGGAGCGTTATATGGCTATTGCAGCGCTTTGTATCTACGTGTTGGTCTGGGTGGTTGGCAACTATATCGTTTTGCGGAAAGAAGACCGCGGGACCAAGCTCGGCATGCTGGTGCTAAGTCTACTGCCGCTGACAGTCTCTGCTTATATTAGCTTCAAAATTATTGCGGTTCTATCTTCCTGATCGCGAAAACCGAAGACATGTGTATGTGCGGCTGTTCCAAAGGGTACCCTATAGAGGGATTTTTTACATACTCATAATGGAGGTTACACGCGCATGATAATTCGCCTGGGGTATGTGGCGATGTCGACCGTTGTTAAGAACGCTTCGCCGTCGAAAACAATGACACTCACGAGCTTCAGCAAGCTTCTGGATCGGGAAGCGGCTATTCGGAAGCTGGAACGACTTGGTGCTGAAAATTTGCATAATACGCTTCGCTTGCTGAGACATAACCGTGCGCATGATATTATGGTTTTTCGCTTTTCTTCCAGGCTGATTCCGCTTATCGGGCATGAAACGCTGGCAGAATGGGACCCGATTCCGACGCTTTCTGCGGAGTTCAAAGAGCTTGGCAGCTATGCCAAGAAGGCGGGCATGCGCGTGAGCTTTCATCCCGATCATTTCACCGTGCTGAGCACCCCCAAGGCAGATGTACTGCAGAAATCCGTTGAGGATCTGGAGCGGCATGCCGCGATGCTTAACGCAATGGGGCTAGGAATGGAAGCTATGTGCAACATTCATGTTGGCGGATCTTATGGCGATAAGGAAAAGGCAGCTAAGCGCTTTATAGCCAACTTTTCTACGCTGCGTCCTGAGATTCAAAAGCGGATCACCCTTGAAAATGACGATAAAACGTTCAATGCCCGTGAAACGCTGGAAATTGCCGAAAAGGTGGGAGCACCCATGGTGCTGGATATTCATCATCATGCTGTGAATAACGAAGGAGAGGATGCGGTGGATTTGTGGCCGCGCATTCAGCTGACGTGGGCTGGAGCGGAGATTGAACACCAAGAAGCCGGGTCAAATGCCCTCCCTCCCAAAATTCACGTTTCCAGTCCCAAAAGTGAAAAGGATCCGAGAAGCCATGCTGACTATGTGGAAGTGGGCCCTCTTCTTGCCTTTCTGCGAGGCATAGCGCCCATTACGCCCAGACTCGATATCATGATTGAAGCGAAGATGAAGGATGAAGCCTTATTTCGACTCATGGAGGATTTCAAGCAACAAGAGGGCGTTGCCGTTGTGGATCAAGCCTCGATTGAGCTATAAGCTGTATATTTAATCCTTGAATTGTTGGACAAAATGGGGTACTTTGGAGAATGGGAATAAATGCCGCATAATCCAATGTTGAGAGGGGTTTTACTACCATGAGTCAACTGTTAACCGGAAAAAATATACTTGTTATGGGTGTTGCCAACGATCGAAGCATCGCTTGGGCAATTGCTCAATCTTTGGCTGCACAAGGAGCAAACCTTGTATTCACGTTTGAAAATGAACGCGTTGAGGAACGCGTCCGCAAGCTTGCGGACACGATTCCAGGCTCAACCTTGATGCCTTGCAACGTAACCGTAGATGATGAGATCGAAACGTTGGCTTCTACGCTCAAAGAGAAGTTTGGCGTGCTTCACGGACTTGTACATAGTATTGCATTTGCTAAAACGGAAGAATTGGACGGGCTGTTCGTTGATACTTCACGTGATGGCTTCGCTCTGGCACATGACATCAGCGCCTATTCCTTGGTAGCCGTATCCAAGCGCATCTATCCGCTGATGACAGAAGGCGGCAGCATCATGACGATGACGTACCTTGGCGCTGAGCGCGCGATGAAGAACTACAACGTCATGGGCGTTGCCAAAGCTGCGCTGGAAGCTAGCGTTCGTTACTTAGCGGCTGATCTTGGCCAATTCGGTATCCGCGTAAACGGTATCTCCGCTGGTCCTATTCGCACCTTGGCTGCCAAAGGCATCAAGGACTTCAACTCCATCCTGCGCCAAGTCGAAGAGAAAGCGCCGCTTCGCAAAACAACGGATACAGCTGAAGTAGGCGACACGGCAATGTTCTTGATGAGCAACCTGTCGCGTGGAATCACGGGAGAAGTTATCTATGTGGACGGCGGCTATCACATCGTCGGAATCTAAGAGGACTGTTCAAATCCGTATTGCTTAATCGCAATACGGATTTTTTTATGCAAAAAGATAAAAAAATGTAAAAATGTACGAATAAATTGGGATGAAACGCTCTAGTATTTGAAACGTATAATTTACTATACTTAAGATACTTTGAAATTATTGAAAAGAAAGAGTTGATATAAATGGTAAATGGTGAGGCGGAACCGTTCGTGATTGGGAGCAAGAGCTTCACGGCAGTCGCGATTAACACGGCAGCCAAAGCGGGTCAATGGATCAAAACGAAATTAGGAGACATCAATCGCATAGATACAAAATTCTCTTCGCAGGATTTGGTTACCGAAGTGGACAAAGGGTCAGAGAAGCTTATTCGCAATTTGATCATGACGCATTTCCCTAACCACTCGATCCTTGGCGAAGAAGGTGTGGAGCCAGGTCCCGAGGCTTCAGCCAAAGCGCTTCAAGCGATGAGTGACGAGGAATATCTCTGGATTGTAGATCCGATCGACGGCACAACCAACTTCGTTCATGGCTTTCCGTTCTACTCTGTTTCTATCGCGCTAGCGCACAAGGGTGAGGTTATCGTAGGTGTCGTCTATGACCCTTCGCGAGATGAGCTGTTCGTTGCTGAAAAAGGCAAGGGCGCTTACATGCATGGTAAGAAAACAGAAGTTTCAACGGAAGAAAAGCTTGAAGTCAGCTTGGTAGCCACCGGCTTCCCCGCTGATCGTCAAGGAGCTCTGGTTGTTAATCTTAAAGGCGTGCAAGCCCTCTCGCCTAAAGTACGCAACCTTCGAGTTGCCGGCTCGGCAGCGCTTCACTTGGCTTACGTCGCTGCAGGCCGTCTCAGCGGCTTCTGGGAGATAGGTTTGAACTCTTGGGATATCGCCGCCGGTGCGCTGCTGATTCAAGAGTCAGGCGGTCAAGTGACAGATACGGCAGGCAAACCGTACAGCCTAGCTGTTCGTAATATCCTTGCGACGAATGGAAAGATCCATGAGGAATTACAGCAAGAGTTGGCCGCCGCTGAAGCGACGGGATTCTAAACGGTGCAGGTAGGAATAGGGAGAGCCACTGAGGTGGCTCTTTGTTGTTGGAGGCGTCGTCTCAGCTCGCTCTAGGCGATCGAAGAGGGGCTTGCTGTTTATAAACCTGCGATTGTGCAGGTTTTTTGCTCTTGGAGTGGTCTCAATCAGGAAATTCCTGCGATTGTGCAGGCTTTTTGGGTTTTTCGCTGGATTAGAGGCTAGAATGGCCGGAAATACCTGCGCAATTGCAGGCATTTCCACTTTTTCATGCGAATTCTCCAGAAATTCCTGCACTTCTGCAGGCTTTTGAGTAGTTAGGTGAACCGAATTTATCTCTGTGCTAAAGGGAGATTTTAGAAGATAGATTCTACGGGCATGAGTCTGGTGCAAACGGTTCATATGCACTATAATATGAGGTAGAAGGTTTATTTAAACGTTTCAATTAACGGGGTGTGGACTCGCGCCGCCGGGAATGAATGGAGAGTTTCTATGACGACGAACACGCAAGTGCAAGCGGCAAATGGTCCCGAGATCGTCACATTCGGGGAGACGATGGCGCTGCTTATGCCTTCCAGTGGGAAGGGTTTGGAATATTCCGCAGAGCTTCACAGCTTGTTTGGCGGTGCGGAAAGCAATCTGGCGATCGGCATCTCTCGGCTTGGAGGCAAGGTGGGATGGTTTGGCCGGCTAGGAAAAGATCCTTTAGGCCGCATGATTTTCAAAAAGCTCCGTGGAGAGGGAATTGACGTTTCCAGAGCAGAGCTAACAGGAGAAGCACCGACTGGATTGATGATGCGTGAAGTGCTCATGGGCAAAACATCCGTCTACTATTATCGTAAAAATTCGGCGGCCAGTCAGACGAGTGTGAAGCATTTGGACGAGGCTTATATTGCCGGGGCCAAGATATTGCATGTGACGGGCATTACGCCGGCTTTGAGCGAGTCCTGTAAAGAAGCTGTCTTCGAAGCTGTTCGAATGGCCCGCAAGCATGGAGTTAAAGTTAGTTTCGATCCCAATTTGCGTTTGAAGCTTTGGAGTATCGAAGAGGCACGTCCTGTTCTGCTTGAGCTTGCTCAATTATCGGATATTTTTCTGCCGGGGCTGGATGAACTGAAACTGCTTTATCAGACAGAGGATTGGGATGTCATCGTGGGCAAGCTGCGCGAATTGTCGGCCATCTCGATTGTCAAAGGCGGCGATAACGAGACGTATGTTGTCACTCCTGACACGATTACGGCTGTGCCTTATTTCAAGGCGGAGCAAGTGGTTGATACGGTTGGGGCGGGCGATGGGTTTTGTGCGGGCTTTCTGGTCGGAGTTACGAAAGGGTATGACTATGCAGAAGCCGTTCGTATCGGCAATCTGGTAGGTTCCTTAATCGTTCAGACCGAAGGCGATTGGGAAGGCGCCCCTACGTGGGAGCAAGTCGATGCAGTCCTTCATGACATTAAACATATTGAACGATAAATGTTAACAATAGAAAGGGAAGATACCATTGAAAAAAATTAAATTGGTTCAGCAAATATCCAATGAAGGCGTAGTTGCCGTCCTACGAGGTGAAACTCCCGAAGAAGTCGTTGAAATGGCGGATCAAGCCATTGCAGGGGGCATTAAAGTCATCGAAGTCACAATGACTGTGCCTTTCGCGCTGCGCGCGATCGAGACGCTGGCGAAGCGCTACTCGAGCACAGCGCAGGACGCGGCCAAGTACGCGATTATCGGGGTGGGCACAGCCCTGGACCCGGAGACGGCGCGTGCCGCGATTCTCAGTGGGGCCGAGTTCGTCGTAGGCCCCTCGCTGAACCCGAACACGGTTGCGCTCTGCAACCGTTATCGCGTGCCCGTCATGCCAGGCTGCATGACGATTCAAGAAATCCAGACGGCGCTTGAGCTTGGCGTCGATATCGTGAAGCTGTTCCCGGGCAATCTCTACTCGCCGGGAATGATCAAGGCCATCAAAGGTCCGCTGCCGCAGGCGAACATTATGCCAACAGGCGGCGTCTCGCTCAGCAACCTCGCCGAATGGATCGAGGCCGGCGCTGTAGCCGTCGGAATCGGTTCCGATTTGACGAGCGAAGCTGTCAAAACCGGCAATTACAGTCTTGTCGCTGACAAGGCCGCTCAATATATC
This sequence comes from Paenibacillus ferrarius, assembly GCF_002027705.1. Taxonomy (GTDB): domain Bacteria; phylum Bacillota; class Bacilli; order Paenibacillales; family NBRC-103111; genus Paenibacillus_E; species Paenibacillus_E ferrarius. The sequence continues at coordinate 41,304 of NZ_MBTG01000007.1, read as the reverse complement.
GCAGCCTACAAAGCAGCCAAGAAGTAGGAAAAACGTACGCTCCGTCGAAACCATGACGGAGCGTATTTTTTTATACACAAAGGAGAAAAAAATGGACCGTAATAAAGCGAAACTGCTGCTGCTGGTGGATCATGTGGAGGCCTCGGCAGCCTTTTATACGGGAAAGCTGGGTTGGGAAGTCGTTGAGCGCGCAGCTTCGGGGCATGCTGTTTTGCTTCAAGTAGGGGAGGATTACCGAGTTGTGTTGATGAATAGGAGCCAAACAGCAGCCCAGCAAGAAACGGATTCTGAAGAGAGCCGCATAGCCGATTGGCTTCAACCAAAGCCGTCCTGTCCGCAAGCGGGGGATCTCGTCTACATCGGGGTGAGCTCCGTTCAAGAGGTGGAGAGGAGCTTGCTGGAACGGGGGGTGGCACAGCTGCATAAAGAAGAGGATCCGGGACATATTCGAAGGCTGCTTGTACCTAGTGTAGATGGGTACATGTTGGTTTATTGGGAAGAGCTTTATGCGGCCGATGAGGAAATTATTGCGATGTACGCAGAAGGTATTGAGGCATTAGGCGAAGTCGTTGCCAGTCTGACAGATGAACAACTGAATCTCCGAGAAGTACCTGGAAAGTGGTCCATACGCGAACACTTGCTGCACTTAATCGACCTAGAGCTAGTTACCATACACAAAGTGAAATTCGCTTTGGCGGAGTCGGGACGTACATATGCAGGCAATTCATTTTCACAGGACGATTGGAGTCAGGGGCTTCTGTATGCTAATCGACCTATCCATGTTGAAGTCCGCATGTTCGTTGCTGTGCGGCAGCATATTCTCAGTTTGTGCGCTTATCTGCCAGATGCGCTGCAGCGAACGATAATTTCGAAAGACCGCGAGGAGTCTGTTGGGAAATTGCTTAAAATGATGGCGGGTCATGCGATGCATCATATCCGGGCTGTGAGACGTATTCGGGAACGGCACGAGATCTAGTCAAAGGATTTCGAGAAGCCATACATGATAAACATAGAAAAACCCAAGTCCACGAATGGATTTGGGTTTATTGTTGATTTCTGAAAAGGAAATTGATAAGATAAAGAGTGATTGATAATTAATGGGATAAATAACATTATTATCCTAATATAATTATAGCACTAAGACGGGCTTCGTGTCAAATCGCAGCAAAAAGTTAGAAAAGAGGCGATCTTATGAGCTTATTGGAGCAAGACTGGTCAGCTGAAAAGACGAGAGTGCAAGAAGTAACGACCAAGATCCAAACAAAAATAAACGGGCTGGAGGAGCAAATTGGCCAAGTGCAATCCGATGTAGTGGATATTCGGAAGCACTACTGGGATGACGTTACGATGGATATGAGTACGCCCGAGGACGCGGCAGAGTCGATTGCCAGCATCAAACAGCAGGCGGAAGTTTTATCGGAGCGGGAGCGGACACATCGCCAAGCTTCAACAGCATTAGGGAAAATGAGGAGGCTTGTGCAATCGCCTTATTTTGGCCGGATTGATTTCAGGGAGAAAGCCGAGCAATCATCAGAAGCGATCTATTTGGGCATTGCGGCTTTTTTGGATGATCAAAAAGATGAATATCTAGTGTACGATTGGCGAGCGCCCATTTCCGGCTTGTATTATGATTTTGCGCCAGGAGAAGTTGCGTTTACAACTCCAAATGGGGTCGTAGCAGGCGAGATGCTGTTGAAGCGTCAATTTGTCATTCGAGATCGTGAAATTCGACTGATGTTCGATACCGGCGTAACGATCGGCGACGAATTATTAAAACAGGTGCTCAGCCGAAGCTCTGACGCGCAAATGAAGACCATCGTTGCTACGATTCAAAAGGAACAGAACCGCATTATCCGCAACGACAAAGCGCAGATGCTCATCGTACAAGGGGTTGCAGGAAGCGGCAAAACATCAGCGGCGCTGCAAAGAGTCGCCTACCTGCTCTACAAGCACCGCGATCAATTAAGCTCGGATCAGATGGTGCTGTTTTCGCCAAATCCGCTATTTAATCATTATGTTTCCACAGTATTACCTGAACTAGGCGAAGAAAATATGCAGCAAACGACGTACCAAGCCTACTTAGAGCATCGATTGGGCGATAGGTTCGAGGTAGAGGATTCGTTCACTCAATTGGAATACGTGTTAACGAGAGGACTGTCTCCTCAGGCAAGTGAAGGGGAGACGTTGACTGCAAGCGCTGAGGCTGAGCAACTGTATCAAGCGAGGCTTAGCGGGATCCGCTACAAGTCATCAGCTGATTATCTCGCTGTGATTCAGGCGTATAAACTGCGTTTGGAGCGAGCCGGCATGCAGTTCAACCCGATCCTGTTTCGCGAGCAAGAAGTGGTGAGTATGGCTAGGTTGGTTGAACGCTTCTACAGCTACGACCCCGCCATTCGGCTTCCGAACCGTTTGGAATTAATGCAGGGCTGGCTTCTGGAGCAATTAGAGCATTTTGCCGAGAGGGAACTGGAAGCGGCTTGGGTGGAGGATGAGATCGAACTCCTTGGCAGTGAGGATTATCACGATGCTTTTGTTCGGCTGCGCAAAATGGAGAGAGGTCAGGGAGCTACTTTTGATGATTTTGATCAAGAAAAAATACTGCTGGCTCGCATGGTGATCAAGGAGCAATTAAAGCCTATTCGCGCTGCGGTGAAGCAGCTGAAGTTCGTTGATATGATCGGCTTATATACGCAATTGCATGAGGATAAAAAAGCTGCTGCAGCCGATGGGGATTGGGTTCATCAGATCGCAGCGAAGCCTTCCTGCTGGTCCTCGATCTGCGAGCGGACGCGGGAGGAGCTGGCCCAGGCCAGGCTGCCGTATGAGGACGCTACGCCGTTTCTGTATTTGATGGAAGCGGTTTGCGGCTTCCAGACGAACGGCGCTGTCCGCCACGTCATCATCGACGAGGCGCAGGATTATTCCCCGTTTCAGCTGGCCTATCTGAAACGGCTGTTTCCGCGCTGCCGTATGACAGCGCTCGGAGATCTGAACCAGGCGATCTATTCGCACGCTTCCGCGTATAGCGAAATGGATCCGATCGCCGCGTTGTATGGGCCGGAACAAACGGAAGTTATCCGTCTGTTCCGAAGCTATCGCTCCACGCGGGAGATCGTGGAGTTCACCCGCGGCATCGTGCCCGGCGGCGATGCCATAGAGCCCTTCACCCGCGCCGGCGCTAAGCCGCGGGTGATTCAAGCGAGCGATCGCGGATCGCTGCATAGCCTGCTGGCAGCCGAGATTGCGCGACTGCTCGGCGAAGGCTATGCCTCCATCGCGATCATTACCAAGACCGCGAGCGAGAGCCGGCTCGCGCATGAAGCCCTAGAGCCCCAGCTGCAAGCGCCTCTGGGGCTCGTCACCAAGATGAGCCCGACCTTTGAGTCGGGCGTGCTGGTCATCCCTTCGTATCTTGCGAAGGGGGTAGAATTCGATGCCGTACTCATCTATGATGGTTCCCATCATCAGTACGGCCACGAAAACGACCGCAAGCTGTTCTACACGGCTTGCACCAGAGCCATGCACGAGCTCAGCATCTTCTCGCTAGGCGAACCGTGTCAGTGGATTATGAATCAATCCACTGACACCTATGAATTCGTGGTGGGGGAGGAGTCTGAGTTGCATTCCTGAGGGAGGCTGAGGATGAAGTCTGGGGGAAAGGGATAGTGCAGACAGGTCAGTGTCCATGCTCACTATCCCATTGGTTCAGGTGAGTGGTCTGAGATACATTTCTGAGTGAAGGGGATAGTGCAGGTAGGTTAGTGTCTATGCTCACTATCCCATTGGCTCAGGTGGGAGTCTGAGGATACAGTCTGAGTGAAGGGGATAGTGCAGATAGGTCAGTGTCTATACTCACTATCCCATTGGCTCAGTGAGAGGTCTCAGATATATGTCTGAGGGAAGGGGATAGTACAGACAGGTTAGTGTCTATGCTCACTATCCCATTGGCTCAGGTGGGGAGTCTGAGGATACAGACTGAGGGGAGGGGATAGTGCAGATAGGTCAGGTCTATGCTCACTATCCCATTGGCTCAGGTGGGGAGTCTGAGGATACAGACTGAGGGGAGGGGATAGTGCAGATAGGTCAGGTCTATGCTCACTATCCCATTGGCTCAGGTGGGAGTCTAAGGATACAGACTGAGGGAAGGGGATAGTGCAGATAGGTCAGGTCTATGCTCACCCTTGTCTCAGAGGGGAATCTAAGAATACAGCCTGAGTGAAGGGGATAGTGCAGATAGGTCAGTGTCTATGCTCACTATCCCATTGGCTCAGGTGAGGGAGTTTGAGGATACAGCCTGAGTGAAAGGGATAGTGCAGCAGACAGGTCAGTGTCTATAATCACTATCCCATTGTCTCAGGTGGGAGTCTGAAGATACAGCCTGAGGGAAGGTGATAGTGCAGATAGGTCAGTGTCTATGCTCACTATCCCATTGTCTCATGTGAGTGGTCTGAGATACAGCCTGAGGGAAGGGGATAGTGCAGACAGGTTTGTGTCTATGCTCGCTATCGCATGGCTCAGGGGGAGTTCTGGAATACAACCTGAGGGAAAGGGAGAGTGGTTGTTGATGCCAAAGAACCCGAAACATTAGGTCTCGGGTTCTTTGTGCTGTGGCTAATCAATCCCAGCGTTACTTAGGATCTACTTTTGCTCGTTGGCCAGTTCGGCCAGTGACTTCACCTTACCATGTGGATGCACGGCTTGTTTGCGGCTTTTCCAAGCAGCTTCTTCGCGGCGTTTTGAGTGGCTCATGGTTGGAAACCTCCCTGGTCATATGGTGGGTGCTGCTCTTATAAAGTGTGAAACAGCAACGGTTAATATGCAGCCGAGCGGTATGCAAAAAACTCCACAAGACCCGTGAGGGTCCTGTGGAGTTTGGAAAGATCTATTCAGTCGCAACGGATTGGTCAGCTTGCATGTTGACCGGAGAAATCCGGATGAAGTTAGCTTCGAGGTTGCTTAGCAAACCTTCGACTTTAGCTGCTGCTTCGGCTTGACCGGAGTTAGCGAGCTCAGTGTGGTAAGCTGTGAGCAATTCTGTTAGATCTTTTTTGCTTTGTACACCAATGGTCTCAAGTTTGACTTTAGCACCTTTGGCGATACGACGTTCGATTGCTGCTTGATCAAGACCCATTTCTGGTACGAGACGTTGGTAAATTACGCCACCAGTCATCCCTGCACAGATCCATGGACCTGGATCACCCATAACAACGGCACGGCCGTTTGTCATGTACTCAAATGCGAAGCCTTTGAGGTTGGCGCGAGCGGCAAGTCCGCCGAGTTCGTCTTGAAGTGGTGTCGTGATCTCGCCGCCGAATACAACGTCAGCACCGGAGAAACGGATACATGCACGCGTATCTGCGCTGCCTTGGATCAAGAACAAACCTTTTTGAGCGCCGTAACCGAAGGATTTACCAACGCTGCCATTGATGAAGGTATTGTTTTTGCCAAGTGCTTTGACGATGGCGACTTTACCGCCGAAGGCCATTTTACCAAGACCGTCTTCAGCACCGCCATGAACGGTAATGTCTACGCCGCGAGCATTGAATGCAGCCAGACCGTTACCTGGTACGGAACCATCGATCAAGTTCAATTTCACTGTCGGCAATGCATCGTAGCTGCCGTCGAAGCGGTCTCTTACGCGATGGCTGGAGTAACGAGCTCCGAGAATACGGGACTCGGCATCCACTTTGGACCAGTTGCGTACGATTGGAGCATCCAATGCCAAGGAATCCGGGAAGAATTCTTGACCTTCAGCGCCAGCCGCGATACGGATATCGGACGATACAGCTGCTTCTTCCATTGCTCGTTCTGCAGCCGAGATGAACTGCAATGGAGCTGGACGAAGAATGTCGGACAAATCAATGCGATCAACGTGGCTGATTTGTTCCAATAGATCGGAACGGCCAACGAGTTCTTGTAAGCTTTTGAAACCAAGGGAAGCAACGACTTCACGAACTTCTTCGCCGATACCGCCGAACAAACGAACCAAGCTGTCAACAGCGACGTCGAATTGACGCGGTACGAAACGACGAAGACCTTTCTCTTCGGCTTCTTCCATGGAATCGATTTGTGTTGCGATACCAACGTGACAAGTATCCAAGTGACAGCCACGGCAAGTGGTACAACCGATCGATTGCATCGCGATACTGCCAAAGCCTGCGCGGTTTGCGCCGAGCATAACCATTTTAACAACGTCAGCACCTGATTTGAGACCGCCATCGGACCACAGCTCAACGCGGTGACGAAGACCAGCTTCAATCAAAGCAACGTGTGCCAATTTCGTTCCGATTTCTGTTGGAAGACCAACATGTGTCAAGGAGTGAATACGAGCCGCCCCTGTACCGCCGTCGAAGCCGGAGAGGGTAATTACGTCAGCGCCTGCTTTGGCGACACCAACTGCAATCGTACCGATACCAGGAACAACCGGGATTTTGACGATGATTTTGGCTTTGCGACCGCTACCTTCTTTAAGCTCGGAAATGATTTGCGCCAAATCCTCGATGGAATAAATATCGTGGTTGTTGGAAGGCGAAATCAAGTCAGAACCGATGGTTGCGTTACGAGCCGCAGCGATTTTCGCTGTTACTTTGGAACCTGGCAAGTGACCGCCTTCGCCTGGTTTTGCCCCTTGACCGATTTTGATCTCAAGGAAAGCTACTGCGTTAGCCAGCTCGATGTTAACACCGAAACGACCGGATGCAACTTGCGCGCCACGTGTTGTTTTGTAACGGCCAAGCATATCTTTAATCTCTCCGCCCTCGCCGTTCATGGTAACCATGTTCAGGCGATCGCCGGCTTCAGCGTAGGCACGGAAAGCTGTTTCGTTTTGTGAACCGAAGGACATGGAAGAGATCAACATCGGCAAGGAATGACCGCCAATGGAGATATCAACTTGAGACGGGTCAAGTGCTTTGCGACCATCGCTCAAAGCTTTCTCTACATTAAACCCAGCAATATGACGAATGGAAATCGGGTTCTTCTTCTCTTCTTCACGCAGTTTGTCGCGGTAGTCGCTGTAAGGAGCTGTGCCGGATGCCGCATCGCCTAGTGCTTTCCACATACGTTGGAAGAAACGGAAGTTTTTCGCCGCTTTCGCTTTTGGATTCGTGAAGTCGTTGTAACGAGCTTCAGCATCCGCTTCAAGCACTGCGAAGCCTGTTCCTGCTTTTTCGCTGCCCAAGTAGTTCACGATATCGAGCACCTCAGCAACTTCCGGATGGAAGCCGATGGAGGAGAAGAAGCGTGTGTAGCCGCGAAGCTCGTGTGTACCGATGGTGGAGATGACTTTCTCCAAGCCTTTGGATAGAGCTGCGTATACTTTGCGTGCTGCTGCTGCGTTGCCTTCTTTGTCAGAAGCTGTCGAGAACAGCAGGTAAGGTGAAATAACGTCGGCTCCAAGTCCGCAAGCAACCGCAATATCATGCAGGCTGCGAATGGCAGCGGAACGCAGGATCAAAGTAACATGACGGCGAAGGTTGTCGCCAAAGCCTAGTTTTTCGGCACGAAGTGCGATGTCGATTTTGGAAACAGCCAAGTGCGGCTCCAACCACAAGCGATCATTCTGGTGCGCGTCAGCATCATCGAGAACGAGTAGGGCTGCGCCATTGCGAGCAGCGGAGATAGCGTCAGCAGCTAATTTATCCAATCCTTCGCTGAGCGAAGTTCCTCTTGCGAAAGTAGCGGAAAGAACGGCAACTTTGTTATCCCCTTGTGCACGGAACAAGGCAAGCAATTGCTCATACGATGGCTGGGACAAATGTTCTTCACTGTCGACACCGTTCGTACCTTCAAGCACGAGTGGAGCCAGCAGCTCAAGACGCAGGTTCTCATCTACTTGTGCATAAACAGGGGTACGCGTACCGGCAATAACACGTGTTGAGAAATGCTCCATTTCACGGTCACGGTCAATCGCAGGGTTGGTAACAACGGCTACGCTCTCTTTAATGAAGTCAGGCACATTCTGGCGCTCCCATGCAAGAGCAGCATGAGGTGAATCGTGACCTAGGGAACGGATTGGTTCAGCACCTGTTTCGGACATCGTTTCGATATGTTGAATACCGTCACGGTCCCAACCGAATGCACTGTACACTTGATCCGTTGCGACAATGTTATCGTTGAGCTCAGCTTGTGCATCTGTTTTGGTCGGATTCAGATATTTGCGAAGACCGCCAATATTCAGACGTTTGCTTGCACGCTCGTAGACTAACATTTGAACTTCATGGTAAGGAATGACTTGAACGTGTTCGCCTGGTGTCAGCACAACGCCCACTTTCTCACCTGGTGCAATCGGTTTTGGATCAGCAACCATCTCGCCAACCGTGATAACGCCTTGCTCAGAGGAGAAATACAGGGAAGTATCGCTCTCTACCATCCATACCGGACGAAGACCGAGGGCATCTACGCTGAAAATGCATTCATTGCCGTAACGGGAAACGATCCCTGCAGGACCTTGGGCAAAATGACCCCAAACTTGACGATAGTAGACGTATAAATCTTGAAGTTCCGGACGGAATTGTTTCATTTCATTAATAATAGGAGGGAATACCATTTCCATCGCTTCAAAAAGGGATAAACCAAAGCGGTGGATGAACGTTTCAATCGTTCTGTTCATGTCTTGGGAGTCAGAACCGCCGCTTACGAGCGGAACGCCAACCATGTCGGCTTCAATACGAAGTTTTTTAACGGTATTGATTTCACCATTGTGACCAAGAAGAGAGAACGGTTGAACACGGAAGAAGCTGGATAAGGTGTTAGTGGAGTAACGGTTGTGACCGATGGTAACTTGGGAAGCAAATAAAGCATCGCGGGTATCGTTGAAATATTTTGGAAGAATGCTTGCGGCTCCAAGCACTTTGTAAGCAGAAGTTACATTGCTAAGGGTTGCTACGTGAACATTGTATTTGTCTTCAATGGCGATGTGCAGCTCAAAAAGGTGATCAGCTACTTGGCCTTCTGTTTTGTTGCTAATCCCGGCAATTTGCCAGAACGTAGGCTCATCGTTCAAACCGTTAGGTCCTAGAACGCTGCTGTCTACTTGGTTCTCTTGCTCAAGGATAATGGACACATCATGTGAAGCGAAGAGCTCCCGAATGCCATTTTGGATCTCGGTAACAGTCAGGTCAAGTTTGCGCGGAACAAAGATATGTCCAACAGAAAAACGGTTGTCGTAGGCAAGTTTGCCGTCTTGGCCCGCATCTGTTAATTTCTTTTCCCAAAGAGCACGCGGAATATCTGTTAAAATACCGCAACCATCGCCCTCGCCGTTGATAAAACCTGAACGATGTTCCATTTTGACAAGCGCATCAATCGTTTTTTGGATGTTATCACGGGAAGGATGGCCGTTCTTTTCAATAATACAAATAATACCGCAGCTGTCGTGTTCAGTTCCTAGTAAATCTTGAAAACGGCCTTCATTACGCATAATTTCATTCATTGCTCAGGTCAGTCGCCTGACCGTCACCTCCCATACATATTTAAACTCCTCTTGTACTGCATTTTTTGCATTCTGGCACTATTGAGCCCGCAACTCTAAGCATTTTCGAGGAATAACCACAAAAGGGTTAAAACCGAAATATGCACGAATATGAATAAAAATGCAATCTACCTGAATAGTATGTCAATTTCAAAGGGGTTACTCCTTTAAAATGAGACACTACTCGACCCGTCTTAAAGTAGGGCATCACACACAAAATTCAATCTTGAATTTGTAAATCATGCCCTAACTTTCTAGGAAAATACTGTGAAAACAAGACTTTTCAAGAAAAGGGTAAAAGTAATCTTAGAATAGCATGAAAAACTTGATCCGACAATAGTTGCAGAACGAAAAGACGAATGTAAGCGTTACCTTTTGTGTATATTACTGAATAAAACCCAATAATTCCTAGCTTGGGGTGTTCTTAAAATACGAACGAACTATGATCAAGGTGGGATCATAGTTCGTTTCTGGGACATGTTGGCAGTTTCGGTAAATCATAATTGTTTGTGCAGGAAATCTTGCAGATCAGGAAACCGCAGAAATATAGGGCAGGTCTTTGATGGTTGATGTGCATGCATTTGTCTGAATAATCCAATGGAAGCAAATCGTGTGGAAATATGGATTTTTGCGCCAGTGCGCTTGTCAAATGAAATTAGCGGGCTTTCATTGTTTTGAAAGCTTTATCGGCGGCATCAAGTGTTTGCGCAACATCGTCATCGGTATGGGCCAGCGTCATAAACCAAGCCTCATATTTGGAAGGTGCGAGATTAATGCCTTGTTCCAGCATGAGCCGGAAGAAATCTGCGAAGCGTTCGCCATCCGTATCCTGCGCTTCGTCGAAGTTCGTGACGGGGTGGTCGCAGAAGTGGGTGGAGAAGGCGCCGCCGATGCGATTCAGCGTCAAAGGGATGCCGTGCCGGGCGGCGGATTCTGCGATGCCACCCGCTAAGGTTGCGCCAAGCTGTTCAAGCTTGGCGTAGACACCAGCCTGCTGGAGCACCTCCAGGCAGGCGATGCCGGCCGAGATGGAGGCGGGATTTCCCGCCATCGTGCCGGCTTGATACGCAGGTCCAAGCGGAGCGACCTGCTCCATCACGGCCTTGCGGCCCCCGTAGGCACCGATCGGCAGTCCGCCGCCGATCACTTTGCCGAGGGCCGTAAGGTCCGGCTCGACGGCGGCGAAGCGCGCCGCCGCCTCGGCTGTGCCGCCCTCCACAAGGGGGAGGCCGAGATAGGTTTGTGCCGCTCCATAATGGAAGCGGAACGCTGTGATGACCTCGTCGTAGATGACGAGGGCGCCGTGTTTGCGAGCAGCTGCGCAGAGCTGCTCGAGGTAGCCGGCATGGGGCATGACCATGCCGAAGTTGCCAACGATGGGCTCCACCATCACCGCGGCGATCTCTTCACCCCAGCGCGCAAGCGCGGCTTCCAGTGCCGGAATGTCGTTGAACGGCACCGTGATGACCTCTTGCGCGATGCTCGCCGGTACGCCGGCGCTGTCCGGCGTGCCCAGCGTGGACGGCCCGGAGCCCGCGGCCACGAGCACTAGGTCCGAGTGGCCGTGGTAGCACCCGGCGAACTTAATGAGCTTGGTGCGCTTCGTGAACGCGCGCGCCACACGGATCGTCGTCATCACGGCCTCAGTGCCGGAGTTGACGAAGCGTACTTTGTCCAGCGAGGGAATCGCGGACTTCAGCATCTTGGCGAACTCGATTTCGAGTTCGGTCGGGGTGCCGTACAGCGTGCCGTTCTGTGCGGCGCGGCAAATCGCTTCGGTCACATGCGGATGCGCGTGACCGGTAATGATAGGGCCGTAGGCGGCGAGGTAGTCAATGAAGCGATTGCCGTCTACATCCCAGAAGTGTGCGCCTTGCGCACGCTTCATGAAGACGGGGGCGCCGCCACCGACAGCCTTGAATGAGCGGGAAGGCGAATTGACGCCGCCCACAATATGTTGAAGTGCCTCTTGATACAATAGTTCAGATTGTTTGCGTTCCATAAGAAGAATCATTCCTTTGCCTGATTATTGCTTCGTGGTCTTCACCGACGACTTTGGTGTAGGGGATGGTGATGGCTTCGTCGGACCTGAGTCGGCTTCCGCTTTTCCTGCGAATAAGTCTTTCACATATTGCTGCAGCTTCTCTTTATTCGCCGTAATGACTTCTGCGCCGCGGACATTTTTCTCAATTAACAAGTCGCTTGGCGGCAGTTGGGAACTGACAATACCGTCTGCTTTGGCTTCATAGCCAAGTGAAGCCAGCTTGAGCATGTCCGCAACAGCGAGATTAGTATCAATGTAGGGGTCCATCGCATTCAGAATTTTTGGCAGCTTAATCAGTGAAGAGGTTGTCTGCATTTTCTGTACAACAGCGGTTAAGAACTTCCGTTGTCTTTCGGTGCGCGTGAAGTCAGACAAGGCATCATGACGGAATCGGACATATTGCAGGGCCGTTTTGCCATCGAGATGCTGCATCCCTTTTTTCAAATTAATATCGTACACATGATCGTCCTCGGAATCGGAATATTTCATATCCTTTTCAACATCAATGTCGATGCCGCCAACGGCGTCAATAAGTGCGATAAAGCCAACGAAATCCGTGTACACATAGTACTGAATCGGGATGCCCAGCAAGTCGCTGACTGCTTTCATTGCCAAATTCGGACCGCCTGTCGTAATCGCCGTATTGATTCGGTCCTCGCCTTCGCCGGGGATTTTGACATAAGTATCACGCAGGATGGAGAACAGATGGGCTTTCTTGGTGACCGGGTCAATCGATGCGAGCATGATGCTGTCTGAGCGCGGAAGCTCATTTTTCTTCATTCCACGCGAATCTCCGCCTAGGAGGAGGATGTTCACGCGCTGTTTGCCTTCCCACTTCGGAGGGGTATATTTCTCGCCCTTATCTTTGATGCTCTGGGCAATCATAGTGCCGCCACCAACGTTTGGTGTTTCGGATTTATGATTAATATTGTTCGCAAATTGATAAAAAGAATAGGAATAATAACCAGCTACTACCATAAGCAGCAAGGCTATCAGGAGCAAGGTTCGTTTTACGATTTTCAAATTATGTTGGGCTCCTTTCAAGGGTTATATAATCTGTACTTTTTTTTCTTACAGAATTCATGTATCATGAGTTTGGTGACTTTGTTTTACAATGCATCGTTATGATCCATATTATAGATGCTACGAAACTTCGATAGCAAGTTAAGGCGCTTTTTGCCGCAATATGTAGCCGAGTCTACAAGGACAGGGGGGACGTTTATGTTAGCCATAGATGTTGATTTACTTCGCAAGGATTTCCAGGTTCAGCAGAGCCGCGGGGGCTTAAAAGGTGCTTTCCAAGATTTGTTCCATAGAGAATACAAACATATCACCGCTGTGAAAGATATCAGTTTTCAAATCCCAAAAGGCGAAATTTGTGGATATATTGGAGAAAATGGGGCGGGCAAGTCGACGACGATCAAGATGCTTACGGGCATTCTCGCACCCACCTCGGGACATATCAAAGTTAACGGCTTTGTTCCATTTAAAGAGCGTGAAAAGTTCGTGGCCGGGATCGGTGTTGTTTTCGGTCAGCGCAGCCAGCTTTGGTGGGATATTGGCGTTGTAGAATCCTTTCAATTATTGAAGAAAGTGTACCGTGTTTCGGAAGCTGATTACAAAAAAAGGCTGGATGAACTTGTTGACCGTCTGCAATTATCCGATTTATTGTCGCGGCCTGTACGCAAATTGAGCCTAGGACAGCGGATGCGCTGTGAACTAGCCGCTTCCCTTCTTCATAATCCAGCAATCTTGTTCTTGGATGAGCCAACCATTGGACTGGATATCGTTGTCAAAACCGAAATTCGCGAGTTTCTCAAATCACTGAATCAACGGTATGAAACGACGATTTTGTTAACCACGCATGATTTGCAAGACATTGAAGCTCTTTGCTCGCGTGTGATTATGCTGGATGATGGCCGAATTATTTATGATGGCGGTCTGGAAGAACTGAAAGTGAAGTGGGGCAAAGGCAAAGAAGTCGTACTCCAATTCGAAAATCCCATTACACTCGCTCGGCTTCAAGAGCTGACGCTAGGCATGGATGTCGCTTGGCAGCTAGAAAATGAATTATCCGCCAAAGTCTTCATTCCTCATGAGCGCGCCAATGTTTCTGAAGTCCTGAGCCGCGTCGTCGGCGTATTGCAAATCCAGGATATCAAGATCAATGAAACGAATACCGACGATATCGTCCGTGAAATCTACAAGTCAGGATCTGCCGATGTGAAACGTCCCAAAGAAGCGGAACAGCCAGAGGGAGTCACTTCCCATGCTTAGTGCTTATTTAGAAGTTGTTCGCATGCGGTTTCTCATGATGCTGGCCTACCGTGTGAATTACTACAGCGGCATTTTGATTTACGCTCTTAATATTGGTTCTTACTATTTTGTTTATAAAGCCATTTATGGCGAGCAAGATATCCTTGGCGGCTTAACGCTGGGACAGATGACAACTTATGTAGCCGTTTCTTGGATGGGACGCGCTTTTTACTTCAATAATCTGGATCGTGAAATCGCAAGCGAAATCCGCGATGGCAGCGTAGCGATTCAATTCATTCGTCCGTACAATTACGTTTTCGTGAAAATGATGCAGGGACTGGGTGAAGGTGTATTCCGGCTGTTCCTCTTCACAACACCAGGCATGCTCTTCATCTGGCTGCTGCTGCCGATTCAATTTCCGACAGACCCGGGATTATGGACGATTTACTTCGTGATGTTGTTTTTCAGCTTCCTGATTAATACGCAGCTCAATATTATTACCGGCTTGTTTGCCTTCTTTTTGGAAAATAATGAAGGCTTGATGCGGATGAAACGCATTGCCGTAGATCTATTCTCCGGTTTAATTATCCCAGTTACCTTTTTCCCAGGTTGGTTCGGATCACTTCTGAAGTGGCTGCCGTTTCAAGCGATTACTTACCTGCCGAGCGCTACGTTTACTGGGAAAATTACAGGCTCTGAGATCGTATCTAGCCTGGGCATCCAAGCTGTCTGGTTCTTGCTGTTAATTATTCCGATTTATGCCCTATGGGTGAAATCCAAAACACGTTTATTTGTACAGGGAGGGTAACCCAATGTTCTATATCTCCCTTGTTGCTGACTATCTCAAGAACTATATGAAGACGCGTCTCACCTACCGATCTGATTTCTGGATTGAGGTTATCTCCGACTTGTTGTTCAATGGTTTGAACCTCTTCTTTATTCTTGTCGTATTTCTCCAAACGCAATCGCTTGGCGGCTGGAATCAAGAACAAATTTTGTTCATCTACGGTTATTTTATGATCCCGTATGGCATATTTATTTCCTTTTTTAACTTATGGGGCTTTAGTGAGCGTTATATTGTTAAAGGGGAAATGGATCGCATTCTGACGCGGCCTGCCTATAATTTATGGCAGCTGATGCTGGAGAATATGGATCCGGCTTCATTGTTTAGTGCGGCAGCTGGTTTTGTTGTAATGATTTACTCCTGGGTTAAGCTGGAACTTCCGTTTCATTGGCACGATCCGCTGATCTTTCTGCTCATGGTGATTGGTTCTATTCTGATTTATGCAGGAGTCTACATTTCGCTGACGGCGCTGGCCTTTTTCTCCGATGCACCGACGGGTATTCTTCCGCTGATTTGGAATATCCAGAACTATGGCCGGTACCCGGCGACGATTTATAATAAATTGCTGCGCAGCATTTTGACGTGGATTCTCCCTTTTGCGTTTGTTGGTTTCTATCCAGCTGCGTACTTCATTGACCCAGCGAACTGGAAATGGTTTGCGCTGCTGACCCCGATCATGGGTATTGTATTCAGCTTCATCGGCATTACAATTTGGAATATTGGCGTCAAACGTTACCGCGGTGCGGGATCGTAGGGTGCTGTTAGGCAAAAAAAGCCTGTTCTCGTTTCAACGGAGAACAGGCTTTTTCGCTATCCTAGGGCAGCCCTTGACTCGCCCCTCAAAGCGATTTGCGGATGACCTTCTTGTAATGTTGCACGGATAGAATCCCGAATATCGAATACAGGGCTGTATAAAGCACCATGACGATCATCATAGGCGTCCAGAGCTCCGCTCCGAATAGAAACCAGCCGGATTGGACGGCAAAATAGCTGTGCAGCAGCCCGACGATCAGCGGAATGCCAAAATTAAAGAGCTGTTTAAGCTTAATTCCTTTTAGTAAATCGTTTTGTGTAAAACCAAGTTTTCTAAGAATCGTGTACGTCGGTTTCTCGTCTTCACTTTCATCCATTTGCTTGAAGTACAGAATACAGCCTGAGGTAATCAAGAAAGTGAGGCCAAGGAATCCCACGATGAACATGATGAGACCCATACTGTTTTTCTGGTCGCTGGCAATCTTTTGACGGGAGTCATACGAGCGATTTTTGTCAAAGCCAAGCTCTTTGAAAATCTGATCGGCGGTTTGGAGCTCCGCTTCCTTCTCAATATCAATCCCCATATAAAGGGAATATTTTCTTTGAATCGCAGGATCAAGGTCCTGCTTCAACCGGTTGAAGACCGATTCGTCCACTATGGCCGTTGGGAGACTGCCATTTGAGTAGTACCAGGAAATGACAGATTGTTTCTTCGAGCCGAGATACGTCTGGGGGATCACAACCTGCTGTCCGCTAAGTTCGATTTGGCCGGAATTTTTGAAGCTCATGAATTTGTTCATCAGGTCATTTGTCCCCGTGAACAGTGTCTCATTAGCTGACAGGTTGATCCCTGGCGTATTCTTATCGCTGACAACGGAAATCGTCATGGAGCTTGGATCTTGCAGAAGTCCTTTCATATTGGAGGCCATAATACCTTTTAAATTAGCTTTGGTCTGGATGACCTCCATTGTCGTATCCGTATGTTTTATTTGATGAGCATCTAAAGCAGCCTTGAATTTGTCGGCATCTTCACTGTTGGTGATAGAAAAGTTGGCTGGTACATTGTCTTTGGCTGTTTTTTCCGCTGAGTAATAGGAAATGTAGCTTAACGATAGCAAGCCGATGGCGAGTGCGGATACCGTTGTAATTACTGTCAATAACAAGGCATTTGATTTCATGCGAAACATGATGGATGACAGCGACAAGACTTCCCGCACGTTTAAATACCCATTTTTATTTGTACGAATGAGATTAAGAATCAAACGGACGGAACCTTTATAGAACAGATACGTACCGATAATGACGGAGCCCAGGATAAAAATCATAGCCGAAAAAAGGGCCATCATGGTCGTGAAATCTCCGCTGAACAGCTTCGAGGACACGTAGTACCCTGACAAAATAAGAAGTAACCCAAACATCCCAAGCAGCGCTTCCGAGAGGGACATCTTTTTCACTTTAATTTCTGTGGAAGTCGAAACACGGAATAACGAGAGAATGGTCTGTCTTTTAATAAACACGTAGTTGACCAGCATGATAAACACATAGACAGCGCCAAAAACAAGGACGGTCTGAAGCAGGGCTTGTAAGGAAAAATGAAGCGAAGCGACAGCTTCAACGCCTGTTATATGGAATAAAATCATCAGGATGAGCTTGGATACGGAGAATCCGATAAACGTTCCGACAAGCAAGGACCCGAAATAAAGGATAAAGTTTTCCGCGCTTAGAATGCGAAAGATCGCCATTTTCGTCATACCGATTAATTGCAATAAGCCAATTTCTTTGCTGCGTCTTTTTACGAATATATTATTGGCGTACAGATTGAAGATGGCTACGATCGCGATAAGCAGGATAGAGGCGGCTTTGATCGCCGCGGCGCCTTTAATAGAACCCTTGGCTTGGTCCAAGGCAGGGTCAAACTGTAAGGTGACGAAGGCGAAATAAAGCGCAACGCTGAACATTAAGGCAAATACATAGAGATAGTAATGCTTGATATTGGCCTTCAAATTTTGAAAAATCAGCTGGTTAATGCTCATCCTGCACCCCACCCAGGACGGCCTGCGTTTTCATGATCGCTTGAAAGAAGGTCTGTCTGGTTTCTTGACCTTTATAGAGCTGGGTATAAATTTGTCCGTCTTTAATGAAAATAACCCTGCTCCCGTAGCTGGCGGCGACCGAATCATGAGTGACCATGACGATCGTCGCATGACGTTTATGATTGAGCTCGCTTAGCTTGTTAAGCAAGTCCGAAGCGGCTTTGGAATCGAGTGCCCCGGTAGGCTCGTCAGCGAAAATAATGCTCGGCTCATGCACGAATGCCCTAGCCGCAGAGGTGCGTTGTTTCTGTCCGCCTGAGATCTCGTTAGGGTATTTATCCTTGATTTCATAGATGCCAAGCTCTGTGGCAACCGCTTCGAACTTGTGATGGGCTTCTTGCTTCGACGCTTTGGTAATGGACAACGGCAGCAGGATATTCTCCTTTACCGTTAGGGTATCGAGCAAATTGTAATCTTGAAAAATAAAGCCCAGATGGTGTTTGCGGAATTCAGCCAGCTCTTTCTCTTTCAGCGTAGTGATTTCCTTGCCCTCAATCTGGACGGAACCTTGGCTTACTCTGTCGATCGAGGAAAGCACCTGAAGAAGGGTCGTCTTGCCTGAGCCGGAAGCGCCCATGATACTGACGAACTCCCCTTTGGCAATGCTCATATCCAGGCCTTTCAATACCTCTTGCTTATTGAATTTATTGCCGTAGCTTTTGTGAATCTTCACAGCTTCTAAGATATTCATCCCACACACTCCTTTATTCGATAGCTTTATTATAAAAAGCTGCGCTTTGTTTTTCCTGCGATTGGCCGAACAAAGCAGAAAGGCATGTGACAATAATGTCACATGCCCGTAATGCGCAAGGCTTCATTGGGTTGCGGGAACGTGAGTGTGAAGGTGGTTCCCACGCCAACTTCTGAATGGACAGCCATTTGAATGAGCATAGCTTCAGCAGCCTTTTTGGCTAAATATAAGCCCATTCCTGTTGCGGCATGGTCCTGATGCCAAGTCGTGGAAGTGAAACCTTTATCAAAGATGCGCGGCAAATCCTTGGAATCAATGCCACGTCCATAATCTTGCACTTCAAGGAAAACTCGCTCATCCCGACGGAAACTCCGCACGACGATATCCGAAGAGTGGCTTTCACTGTACTTCACCGCATTCGTGATGAGCTGCCGCAGAATGAAAGCAAGCCATTTGGCATCACTGAGCACATCGGTAATCTCGAATTGCAGGTCAAAGCCAATCCCTTTCTGAATACACCAGGATTTCAATGTCTTAATCTCTGCATAAGTAATGGTTTCCAAATCCATATGCTCAATATACAGATCGTTCTCCATGGATGGCAAACGCTTCTGATGAAGCTGCTGGTCAAGCAGCAAATGAATCCGCAGCCATTCATAGGTCAAAGCGGCTTTCATCGTTTCATCGTCCAAGCGGTCTATCATTAAACGCATGGCGGTCAGCGGCGTCTTGACTTCGTGAATCCAAGACAACAGCTCGTCTTTCTCTTGTTCGAGTGTGAGCTGATGACCTGAGGCAGAAAGACTTAATCGTGCGGTTAGATTGCTCATGCTGGTCTCGACAATGTGTTCAAAGGGGCTTTCTGCTTCGGCGGCAATGGAGAGATCGAGAGTGCTCTCCCGCTCTTCCAGCTGCTTGAAGAATCTCGTTTCTTTGTTATAGCGGATAACCAGGAAGATGGCGAACAAGGTTGTTGTCAGAAAGACAATATAGAGAATAGGCAGGAAGGGAATCTCATAATCCAGAAAAGCGATTAAGAGGAGCAGGAGCTGTCCGAACAGAACGAGCAGAATCCAGCTAAGCCGTTCTTTCACATAGGCACTAATCATGGAAATGGACTTCTTCCGTAGCGAGATAGCCCTGTCCGACCTTTGTTTCGATATAACGTCCTAAATCAAGCTCGTCCAACCTTTTCCGTAATCGATTAACATTCACGGTCAAAGTATTGTCGCTTACGAAACGCTGGTCATCCCATAAGCTGTTTATCATTTCTTCCCTGCTCACAATGTTGTTCTTGCGTTCTATAAGCAGCTTAAGAATATATATTTCATTCTTGGTTAATTCAATTGCTCCCATCTGATTGGTGACGGTGTTTTTCTCATAATCAATCGTTGCGCCGCACCAAGTTTTGAGCTTCATCGGTTCCGTATTATAATTATAAACACGCCTAAGAATCGCGTGGAGCTTGGCAATGAGCACGTCGAAATGAAACGGTTTCTGGATAAAATCATCGGCGCCAAGCTGCATCGACATGACCATATCCGTAGGATGATCGCGAGAAGATAGGAAAACGATCGGAACGTTGGAATGG
Source organism: Paenibacillus ferrarius (assembly GCF_002027705.1). Lineage (GTDB taxonomy): Bacteria > Bacillota > Bacilli > Paenibacillales > NBRC-103111 > Paenibacillus_E > Paenibacillus_E ferrarius. The sequence continues at coordinate 21,557 of NZ_MBTG01000007.1, read as the reverse complement.
GTTCGAATCATGCGGCACCAATGGAAGCCATCGAATTTGGGCAGCTGAATATCGATGATAACCAGATCCGGCTTCAAGGATATGAACTCTTCAACGACCCGGTTAAAATCCGTAATCCCATGGACATCATAGGACCATTGGGCCAGCCTGATTTTAATTTCAGCGAAGAGCGTAGCGTCATCTTCAACGAGCATTATTTTAAACAAAAGGAATCCCCCGCTTTGAGCCAAATTTCTAAATCCCATTGTAATGGAAAATAACGGCTTGTGCGAGTGCCGCCTGTTTCGTATCCCGCCATTTGGGTAATAATCATGTGGTTAACCAATTAAGATGAAGGAGAAGTTTGCTGCATGAGAACTGAATCTTTCCATCGAGGGCAACAGAGATTTTTTTCCGTGAAATCGTTGCTATCTGCCCTTTCGCTTTCTTCCAGCAGGTATGTAGGCATTGTCCTGCTTCTGGCGATAGGAGTTAGATTAGCCTGGGTGTTAGCGATTGATACGCAGCCTGCTTCGGACTTTTTATTCATGCATACAGCCGCGTTGCAAGTGGCCGAAGGGAAGTATCTGTTCCGTGACTCCGAGTATTTCCTCACTTGGGCTTACCAGATTGGTTTTACCCTCTATGAGGCTCTTATAATTCATTTATTGGGTACAAATCTTATTTTTCTCAAATTATTTAATATCTTATTTAGCGTGGGAACGGCTTATTTGCTATATGTGATCGCCACTCACGTATTTAACCCGGCTTGCGGACGAATTGCCCTGCTTTTTTACGCGATGTACGTCCCTAATATTATTCTTTGCTCAGTTCTGACGAATCAGCATATTTCCACGTTTTTATTTGTTCTGGGATGTTACTTTGTCGTACGTAAAGGGCTGGCTGCTAAATATGATTGGCTGCTTGTCAGTTTATGTTGGGCAATTGGCAATATGTTCAGACCACTGGGAAGCTTTTATCTTGTTGGATTTCTGGTGTATACCGCCGTGTTCCAAATCTACGACCGATATAAGAAGAACAAAAGGCCGCGAGTGGCTAAGGCGCTGGGCGTGCTGCTCGTTTATTTTATCATGCAGCAGCTTATTAGCTATGCCTTTGTGAATACGAGCTTTATTCAAGTACCGCTAGCGAACAAGGAGCCGTACTGGAAATTTGTAGTTGGTCTCAATGAATCCACTTTGGGCAGCTGGTCTTTAGAGGATGATAGGGCTGTAGCCCAGTACCCAGTAGGGGATGAACGGAACCGCAAAGAGCTTCAGATGATTGGGGAGAGAATAGAGGATAACTCGCAACTGTTCGTACTTTTCGCGAAAAAATTTGCTTTGTTCTGGGGCTCCGCGGATACCTCCGTTGATTGGAGTCTGAAGGACCTGGATAAGCCGAAGCTGAGTGTGGTGCTGATCATTATAGAGCGATTATCCTATTTGGCGCTTACGCTTTTTGGATTCCTATCCGTTGTCTTTCTTTTACGAAAAAGGGGAAATCCGCAGGTAGTGTTCTTTTTGTTATTACTTCTTGGTTATGCAGCGCTACATTTGGTGATTGAGATTCAAGCGCGTTATCGATTTGATATTATGCCTTGTCTATTTATTCTGCAAAGCTACGGTGTTTATGTCTGCATGACATACAAAAAAGAGCGAAGCTGCTTTTAATATGCAATTTGAAACATTTGGTAAAAATGGGCGTCTAAGTGTATGAGAAATCACTTTGGAAATGGAGAGCCCAAACATGAATACGATTCTTTTATTCCTATTAGTCGCTTTTGGCATGACGGATTCTGGCACTGTGTCTGATGTGTTGAATCCGCCAGCGAAGGAAGAAGCAGGATATCAACTGCCGTATCCGAACCGAGAAGCGAAGCCTGCTGATTTGCAGAATCAAGTGTTCCAATTGAAGAGCGTTTATAGCCAATTTTCTGTTGCACCGATGAATATGGAAGTGTCTATGCAAGACCAACCTCGGGAAACCCTTCATTTGGAGCTGCGGATATTGGGGAAGCCGCGTGAGGAACTAAGTAATCAGGAAATAATCCAAATTAGGGAAGCCATCTATAAGGCTGTCGGGAAAAGATTTAATCTGGAGATTACCACGAGGGTCATTCCTAAGGAAGCTGATATTGTTGGAGCCATTTCCAAAATCGATTCGACGAATCGGCAGGTGCTTATCGTTAATACTGATAACTGTAGGGATGAGGCGTGCGTGAACACAGAGAAGTGTTGGGTGAATTTTGTTAATGATGTTGTTATCCGTCATGGTGAGAGGGATGCCAAGTTTGAAGATCTCAAGCTTGGGGATTGGCTTAATGTTTGGAGTACAGGAGCGGTGGAACAAAGCCTTCCAGGCCGAGCAACTGCCCTTGAAATAGAGATCGCAGAACCTCAGGATACAACGCCGAAGAGCCTTGCGACTTTAATGGGAACTGATTTTAAAGATATCAAACAAATAGATATTCGATTCGGTGATGGGAAAAAGCTGGTCATAACGGATAACGCCATGATTGCCGACATTTCATCCAAGCTGCTTAACATAGAGCTTATTCCGTCCCGAGATCAGAGAACAGTTCTTGGATTTCTCTTTTCGATGGAGCTAAGTGTTGGAGATCGCAAGGTGAAGTACGGAAATCCGTTGTGGATAGATGGGGTGAAGTATCAACAAACCGTGCTTACGGAGGAATTGAATAAGGATATCGTCAAATACGGAAGAGCCAATCTTCCGAACCTTCTGCCTGGTATAAAATAATAAAGAGAGCTGCTTGCGAAGTCTTGCGACTTGAAGCAGCTCTTTGCCTTATTCAGGCGTAGGCATCGGAAATGGCTTAGCAGATTTGGCTGCCGCTGGTAAAACAACGTCCACCGGTTGATTCACATCTTGGTATGTCATAGACATCGTCATATCCATATGATCGATCGGAAGATTGGGGTCTTCGCCATAAGTAATGATATAGTCGCCGTCCATATTGACTGGGAGCTTCGTTTGTTCATCTACCGTGACTACGGCGGAGAGGGATACCGCCATTCCGGCCAGCGCCGGTGAGTCCAGAACATCTTTGAAGGCGTTTTGACTTCCGCCAAGTCCGCCAAGTGTCTTCACGATATCAGCTGTATTCGTGAGCTTGCCCTGAATTGAAACCTTGCGCTGCTTCTTTCCGTCCTTCTCGGTAGTGCCAAGATCCTTGTAGAAGAAATACGGAGTAACCAGTGATTTGTTCATCTCAAAACTTTTCTTCTGCAGCTCCATCAGCTGATCGAACGTAAAGGGCATTTGCTTGGAGAAATCGTACCATTCGAAGCCGTCATTGGCGGCATTTGGCATATTCATATAAGTTCCTTGGCTGACGGTATATTGGTCCATTTTGATCGTTCTTGGTACCATGTCCGAACCCGGGGCTGTTGTGATAATGCTTTGATGGATCCCCTGATCTTTGTTGAAAGTTATTTCTGTGTTGGCTTCCGTCTGAAGGCTGTCGCCTGGATAGCCCGCACTTGGTCTAAAGAAAATTTGCATGTCCATGTTCATATGGGCACGGAACGATTTTAAGTCGGTTGGCAATGTTGGATCGGACACTAACCAAGTCGATACGGACGAATCCGTGGCTAGCGCTTTTTTGATGGCTGCTCCTGCAGCCTCGGTGCTAATGCCTCCGGTTTGGCCAAAATCAACAGCGAAATCGCTTTGCAATTTCGTGAGGGCCTTGCTGTCCGAAAGGCCAAGGAATCGTCCGAGAATGAGCGCAGCTTCATTCTTGCTGACAGCTTGGTCCATCCGGAAGGTACCATCCGAGTAGCCTTGAAGAATTTGACGTTCAAGCATAACGCGCACAACATTCGCATAAGGGGATTGTGTTGTAACATCCGAAGGCAGCTGGGTTTGTGTGCTCAGCGGTGCCAGCTTGAGCTCATCCGCAATCTGTTTGATGAATTGCCCGCGTGTAATAGGCAAGCTGTCACTAGGGGATGCAGCCGATACAGAAAGGGTAGGGATTGCTAGAGTTAATCCCAGAATAGTAAGTAAAGATGTTCGTTTGATAGGTATCATGACGACGAATCACTCCTTCAAGTTTTATAGCAACCTATCTAAATTACCATATTTTTCTTAATGAATGCTAGTCTTGGCAAACGTGGTTTGATGTAAAGGGGCAAATACCGCATAATAGTTCTAGATATCCAAGGGATAAACAGAGGAGAGAGTTTGCAGATGGCCAAGAAGACAGAAATAGAGACAATTAAACGCCTTGCCCCTGATTTTACACTGCCAGCATCGAACGGGAGCAGCGTGTCCTTGCATGATTATAGAGGCAAAAAGCTTGTCATTTACTTTTACCCGCAGGACAATACCCCGACATGTACCCAAGAATCGTGCGATTTCCGCGACTATAACGGCAAATTCGCTGAACTTGGTGTAGAAGTGATCGGGATCAGTCCAGATGAGCTGAAATCCCACGATAAATTCATTGCGAAGTATGAGCTGCCGTTCTTGTTGCTCTCTGACCCTGGCCATCAAGTGGCTGAGAAATTCGGAGTGTGGGCGCTTAAGAAACTGTACGGGCGTGAATATATGGGGATTATTCGCTCTACATTTCTCATCGACGAGGAAGGGTATATCGTGAAGGAATGGAGCAAGGTGAGGATTAAGAACCATGTACAGTCGGTTTTGGAGGCAGTTATGGCTTAAGAGGGAGCGAGCGGCACAGCTCCACGTGGAATCATTGGGGTTCCAGCTCGGTTTTCTTAGTGCGAGATACCTGCGAGATACCTGCAAGAAACCTACGAAAAAACTTGCGAAAAAACTGCGAAAGTGCAGGAATTCACGGGTGAGTTCGGTTAAAAAGTGGAAATGCCTGCAATTGTGCAGGCATTTTCTTCTTTTCCAGCCTCTCGGACAGAAAAAGCCTCAAAAGCATGTATAAACGCAGGAATTTCATGTTTGAGGCTGTTCCGAGCGTAAAAAGGATGCATAATTGCAGGCTTATTAAAGCAGCCAAAGCTAGAGCAAGACGGCATCAAGGCAATGAGGAAAAAGAAAAGGAAAAAGCAAAAGCAAAAGCAAAAGCAAAGGAGCTGCCCGCAAGTAGGTTTATCTACTTAGGGGACAGCTCCTTTTGGTGCTTAGGTAAAACTGGATTTACTCTGTAACCAACCGCAACCCCTGTTCAGCTTCTTTAATGCGATCCAAGTTTTGGCGGTTATTGACGAGCAAGGATTGCAGCGTTGCCGACAACTCTTCAAGCGTCGCAGAAGCTTCTTGGCTGATAGCAGCCAGATTATTCGTGGAGTCGCTGATAGTAACCGATGAATCGCTGATGCGATCCATTAGACCGCTGTAGCTAGTGGAAAGCTCTTTAAGCATGGTAACCGAATCCGTAATGGATTCGAAGGCTTGCTTCGTTTGACCGGTAATTTCATTGCTTTGCTGCATGCGCAGAGCAACTTGGTCCATACGGGAGCGAGTCTGAGTAGACAATGACGTGAACTCCTCCAATTGCTCCGAGATTCGAATAGCAGATTTAGCTGTCATATCGGCTAGCTTCCGAATCTCGTTGGCGACGACGGCGAACCCTTTGCCGTGCTCGCCTGCTCTTGCAGCCTCAATGCTGGCGTTAAGCGAGAGAAGATTCGTTTGGTTTGCGATATCTTGAATCGTATCACTGAACTGACTCGTTTCGTTCAATCGTTCAATCAAAGATACCGTATCCTGAGAAACAGCTTCGATATCCTTGTTAAATACAGCGAATGTATCGGAGAGCAGCTCCATGCGGCCTCTTCCTTGATCAGATAGAGAGGCGGCTTCTGACGTTTTGCCTAATAGGGTGTGGATGGAGTCGGACATTTCTTTGATAAGGCCGTTCATATGATTCACTGAATCATTGATGGAAATGGTCGAATCCACTTGGTCTCCTGCGCCTGTTGCGATATCTTGGAAGGCATTGTGCATCTCATCGAAGGAGGAGCCATCCTCTTCCCCTGATTTGGTAATGGATTGCAGATGCTCCGTGACCATGCTGACCTGCTTTAATGCTTTGTGCCGCTGCTCCTGCTGTAGGGCTAGGAATTGCTCCGCTTGAGCGCGCGCCTCAGACATGCTTTTATTCATATAGCCGGAAACTTTCAGTGCGGCAAACATCAAAACGCTAATGAGAATGAAGTAGATAATGTACGTCGGAGCACTTTTGGGATCTACCAGAAGCGCATCCTTCTGGGCAATGAACAGGTAACCAACAAGGAAAAGTCCCCACGCGGCACTAATTAACCAAGGCACCATTTTCATGAAAATAAGCGCCATAATCATCATGTAGTAAATGGAGAATATATTGGAAATATCGGCTTTGCCAATCAGCTGAACCGTTGTGCTGATCCCACTGGCAATAACAGCAAAATAACATAAATAATGAATAAACTTTTTGCTGAAATGCAAGTAACCGTAAATAACCCAAATCGCGGTTTCGAAGATCAGTGTAAATTTGAGATCCCTGTCAATAGTGCCCCCGGAGCCTAAGGCGAAAACACTCATGTACATCAATAAAGCAGTTGCTGTAATCGCGAGAAAGACTACGAAATTCCTGCGGATTATGTCTTGATCTTTGAGCGAGATGTGTGAATCGTTGTTCTGGTTTTGTTTAAATAAATCTGTCGAAAGACTCATGTGAACCCCCTGCTTTCCTGTCGAAAAATGTCGGCGTATTCTATGACATGATCATTCTACGGGACGCTTTTGAATTCCTTTTCATTTGGAGCTAAGTAAGTGACATACTCTCGATCCTTCTCCCATATACTCTATCAGCAAAGCAAAATGATAGAATAAGCGGAGGGATCATCGGATGCGCTTCCCGGTTCAACGTGCAACCCATTGGCAGAAACGAATTCAACTGATTGTGGTAACTCTATTATTAGTTTCTCTCTTTCTCTCCACAATTCCCGCGCAAGCGGCGGAAGATCAGGGCGACTCCGCACCTGAGGGGCAGGACCTTTACCAGAAGCTCAAGGCGGGCAAACGGTTGCTGGCTGCCAAAAGTTATGAAACGCCGGAGCAGCCTACGGTGTATCTGACATTTGATGATGGTCCTAGCAAGCTGACCGGCAAAGTGCTGGATATTTTAGAAAAAGAGGGTGTGAAGGCTACATTTTTCGCACTTGGCGAGCAGGCGCAGGCCCAGCCCGATATGGTCAAAAGAATTGTAAAAGAGGGACATTCCTTAGGCAATCATTCCTATAATCATGTATATAAAGAGCTGTACGGCGATTTTCAAACCTTCTGGGAACAAGTGCAGCACAGCGAAGACGTTTTTGCCGATATTGCTGGCGTGCGGCCGCAATTGGTGCGTGCTCCAGGGGGGACCTATACGAACTTTGATGCGTATTATTACTACTTGATGGATCAAGCGGGTTACACCATGGTGGACTGGAACGTAGACAGCGGCGATTCCAAAAGAGCGCATGTGCCCGTTGATGAAATTTGGCAGACGGTGAAAGCCTCCCCGCTTGAGCATGAAATTACGATCCTGTTTCATGACGGCACCGGACATGAGTCGACGGTAGAGGTTCTGCCGAAAGTCATTGATTATTACAAGAAGTTAGGGTACGCTTTCGCTCCCCTGACAACACAAGTCAAGCCTAGACAATTTCCGTTAGGGAAGTCCAAATGGTCAAGAAGTATGAGCGTGTCACACTTTCAATCGTTGCTCAAAGCCACACAGCAATATGCTTCGGCGCATTTGCCGCAGGCGGATCAAGATCAGAAAGAAGCGGAGCAGCAGCTTATTCAGATGACCAAAGTGGCGCGCGAGGAATCGGCGCAAATTCTATCTGCGCGATCGGCGATACCGCTGCAAGTCCATATTGTGGGAGGCGGCACCTTCACGCTGCAACCTTCGGAGTACCAGTTTCGTTCGAATCGGATCGAACTGCCGCTCCGTTTTCTCATAGAGAAGATAGGCGGGCAAGTGGAGTGGCAAGCAGACACGAAAATAGCTAATGCCCATTATGGCGTCTATGATTTGGAATACGATTTGTCAGCTAGAAGTATAAGATTGTACACCCTAGGTACATGTGTAAACACTTACTTCCTAGCAGATATGGAACTGCAGGACGGGAAGATCATGGTTCCTTTGCGCAAAACAGTCGACTTATTAGGCGGGCAAATCACGGAATCCATCATAGAACCAAGCAGAAGAGAAGTATCTATGACCTTCCGACAGTTCTATTTGTTCAACGAAAATAAAACTCTTTCAAAATACGCTCTATTTACTAGGGAGGGTAATGTCTAAAAGAGTAGACGGCTGGAAAAACTAGAAGCATACCCTTATAAAGGAGGCTTCTCGTCTATGCCGCCAGAAACCCGAATATTCGATCAGCCACAGCCTCTCGTGGAACGGATGATCATGAACGTAGAGAAAGTGATCGTTGGGAAGAGAGAAACGATAGAACATGCTTTCATCGCCATGTTGAGCGGTGGTCATCTTTTGCTTGAGGACGTACCTGGTGTGGGGAAAACCATGCTTGTACGCGCTTTGGCGAGGACGATCGGGTGCGAGTTTAAGAGAATTCAATGTACCCCTGATTTATTGCCTTCCGATGTGACTGGAGTATCTGTGTTCAATACCAAAACAGGGGACTTTGAATTTCGCCCTGGACCTTTAATGACCCCGATCGTACTGGCGGACGAATGCAACAGAACTTCGCCCAAGACGCAGTCGGCTTTCCTGGAGGCTATGGAGGAGAAGCGGGTAACCGTCGACGGAGTCGGCTATGAGCTGCCCAAACCTTTTGTCCTGCTAGCTACGCAAAATCCTGTTGATTACGAAGGCACTTATGCACTCCCGGAAGCTCAAATGGATCGGTTTATGATGAGACTGTCACTCGGGTATCCATCCCCGGAGCAAGAAATTCTCATGCTGGATCGTCTTCAGGATCGGCAGCCATTGGAGCATTTGAAGCCAGTCATCGTGCAGGATGAGTTTGTCCAATTACAGAAAGAAGCGGCTCTGGTACATGTGGATAACACGTTGAAAGAATTCATTGTACGTCTTGCTGTAGCAACCAGGGATCACTCTGATCTGTATTTGGGTGCAAGTCCACGGGCTTCCTATGCGTTAATGCGTGCCGCGCAAACATCGGCGTATATGAAGGGCAGAAGTTTTGTCGTGCCTGATGATATTAAGAATTTGGTGCTTCCGCTATGGACGCATCGGCTCATTTTGACCTCAGAGGCGAGGATGACTGGCAAGTCAGCGGAATTGATACTAACGGCTTTGATTGCTTCTTTGCAGGCGCCTGTTCTTCGCTATGTTTCGGCGAATTAGGGGGCTGACTATGAAAAGCTGGGGTAAATCATTGCTGCTTTGTGCAGGGTGCGTGCTAGCTGTCTGTTTGGCCTATTGGCAGGGTGGATTCGCTGCATGGTATCTGGGGATTTGTTTGCTGCTCATTTGGCTTCAGGCCGGATTATTTTATGTTTTTGCACTAAAAGGATTATCTGTTAACCGGCAGCTTTCAGGGGAAGTGTTCCTCTCAGGGGAAGAGGTGACGATTCGACTTGGGATTGATCATCTGACACGGATACCTTTGCCGTGGATCGTCATCAGGGAGAATTGGGTGCATGAAGGAAGCGGTGTGAAATTAAGCTATAGCAAGCTGCTGTTTCCTTGGTTTCGTTCGTCCTTATTGCTTCATTACAAAATCACGGGATTGATGCGCGGCGTTTATCGGTTCACAGGGTTCGAAGCGGTGACCGGAGACCTGTTCGGCTTTGCTATTCGAAAAATACATCGCGATGACATTGAACGGTGTATCGTTTATCCGCGGCCGGATGCTTTGGATCGATCCGGCATGACTTTCCAGGCAGAGGACGGCGATGTGCCTACCGTCCGTGGGCCCAAGTCCGAAACGCCGCTGGTCAGCGGCGTCCGTGAGTACGTCAGCGGTGATCCCTATCACCGCATTCACTGGAAATCCACAGCCCGGCTCAGCCGGCTGATGACCAAGGACCCCGAGCAGGCCGCCTCCGCGAAGCGGATGCTGCTGCTCGATGCAACGCCTGCGGCGACTCCAGCCGGAGCGGCACAGCCGCTGCTGGAGAAGGGCGTGGCCCTCGCGGCTGGCTTCTTCGAAGCCGCTGCGGGCAGGCGCGAGAGCTGCGGCTTCGCCAGCAGCTCGAACAGCAGGCGAATCGCGCCGACGATTCACCCGGATTTGCCGCTCGTGTACGAAGTACTCGCGAGCGTGGGCGGCAAGCCCGCCCTATCCTTCCCTGACCTCGTCAGGAAGGAGGCGGCGGCCTTGCCGCCGGATACGTCGATGCTGTGCATCACATCGACGCTGGATTTGGCGCTGGTGCGCGCGATCGCAGATAGCGGCACCAGACGCCGCTCCGTGCACGTGATCTACGTGCACGCGCGGCCCTCGCTCTCGGTCGCCGAGCGAGAGGGGGCTTCCCAGCTGCAGGCCGCAGGCTGCAGCTTCACGGAAGTGCCGCATCCGCTGAGCCAGTGGCCGAAGCAAGGAGGTGTTGCGGATGCAACCGCTTGAACCACGCCGCGCAGGCGCGCTTTCCCGCTCTACCCATCAAGGTTCTCGCGCATCAAGTTCCAGTACGCCTTCTACCACAGAGCCCGAAATCTCAAACCTATCCATCCCATCACGTCCAATCTTCCGAGCGGGCTCTATCCCAAGCACGTCATCAGCGCTTACTACCCCTACCAGTTTCGTCCGAGACAGCCTGATCTCCCTGCTGCTCTTTCTCCTCATCTCAGAATGGCTGCGCCCTTTGGCGTGGATGGCGGATGCTTCTATAGAAATCGGACCGATCCTTGTGGTTTTTGCGATCTGCATCCTCATAGATTGCTGCAAAGTTCCTTTGGCTTGGGGCTGGACTGCCAAAATCGTCGTTATCCTGCTTTTCATCGGATTTATGTTCGATAGGGAGGGATTTCTGACAGGCGTATGGTGTATTGATTTAGTAAGAGTGATTGCCCAAGATATCGGGTACCTTGTTGGCGCTCATTTTGAATTAATTAGCGGTCAACTGCGTACGTTATTATTTCTTATGGGCTGGTCACTTCTCATCTCGGTGGTACAAGCTTTGATGCTGCAAAGACAGCACAGCCTCTGGTTTGTTGGGGCTACACTGATCTATCTGGTTTTCTTGCAGCTCGTTTTAGGCGCAGATACGGTGCCTGGCATCATGCGTGCAATAGGATATGGACTGCTGCTTATGGCTTTACTCAATCTCTCGCGGATCGAACAAACCTACGGCTTTTCTTCAGTGCGTCCTAGCTATCAGTTTCAATGGATTGCCGTGAGTATGGTTATTGTTGGGGCACTGGCTGGAGTGGGCTGGTTATCGGCCAAGCAGGCAGAACCTGCGCATTTGATGAAGCCAGTGAGTTGGGGCTATTTATATGATCGCATGTTTGAGCTTTACAACGGAGATTTGGAAGTTGGCAGTGCTGCTGCCAAATCCGGCTACGGCCAGAATGATTCTGCCCTGGGTGGTCCACTCCAAGTGGACACAACGCCGGTATTCACGGCTAAGACCTCGGAATTAACTTATTGGCGCGGAGAATCCAAAAATTTCTATAATGGAAAGGGCTGGATACAAACCAATCAAGCGCTGGAGCCATTTTCCGCGGGTCATCAGACAGGGTCAGGCCGAATCATTACACAGGAAATATTGTGGAACAGCAATTCGACGAATAAACAATTATTTCTAGGCGGAAACTTACAGCAGGTAGATATGCTGTTAACCGAAAAAGGAAAGCCGTTGTCGTCAGATTTCTTACTGGCCTCCTCGTTCAGCGGCAAAGTAACGCTGCCGGAAGTGATGGACCCGTTATCGTATTACAAAGTCACCGTCCAGTCTTCACAGTCGGATTCCTCTTTGCTGAATGCCGAGTCCAATCGTTATCCTGCTGATATCGTGGGGGATTATCTTCAACTGCCGACAAGCCTGCCGCGGTCCGTTCGCAGCTTGGCCGAGCAAGTGACAGCGAATAGCTCCACGCCTTATCTGAAAGCCGTAGCTATAGAGCAGTATTTAAGCCGAACCTATCCATACAGCTTGGAGAAGCCAACCCATCCCAGCCGCAATGAGGATTTCGTTAGTCATTTTCTGTTCGTAGATCAAACTGGATATTGTGACCACTTCTCAACCTCAATGGTCGTCATGCTCCGTTCTATTGGCATTCCAGCCCGCTGGGTCAAAGGGTTCGCACCAGGTTCCCTGCAAGCAGCGAACGATGGGGATCAGCTTCAGGAGGTCATAGTGCGCAATCAAGATGCCCATTCGTGGGTGGAAGTTTACTTCCCTAACGCAGGGTGGGTGCCTTTTGAGCCAACACCGGGATTCTCAGGCCTGTCCTCTGACCATGCTCAGTTGACGTTGACGACGGCTGCTATGGCGCAGGCTGAGATGACAGCTTCCTTGGCAACCATACCGAAGTCGGATAGATTTACAGCCAATCCAAAAGAATGGCTTCAAGCAGCCAAGGATGCACTCGTTGATTTTGCGTTTCGTTATCGTCAAGTTTTCAATGTGATGATTGGAGGCGGGCTCCTGCTTGCTGGTATTCTGCTCTTCCTCAGACGCAAAGGGTTCCTTTACAAAGGTCGGCTTCAGCCGCCATTTTACAAATACGGACCGAACAACGCTCATCCACTAATTCCCTATATGGATCGTTTGTGGATGCAGTTATTTCGCAAATACGGCTTAAAATCCAAGGATCAAACCGTTCGTGAGTATGTGAAAGCTCTGAAAATTCCGCATCAAACTCAACAGAAAGCACTGCTGGAATTTGCTTTGATCTATGAAAGTGTCCGTTATGACACGGCCCATTCACTCCCTTATTCGAAGCGGGAAATCTTGGCAATTTGGAAAGCCATTCAAAAGACACATTAAACCCCTTTACATCCTAGGTACCTAATGTTTAAAATTAGTACCTATAAATAGCGCTTAGTAGACAAGCGGTCCCCAAGAAGTGAAGATAGGCTTTGTAGTCAATTCCGATTACTTTTCGGGGACCCCCAAATGCTTCAATCGCTATGAAAATAGGAGGAACGGATAATGAGTAAACCGAGTGAAATGATCGTCGTTTTAGATTTTGGAGGCCAATATAACCAACTGATTGCAAGAAGGATCCGTGATTTGGGCGTGTACAGCGAATTGCTTCCGCACAACACCACGGTTGATAAAATCCGCGAGCTTCAGCCAAAGGGGATTGTGTTCTCAGGCGGTCCGGCAAGTGTATATGGCGAAGGAGCTCCAGCTGTAGATTCAGCTATTTTCGATTTGGGGATTCCGATTCTGGGAATTTGCTACGGCATGCAGCTGATTGCTCACCAATTGAATGGTAAAGTAGAACGTGCGCATACGCGTGAATATGGCAAGGCAGATCTTTCCTTTTCGAACGAAAGCCCGCTGGTCAAAGGTTTGGATGCGAAGCAAACGGTCTGGATGAGTCACGGGGACCACGTTTCTGTTCTTCCGGATGGCTTCGTGATCGAAGCGAGCACGGATTCCCTGCCGATTGCGGCTATGAGCAACCGTGAGCGCAACATTCACGCGGTTCAATTCCACCCTGAAGTTCGTCACTCCCTGCAAGGGAACGAAATGATCCATAACTTCATCTATGGCGTTTGCGGTTGCGAAGGCGACTGGACGATGTCCTCTTTCGTGGAAGATATGATCAAAGAGCTTCGCCAAGAAGTTGGCGACAAAAAAGTGCTATGTGCGCTCAGCGGCGGCGTAGACTCATCCGTTGTAGCTATTTTGCTGCATAAAGCCATTGGTGCACAGCTGACGTGTATGTTCATTGATCATGGCTTGCTGCGTCAAGGCGAAGCAGAGAGCGTTATGGATACATTTGTCGGCAAATTCGATATGAAAGTGGTTAAAATAGATGCGCGTGACCGTTTCCTCGGCAAGCTTGCCGGTGTGGACGATCCAGAACAAAAACGTAAAATCATCGGCACGGAGTTCATCCGTGTATTCGAAGAAGAGTCCGCTCAATTCGATGACTTCACGTTCTTGGCGCAAGGCACGCTTTACACGGATATCGTAGAGAGCGGTACAGCTACGGCTCAAACGATCAAATCCCATCATAATGTCGGCGGCCTGCCGAAAGATATGAAGTTCAAGCTGATCGAGCCGCTCAAAACTCTGTTCAAAGACGAAGTGCGTAAAGTCGGCGAAGAGTGCGGTCTGCCTTCCGCAATCGTCTGGAGACAGCCTTTCCCAGGTCCGGGTCTAGCGATCCGTGTGCTTGGTGAAGTAACCGAGGACAAGCTGAAAATCGTCCGTGAATCCGACGCCATCCTGCGCGATGAAATCGCCAAAGCCGGCTTGGATCGCGAGATCTGGCAGTACTTCACAGCCCTTCCTGGCATGAAAAGCGTTGGCGTTATGGGCGATGCCAGAACATACTCCTACACCGTAGGTATCCGCGCGGTAACTTCCATCGACGGAATGACCGCCGACTGGGCGCGTATTCCGTGGGATGTGCTTGAGAAAATCTCGGTTCGTATCGTGAACGAAGTTGAGAATGTGAACCGTATTGTGTACGACATTACGTCCAAACCGCCTGCTACGATTGAGTGGGAATAGGTTGGAACAATAGAGTGCGAAAAATACTCTCTTTTATTTGCGTTGTTTAGCGAATAGAAGAGAGTATTTTTTTATAACTAAAATTAAGATTCAACCTCAAAATTAGTTAGCTTATGCTAAATCCATCACCACCGCCTTAGAAGCAAACTACAAGAAGTCAGGATGCTGCTGGGCATACGTCCGTAAATCTTCCATCATATGGGATCAATTGCCGCATCAGGCGGATACTATATATCAACAGCTGCAGACCAAGAGCGGTGCCTATAAAGATATTGCAGACCCAATGCGGGAAAGAGAGCAAGCTCTGAAACTTGCAGACGGAAGAGTGTACTCTGGAAAAAAAGCTAAGGAATTTGGATTGATAGATGAGTTCGGTTCCTTGCAAGACGCTACCAAATTTATTGGGGAAAAACTCGGTTTAGCTGATGGCAAAGTAGTACGTTATGGACAAAAAGTTCTATGCTGGCTTTGCTGACTGCAACATCGAATTCCGTGTCTCTCAAACAGCTTGTTCAAGAGCTAAAAGTTGCCGTTAATGAAACTGGACCTAGAGTTACCTATATATTAAAATGATATAATTTAGCTGTGTTTTTTTCTAGCGCGTATGAACAATCTAATAGGCTCCATACACCCACGATAGAGTTGGAGGTAACGTTGATAATGAAACCCTTTTCTGCAGTTCTCAGAATTATTGCCTTTGGGATCGGACTTGCACTGCCTTTTACAATCCTCATCATAAAAATCTCTTTATTTGCCGTGGTTATACTGTTGGACATATGGCATAACAGAAAAATCAGCCATAAAAAGCATGATCTCATAACCTACTGGATTACAGGCATCGTTACAGGTTATTTATACAAATTTATACAAATTTAGTTTCCGTTTATATCGTGTACGATATTATGTTGAAGCTATTGAAATTCCATGTACACCTGCAACAACAGAGTGCAAAAAATACTCTCTTTTATTTGCGTTGTTTAGCGAATAGAAGGGAGTATTTTTTATGCAAAGTCATATGAAAGGATATGAGAAAGTACCGCTCAGAATCAGCTATTTTCATCATTAGAAAGGATTAACTCATTAACGCGTAAAGTTGTATTATCTACACACAAATAAACTTCATTGCAGGCTTTGGAAAAATACTTCATGACGTTTGAATTTAGTAACTGGTTAGAGAATAACCAATTAGGATATAGCTGCACATATTTCTTATCAGAATACATTCCTTTTATATGATTCCATATTTCATCGAATTCCTGAATATGATTTGGGGTTACTAAATCCCCATAAATAGGCGCCTCAAATTTGCTGTTTAATTTTACATGCCTAATATTACCAGATGAAGTAGATACTCCGTGAAAATGATATAAATCCATAATAAAGGGATTAATTTTTTTTTGACTTATCAACAAATCAAACATTTCTTTAGACTCATTTTTAAGATTTTGTAACCTAAGTTCAATTGGAATGCTCTTTGATGTTACGATACGAACATTAAGAAAATGACCAAGTAGTCTTCTGATTTTTTCTTCATTTAGATTTATATAATCTGTCAGTGTTATGATGATACATATTTCCGTTGTTTTAAATATATATGGAGCGATGTAATATTCTGATAATGGGGAAAATTTATCTTCTATTTCACTTGTTGGTGGAACAGATGTAAAGTTAGTATCTACATATTGAAAATACTCAGTTTTAGTTTTTTGTTTTAGAAGACTGGTATCAATATCTTCAAAATAAATCATTAATTTATCTCCTTAAGATGTGGTGAAAGGAACATAGATACTGAATCATTTCCAGTATCTATGTTCCTTTATATAGATATTATCTGGCAATCGTATAGCCTAATTCAATAACTACGTTCGAATATGCGGTTCTTGTAGGAGATGATCCCAATTCAGCACCAGTAAGGTAGCCTGTTACCTTAATGCGATAATCTTGATGATTAGCATTCGGATACTCTACTTGTATTTGTTCAGAGACATGGGGTACGGATTGAAAGTAGGACCTATTAAGAGGGATACTATTCATAGTAACCCACATCTGGTCAAAAGAATCAAACCTTTGCACCTCAATTACTAAATACCTGCATCGATAACGCACTTCAAGAGGGTAATTAAAAACTTAGGTGAAGAATAATTGGGGGATTTTTTTAAAAAAAAGACACGCGAGGATTGTTCCTAGAACGTCTTTTTAATCTTTTCTTGCATTGCTCTTAATGTCTAAAAGGGGGATGCACGTCTAGCTAGCAAATGAACTTAGAAGAAAGATTTTATTAAAGGGTAAAGGAACATATGAATGACGGAATCAAGATTTAACGACAAAGGTAAAAGTGTGTATGATTTTCTTTTAAAGTCTGATGGTATTCTTATTGAGTGTCCTTACTGCTTGAAATGTGCAAAAGGAATAAGAACTCAAAATACAGATTTTGAATACAAGCTGAGTTGCAGTCGTTGTGGAATCCTGACCAATGCAACTGCAGGCTCGAGTGGCTACGGTACTTTCATGGGGATTAATCTCTGGCTAAAAACTAACTGTTGTGGTAATTTGCTATGGGCTTATAACAAAGAGCATTTAGATTTTTTGGATAATTATATTACTTCCTCACTGCGAGAACGAATCCCTAATAGAAACCAGAGTTTGGCGAGCAGGCTTCCTGAATGGATAAAGAGTAGAAAAAATCGTGAAGAACTTGCTAAAGGAATAGAAAAATTAAGAAGTAGAATTGAACAATGTAAATGAGAGACTGATTATACTGATTAATAATTAGCTGATGAATATGGATGATATTGTTAGGAAGGGTAATTCATGAATGGAATCCATTCACTTTTTTGCAAGAGCGGTGTTTAGATGAAAGATTCTATAATTTTAATCGTACTCATTCTTATTTTTATATTGACAGGATGTAAGCAAGTAGATTTATCATTATTTGCTAGAGGTGAAATAGTTGAAGCGATTTGAAAAACGTATCAGAAAAGTAACAGTGAATGGTTTTCAATTCCATTGTATAATTAACGAATACTTTAGAAATGAGTCTGTTTCTTTCCGTGTGTATCCGCATAATACAAAAACATCTTTTTTTGAAGTGCTCTTCTCATGGAAAGAATCTTGGTACTTCAATCTCAACCTACCAGATACTTGTTCCACTCTCATTAAGTATGCAATAGAGAATGGTTGGGTGTTCAATCAAGAAAAGCAACAAATGAGCATCA
This sequence comes from Paenibacillus ferrarius, assembly GCF_002027705.1. Lineage (GTDB taxonomy): Bacteria > Bacillota > Bacilli > Paenibacillales > NBRC-103111 > Paenibacillus_E > Paenibacillus_E ferrarius. The sequence goes on along the minus strand of NZ_MBTG01000007.1, from coordinate 3,750 downwards.
AGCAAGGTGACTTTCTTCGAGATAGAAATAGAAGATTAAAAACAATCAACTGAATTTAATGAAATAGTAGTTTCATTTTCTGGAGGATCTAACAGTGAAAAAGAGAATGATAGTATTTTTCTTGAAGATGCTAATTCTTGGTCCATTCTGGATAGCTACTATGACGTTATTAATTAATAATGGGGAATGGCATGTCGGACTATATTCATTTATTGGATTTTTGATTGCAAGTTCTTTTGTAGGAGTAAAGAAGCAAACCCATATTGGGAGTAAACGGGAGATTGTTATAACCAGTGGATTGATATTACTTTGTTTTCCTATTGTTGGATTGCTCTTTCATTGCAACATAATCAAAGCGCTTCTTGCTGGAGTTGTATTATTAATGGGGACTTATTCATTTCTGCTTGTTGCAAAGTTAGTCCTCGATAAGATTTCATCAGGTACCAATAAAAACTGACTTTCATGTATATTAGTTGATGCCGCAGAATATGAAAATCAGCTCAATAGCTTAGGGAACTCTGGTTGGGGGCTGGTTTCAATTTGAACGAAGTCGAGAATGTAAACCGTATTGCGTGCGACATTACGTCCAAACCGCTTGCTACAATCGAGTAGAAATAGAATCGCCAGAAAAGACGAACGTTGTGGGAAAAATTACCCCATTAATGTTCGTCTTTTTTATTGACATCGGCTTAGTTCCCTACTAAAATGTGATATGGATAACAGTTTTTCGTATAATCTTGGGGATTGGCCCGAGAGTTTCTACGAGATCACCGCAAATGATCTGGCTACGAAAAAAAGGAACGGTATCTGTATGAGTTACTACTACACTTTGCACCTAGCATCGAAGGCAGCTCTCATATAGAAGCTCCTTTTTCGTACCCGGAATCAGCATTACGATTCCGGGTTTTTTGCTGTCCCACCATACTTTAGGAGGAGTAGGAAAATGGATCGCTTTTTCAAACTGAAACAAAACGGCACGACCGTAAGAACAGAAATCATGGCAGGGATTACAACGTTCATGACGATGGCTTACATCTTAGCAGTAAACCCTGACGTGCTTAGTGCTTTTAAATCGGGGGCTACCGGCGGTGACTGGACTTCGATTTTCTTGGCTACAGCGATTGCGGCGGGAGTAATGACGATTGCGATGGGGCTGTTCGTTAATTTTCCTGTTGCGTTGGCTCCGGGAATGGGCTTAAATGCTTATTTTGCAACGATCATTTTAACCTCGCAAGGTAAATTTACGTTTTCCATGGCTCTAACCGCCGTATTTATTTCGGGGATTATTTTTATCATATTAACGGTTACGAAAGTTCGTCAGATGCTTCTCGTTGCTGTACCAGACAGTTTGAAACACGCGATTACGGTAGGTATTGGATTGTTTATCGCGATGATCGGTTTTAAAAACAGCGGTATCCTAAGCGTTGCTGTCGAAAGCGGCAAAGATCTTAAAGCGCATCAGTACACCGATGTCCTTTCCTTTGAAACGATCTTCCACTTAGGTTCTTTGCAAGATAAGGGTGTTATTTTAACGATCATCGGGATCTTGTTGATTTCCATCTTTATGGTGCTTCGTCTTCGTGGAGCGATTCTAATTGGTATTTTGGCAACTACGGTTATCGGTTATTTCATGGGTCTGGTTAACTTGGGTACGCTGACTAGTGCAGATACGACATGGGTTCCGGATTTGTCCAAGCTTCGTTTTGCTGATTTTGATTTTGCTGGCATTATGACAACGGGGATTGTATCTGTCATTGCTACGTTTACGTTCGTTGAACTATTTGATACCTTCGGTACAATGGTTGGAACAGCTAACCGTGCAGGAATGATGAAGAATAAAGAAGAAGGCAACAAACGTGTTGGTAAAGCAATGTTTGTAGATGCCATTGGTGTTAGTGGTGGTGCACTGGTTGGAACAAGTACGGTTACGGCTTTCGTTGAGAGCGCGGCAGGTGTTGCTGAAGGTGGACGCACAGGTTTAACGGCAGTAACCACAGGCGTATGTTTCTTGCTTGCTTTGTTCCTGGCTCCTATTGCTATGTTGATTCCTGGCTCCGCTACTGCGGCTGCTCTAATCGTTGTTGGTGTGCTTATGGTTCAATCCATTCGTGAGATCGACTTCCAAGACTTCGTTGTTGCGATTCCAGCTTTCCTTACTATTGTTTTGATGCCTTTCACTTACAATATTGCCAACGGAATATCTTTTGGTATTGTGACTTATGTTGTTCTTGCAACAGCTTCTAACGTAAGCGGCAAAAGTCAGACGAAATATCCGATTCACTGGTTAATGTGGGTGCTGGCTATTCTGGTTGTAGCTCGGTACGTTTTTATTGGAAGCCAAGGTTAATAAAATAAACGGAATGACCGTCGAGCTGTGGGAATGAATCCCATAGCTTTTTTTAGTTCCTTGAAGCTATATTTGTAACATGCCTATCAACTCATTTATGATAGAAGGAGAATGAAAAGAACAGGGGAAATGAAGTGTTTAAAGAAATCCTATTTAGAGGCAAAAAAATCGATGTCACAACGCTCATTATCTTGCTATGTTTCATGGCAATCAGCACGATGGCTATTTATAGCGCTACCAGTAACACGAAATACGCGGGGCTTCATATAAACAACTTGGTCATGTTTTTTGTGTTTTTTATCGTTATGCTTGCCATAGCTCTTATTGATTACAAAGGAATAGTTCAGCACTTTTCAATTTACTTATATGCTGTCGGCATACTCATGCTTCTCTTTGTTAAGTTCAAAGGAATGACAATCAATGGCTCCACGCGTTGGATTAACCTTCACTTTATGCAATTCCAGCCTTCTGAGCTCGTCAAAATCTTCGTTATTTTACTTCTGGCCAAGATGCTGAGTGCTAGGCAAGGAGAATACTTGCGTCTGATTCGTGATATCTTGCCAATGATCGTTTTAGTAGGAGTTCCTTTTTTTATCGTTCTGGAACAGCCAGATCTAGGGACTTCCATTGTGTTTGTATGTATTTTAATTGGGATGATGTGGATTGGTAAAATTCCGATTAAACTCGCTTTAGTCGGGGGAAGTGCGATTGTTGGGGTAATTGGCAGCGTCACAGCTCTTTATTTTTACAATTTGCCTTTGTTTAATAAAATCGTTAAGCCACATCAACTGCACAGAATCCAAACGTTCCTGAACCCTGCCAGCGATCCAGACCAAAGTTATCATGTTCTTAATTCAATAAAGGCAGTAAGTTCCGGACAATTGATGGGTGAGGGTTATCTGCGTGGGACAATGATTCATGGCGGTTATATACCGTATGATTATGCAGATTCCATTTATGTTGTAATTGGTGAAGAGTTCGGTTTTGTAGGATCGTCCTTGCTGCTATTCTTGTATTTTTTCCTGATTTATCGAATGATCCATATTGCAATAGCATCTAAAGATCTCGCAGGGTCCTATATCATTATTGGAGTAATCTCCATGTTTACTTTGCAGATCTTCGAGAACATTGCCATGCATACGGGCTTAATGCCGCTTACAGGGATTGCACTTCCTTTCGTTAGTTACGGGGGCAGCTCCTTGATGACTAATATGCTTTGTATGGGTCTAGTACTGAGTGTGAAAATTCATAATGATTAGAAGTGAATAGGAGTGCGCGAATGAATGTGCATTCCTATTCTTTTTTATTTATATAGAAAAAGCTTGCATTCTGTTTTCAGTTTTGTTATATTACTCCTTGTCGCTTCGGCGGTCGAACGAAAGAACGAAAGAAATTGAAAAAAA
>NZ_MBTG01000006.1 GCF_002027705.1 Paenibacillus ferrarius | reverse complement strand
TGAAGTTAGACTATTTCGTAGACACACCTTAAGGAACAACCTTTATAATATAGATATTAAATAAGGTCGAGGTGTGGCATGGGATCACAACGTGAAAGTTATGATGAGGAATTTAAACGCAAGACAGTTGAACACATGGAGTCTGCTAATAAGAGACCAATTGAAATTTCTAAGGAATTAAATATTCCTAAAAGTACCCTAAGTCGGTGGATTAAACAGTACGGCAGTAGAACTGTAGAATCTCAGTCTCAGGTGTTTGTAGACTATGAACGAATGAAGAAGTTGGAGCAAAGCATCCTCGAATTAAAAGAGGAAAATGAGATTTTAAAAAAGGCGATGCACTTCTTCACAAAGGACCCGTGCTGATTTATTCGTTTATTTATAAACACCGCTTCCAGTACCGGGTCGAGAAGATGTGCACCGTTTTAGAAGTCTCACGAAGCGGATATTACAAATGGATTAAGAGGGAACCTAGTGCTCGTGAAAAGCGCTTAAAAGCGCTAGATCGGAAGATAAGAAGACTGTTTAATCACTTTAAAAAACGCGCAGGAAGTCCGACGATTACAGCCGTATTAAGAAAAAATGGGACTGCGGTTTCTTCCAAAACGGTCAGTCGGCGTATGAAGGAAATGGGATTGAAGTCAATAACCGTAAGGAAAGTAACGGCTACGACGAATTCTAAACATGACTTGCCTGTGTTCGAAAATGTGTTAAATCGTCAGTTTACTGTGCTAGCGCCGAATAAAGCTTGGGTAACGGATATCACTTACATCCAGACGGGCGAGGGCTGGTTGTATTTGGCAAGCGTAATGGATTTGTACTCTCGCAGAATTGTAGGATTTTCAATGGGAGCTCGAATGACAAGGGAGCTCGTTTTAGACGCGCTAGAGAAGGCATATAAGCGTCGCAAGCCTGAGCCAGGATTAATTCATCACTCTGATCGTGGCTCTCAATACGCTAGTCATGACTACCGCGCAAAGTTACAAGAGTACAAAATGATTGGCAGCATGAGCCGTAAAGGAAATTGCTATGATAACGCTTGTATCGAGTCCTTCCATAGCACGTTGAAAAAAGAATTTGTGTACCAAACAAAATTTAAGACCCGTAAACAAGCCATGAGAGAACTCTATGCTTACATTGAGTTTGACTATAATCGACTACGACCACATTCTACTCTAGGATACGAGACGGCTCATCATTTCGAACAAATTTACTACAGAAATCAGGCTGTCTAATGCCGTGGTTGTTCCTTAATTTTGTGTCTACGCTATTGACAGAAGTACATTTTAGCCCCTAAGGGTGCGAATTGCAACAAATAGCGTACTCCAGTTCCCTTACCTGTGCAGACAGCTCACTTTTCCGTCAATTAGCGTACTGTAGTTCCGCCTGCACTGATTCTCGCGCACAAAGTAACCTCACTTCGACGCATCGCGGCTCACAGAAAAACAAACATAACAAATTATCTCTCTCCCTCCGGCCTGTAGGAGGGTGCTTTTTGAATTTCACTGGATAAATTCCAGTCAAAATAGCATCTCCACCTTCCAAATCCGATAACACTGGATTTATTCCAGTGGGATTTGGGCTGGGGTTCGGGGTTGGGGCTGGGGCTGGGGCTGGGGCTGGGGCTGGGGCTGGGGCTGGGGCTGGGCCTTGGCCTTGGCCTTGGCCTTGGCCTTGGCCTTGGCCTTGGCCTTGGCCTTGACCTTGACCCTGGCCTTGACCTTGGCCTTGGCCTTGACCTTGGCCTTAGCCTTAGCCTTGGCTTTGGGCTTGACCCTGACCTTGGCCTTGACCTTGGCCTTGACCTTGACCCTGGCCCTGGCCTTGACCTTGGCCTTGACCTTGACCTTGACCCTGGCCTTGACCTTGGCCTTGACCTTGACCTTGACCCTGGCCTTGACCTTGACCTTGGCCTTGACCCTGGCCTTGGCCTTGGCCTTGGCCTTGGCCTTGGCCTTGACCCTGGCCTTGGTCTTTGCTTTGACCATGGCCTTGGCCTTGGCCCTGGCCTTGACCTTGACCTTGACCTTGACCTTGACCCTGGCTCTGGGCTTGGCCTTGACCCTGGCTCTGGGCTTGGCCTTGGCCTTGGCCTTGGCCTTGGCCTTGACCTTGACCTTGGTCTTGGTCTTGGCTTTGACCCTGATCCTGGCCTTGGCCTTGACCCTGACCTTGGTCTTGGTCTTGACCTTGACCTCGACCCCGGCCTTGACCTTGACCTTGACCCCGGCCCCGGCCCCGGCCTTGGCATTGGCCTTGGCCTTGAATAGGCAGTTGCAATTGCAGCTGGGCTCGGTTTGCAGTTAGGGTTATGGCGGCACCTATTGGAGCCTATAAAACAGAAAAAGCTGCCTCACAGTCATTTTCGACTTGTGAGGCAACCTCTTTTTATCCACCTATTTCACTTATCTACTCTGATCAATCTCTTAAGCCAACCACATCTTCACTTTCGTTGCAAAGTTAATCAGCATCTCCTGCGAGCCCAATTGACCGCTGAAATCTTCAATGCCCAGATAGCCGTCGTAGCCAACCGCTTTCAGGTCATCCAGCAACTGCTTATAATTTACGATGCCTTCATCCAGTGGCGCCCACTCGCTTCTCCAAAGCTTAATGCCATCCTGCTCTTCCCCTGTTGGCACCCATCTTGCATTTTTCACGTGCACATGTGTTAAATAAGGTCCAAGCAATTCAAGGCCCATACGGTAATTCTCATATCCTTCGTGAACCATGTTGCCTGCATCATGCAGAACACCAAGGTAATCCGGGTTGAAGCCTGAAATCAATCTATGGGCCAAACCAGCACTTGGCGTGATTGTGTTATGATGAATTTCGATGATGCCTTTAACGCCATATTGCTGAGAGAATTCTTGAACTTGGTGCAAGTAGTCCACAGCTTTTTTGAATAGATCATTATAGTTTTGGCTCTTATCATAGCCAGGAACGCCAACACGCATGAAGGAAGCTCCCACTTTACGAGCTGCTTTAAACGCTTGTTCTGTCTCAGCAATATCACAGCTGTTCAGGTAAGGCGTCACGCTTAAATTCACCAAGTTATGATTAACCGCGATGAGGCGGAATTGTTCCAGCTCTTCATCCGTAGCATTCGGATCAATGGAACAAAGGTTATTTCTCCAGAACGAAGGCTTTTCATTGGCAACATCCGCAGGAATATCTTTAAAACGCCATTCAATGCCTTCAATTCCAGCTGCAACGGCCGCTTTTGCTAGTTCTACAGGGGTCAAATCAGGTGTTGCTACAGTAAATACAGATAGTTTCATGGTAGATCCTCCTCGGCGTTATCAAGATACGCGTGTTTGACGAAGCAGTTTGTTTATCTATTGTTTATTTTGCAGTATAATAAAAACGTATTCATTGCATTAATTGGGCAAAAGTTTGCTAATATTGACTCCAGTTTAATAGAGGAGAGCCTCACATGCAGGACCTATACCAGAATCTAAACCAAATGATCAGTTTCCGACATGCTGTGACACATGATCCTATTCCGCTGGATTTCCATCAGCATCAAGACCATTACGAAATTTACTTCTTCCTCACCGGGGATGTTCACTATTTTATCGAAAAACAGGTGTACCCCTTGCAATACGGAGATTTGCTGATTATGCACAGCAATGAACTGCACCGCCCTAATTTCCAATCCAAAAAGCAGCGCTACGAGAATGTCGTCATTCACTTCAACCCCGCGGTGCTCAAGGGATTCAGCTCTCCGCAGTTTAATTTGCTGGATTGCTTCAACAATCGCGTATTCGGCGAACAGAACCGTATGCGACTGACACCGCAGCAGATCGACGATATTATGAAAATCTATGAGCGTATGGAAACCCATAGCCGCGCCCAAGCGCTCCCAGGCTCAGAAATCCTCTATGTGTCTGCGTTTATCGAGCTGCTCGTGTTTATCAATCGCACCTTTCAAAATCAAGGCAAGCAAGAAGAACAAGTGATGATTCCTGACAAACTTTCTTCACTCTTCACGTATATTGATGAAAATTTAGATCAAGATCTGTCCCTAGAGGTGCTCGAACACGTCGTATTCATGAACCGCTCTTATCTTTGCCGCTTGTTCAAAAAACATACTGGCAGTACGATTCATGAGCATATTTTATTCAAAAGGATCGCCAAGGCGAAGCAGCTGCTGCGCGAGGGCTCAACCGTCACTGACACGTGCCAGCTAGCGGGCTTCAACGACTACTCCAACTTCATCCGCACCTTTAAGAAGGCTGTCGGCCTGCCTCCTCGGCAATACCAGACGCAACAGCGGCGGGTGTAAGGCAAGGATGAGCTCTCGAGCTCCCGAGCACGCGCCCCCCGCACCACTGACAAGACATAAAAAGGTTGCCCAAGTCTTGATGACTTTGGACAACCTTTTTTCCAATTTAAGCTATTTCAAGTTCTCTGGATTAAGCTGCTCCAGCTCAGGCAAAACGAAGATGCCATCCTTGCGAATCAGCACATCATCAAACCAAATTTCGCCGCCGCCGTATTCCGGACGTTGGATATTGACGATATCCCAGTGCAGCGAGGATTTGTTGCCGTTGTAAGCATCATCGTAGCAATTACCTGGCGTGAAGTGGAAGCTGCCGTCGATTTTCTCATCAAAGAGCGTGTCTTTCATCGGGTGTTGAATGTATGGATTCACGCCAATGGCGAATTCGCCTACATAACGCGCGCCTTCGTCCATATCGAAAATTTCATTAATGCGGTCTGTATCGTTAGCCGTTGCTTTAATGATTTTCCCATTTTCAAATTCAAGCACGATGTTCTCGAAAATAAAGCCGTCATGAGGCGTCGGAGTGTTGAAGGAAATGACCCCATTGACGGAATCACGAACAGGAGCCGAGTAAACCTCGCCATCCGGAATGTTCAGTTCGCCATCACATTTCACGCCGCCGATCCCTTTGATCGAGAACTTCAGATCCGTACCTGGTCCAACAAGACGAACTTTGTCTGTGCGGTCCATGAGATCTTTCAAAGCATCCATCGCTTTGGACATTTTGCCGTAATCCATCGTACATACATTGAAGTAGAATTCCTCGAATGCCTCTGTACTCATGCTGGCCAGCTGCGCCATGGAAGACGTAGGGTAGCGGAGAACGACCCAGCGCGTATCTTTCACACGGACATCAAAATGAACCTGTTGATAATAAATGGAATTGTAGAGCTTCATCCGATCCGCTGGAATATCCGACAGTTCATAGATATTAGCTCCGCCTCGCACACCTATGTAGCCTTGCATTTGTTTCATTTGGAACGCATCGGCATCCGCCCATGTCTGCATTTGTGCCTCTGTCCCGTTCATGATCAGCTGACGCATAATAGCGTGGTCACGAATATTAACATAAGGATGAGCGCCCGCGGCGTGAACATGTTTCACAATTTCTTTCACCAGAGCAGCATCAATGCCGTAAGCTTCGATCAAAATATTTTCGCCGGGCTGTGCTTTAACCGAGTAGTTCACAAGGACATCAGCCAGCTTCGTTAGTCTTGGGTCTAGCATCGTTATCTCTCCTCTTCTTCATCCACCGCAAAGAACGGCTCATTGATTTGAAATCCGACCGTTGTTAAATAGAACCATTCGCCGTTCTCCTCCTGCTGCCCGTCCAGTTCAAAAATAAGCGCACGAAACTTGCTGAGCCATTCCGCAAATTTCTCCTTGCTCATCTTCACTTCAAGCTGTGTGGACATCCGATGCCACTGGGCACGATCGGAAGAAGGAATTTGGAAAGCTTCCTCCGGCGCGGCAATCGCGCGAAGTCTCGCACGGCCAAGTACGTTCAGCGTCGTTTCACGATAATAGTTCTCCACTTCGGACACATAAGGAAGCAGTGCTTCACTAGGCACGAAGCCACGTGCAACAGCGCGGTAAAATTTCTGCAAGATCCCATTCTTGAGTTCCGTACGAACAACCGAAATCAAGTTATGCTTTTCAAGTTCATTTAAATGGTAATGCACTTTGGCACGAGCCATCCCTAGCATTTTGGCCAATTGCTGCCCAGTGTAAGCTTTTTCGATTAAATAAAGCAGCACCTTTGCTCGCAATGGATCGCTTACCGTTTTTAATTGCTCAAGATCTTCAATAATATATACCGGTTGCAGCTTCATCTTAGACTCGACCTCCTCTAATGTACCCGTTCAGCCCATGAAATAACGGCTTCTTGGTCAACTATTAATCTCTTAACAAGATTAATTAAACGACGGTCAAATCTTTTTAACCGTATCATAATGCGAAAAGGAATTCATGTCAATTGCGGTTTCCATCGACATGACACCTCTTCCCTGTAATCATTTCAGCGCTTTAACGGATTACCGAAGTTAAGCTTTTCTCTATGGTAGCAAAAAGGGGCGTTTCTGTCACCACATTAATGGTGAAAAACGCCCCTAATTTCTTTACTGGTAAATACGGCTGCCCGTTTCCCGGAATTGCTTGGATTTCTCTTCCATCCCGCTGTTTCGCACACTCTCTTCGTCCAGCCCCTGCGCATAGGCAATCTGCCGGATGTCCTGCGTTATGCGCATGCTGCAGAACTTCGGTCCGCACATGGAACAGAAGTGTGCTGTTTTGGCTCCTTCAGCGGGGAGCGTCTCATCGTGGAACTCGAGCGCCCGCTCCGGGTCCAGCGAGAGATTGAACTGGTCGCGCCAGCGGAACTCAAAGCGCGCCTTCGACAGCGCATTATCGCGAATTTGCGCGCCAGGATGGCCTTTGGCCAGATCTGCCGCGTGCGCAGCGATCTTATAGGTGACGACGCCAACCCGGACGTCCTCTTTGTTCGGGAGGCCGAGATGCTCCTTCGGCGTCACGTAGCACAGCATCGCCGTGCCGAACGAGCCAATCATCGCCGCTCCAATGGCGGAGGTGATATGGTCGTAGCCCGGCGCAATATCGGTCGTCAGCGGTCCAAGCGTATAGAATGGCGCTTCTTTGCAGACATCCAGCTGACGATCCATGTTTTCCTTGATCAGGTGCATCGGCACATGACCGGGGCCTTCCACCATCACTTGGACATCGTGAAGCCAAGCCCGCTCTGTCAGCTCGCCTAACGTGTCCAGCTCGGCGAACTGCGCTTCGTCGTTCGCATCGGCGATCGAACCGGGGCGCAGCCCGTCTCCGAGGGAGAACGCGACATCGTAGGTTTTCATAATTTCGCAAATGTCCTCGAAATGGGTGTACAGGAAATTCTCCTGATGATGAGCCAAGCACCAGGCAGCCATAATCGAGCCGCCGCGAGACACGATACCTGTCACACGGTTAGCCGTCATTGGGATATAGCGCAGCAAGACACCTGCATGTATCGTGAAGTAGCTGACACCCTGTTCCGCTTGCTCAATTAACGTATCTCGGAATACTTCCCACGAGAGATCCTCGGCTTTCCCATTCACCTTTTCCAAGGCTTGGTACAAAGGAACTGTTCCGACGGGAACCGGGGAATTGCGGATAATCCATTCGCGTGTTGTATGTATGTTTTTGCCCGTTGATAAATCCATGATCGTATCTGCGCCCCAACGGGTCGCCCACGTCATTTTCTCCACCTCTTCTTCAATGGAAGAAGCGACTGCGGAATTACCAATGTTGGCATTTATTTTCACTAGGAACTGGCGTCCGATAATCATCGGCTCGCTTTCGGGGTGATTAATATTAGAAGGGATTATGGCGCGGCCCTCGGCTACTTCCTTGCGAACGAAATCTGCTTCTAAATTCTCGCGAATGGCAATGTACTCCATCTCAGGTGTCACGATTCCTTGCCGCGCGTAGTGCATCTGCGTCACATTGCAGCCTTTTTTTGCTCGCAGCGGTCTGCGGGTTAAGCCTGGAAATATCTCGGCTGCCCCTTTGGCATCTGGCGAAGCAAGCCCATTGTCCTCCGGCTTCACTTCACGTCCCGTGTAGGCTTCCACGTCACCGCGCTCTTCAATCCATGGCAACCGATTCGCGGGCAGCCCCTGCCGAATATTGGTTTGGCAGTCTGCATCCGTGTATACACCGCTAGTATCATAGACTTGGACGGGCTCGTTGCCCACTTCTTCCCCGCTCATATGGGTCGATGTTCCCAAAGCGATCTCTCTCATAGGTACTTGGATATCTGGTCGTGAACCCTGTACATACACTTTGCGGCTGCCTGGAAATGTGCCTACTAGGATGTCTTTCACAGGCTCCTTACTTGTCGTTGTCAATGGAATTCCCCCTCTTACCTATTGATAATTCGCCAAAGCTTCTCTGCTGCTTCACGCGGTGAGCTTGCAGCGGCAATCGCGCTCACCACGGCAATACCGTCCGCCCCGGCTTGAATGACGGGCGCGGCATTCGTGGCATCGATGCCTCCGATGCCGACTAACGGAAGCCGGATACCGCCTTGGCGTATCCGTTCTATCATGGCCGGCCCCCGAACCTCACGCGCATCAAGCTTCGTGCGCGTGGCATACTGGGGGCCTACGCCCAAGTAGTCGGCGCCTTCGGCCAGCGCCGCCTGGGCTTCTTCTGGATCGTGGGCCGAAATGCCCACGATCATGTTCTTCAGCCGCTGCCGCACAGCGGCGGCTGGGGCGTCCTCTTGGCCGATGTGAATGCCATCGGCCTCCAGCTCTAGAGCGAGCCCTTCCTCATCGTTCACGATGAAGGGGACCTTGTGCTGCGCGCAAAGGCGGCGCAGCCGCGCGCCCAGCTCGCGCTTCGCCGGCCCCTCCAGGGCTCCGGCGCCTTTCTCGCGGAACTGAAACATCGTGATGCCGCCGGCAATCGCGGCCTCCAGCACCGCATAAGGGTCAGCCCCCCCGCAGTTCGGGCTGCCCATGACCAAGTACAAACGCAGCGCGTCCCGCAACTGTTGGATATTCATCGCACACCTCGAAGCGCCACATTTTCGTTGATGATCACCGCATTCATTTGCTCACTGCTCGTCGACGCTCTCATCCCTTGCTGATAGGCCCAGTGATTCGTCGGGCCATGTCCGCTTCCGATATGCAGTGGCTCCGCAATCGCCGCCTGAATGAAGCTTTTGGCCAGCTGAAACCCAGCCTTCATAGTTAAACCATGCGCCAGCCCAGAAGTAATTGCAGCCGCAAACGTGCAGCCCGTTCCATGCGTATGACGGGTCACCAACCGACGTGTGGAAAACTCCGTAAACGATTTCCCATCGTATAACAAATCTGTCGCCTGCTCGCAGTCTTCTTCGTGTCCGCCTTTGATCATGACATGCTTGCAGCCATATCCATGAATTCGCTGGGCTGCCTCTTGACGCGACCCGTTGTCCGTAATCGCAATGCCGCTAAGAGCTTCCGCCTCCGGAATATTCGGTGTAATCACATCGGCAAGCGGCAATAAATAGTGGATCATCGCATCTATCGCCTCTTGTTGAAGCAGTGAAGCACCGCCTTTGGCAATCATGACAGGGTCAACGACGACTCGCTCCCACTTGTACTTCCGCACGGCAGCAGCGACGACTCGGATGATGTCACCGCTGAACAACATCCCCGTCTTCAACGCATCCGGCGATAGATCCTCGCCAATAGAAGCCAACTGCTGCTCAATCGCCTCCGCACTCATGGGATAAACGCCTTGAACTCCAAGCGTGTTCTGAGCAGTCACAGCCGTAATGACCGACATCCCGTACACGCCAAGCTCCTGAAAAGTCTTCAAATCCGCCTGTATTCCCGCACCTCCGCCACTATCCGATCCTGCAATTGTCAGTGCTTTGTAGATCGACATTCCGCTCCCCCTCTCCGCTTCCATTTCCCATCCAATAAGCTGGCCTATTTGGGAAAGTTCAGAAGCTTTTTCACGCTTTCGCGCTCCGAGTCTGCCTTTTGGGCAGGCTCAGCTCCCACTCCTGCTGCATAGCAGCTAGGCCCGCCACCCCAAACCTATTAAACCCGGCTAAAGCCTTCCATCGGACTGCTTGCCGAAGCATAGCGCTTTTTGGGGATTCTCCCCGCTTCAAAGCCGGCACGTCCTGCTTCAATGGCAAGCTTCATGGCGTAAGCCATTTTGATTGGATCTTTGGCGCCGGAAACGGCTGTGTTCAGCAGCACGCCATCCGCGCCCATTTCCATAGCAAGCGCAGCATCGGATGGAGCCCCGATACCCGCATCCACGATGACCGGGATCGTCGATTGCTCAATGATGAAGCTAAGATTCAGCGGATTGATGATCCCTTGACCCGTCCCGATTGGTGAAGCGCCAGGCATAATGGCATGCACGCCAAGTGCTTGCAAACGTTTAGCCAGCAACACATCATCCGACGTATATGGCAGCACAATGAAGCCTTCCTCCAGCAGCATCTCAGACGCTTTTAAAGTTTCAACGGGATCAGGCAGCAGCGTTTTCTCATCGCCGATTACTTCCACTTTGATCATGTCGCAAAGACCGGAGGCTTTCGCTAACTTCGCGATGCGCACCGCTTCTTCGGCTGTTTTGGCGCCTGCTGTATTCGGCAGCAGGGTGAAGTTGGCAACGTCGAGCATCGACAAGAAATTCGGCTGGCTCGCCTCAAAAATGTTCATCCGGCGCACAGCAAACGTCAAAATTTGTGACTCACTGGCAGCAACAGCCTGTTTTTGGATATCAAAATCCGGGAACTTCCCCGTGCCTAGCAATAAACGTGAACGAAACTCATATGGACCGATTTGCAACATATTGATTATCCCCCTCCGACAAAATGTACGATTTCAATTTGATGTCCTTCAGAAAGCTCAGCTTTCGCATGGTTTTCCTTTTGTAAAATTATGTGGTTATGTTCCACGACAAGCATTTTCTCCCCCAGCTCAAAATGCGTAAGCAGCTCGTCAATGGTCCGAATCTTATCCGGAACTTCCACAGATTCACCGTTAATGTGCAGCTTCAAATGTTTTGCAGCTCCTTTCCCTTTGTTTGTGTTGCTGAAAATAGCCCTTGCTCTTGCTGACGAATACGTCTGGATGCAGCTGACAGATCCGGGCTAAAAGCATCCAACCACGGTTCCATGCCTAGTTCCAGCTCGCCTTGCTGGATTCCCTCCATCTCATCCAAAACAAGCTCCGCAATCACCTTGCCGGTAATCGGGCTGAGCAAAATCCCATTGCGATAATGTCCGCAAGCCGCATACAAACCACCATACCCCGGCACTCGGCCGATGTACGGCAGTCCGTCAACTGTCTGCGGCCGCAGTCCCGACCAAGCCTTCTCCCACTCGGCAGCGCCCAGAGCAGGCATGAGCTGCCTCGCACGATCCATCAGCTCTGCAAGCCCTGCCAACGACACCTTGCGATCGTAGCTGTGCGGTACAACTGTGGCGCCAACCACAAGCCGCCCGCCAGCTTTAGGAACGATGTAGCACCCTGGTGTAAACAGGGTTTTCCTAAGCTCCTGCTGCTGTGTCAGCACTGAGAAGCACTCGCCCTTCACGGGATACATCGGCAGCTCGGCACCGATGCCAGCCAGCAATTGCCCGCTCCACGTGCCCGCCGCTACAATGACGTGGTCGCTCATAAGCGGGCCCTCGCTTGTCATCACGCCGATGACGCGCTCCCGCTCTGTCAGCAGCGCCTGCACTTGGGCGAATTCTCGCACCTCCGCCCCAAGCAGCCGAGCTGCCTGAGCGAATGCGGCCGCCAGCAGCGGCGCCTCTACCTGCCCGTCATCCGGCAGGTACAAGGCTCCCCGTGTCGCCCCGCTCAAGGCGGGCTCCAGTGCTGCGGCTGCAGCTGCGCTCAGCCACTCCGCTCTTTCCCCTGCTGCGCGCTGGAGCTTCTCCCGCGCGCGCAGCTCCAGCTCTTGATCGTCGCTGAGCGCGACGTTCAGCAGCCCCTCACGGACGAGACCGATGTCGATGCCCGTGAGTGATTTCAGTTCCTCGCTCAGCTGCGGGAACATCGCTCGACTGTGCCGCGCCCACTGGAAGAGTGGGCCCGTATCCTCCATCTCGGACTGTGCGCCGAGCATACCCGCCGCTGCGGCCGAAGCCTCAGTACCCAGTCTGCTGCGCTCCAGCAGCGTTACGGATTGGCCGCGCTTCGCTAAATAATAGGCAATCGAAGCGCCTATCACACCACCGCCGACGATGATCACTTCTTTCGTCTGCTTCATTTATCTCATCTCCGTTTGCTTAAGCTGATTTACATAGGCCTGCACAGCTTCTACAGGGTCAACCGCTTCCCAAATGCCACTCATGACCGCAATACCAGAAGCTCCCGCTTCCAGCACAGAACTGACTCGTTCAGGTGTGATGCCGCCAATTGCGATTATGGGGAGTGTGACTCCATCCGCAACATGGCGCAGCTCCTCTAACCCTCTTGGCATGACGCCAAGCTTCGATTTCGTCTCGTAGATATGACCAAACAACACATAATCCGCTCCCTCCTGCTCACGCAGAATCGCTTCTTCCGCGCTATGTACGGATATCCCTATCCGCCGTACGCCGCTGTAGAGGCCTTTTATCTTAGGAAGCGGCATCGTGTGGCCCGGAAGCTGAAGCCCTCCAAGCTTCTCAGCTGCTGCTATCCACGGATATCCGTTCACATAAAGACGGTTCGCAGGAATACCTTTGTCGAGCAGAAACTGCAAACCGATATAGTTCTCGTCCATCGACTTCGTTTTTTCGCGAATATGGATCGCTGTCACATAAGGGTGGATCTTGGCTGCTGCTGCTGCCAGCTCCGTCCATCCCAGTTTTCCATTGGATATAACATGCAGTTCATATTTTGGCATCGAAGATTGCCCTCCTTTGTTCAAAAGGTCTAAAAACCACACAAAAAAACCACTTTTCGCAATGAAAAGTGGTTGTAGGTTGCCGCATAATAAACATGCATAGATGAGGCGCCGATGTTCGTTTTCCACTTTCCTCCGCTGGTATGACCCAGTTCAGGTTCAAAGGGTTCAGATGACTCTGTCTCAGCCTTGCGGCGCCCCTAGGGATACTTAGATATTCAATTGTTACTTATCATAGCACGTCATCCAGCAGTTGGAAACAGAAAGTTTCCTCCACGCTTTCATCTAGTCACTATGCTTAGGAGCTCTTATAATAGGGAGACTGAAAGAACCCAGAGCCAACTTACTTGAAAGGAAGTTCATCCAGATGCTGTCACAATTCAATCGTCAATTGGAAAAAATCTTGCCCCTCATCACACCCTTCAGCGTTCTGATTGGTGTTCTGCTCGGAAGTCATTTATCAGTATTCACCTTCCTATCGCCTTGGTTGTTTGCCTTCATGACCTTCTCAGGCAGCATAAGCTCAAGCTTCAAGGAATTTGTTAAAGTGGTCG
This sequence comes from Paenibacillus ferrarius, assembly GCF_002027705.1. Classification (GTDB taxonomy): domain Bacteria; phylum Bacillota; class Bacilli; order Paenibacillales; family NBRC-103111; genus Paenibacillus_E; species Paenibacillus_E ferrarius. Next base: position 230,789 of record NZ_MBTG01000006.1, on the reverse strand, counting down.
TTCAACCGCTTCCGCTGATCACCACTCTTCTTATCTTGCATGTCGGAATGCCATTGATTGCATTAGGACTTGGACATGCCGTCTATAGTGATGAGCCTTTGACGATAACGGGTCTTATTTTGGCAGCTGCCATACCTACAGGGATCACCAGCTTCGTCTGGGTAGCGATTTATCGCGGCAACATTGTGCTGACGTTATCCATTATTTTGATGGACACGATTCTCTCCCCTTTTGTCGTTCCTTATACCTTATCGGCTCTGATCGGCACGAAAGTCCAACTGGACTCTTTGGCCATGATGAAAGGTCTCTTCTTCATGATCGTAGTTCCGTCTTTAATCGGGATGCTGCTAAACCAATGGACCAAAGGCCAGATCAAAGAAAAATGGAGCGGACGTCTCGGCCCTTTTTCCAAAATAACAATGGGTATCGTTGTCGCTATCAACAGCTCCGTGATTGCCCCCTATTTGCGAGATTTCAATGCTAAATTACTAGGCTTAGCCGGTTTCGTTCTATTCATAGCCTCTCTTGGCTATATGCTGGGATGGCTTGTCGCCAAGCTGATGCGCTGGGAGCAGGACGTTGTTGTTGCTCTTACTTTCAACAGCGGTATGCGCAATATCAGTGCTGGCGCCGTCCTCGCCGTTGCTTATTTCCCGCCTCCTGTGGCGATTCCCGTTGTATTAGGCATGTTATTCCAGCAGTCGCTTGCTTCGCTTTTTGGCTATTTATTGAATCGACGGTATGCTTTGAAAAGCAATACATTAAAAAAACCGATCTCATCCTAACGGATAAAATCGGTTTCTTCCCATTGCCATTCCCTACCGCAAAGCCTGAATAACCTGCTCCGCGTCAGCTTCACCGCTAGCTACCAGCTCCACATGCTCAGCAAACATATCGCACATATAGACGAACAAGCTGAGAATTTCCAGAACCTCTTCGCTTTCAAAGGTGCTTGTTGCTGGAATGCTGTATACGTAGCGGTAGTGGAGTTCATTTTGTTCATTGATGCCGAAATGGCCGATTGGGAGTCTTGTGTTGATTTCCAGCAGAAGAGAAGCGACTTCCCCGCGTCTTCCCTCTTGCAGATGAAAGGGCAAAGTGCTATAAATTTGCAATAATTGAATAGCGCCAATTTCTTCATCATTTAAAGGCAAAAAGCTAAAGTGAAGGAAACGCTCACGGCCTTTCTTGTCTTCTTGGAAGCCAGCCATCAAAACGTGAAGCGGAATCGCCTCCGATTTTTCCAATAAATTCGTGGCTAGTCCTGTTTCATCCAATATATCTTTCAGCAATCCTAATTGTGCCAAGTGACGTGCATGTACAAGGTCAGGCAGCATCTGTTTCACTTCTCCTATTCTCGTTTAGCCATAGCATCAACAAGGAATTTTCTCAGTTCAGGCAAATCTGTTTTATATTTATCCAATTGAAGCGTACTTACACCCGCAGCCTCAATAAATCTGTCAACAGTGATGTACGCATCCGGCGTTGCATTTGTTCTGGCAGGCAGCTTATGGATCATGTCGAGAATTAACTCAGCATCTTGGACCCGCTTCGCATGTTTCTTCTCCGTTGACTTATCCGCATTAAATACAGCCTTGGTAATGCCCCATGCGTCTGCTTTGGCCGCTCGATCTCGTCCTGCCTGCTTCAAAGAACGAACCACCGGCATGGCTGCGCCGACACCTGATGCCACAATTTTCAGTGGTGTACCCACTTGCGCTCCGACACCTGTCAAGGTCGCGATATCTGCTGCAATTTTGGTCAACTCGAGTCCAATTTGCAAGCCTCCGCGCGTGGTCCGCTTCACGTTAATCTTCTTCATCTCTTTGGCTAGCTCATACTGGGTAATTTCATCAAGTTCGATTTGGGCATCTGCTGCTTCTTGGGCATTGCCATTCGTTATCTTATCCCGAAGGGTTTGCTTATGCAAGTCCAACTTCACTTTATCGACACCGGCATTCCCGCCGAACCAACGCTTAGCCTTGATGTAGGAAGCATTCGCATGCTTGCCTTTGAACTCGCGCTTCAACGTCGTCATGGCCGATCGATTCAGGCCTGCTTTGATCACATCAACGGTTTTAATGGCAATTTTCACACCGCTTACTGCGATACTAACACCAGGAATAACCGAGACCAAACTACCTGTGCCGGTCTCCATGATTTCCATAATGCCTTTCGCCACTTTGAGGCTGGAGTGCGCAGCCGAAATGGCGTTGCTGACAATCTCAATGGCGCCTTTGGATTTCTCTCCCTTGTCCAAGCCGCCATTTTTGCTGTGTTTGTCGTACAGATCATAAATGCCTTTAACCGCCATAATCGTACTCTTGACTGCAGAAATGGCTTCGCCGACAGTACCCGCATAATCGCTAACTGCCGAGGAAGCTCCGACCCCATCCACTTGCCCGGTGGACTTCGCAGCTTTATCGACAAGTCCAGCCGATCCGCTGACCATTTTACCTGTAGATTCAATCATCGATGATCCCGTTGCTGCGTAATTCCAGTTCTTGTTATGAACGGTCCTGCTGCTATCTCCAGAAATTTCCATCGTTTCACGAATAGCATTCAAAATTTGAAAAGGACCCGCTACCAAATCAGCGGTTGAGGCGACGGCGCCAAAGGAGGCTGCCTGCTGTCCTGTACTGGCGTCACCGGTTTTATCGTAGGAATCCTTCAGGTCATCCGCCCTCGCTCCAAAGCTGTCACTGAACGTTGAAACGGCTCCACCCTGTGCATCTGTGATACTGCTGGCTGTACCCGGCGCATCCAATGTCCCATAGACCGGTTGAGCCGCAGGCGTTGTCACGGGTGCTGGCGTGCCTGGGACTACCTGCGCTGCCGGCGCTGGCGTGCCCGGAACTACTTGCGCTGCCGGCGCTGGCGTGCCTGGAACTACTTGCGCTGCCGGCGCTGGCGTGCCTGGAACTACTTGCGCTGCCGGCGCTGGCGTGCCCGGGACTACTTGCGCTGCCGGCGCTGGCGTGCCTGGGACTACTTGCGCTGCCGGCGCTGGTGTGCCTGGAGCTGCCTGTGTCACCGCTGCTTGCGTTGCAGGTGCAGGCACGGGTACTACCTGCTGCTGGGCAGCTGCGGGGCTCCTTTGAATCAGCTGATTCGTATAGGCCTGTGTTGCCCGGTTGCCCGCCGTACGCTGCATTTGCATGAAGAAATCCCTTGATAGAGGAGACATTTGGGGCGCTGTACTGCTGGTTTGGGCGGCTTGCGATTGAGCGGCCCGTTGATGAGATGGACTGGCTGGTTTAGCTTGCAACTGCTTTCCCTGTGGCATTATTTCCCGCCTCGCTGCTGAACGACATGTGTCAATTCATGACCAAGCAATTCCTGACCGTCACGGGTATCTGGATTGTAGCGTCCCTCACGGAAAAAGATATCGTTCCCCGTAGCAAAAGCTTCCGCACCCAAAGAAGCGCTCAGCTTCGTAGACTCCGTGTCATTATGTATATTAACGTTGCTAAAATCCTTTTGAAAAGCGGATTCCATCTTCGCTTGAATGTTCACATCCATTTTGCTGCCGCTGCCTTGCTTGGACTTAATCTGGGATTCGATTGAAGCATCTACGCCTTCGTCCTCGCCACCCTTACGTTGGATCGATTCCGCCGATGGCTTCATCTGCAGCTCATCCTCGTCCTCTTCCGACTCCGTACGCTGAATCGCGTCCGCCGATGGCTTCATCTGCAGTTCGTCCTCCTCCGACTCCGTACGCTGGATCGATTCCGCCGATGGCTTCATCTGCAGCTCGTCCTCTTCCGACTCCGTGCGCTGGATCGATTCCGCCGATGGCTTCATCTGCAGCTCGTCCTCCTCCGACTCCGTACGCTGGATCGCGTCCGTCGCTGGCTTCATTTGCAGCTCTTCTTCCTCCGAGCCTTCACCTTCGCTCTCCGTACGCTGCACGTCCGGCTTGGACGAACCGCCGCTTTCGGATGCTGCAATATGATCAGCGACTTCTTTACCAACTTGATCCGCTTCTTGCTCATAGGAGTCACCAACAGGCCCTACCGTTAGCTTCGTCTGAACAGACAGCATGCTGCCCATTGCTTTGTTGCCAATCGTTCGTTGTATGTTCATAAGGTCTTGCGACTGCCCATGCGTACTGCTTTTGGTACGATGATTGCTTTGCAGAGAAGTATCTTGCTGCCTGCTGATGCGCGTTTGATTCATTGGCATGATGAACCTCCTATAGTTACTGCTGAGTTTTTACTCATTTATACGGGCTTGCACTCCCTTAGATATCCGTGTCCGAGTGCATGAAGTCTATATCATTCACTATATCATACCTAGGTCGGTTTGAGGCTACATTTTGGATGCTTTACGGTCGACGACAAGCACAGCAATATCATCCGATTGAACAGCTCCGCTTGTGAAATGATCGACATCTTCAACCATACGTTCCAACAAGCGGGTTTGATGGCTTGCCTGTTCATGGCTCAATAGCTGTTGAAGACGAGTGAAGCCGTATTGCTCGAGTTGGTTGTTCTCCGCTTCTGTTATCCCATCCGTATAAAGGATAAGGCGATCACCAAGCGCTAATGTGACTTCGTTGTCTCTGTATGCCATGTCCTCCATTACACCTAGTGGAAGACCTTTTATTCCCTTCAACTGCTCCACATCCCCGGTCTGCCGCAAAATATAAGGCGGACAATGACCGCCATCGGAGTACAACAATTGTCCCGTGCCAACATCAAGCAAGCCGCAGAAGATCGTTGCAAACATAGTGGAATCATCCTTGTACAGCTCCTGATTTACAGCTGTCAAAAGCTCTCCAGGTGTCATCTCGGCAGTCATCTTCCCCTTAAGCAGCGTCATGGTCACCGTCATGAACAAAGCGGCTGGAATTCCCTTGTCCGAGACATCTCCGAGCACGAAGAACAACCGATGATCACCGATGCGAAAATAGTCATAGAAATCCCCTCCCACTTCACGAGCAGGGCGAATGAAGGCCTGTGTCTGAGCCGTGGCAGCCGGGCTTCCACTCAAAACATCGGGCACAAGCAAGCTTCCGCGAGGCAAGAAGCCCATCTGAATATCGGTGGCAATGCGCAGCTCGCTTTGCATCCGTTCTTTGGCCGCAGTCGTCTTCTCGAGTGCATCGTACAGCATCGCATTCTCAAGCGAAGCCGCAATCGGCGAGGCGATGGATTCCAGTAGCTGTACATCGCGATCCGTAAAGTGGTCTCCTTCTCGCTTGTTCAATACCTGCAGGACACCGATGATCTTGCCCTTGCTAATAAGCGGAACGCAAAGCAGGCTGCGCGTGGGGTAATCTACTCGCTTTGCGACTTTTGATGACCAACGCTCATCTTGCGCCGCATCGTCAATTTTGACGGATTGGCCCGTTTGGGCGACCCAGCCTGCAATGCCTTCTCCGATCTTGAGCCGGATTTCTCGAACTTCGTCGCCTTTGGTACCAAGCGCAAGATCGAAGAACAGCTCCCCTTTTGCCTCATCAACCAAAATAACAGACGAAGCCTCCGCATTCATGATGCGGGAAGAGGTTTCCATGATTTTAACAAGCAAATCCTCTTTGTGAATCGTCGAGTTCACTTCTAAGCTGACATCGAATAGCTGCATCGTTCTGCCAAGCTCCATCTCAGCTGAATTGCGCTTACGCTCACTGCGCAGCCAGCCGGCGACAACCGCAAGGCAAGCCAGAAGGAGCACACCTGAGACGATATTCATAAAGCGTGCCTCCTCCTTTGGATACTGAATTGAGCCGCATGCCGGTATAGACAACTAGGCAATGGCTTGAACCGCTTCATCTTCGGTTTCATAAATTGAAAAAATGGTGCTGAAGCCTGACATTTCAAAGACATCCTTCACATGATCATTCATATGGGCCAGCGCCAGTTTGCCTTGAATGACTTTAATCATTTTGGCCGCTACCAGCAAGCTTCTAAGGCCAGCACTGCTGACATACTCTAGTCCTTGCAGGTTAAATACGAACTTCCCATTCCCTTGCTCCACCAGTTTCATAAAAGCAGATTCCAAGCCCGCCGAAGTATTCGCATCCAACCGGCCGTTCAAGCCAAGAAGAACCGTATTCCCTACTATTTGTTCCGTAATATTCATGATATTTCTTCCTCCTGTACGCGTCGTTTGAGCATCATAAGCACGTTCTCGTTGTTCAATCGTTCGTAGCGAATATCATCCATAACCTGCTTGACAAAATGGATCCCCAAGCCTCCGATAGCCCGTTCGTCAACACCTAAATCGACACACGGATCAGACTTCAGCAAAGGGTTGAACGGGATGCCGCGATCTGTAATGCGAAGCTCCCAGCCTTCTCGAACCTTCCCAATATCGACCCGTATCGCTTCGGACACTGGCACATCCTCTGGATATCCATAGAGAATAATGTTCGTCACCAGCTCATCGCAGACCAAATTCAAGCGATACAGCATCATTGCGTCAAGATCCATCCTCACGGATATTTCTTGCAAGAAGGCACCCAGCCGCTGCAGCTCCTTCAGATCATTGCTTAGCCTGATACTCTCGACGGTCATGCTAGTCGCCCCTTTGCTGATAATTAAACGCCAGCCGAACTTACGCCATTTTGAGCAGCATGTTTTCCAGCAATCTCACTCTTGCGCTTGAAGCATGCAGCAGCCCAATCCCAATCTCCGGATACAGTCTCACTAGACGAGACAAGCTTTCCCCTTGCAGCGTAAGCACACGGACCTCATCAAAAATAACCTGCGCCGTAATCGAAGACGGCGAACCGTCCAAGGCCGTTGTTTCACCCAAAGCTTGCTTGGGTCCAAGAACACCGATCGTTCCGGTCTCCCCTTCCCCCGTCTCGTTGCTCAGCTCTACGTTGCCTTCAATAATCAGATACATCGCTGCATTGCTTTGCCCGCGACGCAGCAGATAAGTCAGATCTTCATGCACTTCTTCTGTAGCAATACCAGCAATCAAGCCAAGCTCATCCACCGAAAGATCCGCGAATAAAGACACTTGCTTCAGAAAAATAACTTTATCCAGCATCGTTAAAAACTTGCGTTCTTCTCTCATATCAACACGCTCCAATGAACTTAGTGCGTAACTGGCAATATCTTTGAGCCAATCATCCGACCACGACTTCGCCTCTTGCAAAATAAGATGAGGTTCTTGCTTGACCGAGCTATGGGCTGCATCGTCTTGCTTCAGAAGCTCCAGCAAGGCGAGCGCTAGACGGCGATCTCCCAACCCCTCAGCAAGCACTTCGAGCCCGTTATCGCGAACCTCGTCGCTTTCGTCCTCCGCAGCTTCGCGGAGAGTTGCAACCACACGCTCGTCTGCGAACTTCGCCATCACCGCCCAAGCGCCTCCAACGAGCGCTTGGTGCAGCTCTGTGCAGCGCTGGCCGGCAAGCTCCGCCAATCCTTTCATCCCCAGCTCATTCAGTGCAGCAGGCAATGCTCTTTCCTGCGTGGACGCCAGCATGCGGGCTACACAAGGATCAACAAGCTGCTTGCGCAGCATGCTTTCATCAAGCAGCTCTGCGAGCGCCGTCACAGCCGCGTTCCATATAAAAGGATTCGCGTGGTTCACGTGTGCCAGCAAGGCAGGCAACGCTTTCTCACCCATATCCACGAATGCTTGCAGTATCGCTTTGCGCATCTCTTGATCCGCAAGAGGTACCATCGTGAGGAGGAAAGGAATAGCCTCCACATGTTGGAGCTGTCCAATGCAATGTGCGGCAGCAACCTTGACTGCCGGACGATGATCATCCAGCAAAGACAAAACCCATGCCGCATAAGTATGAAGCTTCAAATCAGCGACCGTATGACAGCCGTAGACGGCCCACTCGCCGCCATTATCGAGCATTTTGATAATCGCTTCGTCACAAGCTTGATAGCTTTCTTCGCTTTCCAGCGCATACAGCGCCTTAACGCCCTCGTGCACCACTTTCGGATGGTTATCCAACAGCTTCACGCGAATGAAGAAATGGGATTGGCTGCGCAAATGCGTCGCTTTGGATATGAGTTTCACACATTCCGCCCGCACCTCCGGGTCTTCATCTTCCAAGAAGGAAGCGACTTGCACGAGATCTTGTATCGTAGCGCCTTGCAGATTCATAGCCCTTAGCACAGCCAGGCGAATTCGTGAGCTTTCCTCGCCGATCATGCCAATGAGATGAGGCAGAAATGCGGAATCCTTCGCCTTCCCGATCACCTCCAGCGCGAGCTCCCGCACGTAATCGTTGGGGTGCTTTAAATAACCGAGCATCGCAGATAAAGCTTTGGAGCTGCGGATGCCCCCAATAAAGGAGCCTGCGATCTCCGATAGGTCGGCGTGCAACGATTGCACACTTTTCACCAACTCACGAACATACAGATTTCTGCCAAACCAAGCAACAACGACGAGAATTGCAGCTACTGCCACTCCCAGCCAAGCCAGGGGAGAAAGCTGTATCAAGCCAAAGGAATGCAGAAGCGACAGCAAGGAACCGATCAAAATCCCGCCGGACGCAGCGACACCCTGAGCAAAATAGCGGTAGCCATCCCTTTTGGAGATCGGCATCATTTTGAAAAACAGCTGATAGCAAGGCTCTGCTATGTAGTACAGCAAGATATAGAAAATAGCATAGGAACCAGAAACCATGAAAATTCCAAGAGATTGGTTCAGGAACATAGCCGTCAAGCCAAAGCCCCCGAAGAAAACAACAGTAATCGCGAGCAGCATATTGCTTGCGCCAAGCCAATTCATTAGACGCGTAGACACCGTTTGCAAGAGCAAACAGAATGTGAACTGGATCGCTGTAATTAAGCCGTAGAACGAGGTCAAATCTCCTTCAACTGGAAACTTAGCCTCAGCAGCCGTAAAGTATTGGTATTCGATCATAAAATAGACGGCAGGCATCAGCGTCATCAAAGCAACCGCGCAAAGCAGGAACGGGCTGCGCAGCATCTGTTTGGCATAGTAGCCTGCTGGAAGCTGCGTCTCTTCTTTGGGCTCAGCAGCACTTTGCGTCTTCAATCGGATATCTTCCTTCAACGTCAATGGCACCAAATAACGAGCTAATGCTTTTCGAAAAAACACAAACCCTAACACCATTAACACCGGAGCTAGCGCGTACACAGCTTCCGTCCCCAGCAGCTTACCGATTTGATGGGCAAGTAATCCCGCCGTAATCCCGCCTGTTGTCGTAGAAGCGATAAACACGGGCATCATCCGCTTCGCTTGCTGCGTTGGACACAAGTCAAAGGCTGTGCTCCAAAGCAAAAGCGTCAACTGCCGAACAACAAAGTTCGAAGACAGAAATAAAATAGGATAATAGTAGCGGAAATCAATGCCGCCTGCCTTAAATCCGAGCAATACCGCTCCATTCACTGCTAAAAGCCCAATCATTATCAGGTAAAGTGTGGTCATCATTTTCGCTTTGGGCAGCCGATTCGCCAATTTGGCCAAAAGCCAACCCTCGAGCGGCATGATGGCCGCTTCAAAAATATAGATATAAGGCAAATATTGCACGCCGAATCTTTGGTTAAAAAGCGCCATGAAAGCTGTATAGTTCAAGGATTCGGCAATCCCGCTAAAATAGAAAATTGGCAGCATCATCCAAAGTTTGCGCATGTCTTCTGTGCGCAGCCCCAACCACCCGGTTAAACTTCCTTGCATATCATCAGGTCCAATCTATCAGTTCATTTCTGTCACTAGGACAGTGGTTTGTAGAAAGCTAATCGAGCTTCGCCTTCATAGTAATAATTGGGATATGTGCCGATGAGCTCAAAACCATTGGCTCGAAACATCTTTTGAATAGGTTGATACTCAGGCAAGTCGCAGGTGTAGGTTAATAGGTATCTTCCCTTCGCACCCCGAGCAAAGGCTTCTAATGCTTGAAACAAAATTTTGGCAAATCCATGCCTGCGGTACTCTCGATGAACCGCCAAATAATCCCAGAGAAAGCCGCCGGACTGATGTTCATTTTCCTTGCAGCTGGTCACAGCGATAATCTCGCCGGCTTCATTCTCAATAAACCAGTGTCGATGGTTGCGCTGCGTCAAGCTAAGAAGCGGAGCATTGCGATAATGCTCCAGCTCTCCCGGTGTATGCCGCTGGTCATCGAAAGATGCCGAGGACAAATAAAAATTCGTGATGCGCAAGGCATCTTGTTCCGTGGTCAATTCGTGTACTTGCACGCCAGATTCGCCCCTTTTTTCATTAGGAAACCGATAAAGTCCCATTCCACTCAGCCGTCGTACCGTGTTGGAAGTATTCATCACAAAGATAGAAATAAAGCTGTGCCGCTTTATCTTGACGGTTCATCTTAATAACCATTAAGAAAGCTTCCCTCGCATCATAAAATCGTCCTACTTGATAATAAGTCACCGCTTGCTCGAATAAGACTTTGGTCTTGTCTTTCAAAGTACGGATCGTCTCCGGGTCCCCTTGGTACACATCGAACAAATGGAGCGGCTCTTTCACGCCTTCAACTTGAATCAAGCCCAAATTCCGATAATGGAAACCCGCTGGCTGCTCCAACGATTGCACCACATAATCGGTAATCAGAATGGATGCGCCTAACGGCTCTGTCATTTTCTCCAGTATCGTAGCCACATTGACGCCATCGGAAATCACATTGCCTTCCAAACGCTGCTCCTCCCCGATAATGCCTAAGCGAAGCGGCCCTTTGTGCAGGCCTATTCCAAAATCTACAGGTTGATACCCTACCTTGGCACGATGGGAATTGTATATTTCCAACTCTCTGCGCATTTCAATGCAGGCCAGCAGTGCTTCATCAGCCCGATTGGGGAATAGCGCCATGAAGCCAGCGCCTAGATACTTATTCATAAGACCCTGATGATTGCGGACATAGGGACCGAAGCGCTTAAGAAACGAATTGACGAAATTGAAGTTTTCTTCCGGTGAAAGCTTCTTCGAAATGTGAAAGAAACCACGAATATTGAAAATTAATATGGACATATTTTTTTCAACCTGATCCCCAAGCTCGACATCCAGAATGCTTTCTTTATTCAAGAACCGCAAGAATTGCTGGGGCACGAACCGGTAGTACGACTGACTGAAATTTTCGACTTTCGTGATATATTCACGGATGCGCGACGCCATGATATTGACACTGTCCCCTAAGTCGGACACTTCATCTCGTGTGTTAATTGTAACGACCGTATCCCAGTTGCCTTTGGCGATTTCGCCTACACTATTGCGCAGCTTGCGAATCGAGGATAACAGTACATAGGTCATTAGAAACAGGACCAGCAGCAAGCCGATTGAGATAAAAACAATGTTGCGAATAATGGAGTTCAACACCATTTGGCGATGCCGCAAAATGCCATCCAAGTTTTTGCTCGTTTCAAAAACACCGACAATTTTACCCGATGAATTGTAAATCGGCGCAATGGCATACCGCCACTCGCCCGAGAAATCCTGCCATTGCCCGGTTGCCGGCTTGCCTTCCAGAACGACTTGTTGATTTTCCGGCGTTTGTTGGAAAGGATTAAACATGTGCATGCCGTCATCGTCTTCCAAAATGCGATAAATAATCCCATTTTCGTATTTATACACCGCTTTGTAAAAGCCTTGGTTATCATCTTGTTCATTGTTTTCAAAGACCGATTGAATCTTTTTACGGAAGGAGTTATAGATTGTCCCTTTGTAATCAAGCGGAGATGTGAGACTTTGCAATTTATCTCCATCAATCAGGTTTTGGCCGTTTCTGGCTAACAGAATAAGCTCACTGAAGGTTTCTTCTTCCATTTTCTTGGAGAAACTCGTGTAAATAACGGTAGACAATAGAATCATTGACACGGCAATGACGGGGATTAGAATGAAAATCTGCTTCATCATGAGAGGAAGTCTGCGTTGCAGCAGATTGAAGAAAATAATTTTGACCGCAATCAACAGTAGAATAATCCCGACGACAGCAAGGGACCACAACAGAATAACCTTGGTCTGCATGGCGCTGCTGTACTGAACCTCAACTAGAGAGGGTGTAATGGTTCCGTCCGGAAGACGGCGATTGATCTGCGTTGCTTCTACGATAATGAGGCTGTCGTCCTCAGAGATACTGCTCGTCGTTGCATCGAATGCAAGCTCAACTCCGCTCGCTTTCACCTTCTCCTCATTCACAAGTCCCTCGATAATGTAGGGCTGCTTGGGATCAAGTCTAGAGATCGTTTTGCTGTTAAAATCGATAAAAATGAGGCGTCCTTGGTTATCCAAATGCATGCTTTCGGGAAAGTTGCGTCGTGTGCGGTCAATGCCCGGCAGCGGATAAACAAGCTCGGAGCGGCCATCTTGAAAAGCACGATAAATTTCCCCGCTGCGCGTCGAGAAATAAATCTCATTAGGCTTATAGCCATCTGCCTCAGACACATATTTGTTCTCAGGAAGCTTGACAGTATAAGCGAGTTGAGGCGTAGTGGAGGAGATTTCTTTCACTGGTTGTTGATACAAGGCCAACTGTGTAACTTCATCATTGAAAAAGTACACCATGCCTTCGCGAACCTGTACATTTCGCAAGGAGCCCAGTCTGTACCTTCTTGTCTGCGAATCCGTATACTCTTGCGTAAATAAGCTGCGATCGAACTGCCCATTTGGCGTATAGCGGACGATCTGCTCTGATTTCACCGCAATGCCGTAAGGATCAAGCAGCGTTCGAATCGTATATAAATAGCCTTGATCATCCACCGCCATGTCATTAAAACGATACACTTCCCCGTTCTTCCCCAAGTCACTCGTAATGGAGAATTGCAGAACACCTTCGCTGTTCACCTTGTGAATCGTTTTCTTGGCGTTGTCAATGACGAACAAGTTGTTCTGATGATCAGAGATCGCCTTCGATAAGCCGTCGAACGGCATGCTTTTGTGAAAAGGCCAAAGTGTAAAGCTGTCCCTGTGCACGCTCAGGTAGCTTCCGGCAGCGCCCAGAAGCAGCAGGACGAGCAGCAATGCCGCAATCGATTTCTTCATCGCTTTTTAATCTCCTCTTAATTAGCAATCTGAATGATTTGGGTTGGCGCATTCCAATCGACTTGTAGGCCCAAGGATTCAGATATGAACCTTAATGGCACATACGTCTTTCCGGCCAAAAGCAGCGCCGGAGCTTCGATCTGGAAAGGCTCGCCATCTATGTAAGCCGTGGCATCGTTGATTCGGCAGGTGATAGTAGCAGACTCTGAGCTGACGGTTACCGTCATGCTATCCTGCGCCCAATCCACCGCCGCTCCGAACGATTCGGACACCGATCGTATAGGTAAATAGGCCTGCCCGTTTATTATAACAGGCGGAGCGTCGAATTTGATGTAAATATTCGGCGAAAGGACATTTTCTGCCGCAATAGGTTGAATGTCGATCGCTTTGGTGTCCGCCAACCTAGCGGACAGGTCAGCCAGCGCTTCAAGCTCCGCTGCGCTGTATTTCGCCTTCTCCTGCTGCTGCAGCTTCCCGAGCAGCTTAGTGACTTGCTGTTCAAGCAGCGGCTGCACGGCAGCATCAGGCGGCAGCTCAGCCGCCACCTCCTGCACAGCAGCCAGCTGCGCGAACAGCGCATCCTTCTCCATCGACTGCACCGCCTCGTCGACGGCCGCCAGCGAACGGGTCAGCGTCGCGACCCGCTCGGTATCCTGCTGCGCTGCGCTAAGCGCAGCTTGGAGCTTCTGCTTCGCCTCTGCGAGCGAAGCTATGCCTGTGGATGCGCCGGTTTGCGCATCCGCGAGCTGCGCCTGCGTCGCCAGCAGCGGCTGCAGCGCAGCTGCTGCCGCGCCCGGCTCGCCGGCGGCGATGGCTTGCTCCAGCTTCATCTGCTGGAGCTCGGCCTGCTCGGCCAGCTGATCCTCGCTGGCCGCATTCCCGGCGGCTGGCTCAGAGCCGCCAGGACTACCGCCACCGTCCGGCGGTGCGGTGGCTTCCTCGGACAGCGCTGCGATCAGCGCGTCCGGGTTGTTCACAAGCTCCATCTGCTTCAGCGCAGCTGCGGCGTCGCCGCCCAGCAGCGCTTCCAGCATCCCGAGCCGGGCCTGTGCATCCTTCAGCTGTACCGCCAAATCGACGATATCGGCCAGCTTCATGTCCGTAACGGCTGCGGCTTTCGCCGCTTCCAGCTTGACGATATCTTTCTTTAACGTATCAATCTCCTGCTGCAATTGTGCAGGCGTTTCTACAGATGCGATAGCACCAGGCTTGGCTATATCAACGGCTACCTTCAAAGCTGACGCCGCTTCCTTGGAAAGAACGGCCGAGCTGGCAGGATCGCTTAAAGCACTAGGGTCTACGACAGTATCCAGAGCAATCCACGGGGCTCCGGCTTCCTCGGATTGAAAGTACATGCCCTGCCCTGACTTCGCGATCGTTGCCGAGGCTGCCTGATAGGCCGTAGGGGTCAATGCGTCGAGTTGAATTTTGTAAGCACCGATGATCACAGTCCCTAATCCAGCAGCTTCTGATTCCCCAGCTTCACTCCCTGCTCCCTCAGATGCCCCGCTTCCGGAACCGGCAGGAGTGCCGTCCCCTGCGCTTGCAGCCGCAAGCTGCCCCGCATTGCCTTTCCCCTCCAAAAGAAACTCATCCAGCTTCTTCCCCTTATGGTAAAGAACAACTTTAAGGTTCTCTATATGGCTAAACTTCAATGTTAGGTTCCGAGTTGGCTTCGTCATCTTCATCCGTTTGCCAATCGCCCGACCTTCTTTGGTAAACACGGCATACTCCGTTGCACCGAGCTTCTTATTCACTGTCACGCTGAAATCACTTAGCAAAGGACCAACGGCCGGCTTCAGCTTCCAAGTTCCCACAGGCGCTTTGGGCTTTTGCGGCTTGGCTGCCGCCAGTCCATCATCCAGATTGCGATAGGGCAGAATCCCCTTCTGGAGCGTCTTCTCTACAGCTCCTCCGGTAGCCAGATCCAGCTTGCCGAGTGTTGTTTTGTAACTAACCTGCGCTGAAAGCACTTGTTGATCTGTGGATCTCACTGCCTCTTTGAACACCTGCAGCTCATCCGTTTTCATCAAGCTTAGCTTCACTTTTTGGGCAGCCTTGTCCAAATTGCTTTTGGCATTGTCACGATCGCGCAGCGCCTGCGCATAGCTCTCTTCCGCGCCTTTTGCTTCCAAAAAGGACTGCCTCACAGCAGCAATTACAGCATTGCGGCTTTCTTTTTCCTGAAGCATCGCCTTATTCTGCTCCATTGTCGCAATCGGCAGGGCGTCCCTCAGATCATCTAAATAACGAAGTCCATCAAACTCCCCTTGAAGCAGTGATTTCGGAATCGGAATGAAGCCAAGCAGCATAAAGAAACCTTCCCAATCCTTCTTCACCTGAGCAAGCGTCGTTTCGTAGCTGGCTTGGAACAGCTCCATGTCTACATCCTGAGCTTTGTACAGTCCATCAATTACCTTCATGCGTGCGGAGCCGAATTTGGAGCTGTACAGATCACGAGTTGTATTCAGCTTATTATCCGCTAATCGGCGATCTTCTGTATCTTTGAGCAAGCTGAGTGACGAGCTTAGTGCCTTTGCACTATAAATAGGCAACTGCTGTTGAGTCAGATCCGCATAATCCGATTCAAAGGTGAACTCGACTTTATTCTCCATATCTATGTTCAGCAGCTTGCCAAGCGCCAATCGACTTGCTTTGGCTGCCAGCTGTGCTTGTTTGTAGTCAGAGGAAGCCTTCTCCAAGGCTTTATCCGCTTTATCCTGCTCGGCCTCGTCGGCGAGTCCGAATTGACGCTTCTTTTTTACCGTATCTACAGCTGCCTTCGCTTCTTCCCATTTGCTCCGGGCCTGATCTTCCGCCGATGCGTCCTGAAAAGCGGTTAAATACGCTTTCTGTACATCAATACGCACCCCATTCATGGATTGCCGCAGCGTTTCCTGCGCGATATACAGCTGCTTGCTCGCTTCAGGCACCTTCAAACGGATCGTCAGATCCTGACTCAAATTATGCGGCTTGGCAAAAAGCCCGGAAGCTTTCGCTTCCTCGCTCTTGACTGCATGCTGCGCTTGCTCCAGCTCCAGCTTTTTCTTCAAAATTTCCGTCCGCGCATCCCGCAACAAAGGGCTTATTTTCACACCTTGATCCATCGCTTCCGCCATCGTTAAGGATTTTACTGTTGCAGCTTCTGCTCTGGAGCCTGCCGTTAAGAAAGAAGACGCCCCAAGAAGCAGAACGAGCCCCCATTTTACTCCATTTCCCCTTGCCACGATGAACCCCTCCGCTCCGTACTACTCTTCTCTTTATAGTACAATATCTCTCTAACTCTCGCACTCTCTTTTGGAGAAATTTAGCGAATTCCATCGAATATAGTAATAGATTGCTGGTTATCTGCTTTTCTAGTAGTATGAAAGTAATAGAAACTTGCGAAAAATATGACAACTTCTTAACTAGGAGAAATACATATGGGAAATCTCGTTTGCGGCGGAGCGATGCTGCAATGCTCCTTCGGCGCTGCCCCCGGCACCTTAATGGTGCTTCCGGCCAATATGGTCATGACCGCCATGCCGATTGCCAACATTATGGATAATAAGCCCATGGTCAACATCTTGCCGTTCGGCATGTGCAATTCACCGGCGAATCCGATGGTTGCCGCGGCAACTGCGGCTGCGCTCGGCGTTTTAACGCCTATGCCTTGCGTACCTGTAACCGCTGCGCCTTGGGCTCCAGGCTCACCGACCGTACTCGTCGCGAATATGCCCGCTCTGAACAATTCCTCCAAATGCATGTGCAACTGGGGCGGCGTCATTCAAATTCAGCAACCTGGCCAAATGACCATACAAGTTCCTTAACTTGCTTAATGAACAACCTCATTAATTATCCCCACTAGGAGTGAACACAGTTGGAGATCCAGCCGATTAAAACCATTGAAAAAGTGCTAAGGCCCGTCGTCGCACCCTTCATCGGCCATGTTATGAAAGCCATCGCAACGATTGGAAGGCTGCCTAAACTAGCGATCATTAAGTTTCAGCAAATCCTCCGGGTTATGCTCCAGACACGCGAGACCTCACTTAAGAATTACGTGCTGGTCGGCTCCTACTACATCTCCAAACGATTGCTTCTGTTCATCACTTTGTTTATTCTCGTACTTCTCTTCTTTATTTTCATCCGCCCGCCGGCGATTGTGAATAAATGGTTGAACCGCGTGCCTGTTCTTCAGGAGAATTCAACGAAATTAACGAGCTTCTCCGGCAGCGGCAAAGTGGTAGGCACAGACAAGGATGCCCGCTATACAGGGGATTTGGTTGATGGTCTCTATGCCGGGAAAGGCAAGCTTTTCCACAAAAATGGTCAACTCGCCTATGAAGGTGATTTCGACAAAGGCCAGAAATCCGGCAGCGGCACGCTCTATAACGAGCACGGTACGATGCAGTACAAAGGAGCTTTCGTCGGAGACACCTTTAATGGTGCAGGCACGCAATATGATCAGAACCAGAAAGTACTCTACATCGGTGAGTTTCAAAATGGCAAATACGGCGGGGCCGGGAAGTTGTTTGCGCCCAGCGGCGATCTCTTATATGAAGGCGCGTTTAACGGCGGCCTCTACAATGGGGCAGGCAAACTCTTCTCCTCAGGCGGCATCGCCCTCTATGAAGGTGAATTCGCGGCGGGTCAGTATAACGGTGCTGGCAAGCTTTTTGATCCGAAAGGCCTGCTCGTCTATGAAGGCGGCTTTAAGAATGGCAGCTATTCCGGAGATGGCACCGAGTTCTACGCGAACGGCCTGATCAAATACAAAGGCCAGTTCCTTGCAGGCACATACAGCGGAGAAGGCGCCTCGTTCACCGACAAAGGCGTGCCTCGTTTCAAAGGCACGTTCCAAAGCGGCACCCTAAGCGGTGCCGGTGAAGGCTATGACGAGTTGGGCAAACTCGTCTACAAGGGCGACTTCAAGGCTGGCGTCTATGACGGCCTTGGCACTTTGTTTGACGCAGATGGCGCGCCGCTGCTGCGGAGCTTTTTTGCAGGCGGCTACGTCAGCCTGCAGAGCTTCCTCGGTTTGTCCAGCAAGAAAGTCGAAGACTTGCTGGGCAAACCTGGGGAGGTGACGCTGCAGGATGCCAGCGTCATGCTTGCGGGCCAGGAGGCGCCCGCTGCAACCGCGGAAACGGCGGCCGCAGGCGCCGTTGCGGAAGGGCCGGCCGCGGGTCAGGCCGACCCGGCACCGACAGCAGCCGTCAAGCTGCTGCTGAGTTATCCGGCCTACCAGCTGTCGCTGCTGGTAGAGCCGTCCAAGGCCAATCCGAAGGAGGCCGTTGTCACTTCTCTCAGCATTTGGGGCTCGAAGCCTTTGGCGCTGCTGCAGCCCGTCATCGAGACCGTCAAAAAGCGCGGCGAGCCTAACGAGGCAGGCTACACCGTAATGGAGCTTGCTGCTGCAGGCGCAGGCGCTGACACCTACACGAACAGCTACTACCAAGGTGACTATCTCTTCACCTTGACACACTTCAACAAAACCAAAGAAGCCCACCTGCTTCAGGTGAGCTCTACCAAATAAAAACAGCTGCGAGGCGTCTCTTTCAGACACCTCGCAGCTGTTTGTTTTTATATGGACCGCCGAGTCGGCGGCTTTGGCAGGCTCACAGCTCATTCACTCCACATCGGCTGCCGAGACGGCGGTTTTCGCCGGCTCACGCCAACTCCGTGCCGTTTCCCCTGCTTTTCACTCGCGAGACTGCCTTTTTGGCAGGCTCACAGGCCGTTCAGTCCACATCAGCTGCTGAGACGGTGTTTTTCGCCGGCTCACGCCAACTTCGAGCCGTTTCCCCTGCTTTTCACTCGCGAGACTGCCTTTTTGGCAGGCTCACAGCTCATTGCTCCACATCGGCTGCTGAGACGGCGGTTTTGGCAGGCTCACGCCAACTCCGTGCCGTTTCCCTGCTTTCCACTCGCGAGACTGCCTTTTTGGCAGGCTCACATAGGCTCACAGCTCATTCACTCCACATCGGCTGCTGACTCGGCGGTTTTCGCCGGCTCACGCCAACTCCGTGGCGTTCCCCCGAAACAGCCTCCTCACTCCCACGTCAACCTACGGCAAGGCCAACTTGCCCATAATTGTTGACGTTTGAGCGCCTGTCGCCGAAGGCAAATTGTTCGGTACGCCGTGAATCCAATCGTTGCCCAGCAGGGCAAACAGAATGGCTTCCTTGGCATCGCCGGAGATGCCCATCTCGTCCGAAGCTAGGACGGCTTGGTCTGGGAGCAGCTCTTGCAGCATGCGCATCAGGGTGGCATTGCGCGCCCCGCCGCCGCTCACGATCACTTCCGCAATAGAACACTGCGGGAAGATGAAATCCTTATACGCGCGTGCGATGGAATGTGCCGTAAACGCTGTTGCTGTGGCGACAATATCTTCATGAGCAAGCCCGCGCCCCGAAGCAGCATCGAGCCATGCGGCGGTATACGCTTTGCCGAATAGTTCGCGCCCCGTTGTCTTCGGAGGAAGCTGCGTGAAATAAGGATGCGCCAGCATCTCCTCAAGCAGCTCTTTGTTCACTTGCCCACTCGCTGCCCATGCGCCATCTGCATCATAGGTAAGCCGACCCTCGGACAACTCGTAGACCACTTGATCCATGATCATATTCCCCGGACCCGTATCGAAAGCAATCAGATTGCCGGTTTCGATTGAGACGGAAGTCGGGAAGTTCGCGGCTGTTACTTCCGTCCCTTGAGCTGGAATCGCGGTACAGTTGCCGATCCCGCCTATGTTTTGAAGGATGCGCCCTTTGGCCGCATCGCGGAACATGATGAAGTCGCCGTAAGGCGCAAGTGGAGCGCCTTGGCCGCCGACAGCCATATCGGCGGTGCGGAAATCACCTACGACGGGTATTCCGGTCCGTTTGGCGAGAACGGACAAGTCGCCGATCTGCAGCGTCGACTTCGGCAGATAAGGATCTGCCTCATCCGCCACCGGAATGTGCCACACGGTCTGCCCATGGGTGGAGACGAGATCGATCTCCTCCATCTTCATCCCAGCAGCTGCCGCCGTCTTGCGAACCGCTTCAGCGAAGCGCTCGGCAATCGCGAAGTTCATGCCGCACAAAAGGGCTGAATTGGAATGCTCGATGGAGCATAATTGCTTCAGCTTCTCTCGGACTTCGTCCTCGTAAGGGAAGCTTTCGAAGTGCAGCAGCCGGACTTTGGCATCGACGCCGCAGCCATCAATATGGACTATGGCTACATCGATGCCGTCAAGGGAAGTACCTGACATGATGCCAGCTACTGTCAGCGATGTTTGGTTCAAAAGTGTACGGAGCATCATAGCCCGCCCCCCCATTTCCAGCCCGCAGGGTAGCTAGTCCCGAGCGAGACCGGCAAGCGGCCTTGCGGAATCAGCTCGCCAAGCAAGCATCTGGCTATGCTTTGCAGCGCCAGCGGGCGGCTTTCATAAGCGGCAACGAAAGTCGATATGTCCGGCAGCTCCAGCAGATCATAAGGCACTCGAAGCGCAACGACGACCAGCGGCTTGCCAAGCGCCTGCAGGTCGCGCACCAGCTCGACTTGCGCGGGATGGAATCTTGCGTTGTACGTCCCGATGACGATTTGCTCCACATGCGCCGCGTCAGCAAGAACCGCCTCGCGAAGCTCGCCAACCTTCTGCAGCGGCAGCACGCGGTCGATCACGTCAAGTCCGTGCTCGGTCAGCGCAGCTCCCAAGCTCGCAGGGCCTGCATAGGCTTCGTCGACGCCCGACGAAACGGCTGCGGCCACGGCGATCGCGAGCGTTCTCGTCCGGCGCAGTGGCAGCAGCTGCCGCTCGTCCTTGACGAGCGTGATGCTCGCTTCGCTGAGGCGCTGCGCAACGGCGCAGTGCGCCTCCGTTCCAACTTCAGCCGCTTCGCCAAGCTGCGGCCCAAGCACACCGCGCCGCTCCTTGAGCGCGAGCACTCTGCTGACGGAAGCGTCAATCTGCGCTTCTGTTAGACGTCCCTCGCTTACGGCTTGCTCAATTGCCGCAATAGCCTCAATCTGAAGGTCGCGTCGGTGGCTGATCAGAATGAGATCAGCACCGGCCTCGACCGCCATAACGCTCGCTGAGACCGTGCCATAATGCTCGGAAATAGCGTGCATTTCCATGCAATCGGTCATGATTACACCCTCGTAGCCAAGTTCCTCGCGAAGCAGGCCGGTTAAGACCGATTTGGATAAAGTCACCGGCAATTTCTCTGACTCCAGTGCCGGGAAATAGATGTGCGAAGACATAATCGCATCAACACCATTTTCGATCGCTTGAACAAAAGGGACTAGCTCCACAGAGCGAATGCGTTCTTGGTCATGCTGAATCGTTGGCAAATCCAGATGCGAGTCTACACTTGTGTCCCCATGCCCTGGGAAATGTTTGGCGGTTGCAACGACATTGGCATCTTGAAAGCCCGCTATTGCTTTCTGTCCGAATTCAGCTACAAGCTTGCTGGATTCACCAAATGAGCGGACACCAATGACAGGATTGTCCGGATTGTTGTTAATATCCAGCACCGGAGCAAAATTCATATTGATCCCAAGCGCCCTTAGCTCCGTTCCGGATACCCATGCAGCTTCATATGCCGCATGAGCAGCGTGATTTAATCCCGCACTCGCATCTGCTCCAGCAGCCAGCGCCATTTGCCCAGGCATTAAAGCGATCCCCTCCGTAATCCGAGCAACCATGCCGCCCTCTTGATCGATCGAAATCCAGAGAGGCGCTGCACCGGCATCCATCGCGATCTGCTGCAGCTGGTTGGATAACCCGGCAACTTGCTGGGTATTCGCCACATTGCGCGCAAAATAGATAACACCCCCGATGCGGTGTTCGGTAATGAGCGCCTTCAGCTCTTCTGTTACTTCCGTGCCTTCAAAACCGCAGAGCAGCATTTGCCCAATTTTCTCCCGAAGCGTCATTGCTTGAATCTTTGTCATTCTTTATCCCTCTCCCTCATGAGCAAACCTCTACCTGCTGCTATTGCCGAGCAAATCGGCTTTCACTTATTTATTCAAACGGTTTAACGCCATCCATACAGCACCTCTGGCTGCATCCTGTTTGGCCGTCATACAGATTAATTCCGGATAGCTTTCATTCAGTCGATTGACCAAAGCTTGCTGTACATAAGTATTCTTAAGCAGCACACTGCCAGCCATCGCAAGGCATCCTTGGTCCAGAAACAGCTTCTCCACGACGGGAACTGCCAGCTCGAATAAGGCTCCTGCACTTTTGGCCGCAATGCTCAAAGCTGCTTCATCGCCCTGCTCGCAGGCAGCCGACAGGATGGGAGCAAGCGCAGCGATATCCTTTTTGTTGGTTTGCTTGTCATACACAAATCCGACAATTTGCTGCACCGTTGAGATCTGGAGCTGATCATAGACCAACCCAGAGATCACAGTTCTTGGCAGACGACCATCCTCTGAGCGCACCAAGGCGGCAAGCAGATCCCGGCCGATGCTGTAGCCGCTGCCCTCATCATCAATCAGGTAGCCATAACCACCGCTGCGGTGAGCCTCGCCAGCTTCATTTTTGCCATAACATATAGAACCTGTACCTGCAATAAGAATGATGCCGTGCTCGCTTTCCTGCGCACCGCAAAGAGCCGTCTCTTGATCGCCCGTAATGAGCAGCTCTCCTTGATATCCGCATGCCCGGACATTGGCTTCAAGCTTTGCGGCAACCATAGGATTGCTGACACCCGCCGCCCCGATGACGACTTGCGCGCAATGCGATAGTCCGCCGCAAACTTGGGCAATCGTATTGAAAATTTCCTGAAAGCTCCTCTGGATGCTTAACTCGTCTTGTCCGTTATAGTTAATGGGCCCTGATGTAAATGTGTGTACCAAGCTGCCATTGTCATCGGCTACATTCACCGCAGTTTTGGTACCACCGCCATCCAGTCCCGCCACATATCTGTTCATCTGATCACTTCCTTTTTGCCGAAATGCATTTATTCGTATAGGTGATACTGCTTTTTCATCTGGGCAAATTGCCGGCTTTCTTCACGGAATTGCTCCAATAAACTCGGAACATCGACCGCCGCTTCCCGGTAGTGCTTATCTCCGCCCAATAAATCAATAAAAGGTCTAGATCCCTCTTTGACAGGCGGCAGAAAAGCGAATTGCTCGTAGTTGTCCTTCATGGTATACATCAGGGAAATACCGGTTTCCAAAGGTCGAAACGCGCGAGCATCCAGCACATGAAGCTGCACGCCGCTGCAAGACTCTCCCTCGAATTTGGAAAAAGTAGGCTTGAAATAGACCGGACGGAATACGAGCCCTGGCAGCTTCTTGCCGTTCATTTCGTCGGCCAGCTTCTGAGCGTCAATGAACGGAGCCCCGACAATTTCAAATGGAACCGTGGTCCCCCGGCCTTCCGACATATTGGTGCCTTCGAACAGGCAGGTGCCGGGATACAGCAGCGCCGTGTCAAAGCGGGGAATTCCCAGAGATGGCATGACCCAGTGGCGGCCTGTTTCAGGGAAGAGCATCTTCCGCTCCCAACCCTCGCAGCGTACCACATGCAGCTCGCACTGCCAGTTCATCTGGTCATTCGCCATAATAGCCACCTCGCCGGCAGTCAGACCGTACCGTACGCAAAGCGGATAATTGCCGACAAAGGATTGATAGCCCGGCTTGAGCAGATTGCCTTCAACTGTCACCCCGTCCAGTGGGTTGATGCGGTCCAAGATGACGAACGGCTTCCCTGCTTTTGCACAGTCTTCCAAAGCATACAGCATCGTGTAAATAAATGTATAATACCGGGTACCCACATCCTGAATATCATAGACGATCATATCGACCTCATCCAGATGAGCCTGACTTAGCCGCTTGGAATCTTTACGATATAAACTATGCACAGGTACTTGTGTGATCGGGTCCAAATAGGTTTCTACCAGGGCACCAGCCGCTTGATCGCCACGAACGCCATGTTCCGGGGAGAATAGGGCTGCGAGGTTGAACTGTTCGTGCAAAATCGAGATCGTGGATGCGAAATTGCGGTCTAATCCAGAAGGCGCCGTTATGAGCCCCAGTCGTTTCCCTTTGAAAAGCTGAGCGTACTGCTGAATACAATCAATGCCGTTAAGGATCATAAATGCTCCTCATTCCTGTTTGATGTAGAAAACCTCTATCGAGGGCGTTCTAGAGAGAGCGGCCGCTTGTAGAGGTTCGTTAGATTTTTATAATTCAGTTTTGAAAACACGCATATTTTCTTCGGGAATCATGAAGGTTTGCGCATATTGCTTCCTAGCTTCAATCCCGCGAACCCGGACTAGATGCTTGTAGTATTCCAGATAAGGGAAAGATTTGCTGCCAGTTACGAACCAATGCAAAGAAACCGCCTTCACCCACAAGTCATAAGCTTCTTCTGAAAAATCTACATAGATATAGGGTTTGTAGTCAACGGCATCTTCCCAATTCTCGGCATAATACAGTCTGGATGCAAAATGCGCAGGAAGCTCTCGCTCAAACGAAGACAGGCCGGCATAGAACCGAGCGTCATTCACAATGCGATGCGTTGTCATATGGTCTTTGTGCATGCTGTTTTTGAAATGGGTAATCAGCACATTCGGGCGTACCTGCCGAATCACATCGCAGACGCGGAAGCGCATCTCATCATTATCCTGGAGTTCGCCATCGGGAATGTCGAAGACGAACGATTCCCCGCCAAGCATCTCGGCAAAACCTTTAGCCTCATTAACTTTCTGCTCGCGGTATTCCATTCTATCTCTGCCAGCGGGAACGCCGCGTTCACCGGCTGTCAGCGCCAAGGTCACGATCCGGTCGCCTTTCAACGAATGGCTTGCCAACAGGCCTCCTGCCGTTAATTCCATATCGCCTACATGGCCACCGATGGCCAGAATCGTTAGCTTTTCTTCACTCATTGTACAAACTCCCTTCTCATGATAGAAAATTGTTTGACGGTTTTGAACCCAGCCTTTTCATAAATGCGAATCGCCGGATTCGTGCTGCCTGTGTAAAGCGACATATAGTCGGTTTCGATTGCCTGAAAAGCTTCACAAAGCTTGAAGAAAAGAATACTGCCCAGACCATGTCCCTCATGCTCTGGAAGCACGCCGATGCCAGCGAAATAACCTCGGCCGTTCGCTTGGCGAATGACAGGGCCTGCAAATCCGATCACTTGATCTTTATATGCAGCAATGACCACTGGCACGCTGTCTGCCGCGCATTGCCCGATTTCCTTTTGCCATAGTAAATTATTAAAGCCATTAAGCATTTCTTTCACGCCGTAATGACGCTCCGGATCAAACAACTCCACCTTGTACCCCCGAGCAGCAGCCTTGTCTTCCTTGGCTCTTATCTCCTGCGGGATGGTGAAGCCTGAGAGATTCAGGTACATCGCACATTGCTTGGCCCGTTCCGTGTATCCCTCAGCAAGCAAAAAATCGTATAACCGGCTATCTACCGGTACACCCGGTGCATTATTATGCTCATGCTTGGGCGTATCGGGGATATACCATGGCAATAACATCGGATTAAAGAAGAGAATGTCCGCTTGTTTTTTTCCTGCGTGTTGAAAGCTCATCTCCAAAGCATCTAACATCCGTCTATAGTTTTCATCCGATCTACTCTCACTGGACAGCACAAGACAGGTGATATATCCGGCAACATCTCCCAGAGGAAGGTCATCGCCCGTACATCCGCAAGCAAAGCCATGGACTTGATCCGAGACCAATAAGACAAAGGTTTTGCTTCTGTCAAAATAAGGGTTAGACAAGAATATCGCTTCAAAGCTTGCCGGCGACAATTCTTTGTAGCCATCTTTCACGGCTTCCTCGTTCCATAAATCAATGACTGGCTGCGTATACGCATCATCCCAGGATACAATCATGATCAGGCTGCCCCCTCTAAACGCCTTTGTTTTATCCCTTCACCGCTCCTACGGTTACACCCTCCAAGAAGTACTTTTGCAGGCTGAAGAAAAGAATGAACATTGGCAGTGCAGAAATGGTTGCCCCTGCCATCATTGGCGCGATAAACGTTGTATTGGCAAATCGGAAGTTTTTCAAGCCGACCTGAATGGTTTGCATATCCATCGTATTTGTGACGAGAAGCGGCCAAAAGAAGGTGTTCCAGCTGTCCATAAAGGTCAGAATCGCCATAACGGCCATGACGGTTTTGGACAAAGGCAGAATAATTCGATAGTAAATCTGGAACTGGTTGCAGCCTTCGATTTTGGCAGATTCGATAATTTCCGTAGGAATACTGCTCATAAATTGTTTGGCTAGAAAAATATTATAAACCGTAACAATACCCGGCATAATTAATGCCGTATACGTATTCTGAAGCTCAAATACATTAACTACCAGAATGTACAAAGGCACTTGCGTTACTTGATAAGGAATCATCATCGAAACTAGCAGCAAACCGAACAGCAAACCTCTTCCTTTAAAGCGAAGCTTGGAAAATGCATAACCGGCCATGCTGGCAAAAATCACATTGGAAACCGTCACAGTCGCAGCTACGATCAGGGAATTTAAGATCCACCGATACGAGTACTCACTGTAATCAAAGAAATACTTAAACGATGCGAATGTAAATTTGCTTGGTAAAATGGAATAGCTCACTGCCCCGGCTTCGACCGGATCACTGAAGGATGAGATCACCATGAAGTAAATAGGAAATATGGTCGCCAAAGCAAAAAGTAGAAGGGCGATAAAAATGATTGAATTTCGAATGGTTTTTACCTTCGGATTCCCTGCGTGATTACTGTATAAAGCCATTATTTATCCCCCTCTCTTAATACTCGACGTCTTTGCCTGCATATTTAAACTGGATTACCGAAATTCCTGCAATGATAACTGCTAGAATCAAGGATTGCGCCGCTGCTTTTCCGAATTCGAAGTACGTGAACGCATTATTGAAAATCAGTAAGCCAACCATCGTTGTTGCATTGTTCGGTCCGCCGCCTGTCATCAGATAAGCGTTTTGGAACACTTGGAAGGAACCGATAACTCCGGTCACCAAGAGAAATAAGGTAGCTGGTTTCAAGCTTGGAATCACGATGTACTGCAGCTTCTGAAAAAAGTTCGCACCATCGAGCTCTGCCGCTTCATAATAGGAATCATCAATGCCCAGCAAACCTGCCAAATAGATGATAATGCTTGTGCCATGACTGGATAGCCAGGACATCAGAACTAAAGAGAACATCGCCGTGCTGCTGGAGCCCAGCCAGTTCTGATTGCTGAGACCGAAGAAACGCATGAGTTGGTTGAGAATACCGCCCTCCAGAGGGTCGAAGATCCACAGCCATACAACCGACAAAGCTACGCCTGAAGCAACAACAGGCAAATAATACACGGCTTTGAAGAATGACTGCGTTTTCTTCCTGAGCGGCAGAACCAAGACCGCAATAGCCATGGACAGGAGTAAATTGACAGGGACCGTCAACACCGTATAGACGAGCGTATTCCGCATTGCTTTCCAAAACAAAGCGTCTTTCAACGTGTTGGTATAGTTCTCTAATCCAACATAGGTAGAACCTAGTGGCTTATATTTCTGCAAAGAAATGATAAAGGCGCTTACGACTGGATATGCGGTGAACATCGCAAACACGACTAAGGCGACGGCAATAAACGCATAACCCCATGCTCCTTCTCCTTTAATTGCTTTGAATCTCTTCTTCTTCATCGATCCGGCGATATGAGCCATACTGTCAAACCCCCCTTTCAGAAAACTTGGTTTAAACTAATTCGGATAGTCATGTTTGGTCAACAGGACTATCCGAAAGGCTTACAGTTTCATTTAGTCTTTTACAATTCCGTTATCGCCAAACGCTGCAATGGCAGCTGCTTTAACAGCCTCATACATCGCTTCAGGCGTAACTTCGCCGGCAATTAGACCTTGGAATTTAGGAACAATAACTTCTGTTTCCAATTTAATGGCTTTGGCACCAAGATCAGAAGGGATATCAGGACGTGCTGGCGTTGCATTTTTGAGCATGTTTTCAACAGCCGTTACGTTCTCAGGCATTCTGTCAATTTTCATGCTTTCAGCTGCTTTGCGCCCACTTTGTGTAATGCCAGCAGCAAATAGATCGTTGTTCGTTGTCGCGGCAACTTTACCGCTAGCTAAGAAGTAAGCTGCTTTGACAACGTTCGCTTTGTGCTCAGCTGTTGGCTCCTTTTTCCCGCGGAATGTCAAGTATCCATCAACAACTGTTGAGGAAGACGGCTTCGCGCCTTGGAACGTTGGAGCTGGCAATACGATATAATCCACCGGAATGCTGTCTTTCACGGCACTTCCGTCATTCGCTTTAATTTTGGCATTGTTCGTTTTGGCGGAGTTCTCAAACGTTGCAAGACCTTTACCTGTGATCATCGTTTGACCCGTCAAGAACATGTTCCAACGTTTCCCCGCGTCTACGGAGCTAAGCTCTTTCGGCATGGAGCCGTCATCGATCAAGGCGCGAAGATCTTTCAGCAAGCCAAGGTAGTTTTTGCTCGTATAGGCATATTTCAAGTCTTTATTGAAAGCGGCAGGCATCCCGGCATTCTTCGCCATAACGCCCAGGTAGTCAATCGCTGCAACGCCTTTAACCGCAAACACAAAGCCATAGCGTGTTTTGCCGTTTTCCGTTACAACACCTTTTTTAATCGCTTGACGGAATTCGTCGTAAGTCCAGCCATTTTGCTGTACTTTCTTCCAATCAATGCCGGCTTTCTCAAGGAACTCCCTGTTTCCGCCCAAAGCATGTACTTCCATATAAGCTGGGAATCCGTATAGCCCTTTGCCGTTCTTCATATATTCGAGAGGCGCTTTGTCATAATCGCCTACCATTTCAGGTGTCGCTGTGCCTGTGATGTCCATAAGCAGACCTTGCTCTACATATTTGGAGATGCTGTCAGAACCAGCGAATGCGATATCCGGCGGGCTGCCTGCATTGACCTGCGTATCCAATTTTTGCTTCACATCTTCCCAGCTCGCTGGTTCGATTTTCAACGTTAGATTCGGATACTGAGCCGTAAAATCCTTAGAAATTTGCTCGAAATTTTTCTGGAAGTTAGGTGAAACCGGTGGAAGCAGCGCTGTAATGGTATCTTTAGCCGTTGAAGTACTTGCCGATGCAGCTGGCGTCGTAGTACTTGCCGTATTGTTGCTGGATTTATCTCCACAAGCAGTTAAAGCCATAGTTAAAGCGACGACAGATGCTAATACGTGCATTTTTCTTTTCATAAAAAGCATACCTCCCAGTATAGGAACCTTTTTTATAATGCGCTTTTTATACAACTTTGATAAAGGTACTTATTGCTTTTTTTAAGCTTCCGTCACATTGGTTCAAGGCTTGCTCAGCTTCTTGAGCTTCCATGCCGGTTTTGATCATCATAATCGCTAGCTTGCAGTTCATCGAAGCTTTTTCCAAATAAGAAATGGCTACGCTGTCTTCTACACCTGTCGCTATCTTGATAATGCGTACGGAACGGTCATACAACTTGATATTGCTTGCCTTCATGTCGACCATGAGGTTGTTGTATGTCTTTCCAAGTTTGACCATCGTACATGTTGTCAGCATATTGAGAACCAGCTTCTGTGCTGTCCCCGCTTTCAATCGGGTAGATCCCATAATGACTTCCGGCCCAACAACAGGCGCGATACATACATCGCAGACAGCAACTAATTTGGAATCCTTGTTATTCACAACGCCAATCGTTGCAGCCCCTAGCTCTCTTGCCTTCTTCAAGCCTGCAATGACAAACTGTGCGCTTCCGCTGGCTGTAATTCCAATCACAGCATCTTTGTCGGTCACGCCGCATCGTTCAATGAGTGCGACCCCCTCCTCTGCGTTATCCTCAAAGCCTTCAACTGCTGTTCTTAACGCCCCATCGCCTCCGGCAATATGACCTTGCACCAGCAGCGGATCAATCCCAAAAGTCGGCGGACATTCAGAAGCATCGAGCACACCGAGTCTGCCAGAGGATCCTGCTCCTACGTAAAACATTCTGCCACCGTTTTTGAGAACCTGATGCAAAATATCAACCGCTTTCATAATCTGCGGTATCTCAGCTGCCACAGCGTTAGGCACCTTTGCATCCTGCTCATTCATCAAACGAAGCATTTGTTCCGTTGTACATTCATCTATCGTCAGCGTATTTTCATTAATCTCTTCCGTAGTCAATCCTGACAGATACTCATCCATAGCCATCCTCCTGTCCTGTTTGTTTGAATTTCATACCTGTATACTAACGAAAAATTTCATCATGGTCAATACATTTTGAAATTTTATTTTATTTTACAATAAAAATTTGATTTTTTATTTTAAATTACAACAAAAAAAGACAATGGCTTTATCTTTCCCTGCCATTGCCTTATTCATTATCGCCGATGCTTGCTGCTGGCGATAATATCATGCGTTTTGCTCAAATACTTCTTCACATGCTTGTATTCACTGCTGGCAACTCCGGCAAAAAGAATATCAATAACCGTCAGCATCGCAATGCGCGATCCCATGGCACCGCTCCTGATCGTTAATTCAGGCGTCGAAATGCTTAAGACAATATTCGCCTTGTCCGCTAATTCGCTTTTGTTATATTTCGTGATCGCGATAATGCAGGCACCGTTCTTCTTGGCAATTTCGAGCGCTTCAAGAATTTCCAGCGTGCTGCCGGAGTTCGAAATAAAGATCGCCACATCACTTTTGCCCAAAAGTGTTGCCGCCGTAAGCTGGCTATGCCCGTCCGTATAAGTATGGCACATCTTGTTAATTCGCGAAAATTTCTGCTCCGCATCAATACCGACCAAACCGGAAGCGCCGATTCCAAAAAATACGATGCGATTGCTGTCGCACAGCACTTTAACCGCCCGCGCGATTTCGTTTTTATCAATGACACTGAGGGTGTCTTCGATCGATTTGCTATTATTCCGAGAAATATTAGAGATAATAATGGACAAGTCATCTCCAGGCTGGATATCCGTATACTGATCCCGCTGTTCTTCATCCATAGAACCAATAGACGCTGAAATACTCACTATAAAGTTGCGGTACCCTTTGTACCCCATCGTTTTGCAGAAACGGAGCACGGATGCATCGCTGGTCTTCGTTAATTGAGCAAGACTCTTGATGGAAAGATGCGGGATATCTTCTAAATTTTCTAAAATATAATCCGCTACCAGCTTCTCTACCGGTGTTAAGCTATCTTTCATTTCCCGGATTTTAATCAAAATATTATCGTTAATGGACATATGTTTTCCCTACTCATCCTAGAGTTTCAGAGCTGAAATTCACTTTCATCATACGTATAATTTCCAAAAAAAACAAGATGAATATCTAAATTTGACGGAATTTGGCATACCAGTAAATAAATTTTTATTTCAAAATAAAACTATCAAATTAAAATTAAATTCCAAATTATATTGCAGATTTTGAAAATACGGTGCTATAATTATGGCATACTTGAGTTAACTAGGAAGGGTGAATACGGGAATGAATTCAACGTTAAAAATAGCCATCATTGGAGCAGGAAGCACTTACACCCCAGAACTGATTGAAGGCATGATTAAGCGAAAAGATGCGCTGCCGATAGCTGAACTTGTTCTGATGGATATTGATGCAAGGAAGCTGGATATTGTAGGAAAGCTATGTGAACGTATGATCCTTGCTGCGAATATGCCCTGCCGCGTCATTCTTACTGAGAACCTGGATGAAGCGCTGCAGGATGCGAGCTTTGTATTGTCACAAATCCGCGTAGGCAAGCTGCCTGCCCGTGTGCTCGATGAGACCATTCCATTGAAATATGATTTAATCGGTCAAGAAACATGCGGTATCGGTGGATTTTTCAAAGCTATGCGCACCATTCCCGTTATGCTCCATATTGCCGATCGGATGAAAGCGCTGTGTCCGGATGCTTGGCTCATTAATTTCTCTAATCCTGCCGGCATTATTACCGAAGCCCTGCTGAATCATTCCGATGTGAAGATGCTGGGCCTATGCAACGTTCCTTACAATATGTTCAAAAGCATTCGTGAAACGCTGCACCTAGACCATCCTAATTTCACTTATGTGGGACTTAATCATCTAAGCTGGATTACCGCAATTGAACAGGACGGCAAAGAATATGTGAAAACCGCCCTTGAAATGGGACTTAACAGCGAAGCGATGAAAAACATCCCTTCCAGCGGCTTTAGCAAAGAAGTCATTCAAATGGTGGGAGCTATCCCTTCCTCTTATATGGAATATTATTACTTCAAAGAGAAGAAGCTGAAATTGCTGAAAGAAAGCGAATTGACGCGCGGCGAGAAATGCATGCAAATCGAGGAAGAGCTGCTCAATATCTACTTGGATTCGGAGCTGCACATCAAACCGGAGCTGCTCTCCACTCGCGGCGGCGCTAACTACTCAGAAGTAGCCATCAGTTTGGTCGATGCTATCTATAACGACAAACAAGAGGTTCACGTCGTTAACCTCCTTAACAAGGGCGCACTGGACTTCATGGAAGACACCGACGCCGTTGAGGTCTGTGCCATCATTGGGAAAAATGGCGCTGAACCGATCAAAGTGAAAGACTTCAACAACCAACACATCATTGATTACATGCGTATGGTCAAAGCTTATGAGCGCGAAACGGTAGCCGCAGCCGTGAACGGCAGTGAAGATGCTGCAATGCGCGCGCTGTTAATGAATCCGCTAGTTGGCGATTACAATGCTGCCCATCAGTGTTTCAATGAATTGAAGGAAGCCCATAAAGCATATCTTCCTCAATTTTTCAATGCAGAGAAGTAAAAGCTATGAGTAGAAACTATATCATTGGCGTCGATGGCGGGAATAGCAAAACCGACTACTTCTTGTTTGATATACAGGGGAATTTTATTGATCACATTCATACCAGCACCTGCAGTCATGAGCAGTTCAAGGATGCTTACGTTAGCACTTTCCGCATTATGAACGAGCATATCCAGCATTTACTGACACGCAATCAGTTGACTATGGCGGATATTGCAGCTGGTGCCTTCGGATTGGCGGGTGCGGACATCCCTTCCCAGAAGGAGCAATTGTGCGAGGTCATTGAGCGCATTGGTTTCACGAACTATGCACTGGACAACGACTCGTTCCTCGGTGTCAAAGCCGGCAGTGCGCAAGGTTACGGCATTTGTTCCATCAATGGCTCCGGCACCGTAACCGGGGGGATTTCCCCCAGCGGCAACCGCCTGCAAGTGGGCGGCGTGGGCAGCGAATTATCCGGCGATGAAGCCGGCGGATTCTTCTTGGCCCGCAAAGTCCTTCGAGCCGTCTATGATTCTCTCTACCGCATGGGACCAGAAACTGAGCTGAAGAGCCCTGTCATGAAGCTGCTGCAAATTGACCGCAAAGAGTTGTTCATGGAGTTTGCCCTCGATGGCATGCTGAAGCGAAGCCTTCCCATCACCAAGCTGGTGCAAATTCTATTTGCCTCCGCCGATCAGGGAGATGCCATAGCTCTAGCGATTCTCGATAACACAGCTAAGCAATTGGCCTATTCCACGGTTGGCTGTATGCACAATCTGGATTTCGGACAACACGTCGACATCATCCTGGCAGGCTCTGTCTGGGTTAAAGCCGAAAGTCCTTTGCTGCTGCAAACCTATAAGGACTATGTGACTAGCATGACCGATCATACTTGTCAGTTCATTATTCTCCAAGTCCCGCCAGCCACGGGCGCAGTCCTATGGGCGCTTGAGCTAGCTCACGGCGGTCCAGTGGATGCTGCGACTCGCGGGAAAGCTATTGAGGCCGTGGAGCGTCGGATTTCTTAGATGATTAAAATGAGTGCATAGATGCACTCGAGGCAATCTAGCAGCTTCGGGATGATTACAGCGAGATAGCAGCGAGATAGCAGCCAGCCAGTCAGCCAAAGCCCCCACGCTGAAAGCCTGCAAAAGTGCAGGCATTTTCGACCAAATCGGGTGAGAATAGCAGAAAGCCTGCGATTATGCAGGCTTTTTGAGCTTTTCCTTCCTGAATTCGGGAAAAGCTCTCCAAAAGATGCATATTCGCAGGCTTTTCACGATTTTGCTGATTCTGAGGACGAAAAGGATGCATATTCGCAGGAATTTGCGAAAAAATCGCGGCATAGACGCTCCGAGGCAATCTGCTGGCATCGGCGAGATTCCTGTGAGATTCCAGCGAGATAGCAGCCAGCCAATCAGTCAGCCACAGCCCTCACGCTGAAAGCCTGCAAAAGTGCAGGCTTTTTCGAGCAAATCGGGTGAAAATAGCAGAAAGCCTGCGATTATGCAGGCTTTTTGAGCTTTTCCTTCCTGAATTCGGGAAAAGCTCTCCAAAAGATGCATAATCGCAGGCTTTTCACGATTTTGCTGATTCTGAGGACGAAAAGGATGCATATTCGCAGGAATTCGCGAAAAAATCGCGGCATAGACGCTCCGAGGCAATCTGCCGGCTTCGGCGAGATTCCTGTGAGATTCCAGCGAGATTCCAACCAGCCACACCCTCACGTCGAATGCCTGCAAAAGTGCAGGCTTCTTCGATCAAATGGGGTGAAAGTGTCTGAAAGCCTGCCAAAGTGCAGGCATTTCCGATCAAATCAGGTGAAAATAGCTGAAAGCGTGCCAAAATGCAGGCATTTCCGACCAATCAGGTCAAAATAGTTGAAAGCCTGCCAAAGCGCAGGCTTCCACAGCTCGCAGCCCGAAGCCTGCGAAAGCCCCCTTTTTTCCCCTTAGACAGAAAAAATCAATTCCCCTGCTTCTTCACAATGCCCATTAAACCGTGCAAGGTCCTAACGAAATCAGTTCCGGACATATGCCCTAGCCCCCCGTAAGCACAGTCCAATTCATTGTAGGCCATGACCCTGTCTCTTCGAATACTGGGACCATAAATGAGGATCGGAACGGGATCACCGGTATGTTCCCCGATTTCACACGGGGTGGAATGATCTGCCGCAAGGGCAAGGTACGTATCGTCCTGCAGCATTTGCAGGATGTTGCCCACCATCTGGTCGAACAGCTCGATCGCTTTGGCTTTCTCGAACGGCAGGTTATCGTGCCCTTTCACATCGGGTGCTTTCATATGCACGTAGACGATATCATTTTCAGCTATTTGTTCGATGGCTAGTTTGGCTTTCAAGTGGATATCCGTATCGATATTTCCCGTCATCCGGCTGTCGGTGATCATCTTGAACCCTGCCAGCTGAGCAACGCCGAGAACCGTGCTTTCCCCTGCAATACAACTCCCTCTGATCTGAAACTGCTCGGCGATAGGCTCAAGCTCAGCCATGCGTCCCGCTCCCCGAGTCAGAATAAAATTCGCAGGCAGCTTCCCCTGCTCCATCCGCTCTTGATTTACAGGATGATGCATCAAGATTTCATGCGCTTGTATAAGGAAGCGATTAACGATAGAAGCAGTTCTGATAGATTCCTCGGAGGCATCCAGCGGCTCTACTTCTAAATACGGCACCCCGTCATTCGGGGCTTTAGGATCTGAATCGCTGATTTTCTCGCTTAAGCCCTCGCCCCGCAACACCAAAACAGCCCGATGCTCCGTCGCCTCTTTGACATAGACCTCTACCCCATCAATCACCATGCCGCTGACAGCCTCAGCGATCAGATTCGTTTGCCTACGTATTCGGCCTGCCCGACGATCAATTACGATTCCCTTCTCGTCTACCGTCGCAAAATTACACCGCAGCACAACATCTCCAGGCTTAATGGTCATGCCGATTCCCAAAGCTTCAATCGGTCCACGCCCAGGGTAATGATGCGGCTGATAGCCGAACAGGATAAGATGCCCCATATCAGTACCTACCGGGATACCAGGACTAATTAAGTTCATCATGCCGGTTATCCCTCTAGTCGCAAGGTAATCCAAATTAGGCGTTTGCGCATATTCCAAAGGCGTTTCATGGTTGAGCAAAGGATGAGGACGGTCTCCCACACCGTCAGCAATGGCCAAAATCACTTTTCTTTTTAGCATGGTTTCCTCCGAAAATGTGTTTTATAATCCCAGTATTTTAAACCAGGTAAAGATGGATAAGCTGATTACGCTTGCACCGATAAAGCACGTCACAATCGCATATTTCACTTGATCCAGCACGGAAAAATAGCCGGTTCCGAAATAAATCGTATTCACTTTGGAATGCGGCGGCAGTGTAATCGTATAGGTCATCGTCATCGCAGCAGCTAACGCCAAAGGCACTGGGTCCATTCCTAGGGACTTGGCTAAGGCGATAAACGCTGGGATTAAGATCGTTACACGCACCGTTTTGCTCGTGAAGATGAGATGGCTGTACATACTTAGGAACACAACCACCACGTACACCAAGACATGATTCATATGCTCCAGTCCCAAAAAGCTGACAACATTCTTGATGATCCACTCCGCACCCTTGGATTTATCAAGGGCATTGCCGACCGCATAAGCTCCGGCTGCGAAGATCATAAGCTCCCATTTGATGTTGGCTTCTTTCCAGGTCAGCACCCCAATTCGGGGAAGCAGGCAGAAGAGCGCGGCAAGCACGGCCGTCTGCTCCGTACTGATAGCGAAGCCAAACCAATCTTTCTGATAATCTCCAGTAGCCCATAGGATAACGGTGCAAACAAAGATGACTAATGCCTTTTTTTCATTCAATGAAAAGGAACCCAGTTTCTTTAATTCATCCTTCAGCATGCCCATGGCATCTTGGAAATTGGACTCCCCTTTGAAAGAAAATAGCTTGAGTCCGATGAAAAATGTCAGCACCATTGTAATGATTGCCGTAGGCATGGAAGCGAGCAACCAATCCATATAACCAATATGGCCGCCTGCTTGTTCATTAATGAAGCCAACTGCGATAATATTGCCTGAGGTGGCGGTCATCACGCCGGAAGTTGCAATCGCATCCGCTTGGACCCCTTGCAGCATCATCACTTTGCCCAAGTTGCTTTTACCAGGCATAGCTTTGTATACCTCCAGCAAAATCAAGCAAATCGGCACCATCAGTGTAGCTCTTGCCGTTGTCGAAGGGACGAAAAAAGCGAGCACAAAGTTAATAATGATCAGGACGAGCAGCGTCCTTTTGGGTGTTTGCCCGAAGCTCGTGACCATCCATAGAGCAAATCTTCGGCCCAGATTCGATTTCATCATGGCTGAAGTAAGGATGAAGGCTGCCACCATGAGCCAAATGACGTCGAAGCCTAATGTCCCGAAGGCGATCTCCTGATCCTTCACAGCTCCGGTTAACGGAAGCAGCAAAATAGCCATAATCGATGTTAAATAAATCGGAATCGGTGTCGTTATCCAAAGAATCAATGAAGCTGTAAAAATAGCAATCGCTTTCTGAGCTTCTATCGTCAGCCCTGCCGGCGTAGGCATGAAAAATAAAAGCAGCCCTACAACAGCCGCAAGCGGGATTCCCCACTTTTTCATCAAATCTTCCACTTTGCTTTTCTTCTGGAGAGGTGGTTCCTTGCCATCCTTTTCCGTGGCAGCTAGGATTTGGGTCATCGTACATTCTCCTCAACTCATTAATGTATTCGCTTTCAAACCAGTATAACGATGAGGCCGGTTTCTCACTTCCTGCTTAATAATCACTCCTATCCACATCATTTGACATCCCCTTAATTACCTGGCAACACTTTCATTATAAGAATCGAGTTACTATTATACAATTTGATTGTATTTTGATTATAATAAGATAATCTTATAGTTATTTCATGAATGATAGTTTACTGAATGAATTGTGGTGACAAGGCATTATGAACGTAAACAAATTACAAACCTTTATTACGCTCTCCGAATGTCTTAATTTTACGGAGGCCGCTGAGCTGCTCTATTGCTCTCAACCGTCTGTCAGTATGCAGATTCAGAGCATCGAAGAAGAATTAGGCGTTCCCCTTTTTGACCGAATCGGAAAAAAACTGTACTTAACGAAGCAAGGCGAGCAATTCAAACCCTACGCTGAACAAATCATTAATTTGCTTCACTCGGCTAAGGACCATATGAGGCAGCTGGAGGATCTATCCTTCGGAACCTTATCTATCGGGGCAAGCAACTTTGTCGGAGTTTACCTGCTTCCCAGCATGCTGCGCACGTATTCAACGGCATTTCCCAATATTAAAATCAATATGAATATCACGTCTTCCAACCACCTGCTTCACATGCTCGATACGAATAAAGTGGATTTCTTAGTGCTGTCCGATCGGGTACGGATTGACGAAGCCCGCTATCAACGGACGACTTTTTATCAAGATGAACTTGTTCTGATCGTGAATCCTTTGCACAGACTGGCGCAGAAGAAGGAATGCACACTGGAAGACTTGGTGAATGAAACCTTGATTCTCAAACCGGATAAATCCGCTACACGTCTTTACCTGGAAGATCAATTTAAAGAGCACGGATTCGCCCCTCCCAACTATTTGGAAATCAGCAATTTGGAAGGCATCAAACAAGGCGTCATTCATAATCTAGGCGTCTCCATCGTTTCCAGCTTCGCGATTCAGCAGGAAATTAATTATGGCTTGCTGGTCAAAGTGCCTGTCCAAGGCATTCAATTTCTACGAGGGATCAGTTATGTCCATCATCGCAATAAACATTTTTCGCCAGCAGCCAAGCAGTTCCTTCCACTATTGAAGCAGCCCCATTCATGAGCAGCATATGCCGCTTGACTGCGCCTTCTGAAGCAAATGAAAAACCGTCCGAGAGCAGTCTCTCGAACGGTTCTATTAATTCGCCTTCGCTGCGGCGGTCCTTGACACTTTCATAGAAGCCAATGCATAAACGATCAGCGCTGTCCAGATGAAGGCAAAGCTGACGAGGAGCATCGGAGAAAACTTTTCTTTGAATACGAATATACTGAGCAGCAATGTGATGGATGGACCAATGTATTGAATGAATCCCAGCATCGAAAGCGGAAGACGGGAAGCCGCTTTGGCAAACCACAGCAAGGGCAGCGCAGTGGCCACACCTGAGAGTAGCAGCATGATCAAAGAGATCGGCGGCAATGACCACGCGGAATCTTGATGAGCGGCATGCAAGTAGATAATATAGGCGAGGGCTATCGGAAAGACAACCGTCGTCTCGCCTGCAAGTCCAATAGAGGCATCATAGGAAACTCTCTTTTTCACTAGACTATATAAGCCAAAGGTAGATGCTAATGTCAGAGAAATCCATGGGAATCGGCCATAATCAATCGTTGCCAGGATAACTCCGATTCCTGCCAGAGCAACCGCCAGCCATTGACTGCCCGTTGGCTTCTCCTTAAGAAAAAGCACAGCCAGCATAACATTAAACAGCGGAGTAATATAGTAGCCAAGACTCGTCTCGATCACATGACCGTTGTTGACAGCCCAAATAAAGATGAGCCAATTCGAGCTGATGAGAATGCCGCTAGCCCCGATGAGCAGCAGTATTCTTCCATTCGTCGCGATCTTGCGAATTTCCGGCCAGCGCCCCTTGCTTAGCAGCAAGAAAATAGCCATGAACACAAAAGACCACGTAATTCGGTGAGACAAGATCTCCCCTGCGAGCAGCGATTCAAACGATTTCCAATATAATGGCAGCAAGCCCCATGCGATATAAGCAAGGATAGCGTACCAGAGCCCTTTTTTCATAGCAAAATCCTCTTTTCAGATATCTAGCAACACAAAACAAGCGACTCTACGATTATGCTTTGGCCACCGGTCAATTTTCAGTCGTTCTATTGTAACATAGCGTGTCTTCTTTTGTCCGTATTATCTATAAATTGGCGGATCTGCTCTTCGCTGCCAAGACGGCATGCAAAAGCCTGCGCACACTCGACCAAACAACGGTGAACGACACGCAGGCCTAAAGATATTTTTTATTCATTCCGGTAGAAAAAATTAGGCAGCTTCACTTCATTCTTATAGTGCTGATGAAACACATGCGTCGTCGCCGGTGACAGCGGTGGAATTAACCAAGACCAGTCACCGGTCACATCGCGACCCGTTTTCTGCTCATTGTCTTCAAAGCGCTGAAACTGTCTGGCAGCCGTATGATGATCCACAATAGCAACCCCTTGCTGCTGATAGGAATGCAGCACGGCGATATTCAGCTCAACCAGGGCACGATCCTTCCACAAGGACGCATCTCGCCGGGTATCCAGCCCCATAATCGCTGCCACATGCGGCAGCAGGTTGTACCTGGCCTCATCCGCGAAGTTGCGCGCGCCAATCTCGGTTCCCATGTACCAGCCATTAAACGGAGCTGCGGTGTAGGAGATACCGCCGATTTCAAGCCGCATGTTCGAGACGATCGGTACGGCATACCATTGCAGCTTCAACTGCTCGAAAGCCACTATCTCCGGATGCGAGATTCGTACTTCCAAAAGTAAGCTGCTAGGTATTTCGAACAAGCGTGGTGCTCTTTCTCCGATTTGCACGACGAGCGGCAGCACATCAAAACGAGTTCCCGCCCCTTGCCAACCAAGAGCTAGGCATTGCTTCGTAAAATGCAAGGATGCCGGGTCGCCTACCAGCCCTTCCTCCGTCTCATAGCAAGCATAGCGAATAAGCTGTTCATTCCAGATCTGAAACGCCTCTCCCTTATCATGTACAGGTGGGAAGATGGTCGTCACCGGGCGAATTTTCCCGCCATTGGTCGCGACTTCAATATGCTTGAAAAGCGCCTCAGCCATCTGCTCTTCGGTCACAATATGCCGCGCATCGTGAACCCTCAGCGTCTCCCAGAACAATCGCCCAATACAGCGGTTGCTGTTGCGCCATGCCATTTTGGCACCGTGCTCCAGCTCTTCCGTCGTATGCTCGTAGCAGCCCTTGTGCTGGATAGCTTGCGTAATATCTGCTAGGCGGCTGTTCGTTTCGGCTTCGCTTTTGCCTAATTCGCTATAACATTCTTGGATAAAAGGGATTGCCTTCACCAGTAGTTGATCCTGAACTTTCATGCGTAGGACTCCATTCCAATATTCATGGCAGCTTGCTCTGGATGATATCCCCTTAACAGCTCCCCTTGATGTGATTTTACAATTGTGCGCTGAACTGTTCTGGAATATAAACGATTTGGGATTTGGCAACAATCGTCAATTCGCCAGTTTCCTCCGCATAATGAACCGAATCGTCGCCTACATAAAACCATAATTTCTGCGTGGGCTCATTCTCGATTTCTTGAAAGATGAATACAT
Source organism: Paenibacillus ferrarius (assembly GCF_002027705.1). Taxonomy (GTDB): domain Bacteria; phylum Bacillota; class Bacilli; order Paenibacillales; family NBRC-103111; genus Paenibacillus_E; species Paenibacillus_E ferrarius. The sequence goes on along the minus strand of NZ_MBTG01000006.1, from coordinate 189,798 downwards.
TCAGCTCATTTTTCCATTTCAAAAGCTCCGCAATGTGCTCAGCTTTCTCTATTTGCACGGTAAAAATCCATTGGTCTTCGACCTGCTTCCACGTATAAGGGATAGGATTTTTGCCTGTATCAATAAATGCTCGACCGCCTACCGCATGTTTAACCAAAAAGATTTCCTTCATTGCCGCAGCCTCCTTCCTCCATTATGGCAGATCTATCAACATGAAATGAGTATCTTCCAGCGCTTGGATAGTGACGGTTTGTTCAGCTTGCATACGCGCACTGTCCTTCGTTTCCAGCATAACCTCATTGGCTGAACATTTGCCGCTGATCACCATGAGAAAAATGCGGCGATTCTCGCCTTGTGTGAAAACAAGCTCTTTCCCTGCTTCCAATTTGCTCAAATAAATGCTCATATCTTGATGAATCTTCGCTTTGTGTTCCCCGCCTTCAGGCGTAACCACAGGCAGAAGAGCATTGATCATCGCGTCAGGCTCGTAGGTGACATTCTCGAAAGAGGGCTCCATCCCCCGCTTCTCCGGCATAAACCATAGCTGGAACAGGCTCATCGGTTCCGTTTCTGATGCATTGTATTCGGCATGAATGACGCCGCTGCCCGCAGACATCCGCTGAACGCCATTGGCTGCTGTTACCGCAACATGCCCCAGACTATCTTCATGCTTAATAGCTCCGCTAAGAACGATGCTGACAATCTCCATATCGCTATGCGGATGCGGGCCAAATCCCCGACCGGCGGCAATATCATCGTCATTGCATACACGCATAACCCCGAAACCAACGTTCTCTTCATCAAAATAATCGCCGAATGAGAAGTTCTTATAGCTCTTCAGCCAGCCTAAATCGGTCGCATTGCGCGTGTGCGCGGGAAATACTTGGATCATAGCAATCGCCTCCTTGATTAAGTACTCTTAGCTTAACACATTCAGACAACCCACATCCATGTCAGAACGGTGGCAGAATCTTTTCTGAAACAGCAAAAAACCTCTTCCCTCACAAACAGCGAGGTAGAGGTTCAGAAGCAAATTCTAATCAGCCAATACAGAGCCCACAAAATCTGGCGTGCCATCCTCGTGCCATTTCAGCACACGCACAAAGGTGTGACGATTGGGATCATACAGGGGATCGCCTGCAATTTCCTTGTAATTTCTGGCATGGAAAACGAAGATATCCTCGGTGCCGTCCTCTGACAATGTGAAACTATTGTGTCCGGGCCCGAAGAGGCGGATACTTGCATCGGTCGTCAGAACAGGCGAGGTCGATTTCGTCCAAGCTTGCGGGTCCAGCAGATCAGCATCCTCCGACGCTGTTAACAGCCCCATGCAATAGTTAAAATCTGTCGCACTCGCTGAGAAGCTGATATAAATGCGCCCTCCCCTTTTCAGCACCGCGGCGCCTTCATTCACCTTGAAGCCGATGATTTCCCAATCATACTCCGGCGTCGTAATCATGACCTGTTTGCCGCGAAGCGTCCATGGGCTGCTCATTTCTGAGATGTAAAGATTGGAATTACCGGGAATATTCAAGTCTTTCTGCGCCCAAACCAAATACCGGACACCACGATGCTCGAAAGTAGTTGCATCCAGTGCAAAGCTTTCCCACTCGGTGCGGAGCTGCCCCTTCTCTACCCACTCCCCTTCAAGCGGGTTGGCGGAACTATTTTCGAGCACATACATCCGATGATCAAAAAGCCCTTCATTCGTTTCCGTCGTTCTCGCAGCAGCAAAATAGATATACCACTTGCCCGCTACAAAATGGAGCTCAGGCGCCCATATATTGGCACTTAAGGGACCTTCGGCATATTTACGCCATGCCACGACAGGCTGAGCCTCTTTCAAGCCTGCAATCGTCGCCGAACGCCGCACTTCAATTCGATCATATTCCGGTACCGAAGCGGTAAAATAATAATAGCCATCTGTGTGTTTATACATCCATGGATCAGCGCGCTGCTCCAAAAATGGTGTGATATAGCTGGTTTCTAGGTTCCCCATCGTTATTCTCCTTTGATACTGTCTGTGTAGTTGAGGCTTGTCATTCTCCCCGTCCCTTATCCTTTCACTCCGCCAACAGTAAGGCCCGATACAAAGAACCGTTGGAAGAAAATGAAGACGATAAGGATAGGCACGATTGCCAGTACGGAACCGGCAATGAGGATGTCGTAGTTATTGCCGTAAGGCGTTATAAGACTGGACAAGCCGATCGGCAGGGTCAGCTTATCGCCTGTTTTGAGCACAATCAATGGCCAAACAAAGCTGTTCCAGCTCGCAAGAGCTTGCAGGATAGCCATGGCACCGAAAGCCGGCGCCATAAGCGGCATCATGATTTTGAAAAAGATGCCATATTCTGAACAGCCGTCAATCCGCCCAGCATCAAGGAAATCCCTGGGCAGTCCTCCGGCATACTGCCGGAAGAAGAAGATCGGCAGCGGAGCCACAACGAATGGCAAAATGACCCCGCTGTACGTATCGATCAAGTGAAAGGCAATCATCTGCTTATACAAAGGAAGCATAATAATTTCCACGGGCACCATCATGACCAGAAGGACAAAGAGGAATATGAGATTCCTCCCCCTAAACCGATACATCGCTATGCCGTAGCCCACCATCGAAGACAGCAGCAGACACAATGCGGTGTACACAATCGAGATCACAATACTGTTTTTGTACCAAATCAGGTACTTCTTCGCTGCTGCCGAAAATAAGAACGCATAGTTATGGAACGATAATAGTTCAGGCTGAAGCTTCACATTAAGTCCATACCGCAGCATTTCCTTCGACGGCTTTAATGAAGCTAACGCAAGACTGTAGAACGGGAACAGCGCCAGCGCAGCAAGTACGATGAACAATAAGAACAGCAAGGAGGTTTGCAGGAATTTATGTCGTTGTATCTGCATGCCCTAATCCTCCTTCCTGAACAATCCAAAAAATTTCAGCTGAATGACATTTAACACCATCGTAATCGCAAGCAAAGTAATCCCAACCGCCGAACCAAAGCCTAGATTATTTTTCTCAATGCCTTCACGATACAACAGACCAATCATTGTCAAACCAATGTCATTCGGGGAGCGGTTGCCGTTCCAGAGAATAAAGCTTTCCGTAAACATGGAGTACCCGCCATAGATGGAAATCGTAATCACATAAATAGCGACAGGCTTCAATAAAGGAAGTGTAATTCGCCAAAAGCGATCCCACGTGTTAGCCCCGTCAATCTCCGCTGATTCATATAGCTCATGCGGGATGCTCTGAAGCGCCGACAGGAAATAAATAATATTAACCCCAGTGAAACGCCAAGTGGCCAGAATCACCATAACTAACATGCCTGTCGCAGAATTCGTCAACCAATTGATCGTTGGCATGCCCAGCAAATGACGAAAAGCATTCATCACCGAATCGTCCAAGCTGCCGAAAACAAGTCGGAATATAGTTCCCGCCACAACGACCGATGTGAGAGAAGGAATAAACAAAGCGGAACGGAAAAACGCACTCGCTTTAGTCAGCTTCGCATTTAGAAATACAGCAAGTACTAACGGCAATGGAATAAGCACCAACAGCGTCCAAAACGTGTATCTGCTGCTGTTTTTTAACGCCGTGAAGAACGATTCACTCCATAAATTCTTATAATTCGCTAATCCAATGAAATGAGTTTGTCCAGGCAGCACTTCTTGAAAACTCATCATAATCGTGGATATCACCGGATATGCGAAGAAGATAAGAAACGACAGCACAAAAGGCAAAACGAATACATAGGGAGCCACCCGGGAGGAATACAGAAATTTATTCATATCGTCGAATCGCCACTCCTCTCTAGAAACGCTGCCAGCTTTGCTCAAGTGCATCCCTAGTGCAAAGCCAGCAGCAGAACGCGGGGCGTTCAGTTTACTTAATATTTTTCACGGCATCATCCAGAACTTGCTTCGGATCTTTCATATCATTAAGCGCCTGGAAGATGGTTTTCGTTTTGATGTAGTCAGAAACAGCCGGCGTTTTCTCTTTGATATTGGTAGGGGCGATCTCATTCTTCACAGAAATCAGAACATCCCAAAGGTTTTTGCCAAAATAAGCGGTAAATTTATTGTCTGCTTTCAGCGCCGGATCGTTCCACACATCGGAGCGAATAGGGTCAAAGCCTAGTTGTGACCAGATCTGAATATTGCCTTCTTTGGACAATTTGGCATAGGATAGGAACTTCTTAGCTACATCTTGGTTCTTCGATTGTTTGGTAATAACCGTCCCTGTACCGCCCATACCGGAAGAGCGCTTCTCCCCTTGTTTGAATACCGGCATCGGTTTAATGATGATTTTGCCTTTGAGATCAGGCATATAGTCCGTGAAACGCCCCATATACCACATCGGCATCCACACGGAAGCTGCGCCGCCTTTATTCATGAAGCCGTAATATTCCTCTGCATGGTGAAAGCCGCCTGGCGCTGTAACGGCTACTTTTTCCTTCACAAGCTTCTGCAGATAGGTCAATGATTCTACATTCACTTGATCGCCAAGCGTCACATTGCCGTTCTTGTCCAGAAAGTCCGAGCCGTGCTGGACTACCATAGGCCACAAGCTCCATTGATCTGTCGTTTCGACGGTCGTCATCGGTTTGCCGGTTTTCTCAAGCACTTGCTTGCCAGCCTTTTCATAATCATCCCACGTCTTAATCTCGTCGGCGTTCACGCCTGCTTTATCGAGAATTTCCTTATTGTAATAAATGACTTGTGCGCCAACATGGTAATCGATACCGTAATATTTGCCGTCCTTCGCATAATTATCTAGACGAGACATCACCAGATTGGCTTTCTCCGGTTCAACAATGTCATTCAGCGCGGCCAGCTGAACATCCCCTTTTAAATAGTTGCCGATTTTGCTGATCTCAATGTCAGCCATGTCCGGAGCGCCCGTTCCAGATTGCAGCGCCACCAGCAGCTTATTGTGATTATCATCATATGGGAATGTTGTCGCTTCCAATTGAACCGGCTGCTCGGGGTGAGCTTTATTCCACGACTCCGCCATGCTTTCAAAAAATTTCTGATGCAGCTCATTAAATGTCCAAAAGCTCAGCTTAACAGGCGCTGCCTTTTTGGTTGCACTGTCATTTTTGGTTTCAGCTGCCTCATTATTTGTACTAGAGTTCGATGTACAAGCAGATAATAAAAGCATGGATGCCAAGAGTGTAGCAGACGATAATTGTAGCTTCCTCTTCATTCGATATATCCCCCTAAAGATAAATTTGATGATCCTAAAACCGTGCTCGTTACCTTGTAAGCGCTTTACATAACGAATTATAAGTCATTAAATCCTATAATAATATATCCAATTTAGTATAAAATTATGTTTATTATACTTAACAACGTGAATGATAGGGATTTATTTTATAATGCAAATAAATTGTTCTGATTAGTTCTGGTTGCTTATTGGTTTAAGGTGGTTCTAGGTGGCTCTTATCTGCTTCTTGCTGCTACAAGTGCTTCTGATGCTTCTTGCTGAGTCAAACTATTTCTTACTGCTTCTGGTGCTTCTTGCTGATACTTACTGCTTCTTACCGCTTCTCACTGCTCCTTACTGCCTCTTACTACCTTATCGCTGATACATACTGCTTTTTACTATTCCTAACTGCTTCTTACTGCTTCTGATGCTTCTTGCTGATACTTACTGCTTCTTACTGCTTCTGATGTTTCTTACTGCTTCTTACTGCTTCTGATGTTTCTTACTGCTTCTTACTGCTTCTTACTGCTTCTTACTGCTTCTTACTGCTTCTGATGCTTCTGATGCTTCTGATGCTTCTGATGCTTCTTGCTGATACTTACTGCTTCTGGTGCTTCCAGCTGAGTCTAGCTGCTTCTGATGCTTCTGGCTGAATCCCAACTTGGGTCAAGTTGAATTCAAACAGATTGAACTAGCATTGAACCAGCATTGATCCAGTGAAAGGGAACTATGTTCCCTTATACTTCGGAAAAACAGCCATTTAGCTAGTGAGACGGAACTACGATCCGCTAATTGGCCTATATTTGATGGAATTCACCATTTCGGGGCCGAATAGAGGATCATAGTTCCCTTTCAGCTGCAAATGTTGGATTTTGAGTCAAATAGCGGACCACAGTTCCCTTTCGTAAGGATCTTGCTAGCTATCCCTCGCCACTTATATTAAATTGATTATAAAAAATCACATAAAGTATTATTATTATACTTTTCTCTTCACTTTGTATTTCCTTTTACGTGTTTTCTCAGTACAATAAAGCTAAGACTATGATGAATCAGGTGATGACATATGAACAAAATTCCTCTTTATAAGCAAATTTACCAATCCATCAAAGATAAAATTCTAACCGGAGAGCTGCGCCCCAAAGATCGCGTGCCTTCCGAACAAGAATTTATGGATGCATTTATGGTCAGTAAAATTACGGTGAAAAATGCTTTGGCCGCATTGGTTGACGAAGGGCTGGTCACTCGCATTCAAGGAAAGGGAACATTCGTTTCAGCTAACCCCAATTTCCTTGCAGAGGTTCCAAAAAGTCACACGAACGCACCATCTGCCGCTTATTACATAGGTCTGATTATCCCTACCATGAAGACAAAAGTCATTCAACGACTTGTCGACTATATCGAATTTCACGTCAAAGAAGCCGGGTATCAGCTTGTCCTGCATATCACACGCGAATCCTCCACGGAAGAATCTCGTTCCGTCCAAGAATTAACCAACACCCAGGGTGTGCGCGGCATCATTGTTTTCCCTACGGAGGACGAAAGTTATAATGAATCGCTGCTCCGGCTATCCCTGGATAAATATCCGTTCGTCTTCATCGACCGCTATTTGCGTAATATTGATACCTACCGGATTACCTCCGATAATTGGGGCGGCGCCTATGAGACTGTTACCAATCTGTTAAGCGAAGGCCATCAGCAAATAGCGCTGATTTCCCCCGATAACACGAATACTACGATTGAAGATCGGACCCACGGCTTCGAGAAAGCTTATATTGACGGCAACATTCTGATAGATAAAAGCCTATGGTGCCACGTCCCCATCGACATCCTCAGAAATGGGGACACCTCCGCTTATATTGTAAAGTTCCTTCATCAGCATCCGAGCATTACGGCTGTTTTTGCTCTGACCGCTGAAATGGCCAGGCTCACGCACCATGCGCTGCATCAGGAAGAAGGCTTGAATCCGCTAATCGAGCTGGTGTCCTTCGATGATCCTGAAATCCCGGGGATTTCACACATTTTGCAAGATGAAGCACAGATGGCCTTATCGGCTGTTAAGTTGCTGCTCGAGCAGTGCAACGGGCAGTACGCTCCGCAGCGTATTGAGGTTCCTGTGCAGTGGATACATGCTTGAGTTCATGGACATGTGTGAGAAAGCTAGGGCTCAGGGGCGGTTCGCGGCTTTTCTTCTTCTGAGACTGCTTTTTCGGCTGGCTCGGTTCGGTTTTCCTGGGGTTAGTTCCTTTTTGGAGCTTGAGCCTGCCTTTTTGGCTGGCTCAGGGGTGGTTCGCGGCTTTTCTTCCACTGAGACGGCTTTTTCGGCTGGCTCGGTTCGGGTTTGCTGGGGTTTGTTCCTTTTTGGAGCTTGAGCCTGCCTTTTCGAGACTGTCGAATAACTCGCGACAGTCTCTTTTCCGCTGGCTCGATTCGGCTTTCCTGGATCCCCCCCCCCCCAGAAAATCAAAAAAGGGTTAAGCTTTCGCTTAACCCAAAACTCCAAATGGCAAATGTCAGCAAGATTCCGCTTCCGGGAACATGGCAATCTTCGTGTTACCGAATTTGCTACCATCAGAGCAACCACTTAACGCGAGCTGCAGCAACTCGCTTATCCCTCTACTCTGCTAGCCGCATCCACTGCTCATAGAGCGTATCCAGCAGCTTCTGCGCCGCTTCTCTTTCCGCCCATAGTTGGCCGAGCTCATCGTTCGCCAGATTACTCTCTAAGCGTTCGTCCAGCTTAGTCAACTGCGATTCGCCATCGGCAATCTGCTTTTCAAGCCGCTCCCGCGTATACGCGGAGGAGCTTCCCGACTTCTCCCGAGCTGCAGAATCGGAAGCTATTTTACCCACAGCGCTTGCAGCAGCCATTTTATTAAATGAACCAACTTCGCCTTGCTGACTATCGATCAGCTCAACTCTCTTCACCTTATAATCATCAAAGCTGCCCAGAAAGACAGTGATCCGCCCTTGATCCAGCTCCCATATTTTCTGAGACAGCCTGTTCATAAAATACCGGTCATGTGTCACCGCCAGCACGGTTCCCGGAAACTCCTCGAGCGCCTCCTCCAGGGCTTCCCGCGAGGCAATGTCCATGTGATTCGTCGGCTCATCAAGAATGAGCAAGTTAGGCTTGCGCAGCACAAGCAGTGCCAAACGCAGCCGCGTCCACTCGCCGCCCGAGAGCGAGCTCACCGATTTGAACACATCGGCTCCATAGAAGAGATAAGCGGCAAGCCGTCCTCGCGCTGCGCCTTCTTCCATCTTCGCTTCCTCACAGAAGTAGCTCAGCACCGTTTTCTTATGATCCTCCGGATAAGCTTGCTGTGCCAAGTAGCCAATATCAACGCGAGCGCCCACCTCAAGCTCCCCTTGATCAGGCATTTCTTCGCCTAGGATCAGCTTAAGCAGGGTGGTTTTGCCGGAGCCGTTGTGCCCGACAAGCATGACCTTCTCACCATATTGGAGCAAACCATTCGCTCTGTGCAGCAGCACTTTATCGCCATAACGTTTATCCACCTCTTCAAAACGTAGAACCCTTCGACCAGAACGATCGTCCAGCTTAAGGCTGAATTCTGCCGCTTTAGGATCGAGAACAGGACGTTTCAGCTTTTCCATCCGATCCAGCGTTTTCTGCATAGAGGCCGCACGGCGGAAAAACTTCTCATTATCTCCAATTCGGCCCCACTCCATCAGCTTCTTAATCGTCTCTTTCATCTTCTTGATAACCTTCTGCTGCTCCTGATAGTCGGCAAACTGCTGCATGAGCCTGACTTCTTTCTCCTTCACATACCCCGTATAGGAACTGTGATAGATCGATGCTTCTCCATCTTCCAGCTCGACCATTTTCGTAACGGCCCGATCCAGAAAATAACGATCATGAGATACGACCACGCATGCGCCCTCATAATGAGCAAGATAATCCTCCAACCACTCCACGCCGGTCAAATCCAAATGATTCGTAGGCTCATCCAGCAGGAGCAAATCCGGCTTTCCGATAAGCTGAGACGCGAGGGCAACTTTCGTTTTCTCGCCTCCGGATAATGAAGCGAAGCTCCGCTCATAAAACTCGCGGGCAATACGCAGCCCATTCGCCACTTGGTCTATGCGGGCATCCATTTCATACCCGCCTTCGCGCTCGAAACGTTCCTGCAGCTGTGCATAACGCTTAAGCAACTGATCGAGCAGATTGGCATCGTTCGCTGCTTCAACACCGGCCATCTGCTGCTCCAGCTCGGTCATCACAACCCGGCAGTCCATCAGCTCATGAAAGCCAACGGCAAGCACATCATACACCGTACCGTTCTCCCACTCTGTAGGAATTTGTGCCAGATAACCAATCCTCGTGTCTTTGCGTACCGTTAATTGGCCCTCATCGGGCTTTTCCATTTTGGCAATCAGGCGAAGCAGCGTTGATTTCCCGCTGCCGTTGCGACCCACCAAGCCGATGCGTTCACCCTGATGGATTTCGAAAGTGACATCTTCCAGAACAAGCTGTGCACCGTGGTATTTCTTCACATTTTGAGCATTTATCATTAACATATAAGGAGCCTCCTGGTTATAGAAAGACCCCATCCTTCCGCAAGCAGCCAACAAAAAAAGGCCGCAGGAAAATTCCTACGACCTTTCGAATGATCCGTTCGAGGTTAAGGTAGGCGTCTTTTCGTGAGTTGTAGTACCGTATGAGCAAAATTGGACAGACCTCTCGCGTCTTTGACTGCTGCATGAACGATGCCAGCCATCGCAATGGGTAACTGGCTCACACGGTTGTTTGCAAACTCTCGATTCATCCTACCTTCACCTCCTTATGAAACATGATGTCAAAATCATAGCATAACCATCGGTCAATTCGCAACCGAAACCGTTCCTTTTTTAGCTGACCCTATAGGAGATCCCAAATCTGCTTGCCAATAAGGAGTAAACACACGGTTAGAAATAAAGGTCGAACATAGGCCGTACCTTTCCGAATCGCCATCCGCGAGCCTAGAAAAGATCCCGCTACCATCGCCAATCCCATTGGAATTCCAATGCTGTAATTGATGGAGCCTAATACCATAAAAGTCGCTAGACTAGCGATGTTGCTGCCGAAATTCAACACTTTCGAATTCCCCGCTGCTTTTACAAAATCGAAGCCCAACATCAGAAAAACGAAAATAAGGAACGAACCCGTCCCCGGTCCAAAAAAACCGTCGTAAAAACCTAATCCGAATGCCGCACCGCCCATTAATAAGGCCGTCTTGATGGAATACTGCTGAAAGGTAGAGCTGGCTCCCCAGCTCTTACGAAAAATCGTATAAATAGTGATCAAAATCAGCATGATGACAACCAACGGCTTTAAGAAGTCCGAAGGAATCTGCCGCAGGACCATTGTCCCGCACACGGCACCTAACAAAGATAAGAGGAACAAGCCTTTGACGGCTTTTAAATCAATATTGCCCGAACGCATAAAAGAAATGGTGCTGGTCAATGAGGACATCGTGCCCGCCAATTTATTGGTGCCTAGCGCCACAGCAGGAGGCAGCCCCGTTGCCAGCAGCAGCGGTACCGAGATAAGCCCGCCTCCTCCAACGACCGAATCCACATAGGCTGCCAGAAATCCCCCAACGATGACGAAAATCATCATCTCTAAACTTATATGTATCATGCTGCAATGACTCCTTTTGTTTTGTATCGCGATAAATTTGTCCAATTCCTATTCTCGCATGATGCTTTCGTTCAGGCAAGGAGATAAACCTGACAAATAGCGGAATAAAACAAAAAAGCCGGGCAGCTTATAGGATACTAGATACGGACGTAGTTCACTGCCATAGCAGGTTCTTGGATATCGAAGATTTCAACTTTGCCTTTTAAAGAAAAAACAGCTTTCATCACTAATCCCCCTTGGCATACTGGTATTTAAGATCCAAATAAGAACCAGTTGGCGCATATGCTGCTCTATAGGCAAAAAAAAGAACAGCCGAGTTAACTCGAGCTGATCTCTCATCAAACTGCTGTCAGACCTCTGACTTGCTTCATTCACCTATGCCTGGATGAACAATCCGTCCGGCAGTTTCGCATCCCAGTCCTGCGGGAATGGAAGACCAAGCGCATGCAAAGCGACAGCAGCGGTGTCCATAATATTCAAGCTGCTAAGGTCGGCATGAGCGGAAATCCCCGGACCTGTGCATCCCCAGAATACAGTCATATCTTTGGGATGATCGCTACCGTGATTGAAAGCGTCCAATCCGCCGCCTCCATGATCTGTTGTCACAATAAGCAAGCTGTCTTCCAGCATATTGGCTTCTCGAAGCGCTTGGCAGATCTCACCAATCTGCCCGTCCGCATGCGAAATTGCCTGCAAGTATTCGGCAGAGCCGTACCCATGCCGATGTCCGGCAGCATCCACATCATCCAGTTGCACGAACATAAGCTTAAGATCCGGAGTTGCCCGGAGATAGGCAGCAATAGCAGGGACTAATTCATCATCTGGCGCTTGGCATTTATCCATGACATCCAATTCCTCTATAATACCAGTCTGAATCGGCGCCCAACAAACGAAAGATGCCATCCTGCTATCTGGCTTTGCGCTGCTTAGCATGTGAAATAAGGAAGGAGTAGACGAATCCTGCGGATAGGTCTTCTCTTTTTGTATATGCAAGTGGGATTCATGCTTCTCTGGCCTTACACCATGCAGCAGCGAACCCCAACACTCCCCGCTGTTCGAAGGGAAAACGGTCTGCGCACGGTCGGTTTGGGCACCTCCTGCGAGCAGCTTGTCGATGTGCGGTGTATGTGCTTCTCGGACGAAAGCTCCCGCCCCATCCATACCCAAAATGATGACTCGTTGAATAGGCGCTGCTGATGTCATAATGAGTTCCTCCACTTGTGAATTATCCTAAGTCCGGCGTATCCGTAAGCTCAATGACGGCCTTCTCCGCATGGTGCAATTCCAAAACAATAATCTCATTCGTACCCTGTTTCAGCAAAGGGGCAGGAAGATACAATGTACGCTGCGGCCCTTTTTCCCAATAACGCCCCAAATTAAACCCATTTATCCAAACAACGCCTTTGGCCCAACCATCCAATCGGACGAACGTATCTCCAGCCTCTTCAACGGTAAATTCACCACGGTAAAAAGCTGGACGGTCTCCCTCTTCCTCTTCCTCTTCCGTCGTTGATGGCTCAAAGGGAACTGCCTCTAAATTGTCCAGTGGGAGTGGATAGATCGTCCAATCAAACAAGAACTGATTGTTCATCCTCACACCCTCTGTAATTCCTTTATAATCTTTCAATTGTGGACCATAGTTGACACGACCCATGTTCTCGACCACAATATCCAGCTTCGCTCCTTGCGCCGGAATGTCCAGTGGGAGTGGATGGGCATCCCATCGCTCTACCGTTCCTTGATAGACACCGTCTAAGAAAACTTGTGCGCGATCATGCACGTCTTGCAGATGCAGCTTTTCACCTGTACGCGGCCCGGATATCTGGGTTGAATACACGATGAAGCCGTAATTTTGACCCAGTTTCTCCATTGGCTCCGGGAAGGTTCGATTTACGGGCTCAGCAAGCAGCGGCAAATGATTAAGCAGATCTGCTTTTTCAGTCAAAGCGACAGGCCCATATCCTTTCTTCGCAATAGGCGCAGGCCATGCCGGGAAATCCTCCTCAGCTTTACCCAAATAATTGGCGATCACGGAGCGGACCGCTCTGTATTTCTCAGTTTCATCCCCGCATTCGGATAAAGGCGAATCATAATCATAGCTGGTGATCGTTGCTTCATATTTATCGTGATAATTAGCGCCATTATAGAAGCCGAAATTCGTCCCGCCATGGAACATATAAAAATTAACCGATGCACCCGCACGCAGCATACGATCGAAAACATCAGCCACATCACCGGCATCTCTCGTATGGTGTGGTTTCAGCCAATGATCAAACCAGCCATTCCAGTACTCCATGCAAAAAAGCGGCTCATCCGCACGATACTCACGGAATTTCTCGAAAGCTTCTTCAGATTTGGATCCGAAGTTGACAGTAGCAAGCGTACCGGGAACCGTTCCGCCCTGCAGCATGCCGTCTTCCGGACCATCCGACGTAAACAGCAAAACATCCACCCCACGTCGGATCAATCCATCACGCAAATAAGTTAGGTAAGCGGTGTCGTTGCCGTAGCTGCCGTACTCATTCTCAATTTGTACCGCCAAAATAGGCCCGCCATTCGTGCTTAGCAGCGGAGTCAACCGAGGAATCAGCTCGTCATAGTAGCGATCCACTTTTTCCAAATACATCGTATCCATGCAGCGAAGCTTCATATCCGAATATTGCAGCAGCCATGCCGGCAGCCCGCCAAACTCCCACTCTGCACAAATGTAGGGACTCGGACGCACAATAACATGCAGCCCCAAACTGCCTGCAAGCTTAATGAACTTTTCCAAATCCGCGAGCCCTTCGAAATTAAACACATTTTCCTGCGGCTCATGCAAATTCCAAGGCACATAGGTTTCCACCGTATTGAATCCACAAGCTTTAAGCTTCAGCAGCCGATCTTCCCAATACTCTGGGACGACGCGGAAATAATGGATCGCCCCCGACAACAGTTGAATTGGCGTCCCATCTAATAAAAATTGTTTGTTTTTTGCCTCTAAAATAGCCACAAATATCCCTCCGGATTATGAATACGATTAGTGTTGATCTCCTCTTATCATCGCTGAAGGATACACGCATCTCAATCTCCAAATGGATCATTTTCTATACCAAATGTGCCAATTCGATGCTATGATAAAAAGAACCATTTTAAAGCAAGGGAGGACCCTGCTACGGAAGATTTATATCGTTTCCCTAACCTGATTCAAACCCTTCAAGTCATAGGCTGCCACTTTGGGATCAAGCCTCCAGGGTGGGAGTATCCACGGCATCATCATCATTTGTTTGAGCTGCTATATTGCCTGGAAGGCGAAGTCGTGCATGTCATGAACCGCGAGTCGGTGACGATGCGTGAGGGAGACTGGCTGCTGATTAAATCCGGCGTTCGGCATCAAACGACCAATCCGTCGGCTTTTAATTACAGCTACTTTAATGTGCATTTTGATCTCGATGATACGGAGATTCGCAGCCTGCTTGCCGCTACGCCTTTTCGATATATCACGCGAGAGGAAGCCTCCGGGAGCAAGCTTCGCTACTACGTAAGCGAACTGGAGACGGTCATGCACCGCAACCGTCTGGTAGCGCAAGAAGGCTCGGCAGCAGTGGCGCAGCCAACGCCTCTGCGCTTCGAGGATAAGCTGCTGCTCCAGTCCTACACCCTGCTCATCATTCACGATGTGCTTGCTTTGTTTCGCGGGCAGCCTGCGGCTGTTGGGCAAGCGGGGTTGGTGAGTGGGCGAGCACGGGCGATGAGCGGGCAATCATCGGTAGTGAGTGAGCAAGCGTTGGCGATGAGCGGGCAATCATCGGTAGTGAGTGAACAAGCGTTGGCGATGAGCGGGCTACCATCGGTAGTGAGTGAGCAAACGTTGGCGATGAGCGGGCAATCATCGGTAGTGAGTGAGCAAGCGTTGGCGATGAGCGGGCAATCATCGGTAGTGAGTGAGCAAGCGTTGGCGATGAGCGGGCAATCATCGGTAGTGAGTGAACAAGCGTGGGCGATGAGCGGGCAATCATCGGTAGTGAGTGAGCAAGCGTGGGCGATGAGCGGGCAATCATCAGCATTGGGCGAGCAAACATTGGCTGCCAGCAGGCAAACATCGCTGATTAACAAGCAGGCATCGGCTGCGAGCTGGCAAGCAGAGACTGCCGGTAGGCAAGCTGCTGCGATAAACACGCGCGCCCTTGCAACGAGCCGAGACGCCTCGTTATTCACGACCGATGTCGCGCACGCCATCGAAGAGAAGCTTTCGCTCGGCCTCTGTGAGGAAACTACCGTCGCAGGGGTGGCCAAGGAGATGAACCTTAGCCGCAGCCAGTGCAGCAAGCTTTTCTCCAAGGTGTACGGCCTGTCACCGCGCCAGTATGTCAGCCAGCAGAAGCTGAAGTTGGCCAAAGAGCTCCTCGTCACGACCCATCTGCCGATGACAGACATCGCGGACAAGCTCGGCTTCCAGTCTGCGAGCCACTTCTCGCGTCAATTCCGCCGCTGGACGGGCCAGTCGCCGAGCGAGTTCAGGCCCAAGCATCATGCTGCGCAGCCGCATTAGATGAACCGCTCAAGTCCGCCCATGTACAAGGAGCGGCAAATGTCCGTTCATCGCGCGGGGCTTAACCGCCGCAATGCGCTTAGGATTACACGCGCGCTCAGGAAAGCCTGCAATTGTGCAGGCTTTCTCAACAAAATCATTCAAAAAGCCGAAAAGCCTGCAATTGTGCAGGCTTTGTCGCACTTTCCAACCTAAAATCAAAAAAGAGCTCCAGAAGCCTGCACATTCGCAGGAATTTGCTAGTTTGAGGATGATTTGACCAATAAAAGATGCATAATCGCAGGTTTTTGCAACCACAGGCACATATCCCTATGAACCGAGGAGAAATCTGCGGAACATTCCACGTTTTTCACGTCCATTGAGTCATCCTATTAGAGTCAAGTCAGCCACCTGGCAACCGAGAGGCTGCTCATGGCCCTGCCTCCTTGTCTCCATATCTCCATGCCTCCCTGTCTCCATGTCTCCTTGCCTCCCAGTCTGCCTGTTTCCCTGCCTCCATGCCTACTTGTCTCCCTGCCTCCTTGTCTCCTTGTCTCCTTGTCTCCTTGTCTCCATGTCTCCTTGTCTCCCTGTCTCCCTGCCTCCTTGTCTCCCTGTCTGCCTGTCTCCCTGTCTGCCTGTCTGCCTGTCTCCCTGCCTCCTTGCCTCCCTGTCTCCCTGTCTGCCTGTCTGCCTGTCTCCCTGCCTCCTTGCCTCCCTGTCTCCCTGTCTCCTGTCTCCTGTCTCCTGTCTCCCTGTCTCCCTGCCTACTTGCCCCTCTCCCCCTACTCGCCCTTCCGAAACTGCCCCGGCGTAATCCCTTCATACCGCTTAAACACACGGATGAACGTGTTGCTGTTCGTGAACCCGACTTTTTGCGTAATATCGTTGATGGTATCATCGGTATCCGTCATCAGCTTCTTCGCTAGCCGTACTCGCTGCTTGTTCACATAGTCAATGAACGTTTCACCGGATTGTTCCTTAATGAAGCTTGATAAATACGGCGCGTTCACTTCAAACTTCAGGGATAACGAGGTGAGGCTCAGCTCCATATCCGCCAGGTGTTCGTCGATGTAGGTCAACACTTGATCCTTCAGGTTCGTGTTGTGGCTTTTCTTTTTGGAATCGACGTAATCGCATACAATTTTCAGGAATTTATAGATCTCATCCTCTATTTCGGCAAAAGACTCACATTGGGTCAGCTGTTTAATCAGCACGGTTTTCTCGACCGCCAGCTCGTTGGGACCTTGCTGGAAATGCTCGATCGCCTTCAGAATGGTGCCTATCAATTCAAACATCAGCAGCTTCCCAAGCTGCAAAGACAATGTGCCATCCGATACGTTCGTCACAATCAACTCACTGACCGCATCCATCGCTTCTTCGTATTGTCCGGTCTTGATATGATTGATCAGCTTCCGCTCTGTATCCAGCGGATAATACAGTTCATTCTTCGGCCGTTTGATCCGCTCATAAGGAATGATTTGGCTTGGACCAATGACGAATTTGTACTCAAGGGCTTCCAAGGCTTCCTCGAAGCCATGCGGAATGCCTGTCACTGACGGATGAATGTCACTGATCCCGATCGTCAGCTGGATATAGAATTTGCCTTGTATGATCGTTTGCGCCTCGTGCGCGACCTCAATTAATTCCTGCTTCGCCGTCACTTCATCGTCGCCTTGGATATTGACCAGGAAGGCAACCATTCCTTCGACTTCGGTCGAATAAACGCTATGCTTCCTGCCGATCAACTCCTCGGTAATATTCGTGACGATATAGTACACATATTGCAGCCGTGACTCCGCGTCACCAGGCCCGGAACCCTTGAATAAATCGGCATAATCTCCGATATGAAACAGCAAAATCGCAAACTTATTCGTTGCGAAGCGCAGCTCGAACGAAGCCATGGATTGCGCAAGCGCGGAGCCGCTTTCCACGCGCCCCTTCAACAAGCGCGCCAGGAAATGACTGCGCAGCACGTCTTGCTGCAGTCGAATTGTCCGATTCGCGCTGTCTTGGAACGCCGCATTCTCTGTCATGAACGACTGGAGCAGTGAAAATTCGTTCCCGATGCCTGCCAGATTCGATTTGACCTTCGGCGAAATCATATCTACCATGCGGCGGATAGGCATGTAATGCCGTTTTGTCAGCCAGATGGACATAGGCCCGCCAACAAAAATACATAAGAACAACCCCGCATAGATCCAATCGCGCAGCTGACCCACTTTAGCCGAGTACACTTTGGATGGAACGATTGCGACATACTTCCAAGCATTTTCCATCGAGGAAACGTAAGAAACCGTGACTTCGCCTTGTTCCCATTTCTGTTGAAAGGAGCCCTCCGTAGAGGTCAGACGCCCGTAGTCGATATCAGAGAGGTGGGAGGTTTCGCCAGCCGCCGTTAGAAGCTGATTGTTTGAATCAATAATTAGCACACTGCCGGACTGCGCAAGCTGGATATTGGCAATGGCCGCTTTCAGTCTTTCCATATTCAAAAGCACGACAAGCGTTGCTTTGGCGTCATTCATATTTTGAATCGGCAGCGATTGCAAATACACCATGTCGCTATTTCCGAATTTCACAAAGTTCCCGAAATACGTTTTATTTACAGCTTCCTGCCACTGCGCCATCGTCATCTCACTATCGCCGTGGAACAACTGAAAGAGCAGATCCGCCTCATTCATGGCTGAGGTCGACACGCCGATTTGCTCCGTTTTCATATACATATACAGATCGGTGATATCCCCGTTAGAAGCTCCGTAAGACCGCAAGGAGGTGATAAGCTCCAACGTATCCAGCTTCACCTCAGGTGTGCTGAAATCCGTTTGATTGATAAATTTAGTCACCTTCGGGTCCAATGAAAGCTGCAGTCCCATCCGTTTAATATCTTTAAATTGATTATCGAAGGATTGCTTCACTTGATTAAGCAGCGCTTCATTGGAACGTGTTACTTCCGAGCTTAACAGATGCTGGGATTGAAATAATACGACCATCGTGATGACGATAGGAATACATAGAATGGTTAAATTGGAGTACAACCAGAATAGAAACACGCTCCGCTTCAATGAAATTCCTCCCTTACTCTTGCTGTACGTTGTATTATCCCATCTCTGATATCACCTGTACATCATCGTTTTTTAGCGGATCGTCGTTTTTTATGAATTGTTGTGGAAACGGGAAAAACCCAAATAACCCGCTCCTTCTTTCTGAAAATTCCAAAAAGAGAGCAGGAAATGGGTTCATGTGCTTTAGGGCTATTCTTTCACAGCGCCAACCATGACGCCTTTGACGAAGTATTTTTGCAGGAAAGGATATACGATAAGAATCGGCAGCGTTGCGACCATAATCGTCGCGTACTTAATGCTTTGTCCAATAGCTTCCGTATCGCTGGCATTGCCTGTCCCTGTCGTCATCGAATCTGTACTGTTCTGGACGAGAATTTCACGAAGAATCAACTGCAGCGGAAATTTATCCCGATCATGCAGGAACAGCATCGCATTAAACCAGGAATTCCAGTGAGCCACTCCATAATAGAGCACCATCACGGCAATAACCGGCATCGAGAGCGGGACCACAATTTGGAATAAAATGCGGTACTCTCCCGCCCCGTCAATCTTGGCAGATTCGAGCAGCCCTTCTGGGATCGCTTCAAACGACGTCCGCATGATGATTAGATTCCACGTGCTGATCGCCACAGGAAGGATGAGAGCCAGATAACTGTTCCCCATATGCAGGAAATTATTGATCAGCAAGTACGTCGGAATTAATCCTCCGCTAAAATACATCGTAAACACGATAGCAATCATCAGAAATTTACGCATGACAAACTTTCGCGATAACGCATAGGCGCCAATGGTTGTAAAAAAGAGATTTACTACCGTACCCGCAATCAAAATGATCAGCGTGTTCCCGTAACCTGTCAAAATGTTCGGGTTCGCAATCACCTTCTCAAAAGCGGCGAGATTGAATCCGAGCGGTTTGAACAACAGCCCCGTATGCTGAATCAGCAGATTCGAGTCGCTTATCGAAGCAACTGCCACATAATAGAACGGATAAAGTGTGCATATGATCAGCAGCATCATCAGTATGGCATTACCCATATCAAAGACTCGCTCAGCTGCGCTTGTTTTCATGGTTCGTACCTCCTACCACAACCGGCTCCCTGAGAAGCGGCGGGATATGCTGTTGGCGCTAATTAACAGAATGAAATTGATCATGGATTGGAACAAGCCTACGGCTGTTGTATAGCTGTAATCATTGCCTTGCGCAAGACCTTCACGGTAAACGAAGGATGAAATCACATCTGCCGTTTCGTAAGTGTTTGGGTTGTAAAGCAGCACAATCTTCTCGAAACCAACCTCCATCAAGCCGCCGATGCGAAGAATCAGCAAAATCATAATGGTAGGGATCAGCCCAGGCAGCGTAACACTCCAAATTTGGCGGAAACGTCCAGCTCCATCTACACGAGAAGCTTCATAGAGCTCAGGATTAATTCCGCTTAACGCCGCTAAATAAATAATGGACGACCAGCCCAGCTCCTGCCAAACCGATGTACTGACAAAAATACTGCGGAAATTACCCGCATCATTCAGCAGCGCTGTATCCTGCCCGCCAAAAAAAGTAATAATGCTGTTCGCAATACCACCACGGTTCGTGAAATCAATAATTAAACCGGAGATGACGACAATGGATATAAAATGCGGCAAATAAGAAACCGTCTGGATGATCGATTTGAACAGCTTTTGGCGAATCTCATTAAGCAGCAAAGCCAAAATAATCGGTGCAGGAAAACCAAAAACCAGTTGATAAAAGCTGATAAGAAACGTGTTGCGCAGGACGCGCAGGAAATAATAGCTTTGGAAGAAATCTTTGAAATGGACGAAGCCTACCCAATCACTGCCCCAGATCCCTTTGGCTGGACTGAAATCCTTAAAGGCAATAACCGCACCGTACATCGGGAAATATTTGAAAATAAAGAAGTACAGCACAACAGGCAGCACCATCAGGTAAATTGCGCGATTTTTCTTCAGGTCGTTCGTTAAAACCCGGATGGAATTCCCCATCATTTCACTTCCTTTTGTAGAGATCAAAAAGGGGAGGCTGGCTCCCCCGCATCTGATTTGAACGTTTAGCGTTTGTTAAAACGATCCGTTGCCGCTTGGTACACCTCGACAGCACGGTTGATGTTCATTTTGTTCATTTGTTCAACCGCTTTATCGAAATCCTCAATGGACGCGGCGCCCATGATCACTTTCGTGATTTTCTCAGTCAGAAGCGTGCTTACATCATTCAAAATCTTCGCTGTTTCCTTCGCTTCATCCGTTGTCAGCGCCACTGGAGGAAGCATGACTTTGAAGGCATTTGCTGTATATTTGGCATATACTTTGGCCGCATCTTTTTGAGCTTGCAATTGGTAATACTGATCGTTGTAACGATCGTCATCTAAGCCGGAGAAGCTGTAATTGGCAATAAAATACTTAGCCATAGCTTGGCTGATAGGCAGATTGTCCGGGTTTTTCAAGATCAAGTCCGTATATTTCGGTTGACCGTTTTCTTTCGTATAGGTTTGACCTTCAATACCAAAGTTTTTGAGCAGCGCGCCTTCTTCACTGTACAAATAATCAAGCGCTTTGACCGTCTCAGCTGCATGTTTATTGGCACTAGTGAGGACTGTGCCTACGTTATCGTACTCCCATGCCGCTTTGACGAATTTCGGCTCGTCGCCTTTTTTCAAGACCGGATATTGAACCGCAGACAGCTGCGCTTTGGCATCCGTTTTTTGCAGAGCAGGCATATAAGTCCCGATGCTGCCGCCAATGAAGCCGTAGAAGGCTCCTGCTTTGCCGGATGTGATTTTCGCATCCATCGTTTTCGTATCATTCGAAGCGAAGTCTTGGTCAATCAGACCTTCTTTGTACCATCTTTGCATCGTCGTCAAATATTGCTTGAATTCCGGCTGCGCCGGTCCGAACTTCACCTTGCCGTTATCGAGGTAGAAGCTGTCGGATGTCGCCGTAGTTCCCATACCCGCTACGCCATAGGCTCCCGCGAAATCAGCGAAAGAAATCGGATAGTCTTTGCGAAGCGTGAAAGGAATCACATTTTTCTTCTCTTTAAAAGCTTTCAGCACCGTTTCCCACTCATCAATCGTTTCCGGCTGCTTGAGCCCGAGCTCATCGAGCCAGTCTTGACGAATAACCATGCCGCTGAATGTTTTGTATTGACCATACTTGCCTGCACGCAAATGAGGCAGCACATAGATGTCGCCGTTATCGGCTTTGATTTGCTTGGCGATTTGCGGGTTCTCATCCAGTACCTTTTTCAGGTTCGGCGCGTTTTTCTCGATCAGCTCATTCAATTTAATGATGGTGCCGTCTTTGAACATTTTGGACAAGCCGCCCTGTACATTGTTCCAGTTCCAAAGCATCGCATCCGGCAAATTATTAGAAGCAATCATAACCCCGTATTGCTGGATATCATCTTGTGTGGTGTTTCCTGAGGAATGCTGGAAATCCACTTTCACATTCGTTTTCTTTTCCCATTCTTTGACGAAGGGCAGCTCGCTTAAGCTTTTGACAACTGCTTTCGCGTTAGGATTAAGTGGTGTCCAGTACTTCACATTGACAGGTTCTTTAGAAGCCGCTGCCGTTGCTGCAGGAGCTGCACTTTCTTTTGTTGAAGATCCAGAGTTTCCACAAGCGGCTACTAACGATAGCGCAAGAATGGATGCCGCAACTGGCAGCACTTTGAATTGAGATTGTCTTTTCATCGAAACACTCCCCTTATTTGTATAATCCGACGTTCCCACCGTGAAAGCGGGGGTGGCCTGTGAATGAAGCATATACGATGCAGAATAGTGCCGTATATCGGCAATTCTTCGTTGGTATTGTTTTCTTCAGAAACGGAATCGGCGTTATTTGGCGCATCATCATTTTATTAGAATGAGCTCCTAGACAAAAGAAAAACCGCCCGTTCCACCGCTAATTGAGCCGGTTTCGAGACGATTATCCTTCATTGCTTATTCGCTGATCAATACTTCAATACCTAGCGCCTCTATGGTATCAATCCATTCCTTCGGGCATCCTGCGTCCGTAATCAACATGGAGATGTCCTCCAGCTTGGACACTCTGGCAAAGGTAGCCATCCCGAACTTCGTATGGTCCGTAAGGACAATCGCTTCCTCCGCCCGCTGCATCATCTTCCGTGAAATAACGGCTTCCCCCAAATGGAAATCCGTAATTCCATCAGCCAACGAAATACCGCCAACCGAGACGAACGCCTTATTCACCTTAAATTGATCAAGCGTCTGATCCGTTAAAATGCCGCTAACAGCTTTATACTCGGCATTCACTTCTCCGCCTGCAAAAATAATTCTGCCTCTAAAGGTTTCCAAAGCTAGATTCAGGATCGGAATAGAGTGCGTAATGATGGTGACATTCGTACGATCCTTCAAATGGGGCATCATTTCAATCGTCGTCGTCCCATTGTCCAGCATAATGGTTTCGCCATCTTGAACTAGCGAAGCGGCAAGTTTCCCAATCGCCATTTTCTCCGGCCTCATCATCTGTGCCCGCTTAAGAAAAGGCGGCTCCACCAGCTCCATGCGCATCTTCACGGCGCCGCCGTATACCTTGCGAAGCTTGCCTTCCTTCTCCAGCCGATCCAAATCACGCCTCACCGTTTCCGTCGAAACGGCAAGCAGCTCCGACAGGTGATGCACCTGGACTTTTCCTTCCATCTCCAGCTGATTCAGGATCGTCATCCTGCGATCTTCAAAGGTTAAAGACATGTTGGCCTCCTGCCATGACCGATAGTTTATATATGCCGTTGTTTTTTGTCGTTTTTATTAGTGTAGGGTCACGGCATGAACCTGTCAACCGGATGTCGGATTGGCAGGGGAAGCGCAATGCTCTATTGGGCAAAAAGAGGGCTCAGCTGGCTTGTGCCGGTAAGTAGGCACGGTTAACTAATTTAGGAAATGATACTCCATTTGGTCATATGAGTACTGAGCTAACTAGTGGCGAATGAGATACCATTGCGCGTTGGCTTTGGCGCTGGAGTGATAACCTAGCTAGTGGCGCACGAGGTACCATTGGCGCATTGGAGTGAAAACCTAACTAGTCTCGAACGAGGTACCATTGCGCATTGGAATGATAACCTAACTAGTGGCGAGCGAGGTACCTTTGGCGCATTGGAGTGATAACCTAACTAGTAGCGCACGAGGTACCTTTGGCGCATTGGAGTGATAACCTAGCTAGTGGCGAACAAGGTAGCATTGGCGCATTGGAGTGATAACCTAACTAGTGTCCAACGAGGTACCATCGGCGCATTGGAGTGAAAACCTAACTAGTCTCGAACGAGGTACCATTGCGCATTGGAATGATAACCTAACTAGTGGCGAGCGAGGTACCTTTGGCGCATTGGAGTGATAATCTAACTAGTGTCGAATGAGCTACCATTGCGCATTGGAATGATAACTTAGCTAGTGGCGAGCGAGGTACCATTGGCGTATTGGAGTGATAATCTAACTAGTGGCGCACGAGGTACCATTGGCGGGCAAAAAAACTTACATACTGACAAGAACCATCTACTAAATGCCCTCCTGATCTAGCCGATAATCGAAAACCTGCAATTGTGCATCCTTTTACTCTCTGGAATACCCCAAATTCATATATTCCTGCAAAAATGCAGGCTTTTTCAGCTTATTGTTTGATTTCAGTCCGAAAAGCTTAAAATGCCTGCACTTTTGCAGGTTTTCCGCTTTTTCGCACGATTTCACGGAAAATACCTGCACTTTTGCATCTTTTGGGGTAAGCAGCCGCGCGATCCACGCTCGTTGTGTATTTGCATCCTGCATCCACTGCCTACACGTCAGGCTCTCCCACACATTAGCCAAAATAACCTCCAACACCACATTGAATGTGGTGCTGAAGGTTATTCATCCCATCATGACGTTGATGAAACGGCTTCAACGCTGATCTACGGCGTAATCCGCAAAACAGGCCGGCTTGCCGCCGTCGCATTCTCTTTGGAGCCGTAGCTGACATACGTCGCAGAGCCGCTGGTCAGCGAGGAAACCTCAATCGATACGCTTTTATTCGCGGAGGAGAGTGCGCTCCGTACTTGGTCCGTTACATCGATCCAGACATAGCTGCCTGCCGCAGGAACTTTCCATTCTGCCAGCGGGAGAGAGGCTGCTGGCTTATTGTTCCACGTCAACGTGTTCTCAGACCATGGCTGCGCAACCACCTTCGCTTGATGTCTCACATCAACGCTGGGTGTCCCGCCTACCGACAACAGGATCGCTGCCCGCGTCATCGTTCCGCTGTAGGCGGAAAGATCGAACTGCACGAAAGCGGTGCGGTTGTAGCCGACGCTCTCATTTTTAACCTCCATATACCCTGCGGTCCCGTAATTCGTATTCCCGGTACTGCCGTCCCGCACCCAGGCATCGGCCGAGCTCGAAATCATGGTTGGGACTGTGTTCCCAAACTTGGCGTGGAACGACTTCCCATAGGAACCGTTAACGTCAACCGACAGTTTCAGGGTAGGACTGTACTGCGTAACGGTAATCCCCGTATCCAGCCAGATGGCATTCGCATAGATGCGGTTCAGCTCGACCTCAATGGTTCCCGTATTAGCCTGAGTCGGATCACTGATGACCAAATCCAACAAACCTCCGGCTTCTTGGACCAGCAAAGACGACTTCTTATTGACGGTGATCAAGCTGCCGCCATTGCCATCCCCTATTGTTTTGAGCCCGTCTTGCCATACATTCGCGGCTACCAGGTTCAAATCCGTTTCCTTGACAGCTTGCGCGCTTGTCGTATTTTCTACGATCGCGACTGTAGGATTCGCCGCATAATTCTGCACTTGCGCGCTGCTCATATTCGGAAGCATGACATAGCTGTAAGCTGCATTGCTTGGATTCGTCCCGTGGTTCATCCATAGCGTCATGTAATTAGCTGCAACTTGTTCTTTATAATTGCTCAGCACCAGCTTAGGCCGATAGGCAGCGTTCGCATTTTCTCGACTGGCGTAGTAAACCCAACCATTAGCGTCCGCTGGCGAAGTTGCCGCAATCCGCAGTGAAAATACTTTCTGATTGCCGGCAAGTGCGGCTTGCAGGGCTTGGGTCACATCAATCGTGATCGGCGTCCCTGCCTGCATCCCGCTCCATTGCTGAAGCGGCGACAGCGGTACTGAGCTTGGCTTATTCGCCCAAAGCAATCCCGATTCGGTCCAGCTGTTGTCCGCAACCCATTCAGCGGTATGCTGAATTGTATTCGCTGTTGTCCCAACGGAGGTCGGAACCAGCGTCACTTTGGCCGTGTCAAAGGCAACCCCATCCGGTACAAAAGCACTGACATCAAACTTCAGGTAGCTTTCTCTGGCATAGCCGCCGGAATCGTTCTTCACAAGCAGCGTGGACTCTGTCCCATGATTGGCTTCATTTTGCCTGACATAAGAATCTTCTGTATTAAACACGGTATATACGTTAGCCGTTGCTTGATTGATCTCGTTCCAAGTCCCCGTGCGCGCTTCCCGCTTCGCTTGAATCGTCGTGCCGCTTGGGAAATAGTATCCAACACTGGCGTCATTGCCGCCCGTATCTCCTTGCAGATGCAGCCAGTTGGTTCCGCTTAGCGCGGATGACCAGCCCAATGTGGTCGGCTGTGCGCTGCCATTCACGGTGAAAACATTGCTGCCGCTTATTTGGCGATTATCCACGATGGTTTCTACCTTACGCGGGGTTCCATCCCAGCCATTCCCCGATTGTCCCGTATTCGTTATCCCTGCTCCAAGCGCTACGATTTCGTTGTCGAAGGTGAACCATGATTTTTTGGCAGTCAAATTCGACGGCGTCACAATCGCTCCGCCATTCCCAATATCACCGGGCGCCTTCAAGTCCATGCCAATGGCCCCATAGCTGCCCAGCAGTTCAGCCCCACCTGTCCAGCTATTCGGACTCATGTAATTCGTCCAGTTGCTGCTGGTGGTCCGCGTCTGAGTATCCACTGTTGTGCCTGGAAGACGATACGGATTTACGGTTGGCCAGTAGTTTTCATATTGCGCCTTATCCGCATTATATAAATAGGTCATACCGTCGCCGGTGTACCAGCCTTTGACATTATTTTTGTTGCCGGATTCATATTTATCTACCCGCTTGGATGACATACTGATGCCAAATCCATAGCCAGGCCGCAGCTGCAGAGCACGATCCTGATTCGGGAACAGGAACTGTCCGAGCTTCTCCCCTCGAGAAGGAATCGATACATCCGCTACGATTTGTTTCAGCTGCACATATTGATAAATCGGCGCCGCATCCAGAATTTGATTCGTCGAATCCTGCGTAATCCAATATTTCAGCATACTCTGAATCGCCTGTTTGGGATTGCCGGGATATGCGGCCCCCAGCTGGTCATTCGTCGCAGGCGCTGTCAGCAGCAGATAACAAATCGAAGACATAAGCCCCTTGGCGGTGAGAATGGGATCCGTATCCTTTAAACCTAATGCAGGACCATAGGCGATATTCCGCCCTCTCACCATATCCATGACATTCCCGTTATAAATGAAGGGCTCCACGGAATCGAAAATCCACCGGTACGCATGCCATTTGTTCGTATCCGTAACATCCCAGCTGGAACCGCTTAAGATATGCAGCAGAATGCCTACATCATTAAGCAATGATGTTCCATAACCGCCGATGTAAGGCATTGCCGCATGCTGGATAAATGAACCGTCCGCATAAAACCCGTCACGGGCCGATGTATTGACGGCAGACGCTGGAGACACATAAGCAAACACGCTGCTCAGCGCATCGCGGGCATCAGCCAGCTTCGCTGAATCTTTCACAATTATGCCTCTGTAGGCAACGGCAATCGCTTGATCCAGTAAATTCGCACCGGTCATCACCGGACTGCCGCTCACGGTTCTGGCCGCTGAGTTCGGGATGAACCGATTGACAGCGTCCATATAGCTGGTTACCTGCGCAGACGTCAGCTCATTTTTCATTAGAAGCACAGTTTTGGTCAGAATCTGCGGTACCCCAATTTGCCAGTGAAACCAGTTGCCATAGGTCGCAACGGTCGTGTTGTACTTCTGAACATTCAGCCAATCCAGTGCGTTAATCACATCTATTTTGAGCGCGGCATTCTGATACATGACCGAACCTGGTGTGTAATAGCCCACAATCATCGCATACAAACGCCCATAAGAACCAGAAATATCCCCTGATTTGGTAAAGCTGTCCGTACTCGTAAAAGGCATGTCCACCCATAAATAAGTACGATCTACACTGCGGTTCATCAGATCCCAGTACCCTTTGCCACTTGTGCAAGGCGCTTGTGCGGCAGAGCATGAGGATATGAGGCTGTCCATGGTTGAAATTTTCGTCTGAAGCAGGGCGTCCGTTACAGGCACAACATATTCCCCATCACCGAGAAGCAGTCTCTGCAGTTTCGTCCTCAACCCATCGTACTCATCACTTGCCTGTGCATACCTTGGGCTGATCCCTACTGCACTTACGCTCACCACGACCAGACAAAGGCATAGCAGACTTACCGATCGAAGCAATTTAGACATTGTATTAAATCCCTCCTTAGTTAAATGACTTGCTTACCAAGGATAAATTGTAATCGCTTTCTCGTATATCGACGATTTTTATCTGATCGCTTATTTTTATGAAAAAGCCCATTCTTTCGTTTTGACGCAGGAACGGGCTTAGTTCAGTGAGGTACTAGCTCATGAACGCGGCGTAAATTTTGCATTGACAGCCAGAAGGAATAGGAGATACAATTGTCAACAAACAACATGATTTTATTATAAAACAACATGAATACAACAACATGTACCCAATTACAATGTTTACTTAGGATTCGCGTCTGGGCATGCCCTCGCGTTTACTTTCACTCATAGTTTGGAGATGGTTCCGTGTTTATCGTTTCACTGCTCCTTGTCGTAGCTTCAGGTCTTACGCACGCCGTCTGGAGTCTATTCACCAAAAGAAGCCACAATAAAAGTGTTTTCCTGTGGGCTATCGTCATGGTAACCACAATCGGGCTTCTTCCCTATTTAATCAGAGAACTGTGGATGAATCCTTTGTCTCTGAAAGCCTACGGATTCTTACTTTTATCTGCCTGTCTTCAAAGCGTCTATGCCCTGCTGTTGGCTCGAACGTACAATATGGGCGATCTTTCACAGGTCTATCCCATTATGCGCGGCACCAGTACCCTGTTTATTCCCATCGGCAGCGTCTTGTTTCTTCGTGAATCCTTATCTGGATATGGGTGGCTTGGACTGCTTTGCATGGTCTTTGGATTTCTTTGGCTTAGCGGTATTTTCACCCGTAAACCAACATCCATTGGCGCAGGTACAGTCAAACCATTCCTTATGGCCCTTAGTGTCGGCTTATGTACGACCTCTTACGTTTTTGTTGATCGCATCAACCTTCAGCATGTTTCCGCGATCTCATTGCTAGAAGTAACGAATATCGGGTTCATGGCTGCCCTGACGCCGATCGTCCTCCGTTCGAAACAGATCCGCATGGAATGGAAGCTGAATGCCAGAATCATCTTACTTGGTGCGCTCCTTAATCCGGGCTCTTACTTGTTATTTTTATTCGCTATGAAATATGCCCCTGTCGCCCATATCTCGCCAATCCGAGAAATCGGCACCGTGTTTGCCACCATTCTGGGCATAGTTGTACTCAAAGAAAAACAAGGTACACTGCGCATTATTTGTTCGCTTCTCATTTTGATCGGCATTCTGGTTATTAGCTTCTTTGGTTAAAAGTGACGCCCTATCAGCCGCAAGCAAAACAAAGCCGCCCCGAAGCAGAAAAACTACTCGCGGGCAGCCTTCATTCCAGTTACCTAGCAGAAACCAGCAATTATGCATCCTTTATGCTCTTGGTATCACCAAAATGATAAAATTCCTGCGTATCTGCATGCTTTTTAGGATTTTTCTGGATTTGAGGATGAAAAGGCTAATAATACCTGCACTTTCGCAGGCATTTCCACTTTTCACACGATTTCTCCGAAAAAACCTGCACTTTCGCAGGCTTCCAGTCGCTTGAAGCAAACGCCTTATTCTACAGAGTGGAACACCCTTGTAACCGCATCAGGGCAATGATTGTTTGGCGCGCTGCTGAAATCGACTATTTCAACATTGACTTTATCCCATAATCATTTTATTATAATGTCAGTGAGTACTGACATCGTTACGAAAGAGGGATGGCATGGAGAACAGCAAGCTGGGAAGCGGCGAAAAGCTTCTGGTAGCGGCGCTCAATTTAATTGCGGAAAAAGGCTACAATGGAGTAACCACCCTTGAAATTGCCACCGCCGCTGGGCTAAGCGAGAAAACCCTTTTCCGTCATTTCGGCAGCAAGCAGAAACTCCTCGAAGCGGCATTCGACCGCTATCACTACGCGGAAGAGATGAAGAAGCTGTTTAGTGAAAAGCTCGTATGGGACTTGGAAGAGGACCTGCTTCTGGTCAGTAAAACCTATCATGAAA
Source organism: Paenibacillus ferrarius (assembly GCF_002027705.1). Lineage (GTDB taxonomy): Bacteria > Bacillota > Bacilli > Paenibacillales > NBRC-103111 > Paenibacillus_E > Paenibacillus_E ferrarius. The sequence continues at coordinate 159,925 of NZ_MBTG01000006.1, read as the reverse complement.
TCATGAACCGCAACCGGAAAATGATTCAAATCAGCTTCAAAGAAGAAAGCCAACTGCCCGGATTCCGCGAACGAACGCATAGGCATCCGCTGCAGCTGCTGGATATCTTAACGAATTATTTCATCACGATGGCCGAAAAAGGGAAAATAATTCCTGTCGACCCGGAGGCGCATGCCTTCGCCTTTATGATGATGCATTTCGGGGCATTCATGAATGATCTCGACAGCCATAAATACTATGCCAGTATTTCACTTGAGCCATTTATTCAGAATAGCGTAAAAATTTTTGCTAGGGCTTTGAAACCCTAGTTTTTTTACCAAAGCATTGTCAGTCAGTACTGACAGTCTATTTTAAAAAGGACGTGATCCCCTATGAAAGTATCCACACAAGATCAGCAGCAAATCGGCAACAAATTAATGCGTGTCTTAATGTTCACCCTGACACTCTCCATGATGAGCGGCATCATGTTCAACATTGCCCTGCCTAAGATTAGTCTGGATTTCTCCCTTACGATCGCACAGGTCAGTTGGCTCTCCTCTGCCTACATTCTGATCTATGCCATTGGCGCAGTCACCTATGGAAAGCTGGCAGATCGCTACAAGCTCAAGAGCTTGGTGACCTTCGGACTCCTTCTATTCACTGTAGGCTCCTTGATCGGTCTGGCCTCCCATACCTTTGCAATGGCCTTAATCGCACGATGCCTGCAATCGGCTGGAGCCGCTGTTATTCCCGCTATTGCGATGATTATCCCTTTGCGCTACTTCGCTCCTGAGCGAAGAGGTTTCGCACTGAGCATGACCGCAGTTGGTTTGGCTTTCGGTAATGCGCTGGGACCCGTCATCGCGGCTTTAATCGTGAGTACCCTGCACTGGCGCTGGTTATTCGCTGTCACTTTGCTTGTGCTGATCACACTTCCCTTTTACCGGAAATATTTGGGGAATGAACAACCGCGGGCGGCTGGCAAGTTCGATTGGATCGGCGGTTTGCTGCTGGGTGCTGCCATCGGCTTATTCCTGCTCAGTGTAACCAAGGGCCTCTGGCTTCTACTGGGTGGACTAATCGCCTTGGGATTATTTATAGCACGTATCTGCACAGCCGGAGATCCCTTCATTGCTCCCAAACTTTTTCAAAATAAGAAGTATACCCTTGGATTAACCATTGCGTTCCTCGTCAGCGGAACCTGCTGCTCGCTCTTTGTGCTGAGTCCGCTCCTCTTGACGGAGATTCAAAAGCTGCCCTCCGTTTGGATCGGCTTCGCGATGGTCCCGGCTGCCATTGCTTCTGCCTTTTTTGGACGTAAAGGAGGCAGACTCGCAGATATCAAAGGCAACTCGTTTGTCGTTACAGTGGCTTCGAGCTTACTGTTGAGCTGCTTTGTGCTGCTATCGACTTTTACCGGCGGCTCCCCGCTGTTGATTGCTGTTTTTCTAATACTCGGCAATGTGGGGCAATCCTTCATCGTCATCGCCTTATCCAATTCGGTTTCAAGAACCTTGCCTACAGATCAAGTTGGCGTTGGCATGGGCATGTTGTCGATGGTCAATTTCATCTCGCAAGGGATCGCGATTGGCATATACAGCAAAGTCGTGGATCTTGGATCAGCAGGAGTCCCGCATTGGAACCCTTTATACAGCTACTCATCCGGTTCTATTTATAGTAATATTTGCCTCGTCATAGCCGTCTTGCAGCTTGTCGTTTTCATGCTCTACTTCCTCGCATTTGGTAGAGAGAAGCAGAAGAAAGCTATGATTTTGAAGGAAACGGAGACTGCTTCTTTATCGAATATTTAGAAGTGTGCGCTGCAAACCTATATTTGTCTCAAACAGATGTCATTTACCACTACAAACAACAAAAATAGGCTGTCTCAAAAGTCGAAAATGACTGCGAGGCAGCCCCTTCTGTTTTAGTGGCTCAATTGGGTACCGCTAACTGCAATAGCATCTGCAATTGCGACTGCAACCCCAACCCTGTTGGCAAATTCCACTGGAATTACTACAATGTTATCAGGCTTGGGAGGTAGAAATGCTACTTTAACTGGAGTTTATCCAGTGAAATGCAAAAAACACCTTCCTAGAGGCCGCAAACCCAAATTCCACTGGAATTACTACAGTGTTATCGGGTTTCGGAAGGAGGAAATGCTGCTTTGACTGGAGTTTATCCAGTGAAATGCAAAAAAAGCCTTCCTAGAGGCCACAGACAAGGAGCTGTATCAAAAGTCTGAAAGACCCCAGAGAATAATAAAAAGAAACCTCTCTTTAGCAAAATGGAGGTACCACCCAACCATTTGAACAAAAGGAGAGATTTCTTTGTTTACATATACCCTAGATCACAGCCTATTTCTTTGAATCAAAATCTACTCCGCGCCACTGCCTGCCGAAGCCGCTTCCCGCATCGCGGCAGATAGCGCATCCTCAATGGAATCGCCGCCGCTGCGCACCGTGCTAGCCATCTCAGCGCTGTACGCCCACCACCGAACGCGAACATTCATTGGCTCCGAAGTTTGCTGCACTTTGACGCCGATACGGAATGTCCCTTTCTGCGGATAAGCGATAGTGCCAATCTTCACTTCAGGCGCATCCGGCTCAAATTCACTGCCTTTGAACACATCGGAAGCTCCGCCATACACACGATCCCCGCTGGACAGCATATCGGAGAACGCATCGCCGCTGCTCTCTTCCAGACTCGTGATGATCAGCACATTGCCTTCCCCGAGGCCATGCGCGATTTCGCCGGAGAAAAAGCTCTTGGTCGCTCGCCCGAATGGCGATACCGCGATCTTCGTAAAAGGCTCGACGGGAATATCCACCACACCGCTCAGAATACCGGCAATACCGCTGCCCCCACCGGCGGGGATGCTTAAATCAAATGAAAGCTCACTGATCGCTTTATTATAGTTCACTTTGAACTGCGGAGGCTGACCCGGTGCCAAGGTTTTCACTTTGGACTTGGTCACGAACTGACCAGCTGTATCCTCGCGATATTGGCTCGTTTGCCCAAGTCTGTACATGACCGAAGAGTTATAAACATATTCGCCGAATGGAACCTGCTCAACATTTTCAATAACATAGGTTGCTCCCATTTTGATCAAGCAGATCTTAGCCAGGTAAATACATGGTTCCGTAGGAGCTTCTAAAGATGCTTCCAATGACTGCTTCACGAAATCATTCATAAGCTTCTCATGAACGGATGTTGGGATAATCTGCACTTCGCCAACCGCTTGCGCTTGAATATCCAACTGCCTGTCATCAAGCTTCAAAACAGCCGAACCCTGCTGAACGCCAATTGTGCTTTTCACAGAAGCTGTACTGTCAGCTCTAAGCAGTACCTTCATTTCATACTCGCTATCCGGTTCATCCTGCGGCTCTTGGAACGCTATGGTTGTGCCATCCATCGCTTCTACACGATCAGCCGCTAATTCATATTGAAAGGATAATCGGCCGGCCTTAAGCGTTTTCTCGAAGCGCAGCTTCATCTCGAACAATTGCCCTGGGTTCACATAACGTGGTGTTGTTTGCAGAACACGCACTTTGGAATCTTGATACAGCACGACCGTCTGATCCGACAAATTGGCCAAAGGCAGCGAAGCCGGGTCAGGCGCATCCTCGCGAATAAATACGCGGTAGCTCTCCAACACCCGATTATAATCATTAATTTCATCCGAACGAACGGATGAATTGGCAACGGCATGAACAGGCTCTTTATCCTTTTCATCATAGGCGATGCAGAGATATACGTTCTTCGCGTACTCATTGTTGCTGAATCCATCCATCATCGAAAGCTTCAGCGTCATCGGTGTCGGCACAACAATTTCCCGGCCAAGCGCGTCGATCGCAGCCCCCATTTCCACGGAAACGGATTTATCATCCACCGCAACAACCTGCAGACCTGTCAGCACGCCGGAGCCATGCAGCAGGCGATTCATCATTCGGCGCTTGTCGTTGAAATACTTTTGCTCGGACTCGAAATCCCTAACCGTCAACAGCTTTCCATAGAAATACCGATTTCGTTCAAACGGGTAATATCGTGTTTTTTTCATAACTTTCCCCTCACCTTCTAAGGCTCATTTCGTTTATTCGATTTCGGAATCCAGTCCCAAGCGTGTATGTATATCCATTCGTTTATCGCGGTCGATATCGATCAATACCGTGTTGTAAGGCATTGACGAACGCTGATCGAGCGTTAATAACGTAGGTTCAGATAAGTAAGTGTTAATGCCCAAATACGTATGCATATCTGCGTACATCCACGGCTGAAGCACGATTAGCTTGCCCTCGGTGTAGGCGGGCTTGTGATCTTCAATGATCTGCTCGATCGTCATTCGCTGGGCATCCGTACGGACGAATTCCGGTTTAAGCATGAGGCAGAAGCAATACGGATTATCGCCATACAACTGGGCAAAAAGCTGCCGCAGCTCCGATGTCTCCTGCATTTGCTTAAATTGAAAATATTCAAGCAAGAACGGCTCGGAACCCGTATAAATCTTCACCATATTGATCAAGCCCTCGCGAGTCCCGCGCAGCTTATAGAGCTCAGGAGCCTGCTTAATCAGCTTCCTTAGCTTGACCTCACCCCAAGCTTCATGATCCGTAATCGCCAGCCAACGGCCCAGCCACTCCAGATAAGTGCCGGAGACAGCATCCGGATCAAAATGCGCGGAGATATGATCAATTTTATCTTCCATGTCATCGAAAAACGTACTAAACATCGCCAGAAACCGCTCCAGAAAAGGACTATGTTCAGCATCCTGCTGGTACATCGGGGGAAGATAGGCAATTAAGGAGGTTCTCGGGTAATACACCCGCAGCTTACGGATAAACGGCGATTTCTGTTCACTGCCGATGAGCTCAATTTTGAACCAGAGATAACGACCCCGGGCATTCATGAGAAGTGCATCCTTAGGATTCAAAATCGGTTCCGACCATAGGTCACGCGTTGCCGTCAACTTCGTATGGACCGGAATGCCAGGGTCCGTGAAATAGCTCGTATACGACACGTAATCGCCATCCACAAGCCCCTCGCTCTCATCCGATGCGAAATAAGAGAAACGAACCTGCGTCTCCTCGGGAATGTCTGCTTCCAAGCGGATTTTGTGCCACTCGAGCTCCGTCTCTGTCGTATCCAGCTCCGCTGAGAAATAGACGGCCTCCGGCAATTGAGTATCCTCCAGCAGCATCGTGCGCGCACGCAGATCGAGCATACTAATCTGTCCGCTGATCCGATCAAAGACATACAAACGGTTGCGCCCGTCATGCAGCAATTTATCTGTTCGCCCCCGAAAGCCTGTCACCTTATCCATCTGCTCGCCATTGCCGCGATATTTCAAAATAAAGCGTTCGGTGACCCCTTCTTGCTGGGCGTACCCGCTATCCCCTATAAAGAGATTATGATTCGTATCAATGGAAATGCCTGCAAACCGCCCCTCTTGCTCGAGCTTAAAATGCAGCGGATCCCGACCGTCCTCATGGAAGATCGTCACCGTCCGAAGTTTGGCATCCAGCAGCGCTAATGTCCCCTCAGCCGCAGCGGTAAAATAACGCGAATGAAGCGCTGTTATCTCAGAGGCTGCTTCCAGTCGGTGAGCTTCATGCTCGTATACCTGCATAACCTCGCCAGCTGCGTTCCATGCAATAATGCCAATTCTGCCGCCTTGGGGGACTTCCGGATTTCCATTCATACCAACACTAATATCCAAAGGAACCGTCGTATACAATGTAGTGGCAGATGCTAATTTCGTATTAACCGACAGCGGGAATAGTTCTAGTCCATCCCATTCATTCAAAGCCCACATCGTTTGTCCATTCGAAATAGCGTACACAGCAAGTCGTCTTTCACTAGCCGGATTCGCATCCGCGATGACAAGGAGATCTGACATGGACGCCAGCATCGCTTGATTGCTGAACAAGTGATGACCCTGACGGAATAACAGCTCCCGATGGCGGCTTTCATCTTCATAGACCCACACATTCGATGCCTCATCCAGTAAAATGAGCTTCCGGCCAGGCCCCACCGCCATATCGCAAATTGTAGGAATACCTTCCAGCTCATCCGTACGAACGATGCGATGAATGCTGTACTTTTCGGTTTGCCCGATCGAGAAGCCGTGCTCCTGCATATGGATATTCGCTTCATAACCTTGCTCCCAATCCAGCGGCTTGTTCAGTGAAAAAAAAGTTTGTCCATCCTGCATCGTTCGTCACCTCATCTCGTCTCTACATAATAATTTATACATCGGTCTGACTAATCGTTTCTACTTCATGATCACCTGAGTAAACCAGCGCATATGGCGGGATATGAATATCACCAGCGGCATCTTTATGAAAACCTGTACCTTCCGCATCCAGCCAGATGTCCTGCACATAAACCACGCCTTTCATGCGTGAGATGACGCCGTATATATCGCCCTTATAGACCGTTCGTCCAAAACGCCAGCCCTCAGAGCCCTGTCCAAGATCCATCGGCTGGAGCAATAGTCTTAACGCTTGTGTAATTGCCCGCTGTTCATTTTTGAATTTGGGCTCCATAACCACAATGGCATGAACGGTAAGCTTGATATATTCAGCCGGAATCACATGAAGTTCGGTTGTCAAAAGACGATGCCGATCCAAATGCTGCTTGATGGTTTGCAAAAAGCCCTTGCCTGCCTTCGGCTTATCGCTTTCGCTGTATGGAACGACAACGATGGTCATCTGCGCCGGCGCTTTGATCTTCGGATAATCCCGCATGCCTGGCTTATAGAGCGGAATCGCTTTGACCCGCGCGACGCGCAGCCCTGGCGTCGCCTTGGCAATCGCCTCATAATCCTCGGCGGTTACGGCTCTTGTCGGCGTGCTGAGTTCGCGCTGGACGCGAAGCTTCGCTTGATCGAGCGTCTCCGCTTCGAGGCCGCCCCGTGCCGGGAAGGCGTTCGTGACGCTCACGCCAGGCACTTCCGTGAAGCCGGTCACCAGACCGTCCTTCACGTTGCCGCGCACACCCCCGCCGGCTTGCAGCCGGATGAACCGAATATTCGGCTCCACGGACTTCGGCGGCGTAAGACCCGCTTCGTTATTACCGAAGCGGATGGTTCCGACAGCAGCGTCGTAGACGTAATGGCGGTCCGTGGACTTCGAATTGTCAAAGTCATCCACGACCTGCCAGTCGTCCCAGACGACGCTGGTCTCTCCGCGCGGCCTATAGCCCACCTGCAGCAGCAGGCTGCTGGGCTTATAGATCAGGCCGCGGCTGACCTCAAAGGTCTGCCCAGGCAGACCTTTGCTGCCCCCGACATAACGGCCGTAGTCGAACTCGGCCGTATAGGCAATAAGCCGCACCCGCTGCGCGCCCTGCGGCGGGATGCTGCCGTGCACGCCGTCGCCGAAGCGCAGACGGGTGACACGACGGGCCGAATCCTGCTGCAGCTCGCAGCAGTAATCAGCCGGCCCGCAAGCATCAAGCTGCGCGACGGCCTGCCAGTCGCGCCAGCGCCCTTGCTCGTCCTGCACCTGTATCGTGTGCAGGCCGTTGTAGGCTAGATAAGAGCTTGCCTCAAAGCTCTGATTCGGCTCTCCGCTGCTCGTGAAGGAAGTAACTTCACTAAAGGTTTCCACCTGAGCCGCCTTCACAGCATTCAGGCTTACCTTCTCAATCTTCGGCGACAGCTCGTAGCCATCCTCCTCAAGCGTACAACAAATCCAATACCGGCTGCGATCATCCGCTGGGTACAAGGCGATCGGCTTCATCTCGGATGTGACGCGAAAACGGAGTTCACCGCTTTGCGATAAGTGAACAGTCGTATCACTGACCGATTCGATGGGCAGCCAGCTTTCACTCATTCCTTGCTGTCCTGCGCCCGCGAAAGTCCAAGCTACCTTGGCCGATGATATCATTGGCGCTGTTCCGTTAACCGTGCTAGCCATCGTTACCGGATAACGATCGAACAATTTAAAAGAAATCGAGATCTCCGTTTGCTCTGGCAATGCGCGATCAAATCCTAGATACAGATGCGCCCCTTTACGCGCCTCAGGGCCAAAAGCATAATATGCGATCTTCGCATGGTTATTCGAAGTGAAGTCACCCGCCGCTGTTTCAGTGCGAACCAGTACTTTCTCCAGAGTCGAAGGCACGAGCTGAACCGTGCCAACCGTCTCATAACGCTGATCCATCGCTTGCAGCGGTGTTCCCTTCGGGAGCACAAGCTGCTGCTGCAAGCCTGTGAACGATACCTCGCAAACGGCGGATACCGCTTCATGCGGACGAATGCCAAGCAACTTCAGAAACTTCCGCTCGCTGCGTTCTGTCACGCGATTCAAATAGTACTGCTGCATCTCCGTCACCCACGACATCAACTCCAGCAGCGTAATCCCCGGATCATGCTCGTTCTCATCCGTCCACTCCGGAAATAGCTTCGGAATCGACTTCCGGGCTTCCTGCACCATCTGTTCAAACATGCGGTCATCCAAATTAGGAATCGGCAGCACTTGTACTCACCTCCTTCGAATAGGCTACTTTTAACGACTTGCTCACAACCGCCTAGCAGCTACAGAGCATTCACGACGACCTTGTGCTTCCCGCTCACGATAATCCCATGCGGCAGAGCTGGGAGACGGTTCACGTCAAGTTCAATTCGTTCGCTGTCTTCCAGTTTGTATACGGTCATGTAGAGCTTCTCTACATGGCTGATTGTTCGAATGGATTTCAATAACGCGTAGAAAACCGATGGGTGAATTTGCTGACCAATTCCCCAGCCTTTGCCGTCAAAGTTGCCGGTAAGCGGGTCGAGGAAGCGATCCAGCTTGTCCATCGCTTGAATTTCTGTAGCAACAACAGCATCCATCCCCTCCACAGCAACGATTGCTGACACGGAGATTTCCATATATACCGGTTCGATAACTTGCAATCGTTCGGGAAATGCAACCAAACTGGAAGCCCGTTGCAGAATATACCGCTCAACTTGCTTCTTCAATTCCGGGAATGTCGAGCTGCCCTGCTGGCCTTCTTTGGGCAAAATGACAAGGGTCATGGCCCCGACCTCTTTGTCCATATAGGCATTGCGGTTCGCAATGCAGGCGACTTTGGCAATGTTCGGATAAGCCTCACGCGCCAGCCACTCGTAGTCTTTGGACGAAACGGCCCGGTCTCGATGCTTGAGAAGCTCAGGTCCGCGCTGTAAAGCCGAGTCCAGCTTCTCCGCTTGGCACCCGCCAGAGGCTGGCTCTGGGTTGTATACCTCACCGACAAAAGCAATCGAATCCTGCATCTGATTAATTTGCCGTGCTGCCGCATTGCCAATTTGACCAGCTGTCACTTGATACGTTACTTTCAACTGCTCAAGTCCGCCCTTGGGAGGATGCATCCCATGAATGCCGTCGCCTACCCGAATTCGGCCGAAGGTACGATCAATCATGTAATGACGATCCCGATGCCCGGAATCCGCCATTTGGCGAACGGCCGTCCAGCGAACCCATACCTGCAGCAGGTTGCCTTCCGAATCTCGACTGATATCCATAGTCGGGGTCCCCGCATGCTCATATTCCACAATTTCCTCTTCGGTTATGAACTCGGACTCATCCACCCATACTTCTTCCGATACGATGCTGCCACGGCTTAACTGGTATTCCAGTTCTTCCAGCCCCTTCGGATCAGGAACCTCTCCAATGATCGTCTCCTGCTGCAGCACATGTACCGTATTCATATATAATCCGTGGATCATCGGAATTTGGACACTGCCTGTCAAATCATCATATTTATTATCACGATTCACCGCACGAACCCAGTAGCCATCTCGCCCAAATAACGAGGTTCCGGCAAAATCGGAAGGTCCAACGAACTGCACCGTTCCGCTCTGCGTCAAGCCGTTGGTGCCATCAATCACTTTAAGGGCCACCCATTCCGGCGCAAGTCCAGGCATTAATCCAGCCCGCAGGTACTCCCATTCCAACAAAGGGATATCCTGTTCAGAGAATCGCTGCTGTTTCACCGAAACGAACAAGGAAATCGGACCTTTCACTGGCGGTGTGTCAAAAGCAAGATGCAAGGCGGGATGACTGCCTTCCAAGGGTTGAAAGGGCTCAAAGCCCCCTTCCAACTGCCGGCTATGACGTGTGCGATCTACAAATACCGTATTATTCAACGCCAAGCAGTTTTCCGCCGGATACAGACGATCATCATAGTGATACGTTAATGCGACCTCGTCAATCCACGGCGAAAGGTAAATCGCTTGTGCCACATAAGCATTCTCGATATGCAGAATCCGCGCTCTTATCCACCAATTGTCATTGCCGTTCACATAGGTAGCTTCCAGATCCGCTGGGCAGCGGAAGTGAATATCTTTACGCACCTTTTGCTCATGCGGGTAATAAAATAGCTTCTCCGCTTCTTTACCTACCTCAAGCCGCACCCAGGATGAGCCGTTCCAGTACTCCCAAGCGACCTGCATGACGGTAACATGCGTAACCGGCGGCTTATCGAACTTGGACTTTTTCATTACCATTTTCCAATCCATTTGCTCGGTCAGTTCCGGTTGAAAACGATTCTGAATCGCTTGAAGTCCGAAGCTCAGCTTGATATCGCCGTCTTTTTTCGTAAACACTTCCTGACTCCCGATATAGAAGGAACCATACAGCGCAAACTGATCGCCAAACGGATAAAACCCTGTCCGATCTGCGGCAATATCATTATAAAACATCATATCGGGCTGAATGCCGCCTGTTTCAAGCGTATCCACATAATCCGTTTTGAATGAAATATGATCCATGGAAAGCTTGCTGTCTGCCAGTGTTCTTCCACCCTGCGCAAGCGGCTTTAAACGGCACTGGATGTATCGCCCAACTGTTCCGTTCACTTCCTGCTCGGCAAGCTCACCTGCTTGACCTTTCAACAGAAGAATTCGATTGCCGCTAGCTTCGACGTGATCAAATGGCTTCCAGCCGTCCGCGGTGGCATACAGCCACTCCGTCAGCGCAGGGTCCGCCAGCTGGCTGGTCATCGCAAGCTCATCAAAGCGCCTCTTGGAATTGCGGAATTCAATTTCAATACGCGCTGTGCTGGAGATGGTGAAAAGTGAGCTGTGCTGCAAATAAATCGCATGCTCCTGCAAATTGTCGCCATCCTGCAAGCAAAATAGCTTCGTCGGACACGCTTGTCCTTGCCGAGATGCGGCAACAAAGTCTTGGGATATGCGTACAATTTGATCCTGCTTCCGGCTTGTCATGTAGACGTCTGTCAGCAATGCGGGAGTGAGAAGCGCACTGCGGGCAGTCTCATACAAAATGTAGCCATCCTCGGCAGCGGCCGCAACTTGAGTTCCCGCTGAAATATATACGGACTCTTTCGTGCCTTCATTCAGAGCAAACGTCACATAGCTGCTAGCCGGACGCGCCGGGAGCAAAGTCACATCGAACATGTTGAGGAAAGAGATTAAATTCTTCGTAGGCACACGATTCAGCCGCTTGATATTGTCATGAAACATATCGGCGAACATGAGGAACAACGCGGAACCAGGGTCTGGGTTATCCGGCGTAAACCGCCATTCCGGCGTGTAATAAGGTGCCATTTCCTTCATTTGCGCGATCAAATCAGGAATATCCCTAGGATCAATTTTGGGAGGTTGCACAGCTCCACCTCCTCTCTGTACATATTGTCATCGCTTCCGCAGCCTCTTTCTATTTGGAACCTTCATATAAATAAAAAGGATACACTTGGTTGAATAAGTTATTCGTCGTACGAACCAGATACGAAATCCGAATCATCACTTTGCCGGGGTCATCGGCTTCTGGCACAGCTTTCACATCCACCTCGTGAACTCTCGGTTCCCAGTTGCGGATCGCTTCCTGAATGTTGCTTTCCAGTAGATGAAGCGAGGTGTCATCCGTTAAGCCGAAAATAAATTCCTGAACGCCGCACCCAAAGCTAGGCCGCATGACCCTTTCTCCTTGCGTCGTGCCGAGGATGACGCGGATCGCTTCAGCAATGTCTTCCTCATACTCGGACATCCGAATTCGCCCTGTAGCAGGGTCGACCTGAATTGGGAATTTCCAGCCTCGTCCCAAAAATGCTTCCGACATCCCATCCCCGCCCCTCGCTAATTGATTTTGACCATGCTGCCTTTAATATTAATAATGCCGTCTGACTTCAGATCCAGTGTAGCTCCTGCCTTCAGAGCCATCGTAGCCGAAGCTTCTATATTAATTTGCGTTGACTTAATTTTGATTTCTTTTGTGCTTTCAATGGCTACATCGCCTTTGGCATTTAACGTGATTTTGGAGCTGCTGCTCACGATCGAAATCTCATTGGCTGACCCGCCCTTGATCAGAATTTGGTTATTGCCACTCTGATCGGCAATCGAAATACTATCATCTTTATCTTTCAGTTCGATGATTTGACCCTTTTTTGTTTTGATCTTAATGCTCTCGTCACCGCTTTTATCATTGAAGGATAATTCATGACCAGAGCGTGATTTGATCATACGCAAATCATTTTTCTCCGCAGGAGCAGGAGGCATATTCTTCGGATTCCAAAGCATGCCAATGACGAAGGGCTGGCGCAGTTCCCCCAGATGAAAGGCAACCAATACCTCATCATTCACTTCCGGGATGAATAGACTGCCCATATCTTTGCCGCCCATAAACGTTGCGATGCGCACCCAATCTGTTTCGGTATCGGTTTCCTGCATAGGCAGCTTTAATTTCACACGGCCCATCTTATCAGGATCATTATTATTCGTGACAACAGCGACCATGACTCCGCCTATTTTCTGGCTGGCGAAATCCGTCACACCGCCTATCGTGATATCGGGAGCCTTGAACATTATACCGCATTCCCTCCAATCTGAAAGCGAGTTGTGTAGCCCTCATCATCAAAAATATGCGTAGCCCCAGTAAGATAATAAGGCTGATCGAATTTCTTGCCAACACCGCTGAGCTTGATATAGCGTCCGGCCCGAATTTCCGGAATTCCGATACATTCCCCAGTACCGCTAATCAGCTTCATCGCCCGCCGGTTAAGCAGTGCATCCGCATAGGTTTTCGCTTCCTCCGCAGATGCCGCATTCGTATAAATATGTTCCACGAAATCCCCTTTGGAAGCGAGCAAATCCTTGCCTGTCTTGGAGTTGGAGCCCAGCTTGGCAATCGTGCCTGATTCGCCCTGAATCACTTTCAGCTCTTTGTTATCCCAAGCCCGAACCGTTACACCTGTAATTTGCTCGGATAGATTCATGTCAATCGTAAGACTGCGCAGCGTTTTGCCCATTTCGAGTGTCATGACAGCCGTCATTTCCGTAAGCGGCTTGCGAAAATATAAATTTTTGCCAACGATGAAGAAATCGTAGTTCACCAAATTAGCCAAGTTTTGAATAAAATGAAAATCATTGATTTGGCTCTGAGAAATCGTCGGAAATTCTGTCGTGGTTGCATCAATATGAACCTTGGCACCATACGTTTTGGCGATCTCTGTAACCACATCGCTATATTTCTTTTTATTCCATGAACGAGACCTCGTGCCCTTCATCATCAGATAAGACATGTCCATCCCCCGCACGATGAGACCTGGCGCACCGTCCTCTGGAAAATCAACAACAACAGAAGTAATAAATCCCGTAAATACAGGAGTAAATTTATCGACATAACCCAGGCTGATATCAATGGCCTTGCCTAACGTAAACTCGGAAATCCACTGGAAATCGTTCTTCATGACATCATAGGCATTCGTGACTCGGAATGAAAAAGAATCCGCTGTGCCATCAATCGACGTTTCCACTCGGATGGTGGCAATCGCCATATTCTCCGAAATTTTCGCTCCGTCAACGGTAATGAGATAAGCCGGAGCAAAGAACTCTTTATACTTTTTAGCTAGTTCATCATAGGTCGAAGAGCTTGAATCCAGTTGTAATGTGGCCATCGGCTTAGTCCAATCTTGGGACTGAAATGCGGCGCCCCGTTACGACTTTAAGTGGATTATCAATCTGATTCGCTCTGGCGATTTCCCGCCACAACGTCGGATCTTCATATTCATGGGCTGCCAGCATCCAGAGCTGCTCGCCTTGGTTCAGCATTTTCTGCTTCGTACGGTCCGCAGAGTGGCGGGGAATCGTTTGAAGCTGCTCTTTTTTGTTGTGCCAAGAACGAAAAACGACATTCAGCTTAGCCCTGACAGGAACTCCGGTGTCCAAAAACATGGTAAACTGCTGCGTCACTTTCTCTACGACCCCTTTAAAATCCAAGGAGCCCCAGACGAATCGGCAAATCGGCGGCGCATGCAGTTCCTTCTCTACATCCAGCAAGCCGGATATTTTCTTCGTATAGTCACGGACGTCTGTCCCTTTTTCATACGTATCAAAATAAAAATCCATGGAAAGCGATGTTGTTCCGCCACTCACGAATTGACCAATCGGCATGGACAGACCTGGCACTGTTTTCCAAGAGTAGCTGTTTTTCGTGTCGAGTGTATATTCGCCTGGGTTAAATAAAACGGGTACGTTCTCTTTGCTGTTTCCTTTATCGACGATAATCATCGCTTTCTTGAGTGCCATTCAGGTCATTCCTTTCTAATATTATAGTCCGCGACGCTGCCGTTCGAACTTCATTTTCTTCTCGATCTCGCGGTACACCTTGTCCGCGATTTTGGCGATGTCCAGCTGCGGGAGCTCTTTGATCAGCTCCTGCAGCTGCTCCTCTGTGAGCTTCGGCGCTGCCTCAAGGACAGGAGCAGCCGGAGCTTGCGCTTGGTCTGCGCTGGCTTTGGCGCGCAGCCAGTCCATCTCAAGCGGCGCTACAGCTAGCGCGCTCTGCTCGATGGGCGCAGCTTGCGCCTGTTTGTGCTCCAGCATCGACGGTTGCTGCTGCGAGGCTGCGTAGTCCTGCCTCGCCTGCGTTATGCTGCTGCCAATCACGCCGCTTCCCAGCGCGCCTTGGCTTGATGCGCCGGCGTTCTGCGCTTGCCGCTGCACCTGCGTGCTCAGCGGCTTCGCTGTTATGGCAGCAGCCAGACTTGGGCTGCTGCTGTGGGTCATGCTTGCGCTTCGCTGCGCGCCGGCTGCGGTGCTTGCGGCGGCTGCCTTCGGCCAAGCCGCCTGTGTGAGACTGCCCGTCCCGCGGGCGGACAGTTGGGTTGCCGCTGCGGCAGGCGAAGCCGCAGCTAGGCCCGCAGGAGCGGCGCGAAGCGCTCCTGCGCTGCTCGCCAGCAGCGGCATGACACGCGGTGTCATGCTTACGGGCTGGCGAGCCATCGGCGCGAGCGCAGCCCGCGCGCCGCCGGCAGGTTCGGCTGCCCGCGAAGCGGCAGCGGGCTGTGCCCCTTGCGCGCGCTCTTCTTCCAGCGCGCTCACTCTAGCCCTGATGGTTCGTTCCACCCAATCTGTCTGCAAGCCTTCGGCTTCCAGCAGATTCTCCGAACCCTGCTCTTTGCGATGCTCGCGCTCTTGTTCAGCAGCATTGGCCTGCCTCTGAAGATGCTCGACTTGCGCCCCGCGCCAAACTTCTTCGCCAGACGGACGCTTGCTTCGTCTGGCTCTTGCCGCCTCAGTTGGTAGCTTACTCCCAACTTCATTCTCTCCTGGACGATTGGTGAAGCTCGTCCGGCCTACTAAACTTACTAAGCTCGCTTGCCCCTGCTTCAAACGTTGTCTAACCTGCTCCGCTCGCGTAGGCTCAGCCGTTCTTCTGATAATTTCTACAGGTGAACGGCTCATTGTTCCTCTAACCACTTCCACAGCGGTATTGGCCGTTTGTTGATTTGCCTTTTCATTGTTTTTTTCTAAAATCGTTTGCGGAAGGTGCTGATCTTCTGCTGCTAGGCGTGTTGTGGACGCTGCCTCGGTTGCACTTTCTTCCGTCTGCCCTTTGGGGGCACGCCGCCTTGCAGTTTGAACAGTAGAAGGAGTTATCTCCTGATCATTTGGCAACCTGCGTTGTAAACTAAGTGATCTTACTTCCGTAACAAGACTTGGGCTTATTTTCCTCAAGCTGCTTTCAGCTGTCTTTGCAGCGATTTCCGCAGCCAAATTGTTAGCAGCTGGATTGCTTCGTGTTCTAGAACTCGAATCATCTGCAAGGTAAGCTTTACGTAGTTCATTTCCTTGTATATTGGGTCCCAATCGCCCCGATCTACGCGAAGCTTTGTGTCCTGCATGGACTTCAACATCATCTGCTATCGAAAAGCTTGAAGCAGTTTTATTCATGCTCGATACAGCTGCTCTTGCAGCGATCTCATCTGCTAAAGAGGTCGGTGTGCTCTTCACCGACGGAATCACATAACCACTTTGGGGCTCTTCATGAAACAATTGCTGTTTCTGCCCCTCAACATCCCGTTTTTCCGTACCCGCTGCCTTGCGAAATACACGTCCAACATCCTGCAAATGACTACTGGCTTGAAGCCCAGCACGATATCCTACAAATGGACTTGGATCATCTATTGGTTGAAGACCATTTTGCGCCACTTTTGCCAAGATCTCAGCAGATAAATCAATCGCATCCGTATTATTAGAGGAAGATGGTAATCGCTGATTTTCATTTTGACTGACGGTTTGCCTGCGGTCTACAATTTCTTGACTTTCTTGTTGACCATCACGTTTGGCAGAAGACCGGAATAGACGCTCGGCCTCTTGCGCAAAATCCCTAGCTATTCCACCTGCACGAGACCCTTGCGCCGGAGTAGTTGAAATCGCCTTACCTAAGCTGTTTTCCGCCATTTTTGCAGATATCTCAGAAGATAAACTTTGGGAATCCTCACCACTACGCACTTTAGGTGCCTGAAAATCTTCATTGTGATTTAAGTTCGATGCTGTCCTAAAAAGACGCTGAGCTTCTTGTACAACCTTGCTTGCTTGAACACTGGCAAGATAACCTTCACTCGGACTAGTCGGGATCACTTTCTGCGAACTAGCTTCCGACCCATTTGCAGATATCACAGAAGACAAACTCTTCGACTGGATATCTCCCAGGGTCAGTGAGCCTGTCTGTGTGAGCGGCTGCCTCCCTCGCGGATTGCGCCCTATCATCTTGGAATCCTTGGAAAATAACTCTGGTTTACCTATTAAATCTGTATATGTACTTCTAACTAATGAGTCATTAGAAGAGCGTTGTCTTGGTTTTTGAACAAGTTGCTGCAACAATTGCTCATTGCTTTGGATTTTCCTCGCCGTGTCTACGCCATTCTCCGTCACACTAGACTTCCTATGAATTAAACTCCCCATAACGAGGCCTTGCACTTGCTCCTTCTTGCTAACTGCACGCAGGAGGGGCCGAGTAGTCGCCCTTTCAGTCTCTTGCAGTCTCAGGAGCTGCTGGTGTTCTTCTCGCTGCTTTTGCCGTTCTGTTCCTTGCACTTCGTCACTGCGTTTATCTTGTTCACTCGTTTCTTCTCTTCGTACTTCTTGCGCCTGTATCTCTTGTTTATGCTCTTCTTGTCTCCGTACTTCCTGTGCCTGTATCTCTTGTTTCTGCTCTTCTTGTCTTCGTACTTCCTGTGCCTGTTTCTCTTGTTTCTGCGCTTCTTGTCTTCGTACTTCCTGCGCCTGTATTTCTTCCTTCTGCGCTTCTTGTCTTCGTACTTCCTGCGCCTGTATCTCTTGTTTATGCTCTTCTTGTCTCCGTACTTCCTGTGCCTGTATCTCTTGTTTCTGCTCTTCTTGTCTTCGTACTTCCTGTGCCTGTATCTCTTGTTTCTGCTCTTCTTGTCTTCTTACTTCCTGCGCCTGTATTTCTTGCTTCTGTACTTCTTGTCCTCGTAACTCTTGCACCTGTATTGCTGGCTTCTGTTCTTCTTGCCTACGTACTTCCTGTGCCTGTACCTCTTGCGCTTGCGCTTCTTGTCTTCGTACTTCCCACGCCTGCGCCTGTTGCCTTTGAGTCTCTTGCTCTTCCGACCGTTCATGCAAGTTCTGTAACTGCTCCTGCAAATTCATGCTGCTTTGCTCTTGTATCCGTTGTTGCTCCCGTATGTGCTCTTCTCGCAGAAGAGTGCTGCGCTGCACTTGCTCTAGTAATTCTTCTTGCACTCGTGCTCGCACTTCCAAGTGATCTTGCTGTTGGCTTTGCACTTGCCCTTTAGGATCATTCGCTTGTTCGATCTGCTTTCGCCAAACTTGCGTTGTGCTCTGACTGCTCTCCCTAGATGCAGGCGGCCTTGTTGCTGCAGATTGCATAGCAAAAGGCAACGTTGATGTCAGACTAGCTGCTTGAATAGCTGATGGCCGATGACTCCCTTTTAGAAAGCCTCTAGCTGAAGATTTGGCTGATATTCCACTAGCTTTGGAATCGTCGCTTATCGGTACTTCTTGGCGCATTGCATTCACTGGAGAAGGCGCAGCCTCTTCCGCTATATGCCTAGCTAATAGGCTCTTAATAAATTGAACAGTTGCAGGTGCAGCACCTTCACTAAAAGGACCTTCCCCTAGCTTTGGCAACCCCTTGTGAGCTGATCGTGCTAATGTCATACGGCCAGTAACGGCTTCAATATTAATCCCGGCAATCAATTGATCTTGCTGGTTGCTGAGGCTGCTGGTTGGGCGCATTTGCTGCCCAATCACTTGATGCATCAAAAGTCCCGCTTCCTGCAAAAAAGAAAGCTCCTTCGCAGGTTGAGGTCTTATGGGACTCAATTTCGGTTCGGTTGTTACCAATGCGCCTGCGCTTGGCTTTCCTTCTTGAAATTGTTCCAGCCATTGTGAAGTATTGCCAAATGCTTTAACGTGATTAACTACTTTAGCATTAGAGGTCACACTTTTGTGGGACAGCTGTATGCGTTTGAGCTGGAAATTTGCTGAAAGACTTGTATGTTGAGGTCCGCTCACCTTATGTAACTGCGCATCAGCACTGCTCTTGCGGCTGTTTGCCAACATACCGATAGAAGCGGCAATTTGCCCGATGGAGCGCTGAATGAGTGGTGAGCTTCCTTTATTAACGTTGTTAACGAACCCGGATTTCGTTCCGGTGTTCTTAGATGGATTGCGAGTAGGCTCGAATTGTTGTTGATGAGCTTTCATTGTGCCTGCTTGTTTGGCAGGTAGTTCACTTGTCTTCGGTGAAGGAAGCTGATATCCGCTATTCGCAAGTAATTGCTGTAATTGGCGGATGGTTTGTTTTTTCGTGATTAGCGATGCCGATTCGGGATGCTGCAAGTTGTTTAACTGCAATTGAAGCTGGATAACCCACGCTTGAGCACTTGTATCTGTTAAAGCAGCTAATTCTTTCTTATTCAGCGGACCCTTTTTGTTAAAAATAAGTGCCAACAGCCCCAAATAATTATTGCGCCAAAAGCCATACTTGCCCATAACGCCAGTTGCAAAAAGGTTCGATTGTCGTCCTACATGACCAGTAGCTGGGATGCAGGAAGCGGAGGCTAGAAGGGCGGCCTTTTTCCTCTTACCACGGGGTTTATGTGATTGTCGAGATTTCATAAACAATCCCCCTTTATGGTTTGCTTTAGCTAACGTTACTTAATTTTTGAAAATGGTTTTCAAGCCCTCATGCACCAGTTCAAGCGACTCAATGGCCACATTGCCATTGCTTGCATTTAGATCAGGCCCATTCCATTTCACGGGAAACGCGCGAAAGAAATTCCAACGGCACATTTCATTGCCTTCCGCATTATTCAAAATGATGGAACCGTTCATCCGCTTAATTTTGCCTTGCGAGACCGCATAATACCATTCCCAAAGCTCGTTGGAGTTGGACATCCCTCTTTTTAGAACTATATTAGGAAACTTGGTATGTTGAACCATATAGTGAGGGTGCGTATTCACGCCGCCTTCCCACAATGGCTTTACTTCTACCTCAGACTTCATGCCGGTTACTTCCGAGAAGCCCGCAGCGATAAGGCCATCAAGCTCGACCACGAATCGAAAGGCCCCGCCGATATTATGAAAATTTAACATATCCATGTCTTACTCACCTCTTACCGAACACATCAAATGGATTGTCAGGCTGCTTCTTGCCATCGTCGTTCAAATTGCGGTTGATGCGGGAGATTTCCTCACACCACGTTCGGCGCTCCCGGTGCTCCATTGACATGATTTCATCGTGTGTCCAATGAAAATAGTAAGCAATAAAACCCGCTTCTTCATAGATCTTGTCAATGGGATATCCCGTTATGCCCCCGCCATCTCGTCCAAAAAAGACACGTCCACATCAAACTCATGCTCGCATTTCGGGCAGCTTGTGTGTACTCTTGGCACTTCCATTTCATTAATTTGGCGATAGAAATTTTGCAGGAAAGCGAGATCCGCTGTAAAAAACTTCTCCACTACGCGAGTATCAATGGCACGCAAATCACCAAGATTCGTGATGACACGGGTAAGTAAAATAATCGTTAAATAGCCGGGATTTTGCTGAACGCGTTGATCGCGCATGGGCAGAATTTCGTCTGCGGCTGTAGCAAGTCGCATAACGCCTCTCTTGTGAAGCGTACCATTATCATCCACATATCCTCTAGGCAGCTCGAACTCGTATTCCGTTTTGAAAGCCATCATGGTGCCTCCTTAGCTATTTGTATGATTGAAAAAAAGAAGAGTCAGGAACCGGAACTCACGTCCCGGCGCCTACTCTAACCTATCATTACTTCGTGCGCGTCATGCCTTCATGAGCAAGCTCTAAGCTCTCGATCGCAACTTCGTTCCCAGTTCCCTTGAAGCTTGGAGCTGAGTACTTGGACGGCCATGCTTCGATAACCTGCCATGTCGCTACATCTCCGCCCTCTTCGTTGATCGCGATAATCGTGACCGTTTTGCGGGAGATTTTGCCTTGAATGGATTCTGACATCCAGTTGTACATATCCATGGAGTCAGTAACCCCCCATTTCAACGTAATGTTGCCGTATTTGGCAAGTCCCGGAAGCTTCCGAGGCGTAATCGTTTCGTTGCCTTCACGGTATTCAATTACCGAAAGGGAAGCGTCAAATCCAGAGATTTCACTGAATCCAGCTTGCTGAATACCTTCTACTTCAATTCGAAATCTAAAATTGCGGTATGGATCCCTACGTTCGCCAGCCATATAATACCCCTTTCCTAATATGAAAAATATCTAACGTTTCAACTATTCTTCTCTTGTTTTCTGAGTAATGCGGAAGATCACGAACTCGGCAGGTTTCACTGGAGCAACCCCGATCACACAGATGAGTCGACCATTATCAATGTCATCCTGCGTCATCGTACTGCGCCCGATGTTAATGTAGAAAGCCTCCGAAGGACTTCCCCCCATCAAGGCGCCGTCTCTCCATACACGAGTTAAGAACGCATCGATGGTCCGTTGTACACGAGCCCAAAGCTGTTCATCATTGGGTTCGAATACAACCCAGTTCGTGCCGTTCTTGATCGACTCTTCAATGAAGATGAACAAACGTCTTACGTTCACATATTTCCATAAACCGTTGGAAGAAGTGGTGCGGGCTCCCCATACACGAATACCTTGTCCTGCGAAATGACGAATCAAGTTTACGCCTTGCGGGTTCAGGATATCCTGCTCGCCTTTGTTATATTGGCAATCCAGACCAACTGCGCCGCGAACGACTTCGTTGGCAGGCGCTTTTTGAACGCCGCGTGTTTGGTCGGAACGGGAGTAGATCCCAATAACAGAACCGGATGGCGGGATGTAAATGTTTCTTTTATCTAATGGATCAAAAACTTGCAACCAAGGATTGTACATAGCTGCATAGCTGCTGTCAAAAATATTGCGGTGCGTCATAACATCCGCTACTTTGGTCTTCTCGCGCGGAATATCGAGAACCGCAAAGCGGCTGCCCAAGTTTTCACAGTGCGCAACTAGGGATAATTGCACAGTAGGCTCTGTTACACCCGGAATCGCAATGATGCTGACGACATCGTTATCGATAAAAGACTGGATACCTGTACGTTTGCCAGGACCACGGTCTACACCCATGAACACATCAGGCGTCACTTGCGCGATGGAACCGTTGCTTCCGCCTGACAAAGCGATTTGGAATTTGCCAACCGACTCGTTCTCGCCGGAAAGCACTTCAAAAGGAGCGATTGCGCCGAGATCCTTGCCTTCTGTCAAATCCTTCACCGTGATGATGTTGGAACGGGAAACGATTTTCTCGATATGGTTGGCAGCGGAAATGTTCAGAGATACCTTCTCGTAAGTCTCAGCTTCATCGCCATAGAAAACATGCAGCGTGAACTCAGAAGTAGTTAACACTTTGGAAGGAAGCAGACCCGCATCCACAACATCGCCGTCCAGCTCTTCAGCAAGCTCGATGATGTTATCTTGGGAAGCGATGACTTTGTTGTATTGCTTTTGGCCAGCTGCCTCGAAAGCCACGACGTCGCCAACGTTGAACCCCGCGTTATTTTTCACACGGTATTGTTTTTCGCTAAGCACTTCGTAGATTTGTGTTTTGGCTTTGCTGGATGGTACAACCACGATGCGAACTTGGTTGCCCCAAGTACCAGGGTTTTTGGATGAGATTTCTAGAATGGAAGCTTCTTTGTTGCTGTCCGCTTTGTTCTTAGCTACTTTAGCGTCAGTTGGCGCTACGCGCATAACATAACAGCGGGAACCCCCGTTTAAGTAAAAGTGCTCAACAGCATAAGAAAGGAAGCGGTACTCACCAAATTCGTTCTCTGACAAGTAGCTGCCGAATAAACGATGGAAATCAGCTACACTTGTAACCAATTGGGGGACACCTTCAATTTCCCCTCTTTGCGCAAGCCCTATAAACCCGGCCGTACTTGTGCTTGCACCCTCAAGCGGTTGTGCCCCGCTGTCAAACTCTTCCACATAGACTCCAGGTGATAAATAGTCAGCCATTGTTCCCCAGTTCAGTCAGATGGCTCTTCTTGCAAATGAATACGGCCATAGACATGAAACCAGTTCTCTCCTTTCTGCTTGTCATTTTGTATAGAAGATGGACGTGTCCATTCTACTAAATAGGGTTAGGTGAGACGAACGATACCAAGGTTTGTTGTGGTACCTTCTGCGACGAAAACTTCCTTCGTGAGCGCTCGGCGATCCGTGCCATAGGTAATCATTAGCTCTGTTTGAAAGGCTTGCACGCGATTTCCGCGAAAGGCGATAACAACCTCACCCCGTTCGGTTACGCGGGTTTCTTGAACAGGCAGCAGCAAGGCTCCTCTAGTGAAGGCTTTGGTCAGCTTCCGCTCTAAACGAAACCGTTTCTGATGCTCCAGCACCTCTGCGATACGAATATACTCCTCAGAAGGCTTGGCACCTCGGCCACGCAGTATGTAGGAATCACCTGCGGCAATCGTTCCTGTAAACGAACCAAGTGTCACTTCTATTGCGCCTTTTTCTGCTTGGTCGACCATTAATCGAGCCCGGGCACATTCCTCAGTCAGAATTGTTGCCTGCAGCTGAGCATCCCGTATCGGAGAACCCGCCGCATTCTGCAGCATAGCTCGGATCAGCCCGATGCCTTGGGAAAAAGGATAAGAAGGAAGCGGCTTCAATTGAATAATCTCTATGTAATTGTCAGTTCCTATGGTGATCAGAGACTGTTCTTGAAAATAGTACTCGCTGTTTACGGTTAAACGATAATCACCAGGCGGCAAATCATTGAATATATAGGAACCGTTCGACTTGCTGATTGCTTTCGAACGGGTGCCTTCGAGATAAACGGTGGTGGTATTGCCAAGTGGGGTTTTGGAGGTGCTTGCATCGATGACGTACACAACAAGGGAGACGCGGTTTTTGAATTGCGATACACGAATATGGTCCACAACCTACCCCTCCTAACCTTGGATACGAAAATCGGTTTCTGAAACCCTTTTGGTCGTTCGAATGCGCGTTGAATCAATGTTAACAGGCCCAACTGTGTAGCTGACTGAAAGTCGGTAAGGGGTTTCAGCGAAATTCCATAAATTCAACATACTCTCTCCCTTAAGAGGGTCCATCACAATACGCACTTCTTCATCTTGCTCGGCTAGGGTGCCTACGGTCATTGAACCTCGAAGTACGGAATGATCATAAAGCACTTGCATGGCTCTGCCTATGATCCGATGCTCATCCAACGCTCTGGATTGAAGCTCGGCTGGGGATTGTACCGTCAGCAAAAAGCTGAGATCAACCACCATAGGCGGAAACTGAATTTCATTCGTCCCTCGGGCAATCATATGTGTACGACGATTATCGCCGCTTTCGCGAATGTTGTACAAATAAAGAGATAAGTAGAAATCACCTTTATCGACAGGCGAAGCGAGCCCAATCATCTCTGGTTGGGGAATGGGATCCGGGGTCATGTTTTCTCTAAGCAGCTTGATTAAAGATGCACTTACATCAGCAATTACCGAATAATCGCCTATGGGATTCACTTCCTGCCTCAAAATACCTATTTCATGTGTTGAAACTATGGGGAATATGTCACATTGTGTACCTTTTTCTATTATAATTGCAAATTGCTAGGATGACTATAGCGATTATTTAAGAGTTTCGTGAAAGATCGAAAATACCTTACATGAGATTTTATTTTTCTGCCTGAACATGGTTGATGCCTGGTGCCGCCCAATTCTTAGGTAGACAAAAGAACCTCCAAAACCACTTGAATCGGTGGAATTGGAGGCTTGATATGTCTGAATATGCCTAAGGTGCCTGAAGGGTGACTAAAGGGTGCCTAAGGAAACTGAAACGTGCCTAAACGCTGCCTGAAAGGGAACTGAGATCCGCTATATGCGGGTTATCAGGAGAAATGGGCAGCGAGGGAACTACAGTACGCTAATTGCTCCAAAAAGCACGTTTCAGAAGGAAACGGAAGCGAATAGCGTATCGTAGTTCCGTTTCAACTGGAAATAGGCCATTTTCAGGCAAATAGCGTACCCTAGTTCCGTTTCACGCTCCGAGAAGCGCTGTTGTGCTCACATTAATGACGCTGCATTGCATTCATACTATCGCCCTATGCCTCAATACTCTTCCCATTCTTGTCGAGCCAAAATTTTACCGGATTTCTGCAATTCGTGCCGGATCGATTTGATGATATGCTGCATGCGAATGGGTTGACCCGCTTCAGCAGCCAAAAATGCCGATGAAACCACCACATTTTTAATATTTCCCCCAGCAATCTCATAGCGCTGCGCCAAGTATTTGAAATCGACGTCGTCGCTAAGAGGGGCTGCTGCCGGAAACATCGCCTGCCAAATCTTTTCACGGTATTCACTATCCGGAAAAGGAAACTTAATGACATAATTGATCCGCCGCAGAAAGGCTTCATCAATATTATTTAATAGATTCGTCGCCAGCACCGTGATCCCCTGATACTCCTCCATCTTCTGAAGCAGATAGGCCGTTTCGATATTCGCATACTTGTCATGCGAATCCTTCACTTCCGAGCGCTTCCCAAACAGCGCATCGGTTTCATCGAAGAACAGCACCGCATTGCTGAGCTGCGCTTCCTCGAAGATTTCGTGCAGGTTCTTCTCGGTCTCGCCAATGTATTTACTGATCACCTGCGAAAGATCAACCTTGTAAAGCTCAAGCTGCAGGTCGCCGGCCACAACCTGCGCAGACATCGTCTTCCCTGTGCCCGGCGGGCCGGCGAACAGCATGCTGAGCCCCTTGCCGTAGGCCAGCTTCTTCTCGAAGCCCCAATCGCCGTAGACGACGCCGCGATATTTCACTTGATTGCAAGCGTTGCGCAGCTGATCCTTCTGCTCGGGCGGGAGGACAATGTCCTCCCACCCGTAGCGCGGCTCAATGCGCGTCGCTTTGCGCTCCAGCTTATGCTGCACCTGCTGGTAGCATGCTTTGTAGAGCGCATCGACCCGCAGCGGCGCAGCGGCGGGGCTTTCCCCTCCCGCCTGCCAGGCGGAGTACCCGCGAGCCAGCGTCAGCGCGCGGCGAATCTGTCCCGGGGTGAAGCGGAATTTGCCGCTCATCACCGCGAAGTCAAGATCCGCGCTCACGCCAAGCTCGCGCGCGAATGCCGTCCAGAGGCGCTCACGCCCTCCCTCGTCCGGCACTTGCAGTTCATGCTCAAGGAGCAGCCGCTCCTTGGACTTCCAGCTCTGCCGGTTGTACGTCCCGGCGAGCAGAAACACCATGCCGCCGTAGCCGTCCAGCAGCTCGTGAAACCGTCCGAGCCGCTGCTGCGCCGCCAAATCCGGCTCCTCTGGGTAGAGCACCTCCAGCCGTGTGAAGCACAGCACGGCCTGATGCAGGATCGCCTCGCGAATAATCACGCTCAGCTGCTCTTCCAGGCTCACGGCGTGCAAAAGCACGTCCGCCAGATCAACGAGCAGCAGCGGCTTCTTGAAGAAGCGGCTGAGGTGCATGACCTGCAGCTTCTTGCCGGCGCCCGCGTTCCCCCACACGTGGAACGCGAGCCGCTTGCGCTCAGCTGCCGGCGACTGCAGCATCTCGCCGATGAAGCCTCGCAGCCGCAGTTGAAAATCCTCATGGACGAGCAGAGGGTCCAGCTCGTCATCCGGGTAAACCATCTGAACCGCCGGCTTCAGCTTCGGATCCACTTCACCGGAATCCATCAGGAAGGTAATGATTCTCTTATCGAGCAGCAGCGGCCTGGACAATAACGACTGACTGCTGTTTGGCTGCTCGTCCCTGTGAAGAAGATAGCGAGCCAGTCTGCCTTCCGGAGCCATGAAGGTAGTGCGTGCTGCCCGCATTTCTTCCGGATGGCTGCAGGCTATTTGCAGCGCCAAACTGATATTCGGTGTTTTGCTGGTCAAATCATCTTGCAGAAAGCCGAAAATCCGCTCGTATTTGCGGTCCAGCTCCACAGCCAGTCCGAGCATCACGAACCGTTCTTCTACCTGAGATAGTCCGAAAACTGAAGTGATATAGGACAGAGGAAGGAACACGCCGGTTTCCCGGCTTTGGTCCAGACGCTCTGCTACGAACGTCTCTAAGTCCCCTATCGCTGCTAGAATCTGACGTTCTTCCTCGTCGATCTCCGCCTGCTCGCCGATCCCGCCCACCAAACGGATGAATTCATCTTCGGACACAAACATCCCACGAAACGAATCTGTTTGCGGATCTGGGGTTAGCTTTTGGCGGCGTTTATATAGAAGCTCCAGCTTTTTATCCAACAAAGCAAGCTCGTCTTTATAATGTTCCCATGCATGGATATACCCTTGAACTGCCATAGCCCTCCTGAATGACTCTCTATTTTCATTGCTTGCCTAAATGGGGTGTTATTCTTTACAATGATCTGATAAGGCACAAAACGTTTTTCCAATAACTGCTACCTTGAAAGGAAAGTGGCCTTCCTCCGATGGAACAACTTCCGGCGAATGATCATATTTGGAATCGTAAGCTAATACATCTTCTATGGTGGATCCTGCTCATCTATGAAGTAGCCGCTATGATTGGATTTTTCTTTGATTTGTATGATCAGCCTGCACAGTGGCGCACCAGCTTCATGCAATTTCAAGTCATCCCGACTTGCTTGCAGCTTTCCCTCATGGGAGCCGGTTATCTGGCCGTCCGCTATCTGAAACAATACAGTGATTTTATCATGATTATATGGACCATGACCACGGTTAGTATTTATATCATCTGTATTCCTGAACTCTCGAAAAGCTATGAATTAATTAGCATTCCTATTATTATGGCATCTATCTATTTTCAGAAAAAATATATTGTCTTCGCTTATAGTTTAGGCATGGTTTGTTTAATAGCCTTATTATTTAACCAGGCTAATAATGACATAACGATTACCCCTTATGAAGTCATTGTCTCCATAACGGTTGTCACCTCAACGGCGCTCGTCTGTTTCGCTATCATGAATAAAGGCTTGGCCCTTATTACGCTGCTCAAAGAATCAGTCGTTCGCGAGCAGGATCTGCTCATTCGAAATGTGATGATCGATCGGCTTTCCAAAGTTGATGCGCTCACCGAACTGTTCAATCACCGCTCTTTTCAAGACCATACGGATCATCTGATTTCACATATGCCCTTCGATACTCCCCTTGAGCTTGCGCTGATGGATATTGATAATTTCAAAAAAATTAATGATACCTACGGCCACTGGGTTGGGGATGTTGTGCTCAAAACCATTGGTTCCCTGCTGAAAGAAGTGCTCGGACCCGATGATATGTCTTTCCGCTATGGCGGTGAGGAATTTGCGGTTCTGTTCGTGGGCAAATCGCATAAGGAAGTAATGGAAGTGTGCGAACAATTAATGCAAATCATTCGCGAAACGGAAATCCCCGAGATGCCCGGTCAAGCCTTAACGATGAGTATCGGTCTCGCTCCCTATAATCGGAATACGATGAAGAAGGCCTGGTTCCAACAGGTGGACGAGTGCTTGTACGTAGCCAAAAGAAACGGAAAAAACCGCATTCATGCGCATTTTTCACTATAATACATAAGATACTTTTCAATTAAGTGACCTTATTGCAAAAAAAGAAAAAACCTCATACATGATTTTGGTGAATTCCGCCAATAATAGCCAAAATCAAATGAGGTGATAACGATGTGCCATTCCATAGCTATGCTTGCTGACGTTAACGATATTATGAAGCAATTCCGTATTGATCGGCTGCTCTCCTGCAGCTCCAATCGTTATGAGGTGAAGCCGACGGAGTCGGTTTCTGCGGTCATGATGAACAAAAAGGGCGAACGTCTCCTTGATGAATTCCGTTGGGGATTAATGCCGTTCTGGGCCAAGGATGCCGTCTGCGGGGATCGCGATTCGATCTTCTCCAATCACGTATTCGAGCGTATCGTTAGAAAGCAGCGTTGCATTATTCCGTGCAGCAGCTTTTATGTGAGTGTGACAGAAGGTAAGGAAACCCAGTGGACTAGGTTCAAAATGCGCAGCGGCACGTTCGGCATCGCAGGTCTGTACGATGTGTGGCAAGCTCCGTCCGGCCAAGAGGAAATGCGTACCTGTATGATGTTGATGACGGATGCCAACTCTCTGGTCTCCCCT
Organism: Paenibacillus ferrarius; assembly: GCF_002027705.1. Classification (GTDB taxonomy): domain Bacteria; phylum Bacillota; class Bacilli; order Paenibacillales; family NBRC-103111; genus Paenibacillus_E; species Paenibacillus_E ferrarius. Next base: position 131,092 of record NZ_MBTG01000006.1, on the reverse strand, counting down.
TATCATCGCCATATGCCTGCGATCCTCGATCAAGATCAAGCGGAGATGTGGCTTGCGCCTGAGCAGCGGGACAGTCGTCTACTTCGGTCGCTCCTTCGCCCTGTCGACGATCTTCTAATGGTTGCCAATGTGCTTTCTTCTCCGGAAGAAAAGCTGGAAATGGGCTCCGATCTGAGTGTTTTTGCCTAAAAAAAGAGCTGTCCTATAAGTAGATAAAACTACTTGAGGGCAGCTTTTTTTTTTTGGGTCGGAAAATTTTATTTATTCTGCGGCACAGGCGGCAATTCGCCGCCTTCCCCGATCAAGCGCACACCTTCCGCACATACGCCATAAGGCTCCCAACGACATGTCGCGCAAAGCTGGCCGATATCCCCCGGCTTCACAAAATCGGCCACTTGGCCGCAAACCTCCGACCAACTGAGCTTCATGCCTACCTGCAGGCCAAGCCTTTCCACGATTTCCGCATCCCGTTCATAGACCGATCTGTTCTCACAATGCGCGACTTCGTTCGCTGGATAAGCTGCGCAGAGATCGTCGGGTCCAAGAACGACTTCTATGATCGTCTCCGGCTGCTGGCGCAGTGTTTCATAAACTTCGGTCATATTCTCGCAAAATTCTTTGGAGTACCCCATGCCCCGGTAACCCAATAGACAAAGCAAGTGATGGCCTCTGAGTCCAATGGGCCCACTCATTGAGCAGACACCTTCGGTACGCGATACAAGCCATATCCATCCATTTGGATAATGGGGTCTTCGTCTTCGACGAGTCCGGCCTGTGTGGAATGGAGAGCTACATCAATGAGCCAACGTGTAAAATCGGCCACTGGCATAGTCTCCATCTCCTGCAAGCTAAAGAAGCCAGCCGCATCCACTTCAACACCGTCCGGAGTAGGCTCTCCGCTGATATAATCCAGTTCAAATGCAATGTAAACATTATGTATGCTTCTAGGCAAATCGCGCACTGCAACCAAGCGTGTGACTTCTGCCCTAACACCGCACTCCTCCATCACCTCGCGCACAATCGTCTCTTGAATCAGCTCATGCTGCTCGATGTATCCGCCGGGGTTCGTCCATCGGCCCTTGCCTGGCTCCTGCGCTCTGCGTACAAGCAGAATTTTCTCATCCTTCATCACCAGCGCACCCACCCCAATGCTGTAGTTGCCCCAATGCACAAAGCTGCAAACCGTACAGGCTCTGCGTACCGTGCCATCCACATCGCGCGATTCCATTGCGGCTCCGCAAGTCATACAAAATTTAGCTTCCATCTGCCTCATCTCCAACTTCCTAGATTCATCTGTTCTGTAAGCTTACTGCTTCAAGTGGACAATAGGCAACTCCGATTCCGCGTGGTTTCCGTCCATTGTCTCCAACGCAGGAGATCCTACCTGCACCTGTCTCGAAATATCGCTGATTTCGAAAGACAATAAAAAAGCACACAGCAGCTGCCTAGGAAATAACATGCCCAGAACTGCCGCTGTATGCTTACTCCGTTTATACCAAAAACATCGCCACGACCGTCGTCACGCCGAGGCCGAAGAGTACAGGCTTCAGATTCCGTCTAGCAAGCTCGAACGGACTGACGCCGCAAATCGCCGCGGCCGGAATGAGTGCCCACGGAATCAAGGTGCCGCCGCCGACCCAGATGGCGGCCACTTGCCCGAGCGCGGTTAACACAGCCGCGCCAGAGCCGATTGCCGTCGCGAAGAGCTGGGCAATCGAGCCCGCGAGGGAGATGCCAGAGAAGCCGGAACCGTCGAGGCCGGTAATCGCGCCGACGACAGTGAGCGTCACGGCGCCAACCGCGCCGTTCAGGGGTACATGCCCCGCCAGTGCGACGCCGAGATCGTTCACGATCCCGTGCGACCCTTCGGGTAGTATTTTACCGAAGAGCTCCGTGAACGCCGAGTCGCCAAGGTAGAAAAAGGCCGCGATCGGAATAACGGGGCCGAACACTTTGAAACCGAATACAAAACCTTCGATGAGGTAAGAAGTCGTTTGTTCCAGACCTTGATTGCGGTGCGCGAGCAGCGTTACTGCAATCAAGATGAACACAGCAGTGCCGCCCACGAGCGCGGTGGCATCTCCGCCTTGCAGATGGAGTACGAACATCGCCACGACGTCCAAAGCGAAAAGCAGCGGGATAAGGATCGCCAGTGTCTTTTTCACCTTTGGCGTTAAGCTAACCTTCGCTTTTTCGTCTGAGGCAAGGAGCGAGCCGCTATCCCCTGTGCCGCTTGCTACAAGACCATCCCGCCAGGTTCCGTTCTTAATATCCCGGCGCATCATCCAAAATGCCGTGACCGTCGTCACCAGCCCCATCACGATCACAAGTGGAATGCTGGCCTCCATGACCGAGCTAACCGGCAATCCGGCTGCATCTGCTGTTAGCTTGGGCGCTCCTTGAATAATATAATCTCCCGATAGTGCAATCCCATGACCAAACAAGTTCATCGCCATCGCTGCGCCTAGTGCAGGCAAACCAACACGAACCGCCACCGGAAGCAGAACCGCTCCAATCAAGGCCACTCCAGGTGAAGGCCAGAAAAACCATGAGGTCACCATCATGATGATCCCAATTCCCCAAAAAGCGAGTGCCGGTGTTCGCAGAAACCGCGTCAATGGGGCTACCATCGCTTCATTGATGCCCGTTCGAATGAGTACCCTGCTCATCGCCACAACAATGGAGATAATCATGATCGTACCCATCAGTTCTTTCGTTGCATACAGAAAGCTGTTGAAAATTCCGGACACCGAGCCGCTCAACGTTTCAGTTGCCAGTAAGCCCAGAGCAAATATACCGACTACACAAATCATCGTTGTATCTCTTCGCTTGATCAAAAGCGCAAGAATAAAGCCAATAAATACGAGATAGACCCAATGAATCGGCAATAATTGAATCTCCACTCGAATCACGCATCCTCTCTGCCTAAGCAGCACTTGGTGCTACACTATATGCTCGGCTAGGCGTAGGCGTTCGCGCATTTCGGGAGTTCACAGGCACCTTGTGGTACAATAAAGGAACTATTTTAAACAAGTAAGGGGCATGTACCACAATGGCTAGTAATCAGCGTTTAGTAACGAATGTCGATTTTCAGGAAGCCATGGATCGACAGGCTCCTGTCCGCATTTTCAAAGATGATCATATCGTCGATACGAATGCCATCATCCTCCGTTTCAGCGAGAAAACGATTGTCGTGCAAACGCGTGTCAGCGATTTGACGTACTATGATCGCGATGCATGTGAATTTTTCGAGATGAAAAGAAGATAAGAGCGCGGGGTGGGTGCTTTCGCGTATTGAGCCGGCCTTTTTGGCAGGCTCAGCGGCAAGTAGCAGCTTTTCCACCTCCGAGACTGCTTTTTCGGCAGACTCAGTGCGACTTTGGTCGGTTTCGAGCCTTTTCCGAGCTTGAGCCGGCCTTTTCGGCAGGCTCAGTGCGACTTTGGTCGGTTTTGAGCCGTTTCCGAGCTTGAGCCGGCCTTTTTGGCAGGCTCAGCGGCAGTAGCAGCTTTTCCACCTCCGAGACTGCTTTTTCGGCAGGCTCAGCTTTCTTTTGTGCGGAATGAGGTTGCTTTCTACTCTAACGGATATGTAGAAAGCTGGACGAATTGAAAGCCTGCCTTTTGCAAGTCAGGGATTGCTTTGATGACGCCTTCTGCTGTGTCTTTTTCGGGGTGGTTCATGTGCGCGAGAATGATGGAACCGCTCTTTGCTTTCATTAGTGCATGGTAGACCTGATCGGTGTTGTACGTCGCACCTGCATCTCCTAGGACATTGTAGCCTGCCAGCTGGGCGCCCAAATCGTGAACGATCGCTGCGGCGACATCATCGTAATAAGCCGTGCCTGAGCGAAAAAATACAGGCCGCCGCCCTGTCAGCTGCTCAATCCGGTCCGCATTGTCGATCACTTCGTGAATGACTTCGCTCACGTTTTTCGTCCCTGCGATGCCATAAGCAGGCTTCCCATTGACAGATAAGGGCCGATGCTCGGTCCCGTGATTTTCGATCTCGAATAGGGGATTTGCAGCGAGCTTGGTAAAGGTGTCTGGATTCGCAATGATCCATCTGGAATTAACAAATAAGGTAGCTGGAATATGTTCTTTGATCAAATAGTTGATCAGCTTCTCATCATATCCGCTGCCTTCTTTGCCGCCACATGCATCAAATGTCAGCGCTATTGCTTTTTCTTTTGTCACCAGATGTGTCCGTACTCCAGAAACTTGCTCACCCCACTTCTTCGGGACCGCTTTGCTATAACGGTCGATTAGCGCTGTCAACGCAGACGTGGATAAGGATGACGTAAATTCAGAAGGCAGTCTTGGTGTAGGCTCAACAGTATGGGCCTGTGTGTTTAATTCCAGTGTAGGCTCTAAAGCTTGGCTCGGTGTGCGGTCTGTAGTTGGAGCAGGTATCTGATCTGATGTTTGTTTGGGTATCTGCTCTGATGTTTGTTTGGGTACCTGCTCTGATATTTGTTTTGGCACCTGCTCTGATGCTTGTTTGGGCATCTGCTCTGATGTCTGTTTTGGCACCAGCCCTGATGTTGCGTCAGGGGCTGTCTTTGTTGTTGGAACAGAAGCTGTGTGCGAACTGCGTGCCTCGCAGCTTGATAGCGCAATCATCGCAAATAGAAAGAAGAGGAAGCACAATCTGCGCTCCCTCATTTGTGCTTTCTCCAGTCCAGGCTGCTCTTCTCGAGCAGGTGTCCAAAATCGTTCTCCAGCCGTTTCTCCTCCGCCTTGCGTGCAGCTTCTGCCTCAGCTCGGATCGCATCCTTGCGCGCTTGTTCCTCCGCTTTCATTGCATCTGCTTGAGCTTTCAGCCCCTCCAGAATTTCTGGGCGCAGTAAGTCCTTTAGCGTTGCTGGTTTATCTTGCACACTGGTATCAGCGGTTGTAGACGACCATTTTTTCTTTGCCATAACGGGTTCACCTCTGTTCTATTTCTCACACAGTTTTCCCCTTTATTGTACAACTCTACTCATGCAAATGATAGGGTACTGTTGCGACAACGATATCTTTGTCCGATTGGAGTTTGGAACGAATACGCGCAGCAGACTGATTGTGGAGCAATCGGTGCCACCATTTTTTGGGCATAAATTGGGGCAGGATCACCATAATGGATTGTTTATCCGAGACATGGGTATCAATGCGTTCGATGAATTCAGCCAGCGGCTTCAGAATCGTCCGGTAACGTGATTTGAACACAACGAGACGAACGCCAGGGTCCCATTTATCCCACTTCTCCTGCATCGCTTCTTCATCCTCGTCTGAGAACGATACATAGAAAGCTATGACGTTAGGAGATAAGGATTTGGCATAGTTCAAAGATTGCGCAACAACGCGGTGAATTCCCGCAACAGGCACGATAATCACAGGCTCTTTGGTGCAAACACGCTCATGCTCAATATCAATGCGCAGTTGTTTGGCAACGTCATCGTAATGATGACTCACCTTCGTAATGAGCCAGAGCAGGATTGGCGTCACAATAATGACGATCCAAGCGCCTTCGCTGAATTTGGTGAAACAAAAGATCAGCAGCACGGCAAAAGAGACAATGCCTCCTAAACCATTAATAAGTGATTTGCCGACCCAGCCTTTCACGCGTTCTCTCAACCATTTGCGGACCAGGCCGCTTTGAGCCAATGTAAAAGATAAAAAGACGCCAATGGCATATAAAGGAATAAGTGCATCGGTCTTGCCTTTGAAAATAATCAAAAGAATGCTAGCCAGAACCCCTAATGTGACAATCCCGTAATGAAAGGACAAGCGGTCTCCCCGGTAGGAGAACATGCGTGGAAAGTTTTTGTCTTGAGCCATAATGGACGCCAAAATCGGGAAGCCGTTGAAGCTCGTATTGGCCGCTAACACCAAGATCAGCATAGTGCCAATTTGTGTGGCAAAATACAGCGTACCACGCCCGAAGGCTTGCTCCGTCACCATCGACAACACCGATGTATGTCCGTGCGGATCAGGCACAATCCCGTAGCCCAAGCTGAGCAAGGTCACGCCGCCAAATACAATCGCCAGTAGAGTCCCTAGCGAAGCGAGTGTGCGCTTGGCATTTTTCACGGACGGTGTACGGAAATGCGGTACCGCATCAGAAATCGCCTCGATTCCTGTCACGGCCGAACAACCAGAAGAGAAAGCTTTGAGGATCACGAACAGTGTTAAAGAACTCGTCATCGAGCTTGGTGCGAAATGAATGGCATGCATATTCATCGAGCCGCTCAGCATATCATAAATCCCTTTGCCGATCAGCAATAAAATACAAAAGATAAAAAAGTAAGTCGGAATCGCAAAAACGGTGCCTGATTCAGATGTGCCTCGCAAATTAAGCCAAACCATCAACCAAACAAGGATTAACGCAATGGGTATAATATAAGGTACCGTAATCGGAAAAGCCGAAGTAATCGCCGTCACACCGGCCGAAATCGAGACTGCGACGGTTAACGTATAATCAATAAGCAGCGAGACCCCGGTGAGTCTCCCCCATACCATGCCTAAATTTTCTTTGGCAACCATGTAGGCGCCACCACCCATAGGGTAGGCCTCAATCACTTGGCGATAGCTGAGAACAAGCAGCGTAATCAGCGCAATAATGGAGATTGCGATCGGCAATGAGAACGCAAAAGCGGCAATCCCGACAGTTGCAAGCTCAAGTAAAATCTGTTCCGTACCATATGCTACCGATGAGAGTGCATCTGAAGATAGAATAGGTAGTGCCTTCCAGACCTGCATTTTCTCAGATTCGAGTTCTGCCGATTTGAGCGGCTTGCCGAATACAATTTTTTTCAGTGAATCACTTGTCATGCTGCGAAATTCCCCCAAATTAACCTAGTGTTGAGTACTTTTTTCCCATTTAGGACGCAAAAAAACACAAGGATCGACCTTGTGCTTAGCCACATGTTCTCCTTTCTCACGATCGCTTACGAGGTTAGCTGTCGGGTTCGGGCCGCGAGAAATCTGCCCTAAAGGTCGCATAAGAACGGACCTTACTCACCCCGTTGAAACCATTGGTTCCCCCGCTTTTCTATCAAGAAAATTAAGCGAAATATTCAGTTGTAACGTACGTTCTGAATACTACTCTCTTCTTTATCCATAGTAAAGGATTGAAAAGTCTTAAAAAGCTGAATTCCATCCTCTCAAACACTCATAAATTCGCTTACAACGATTTAAATCTTTGTTTTACTTCTATTCTCTTCGGATTTCGCTAATCTGGAGCTTTTTAACAAAAAAAAGCTACCTCAGCGGCAGCTTTTTTGACATTAACTTCTGACATGATGATTGCGTGTCGTTATTTTTTGTTTGAAAATCATTTTTCTCCACACCAAGGGAATGCCGCCAATCAGAAATAAATAGCGAGCATCAATCACTTTTTTGATCAAAGCAGCGAATTTCCCTTTCACCTTCTTCACTTTCAGAATGCCTACGGCTTCCCCCCTGCCTAACGAAGCTACCGTCCCCTTGTAATCATAAGCAAAAGGTCGCAGCGGCTTTCCTCGCAAGGTATAAAGTAAATTTCGGGCTGTATTGCAGCCCTGCTGGACCGCAATTTGGGCGTTGGCCGGATAAGGCATTCCTTCCGGGCTCATAACAATAGAGCAATCACCCGTAATAAACACGTCGGGATACTGGAAGGAGCGCAAGTAGTCATCCACTCGAACACGACCGCGCTGCACATCAAATCCGGCCTGCTGAAGCAAAGAATTGCCACGAACGCCTCCCGACCAAATAATCGTTCCCGCAGGAATAAATTGCCCGTCTCCTAACAGCACACCGTCCGACTCGCAAGCCTTGATCGCGGTAGAAAGTTTATACTGGACCCCTTTGCGGCGCATGACTTCCATGCCGTATTCCACCAGGTCGTGCGGCAAGCCCGGGGGCAGAGCCGTAGGCGAGGCTTCCACATTAATAATTTGCACAAGGGCGGGATCCACATCATAAGTCCTGCAAAGTACCGGAAGGCGATCAGCTAATTCTCCAACAAACTCCGTACCCGTAAAACCTGCGCCTCCCACAACAAAAGTCAGGTACTCCTTATGCTTGGAAGTTAGCTTATATTTGGCAAACATATACTCGATATGCTGACGAATGAATCGTACACTATTAATGCTGTTAATTGACATCGCATGCTCCCGCAAGCCGGGGATGCCGAATGTCTCGGTCTCACTGCCCAAGCCCACAACCAAGTAATCGTAGGTGAGCGTTTCATCAGCCAGTATGACCTTCTTCTCCTCAGGCAAAATTTGCTGTACCGTCGATTTCACGAAGTGAATTTTCCGCTCATTTATAAGCTCACTTATCGCAACACGGGCATTCTCATGATGATCGGTTCCAGCAGCCGGCATATGCAAATGCGTCGTCATGTAATGATAATCGTGCTTATTTACCAAAGTGACCTTCACTTCTTCGGCTCTGATCAGTTTTTGCAGCCTGATCGCGGTAACAATCCCGCCATACCCGGCACCCAGAATAACCACTTTCGCTGGTTTCATCTAAACCATCCTCTCCTCCGATGAATCTCTGTATGATCTAATGAATCGCGGTAAAATCTGATGACCAAACCGAGAAAGAAAAGTATGTGAAAATAATCACATTCTAGATCAGGGTGTTGAGGCGGTTTGGCTCTCTCCTTATCATATGAGTCTTCCGTGGTCTTGATTACACATAAGCAAAGTAAGGGCATTTAGAGGCTAGAGGTAGATTATTTAGAGATTGGGAGGTGGCGGTTTTTAAGAGCGAGGGAAGAAGTGAAGGGTTGATGATAGCAAGAGAGAAGGGGCTGGATGATTAAGAACAAGGATGAGGGGGACGAAGGATGAAGGGTGGATGAAGGGGACGGCTTGGAGGACGAAGATGCACGGCTTGGAGGGCGAAGATGCACGGCTTGGAGGGCGAAAAGGCACGGCTTGGAGGGCGAAGATGCACGGCTTGGAGGGCGAAGATGCACGGCTTGGAGGACGAAGGGGCACGGTATGAAGGACGAAGGGGCATGGCATGAAGGACGAAGGGGCATGGCATGAAGGACGAAGGGGCACGGCATGAAGGGCGAAGATGCACGGCTTGGAGGGCGAAGATGCACGGCTTGAAGGACGAAGATGCACGGCTTGGAGGGCGAAGATGCACGGCTTGGAGGGCGAAGATGCACGGCTTGGAGGAGAAAAGGCATTAGGATTACCGTGAGAAAGGTTAGGCGAGGAAGAGTAAGGCACGATCGTGCTGGTGAAGTGCTGGTGCGGAACTGCCGGCGCGGGACTGCGGGCATAGCAAAAAACATCGAGGTTTCCCTCTTACTGTTCTTTGCTTCCGGTGTTTACCTTATCCTGCAGCCTGCGCAGCCGAAAACAATTCATCCCTGCCACACCCAACTCCTCCAGCAAACCAAAGTTCGCCCACGCCCCCACAACGGCGCCAATTCCGGGAATAAGTTGCAGCATTTTGCGAAAATCAATCGTATCCCGATATTCCTGTTGCAGCTGCTGCCAATCTACTTGATCCAAATAAGCTGCTGCAGGCGGAAAGGAATCCGAAATCACATGCCAATTCTTGATCGTTTTAAGCAATTCGGTTTTCTTCTTCGGGCTCGAGAAGGCCAACTGAAAAACGTAGAGAATAAACAAACGCTCCCTATAGTCCTTGGTCGAGTAGCCGTACACGTGAGCAAGCTCGAAAAGAAATTTCAATTTAATGCCGAGCAAAATGGGAAAATCGGCGAGTCCAAGCAGAATGCCTCCCGCTCCCGCCCCTGCGCCTTCGGCTGCGGCAATCTTTTTATAAAGAGATAACAGCTCTTCTGCCTTCGCATCCCTGTCTGCTAAAGAAACATCATAGAGCGGCTCTTGCGCCGGAATATAATTGATGCCGAATAAGGTCGTTTGGATGATGCCTTTGACCGTTGCCGTTATCGTTTTGTGAACCTTGTCGGGGATCAGATTATTAATCCCGGTTTGGACCGATTTGGAAGCCCTCTCCACGAAATTCGGAGTTATCTGCTGCCTGATTTCCCAGCGTTTCAGTTGTCTTGCCATTTGCTGCTCATATAAGGTGTATTCCGCTTCCATAGTTCACCGCCGTCCATATTCTTAATCAAAGTATAGTATACGAGGCTCTTAGTCTCAACATGACTTGTTTAGGGGGAGCACAAAGGGAATGGAGATGGATAAATGATGGGGTTGGGATGGGGAGTGCTTGTGAGGTGTCGAGTGTGTAAAGTTTGGGAGAGTTCGATAAATGGTGGGGTTGGATGAGGTGTGCTTGTGAGGTGTGGAGTGTGCAAAGCTTGGGCATGTTAGACAAATTATGAGCTTGGGATGCGGAGTGCTTGTGAGGTGTGGAGCGTGCAAAGCTTGGGCATGTTAGACAAATTATGAGTTTGGGATGAGGAGTGCTTATGAGGTGTCTGTCGAGTGTATAAAGCTGTTGGGCAGTTAGACAAATGGTGGGGTTGGGGACGAGGAGTGAACTGGAATGAGCCAGGTGATGAATGAGGATGTAGAAGGATGGGAGCTAGAAAATACGCTGACAGGCGGGCGATGAGGAAGGATCGTGATGGATGACGCAATATGAGGATAGTGGAAGAAGATAGCGCTTGGCACGAGTGAGCGAGGAGCAAGCAGAATTGGCTAGTAGGATGACATTGTACGGCTAAGAGTACTGGTACTGTCTTACAAGATATCAGATTTCAAGGGGGTTATCCCCTTCTGATGAAATTTCTCCTGTAAATATGCCATTTTGCACGCTGGTAGACGAGAAACGACGGTCGTTTCAAGTGAAACGGAACTAGAGGGCGCTATTTGGGCAAAATAGCGACTTTTTCTCTGCAAGTGGAACTACGGTACGCTATTTGCTTCGTTTTTAACTCAAATTGAGCTTTTGGGGACAAATAGCGTATCGTAGTTCCGTTTCGAGTCTAATTTGCCATTTTTCTCGGAAATAGCGTATCGTAGTTCCGTTTCAGCTTCGGCGCTAGTAGGATCCGAGGAATCTCCATCCTCCAATAATTCACTGCTTTGCACATCGCTCTAGCAGCCGATTTCATGCTCTCACGTGCCCTTCTATGCTGGACCCGCCCCTCCAACTCCATTCCACGAACTTCACGCCTTGTCTTACTTTGCATTTCCGCTACCCATACATACATGCATCATCCCCACGCATTCCACGCATTCCATGCCTTACCCTGCCTCAGCATCAGTCCCACCTATTGACGGACCAAAATAAGAAGTCCAAAACCAACAACGCCCAGAACGACACAGAAGCTATCTCTGCGCTTCCAGCTCAGCGTGCTTTTCTTCAGAAGCAGCTTGTTTCCGTCGATTTGCTTCATTTCCATAGCAACCGTCAGCTGCTCCGCATTGTGAAACATGGCGAGCAGCAAAGGAACAACGAGCGCTGGGATATCCCGCGATCTTACCGTACCCGGGCGAATGGCGGCTTTGCCCCGCGCTCGGACGATGGCTGAGAATCGCTGCCATTCCCGCAGTATCATCGGTATGAAGCGAAACATAACCGACACGGCTAAGGAGAAGGAGGCGACGGGGAGCTTCATTTTGCCGAAATATCTCAAGGCCCAATTCAGCCCTTCGACGAGCTGTCCGTATGGTGTCGTCACCGCTAACCAGTAGCCGTCCAAAATGACCAGAAACAACCGGGTCACGGTAAATGCTGTGCTCCAGCCGCGCTCCATAGAGTAGCCCAGGCGGAACTGTCCCTCTGGCGTGGTCCAATCCATTCCGGCCAGCAGGATCGAAAGTGCCATAAAGATCAGAAATGGCACCGCGATCTTCCAGCTGCCGCGAAGCAACGCACGCGGCAGGCCGAGAAAGGCGAAGCCGAGGAGCAGGCCTGCTGCCGCGAGGCCGCTCCACTGCTGCTGCTGCATCGTGCCGATGACGAGCAGCAGGTAGAGCAGCCACTTCGCGCGCGGGTCGACCCGCAGCCACGCGGCCTGAGGCGGCGGCGAAGCCACGCTCGCTTCGCGCGTGGCCGCTGAGCTCGGCGCTGCCGCGCGCGGCGCCGGAGCAATGCTGCCGCGTTCGCGCAGCGCCGCGACGATCGCCGGCACAGCAAGCGCCGGCGTAAGCAGGTCTGGCGCGACGGCGATGCCATAGCGCGCCATCGCGGCCGCGGCCTCCGCGCAGCTCGGGAGGCCGACTCCCGCGCGCGTCAGCAGCTCCGGCGCGCGGCACAAGGCTTCCGGCGTGCCGTCGAAGACGAGCTCGCCGCGGTCTAGCACGAGGACACGGTCTGCCAACGGCAGGAACGTGTCCAGATCGTGGGTGGCGATGACGAAGCCGCCACGCTCCCGCTCGCGAATAAGGCGCAGCAATTCGCGGACGGCCGCCGCCTCAAGGCCGGCGGTTGGCTCATCCATGAGGAGCCAGTCCGGCCCTGTGGCGAAAGTTGTGGCGAGCGCGAGCCGGCGCTGCTCGCCGCCGCTCAGCGCAAAAGGCGACCTATCCATGACGAAGACGCCATGCGGATCGAGGTCGGCACATGCCGCAGTCATACGGCGCTCTCGTTCTGCCTTCTCCAGCTTATAAGGACGCAGGGAGTAAGCAAATTCTTGACGAATGCTGCGTGCGAACAATTGCTGCTCAGGGAATTGGAACGTCAAGCCCAGCCGAAGCAGCTGAGCTTGGTTGACTTTCCTTTTTTGCCACAAAGGCTGCTGATCTAGCGTAATTTCTCCTGCAGTAGGCTCAAGGATACCCGCCATAACTTGCAAAAGTGTTGATTTTCCTGATCCTGTATGTCCGATCAACACCGTAACCGATCCATCAGCCAGATCAAATTGGATGTCCTTCAATAGATCATTGCTGGGGTCATCGGGAGCTTGCACCCGAATATCCGTGAGCTTTAGGCCCATGATGATGCCACCGCCTCAGCTAGTTCTTCCATGCTAAGAGGGAGCAATCCCAAGCGGCATCCTTGCTGCAAGAGACCTATCGCTGTCTTAATGACATAAGGCGCATCGAGCCCGAGCTCCATGCAAGGTGTCACAACGGGAAGATCGTACCCATTTTCGCCATAAAAAAATGCCCTCGGCTCCCCCTCAAACGATATCCGGCCTTCGCCGAAACCAATGACCCGCGTAGCATCCGCCACTTCTTCCAAACGATGCGTAATCCACACCACCGTAGTCCCTCGCTGATAAGCTTCTCTTACAGCTTGTCTTACTTCTTTCCTTGCTGCCGGATCCAACATAGCTGTAGGTTCATCCAAGATAAGAAGCTCAGGTTGCACGGCAAGTGCTGCCGCTAGATTCACCAGCTGCTTTTGTCCGCCGGACAGCGTATTCAACGATCGCTCGATAGGGAGTGTTAATCCAACAGCCGACAACGTTTCTGCATACCATGCAGCAAGCGATTCTGCCTCGAATTTCCGCTGGGGCAGCACATAGTCCAGCTCTTCCCTAATCGTGTCTCCTACGAATTGTGCGTCTGGAATTTGCAGCACACCTCGGGTGACGAGAGACTTCTGACGATGCTCCATCCCGCCGCTGGATAGCGAACATAACCCTAGCAGTACACTGGCTAAAGTGCTCTTGCCGCTGCCGTTTGGACCTATAACTACGATCCAATCTCCCTTGCAAATGTCCATAGTAACGTCGGACCATACACGCCGGCCTTCTCCCGATTCTGTTCGATAAACAACCGAAGCTTGCTGTAATGAAGCTAAAATCTCTCTTTTTGACATATATAAATTGTTCCTTCCACTTTCCCAAAAGATATGCTATTATCTGATTGTTGATTGTAAACTAACGCAAATACATAAGGTTGACAATAACCTAACAATAACAGAAACAGGAGCGATGAACAATATGAAACTTACTTTGCGCGGCGTTATTTTCAGTGCACTTTTTGCAGCTTTTCTCGTCTTATTCAGCTTTTTCAAAATCTCACTCCCAGTCTCCCCTGTACCAATTACCTTGCAAACGCTAGCCGTTATGCTAGCCGGTGGTTTATTGGGCGCCAGATACGGCTTTCTTAGTATGGCTCTCGTCGTAGTCCTTACTGCGCTTGGCTTCCCTATGCTGCATGGGAGTGGCGGAATTGGCATTGTCCTTGGTCCCACTGGAGGCTTTATCATGATCTGGCCTTTCTCAGCTCTATTAATTGGTCTAATTTTACCTCGTATTCGCGTGAAAAACGGTGTAATAGGATTCATTTCTACTTTCCTTGTTCTTGAAATATTCGGTTCTTTACTGCTCTACCTTGCCGGAGTTCCTTGGCTGATGTACAAAGTTCCTGCCTATACGTTTGCTACAGCAATGGTACAAGGCTGCTATCCTTTCCTAATTGGCGATGCGATCAAAGCCGCAGTGGCCGCGTTTATTGTAGCTTCTGTTCGTCAGATCTTTCCGCCGCAAAGACTCACGGGTTCCTCTTCACACAGCATCATTCAACAAGACAGCAAGCGAGATACTTTCGCTAGTTAATTTCCATATTCATCCTCAAAATGGCCTTACAGCCGTTAAAGATCTGAGCCCTCACTCGCATCTTTGACAGTTGTAGGGCCTTTATCTTTCTACTTTGGAAGTGAAAATGTAAAAATGCAGATGCAGCAAAAGAAGCTCCTCGTCTCTCCATGTGTAAAACTGCAACCATTCATTTTTACGATTTTGTAATGTGGATGCCTGATTTTTTATTCGATTGTAATGCTCTGACGTGTAAGCTTGTTCTTGTAGACGACAGCACGCTAACAAAACTTAATATCGAATAGGAGTGTTATAGATGAAAAACAACAAAAAAGCACTAGCCGTTTTGACCATTACAGCCGCCGTAGGTTTGTCCGCTATTGTTCCGTTTAACGCATTTGCCGCCAGTCCTTTCACTGATTCCGCCAGCTCTGCTCAAATACAGACCGCGATTGAACAATTAGCTCAGCAGCAAATTATCTCTGGCTACGAGAACCATACCTTCAAGCCCAATCAATCGGTAACTCGCGCAGAATTAGCTAAAATGATTTCTCTGGCGTTTCATGTGAATTTGAATGCGGCAGCAGCTAACAGCTTCACAGATGTTGCCAAAGCCGATTGGTTTTATGATTATGCGGTTTCGCTCAGCTCTCTTGGCATCATGAAAGGGACTAACGGACAATTTCAACCAACCCAATCCGTCTCTGCAGACCAACTGTCCGAATGGATTGTCAACGTGTTAAAAGTAGAAAAAACAGCTGTACAGCAGCTGCCAAGCTTCGCTTCGCTCACAGGCAGTCAAGTGACTCGCGGTCAAGCCGCTCTTTTGATTGTTGAAGCGCAGCAAATAGCGCCAATTCAAGTGACCAAGCTGCAGGCATTGAATGCCATTACGCTGCAAGTTACCTTCTCGGCGCCGATTCCGACGGCTGAATTAGAGCTGGAGCCCGCTTCCAAAAACTTTGTTTTTGACAATGGCCTGGCGATCAGCAACGTTCCACGACTCAAAACAGGCTCCACTTCCACTTACCTTATTCCGGTTCCGACTCAAAAAGCAGGGACAACCTACACACTAACCTATAAAGGTCAGCCTGCCGGAACATTCACAGCGAGCACTGAGAAAATCGCCCTGAAATCCACGGACCAAGTGACCAATGATGTTTTCGAAGTGGAATCCCATCTTGCAGACGGTGTTGCTGACTATGGATATGTCATTGCCGCTTACAGCAAGAGCCGACCTGGCGCTTTCATCGTCGATGAGACGAACAAGTATAACGGAACAACGTATCAAATTCTTTCATCTATGCGCACCCGTCAGGTGCAAATCACGCCTCAGGGCGGAGCCCCGATGACTGCGAATTATCTGCTTTTCACCCAAGCTACGGATGGCAGACAGGCACCTAAATTTATACTTCCAGATGGCGCAACGTTCAAACCTGGCGTGACTTACACTGTTTCAGCGGACTGGGCAACCATAGCAAATCCAACCTTTACGGCCAAAGAAATTGCTCCGCTTACTATTCAATCCGCAGCCGCGGTAGATGCCAAGACGGTTGCCGTTACCCTTTCAGAAGATCCGAAAGATGAGATTTTTGTTTCTCGCCGAGTGAGTCTAACCGCTGCAGATGGCACGGTTTTGACAGCTGAGTATACGTTGACCTCGCGTAAAGGAGCTGTAGGCACATTCGCATTGCTGAATAATGCTCAGCTAGTGCCAGGTACAGCTTATACCGTTGCTCCAATTGGTAACTGGGCGACAGCGACTCCAGGAGCATCTGTCACTTTAGCAAAGTAACATTCTGAATGCAGAGGAAAGAGTGCCTTGGAAAAGGTGCTCTTTTCTCGTTTATGGCCCCGCTCCCCGCGATGAATCTGGAGAAATCCGTGAAAGCCCTGTTGCATAACTTTAAAAATGAGGTGACAGCCTGTGTTGTTTGCAAATAAACCATTCGGTTATATGTTGATTTTGTTCACCCTGTTAGTTGTATTAGCCGGTTGTGGAGTGCGTTCTGATGCGTCCACTGGAGTCAGCCCAAATTCGCCAATAGCGACTGCTTCCACTGAAGTAACGGCGACAAGCTCTATTCCTAATGCGGCATCCTCTGTTGCGCCAACAGCAACGCCGTCAGCATCAACCTCAATATCAACATCATCTACAACCACATCTACGTCTACATTACCATCTACATCTACATTACCATCTACATCTACATCTACATCTACATCTACATCTACGTCAGCTTCAACGCCAACTGTGAATACAACCGAAGAAAATATAGCATTAACAAACCCAGCACAAGCCCCAATCCTGCTGGTTACTCACTCCAAAAGTGACTATATCTCTTTCTTAGACCCAGCTACGGGTCACTTTGAGAAACTAATCGTCGGCAAAGCTCCTTTTGCAATTGCAGAAGGACCGAATCATCGCGCTTATGTCTCTACAGCGGAGGGCATCGCTGTCGTTGATACGCAGTCGCGAATACGAGTAGCGCTTGTGCCGTATCAAACGGCAATAGGCAAGCCCCAATATGGCGAATATCGTCCAGGGGGTATGGGCATTGCTGTCTCCCCTGACGGGAAATTCGTCTACGTAGGCGTATACGTATCCGGCAGTAGCACCAAAAGCCAGCTTGAAATCATGGATACCACGAAGCTTGCCGTGATCGGCAGCGTCCCTATTGGCATCCGTCCCTTTGACCTCGTCACCAGTCTTGACGGCCGCGAAGTGTACAGCATCGACCACGATTCTTACTCGGTGACAGCTGTAGATTCCTCAACTCATAAAGCTCGCACGCTGGAAGCTGCGCCCTTCGGTCGAGGAGGCTTTGAGAAGCCACATTATGCGGTCGTTCGTGGTGACGGCCATCTGCTTCTGCCTTACCAAGGCCGCGGGCTCGTCGTGCTTGACCCGGTCAGCGGCAAGTACGAAACGAAACCGCTGACCGGCAACACGCATCAGGAAGGCGTTGCCTTTACACCTGACGGCAAGCAGATGCTCATCGTCGGCATTGGAGCGGCTGGCAGCGCTACAGGCAAACCGAACCTCACCGTCCTTGATGTGAACACCTATACGGAGAAAATCATCCCCCTTACGCGCATGCATCAGATGGTTGCAAGCAGCGCTGACGGTCATTATGCCTACCTGACTGGCGGTGTCACTTATGCCGATACTGGCTGGAACGGGATGACAGTCGTTGATCTGCAATCCGGCGCTATCCGCGAACTGGAGCTGCCTGATTATCCGCTTGATGTTCAATTGTTGAGCCGATAGCTGAAAAGAGGAATACATGTGCAGCTCGTGCATGACTTACCGAGTATCGAAATTCCGCAGATCTCCTTCACGGAGTTGGCACTAACAAACAATCGCTGTCTCCCTGAGACGGAAATCGCTCATGGACAAATTTCGCTTTTTCGTGTTACAGCACCCGCGGGCACTTACAGCTACTAACAGAGCTGCCTCTAATGTAATTGTGATAAACCTGCAATTGTGCAGGCTTTTCACCCTCTAAATCGACTTTTTCTGCAAATTCCTGCGATAGCGCATCTTTTGAGGACTCATTTTCATTAAAAGGACGAAAATGATTAAAAAGCCTGCATAATCGCAGGTTTTTTCTCTTTTTAGGCGATTTTGTTGAAAAAGCCTGCACTTTTGCAGTTTTTGTGAGCGGCTGAAGGGCCAGGTCCCTAGGGGGGCTTCTTTTGGTGTTACTTTTGGTGTTACTTTCGGTGTTGCGTGGTTCTTTCGCCGCTTCTACTGGTGCTTCTTTTGGTGCTTCTTTTGGTACTTCTTTTGGTACTTCTTTTGATACTTCTTTTGGCACTTCTTTTGATACTTCTTTTGATACTTCTTTTGGTGCTTATTTTGGTGCTTATTTTGGTGCTTCTTTTAGTGGTTCTTTCGATGTTACTTTCGGCGTTACTTGCGATGCTCCTTTCGGCGCTTCTTTCGATGCTTCTTCTCCCCTTCTACTGGTGTTTCTTCGGCGTTACTTTCAATGCTCTTTCGTTGCATCTACTGGTGCTTCTTTCGGCGCTTCTTTCGACGCTTCCTTCGGTGTCGCTTCCAGCAATCGCTCGGGACTTCACATCCCTGCTTCTAGTCCTGCTTCGCCATATAACCTACTCCTGGGTAGGTTATAATCAGCTCCTGACCTTCGGCAAGGCTTTTGAGCTTCTGGCGAATTCGCGCAATCGTGACCCGCAGGTACTCGACTTCGTCGCGGTATTCACTGCCCCACACTTCGCTGAGCAGCTGCTCATGCGTCATGACTTTGCCCGCATGCTGCAGGAGCAAAGCGAAGAGATTGTACTCCGTCTCCGTAAACTTGACCTCCGTGTCCCCAACCCAGATGCGCCGCTGCGCCAGATTAGCCGTCACAAGACCAAGCGTGATCTCGCTTGTCGTGACGGGCGCTGCCATGCGGCCATCCATCCGGCGAAGCACGGCGTTCACCCGGGCGAACAGCTCATCAAGCGAGAATGGCTTCGTCAGATAATCATCCGCTCCCAGATTCAGCCCCTGCACTTTGTCTGTCGCATTGCTGCGTGCGGTCAGCATAATGACCGGAACGCCGGAGTAGGAGCGCAGTCTTTTTAACACTTCGAACCCATCCATGCCGGGCATCATCAAATCCAGCAGAATCAAATCCGGATCAAAGCCTTCAACCTTCTCCAGGGCCTCAGCACCGCTTTGGCAAGTCAGCGTTTCGAAATCCAACGATTTGAGATTCGCCGCAACGAAGCGGACAATTTTGGGTTCATCGTCTACGATCATGATTTTTTTCTTGTTCATATCTGCTCTTCTTCCCCTCTGAACCGCGGTATGGCTAAGCTAAAGGTGCTTCCTTCGCCAGGCTTGCTCACAACGTCAATCTCTCCGCCGTGCGCCTGCATAATGCCTTTGCATATCGCAAGGCCAAGTCCCGTTCCACCTGTTTGCCGGCTGGAGGAGACATCCACACGGTAAAAGCGATCGAATAATTTATCTACATGCTCAGCGGAAATACCGATCCCGTTATCGTGAACCTCCAGATGCACAAATCGCTCATCAGCCCCAGCGGTGATTCGGATCATAGGATGCTGCTCATTATATCGAACCGCATTGGTGAACAAGTTTACGAGCACCTGCTCCATCCGAAGCTTATCGGCATAAATCAGCGGCAGATCTTCAGCACGCTGCACTTCGAATTGCGTATGAGCTTCGCTCGCTTGCTGCGGCAGCCTTCTCATCGCGCTTTCCACGATAGCTTCCACACGCAGGGGCTGCGGGTTGATGCGCATTGCGCCTGATTCTATTTTGGAAATGTCGAGCCAATCGTCAATAAGGTCCTGAATGCGTCCGATATCCTCATGGATTCCTTCCAGCAGCTCCTGCTTAAAGCTTTCTTCCCACTGTGCGTCGACGCGCAGCAGCGTTTCTACTCCGCCGCGTATGCTGGTGATTGGTGTTTTGAACTCATGGGAAGCCAGAGAAATCAGATCATTTTTGAGCGCATCAATTTCATGCTCTTTCGTCATATCCCGCCATACGTACCCGCGGCCAAAAACCCGCCCATCCCGGGCTACCTGGAAAGCTGAAACCATCATAAAGCGCTCTTTGCCATGCTCGGTCTGCACGGTAAACGCCCCCTGAACTCTGGGCCCTGCCGTCAGCTTATGCAGTTCCTCTTGGCGTTCGGGCAGCAGATCGGTAATCCGTTCAAAAAGTGCATCCTCCTGCATAATCGCCAGCTCTGGCATCGGAATCGCAAAAATTTCAGCCATTCGATGATTGGCATAAACAACCTGCTGGTTCACATCAATTAAGACAATCGCGTCGGACATGCTCTCGAGCACCGCATTTAATGTGGCATGCTCGTCCTGCAAGCGCTGGGTTCGCTCCTCTACGCGGTCTTCCAGTTCACTGTTCAGCTGTAGAAGCGCACCTTGATTTTCTTTGATTTGCTCAGCCATTCGGAAGAAATGATCCGCCAGCAATTGCAGCTCCAAGGGTGCGCCACGTGGCACGGCCTTACTGTCCCGCTCTACAAAGCTGCCTCCCGCAAGACGCTGGGTATAGCCAACCAAGGCATGAATCGTACCATTCAAACGTCTCGCCAAATAGCTTCCGAGCAGGACGGTCAGAATGAGTGAGATGATGAGCAGCAGCACCGTTAGGCTCAGTGATTCCGTGAAGGCAGCATTAACCGAGGCTTTGGATCTGCTGACCCATACAATCCAATCGACTTCAGGAATCACCTTGTAGGTGATTAGCTCTTTTTGCCCGGAGATGCTCAATTGATAGGTTCCTTCGCCTTTGTGCTCGCGCAGCGCATCCAGAACCACCGGTTCCTTGGACAAACTCGTCAAAGATTCCGTCAAAGCGGCATTCGGATGATAAATCGGCTTGCCTGCATGGTCCAGTACAACCGGATAAGCCTCTTTACCGTAATCGTATTTGGTAACCAGCTCCTTAATCGGAGCAAGCTCAAGTACAGCGAGAACAAAGCCATCAGGCTGCTTGTTGGCCTTATAGATCGGTACAGCAATCGCAACAGCTGGCCGATCGGCTCCCTCGGGGGCGCGAAACAACGAAGAGACAATGGTCTTTGGGGTTGCTTGCACCCGTATGGTGTAATCCCGATCTTTCAGATCCATGCCAATCAGCGTTTGATTTGCCGCGGAATGGGTTGCTTTAATCACACCATTTTGATCAACGACATAGATGCCCGTAAAGCCAGCCAAGTTGTCTTGCAGGGATTGCAGTTTCAGTGTTAAGCTCTCGCGTGTTCGAAAGGCCGCATCCGAGGCGGTAATCGTCGCCGCTAAGGTTTCAACCGCATTCCTGTGATAATACATATAATCTTGAACCGCATCTCCAAGCCGGTAGGTGGTCATTTGCTGATTCCGGTTGGACTCCTGGGTAATATGCATAATTTGTGAAACTTGAAAACTGCCAAGAATCAAAATCGGAATCATCGCCACGATCGCGAAAGTCAACGTCAAATGGGATCGCATGGAATAGTGCTTCAATAGGTACCTCCACTCTGCGCAGCTATGTAAAATGTAGAAGCATGCTTAGCTTTATTTTACCATTAGCAAAAATGTAATGAAAATGAAATATGATTTTCATCTTCTTTTAATGAACCATGGTTATAATAAAGACCAACCCCCCTTTAAAATATAAAACTTAGACCCGCAGCCCGTTGCTGTGGGTCTCTTTTTTGGCCTATCGCATCCCACTAGCTTGGAATCCCTCCCTCACTCTTGCTATAATGTATAGAAACTAAACAAAAGGGCGGCAAAGCCATGGATAACAACCTCGTCATTACGTACAAATTTCGCGAAATTAAAAATGCTATCTCCTCCTATTTGACACAAGTGCTGCCCCCCTTTCACATAACGCCGATCATGATGTATGCATTGGAATTTCTGCGCAAGCATCCGGACTGCATCGCTGTTGACATCGCCAACGAATTCGGATTAACCCGAGGTGCCATTACACAGCTGTTGGATAAATTGGAAGAACAGGACCTAGTTATTCGCAAGCCACATCCGACAAGTCGTCGGAGTCATCTGCTTCAGGTAACCGACAAAGGAAATACGCTGATAAATGAGATTCTTCTGGCGTATAATAACAAAATCGAGCAGCTCTTCAAGCCTTATACAGCAGAAGAACTTGCTCAGCTCCAAAAATTGCTGGAGAAATTGCCGCTATAACAAATGATAAGAATCGAATTGGCATTCAAGCCGATTCGATTTATTTGCTGTCAGCTGCCAGTTTAAACTTGACTATTTTGTTTTCTTTGTATATTGTATAGTTATTAAACAGTTTATAAATTCAACATTTGGAGTGATCATAGATGGGCAAAATTATGGCAATTACCGGAGCATCCTCCGGTATCGGCTTGGCAACGGCACTGAAATTCGCTGAATTAGGTTGGACGGTTTACGCTGGAACAAGACAGGTAGAGCGGGATCGAGCTCTGTACGCTCAGCAGGCAAATCTTCACTTCATGGAAATGGAAGTCACAAGCCCGGAGTCGATGGATAAGGCTTTTGCTGAAATCGACAGGAATGAGGGGCGGATTGATGTTCTGTTTTGCAATGCGGGCTTTGGCTTCCTTCGCGCATTGGGCCAAGCCACTATGGAAGAAATCCATCATGTCTTCGATACGAATGTCTATGGCGTCATGCATACGATTCGTGCAGGTCTGCCGCTTCTGCGCAAATCCGCGAGCGGTCATCTTATTGCAACAACAAGTGTCGGCGGTTTAGTCGGGCAACCCTTCAATGAAATTTATTGCGCGGCAAAATTCGCCGTGGAAGGCTTATTGGAAAGCTTGGCCACTTATTACAAGCCTACCTTCAATATTGATGTCACGCTGCTCGAGCCTGGCGCGATTGCAACTAACTTCAACAGCACGGTGCTAGGTCATGTACAGCAAACCGGAGGTATTCTAGAAGATGAATACAAGCCGATGCTGATGCAATATATGGATGCCTTCGCGAAGCGGAATGTTGTCCCTCAAACGCCGGAATCCGTTGCTGATGTCATGGCGAAGCTCGTCGACATGGAGCCCAAGCCGCTCCGCATTCGAACTTCAGAAGCAGCCGAAACCTTCGTTCAATATAAAGTAAGCCAAGACCCTACGGGTTTGGACGGTATGTTGAACACGCGGAAGCTGCATTTGAACTTGTAAGATTGGAAGAAGAACCTACCTTCATCCCTTTGGATGATGGTAGGTTCTTTTGGTTTTTTAGTATTTGTCCTATGACAAAAAGGTGCCAGGACAACACTCCGATCTATTAGAGGTGATATACTTATGCCTAATAAATTTTTGTTGAACATTATTTCTTTTTTGGAACTATTTGAGAACACCGTCGTATGTATCATGCAGAGAGAATTTCGCTGTCGAAATTTGCAAGGTTAGCTTACCAAGCAGATCTACTAGTTTCATAAGTGATTGATTCCCTTGAAAGGAGGTGACCTAGACAATGAGTATTAATCTCGTAAAAGGTCAAAAAATAGACTTAACTAAGGGCACTACTGGTCTTTCTAAACTTGTAGTTGGCCTCGGATGGGATCCAGCGACAAGTGAATCCAATGGATTCTTTGGCCAAAAAAAGGAAATTGATGAAGACATTGATTGTGATTCTTCTGCACTTCTTCTTAATGAACATGGCAAGTTAGCGAAATTCGATAATGTTGTATGTTTTTATAACCTTGCCAGTGACTGCAAATCTGTCAAGCATTCTGGTGATAATTTGACAGGCGATGGAGATGGCGACGATGAACAAATCTCAATTGATCTTGCCAGAGTTCCATCAGATGTTCATAAGATTCTTGTAGTGGTGAACATTTATGAAGCTGATGAAAGAAACCAGCATTTTGGCATGATTAAATCCGCTTATGTCCGAGTGGTGAACGCTGCCAATAATCAAGAGTTGATTCGTTTTAATTTAACTGACAATTACTCTACTATGACAGCGCTGATTACGGGAGAATTATATCGTAATAATGGCGAGTGGAAATTTAATGCAATTGGCGAAGGAGCTCATGCAGCTCGTATTGATGACTTAGCTGAACGTTACCAATAATAAACAAAATAAAATGAGGTAATCATTCAATGGCAATCAATCTATCTAAAGGTCAGAAAGTAGATCTTACAAAAACAAATCCTGGACTTGCAAAAATCTTTGTAGGTCTTGGATGGGACACGAATAAATACGATGGCGGCGGCGCTTTCGATCTTGATTGCTCTGTATTTTGCACAAACGCTGCAGGTAAAGTGGATAACGAAAAAAACTTTGTTTTCTATAACAACAAGGAAAATGAAAATGGATCCGTTGTACATAATGGTGACAATCGTACAGGTACTGGCGATGGTGATGACGAGCAAGTTAAAGTTAATTTATCGACGGTTCCTGCAGGTATCGATAAAATTGCTTTTGCTATTACGATTCACGAAGCAGCAGAGCGCAATCAAAACTTTGGACAAGTTTCAAATGCTTATGTTCGTATAATTAATGAAGTAGATGGCCAAGAACTAATTCGCTTTGACCTGGGTGAAGATTTCTCAATTGAAACTGCTGTTGTTGTAGGCGAGCTATATAGAAATTCAGGTGAGTGGAAGTTCTCAGCTGTAGGCAGCGGATACAGAGACGGTCTTGGCGGTTTAGCGAAAGATTATGGTTTAGCTTAGTATCTATGTCAGTCAGCCGATGTAGTCTAATCGGTTCCCAAACGATTTTGATGCACCGACCGCTATTGGTCCTCGGAAGACCTTTGCTAGCTCTAATGAATTTACCAGTCTTTTGCTCCTTCCCCCCTCTGACATCTGAGGGGGAGATAAACCTTTGCGACTAACCCTCGCAAGGGTTCTTTTTGTCTACCACCGCATTATCACTAACAACACACTATTAGCACAAAGCACCTTAAAACTAGCTCAATGTCCATTTCTTGAAGTGAATTAATCCCTTACAGGGAATACCTGCGAAAGTGCAGGTATTTCCAGCAAAATCACCATAAAAATGAAAATGCCTGCATAAGCGCAGGCATTTCCGGCAATTTGGTTCTCTAATCAAGAAAAGACCTGATAAAGATGCAGAAACGCAGGAATTTAGCAATAGAGGCTATCTCTGAAGCAAAAAGGATGCATAATCGCATGTTTATTATAGGCACCCGCCTTATTTTCCACGTTAACAATCGTACCCGCTTAGAAAGGGAGCTCCCTTGCTACATCACTGCTGGGCGAGGCACCCGCCATATTTCATCCCAGCTTTACTTCGGTTCACAATACAGGCACGCCCACACACAATTTCCCACAATGTTACGATAGGATGTCCATAATCTTTCGGTAAAGTGAAGAAGTAAGGGAAACACATTCCCCACCATCACATATATCGAGAGGAGTTTTCTACCATGAAAACACAAATCAAACGTTACACAAGTCGAGTAAGTCTTCTAGCCTTCGCCGCAACTATGGCCTTCGGAGCAGTTAGCGCTTATGCCGCTGATTCCAATACCGAAACAAAAGAACTTACTACGCTTACCGCAGCAAACACAACAACCAGTACAAATGCCTTCCAAGTACAGGCAAGTGCAGCCAGCTTGTTGTTCCAACCCGCGCATCAAAGAAATTATTTGAAGCTCCTAGCCAGTACTTACGCTCCAGAAACTTTGACGCAATGGAAACAGGCACTGGAGGATCGCAAACAAGCAGAGAACGAATTGCCGAAGATTGCCACTTTCCGGAGTGTAACTATGAAAAATGTGGACGGTTCAGCAGTTAAAGATGATACTACGGCCGCTACGACTAGCGAGTCTTTTGTAGCCGGTGAAGCGATTCCAGCACTCCCAGCCATCGAACTGTCGAAGGATGCAGAACTTTCCTCTGGCAATAAAATTTTCGTTAAAAGATTGAACAGCGATGAATTGTCCGGTAAGGAAGCTGTCCAAGCAATTCCATTTGAGGGCGTGACTTCGGGTGTTATAATGAAGGGTGAACCGACAGAATCCTTTAAACGCCAGCAAAAACTTGCCGAAGCCGTAGAAGCGGACGACGCGGCAACAATCAAAAGCTTATTGCCTGAGCTGCTCAAGGATTACAAAAGTGAAACAGAGTCTATCCGTACGATGGCTGTAAAAATCAAAGAAGCAGCAGAAAAAGCAAAAGCAGAATCGACAGAACAATCCAAAAAATAGATGAAATCGGCTGTATGAATCCGGCGGAACCGCGCGCAAAAACTGCGAACGGCTCCACCTTTTCCCCATCGCGGACAGAGAAGAAGGAGAAACGATCATGTATCACATTTATTTAGTGGAAGATGAAGAACATCTAAGAGGATTATTAGCCGCCTACTTGGAGAAAGAGGGGTGGCAAGTGCGTTCGTTCGCTGATGGAACCTCGGCAAGATCCGCCATCGCAGAGCGGCCGGACTTGTGGGTCCTCGATATTATGCTTCCCGGCGTAGACGGGTATCAGCTGATGCGGGAGATTAAAGCCGATCAGCCGACGCAGCCTGTTATCTTCATATCTGCTCGTGATGCGGATATTGACCGGATTATCGGTCTTGAGCTTGGGAGTGATGATTACTTGGCCAAGCCTTTTCTTCCTCGAGAGCTTGTAATTCGTACGCGCAAGCTATTAGAGCGCGTATACGGCGGGCATTACGCGGGGAGAGCGCCAGCCTCTCAAGAACGGCGCTCCAAGCTGACGTTAGCCTCCTATTTGATCGATGAGCAAGCCCGCACGGTGACAGATGAGCAGGGCAGCAAATTAGAGCTGACTTCCAAAGAATTCGAACTGCTGCTTTACTTCATTAATCACCATGGGCAAGTTCTGGAACGTGAGCAAGTGCTGACCGCGGTATGGGGAATGGATTACTTCGGAACGGATCGGGTTGTTGACGATTTGGTGCGCAGAGTTCGCCGCAAGCTGCCGGATCTGCGTTTAGAAACCGTGTATGGGTACGGATACAGGATGGTGAAAGCATGAAACTTAATCTCGTGCAGTGGCCGCTGGCTCTTAAACTTTGGGGAGCATTCGCCGCGTTAACGTTATTCATTTTTACCCTTCTTGCACTTCTGCTGCCTTGGACATTAAAAGGCTTCTTCACAGAGCAGCTTTATGACATTTTGTTTGATACGCAAAGCGGCCTCAAAATGGAAACTACTACGTTAACAGCAGCGCCTATATTGCCTTCCTTGCCTACCCAGCCCTTTTCGCGCGTCACCATGACGGCTTCGAGGGCTCAGCCCATGATTTCTGACGAAAATGGCCTTATGCTTGTTCCCCGAATAGAAATGGGGACAGCAGCGGCTGGCATCCCGGCTGATTCCACGCTGGCCACACAGACGATGGCACCGCTCACTGGCACATGGAGCGGACCGTCCATCCGCCATTTCATGATAAGCGGAACCGCGCTTGAGCAAACGATCAGCTCCACTACGACAGTCCGAGAACCTTTTATGCAAGCTATGGAGAAAGACGCATTAGCGCAGATGATTCCTGTTGAAAAATACACTCGCAGTATTGACAACAAAAGCATTTTCTATGTCATTCGCAAAGAACAGTTTCAAGGGCAGCCGAACTTTATCGTGTCTTATGCCTGGGGCAATTACCGCAATGATCTGGTCATGACCATGTTCGGCAGACTGATGCTGATGATGGTCGGGCTCATCGTCATTAGCTGGCTCCCTTGTTTGCTGCTGGCTCGTTACTTCACACGCCCGCTCATTCAAATGGAGCGCCATGTGGGACGCATGGCTGAACGCGATTGGCATGAACCCATCGAAACAGGTCGCAAAGATGAGATTGGCCGCCTTGCCAAAGCGATCGAATCTATGCGCCAGCGCCTCGTGCGGCAGGATCATGCCCAGCAGTTTTTCCTGCAGCATACCTCGCATGAGTTGAAAACGCCTGTCATGGTCATACGCAGCTACGCGCAATCGATTCAAGACGGCGTCTTCCCGAAGGGAACCCTGAGCGACAGTGTAGGCGTTATTATGAAAGAGGGCGAGCGGCTGGAGAAGCGTATTCGCGATCTGCTGCTCCTGAATAAGCTGAACTATGTAACCGCAAGGGATAAACCTTTCAAAGCCTTCGAAATTCAAACCGTAATTGAAGATGTTGTAGAGCGGCTGCGCTATCGCCGACCTGAAGTCGAATGGGAAATGGATCTCGCCCCGTCTACCCAACTGATGGGTGATCAGGAGCAATGGAAAATTGCTTTGGAAAACATGCTCGACAACCAGCTTCGCTATGCCAAAAGCCGCATTCAGATTCTAGTAAAAGCGCATGAGCACGCGCCAAAAGGAAGCTCCCTGCTCTCAGAGCTGCGGATGAGCAACGACGGCCCGCTTCTGGATCAATCCATCGCGGACAACATGTTTGAACCTTTCCGCTCAGGCGGAGACGGTCAATTCGGCCTCGGACTAGCGATTGTGAAGCAAATTATGGATCACCATGGCATGTCCATTCACGCTGAGAATGATCGAAAAGGCGTTTCGTTCTATATTGCACCTGCGCAGCAGAACCCTAATAAAAAAGATCAGAACGCCTCATAGACTATAACGCGCTGCCTCTTTGCTGACTTAGAGCAAAGGAGCAGCATGTTTTTATTTGCTGACCCTTCCTAAATAAAATCCGCCTAAAAAAATCGTCAAAATCAAAATAAAATGCAGCAAAAACCAGCCTAATCTTCCATACTGCAACCACTCATGGTGCATGGACTTCCGGCTTTCTGCCGGTATGACCATGCCTCCTACCCATTCAAAAACAAGCAGGTAAATCCACCACCAGGTGTAAGAATCCCAAACGTCCCAAAATTTCACGTAGTGAATAAGCTCCGTTTTATGCAAAGCCAACGTTTCCCCCAGCATGCCGACATGCACCATAACCCAGTAAAACGGAATTTTCCAAGCCCACATAGCAGGACTAAACCTCACACCAAGCAAAACGAAGAAGGAAAACACGGCAATAATCGTCGTTATAGGCATGGGTGATAAGCTCGGGAGTAGTCGAATCGGAAAGCTGTAGAGTCCTGTTTCTACGAAGACATAACAAAGAATCACACTGACAGCAGCACTCATAAGAAAAAGAACGCTGTATCTTTTCCAGTTATGACGCATGATTAGCAAAGATCCAATAATTGTGAGTATTGTGAATATCAGCTCAATCAGAGAATCGGTATCAGTGATATTAAGCATCCTAAAGATCATCACTTTCGTTCAGAGATACTACAGTATCCGCATATTTTTCCATTTACATCCAATTATTTTGTTAACCTCGAATTATTTTCCATAAATATGGAAAAATTAGTATACGCAGAACGATTTCGAGGGGGAGCATTACTATTCATATCATCATCTCTATGTGGGTATTAGCAGCGGCTTGGCGCTGGGGGGACTGGAAGCAATTCAAACAGTACTATCCAACGATGTTGTATATCTCCTGTTTAAAGCTTCTCTATGAGCTTGTGTCCCATGAAGAACATTATGAATGGCATTTAGAGCCCGATTTTTTCTTAAACTATACCGGCACCGTAATGCTCCATACCTTCCTCATCTATCCTATAACTACATTTCTCTTTCTCTCCAACTTCCCAATGACAGGTACATTATCGAAAATACGGCATATCCTCAAATGGACACTGATGTATATCATCATTGAATTGCTGGGCTACAAACTGGGGAGAATCACCTATCACGCTGGCTGGAATGGCTGGTGGTCGTTGATTTTTGACCTCAATATGTTTGCTATGCTTCGATTGCATTACATCCACCTTCTATGGGCCTTGCTGCTTTCCTTGCTCTGCACCCTTTTTTACCTCTTGTATTTTGGTTATTTGTATTAGTTAAACACACCAAGGATCAACGTGAAAAAGCCGTTTCTTTATTTTACAAGCACATCATCGATCTTTATGGCCATGCGCCGTTCTCAATCATGTCAAAAAACCGATATCGAATTCATCGACATCGGTTTCTGCAAGCCCTATAGATTAAGCGTTAACTTTTGGTTTAATTACTTCAAGCGGTTTGTGATTCCCGTATTTCGGATACTCACGCGTAGTTGGAGCAGCCCAATGAACCGCATTACTGATGACGCGGCGAATTTGCTCGTTGTAATAAGTACGGTAAGTTTCATGTCCAGGACGGAAGTAGAAGATCTTCCCGTTGCCACGGTTAAACGTACAACCGCTGCGGAAAACCTCTCCGCCTTCGAACCAAGAAACCATGATCAACTCATCCGGCTGTGGAATATCGAAGTGCTCACCGTACATTTCCTCTGCTTCCAAATCGATGTACTCGCCGATTCCTTCAACGATTGGATGACCTGGAGCAACAACCCAAAGGCGTTCCTTCTCGTCGGCTTCACGCCATTTGAGGTCACAGGAAGTGCCCATCAGCTTTTTGAATACTTTGGAGAAGTGTCCGGAGTGCAGCACAATGAGTCCCATGCCTTCCCATACACGCTTTTGAACGCGATCAACGATAGCGTCCTGTACTTCATCATGCGCTTTGTGTCCCCACCAAATCAGAACGTCCGTGTTGTTCAGAACTTCTTCGGACAAGCCGTGTTCAGCGTCATCTAATGTGGCATAAGTGACATCAACAGCTCCTGCCAACCCTTCACCAATCGCTGTGTGAATACCATCCGGGTAAGCCGCGCGTACAATTTCACTTTCTTTTTCATGACGAAATTCGTTCCATACCGTAACTTTTAGTTTCTGACTCATCTTCTTATTCCCTCCAAGATAGCGTATTCATTCATACTTCTGAGTATAGACAGTCCCCTGCCTAAAATAAAGACAAGATTCTGCCTACTTCTTATTCAATAGTGTCCTTTACTCCTAAACAGTGGTATACTCATTCCTGATAAACCCTTACATTCACTAACTTTTCGCGTATTCAAAAATGTCCTACTTACGAATTGCGAGGTATGCATAATCATGGAACCTATCCATCGCCCTGGCCCCTTAACTGAAATCACAAATGAAGAAGTCATTTATCAGAACCCTTTGCTTTTTTTGAAAATATGGGAAATGATGCATGAAACCCCGCAGGCTGGGCCTCCTTCAGATTGGGGTTGGCATTCGCATATGCAAGTTGAATTTCTGCTCGTTGCCCAAGGTCAGCTCGGTGTCCAAACCAAGCATGACTACACCGTTATGACGCCGGGAGACATCATGGTCTTCGGATCTTCCCAGCCGCATCGAACGCATACGTATGCACCAGGTCCCTTGAGGCAAATCGTTTTCCAGCTTGATCTCAAGCAGCATTTTGACCTTAGTACCATGCCCTATCTGCACCGCTTCTCCGAGCTGACGCATCCGCTAGAGGCATTCAATGAGGTATTCCGCGACAACCCTGCCGTTAAACAGGAAGCTTATACCCTCGTTATGCAAATTTACGAAGAGTCGCAGTCTCGGAAGATTGGCTATGAGCTGGCCATCAGCGCAGCGATCAAGAATCTGCTGCTTTTGCTGCTGCGCAATGATCATCGCGACTTCTCCGGTGTCACCGAGGACTCCGGTATCTCCCGAGTACGTCCAGCACTGGACTACATTGACAAACATCTCAGTGAGCGCATTACGGTTGAAGACGTCTGCAGCGTACTCAATTTAAGCTATCATTACTTTATTAAGTATTTCAAAAAGGTCATGGGGATATCCTTCGTCGACTACGTAAATTACAAAAGAATCAAAAAAGCCGAACGCCTCCTTCTCACCGGAGACCTCAGCATTATGGAAGTTAGCTATGAAGTAGGCATCCTCAACATGGCGCAATTCTACAAGCTGTTCAAACGCCACAACCAATGCTCGCCCAAAGAATTCAAACAGCGCATGCGCAGCCAAGTGGATGTGATTCCGTTTTTGGCGCAGGCGGATTAGGCGTTTGGTGAAGTTGCGGAGCTCCGTCGCTCGCGCCGGTTAGCCGATGGTGAAGCTCCGTCGCTGGCGGGTTAGACGAGGGTGAAGCGGCGGAGCTTTCCGTGGCTCGCGCGGAGGTTAGCCGGTGGAAATGCTGCGAAGCTCTGTCGCTCGCGGGTTAGACGAGGGTGAAGCGGCGGAGCTTTCCGTGGCTCGCGCGGAGGCTAGCCGATGGAAATGCTGCGAAGCTCTGTAGCTCGCGCTGACGGATTAGGCGAGGAGAGGCCTCAGGGTAAAAAGCCTTGCTGGCTTAAGAACACACACTCCTGCGTAAAATGCCGCAGGAGCTGTTCGTGTACACGCCTATACGCATCCCGACTGTACCAGTCGGTCAGCCCCAGCGCGTCATAGATCTTGCGCACGCCGATGCGTTCCGTGCGCTTGCCTCCACTGCCATCGCCCATGAAATAGTCGTCGATGCACACACGATCCACGATGCCCGCCAACCGCTCGGCGAATTGCTCCGAGCTTGGCAGCACAGGCGCTATCGTGGCCTGCACGGGAATGCCGCGAGCCGCAAGCTCGCGCAGGGCTTGCAGCCGCGCCGGAATCGGCGGCGCGGACGGGGTGAACGCTCGGCGTACCTCCTCGCGGTCCGTCTCAACCGTCATGCTGACTCTTACGCGGTCGCCGAGCAGCTCGAACAGATCCGCATCCCGCGTTACCAGCGGGCTGCGGGTCTGCACAAACAAGAAGTCCGGCGGATGCACGGACATCACCTCCAGCAGCGAGCGGGTAATCCGCTCCTTATGCTCAATCGACTGGTACGGGTCCGTCGCCGAAGACATGAAGATCTTAACGGGCCCTTTGCTTTTGGCGCGGACCAGTTCCTTCGCTAGCAGCTCGGCTGCGTTATCCTTAACATCAACGAAGTCGCCCCAGCCCTCTTCGCGAAAAAGAGCCACCGGCATCTGCCTCACGTAGCAGTAAGAACAGGCAAAGACGCACCCGGTGTAAGGGTTTAACGTATGCGAATAGCCCTCTAGAAAGCCGCTGGCTTTGGTCAGAAGCTGCTTCGCTGATTTATGATTTACGTTTATAGACACTAGCTGCCCCCTCTTACTCTTACTCTTACTCTTACTCTTACTCTTACTACTTACTACTTACTACTTACTACTTACTACTTACTACTTACTCTTACTCTTCCTCTTCTACTCACTACTTTTACTTTCTACTTTCTACCTAACCTACCTACTACGTACCTACCTATTCCTCAACTCGTCATCTCATAGCTCCACTAGCATACCTCATCCACATCCCGCACATCAGCATGTCCCCTCCACCAAACGGAACTATGATCCTCTAATTGCCGAAAATAACGCATTATTTCGATGAAAGGGAACTGAGGTACGCTATTTCGTCCAAATTGTGCGATTTAGTGCAAATACGGCGAAATAGCGGACCGTAGTTCCTTCTGGATATGAAAATACACGTTTTGGCTCATATAGCGGATCTTAGTTCCTTTTGGATGGGAAAGATCTAGAGTTTGGACCACCAAGGGTGGATATCATTAAGGATAAGCTGCCCATATGGCTAACCAACTCTGAAAAGCCTGCAAATGTGCAGGCTTTTTCAACGTGATGGTGTGAAAAAAGGGAAAGGCCTGCGATTATGCAGGCTTTTTTGGCATTTTCATCTTGGAATCAAGAAAACACTTAAAAAGCCTGCACAATCGCAGGAATTCTTTGATTTTTGGCAGAACCAAGCCCAAAAGCCTGCACAATCGCAGGAATTATGCGCAAATCGCTGACCTGTTACGAGCCCATCACATTCGCTACCTCTGATATACCTTTCCCTATCCGTGCTCCCTCCAACTCCAACAGCTTCTCCTTATTCACCAATCCGCCCCGGTAGCCGGTAAGCGCGCCATTCTTCCCTACTACCCGGTGGCATGGCACCACGACGAGTATCGGGTTAGCGCCAATTGCTGTGCCTACTGCTCTGACCGCGCTTGGTTTATTCAGCGCCTGCGCGATTTCCGAATAGCTATGCGTCACCCCATGCGGAATCTCGTTTAGTGCACGCCACACCCCTTGCTGAAATTCGGTCCCGCGCAAGTCCAAAGGGAGTGTAAACTCGGTACGTAGTCCTCTCAAGTACTCCTCAATTTGAACAAGGTAAGGCTCGAGAACACTCTCCTTGTCTTCTATCCAGTTATACTCGGGGAATTGCTTGCGCCCCCAATGAATAGGAGGCTCCGCATCACTCTCATGAAATTGCAGATAGCACAGACCTCGATCCGTTGCTGCAAGGATGAAATGGCTCTCACTAATACGTACAATCCCCCAATGGATCAGTTTCTTCTGTTCTGTTTGCATCATCGAACCCTCCTCGGTTATGGTTATGGTTATGGTTATGGTTATGGTTATGGTTACGGTTACGGTTACGGTTACGGTTACGGTTACGGTTACGGTTACGGTTACGGTTACGGTTATGGTTATGGTTAGGTGAAGATAGATTGACGGAATTCCGTTGGCGTTAAACCGGTCTTTTTCTGAAACAGTGTGGCAAAATGTGCCGCATTCGGCATCCCCACCTGAACGCCAATCGCGCTCACCGCTTGATCCGTTTCATGCAAAAGCCGCTTAGCCGCCTCGATCCGTACTTGCTGAAGATATATGAGTGGCGTAACGCCCAGCACACGTTTGAAAGTTCTCTGCAAGTGATACACACTAGCATAGAAGTGGTCTGCCAAGATGGTGAGCGTCAGCGGCTCGGCATATCGTTCTTCGATATGGGTCTTCATCAGCATCACCCATTCTTCATCCGGCAGCCTGGCTCCGTCTGGCCTGCATCTTTTGCAGGGACGATAATTTTCGGCCATAGCTCCTTGGCGATCTATGAAAATCCGAACGTTCTCTCGCTTCGGCGGTCTCGATTTGCAAGAAGGTCTGCAGAAGATCCCGGTTGTCATCACTGCATAATAAAACGTGCCGTCATAGGCCGCATCATTCGTCACAATTGCTTGCCAAAACCGTTCGTGCATCAGCCTTTCACTCCTCTCAGAATTCCTCGTCCTCTACACACAGTATACCCAAACCCAGCTGGCGTTGTAAGGGTGTGAAGATGAGAAAGCAAGATTACAAAAGCCACTTTCCACGATAATAGAAGAAGAAACTTAATCAGGCAAAGGAGAACTAACCATGCAGCCGTATCAACCTTTTAACCCTTCCATCCTCCAATGGTGCGATTTGACGAGCACGCTTACGCTGCCAATCCCCGAGCCTTTTCGATATGAACAGAATATCGGTTATTTATCCCGCTCCACCAATGAATGTCTTTTCCATGTGGATAACTCGGAGATTTTCAAGCTTATCCGGATTGGGGATAACTCTGTGCTAACCGCTGTCAACAGTGAGGACAACCGTCTTCTGCATATTCGTTTGCTGACGCATCAGCAAGCCATGGTAACCCCTGCATTGCGCGCGGAAGTCGCGCGGTATGTGTGGGAATGGTTTGATCTGGGGACAAATCTTGCGCCATTTTACGCTTTAGCCAAGGGTGATCCCATTTTGAGTCAGGTTACGCAAGATTTCTATGGATTGCGACTGATGGGGATTCCCGATCTGTTCGAGGCGATGAGCTGGGGCATTATCGGACAGCAGATCAATCTGACTTTTGCCTATACGCTCAAAAGGCGTCTTGTGGAAACGTTCGGCACCCGATTCGATTGGGAGGGGCGAACCTATTGGGCGTTCCCTACGCCGCAGCGGATTGCTGAGCTGACACCCGATGCTTTGACCGTTTTACAATTCACAGGGAAAAAGGCGGAGTATTTGATCGGTGTTGCCAAGCTGATGGCGGAAGGGTTTTTGTCCAAAGAGGCGCTCTTTAGGAAAGAGGATTTTGCCGAAATGGAAAAAGAGCTGCTGCACATTCGCGGCATTGGCCCCTGGACAGCCAATTACGTCTTGATGCGCTGCTTGCGGAACCCCGCGGCGTTCCCACTCGCTGATGTGGGCTTGCACAACGCACTCAAGCATGTGCTTGGCTTGGAGCAGAAGCCTTCTCTCTCCCATATTCAAGAGCTTGCTGAAGGGTGGAGTGGGTGGGAGGCTTATGCCACTTTTTATTTGTGGCGTGTGTTGTATTAAGTGGCGATCCGATCAGGCAATAGGAATCGTTGGCGTCGTTTGCGTTTTGAAGCCATCGCCCATTCAGCTGCTCAAAGAAAAAAAGGCGCCCCTCTCGATCTTTCGATCAGAGGAGCAGCCTTTTGTAGTTATTTCTTGTCGGTTGGAGCTGATGCTACATCAGACTTTCCAACATGTTTCGGTCCGTCATGACGGGGCGGGGCGCTTGGATGCTCTCCGCCTTTGCGTTCGACGAAGCTTTTAAGTTCATCCGTTAAGCTGTCTTTCAGCTTGGCGATAAGCTCATCTTCCGTTATGCCTTTGGCTTGAGCAATTTCGGCAAGTGACTTGCCGGCTTTGCGCTCCGAATTCAACTCTTCTGCGGTGATTCCCAGCACTTTGGCAATTTCTTGCGGATTGCCCCAAATTCCTCCTGGCATACCGCCTGGGCGTTGTCCTGGACTAGGCGCTCCTTTGAAGTTCATTGTCTTCGGCTTAGCCTCGACAACTTTTTTCAAACGCTCCGCCAGACCCGACTTGAGTTTGTCGGCCTGTTCTTGCTTTATTTTACCCGCGCTTAAAGCGTCGTCAATCTTCTTCGTCTCAGCTTCCGTTAATTTACCAAGGAGAGCTTCCTCTGTCAGATTGGCTTTGTCGAGTGCAATTTGAGCCAGCGTTTTACCTTGTTTGATCTCTTCTTTCAGAACAGACGGGTCGATTCCGAGAATTGCCGCGTAATCTTGCGATCCTTTTCCGAACTCAAAGCCGCCTTTAACAGGTCCGTGTCCTTCAAAGCCTTTATGATTTCGATCCTTGAATGTTTCCTTCTGAGCCGCAGGTGTCGCTTTGGCCGTCTCGTCAGCGAAGACTTGATTATGCTGAAGCACGAAGCCGCCGCCTAATAGCAATGCTGCTGAGAGCGTACCAATCAGTACTTTCTTGTGAATTTGCTTCATCTTTTACTCCACCTTTTTCATGAATTGGTCGTATTTTCTTCAGTATAAAGGCTAATTGTGAAGAAAATTAGAACTCGTTTCGCTTCATGAGAAAAAGTTGAGGGACTGCGCTATGGCCTTCTGGTACGGGTTAGCACAACAAAGCAAAGGATCGCTCCCACTTCCATCACAGCAATGATAATGCCGAGTGGAACCGCGGTCTGGCTTCCCCCAATACCAACAAGCGGGGCAATGATGCCTCCTATGATAAATGAGAGCAAGCCCAACAACGCTGCCGCGCTGCCTGCCGTCTTCCCTTGGCTCTGGAGTGCTAGAGAAGAGGTTGCCACGGATACTGGACCCACACTGGAAACGATGAAGAAAAAGGCTGTCAAAATGACATAAAGCCCAGCACCCGCAAGGGTCGCGATAAGCAATAAGATGCCGCCAAATGCCGCCATTACAAGCCCACTCGCCAGCAATCGTTCATCGCTTATTTTGCCTGCGAGCCTTCCCGTCACTTGCCCAGCGATGATTACACCGATGCCGTTGATCGCGAAGCACAAGCTGAACATTTGCGGAGAAACTCCAAAAATTTCTTGCAAAACAAACGGCGAGCCCGAAATATAGGCAAACATGCCGGCAAAAACGAGCCCTTGCGTTAGCGCGTAGCCCATGAACAAACGGTCGGTCAACAAGCCGCGAAACGTTCGCAATGTGTTGGATAGCCCGCCTTTCGAGCGGCGCTCCGGCAGATGGGTTTCTTTTAGCCCAAGCACAACCGCAAAGAACATCACCACGCCAATTAAGCTCAGCACAAGGAAAACCCCACGCCAAGAGGTGAACTCCAGCAATTGTCCTCCTATAATAGGCGCAAGGATAGGCGCGGCCCCATTAACGAGCATGAGCAGCGCAAAAAACTTCGTCATCTCCACCCCTTCGTACATATCTCGTACAATGGCGCGCGAAATAACGATTCCTGCTGCCCCCGCCATCCCCTGAACAAATCGCAGGAGCAGAAAAAGCCAAATCGACGGTGCAAACATACAAAAAATAGACGCAAGCGCGTAAATAACAAGCCCGACCAGCAGCGGTATGCGCCTGCCCCGTACATCACTGACCGATCCTGCAATCAGTTGACCAATGGAGAGGCCAATCATGCAGGCTGTTAAGCTCATTTGTGCCAGCGAGGTTGTGGTATGTAGATCGCTCGCGATGACAGGCAGCGCCGGCAGATACATGTCTAACGAGAGAGGACCGAAGGAAGCCAGCGCACCAAGCACAAGCACGATCCACAAGCGAATCGGACGACTAGAAGAAAGGCTCGCTTGAGAAGCCATTGGATTGGACATAGATGATCACAACTTTCATTAAGTAGTTAATTTAAGCTAACATTGGGTGCTGGTTTTGTCTAGAGGAAGTTGCGTCAGCAGATTATGTTAGGGACCGTCTATCCAAAAAGCGACTGCTTCGCTTCCCTCCGACTGTTTAACTTCATCGTTAGTGCCGCCCCTAACAGGGCTGCGCCCGTTATGATAAAAACAAATTGAATGCTGATCCATCCTCCCAGCAGCCCGCCAATCAGCGGCCCTGCCATCATGCCAAACTGGTTTGCTGTTTGATTCAAGCTGATCGCTCTGCCACGGAATTCGTTATCGGCATATTGGACAATAAGTGCATTTAATGCCGGATAGACTGCAGCAAAAAACAAACCATAGCTAAACCTCAACATGCCAAACACAATTAAATTATGCGTGCCTAGCTGCAGGAGATTTCCGATGCCTCCGCCTATTAATCCAATATAAAGCGTTTTGTCATAACCGATTCGCTGCCCGATGATTCCCCACCTAGACCCCATAATGACGGTAGCTATACCTACGGCTGAGAAAATGATGCCTGAGCTCAGGGATGCCCCCTTGGCACTACCGCCAATCTCAACCACGTAGAGCGTCAGCAACGGCTCCAAAATCATAACAGACGTCGCCACTATAAGCGTCATGCTGAATATCCGCATCAACTGCTTGTTGCCTGCGGCTTGTTTCAAATCGTCTAAAACGCTGGGCCGAGCCCCTTTAGGCTTCTCATGGACTTCTTTCACCCAAATGAGGGCAATCGCTGCGGAAATGAGCATGATGCAGCCAGACACGACAAAGCATTCCCGTGTTCCAACCCAATGGCTAAGCAAACCGCCAACCAACGGACCGAGAATACCGCCAGTTGCCGTCGCCGTCGACATTACGCTCAAAGCGTAGCCTACCTGTTTATCCGGCGTATTCGTGCCAACTAAAGCAATAGCAGCAGGAATAAATCCTGCCATCAGCCCCTGCAAAATTCTAACAATAATAAAGATATAGGGATCATGTACAAAAAAAGTAATGAAATAAACCACACATAGGCTAAAACCGGATCGGATCAGCATCGGCTTCCTGCCATATTTGTCCGCTAACGATCCCCAATAGGGCGCAATCAAGGCGCTTGCCAAAAAGCCAACTGAAAAGGTCACTCCTGACCAAGCCTCAACATCACTACGAATGCCCAGCTCTTCCTGCAAAAAAAGTGGAATAAAAGGTATCGAAAGCGTATAAGCCATCCCACAAAAAAATACACCAATCCATAAAATGAACAGATTACGTTTCCA
The DNA here is from genome assembly GCF_002027705.1 of Paenibacillus ferrarius. Taxonomy (GTDB): domain Bacteria; phylum Bacillota; class Bacilli; order Paenibacillales; family NBRC-103111; genus Paenibacillus_E; species Paenibacillus_E ferrarius. The sequence continues at coordinate 91,615 of NZ_MBTG01000006.1, read as the reverse complement.
GCGGAATTCCATGCTTTCACCACCTAAAGTAAAATTAGTTGCAACTGCCACTAAATTTACCATTGCCTTCTCAAACCTGTCAAACAAGGATCAATAGAAGTTTTTTATCCAAAACGCTTCTGAATAGTCTGGTGAAAGAAAACAAAAAAGCCTCTAACCACTCTTTTCAGAGCAGCCAGAGGCTTTACGTACTTACTTCGTTACGTTAACCGTCAACTTGTCACTCGAGGTAACGCCGCCCGCACTGACCAATTCGCTGCGGTACTCGTACACGCCAATGGCTTTGCCGGTAATCGTCGTTACAGCGCTTTGTGCGTTAGGTGAAGCTGCTTTTAGGGTCTTCGTATCCACGAGGACACCGTTTTCGTACAAACGATACTCTGTCGCGTTCGTTCCCCACCACATGTTCATGGTTACTTTGTAGTTGCCGTCCCCATCCCAATTATCTTGGGACAATACCGGTTTGCCTGGGGAAGCTTCCGTGATGGTCACTACCAGCGGACTGCTTTTTGTTGTTCCGAAAGAATTGATAAGTTCACTTGTATACGTATAAGTGCCGTTTCCTTTACCCTTCACATCCACTTTAGCTACTTGCGCCGCAGGAGAAACGTCTGTCAAAGCTTGTGTGCTAATGAGTACGCCGTTCTCGTAGAGTTTGAAAATGGAGCCGTTGTTGCCCCACCACATGTTCATCGTTACTGTGTAGTTGCCGTCTTTGATGCCTGATTGCCCATTGTTATCGGATAAAACAGGACTACCTGGCGCTCCGACAGACAGTGGCTTCGCAACGGAGATGGTTACTGCATTCGTTTGTACCGTTTTTCCGTTCAACGTTACGGAAGCTGTAATTTGCGCAGTACCATTCGCAACTGCACTAACAACTCCATGAGCATCCACAGCAGCTACTGCCGCATTCGTTGAAGTGTAGACTACTGCTGCACCGCTTAAATCCGCTGGCGCTCCATTGCTTAATGTACCAGTAAGACTCGTAGCTGTCGTTTCGCCTGGTTTCAATGACGTTTGTGCTGCTGAAAGCGCAGCTTGACTAAACGTTACACCTGTTCCGACATTGAACGCTTGCGAAGCTTGCGTTACGTTGCCAGCAGCATCCGTTACATGATATTGCACGATATGTTGACCTACTGCCAAGCTGCCAGCCGCAATCGTTTGACCGCTAGTAATCGCGTTGCCATCCAGCGTCAACGTTTGTTCAGCTACCCCTGAAAGCGCATCTGAAGCGGCTAATTCAAATTTCAATGTGTTCGCATTCGTTACATTCCCAACCGCATGACCGGATTCTGTTAATACAGCCGTTGGCGCGGTTTTGTCCAATTTGATTTGCAGCTTTTGAGCCGCTTCTGCATTGCCCGCAGCATCTGTTGAGAAGAACCCAACCGTGTTAAGACCTTCCGTTTGAACGACGAATGGGCTTGTATACACAGTTGAAGCACCACTGTTAATATTATAATTCGTTGTTATTGCACCCGCTTGATTATCCACTGCGCTAAGTGTGACCGTCACATCATCTTTGAACCAGCCCTGAGCATTCGCCGTGCTGGATAATGCAGCTGTTGTTACTGGTGCCGTCGTATCAGCTTGTGCCGAGAAATCACTTAGCCCTCTTGGCTTCAATTGGTAGACACCTTTGAAGATCGCTGCCACACCTTTGATGTTAACTGTTTGTCCAGCCTGATAAGGGAATGTGCTTTGTGATAAGCCAGTGCGCGTATCCACGCGAACATGCGTACTTGCTGTGCCATTCGCCGCATCAAACTCAAAAGATCCAGCTGGTGTTGCGCTGATAATATTGCTTATTGTTACATTGTCCAGCTCAACTAATTGCCCTTGGTTGTCCGCTCCCACCGCTGCCACAACTGCTGCCGCTGGAACTTCTGAAACACCTGTCTTGGCAATGGCTACAGGATCTGTTAGCTCTAACTCGGTATTGTAAAGGGCCGTAGGAGCCGTTACCTTCACCGTATCACCGAGGTGGAAACCGCTCAGGTTTTGGAACACATAAATTCCGCCTGTAGCATCCTGCAAATAGAACGCTTGCCCGCCAAAAGCGCCAGGCTCCGTCGTTACTACACCCTCGACAGTTACCAATGTGCCTGCTGACTTACCGCGTGCATCCGAAATGGCAATCTTGGCCGGAATCGGGTTCTGCTCTTCTGGCAGCGGCTCAGCCGGAACGTTGGCGATTGTTACGCCTTCTGTTTTCAAGTTCGTGCTGTTTTGGCGAAGCCGCAAGTTAGCTGCCGCCGCCGTACCCTGCTTAATACGAACGTTCAAATCTTTGTAAGCATGACCGTTAATATCTGAGGTCAGACTGAAGGTTGAGCTGTACCCGTAAGCGGCTGGCCATGTGCCGTCGGCATTTTGAATCATTGCCACCTGCGCCCCGCCGGTTACTAGATAAATGCCAGCGCTGTATCCTGTTACGGTTGTTGCAGCAGGCAAGTTGTCAATTACGACACGGATTTGAAAATCCTGCGCATTCGGCAATGTAGCTTGATGCACGAAGCTGTACGCAGCGCTCGCCGTTGCGGTTGGTCCGCCATAGGAGCCGGGTTTAAATGTGCTGCGATCGTACCATTTGTAGCCTGCTTCAGGTGCTGCCCAAGGCTCTGGCTGCGGTTCTGTAGAAGCAGCAGGTGCTTCAAACGGCAGCAGGGCCGTCGGTTGGTCCAGTTGAAGGCCGCTTACTTCAGTCAGGCTTGTGTAGCTTTCTTTCTTGGAAAGCCAGTTCACCATATTAACGAGCAGCGTACCGTCATTTACTTCTTTGAAGCCATCATAGGTCGTCTTTTTGGCGCCTGTATCTTCGCGCAAATATTTCGGCGTCGCATCTTCAACCGGTGAAGAATCCCCGATGAAGCCCGCCTTGCCTGCGCCAGCTTTTGCTACCGCTACATAAGGACCCTCGGCAATGCCGCCTCCATTGTATACACCTTGGTCAACTGCATTAGCCCAAGCTGCGTTCGTTTGCGGCAGGTAGACGATGCCTTTGGCTTTGGTCGGATCGATAATAGCAAGGGTTGAACCCGCATGCATGGCAACTTTGGAAACGCCGGTCGTAATGCCAAAAGCTTGCTCTGGAGCTACAATTTGATTCGCATCAATATCGCCCAAAGCATTGTATCGGAAACGCAATCCGAATTGCGTCGCTAGCCAATCAGAGCTGGCAACATCCTGCATAGCAGATGAAGCACTTTCTTCGGCACTCATGCCTTTTGCCGGATTCGTCCATGCCCCACGGCGATAGCCGTTGAATACTTCCGAACCATCCCAACGGTTCTTGTTGCGGTCTGCATTATAATGATCTGCGATGAAGAAGATACTGCCGCCTCCCTGGACATATTGTGCCAGCGCAGCTTGTTCACTTGTTTTGTAAGGGACATTTGATTCTGCAACCACAAATACATCATAGCCGCTCAAATCGCTCAATGTTATCGGAGTAGTTTTGCGAAGTTCTTTCACATAATACCCGTTATTCGCCAAAGCATTGGCAAAATCCGAAAATCCGCCGTCGATAACCCAATCCGCTGCACCAGCGGTTTGCTCATGCGTATTGTCGAACAATACTTTTTTACCTGCATTTTCATTCACGACTTTGGCTTCAATAAACGGAGCCGGATCGCTCGGTCCCTCGGCCATTACGACCTGCAGCGGACTTGTAACCAAGACCTGCAGCGGTAACGCTACTGTTAATGCGAGTGCTGATTTTACTAGTTTTGCTTTCCATCTTGCTAACCTACTCATTACGATTCCTCCTTAGCGTGGGCTGAGTCAAAAACAGTGACATAAGTTATGACTTCATCGATAGACAAGCCATGTTCCGCCCTTTATTTTACCATGGTTCAAAAAGGAATAGTGAGTTTTTTTTGTAAAGATAAGGGAATCGATTTAGAATGACCAACCTGTTGTTACTTTTAAATGCGTCCAATTGGCTTGCCTTCTGGAAGTTCACTACCTGATGCTCTGAATTGTTCATATATATCGTTCTATTTTATCTGTAACCGTTTTCAATTTTTTGCAGGCTCGGCTGGCTCTTGGGGGGTTTTGGCTTGGTTTGGGCTTTGAGACTGCCTTTTTCGCAGGCTCAGCGGCGGGTGGGTACTTTTTGTGCGCCGAGACTGCTTTTTGGGCTGGCTCGGCTGGTTCTTGGGGGGTTTTGGCTTGATTTTGGCTTTGAGACTGCCTTTTTTGCGGGCTCAGCGGCGGGTGGGTGCTTTTTGTGCGCCGAGACTGCTTTTTTGGCTGGCTCGGCTGGTTCTTGGGGGGTTTTGGCTTGATTTTGGCTTTGAGACTGCCTTTTCTGCTGGCTCGGCGGCGGGTTGGTGCTTTTTGTGCGCCGAGCCTGCCTTTTCGGCAGGCTCGGCTTGTTTTAATTTGTTTTAGGGGGTTACGGGTTACGGGTTACGGGTTACGGGTTACGGGTTACGGGTTACGGGTTACGGGTTACGGGTTACGGGTTACGGGTTACGGGCACGGGGGAAGTTTTCTGAGTTACTGAACATCCGCACTTTAAGCCGCAACCAGCCACGACCATTCACCAGGCCGCGCCATCCCCACTACCCCTGCTGAGCGCCCTTGGACTGGCCGCGGAATACATTCGGCACGAAGCCCGTATGTGCTTTGAACAATTTGCCGAAATAGTTTTTGTTTTCGTAGCCGAGCATGTCGGAGATCTGTTCCACCGTTTTATCGGTGATTTCGAGCAGTTCTTTGGCTTTCTCCATTTTCATCCGAGTGACGTATTCGATGAAATTCTCGCCGGTTTCCTTCTTGAATAAACGGCTGAGATAGCTTGGATGCAGATGCAGATGTGCCGCGGCATCTTCGAGAGAGACCTTCGTGTGCAAGTTGTGATAAACGAAGCGCTGGCACTCCAGAATTTCACGATTATGAGATTCGCGGTAGACTTGGCCTGCCCACTTGATGGCTTGCTGCAGATAATCCTTCAGCCACAGCTCGAGCTCGCGGATCGATGATATTTCGTGGACATCATGATGCAGCAGCTCGGAGGAAAAGGTCGACTGATAATGCTGAAGCGATTTCAGTCGCATCCGCACATCGAGGATCATTTTCAGGAGCCATTCCTTTACCTCCACTGGCCGAAAGCGGTGATATTGAATGAAGTCAATCCACTTCGAGACATAAACATCAATCAAGTCGAGTCGTTCATCGAATACCACGCTTCGAAACTCGTCCAGTGTCGTAGCGTATTGCGCTAAAAGCAAGCCTCCGTCCCCAAAGCTATCTCTGACACTTTCCAGGGCGAGCACAGAGGATTCCGGCAAATAAAACCGCATGTGCTTCACTTCCGCCATCCGGATCAATTGATCCTTGAGCGAGCGCGGATCCTTGGCGGGTTTCCCCGTTAAGAAAGAGAAGGACATCTTCACATACTGCTGCAGGCAGCTTTGCAGATGTCTTAGCGTCTGCTCCACTTTCTGAGTGTTGTTGACATGCAGCTTGGCGTAATGAGGAAACAACAAAATGATTTCTCCCGTATCATAGGTGAACAGCGCGGTATCCATCTGCTCGACCAGCAGTTCTTCCACGATATTCTCAATGGTGTACGCAAAGAGATCCTTGGATTGAAACCGGTGATCTGCCTCTTTCATCCGATTCACATAGCCGAACACCGGCAGCACGCCATGCTGCCCAAGCCGAATGCCGAATCCCTCGGCTTTCCCAATCCATTCCTCCGCATCAAAAAGCGGTTCGTTGACCGTGCTTCGAATAAAATGCCGCTTCGCCGAACTGCGGTTCAGGGCAGCCTCTTTTTCTAGCTTGAGACTTTTGGACAGGACCCCACTCTCCACATCCAACTGTTCCTTTAACCTTTTTAGCATCTCGGAAATGTTCGTTGCGTTCATCGTTTCTTTCAGCACATATTCACTCACCGACAATTTCACTGCTGCTTGCGCATATTGAAAGTCGTCGTGACAGGAAAGAATAACCGCCTTCACATGAGGATGCACATCCCGCATCCCGCCAATAAGCTCCAAGCCATTCATCTCGGGCATGCCAATATCGCTGATGAGCACATCTATTTTGCCCAATCGTCCCGCTTCAAGGGCATCTAACGGATTCTCATAAGCGCCAGCCAGATGAAATCCGAGCTTGTTCCATTCAATCGCCGTGGTCAGAAATTCCAGAACCGGCAAATCGTCATCCACAATCATTATTTCGTACATGCTACCCCTCCATCCGAGCCTGCTGCGGAAAGCGCAATACAATCTGCGTGCCTTGTCCCTGCTCACTGCTAATTTCAAAATCGAACCGATGACCATATATTAAACGCAGCCGTTCAAATACATTATGAAGACCGATCCCCGACAACGCTGGACTGGTCGTTTCTTCGCTAAGCGGACTCGGCACATCCAAATAATTACGCAACGTAGCGAGCCGTTCAGGCGACATCCCGATCCCTGAATCCCTGACCTCCACCTGCAGCCTGCCATCTTCACAGATTCTGGAGGCAATCGTAATTTCTCCGGATTTACTTTTGAGCCCATGAATATAAGCATTCTCAATAAGCGGTTGCAGCATGAATCGCGGTATTTCCACAAGAAGTGTGTCAGAAGCTGCCGAGATATGCAAAACGATGCGATCCCCATGCCGAGAATTCAGAAGCCGAACATAATGCTCGTTGATCTCAATCTCCTCATGCAGCGGAATGTAAGCATTATTGCGATTGATCGTCATGCGTAAAAGCGAAGACAACGAGCTGAGCAGCTCGGCATTCTCCGAATCACCCTTCATCATGATTTTCAAACGGATAGAATTAAGTACATTAAACAAGAAATGCGGATTAATTTGCGCTTGGAGCATCGCCAGCTCGGCTTCGCGCTTTAATTCCTGCTCATGACGATTCTCTTCGATCATATGCTCAATGCGGTCAATCATCCGGTCAAAAACATAACCAAGACGGCCAACCTCATCTCCCCCGCTAATATTGGAGCGCTCACTGAGCTGACCGGATTCAATCCGGACGACGGTTTGGACAAGCCGCGCAATCGGTTTGGTCAGGGTACGCACCATATAGAGAAGAACGATGGCGAACAAGAGCAAAAAGAAAATCTGAATAAAGAAATCCGTCTTGCGGAATGTCTCAATCTTTTGCGCTGCCGTTTTGTAAGGACTCAGACTCACAAGCCGCCAATCCGGCGTGACTTGATTGCTAAGCAGAATATAATCTTCCCCGGCTACCTTCACGAAGGAAGAACCATCCTCCGGAGGAAGCTGATCCTGATAAGCGAATTGCGTACCGATCTTATCTGAATCCTTATCGACGATGATGCGCCCATTTTGGTCAATGATGACCATGGATTCATTATTTTTATATTGATCAAACAACTGCTGGAGCGTGTTCATTTCCAGTCCTACAATTACATACCCATAGGTGATATCATTTATGCGGATCGGCTTGGCGGCTGCCAGCAAATAAGGCTGACTTGTCGTACGACTGTAGTTGGGCTCTGCCCCAATCCATTTCACGTTATACCCGGAAATTTGCTCTACGGCAGGAAACCACTCTGTTTTCAGAAAATCATTTGGATTAAAGTAAAATGTCGTGTAAGAAGCCACATACTCATGGTTCGGAAGCAGCAGGGTCACATTCAGATTGCCGAACGTATCGATAACCGTGCTGATTCGATTCATTATCGTTTGCTTGTACTGTAGAATATCGCCTTGCTTCGTTTCCGCGTTCGCTCTGCCTAAATCACGAATCGAGGGCTGCAGCTTTTCATCGAATTGAATGAAATTCATCACATAAATCATATTTTTTAATTGCCCGTTGACAATCTGATTCACAATACGCATGGATTCGATGGAGTTATCTGTCACTTGCGACTTCACCGCATCCCGTGTCAAAAGATTGGAGACATTCATCGAAACCAGAGATGGCAGAACGAGACAAATCAGAATCGTCAGTACCAATTTATTGCGAAGCGATAAGGTTCGAGTCCAATTCGGCACTGCCGCACACGCCTTCCTTTCGAATATAGCAGAATGAAAATAGGAAAAAGAGGAGCCTTAGGCCTCCTCTTTTCAGTATACCAATAATCGTTAACGATTACTTGGCATTGCTTTTACGGATATCTTCTAATTTGGTTTTCGCTGTCGTAATCGTTTTCTCCAAATCTTGCTTGCCTGTCAAGAACAGCTCCACTTGCGTTAAATATTCTTTCTCTTGTTGAAGCGCGTAAGTTGGAGGTACAACCAGTTTCGTTGCTTTGTTCACTTTCAGCGTAGCCAGCAAGGAGTCTTTATCAATCATAGCCACTTGATCTGGTTTGCCGCTTTTCAAGATCGCGTCTACGTTCTTGCTGATGTCGGCTTTTTTCCAACCGGAGAAGAACAGACCTTGTGTTTGAATGCCTTCTGTTGTGTACCATTTTACGAAGTCATAAGCCGCTTGCTTATTCTTCGAATTCGCAGCAACACCCATGAAGTCAGCGCCAACTTCCGTTAAACCATTCGTGTCTTTGGCATCATACTTCGGATATGGAGCAAATACAGTTTTGAACTTCGCGTTCAGCGCCAGCTCGCCAACCATCCAGTTGCCTGTTGCCAGCATCGCTGTTTTGCCGCCGTAGAAGACGTCGCGGTAAGCCATTTTTTGCGAAACAACTTCAAAGTAAGGGACGGATGTTTTATCTACGTTTTCCAATTTGTTGCGCAAGTCAAGGGAATAACGCACTTTAGGATTGTCGATGTTTTGCGTGCCATCGGATTTCACGAGATACGGGTTATCCATATCATTGTTCAAAGCCAAGAGCGCATAGTCTTTCCAGCTGTGGAAATAGGAACCGTACGTTTTCGCAGCACCTTCGCCTTTAGTCAACTTTTTAGCATACTCTGCGTAATCATTCCAAGTCCAGTCCGTAGGAACAGGCAATTTCGCTTCGTCCAATTTGTCTTTGTTCAAGAGAACGAACCATTCAATCATTTTACCTGGCAGCGCATAGTATTTCCCGTTTACAACCGGATCAATTTTATATTCATCTTTGACGACAATGTTATCTTTCTTCAAATACTCATCAAGCGGTTCCAAAATGCCTGCGCCAACACGTTGAGCGAAATCGGATGCGCTGGAGTACATAACAACGTCCATTTGCTCACCGGAAGCCGCCAACAAATCTAGTTTTTTCATTCCTTCTTGTGAATCGCCTTTTTCAGACATTCCTTCATATACGACTTTCACGTTCGGGTGTGTTTTATTGTAAGCTTCAACGGTAGCATTCCAGTTCCCTTGTGCTTCGGTATACCAAGCTTGTACTTTAATTGTAACTGGTGCTTTATTAGGAGCTGCGCTTGCTGCCGCGGTAGCTGTCCCAGCACCTTTATCTGTTGCAGCTGGCGTTTCTGATTTGCCGCAGCCTGCAAGTGCTGTACTGATGGCCAAGATACCACTTAGAACTAATAAACTCTTTTTCATAGGATCCCCTCCAAAATGATTATCGTTTTATGAAAACCTTTACATCACGATCGTAACAAACCTGTTTCCCACAAACGAGGCACTATTTTGACCTCTTCTGCATATTTTTTGACATCCTGCTAGAAGAAGCGTGAATCAGCCTTTAACGCCACCCATCGAAATTCCTTCGATAACTTGCTTTTGACCGATAATGAAAATTATAAGCAGAGGAACGATAGCAGAAACGGAAGCAGCCATAATGAGAGAATAGAAATCACCGTTCAAATCTGCAAAGGAGCGAATCCCCAGCGGGAGTGTGAATAATTCCTTGGATCTTAAGAAGATCAGCGGATTCTGGTAATCGTTCCACGTCCAGATAAAACGTAGAATCGCATAAGTCGCAATCGCCGGACCAACAAGCGGTGTACAGATGGAGAAGAAGATTCTAATATGTCCAGCTCCATCTATTCTGGCTGATTCAATAAACTCTTCATGAATCCCCATATAGAATTGGCGCAGCATGAACGTTCCTAATACACTGAAGGACCCTAATAAAATTAAGCCAAAATGACTATCGTATAGGCCGACCCAGCGAAACAGCAGGAATTGTGGAACAAGAATCGCTTGGCTCGGAATCATATAGATGGCAAGAACAACAATAAAGAGCACGTGACGGCCGCGGAATTTGATTTTCGAAAACGCATAAGCCGCCATCGAGGAAAGAAGTACGGATAAAGCCGTGGTTCCAACCGTAACCTTAATGGAATTCCAATAAAATAAAGCAAATTTCGTCTCTGTCCATACTTTGGTATAATTCTCAATTACATTCCAATGCTTAGGTATCCACTGAATCGGATATATAAACACATCGGCTTCCGGTTTCATAGAGGCTGAAATCATCCACAGGAAGGGTGACATGAACAATATGCCAAGTAGGCACATTAGTATAGTTAGAAGCGTTTTTTTGGCAGCTTGATACTTGCTCATCCGTTATTCCTCCTTACTTTTTAATAATTAACCCATTTCCGTTGTCCGATCCATTGCAGCAAGGTAATTAGCAGAACTAGAATCAACAGAACAACTGCCATCGCAGAAGCATAACCCGATTGAAGATTAACAAAAGCAGTCTCATATAATCGATAAACGACGACCGTCGTTGAATTCGCTGGCCCGCCCCCAGTTAGTACCGAAATCACGTCGAATACTTTGAAAGTTCCAATGATGCCGGTAATAAGCAAGAAGAATGTTGTTGGTGAAAGCAATGGCACGGTGATACTGTAAAATTGCTTCCATTTTGAAGCGCCGTCAATATCAGCGGCCTCGTAGAGATCGTTCGGAATGGACTGAAGTCCAGCCATGAAAATAATCATGTTATAGCCAATTTGCACCCATACCATAAGTCCCATCACACAGTACAAGGCAAAGTCTGGATCAGCCAGCCACTTCGGCGGGTTGTCCATCCCCCAGGACATCAGGATTTGGTTAATCGGCCCATAGGTTGGGTGAAATAATACTTGAAATACAATCGCTACAGCAACAATGCTTGAGATATACGGTATGAAAAAAACAACCTTCAATAAATCTTTAAGATGAATCTTCTTGTCAATAATGACTGCCAAAGCGACTGAAATCGCCAGCGTCACGGGTACAACAATCATTAAAATCAGATTATTTTTTAGGGATAAGAGAAATACTGAATCATGGATAAGCTTGATAAAATTATCTAAACCCAGAAATTTCGTTTTCGAAAATCCGGCAACAAAATTCCAATCCGTAAAACTGAGAAAAAAGGAAGCTATGATTGGAAACAGTGTGAATATAACCAAGCCCAGTACCATCGGACTGACGAAAGCGTAACCCATCAAGTCCTCGCGTATTTGTCGCATCGAACTTTTCCGCTTCACTTTGACAGATGAAAGGGTGCCCGATTGTGTATGTGTTTTTGTAGCCATGAAATTCACCCCATGTCGTGTTTTCTCTAGTCTACCTTGGTCCGCGGGTGATCGTAAGTCACATAATTGACTCGTTTGAGTAATATTTTAACCTTCGGAAAACAAAATATCCGACAAGGTCCCTTGGACCAGCCGGATACTAGAGTTATTTATTCGCTTCGTGTACTTTCAGCAGCTTGCCTTTAATCGTCGTATTTCGCATGATTTTGAGCACCAATGGCCCTTTGCCATTCAAAATATCCACATACGAAACGTTGTCTTGAATCGTAATGATCCCGATATCCTCTGCCGATACGCCTTCGATTTTGGCAAGTGTGCCTACAAAGTCCACCGCTCTGATTTTCTTCTTTTTGCCGCCGTTAAAATAAAGCTTCATAATTCCTTTATTCAGCTGGTCGCTTCGATCCCGCTTGATCACAGGCGTAGCCTGCATCTTCTGATCAAAGGCGGCTTGTCCCTCGGCCACTGCTTCCGCTGTAGGGGTGTCTTTGCGCGGAATTTCGAAACCTAGGTAGCCTTCGATTTCAGCTAGAAATTTATCTTCATTTGGTGTGACCAATGTGATGGCTTTGCCCGTTTTGCCCGCTCGTCCAGTTCTTCCGATACGATGGACGTAGCTCTCTTTTTCCAGTGGAATATCGTAGTTGATAACATGCGTGATGTCCTCCACATCAATGCCGCGCGCAGCGACATCCGTGGCGACCAAGAAACGGAACTCTCCTCGTTTGAACGCATTCATCACCAGGAAACGGTCATCCTGCATCATGCCGCCATGGATTTTATCACAAGGATAGTCCATCTGATCCAGCTGGCGGAATAAGTAGTCCACATGCTCCTGTGTCCGGCAGAAAATGATGCAATTGTCCGGATTCTCCACCACGAAGACATCCTTCAGCACATTGAATTTATCGCTCTCGCGTACGGTCAGCAGCGTATGTTCAATCTGAACCTTGGCTGCTTCCGGCGTTTGAATCTCAATATCGATCGGATTCTTCATATATTGATGGCATAATTTCTCGACATCCGCAGGCAGCGTTGCCGAGAACAGCATCGTCATGCGATCTGTCGGCAGCTCATCAATAATCGCACCTACCTGCTCAATGAAGCCCATCCGCAGCATTTCATCCGCCTCATCAATGACCAGATATTTCAGCCGCTCCAGATCAAGCGTTCCTTTCTGAATATGATCAAGCACACGCCCCGGTGTGCCCACGACCACGTGGCACTTCTGGTGCAGCTCCAGCTTCTGCTTGGCAAAAGGCTGCTTCCCGTACAAAGCTACCGCCTTAATCCGCTTAAACCGTCCGATATTCGTAACGTCCTGCTTCACCTGGTCAGCCAGTTCTCTCGTCGGTGTCAGAATCAGGGCCTGCGGCCTGTTCTCCTCCCACTCCACCAGCTCACAGATCGGAATGCCGAACGCCGCCGTCTTCCCGCTCCCCGTTCTCGACTTCACGGTAAGATCCTTCTCCTGAAGCGCGATCGGGATCACTTCGTTCTGCACATCCGTTGGCTTCTCATAACCTAAGCTATGGAGCGCCCTGACAATATCCTCACTTAATTCATAATCCGTAAACTGCCTTGTACTCACTTAAAAACTCCCCTTCTGCTTGCCGTTCCTTCTATTCTACTACATGTTGGCTTGGAGGCAAAAAAACAAAAAAACAAAAGAGCCAAGTGCATGCACATGGCCCTTTTGTTATGACAACCTGATTTAGTTCAATGTATCCAAAAGTCCCTTTAATTGCGGGCTGAGCTTCAGCGCATTCAAGAGGATTTGCAGCGCTTCGGCACGTGTCGCGTTGTTTTTCGCATGAAACTTGCCATCTGCTTCGCCGCTGACGATACCAGCTTGTGCTCCAGCTATAATCTCGCTTGCAGCGTATGAGCCTTTCAGATCATCAAAATTTCCTTTGGCCGTATCCTTCGCTACCTGATTCAGGTTCAGGATGCGAGACAACAGAATAACCATTTCCTCGCGGGTAATCGTATTTTCCGGCTTGAATGTACCATCTTCGTATCCGTTGATAATCCCTGCCTCTACTAGCTTCTGGATGGCATCCTTCGCCCAGTGGCCGCCAACATCCTTCATTGCAGTACCAGGATGGCTGCCACCTTGGATATCGAACACCCGGGTTAGAAGCACACTAAATTCAGCTCTGGTGATTTTACCATCTGGATTGAATGTACCGTCTTTGTATCCATCAATGATTTGCAATTTCACGAATGTATCAATCGTCTTTTCAGCCCAGTGTCCTTTGGTGTCCGAAAGAACGGCTGGGACTGGATTTTTTGCAGCTTGTTGAATCCGTGCCTCTATGTTCTTAACGACATTAACGATATCTGACTTGAATACGCTGATGTCCTGTGTCGGAGTTGTTGTGGGCTTGTCAGATGGGTTTGGTTGGGCCGGTGGATTTGGTTGAGCTGGTGTACTTGATCCACCGGATGATTCTGATCTATCTTTCTCGGCAACTAACTGGGACGCCCTTGTGACAGTGATCGTATAGGTATTCGTAGTTCCATCCTGTGCAGTCACTACAAGACTAATGATATTGGGACCCACACTTAAATTTATTGGATTGTTAACTGGCTTCCCATTGAGCTGCAAAGCCGCTGTTGCATGGTTATCAACCGTCGTATAAGTAACTGTCGTGACAGAAACATCATTTGTGACAGATGCGGTATAGGCGTATACATCACCGCTTACCGTTTGATCGAGCTTAACACCGCTTAATTGAAGCGAACTTAAAGCTGCATTATTTGAACCCGCTCGTATAATAGTTACCGTATAGGACTTCTTGGTTCCATCTTCCGCCTTAACATTAACATTAATAACATTAGAGCCTGCATGTAAGTTAATCGGATTAGCCACGGGATTTCCATTGAGCATAAGATCAACGGCAGCATGACTATCAACTGTCGTATAGGTAACTGTCGTAACAGAAACATCATTCGTGACAGATGCGGTATAGGCGTACACATCCCCGCTTACCGCTTGATCGAGCTTAACACCGCTTAATTGAAGTGAACTTAAAGCTGCATTATTTGAAGCCGCTCGTATAATTGTTACCGTATAGGGCTTCACAGTGCCATCTTCCGCAGTAACATTAACTTTAATAACATTAGAGCCTGCATGTAAGTTAATCGGATTAGAAACGGGATTTCCATCGAGCATTAGATCGACGGTAGCATGACTTTCAGCTGTCGTATAGGTAACTGTCGTAACAGAAACCTCATTCTTTACAGACGCGGTATAGTCATACAGATCCCCTCTTACCGCTTGATCAAGCTCGACTCCGCTTAATTGGAGTGTGCTTAATGTGGCATCCGAAGAAACTGGGCTGTTTACGAGATAAATCGGATCATAATTGGCACTTGCATTGATTGTGTAGGAATTGCTGCCGGCTGGCGTAAAACGAATCGCTTGTTTTTCTGTAATGCTCTTTGTACTTTGAGAGTACTTAGTGTAATAAGTATCGTTTTTCGGATCAGAAGTATAGGATTGCAGACCTATCAAAGCGTTGCTGCCATGAGCTTCATCTGACCCTGATAGCGTTGGGTATTGCATTTGAATTTCATTTGTCGATTCATACAAAATGGCTTGGAAAGTACCCATATGGGAGGAGGAATTACAACAAAAATTCATATTGGTCCACTGAATGACGAACTTTCGGTTAGGTGCGCTTCCTAGCGTTCTGTATAACACATCACTACCTGACATATATAAGTCATCAAAGAAAGGGGCGATATAATCAGTAGGTGAATCCAATGGAAGCTCATTACCAGTTGTACAACATTCATCCGAAGCATCCTTAAACATCAAAAGGCCATTCGTATTCACATAGGCTTGATCATACTTATTTCCATAAAAATTAAACTGGAATCCGACAGGTATTTGACCTGATACAGCATCATCTTCACCTTCGTTAAATCCTATACTCGTTCCATTATACGTTGTTTCTGATTGCGGGCTCGCACCAAGCACTGACTGACAAAGCGAAAAAATCATCAAAAAAGTCAGCAGCGAAGGCAAGTAAGTCTTAATTTTCTTTCTCATTTTTTTCCTCCTAATCATTAATTTGTTTATTCTAGCACACCCCAATGACAGCAAAATGACAAACTTCGACAACAATAAACAATTAGAACTTTTAAAAAAAACAAATAAAAGGAGCTGCTAGAAAGCAAGCCCCTTCATCATTTACATATCACTTAATACCCAAGCTAATAATCGGAATATCTTGGTCCTTAGGAAACTGATCGCATTGACTCAAACTATATACAATGTTGAAATTTTCTATTTTTCTCTTAATGCTTCTGCAACTGATACTATCAGATGCTTGTGTAGAGTAGGAGTCCCTAGAATAATCTATGGTAAATGTAATTTCATTTTTCGAAAGGTGCAGATCTGAGAGTACGTAACCGCCTTCAATGGTAGATTGCATGAAAAACAACCGATCACTATGCTTTTCATTGAATCTGTGTACGAACTTTTCCATTCGGATAGCTCTGACCACATTGTAGTCGGATATTACAACTTGATTAGATAGGGATGTGTAGCTCGTCCAAGCAATAATAAGAAGAATAAGCAGCATGGCAATACTTATAATATTTCGTTTACTTTTAAGTATATTTCTCATGGGTTCCCCTATTCTTCAACCCAATTACCGCTCTCGTCCTTTTATAAAAAACTATTTCGATGTCATTTTCTACATCAATAGCGTCCAGAAAATCATTTTTCAATCGAAAGGTCTTCATTTTACCATTCAATAATTGAACTACGATCTTATTTTCGCTCCTTGTTATAATTCGTCCATGTATGATCAAATAATCCTGCTTTACTAAATCCAGCGAGATGGCAACCACCACAAAAACATAGATCGGAATCGGGATAAGTAAGATGGCTATCAACCACACAGGTCTTAATTCATGCATATTAATAATTACCTGTAGAATCGAAATAACGGTCATTATAATAGAAAGGACTAGGAATATGATCAGAGATTTATTTGTACGGCTTTTTTTAGCGCTACACATCATTTTCACCCATAGGCTTATGCAAATACCTTTTACTAATTCCATCTATGGCTGCCTTCGTCTCTTCCAAACGGCCTCGATTATTATTGCGATCTGCAGGCTCTACCCAAGCAAAACCATCATCTTCATATCTAGGAAATACGTGCATATGATAATGACCTAGATCATTAAATTTCCCGCCATTTTGGAGAATTGTGATGCCATCAGGCCGATACAGTTCCTTCAGCATCTTCGATAATGCGGCAGACATCCTCATGATGGCCATTGCTGTCCGTTCATCTAATTCATCCAAATCCAAGTGATGCTCCTTGGGCAGCAGGAGAAGATGACCTTCGTTCAACGGGGCAATATCCAGAAAACAAGCGATTACTTCATCTTCATAAACCATATGGGCAGCTTCTAGTCCATTGGCTAACCTGCATCCTAAGCAATTCTTATTCAACCTATATCTCCTCCCTATTTAAATGATACCTTCCGCTGCTCGCTTACAGCTGTCTTGCATTCTCAAATCTATGTATCCCAAAATCCTTTACCGTTGAACGCAAAATGGCCTCGCGAAGTGGAAACAGATTGGGCGTAAAACGCAGCTCAATGTTCATTTCGATCAGTTTCTCGATCAGATTGGTTAAAGGTTCTCTGTGCGTTGGCCTAACTGTCTTTTGAGAAATATAATAGCCGGCCGTTGCGTCAAATACTTCAAAGCTCTCGCTTGGCAGCGTGTATCGGTAAACCACTGCATCGCGAATCGCTTGATACCAGTGAGTTTCAACGGTCATAATGATGTCTGATGAGCTTAATCCGAAGAATTTAGCCTCATCCTCAGCGCTGACCCCTTCAGCTTTTTTATAAACAATTCTCGGACAGTCTCGGGGTACAAAAAAAGTAAACTCGTGCTCCCGGTCAATCGCCCAAACAACCGGAGGCATGTTGGTTCGGTTTGCTTTTACTCTTGGTTCGAAAATGTCAATATCCGACTCTTCACTAAAATGGTAGAGATGCATCGAATTCCCCCCTTTACGCTTATTCCATTATATTCCTTTCGATTTATTTAAGGAATAAGTGGCATGCAAAAAGAAGAACACAGTAGCCATGTCATTATCACAACCATTAACTAATTACTTACTAGCATCGGATGTTTTGGATGTTGCTCCCCCAATTGAATCTTGTTGAATGGTGGCCGGCTCAATATAAACTTTCCATGCTCCCTCTTTATTAATCATATGAAATGTATGACTAGTCTCTCCCATACTATCAATTTTCAAATTACAAGTTATATCCATGCTTTTCTCATCAATTTGTTTTACATCTGTAACGCTAAAATCCGTAAGCTTATCGCTTCTATATGCCTTGTCATAGAAATCTTTTAAAGATTTTTTATCCTCAAAATAAGGATCTTCTATATAAGCGACGGCCTTATCTACGTTGAGATTCTTTACTGAGTAAAGATAATCAGAAAGTGCCTGTTCAGGACTTTTTGAATGTGGTGATAGATAGATTGCACCAACAAGAAAAAGCAAAATGAAAACCAAGGAAACACTAACTAATGATATTTTTACATGTTTTCCCAAATAAAACACTTCCCTTTTTTTACATTTTATATGTGTAGATAGTCTCTTGATGAGCCTCCTACTTTCTCTGAGCTCTAGCTCCAGTTGCATGCTCTAAACCTGCAATTATGCATCTTTTTTGCTCTTGGAATAACCTCAACTGTTAAATTCCTGCGTTTGTGCAGGTTTTTGAGGCTTTTTCTGGATAAGCGGCTGAAAAAGATAAAAATGCCTGCACTATTGCAGGTTTTTCCACTTTTCAACCGAATTCGCCCGGAAATTCCTGTATTTTCACAGGCTTTTACCCCTGGATGAACTGATCTGAATGCCCCTTCATACCACTTGGAATAATAAAGTAATCAACCCCATCATCTATCTACGCTTACCTATTTAAGGACTGATCTAATAACTGGTCTATACGATTCGCAGTTTAGGGATGCGGACAGATCGTGTACGTCTGTTCTTGATTGCTCTAGCCGTAGGGCTGGCGGGAAGTGTAGTGGCAGTTGCCGGTGCTATCGGCTTCGTTGGTTTAGTTATTCCTCACCTAGCTCGGCTGCTGGTGGGGCCCAATTATCGTTTGCTGCTTCCAACCTCGGCACTGCTGGGGGCCATTCTAGTAACAGCAGCCGATACGGCAGGACGGATGCTCATGCCGCCCATTGAAATCCCCGTTGGGATTATGACTTCGTTCATCGGAGCGCCCTATTTCCTGTATTTACTGCTGCGCACGAAGAAAAGCTAGCGCGTTGAGAATATCACGGCTCGTAAATATACCATGACGAGCGGCCCGGTAGAGAAGCCAGAGCCGACTCGTGGTGTTAGCCCTATTTTTTCAACAAGGTCATGCCGATCTGATCGGCAGGCATCGGGGCCAACCCCAACAATCTCCATATCGATACGCCGTTATTCACCAGTACTGCCACGCCGATTTGCCGAGTCGTATCTAAGCCGACGAAGCTGTGGGAACCGTAGGTCGCGCCGTTATGCCACAGGATGCGCCCCCCGCGGTTAGCCTGCTTGGTCATCCAACCTAGCACCGGCGTCGCGCTGCGGTCGCCATGACAAAGACGGAAGGCCGACGCTAGAGGAGCATGAGCTTTCGTCTCCAGATTGGCTTCCAGAAAAGCGAGCATATCACTCGGCGTGGAGTGCAAGGCGCCGGCACCAGCCAGCGCGTTCATATCCCAATGCTTTATGGGCTTGCCTGTCGAAGAATGAACGGGCAGCAGACCTTGTTCGCCGCTATCTGTATCCACTAAGCCGAGAGGCACAGTAATCCGTTCGCGAATCGCTTGATCCAGTGTTCCCCCCGTTACCCGGGCCAAGATAAAGCCCAGCAGGCCGAAGCCCAAATTAGAGTAAATGAACTTGTTCCTATCAAGCAGTTGTCCTTGCTTCAGCGCCTCCAGCAAATCGCGTTCGGTGAAGTTAAGGTACGGGTTCATCTTATCGGTCATCGTCGCGTTCAGATTCGGGGGAAGACGGGGAAGGCCCGATGTATGGGTAGCCAGCCCCTGCAGGGTGACGTGCGCCGCCGATGAGCTTTCGTTCACTTCGGACACAAGCCGGCCCACCGTATCCGTCAGGCGCAATCCGCCTTCCTCAACCAGTACGGCGAGCAGCGTCGCGACAAACACCTTGGTTACCGATCCGATCTCGAATCGGTAAGCTGTGTGATCGTCTTGAACTTTAGTTCCCTGCATGGTCCATATTCTTCGGCCCTCCGGGCAGGTCACTCCGACGGAAACGGTCGCCAGGGGCATGCGTTTTATGAAAGCTTTCATCTGCTTCCGCGCCGCCTGCTCTAGCTCATCCACTATTCTGCTCATGGGTTACCTCCGATGGCTCAATATGATTAAAATCGCTTGTGTGACAGTTGAATTATGTGAGACGCTTGATTATTAACTTTCACGGATTCAGGTTGCTACTAATACCATATTATACCATTTTATAAAAATATTAAATAATTAGTTGGTTTATCATTATTATCAAAATCAACTCTATTGCCACAGATCGTGTAACGTCTGCTTGCCAGACTTATTCTATGAACTGGTCCTAGTAAATTTGAGGGCCCAGCAGTGTATATGTATAAAAAAAAAGAAAATAGAAGAACGGCTCTTTCGCTTTTGACGCGAACAGAGCCGTTCTTCTATTATTGTTACCGATCACTCCTTAACAGCACCAATCGAAATTCCTTTCACAAAGTACCTTTGCAGGAAAGCGTAAACCACCAAGATCGGCAGTGCGCCGATGAAAATCTGGGATGCCCGAATCGTCCGTTGCGATTGATTGGCTACCGAGGACAGATCAATCTTCGACATGTCCGCTTGAACAATAATGGTTTGCATGAAGCTGGCAAGCGGCAGATGCTCCGAATCTTTCATATAGATCAGGCCGTCAAAATAAGCGTTCCAGTGTCCAACCATCGTAAACAACGTAATCGTCGCGATCGCCGGCATTGATATTGGCAAGTAGATCATGACGAAGGTGCGAAAATGGCCAGCTCCGTCAATAAAAGCAGCTTCCTCCAGGTCTTTAGGAACGTTGCGGAAGAAGTTAAGCAGCAGAATAAGGTTATAGACCGCAACCATGCCTGGCAGGATAAGGGCCAGCATCGTGTTCATCAAGCCTAGTTTATATATAAGGATATAATTTGGAATTAAGCCCCCATTGAACAGCATGGTGATGACAAAATACCAGAGATAGCCGGTGCGGGCTCGGAAGATGCGTGCATCTTTCGAGAGCGCGTAAGCGGCAATTGAATTAACGAACATCGCAAGCGCTGTTCCTAGAATTGTCCGTTTAATGGATACCCCAAGCGATGTAAGAAAGTGGGCATTGCTAAACGTTTTTTCGTAGGCTTCAAGGGTAAAACCAATCGGCCAGAACGTAACCAACCCAGCGTTGGCAGGAGCATTTGAGCTCAAAGACACCATTAGCAAGTGAAACAATGGAAGCAGGCACATAGCAGAGATGATGATTAACAGTGTATTGTTGAATACGGAAAATATCCGATACGATAGCGTTTTGTGATACATGTGTTGTCCTCCTTAAAGTTTTCGCAGAAAACGGGCATCGTAAGCGTTACTAAGTTTTCGCTAGAAAACTGGCTTCTTAAGCTTTCACTTAGAAGATTCGATACCCCGCGTATCGATAAGCAAGACGGTAGGATATCAGGATTAAGACTAGGCTGATCACTGATTTGAAAAGGCCAACCGCTGTGGCGAAGCTGAATTGTCCGCTAAGCAGACCTTCCCGGTACACAAACGTGTCGATAATATCTCCCTGCTGATAGATCAGAGGACTATAGAGATTAAACACTTGGTCGAAGTTCGCATTCAGTACGTTGCCCAGAGCCAAAGTTGCTACTACGATGGCAATCGGGATCAGTGAAGGAATGGTAATGTGCATCGCTTGCTTGATACGACTCGCTCCATCAACTTCCGCTGCTTCATATAGCGCTGGATTAATGCCCGTAAGCGCGGCTAAGAAGAAAATCGTATTGAACCCAAATTCCTTCCAGACGTCACTGAAAATGATGGTAAATCGGAACCAACTGCCGTCTCCAAGAAAGAAAATCGGCTTGATGCCGAACACACTGGTAAGGAACTGGTTAACAAGCCCCGTCTGGGCGAGCAAGTCAATCAGAATTCCTGCGAGCGTAACCCAAGAAAGAAAGTGAGGAAAGTAGACAAGTGTTTGAATGGACCTTTTGAGCCCCATATTCCTGACTTCATTCAAGAACAAGGCGAAAATAAAGGGAATGATTAAGTTTAATACGATTTTGGCACAAGCAAAGAACAGGGTGTTCCACGTAATTTTTAAGAAATAATCATTCTCCAACATATAGCGAAAATGCTTTAAGCCAACAAACGGGGAGCCGGTTATTCCGAGTGCTGCTTTATAATCTTGAAATGCCATAATGATCCCTGACATGGGAAGATACGAAAAAATGAACACCAATATGACAGCCGGCAGCACCATGAAATGAAGCATCCATGGCTGTTTGTAGCTGCTTTTCTTTTTCACGCTTTTGATGGTCTTATGAGGCACTTGCTGTACAGTATTCGCATCCATAGCTCTCTTACCCCGTTCCATATATACTCATTTGTGTATTTTGAAAATCCCTGATATATATAGTATCAACAAACTCTACCCTGCAACTATAAGACATTGTTAGGATTGATAGGGTTTTGTTAGGGACATTTTCCGGGGGGATCGATCTATGGAGCTACAACGAGGCGCGGCATTCGTCAAAAGAAGAATCGGTTCCAGATTTAGTTTGTTTGCCAAAATGAACGGTTTGATTTTAATTTTATTTATCCCGATTATTATTGTATTTACATATTCCAATCGAATTGCATTCGATGTGATAAGCAAGGACCTTCAGGTATCGAACATCAAGCAGCTTTCTTTCCTATCCAGCCAAATTGACTCGCGGATCAATCAGATGATGGACTTTGTCATGACCTTCTCCAAAGATCCCAATGTTCAGAAATTCAATGGACTCAACATTTGGGAAGACCGCTATGACCGGATGCAGACTAGATTTGTGGTTCAAGAAAAGATGGTGCTGCAGTCCGGCATTATGAACATTTGGCCAGTGAAGTACACGGTTTTTTCCCAACAGAACAAGGAAGCCATCACGAATGCGATTCCCTCCTTCAATTACGACGAGAATTATTTGCAGCGAAATATGACGGGGAAATGGACTTACGGGGATGGAGAAACGGTTAGCTCAGATGGTATGAAAGCCTTTTATTGGTTCTATACGGATTCCTTCGGTCAACAAAATATACTGACTGGAAGCAATTTAATCGTTGAAGCCAGCTTCAGCCATGAAAATATTCAGACGATGCTGGACGCCTACAAAGCAGGCGGTCAAGGAGATCCGTTCTTTTACCATAAAGGAGAAAGTCCGATCCTGAACCGCAGCGCATCCCAGCAGCTATCGAACGACCTTATCCATTATTTGGACGGGCAGTCTTTGGGCGATACGATGCAGCAGGTTGTGAAGCTGTCCGGCAAAAGTTATTTGGTTAGTGCTGTGAAATCACCTCAATTGGATTGGCATCTGGTTGATATCGTACCGCTCGATCAAATATTGGGGCCGATATCATTCAGCCGCAATTTATTCTACTTATCGATGGTCCTGCTTTTTGTGGTTGGCATATCGGCATCCGTGCTGCTCTATCGGAACGTTCAACGCCCGATTCGCAAGCTGATTCGTGGTTTGCAGAGCGTACAGCGGGGAGATTTCTCAGTAAGAATCGACGCCAACGTACAGAATGAATTTTCCTTTTTATTTTACCGTTTTAATGATATGTCGCAGCAAATTCAAGGCTTAATCGAGAATGTACTCAATGAGAAGCTCCGCGCCCGAGATGCAACGCTGAAGCAATTGCAGGCCCAAATTAATCCTCATTTCCTTTACAATTGTCTCGGTTATATCGTGAATATGGCCCAAATGAAGAACGAAGAGGCCGTCGTCTCTATGGCGTATAATTTAAGCGCGTATTACCGTTATACGACCCGAATGGAGCGGCAAACAGCTAATTTGGACGAAGAAATTCGACTGATCGTCAATTATCTGGATATTCAAAAGCTGCGAAACGGCCGAATTCACTATGATATCGATATTCCGGATGAGATGCTCAGCCAACAAGTTCCCCGCTTAATGCTGCAGCCGATCGTAGAAAATGCCGTCATTCACGGGGTGGGAAAATCGTATTCCTCGGGTGAAATTCGAATCAGCGGCGAGATAGCCGATGGCATCTGCAGGATTTATATTGATGACGATGGCCCGGGAATGACGGAGGATCAACAGCAGGCTTTGAATCGTAAAATGCGAGAGCCCTTGCAAGAGAAGATGGGCTGCGGTCTTTGGAATACCAATCAACGAATCATTCACCAATTCGGAGATCACTCTTATCTCTTTTTCACCAAATCACTTCTCGGCGGATTCCGTACAGAAATCATTTGGGAACTTGCCTCCGGAGAAGAACATCGCCATCATCCCTTCATACAAGGAGATTCTTAACATGCAAATGATTATTGTTGACGACGAAGCTCACTGGGTAGACAACCTCTCTATGCACAAACCTTGGCATACGCTCGGCATCGAACAGGTGCATAAAGCGTATTCCGCCCATGAGGCACTTCAAATCCTCGAGACGCATCCCATTGATATTGTCATATCGGATATTCTTATGCCCGAAATGACAGGCATCGAGCTGATAGAGCGCATTCGCTTGTTTGATAAAAAAATAAAATGCATTATTCTGTCCGGTCATTCCGACTTTGAATTTACGAAAGAAGCTGTCCGTCACCAGGCCGTAGACTACCTGCTTAAACCGCCGACAGACAACGAATTGTTTGACGCAGTCAAGGCAGCCATAGATCAACTGAATATGGAGTGGGAAAGCATTAGCTCCTATGAACACACCCTATATACATTACGGGAAAATTTACCTCTTCTCCGGGGGCAGCTTCTCCTTGATGCGTTACAAGGCCACCGGATGCCGGCCGACGAATGGAGTCGCAAGCTGGAAAACTACGGACTACCGTTCCACTTCGGGGAATGCGCATTGCTCCTTGTCCGGATGGAAGAAGAATTCGGACAATATAAAAACAATGGCCAGCATCTGATGGAATATGCCATCATCAACATTGCGGAAGAGATTATTGGCGAATTCGCCGAGGTCTGGGGAGTTAAGGAGGAGCATGGGTATCTTGCTTTTCTGCTTCAGATTAAGGAAGACCAATCGGTCGTCGGGAAAGAAACAAGACTAGAAAAGCTGGCTATGAAGCTTCAGTATAAAGTGAAACAATTTTTGAAGGGCTCTTTATCCATCGTCATGACGGAATGGTTCCGCTTCCCGGACCAGCTGCCAGACCATTATAGACAGGCTTCCGCTTATTTCCGGCAAATCGTTGGGGATGAACAGGAATTCATTATGCGAGTGGGCGACTTTGAGCATGACGTGTCGAAGGGAACTTTGGACGCTATTCATATGCCTCCCTCTTTAATTAACCTGCTTGAGGGGGGCCGCTGGGATGCCGTGGAAGATAAACTGGTTGCTGTATTCGCGGAACTTGATGATCGATGGTCTGAATCTTGGGAGCACTGCATGGAGGCTGGGCATTTAATCGCCTCTTCCTTCACTCATCTTGCGCATCGAAATGGCTATACCTTGACCAAATTACTTGGACCGGAGATTGAGCCTTTGCAAAGCGGGGAGGCTTTCTCCTCCATCAGCAAGCTTAGAAAATGGTCGCTCGGTGTGCTCGATAAGCTTAAGGAGAGTACATCAAATGACATCAAAGATATACGCTCTCTGTATGTCAAAAAAGTCCAAGATTATGCGGAGAAAAACCTGCATCTTGACGTGTCGCTGCGCGCTTTGGCCGACCATGTTAATTTGCATCCAACGCATTTATCCAAAATTTATAAGATTGAAACCGGCGAAGGAATTAGTGAATACATGTCTTCTCTTCGCATGGATCGCGCTCGTCACTTGCTGAAGACTACCGACAAAAAGGTGTATCAAATCAGCATGGACGTTGGTTATATGGACCCTGCTTACTTTATCAAGGTGTTCAAACGCCAATTCGGCGTAACACCGCAAGAATATCGTGATGGGAATTAAATGCATAACAGAGTCCTATGAAAACTAATTAAATCATATAGATACCCACCCTCACCAGTTGGTAAAGTAACACATGTAACGATTTTACACCGTAGGGGGAATCCATAATGGGTACATTCAAAAAATCATGGCTGCTGCTCGCAGCCACTTCACTTATCGTGATCACGGCCTGTACTGGAAAGTCTGCTGACACCGGTCAAACAGACAGTAAGGATGCCAAAAACGCCGCTGTATCCGATGCTGGATTCGCCAAAGGCAAATACGATCCACCAATCGAGATCAGCACTGTCGTCATGTTCACCGCACCTAAGAAGTACGCCAAAGGCGACACCAAAGAAAACAATGTCCACGATCGCTGGATGTTGGAACAACTCGGTATCAAGCACAAAGATACCTGGTATCCTGCCGGCGGAGATCAATATAAGCAGAAACTTCAGTTGGCCATTGCTTCAGGCGAGAAGCTGCCTGATTTCGTATACGTACCTACCGACCCAGTACTAACTAACCAGCTGATCGACTCTGGTCAGTTTATGGCAATTGACACCGTATTTGATAAATATGCCAACCAGATTTGGAAAGACCATGCGACTCAACATCCAGAACTGTGGTACCCTTTCACCAGAAATGGAAAGAAATACAACCTGCCTATTCTTGAATATACCGACAATGACGATACCTTGCTATGGCTCAGGGAAGATTGGATGGAGAAGCTGAATCTTACAGCTCCCAAGACAATTGCTGAGCTAGAAAATGTGATGGATAAATTTAAGAATCAGAACCCGGACGGACTTTCTCCGAAAGACGTCTATCCACTCGCAATTTCCTTGAAAAGCAATACGAACACATGGTTGGGCGGGCTTGATTGGTTATTCGGGGCTTATGGGACGATTGAGGAGCAATGGAACAAGGATGCCAAAGGAAATCTGGAATACGGCTCCATTCATCCAGGTTCCAAGCAAGCGCTTGCCAAACTGCAAGAATGGATGAACAAAGGCTATATTCATCCTGACTCTGCTTTGTGGGATGAGAATAAAACGGGTGAATTCTGGACGAAAGGGAATGCAGGCGTTCTGCCGGGAGCAAACTGGATCCCGGACTGGCCAGGTCCAGATTTATTAAAAAACATAAAAGGATCTAAGTTCAAAGCCTATCCGGTTCCTACAGGTCCAGATGGATTGGCAGGCACGAAGTGGCAAAATGCTGGCGTGAACAGCAGCTTCATGATCAATAAAGATGCTAAGCATCCAGAAGCGATTTTCCTGTATTACAACTACATGCTGGATAACTTGGCCAATCCGCCTGCCGGCAGCAAATTCGAAAACGGCTTTGCCCAAGGTTATGACTGGGACATTGTAGACGGCAAACCAACCAGTGATAAAGACAAAATCAAAGACTTCAGCAATGACTTCACATTCATAACTGGACCGGCGCGGATTCCGGATCTGTATATGAAGACGCTGGTTAAGCTTGCAGACGGCAAGAAGCCGGAGACACCTTACGAGAAACAGCTCGCAGATTTCCGCAAACCGGAAAACTGGTACGCGGCCAAAGTCGTCATGTCGCAAATGGACATTCGCAAGCAAAACTATTTCACCGGTGCAGCGACACCAACCATGATTTCCAAATGGAACCTTCTGCGTCAGTCCGAAATGGAAACCTTCAACAAAATCATCTACGGCAAACTGCCCGTGAATGCGTTTGACGAATTCGTCGCCAGTTGGAAAGCCAATGGCGGAGATCAAGTAACGAAGGAAGTCAACGAGTGGTTCAAGTCTGTTTCCGCAAAATAACTTGCAGCATTGCACAAGCTGAATGAATACCTTGAGACGGGCGAAAGCCCGTCTTTTGGTTATTCCAGCTTCAGCTCCGATTGGAATGCAGGACTGATGCGAGCGTTGCACCTGTAAGCCCAGATGCCAAAAAGGGGCCGCCGCAGCAGCCCCTCCTCTTTATATCACGCATCGTTACGACTCTATTTCCATTTTAAATAAACGTACAGCCCGCTCCAGCTCATCACCGGCGATCACATTCTCCGGCAGCGGATTATCGGCGCGGATCGCTTGCACCACCTGATGCAGCAGGCGTTCAGGCATATCGGCATCATCTGATTCCGCGGTTAATGCCACGACAAGCTGCAGTTCAGGCACGACATAAATCCGTCTTCCGCCAGAGCCAGAGGCATAGAACATCTCGTAGGCTTTTTTACTGCCTTTGATTAATCCTTGCGGCAAGGTTTTGGACCACCAATAGAAGCCGTACCCGCCTTGCGTGCCATTGCTGTAATTCAGCGCTACTTTTTTGTTCAGCGACTCGTGTACCCACGCTTTTGGAATAATCGCCTGACCTTCCCACTCGCCTTCGTTCAAATACAGATAACCAAGCTTAGCCATGTCTCGCAAAGTTAAAGCCATCGCCCACGCACCGATGGTGCGTCCCTGCGGATCATGATTCCAGCTCGTATTGGTGATCCCGAGGGGTCCGAATAAGCGCGATTGGGCATACTCATACATGGTCTCTCCTACAGCCCTACTCAACATGGCAGAGAGCAGATGCGCATCACCATTGCTGTAATTAAACGAAGTCCCTGGCGCAACACGAGCCCTTCGCTCCAATATATATTGAACCCAATCTGGTGAGTACATCATTTCTGTGGATGATTGTTCGTTGTTATTATCCCATGCTATCCCTGATGTCATACTGAGCAGATGCTTGATCGTGATGGTTGATTTCGATGGATCGCTCTCCCATTCAGGAAAGAAATCTGCTGCTTGTTGATTTACACTTTCAAGCTTCCCCTCGGACAAAGCAATACCGATTAGGGCTGAAGTTACGCTTTTGGTTACGGATTTCATATCCTGCGGCAGTTCTGGGTTCGTTCTATCGTTATAGGCTTCTGCTACTAAATATCCGTTTCGAATGACAGCCACACTATGTACGGCTTGATGGCGAAATATTTTGAACATCTTAGCGAGGGCAGACGCATGCATGCCTTGCGACTCCGGCGTTCTCATACTCCACCCTGCGGTTGGCCAATTTGCTTTTTGAAAAGTAGGCCTTTCCGCTTTCGGCATCGTAGCTGACATTTGTTCCATTTGGGTTTCTGCTGCTGACATAGATAGGGTTGACGTGCCCTGTCCACTTCCGACAAGTGGATTCTTTTTGTTTTTCATCTCTATCGAATCCTTCCAGTATGGTTTAACCCCTGTTGAAGCATTTTACTCCAAAGATATGAACCAATTATGGCTTAATCCTTAAAATAAAATAAAATTTAGCTTAAGATTAGCTTAAAATATCCCGTTTTTACCCTCCTGTGTTACAATATTTTCACAAATCTACTTCGGAGGCTACGTATACCTATGCGCAAACTCATCTTTTTCTTAGGTCCTGCCGGCGCAGGCAAAACAACGCTTGCCAAAGCTTGGGCTCGCCATCACGGCGGGGCTTTCCTTGATATGGACACACTCCTGCGTCCCGCGGCAGAAACCATTATGCCCCTTGCCGGGCAAGATCCGGATGATCGGGATTCCCCCATCTACAAAACATATTGCCGCGACTTGGGTTACCGCATTACGATGGACGCCGCTTTAGAGAATCTCGATCTCGGCTTAGATGCCGTTGTCATCGGTCCATTCACCCGAGAACTCTCTGATCCGCTCTGGCTTGGCAACGAACTTTCCAGAATCGGAGCGACTGTTAGCGACGTCACTGTGAGAGCCATTTTCGTTTATCTTCCGAACGAGACCAGCTACCAAGAGCGAATTCGAGCAAGAGGGTCTGTGCTGGATTTGTGGAAGCTGGAGCATTGGCAGCAGTTCAGTCCGTCCCTCCTCCCCAAGGAAATTCAGTGGAACATTGCCCCCTCTTCGATCCTGTATCTGGACAATTCCGGTCCGCCCTCATCCGACAAGCTCAAAAAGCTGGAACAGTTCATTTTGGAAAACTAACCTATTCGGTTCCCTTTTTTTTGTAAAGCACAGTCATCTTTTTTATAACTTTACAAAACTCTCCTTAACTTATAAAATTCAAGTCAGATCCACATCAAGGTTAAGGGGAACACCGCCATGAATTCGAAGACCTCCATGCAAGACATTGCCGATATGCTGGGCATTTCCAAGAATGCTGTCTCCTTGGCTCTCAACCACAAAGCAGGTGTCAGCGAGGAACTGCGTGCCCGTGTTTTTGAAGCGGCGAATCAACTGAAGTACCGGACAGAGTCCAGAAGCAAAAAGAAACAGCAGCATCTGCTCGTCCTTATCCCTGAACATATCCCCCAGGATGCCATCTTTTTCTCCGAGGTGTTCTGGTCCATTGAGAAAAAAGCCAAGGAACATGGCTATAACGCCATCATTTGCGGAGTTGCCGAAGAGATGGAGCAGCAGCTGACACTGCCGGATCTCTACCATGAAATGGTGTTCCATGGCATACTGACAATCGGCGTTTTCCAGCTAGACTATGTCCGTATGCTTCATGATTTGCAGACGCCGCTCGTGACGGTTGACCATTATTACGATAGCCTGCAGCTGGATGCCGTCGTGACGGCCCACACCGAAGAGGCCTATAAGCTTACGGCTTATCTGATCTCCAAGGGCCATCGGGAAATTGGGTTCATCGGAGCAGTTCACTTAGCCAAAAGCTTCAAGGAACGCTGGAACGGATTTCAACAGGCGATGTCAGACGCGGGACTGACCATCAACATGGATCACAGCCTAGTGAATGCTCCATCCCTAGATGCACAAAGCTCCAATATGGACGAGTTGGCCTCCTTTGTCGATGCGATGCCTTCGCTGCCCACAGCTTGGGTATGTGCCAACGATCGTCTTGCTATTTCGCTCATTCAAACGGTGACGTCCAGGGGCTATAACGTACCGAACAATATCTCCATCGCCGGTTTCGACGACATTGAAGCAGCCCAGCTGATCACGCCTCGCCTCACAACGATTCAAGTTCAGCGCGAGCAGCTTGGCTGCGAGGCCGTCGACTTTCTCATTCGCAAAATTGAATATGGCGGGAGCCCCCAGAAAATAGCCATTTATGGAAAACTGATTGAAAGAGACTCCTGCAAACAACTTGACACAATCTAGTGTTCACACACATGCATGTAAAGATAAAAACATCCAAGGCAGAGAATTCACTCTGCATTGGATGTTTTTTTAAATTTACAACTGATTGATTTCACGAATTTTCTCAAAGGCAATTTTCGGCTCACGCTCAATGGTCAACAGTCCATTCAACTCCTGTTGAACATCCGTAAGCTGTGTATAGCAGAAGCCGCACACATAATCCAAATCCCGGATTGCCTGCGTGATATTGCGATATCGCGTAAGGAACTCTTCTTCGGTTTTCACCTGATTCCCATAGCCCCATCCCTTATCCGTGGAGAAAGCAATGCCGCCATATTCACTAATCATCACCGGCTGCCCCTTATAGGCATACCCATCGGCAAAAGGATATTTAATATCGTTATGAATGATCTGATTGCTCAGCAGATGGTCTTTGTCCTTGTAACGCTCAAAGAACACTCGGCCGAGCTCCTCGTAATCATGCAGCGTGATAATGTCAGATATCGTATGCTCCCAACCGTCATTGACAACTACAGGTCTCATAGGATCAAAGGATTTAGTCAAATAATAGATCGCTTCCGTGAATTGCTGCTGCGCCCGGTCCACCTTGATGTTCGGCACGCCCCACGACTCGTTAAAAGGAACCCATGTCACAATGCTTGGATGATTATAGTGCTGCTGCACAACTTCCATCCATTCCCGCGTAAAGTTTTCGACGGCCTCATCGCCAAATTCATAAGTGGCCCCCATCTCCGACCATACGAGCAACCCTTTGCGGTCACACCAATATAAGAATCTGGGATCCTCCAGCTTTTGATGCTTGCGCACGCCATTGAAGCCAAGCGCTATCGTCTTATCAATATCTTCAATTAGTGCTGCTTCTGACGGCGGCGTTAGATGAGACTCTTGCCAGTAGCCTTGATCCAGCAAAAGCTTCTGATAATAAGGCATATTATTAATCAATACTTGCCCTTTCTCAATCGACACTTTCCTGAACCCAAAGTAAGTATACACCGTATCGAGCGGCTTGCCATCCTGCAACAGAACCAATTCCACATCATATAAATGAGGATGATTTGGGTGCCAATGCTTCACTTTCCACTCGCCGATACGATCACTATACAAATGGATATCCGCACTCAGCTTGCTTCGATCTACGGCTAGAAGCGATTCTTTGATTAACTGACCCTCGAAGCGAATAGTCGTTTGTAAAACAAGTCCCTCCAGCTGCTCCACACCTTGCAGATTGTACTGCATTTGCAGCTGATTCTTGTCGATATTCGGGGTCATTTTCACCGATTTCAAATATTGGGGAGCCACATACTCCACCCATACGGATTGCCAAATTCCTGTCGTCTGAATATACCAGCAGCCAAAGTTATCTTTTATCCATCTCTGCTTGCCGCGAGGCTGCATACAGTTGTCACTATCCTGAACGCGCACAGTCACCCGGTTATCACCCGATACTTCCACATAGTCCGTAATATCGAAGGAAAAAGCGGCATATCCGCCTTTGTGCTCGCCCACACTCCTGCCGTTCACCCACACCTGAGCGTGATAATCAACCGCTTGAAAGTGAAGAATGATCCGCTTATTCTGCTGCTCTGCAGGAATCGTGATCGTCCGCTCGTACCAAACATACGGATGAAACTCAGGCTCATTGATGCCGCTAGCTGCGGTTTCATACGTAAATGGGACGGTAATCGTGCGTGTCGAAGGAAGCTTCTCAAACCACTTCTCAGCAACCCCCTCATTCGCATCATCAAAATGGAAATTCCACGTTCCGTTTAAATCTGTCCAAGCCTTCCGTACAAACTGTGGTCTAGGATAATTAGGAATGTAAACATGCGATGTCATTTGGACGACTCCTTTTAATTAGATTAACTTAAAAGTTAATTTAATAACTTTATATTTTATATAATTACTGTAATACGCAGCAAATAACCTGTCAATACCTGTTGTTTAATTAACTTCAAAGTTATACAATGGATAAAAATAATCAGAATGAGGTTTCCGCCCTATGCAGATCGAAGTTTCCACGAAAAACATGTCTTTTCTCGAGTGCTTCTCCTCTGAAACCAGAGTAAACATCATCGAGCTCCTTCAGCAGGAGTCTTTGAACATTAAGCAGCTTTCCCAGCGGCTCGACATTTCCTCGGCCATCGTGACGAAGCATATCCAGAAGCTGGAGCATGCAGGCATCGTAGCCTCCGAAAATTCAACCGGCATCCGCGGCACACAGAAAATCTGCCATCTGCAGCTCGAGCAAGCGGTTCTGCAATTCAAACCGAGAAAGCAGCAGGAGCTGCCAGCTAATACGTTATCCATTCCGATTGGCCAATATTCTTCGTTCGAGGTAAAACCGACATGCGGACTTGCTTCTTCCACTCAACTCATCGGCGTGCTGGATGATCCACGCTACTTCGCGGATCCAGGGCATGTGCATGCAAGCATCCTCTGGTTCGGCAGCGGCTATGTGGAATACCGCATCCCTAACTTTCTACACAGCAACCAAAAGCTGCGTTCCTTGGAAATCTCACTGGAAATTTGCTCCGAAGCGCCAGGTTACAATGAGAACTGGCCTTCTGACATCACTTTCTTTCTCAATGAAATTCCTATTGGCGCTTGGACGAGTCCTGGCGATTTCGGCACCCAGCGCGGCGTCCTTTCCCCTGATTGGTGGAGCAGCGGCAATACGCAGCACGGTCTGCTAAAAGTCTTAACCGTAAGCCCTTCCGGTTCCTATCTGGACGGCACGAAAATCTCCGATGTTACCATCGAGGATTTATCCGTCACCTTCGCCAAAGAGATCAGCTTCCGCATCGCATCGCTCGAAAGCTCCCCAAATTGCGGCGGCATCACCTTGTTCGGCAAGCATTTTGGCAATTACCCGCAGGATATCGTCGTCACCATGCATGAGGATAAGTAACAACGGTTTAGGCGAAGATGCCTAAACGACAAAAAGCCGCCAACCCCACTTCCATAGTGGGTTTGGCGGCTTTTTGTTGATTGCTTGAAAATTGCATCAGCTATCGTCTTCAAGACGAAACTTGACAAATTAAAATTGTAAAGTGAATTCCCTCTCCCTCTTATAGAAAAAGCGAACGTCATTATTGACATGATACTTGACAGAAAAAAGCGATCACATGATTTCCTTCTTTTTTACGCAAAAACAAGGTGTTTTCGCGGCATAAAAAGAGGGAGAAAGCGCCGATCAGCCATTTGCAATAGCGAACTGCACACCCTCCGTGTGAGGGATGAAGTGATGGCGCGTCTCGAAGATAGCATTCAATGTATGAAGCGCATCTTGGTTCTGCTGATTTAATTTCACATTTTGTTTCAGCTTAGATAACAGCGATTGATTGGCGATCAGCTCTAACAGTTGGTTTTTCAATTCCACGGCATTTTTCGCTTCAATGGCCGCCCCTAAACCAACCAGGTAGGCTGCATTACCTTGTTCTTGGCCGGGAATCGGCTTATACAGCATCATCGGGAGCTCCAGTGCAATCGCCTCGGATATCGTTAACCCGCCAGGCTTTGTTACGATCAAATCAGACAGTGCCATCAGCTCATGAATGTGGTCGACGAATCCGGTTACTTTCACATGATGGCGCGTTTTCTCGCCGCCCAGCTCCTCTTCCAGCTGCAGCTTCAGCTTCTCATTGCGCCCGCAGACGAAAACAAACTGTACAGGCACCGCCAAATCATCGGATTGCAATACCGACTTGAACTGCTTGCCAATTAAGCCATGCCCGCCGCCCATAACGAGCACCGTTGGCATTTCGCGATGTAAACCATGCTTATCTCTTAGCGCCAGCCGGTCATATTCTCTTGTAAAGGGCATCCGGATCGGAATCCCGGTCACCACAATGCGCTGCTCCGGCACACGATAGCGCAGCAAAGCTTGCTTCACATGCTCAGCGCCAACCAAATAGCGGTCTGTTCCCGGATGGACCCAATAGCTATGATCTGTGTAATCCGTCATCACCGTTACAGTAGGCACTGTTGTCAGCCCGTTGCACTTCAAGTAAGACATCGCCGCGGCTGCCCCAGGAAATGTGCAGACAACCTCCGTCGGCTTCTCGTCATACAGCAGTTCCAGCATTCGGTCTGTGCTGAACGACTTCATCTTTTTAAACATATGTGAGAACGTATTATCATCCCGTGTTTTACGATATAAGAAGCCATACACAGATGGCAGACTTTTCACCCATTGCATATAGCAGTATTTGCCTAAGGAATGGAGATAAGGATGGGTCCACTCCAAGAAATCAACCACCTTCACTTCCACACCTGGCTTATAGAACCGCGTCGCCTCCAGAATCGCCTGTGCCGCTTTATTATGTCCATCTCCTAAGCTGCCTGTCAGGATTAATAGTTTGTCCCTCTGTTTCATCTTCTAAGCCCCCCGTCATATATTATGCTGCTTTGTATGCACTTTTACTTCAATTGATTTAGCTCCCCAACCTTTGCGAATTCGTTCCACCGCGTATATAACGCCCTCTGCGACCAGAACAGCCCCTACAAGGTCTAACAAAACATGCTGCTTCACAAATAATGTTGATATAATAATGAGCACTGACATGCTCGAAATGGCTATTTTATAACCGACCCTAATGGATTTCGAGCGTAAATAGGCTCTCATCATAAGATAGGAAGTTAAAACATGCGTGCTCGGAAAACAGTTGAAAGGTTGATCCGTGCGATACACCCACTCAACCATCCGCAGCAGCCAATCGGTTACGGTTAGCTCCGGCCGAGGGATAGTGGTTTGATATATAGCATATACCCCGTAGCACAGAAGAAGACCCACTACGAACTCCAAAATAGCAAAAAAATATACGCGGCGATCTTTATAAGCGAGATACAAGAATCCAACAAGTAAAAATCCGTACCATAATAAGTATGGGACAATAAACCCTTTGATAAACGGAATATGCCGATCTAAATCGGTAACTAGACTATAAGCTCTGCCTGTTGCTTGATTTAAGTGAACGTAGATTAGACCCACAAGCGGAATTAACAGCAAAGCACTGCATGCCATCGCATAGGACCACCACGACGCTTTTCTCACATGAACTCCTCGCTCTCCTTTACGTTATCTTCATCTTACAAGAGATCAGCGGTATTCTAAACGCACTAAGGTACTGTCTTTCATTAGCCAAAGGTCGTGAAAAAACCTAGACTAAAGGCTTGTTTTAATTTGTAAAACATACATTTGGCGACTCACCCCAATGAACCTGCAAAAACCTCCAACGAGTTGGAGGTTGGGCATCAAAAGGAACTACGATACGCTATTTCGAGAAAACAAGCGTAAATCTGCGTGAAAGGGAACTCAGGTACGCTATTCGCTTATATTTGGTCCATATAGCTGGAAAATAAAGAAAATAGCGTACCACACTTCCCTTTGCGATGTCATTTGAACCATTTTAGCTAAAATAGCGTACTCCAGTTCCGTTTGGGACTTGCATGCTTCGCAATGTTGCGTATATCCACCCCATCCACCCCGACTATTCCCGTGACTACGCCTGCCTGTTAACACGATCTTCCCCGCTACGCCTCAAGACGAATTATTATTACTCCGCTTTACCCGGCGCACCAGTCCATAACCCAATAATCCAAGTGCGAGCACGAGGATGGAAACCTCAATCCAATTCGTCGACTGGGCTCCCTTGGGAAGCTCCGCATCCTTAATTGCAATCTCTTTTTCCTTCAAAAAATCCAACGCCTTAGCCGCACTTGTCACCTTCTGCATCGGGGTGCAGAGCGGATTCTCCCACCCGCCGCCGTCTTTTTTCCTTAGAAAATACAGATACTGCGTACCTCTCTCACTTGTTCCCCATGTCATATCCTCTTCCACCGAAAGCTTCCGGTCCTGAATGCCCTTGAAACTGTTCAATACAGTGAGCTGGATTTCGTTGCTTTGCCGTTTTCGAACGATATCATCCACATAAGCGATAACAACAGCATCATATTTCTCGTAAGCTTGCTCGATCGAGGGCAGCTGCGCGCAGGAGAGGGCATAAGTATTCGCCGGAAACAGAAATAGGAGTCCAAACAATAGCAGAAGTAGCTTTCTTACCTTCATCAACTTCACCGCCTCTTACATCACTGACGCAATAAAACGCATATAGTTGCAAGATATGGAAAAATTCACAAAAAAACCTAGCCACCGGCTAGGTTTCACTTGTATAGAAACGGTTGTCTCCTGAAGAACCTAGGAAATCAAATTCGTCTTCTTCGCTTTCTCCGCTACTCGCTTCGTATAGCCGCTAAGCGGCTTTTTCAAAGCTAACGCCACAACGTAACAAATCCCAATAAATAGAAAGAGGAACACGACATCTTTAATCACAACAGACCATTGCATGCCGCCCACCGTCTCACGAAGCACCCCAACCGCATAGGTGAAGGGCACGAGAGGATTCAGCTTTTGGAAAAATGACGAAGCCGTGCTCACCGGGAAAGTTCCACCTGAACTGGAAAACTGCAGCACAAGGAAGATAATCGCCACACCTTTGCCTATATTCCCAAAAACCGATACAAGGGTGTAAGTGATGGATATGAACACCGCACTGATGAGCACTGCAAACACAACGAACCAAAACTTATCGACGACATAAGTACCCAGCAGATACAAATCTCCCAAAGTGACGATCAACGCTTGAAAAAAACCAACCGTCAAGAAGATCAGCATCCGCCCAAAATAAATATGATACGATTTGAGCTTCCCATCCGGGTTATCCACATCGACTCTCATCAGGGATACAAGCAGCATAGCGCCTACCCACAGAGACAGCGTTGTGTAAAAGGGCGACATCGCCGAGCCATAATTCGGAATGGGGAATCTTTTATCCTCTTTAATCAATACCGGATTCGATAAGAAATCACTTTGCTTCTGGATATCGTTCTGGAGCAAACGAAGAATTTCCTCGATGCTGCCTCCGCCCTCCACCTTGCGGATCTGATCAGCCGCTCTATGCACCGCCGCTTCGAACTCCGGCAAATCGCTGCGCACCAGATTGGCGGCCAGATGCACCGCATCCTCCACCTCAGGGAATTTCGTCTGGTAGAGATCGGCAACCTTGCGGATTTCATCCTCCGCGGCCGGCAGATCGTTGCGAACAAAATTCGATGCCTCATGCAGCTTCTGCTCAACTTTGGGCAGATCGTTCTGAATGAACGGCACAGCCTCGTTAATCCCTGTCGTGAACGCTGCCAGCTTGCTTTGCAGCGTGGAAGACGCTTCGTGCACCTTCGCCCGAATGTCCGGCAGATCCTTCTGCAGCGCGTCCAGCTGCGTCTGCGCGAAATGAATCCCGCTCTGCGCATCCAGCAATATTTCTTTGATATTCGGCAGTTGGGTTTTCAGTGTTTGAAGCACACTCGCCGCATTCTGGGCGACCGATTTGATTTGAGCCAAAGCCTTCGTCATATTCGGCACAATCTCGCTATCGTAGCGGCCTAGCAAGCCTCCGATAGCGCCGCTTGCCTCTTTGGACAACGTATTCAAGTTATCCACCAAATCCTTGGCTGGCTTCTCGCCGCGTTCAATGGCGTTTTGCAGCTTGCCCAGCGCTTGAATTTGGTTGTTCATATTCGTTTTAATGCTTGTTAGCCTTGTGATATTGTCACTGAATGGCGCGTTCGGCAAATAGGTATTTAACCGCGTGTAGAGGTCAATCGTTCTGTCGATCACCGCAACGCCGGTTGTCAGCTGCTTGCTAAGCACCGCCATCACCGGGAGCACCTTTTGCGGGTCTATATTGACATCCTGCAGCAGCCCCGTCAACTGGGTAACTGCATCTGCCGTCTGCTGCAGCAGGATCAAATTCTGCTTCACCACAGGAATCAGCGCCTGGAAAGCCGCGTCATTCTTCTGTAAATAGTCGGCAAGCTGATCAGCGAAAGCCCCGCCCTGCGTAGCAATCGCGTCAATCTTCGGCAATGTGCTGATCGCCGCATTCACGATTTCATCCGCTTTCCGAGATTTATCGATGGCCGTATTGAGCGCATCCCCGACCTTATCGAAATTCTGATCCAGCTCCGCAATGCGATCAGCCGCTTTCTGAATCTCAGGGAGCTTTTGCTGAAGGAGCAGAACCTCCTGCGCCACAGACTGAATCTTCGGCCAGCGCTCCTCAATCTTCAGAATAGTGTCTGCCGCCCGATTAATATCAGGAATTTTCTGTTCTAGATCGATGATCTTCTGACCCTTTTGTTTAATCTCGGGCAGCTTTTGTTCAATTTCAAGCGCCTTGTTCCCCATCGCCTGAATATCCGGCAAACGTTTCTCCAGCTCGAATACCTTCGTCTCCATATTGCGAATCGTTGGCAGTTCTTTCTCGAAATCGATGCCCAGCGCTTTCATTCGCGTAAGAATCGAGCTGCTCACAGTTTTAATGAAATTTTCACTGATTTGCTGCGTGACACTGGAGGCGCCTTTGCTTGTGATTTTGGGCGCTACCGCGTTGATCTTCTCATTAACTGTGTAAAGAATTTCCGGCTTTTCCATAGTGCCATCTACGATACTCGTGATTTTCTTGGAGAAGTCCGCTGGAATAATCAAGCTTGCATAATAATCCCCACGTTCAACGCCGTTGAGCGCGTCCTGTTCGTTCACGAACGTCCACCCGAGCGTATGATTGTTTTTCAGATTATCCACAACCTCGTTTCCGATATTAATGGACTTATCCTCAACCGTAGCTCCTTGATCATTGCTCGTCACCGCAATCTTGATACCCGACGTATTCGAATAGGGGTCCCACATCGCCTCAAGGTTAATCCATGCATAAACAGATGGTAAGATAGCAAGTGCAATCATGAGAAAAAGACCTGTGGGCACTTTCCACAAGTTCATAAGATCTGTTCGATAAATACTGAAAATCTTCTTCATCGATGCTCCACCGCCCCTTCGCATTTGGTAGTTAATGTAACCTGACATTCTTATAACCATACAAAATTGTTGAAAAGTCTGCAAGCCTTATGATTACGCAGGTGTGGATAACTTTAGCTGTGGATATGTGCACAACAATAGAATAACCTTATGCACAGCCCCTTCTGTGGACATGTTGATACTGTGGGTAACTATGTGGATAAGTTGGGAAAAGCGTGAATAAGCTGCCTAGCCAGGAGGATGAGGGGTTGAATGTGGTGAAAAAGAGGGAGGGACTCGGTTCTCCTGATCGTAGAAACCTGCAGAAGTGCAGGAATTTCCGTGCGAATTCGGCTAAAATAGGTAGATTCCTGCAATTGTGCAGGTATTTTCATCTTTTTCAGCCTCTCATCCAAAAAAAGCCTCAAAAACATGTACAAATGCAGGCATTTCATGATTGAGGCTATTCCAAGAGTAAAAAAGATGCACAAATGCAGGTTTATAAAAACTTGGAGCTAGAATTCAACTGTACTAGCATCAGGCGGAACTGTTTTTGATTTCTCCGATCGCCATGTCATGACAATTTGCTTATATCCCCCCATGGCAATGTCGCTGCCGTTTACATCAATGCGAAATTTTGCCACCGATGATCGGATCAAGCCATACCTGGCGCCCCATCCAACGAACTAATTTCACAGGATCAGTGAATAATGAGAACAAAGTCTCCTGACGGCATTCGATAAAAACCTCTCTCCTAATCGTATCCTCACTGCTGATTCTCTCCTTTCCCCCTCTTCCGCGGCTTCCTTCAAACGCATCAAGCTGTCCTCCCAGAAACTCTCGATATACTGCATTAATTAATTCAGCAAACCCTTCCTTCCTAATCCCGTAATAACGTTTGGTGCCTGCTCGCCTGACAACTTAATTAATGAGTTGCTTTCGCGCACTTTTTTACACCCCGAAACATAGCCTTATTTACATTTAGCCAAAGTCATGCTATTCTAATTTCGACAAGTATAGAAATACTAAATGCAACGAAAGGAGCCACCTGAATGTTCGACGTCAGTCCGGAAGCCAAGCAAGCAGTCAAGGTTCATAAAGCTTTAGGCGAGCCAACACGCTACACAATTCTCGAAATGCTGATCAAAGAAAGCAACTTATGCCCTGCTGAGCTGGAAAACCGATTGGAATCGGTCGCTTTATCCACACTGTCTCATCATTTAAAACAATTGACCGACTGCGGCCTGTTGAATTCCGAGAAAAAAGGCACGTTCGTCCACTTCAGTGTGAACTGGGAAACCGTGAATAAATTCGTCCCTTATTTGAATCGTTAGCTTACTTTTTTTGTTCAATAATTTTATATATTTAGAAATATAGAAATTCAATAATCGTAATTCCGGTCAACAGTTTTCACGGTGCAATCCACCTTGTATTTCGATGATTTTAGAAAAATAAAAATAGTAAATAGAAAGAGGTTTTCCCATGTCAAAAACTTGGCGAATTTATATATTAGCACTTCTTAGTTTTTTGGTTGGAACATCCGAGTATATTATCGCTGGAATTTTGGATAAAATATCTGACTCCATGCATATCTCGCTAGTGGCTGCAGGCCAGCTAATTACTGTATTCTCCCTCGTCTACGCCTTGGGTACTCCGATCATCATGGCATTCACCTCGGGTTGGAATCGGAAAAAGCTGCTCCTCTATGCGCTCGGCCTCTTCATTCTAGCCAACATCCTCGCCTTCATCATGCCAGGGTTCGGCTTGTTCGTTAGCGCTCGCGTATTGATGGCGCTTGGCGCCGGGGTTGTTGTCGTCACCTCGCTGAGCATCGCGGCAATGATCGCTCCTTCAGGCAGACAAGCAAGCGCCATTGCTACGGTTATCATGGGCTTCACCGCTTCATTAATCGTCGGGGTCCCACTGGGGAGAATGGTGGCTACCGCCTACAACTGGAAAGTCGTGTTCGGCGGAATCGGCGCCCTCGGTTTATTGGCTATAGTTGTCATCGCCCTGACAATTCCCGCCTTGCAAAGTGAAGCTGCCATTCCGCTCCGCAAACA
Source organism: Paenibacillus ferrarius (assembly GCF_002027705.1). Taxonomy (GTDB): domain Bacteria; phylum Bacillota; class Bacilli; order Paenibacillales; family NBRC-103111; genus Paenibacillus_E; species Paenibacillus_E ferrarius. The sequence continues at coordinate 49,999 of NZ_MBTG01000006.1, read as the reverse complement.
GTTAGCATTGTTGAAAAGCCCGAAAATAGCTATAGGTTTGGCCGTCAGCTTCTTTTGGCTCGGCGGTTACTCCATCGCCTACACCTATATTTCTCCGTTCCTCTTGTCAATAACGGGAATGAGCGAAAAAACATTAAGCACCGCGCTGTTCGCCTTCGGCATCGCCAGCCTAGTCGGCTCCAAGCTCGGAGGCTTCAGTACAGATCGTTGGGGCGTCCAACGCACCTTGCGATCAGGTATGCTTTTGCACATGATTACGTTGGTTCTCCTGACTTTGGCTGCCCATTCGCCGATCATCGTATTTCCGTTGCTGCTCTTATGGTCCTTCTCTGCTTGGTCTTCCGGCCCTACGCAGCAATACAACCTTGTAACGCTAGCTCCGGAGTCGTCAGGCATCATGCTTAGCTTGAACAGCTCTGTCATGCAATTGGCCATGGCGGCCGGAGCCGGCATCGGCGGCGTTGTCGTTAGTCAGATCTCCCTGACCGCCGTCACTTGGATGGGCGCGATCGGCGTTGGGATCGCACTCGTCATCACGACTTTGTCGTCTAGGCAATCAACTGCCGCCAAGCCTGTTATCACAGGTTCTTCACAGCGCGTTTAACTTAGTGAAAAGAGGATTGTCCCTTATGCAGAGAGCTGCTGGGACAGCCCTCTTTTTGTTATGTGCGTTGGTAGTTGCTGGATTTAGCGCGGATCAAACTGGATTTTGCGGAACACTTTGGGTATCAATGCTCTGTTTCCATTGGAAATGGCCCAACCTTGAGTACACACCCTATACACATCCTCCGCCAGCCAAAAATGCTAAATTCCTGCGATTATGCATCTTTTTCAGCCTTGAACTAGCCCAAATCATTAAATTCCTGCGATTGTGCATCTTTTTCGAGGTCTTTTCAGGACATAAGACAGAAATGCCAAAAATTCCTGCATAATCGCAGGCATTTTCACTTTTCACACGATTTCGGTGAAAATTCCTGCATTTTTGCAGGCTTTGGCGAACCTGACGGTTCGGTTAAGCGAGTTGAGCCGGCTTCTACCACCTCTTAATGACCATTAGCTACTCCAGATCACTTATGAGTCTTTGCATTCGTTCGAGGAGAAGGATCATTTTGGCGTGTTGAGCGGCTTTTCGGCCTCTCGATGTAGTTAGCTACTCCAGATCACCTATGAGTCAATTTCAGCGGCCTTTGCATTCGTTCGAGGAGAAGCATCATTGCGGCGTGTTGAGTGGCTTTTCAGCCTCTCGATGTAGTTAGCTACTTCAGACCACGTATGAGTGAATTTCAAAAGTCTTAGCATCTGTTCGAGGAGAAGCGTCATTTCAGCGTGTTGAATCGGCTTTATCGGCCTCTCGATGACAGTCAGCCAGATGTCCGAAGAAGAACGCCGGTGAGTCAGATGAAGAAAAACTGCATGATTTCAGATGACATTCCCGTTAAGGACATACTTTGTTTCCATTGAAAATCGCCCAGCCTTGATTACACACCCAACTAAGTACCCTCTGCCAACCCATATCGCTAAATTCCTGCGATTATGCATCTTTTTCAGCCTTGAACTAGCCCAAATCATTAAATTCCTGCGATTGTACATCTTTTTCGAGGTCTTTTCAGGACATAAGACAGAAATGCCAAAAATTCCTGCATAATCACAGGCATTTTCACTTTTCACACGATTTCGGTGAAAATCCCTGCACTTTTGCAGGCTTTGGCGAACCTGACGGTTCGATCAAGCGAGTTGAGTTGGCTTCTACCACCTCTTAATGATCATTAGCTACTCCAGATCACGTATGAGTCAATTGCAGCAGTATAAGCATTTGTTCGAGGAGAAGCATCATCGGGACGTGTTAAGTCGGCTTTTTCGGCCTCTCGATGTAGTTAGCTACTCCAGACCACCTAAGAGTCAATTTGGTAGTCTTAGCATTCGTTCGAGGAGAAGCATCATCGGGGCGTGTTGAGTCGGCTTCTCCGGCCTCTCGATGTAGTTAGCTACTCCAGATCACGTATGAGTCAATTACAGCAGTATAAGCATTCGTTCGAGGAGAAGCGTCATTTCGGCGTGTTGAAAATCTTCTTTTTTTTCAGGGAGCTGCCAAGTCCCCCGAAATATTTTATCTAGTTCCGCTTCATCAGCGGAATCGCAAATAGCGTATCACAGCCCCCTCTCCCACATCGGGAGTATGAAACTAAGATACGCTATACACTCGAGGTCCAAGCCTCAGCTGCGTAGGCTTTATAAAGGAACCACTTGGCGCCAGCCGCCAAGTGAAGTGACATCTTCCGCGTCCACAGCCGCGTAAGCTTCACAAACGAAGCCTGGGACTTCCGTGCCGTCCCGGAGCTCAACCTTGCCGATCCCCAGCGGAGCCGGGATCGCCGCCGCGAAGCCGCCGAAGGCCTCCAGCGGCATCTCCCAAACCTCCAGCAGGATGGCAGAGCCACCCTGCTGCCGCTTGATCAACCCCGGCTTCGCCGGTGTGGTTGGCAGCTTCACGAGGCTGTACTTCGCCGCCGTTTCATCCTCCCGGATGAAACGCGCGCCACAGCCAAGCATCTGTTTCTCCAGCGGGTAGCCGCGCATGTGCAAACCGCAAACCGCAACCAGTGTCACCGCTGGTACAGAAGCACTGCTCGCCTCAACATTCGGAGCCCCTTTTCCAATATCGCTTGTCATGCTCCCTATGTCATTTGCGTGATTGCCAGCAGCAGTACTTCCTCCGGTACCTCTCGCCACGCTCCCCACGTCATTTGCATGAATGCCTGCAGCAGCACTTCCTCCGGTACCTCTCGCTACGCTCCCCATGTCATTTGCGTGAATGCCTGCAGCAGCACTTCCTCCGGTACCCCTCGCTACGCTCCCCATATCACTTGCCCTATCATCAACCGATTGCACAGCTTCACCCAAACCCTCACCCTTCACCTCGCTCGCCAAGATCAGCTCGGCTGCCCCGCAAATCAAACCCTCCTCTTCGGCAAGCCCGAAGAGTGTAATGCCAAAAGGCGTCCGCGAAGCCGCCTCACCCGCCGGAACAGCCACCGCGCACAAATCAAGCAGATTGCAATGATTCGTGTAGCGTCCCATGTCCCGATTCGTGCTTATCGGATCAGCAAGCACTTGCTCGCGGGTCCACGTGCCTCCGCAAGTTGGCATCACGAGCACTGCGCCCTTCAACAGTTGGCGGGCCTCCAGCTTAAATTGCTGCAGCTTGTGCATTGCGGTGAACACAGAAGCAGCATCATATTCGGCAGCGACGCCGGAACGAAGGATCTTCTCTGTTACCGGATAGGCAATTCCCGGATGCGCCTCAATAAAGCTGCCCAAGGCCGCCCAACGTTCGGCCACCCAGGGCCCTTCATAGAGAATCGCTGCCGCTTGAGCGAACAACGCAACATCTACATATTCAATGGAGATGCCCTTCGTTTTCTCCGCCAGCCCTTGCAGCCTCGCCACTGCCGCGTCCCACGCAGCGCTGTACTCCGAGGCATAAGGGCCATAAAAACTGAGCGGACCGTCCGGCAGGAACAGCCGGTTCGGAAGTGCGGATGATTCCCTCGTCACACTTCGTGACCACGGGTCATCAGCATGAACCCCGCGCGCCACGCCGTCTACGGCGAGCGCGTCCTCCAAGCTGTGCGCGAAGACGGTTACACAGTCTAGACTCGCACAGGCCGGCACTACGCCTTTGGTTGGCCAAGCGCCGAGACTCGGCTTATAGCCAACCAAGCGGTTCAAGGCGGCAGGCACACGGCCTGAGCCTGCCGTATCCGTGCCAAGCGAGAACGCCGCTTGGCCGCGGGCGACCGAGACGGCCGAGCCTGAGCTCGAGCCGCCGCTGATCAGCTCCGGCCGCAGCGCGTTATGCGTGTCGCCGTAAGGGCTTCTCGCGCCGACGAGTCCCGTCGCGAACTGGTCCAAATTCGTTTTGCCGAGCGGAATCGCTCCTGCGGCAATCAATCTTTCTACGACGCCCGCATGCTCCGTCGGCGTATAGACATACTCCGAACAGCCAGCTGTCGTCGGCACCCCTGCCAGATCAATGTTATCCTTGATCGCAAAAGGAATCCCCCAAAGCGGAGCATCTTCCATGGGAATCAACGCCAATCCGTCCAAATACGGCTGAATTCGCTCCATCGAAGGCGGGGTAATCCATATATTCATCCCAGCATCCGCAGCAGCACGCTGCACAATAGCAGCCGCCACACCTTGCGGGGTCAACGCTTGGTTCCTGTACTGAGCCCTCAGCCAAGGAATGGTTAATTCATCGGGCAAATCGATACTCACATCAGTTGCATTTCCCATCTCCAACACCCTCCCTAAGCAGATTGTGCAATGCCCAAAATCAATTGTCCGGCATAAACCTGATCTCCCGGCTTCACTTGAATGATCGAAACAATGCCATCACAAGGCGCATGCTGCGGGAATTCCATCTTCATGCTTTCCAGAATAGCCAGCTGGTCGCCTTTCTTGACTTGCTCACCCGGCGAAACGAGCACCTTCCACACACTTCCGGGCATAATGCCACGTACAGCAACCGTGCCTGCCGGCAATTCATCCTCAGGCGCTTCGTTCACCGTTTCCTGCTCGGATACATACTCCGCCAAGCCCTTTGCCTTCCAGCTCTCCCGCTCTTCTTTAAAAGCAATCTGCTGCTGCGATCGGAACGTTTCCACATTCTCCTCAATTGCGCTTAGGAATGCTAGATATTCGCCCAAATCGAAGGTTGTTTCCTGAATATCTGCTTCGTACCGCCCTCTCGGGAAGTCTTCACGCAATTGCAGCAGCTCTTCTGCGCTGACTTCATAGAATTGAATTTGATCAAAAAATCTCAACAACCACGGTTTCCCTGCTTTGAAGCTCTCGGTGGAGCGCAGCCGATTCCACATTTGAATGGTCCGTCCTACGAATTGATAGCCGCCTGGACCTTCCATCCCATACACACACATGTAAGCTCCGCCGATGCCAACGGCATTTTCCGGTGTCCATGTACGCGCAGGATTATACTTCGTCGTGACCAAACGATGACGCGGATCAACTGGTGTAGCTACGGGAGCCCCAAGATAAACATCGCCTAATCCAAGCACCAAATAGTTAGCGTCATAAACAATTTTCTTCACATCATCTATCGTGTCTAATCCGTTAATCCGCCTAATAAATTCAAGATTGCTCGGACACCACGGCGCATCCGGGCGCACACCCTGCTGGTAGCGTTGAATCGCCAGCTGCGTAGCAGGATCATCCCAAGAAAGCGGCAAACGGACGATCCGCGAAGGAACACGGAACTCCTCGAGTGGAGGCAGCGCTGCGTCAATAGCAACGACTTTGCCGCATGCTTCGCTGACCGTAATTCGAGAAGGATCAATGTGTATTTGCAGGGAGCGAATTCCCGGAGTCAGATCCAGCACAGGAATCGAGCCGCTTTCCACAATCGCTTGCATCAAAGCCTGCACTTGGAACCGCAGCAGCAAATCCAGCTCAAGCTCCCCGTACTCCACGAGCAAATTCTGATCGCCGCAGCAGCGGATGGTGATTGGGAATCGGCGATTAGCCGCTTCATGGAACAGGCGCGGATATTCCGGCGTAATCTTTTCATTCATGGCAGGCAGCTGAACGTGCACCAACCGCCTCAGATCGCCTTCACCGATTGCCCGCAAGTTGCTTTCCTGCAAATCACGCAAAGCCTCCGCTTCCGGAAGCGTCAGCAAGTGGAAACGAATCGTATCTCCGGGGTGCAGCTGACCGAGCTTCCAGAATTCAGCCGATGCCGTCGTCACCGGACAAACGAACCCGCCAAGACTCGGACCGTCCGGACCGAGCAGAATCGGCATATCTCCCGTCAAATCAAGCGTTCCGATGGCGTAGGCATTATCATGAATATTGGAGGGGTGAAGCCCCGCTTCGCCCCCATCTTCACGCGTCCAAAGCGGAGCAGGCCCTTTCAAGCGGACGCCCGTCCTTGAGGAGTTGAAATGCACTTCCCAGCTTGTTTCGGTTAACTGATCCAAATACTCCGCATGCAAAAACTCACCTGTACAATGCGGTCCAGGGATAACGCCAATCGTCCACTCACGTGTCATTGCCGGTCGATGCTGCGCGGGAAGCTCTACAGCTTCTTGAGCAGGGCCTTCGCCCTTGTTCACACCCAGTACATCCCCAGTCCGCAAGGCACGGCCGCCATGACCACCGAAGCCGCCTAGTGTAAATGTGGACGAGCTGCCTAGAATTGTCGGCATATCCAAGCCACCGCTGATCAGAAGGTATGTGCGCATACCTTCTTTGGCTTCGCCAAAGCTGAGCACTTGCCCACGGGACGCAAACACTGGCTTATACGTGGCAATCGCCGATCCATCCAGCTCCGCCTGCATATCTGCGCCGGTGACACAGAACCACATATCGCTGCGGAACTTATACGAGCCTCCACGCAGTGTCATCTCTAAACCACAGGCATCGTCAGGGTTGCCCAGCAGCTTGTTGCCGATTCGGAACGAGAACGGATCCATCGGCCCGCAGGGCGGCACTCCCACATCCCAGTGACTGATGCGGCCCGGGAAGTCCTGTACTGTGGTTTGGATGCCGCCATCCACAACCTCCAAAGCCTGTTCCACAGGCTCAAATGTTTGCAGCAATTGCGTGAAGACGTTCCCGTCTACGCAATCCTTCTCTTGAAGGAGAGCCTGCAAATATTGCAGATTCGTCGTAAGGCCATACATGCGCGTCTCACCTAACGCCTCGATCAGCTTCTGAATAGCGTCCATGCGGTCCTTGCCGTGGACAATAATTTTGGCCAGCATCGGGTCATAAAGTGTCGTTACATTCAAGCCATCCCTCACCCACGTCTCATTGCGCGACTGACTCGAGAATATCGCACGGTCCAGCTGCCCTGCACTTGGACGAAACTGGTGGAGGCAGTCCTCGGCATAAATCCGCGCTTGCATGCTGTGCCCTTGCGGCTTCCGAATCAAAGACTGGATGTCTTGCAGCTCATTCGCCGCTTCACGCACCATCCACTCCACGAGGTCAACACCCAGCACTTCCTCTGTCACGCCATGCTCTACTTGAAGCCTCGTATTCACTTCCAAGAAATAAAAATCACACGTTTGCGGATCATAGAGATACTCAATCGTCCCGGCACTGCGGTAACCTACTTCTGCGGCAAGCCTTTTCGCCGAAGCAAACATCGCTTCGCGCACTTCATCCGACAAGTTCGGAGCCGGGCTTTCTTCGATCACCTTCTGATTACGGCGCTGAATTGAGCAGTCGCGCTCGCCTAACGTTACAACTTCACCGAAGCTGTTGCCGAAGATCTGCACCTCCACATGGCGCGCTCTTGCGATATATTTCTCAAGGAACATCCCGCCGTTTTTGAAATTCGTCTCGGCCAAATGGCGTACGCCGTCAAATGCAGCGCTTAAGGATGCTTCGTCCGCACATACGCGCATGCCGATCCCGCCGCCGCCTGCGGTGCTTTTGAGAATAACCGGATAGCCAATCCGCGCCGCTTCCGTAAGAGCCGCTTCAAGCTCCGTTATAAGCGAAGTGCCCGGCAGCATGGGTACGCCGGCTTTTTCCGCGATTTCACGCGCTGAATGCTTAAGTCCGAACATCTCCATTTGCTCCGGTGTAGGTCCGATGAACACAAGTCCATTTTCGCGGCAAGCGCGGGCAAAGTCGGCATTTTCGCTCAAGAAGCCATAGCCCGGATGAATCGCTTGGGCGCCGGTTTCCAGCGCTATTTTCATAATCAACTCTGTGTTCAAGTAGCTTTCTTTGGCAGGACCTTCACCAATCAGAACAGCTTCGTCCGCGCCATCCACGTGCAAGCTGTCTTGATCTGCCTGTGTATAAACAGCAACGGAGGCAACTCCGAGCTTGCGTAGTGTACGCTCAATGCGCACGGCAATCGCACCGCGATTCGCAATTAGCACTTTTGTGAACATCGCCATCACACTCCTTCAAGTTTCTTTATCTATTTCTCCCATATAAGCACCTGAATCGGTGTTGGATTATAAGCATTGCATGGATTATTCAGCTGCGGACAGTTACTGATGAGCACCATGGAGCTGCCAAGCGACTCCACTTCCACATAGCATCCTGGAGCGGATACGCCGTCATCGAACTTGAGCCCTCCGTCTGCGGTTACAGGTACATTCATAAAGAAATTAATATTAGGCGCCAAATCGCGCTTCGTGTACGCACCATCCTGCCCGGCCAGCTGCAGCATAAAAGTATCCCGGCAGTTGTGCATCGACAGCTTATCGTGCGAGTAGCGCACTGTGTTGCTTTGAGCTGAACATGAACCTCCGACGGTATCATGACGGCCGCAGGTGTCTGCGACGATTCTCAGCAGTGCCTTGCCGGATTCCGCCCGCAGCACCGATCCTGTACTCAGATATATATTGCCTTGGCCTGCAATCGTGGCAACCGCACTATAATGATCCTCGGGATGATCAGCATCATAAAACAGCGTATCCGCTGCTTGGTTCCCTTCCAGATCGACAATACGCAGCACTTGCCCCGGCTTCAAAACATGCATCCAGCCATCTCCTGCCTGTATCACTTCACTATGCACCGCATCCTCAACCTTGCGAGGGCTTTCAACTCGATTAAATACCGCCATATTCGTTCCTCCTCCGCCTGATTTATAAGCCTAGCAATGTGTGGTATTCCCATGTATTTTCAAAAGCCCGGCGATTCTCCGAACGATAATTGACACAATAATCATCTTCATTCACAGGCTCGGCCTTGAGTACTTCTATTCGGACAGGCACCGATGGATAAGACGTTCTGGGGTCAAGCGGGTTTGGTGTATTCGAAACGAGAAGCAGCGTATCCAGCTCCGTTCGCAGTGTAACGACTGCGCCTGCCGGACAATGGTCCTGGCCAAAATGCATATTCCCCTGCTCATCGCAAAACACTTTGGAAAATAAATTCACGACCGGCATCATATCCCGCATGCTGAGTCCGTTGCGGACCAGCTCCACAGCGAAATTCTCCTGCCCGCTCCGCAGCCAATCATTTCGCAGCTCTTGGTAATTCGTAGCGCCATATTTGGCGTCCGTTGCTTCACGACTTGTATAGCCGCTTAGTGGATCATGCCAGCCAATACTGTCCTCCACGATACTTGCCAGCGCTCTGCCATTGTCGCTCATGAGCACGTTGCCTTTGGTTAGATGAGCCGTATACTGGGCCTTCAGCGTATCGGGCATATTGTAGCGTTCCGTCAAATCTTTGGCGTGGAACAATTGTATGGACACATTCGCACCCGCCTCCAGCGCTGTAAAACGAATTAACTTCCCTCTGCCAATCGCACCCGACCATTTGCCTCCAGGGCCTATTGTCATGCTCCAAATCGTTGTCATGCTGCCCACTCCTTTGTCATGTAATTAAACAAAAAGGGAGACATCACAAGACTTTGGGTGTCTTGGTGATATCTCCCAGGTTTTTATCCTTCCGTGTCGCCCTTCGAGAAGAGCGGTTTACTCTCGGACCAGCCCGGCGTTGGAACAACCGGCGGAACCCTAGTAAACAATCGTATTCTTTTGTGTTATCAAACATAACATCAACATGGATACGTGTCAATAATTTCTATTAAATTTGTATTTTTCATGTAAAATGCTTCTCGAAACACGAATTGTATGTTATATTAACTTACACAAATGAGAGGTAATTAACATAACTAATGATTCATCACATACATTGTTTTCTAGGGTTCCGTGGTTGTACATACGCCGGTCTGGTCCAAGAGAAAACGCACAGCTCACCCTGTGTTCACGGAGGGACAAAAGCCCGGGAGGATATCTGTTTCATAGATATCTCCTTGGCTTTTTTGCATATAAGATGCCTGCTTGATCAAGAAAACCAACAAAAAAGGAGTGTTACCAACATGACAACCGAAGTCCAACTCCGTAAATCCTTAAGCTTATTCCAAGTCGTTTATATGGGACTAGCCTGGATGACGCCTATGATTTATTTCTCCATCTATGGCATTGCCTACGAGAACGCCCATGGAATGCTGACGCAGGCTTACCTGCTTGCCTTCATTGCTATTTTCTTCACGGCTTACAGCTATGGCGTCATGTCCAAAACCTTTCCCACATCCGGCTCCGCCTACACCTATACGAAAAAAAGCATCCATCCCTACTTAGGTTTCCTAGTCGGTTGGGCGCTTCTGCTCGATTATTTCTTCTCTCCTATTATCGCTTGTCTCACCTTCGGCATCTATCTGCATGCGCAGTTCCCGTCGGTTCCGGCTTATGTCTGGATCATCGGCCTCAATATCGTTCTCGCACTCGTGAATATCATCGGCATTAAATTCTCAGCTAACATCAGCAAGCTTTTCGTTTGGATTCAAATTTTGTTTATTGCCGTTTTCTGTGTCTTCCTGTTCCGTAATCTGAACGGGGATGTTCATCCCATGCAGCTATTCCTGCAATCGGATGTGCCTTTCTCCACCATTCTGGCCGGGGCGTCCATCATCTGCTTCTCCTTCCTAGGCTTTGACACCGTTACAACGATGTCTGAAGAGACGCGGAATTCAGAGAAAACAATCCCTCGAGCGATCATGATTATCATCCTTACAGCGAGCATTCTCTACTTAGTTCCGTCCGTACTAACACAGCTCGTTTATCCACACCTAACCTTCATCAACCTAGATTCAGCCGGCTTCGAAATTGTCCAGCTAGTCGGAGGCGCAGCGCTTAGTTCTGTGTTCATTATCGTGCTTATCCTCGCCATTTTTACCCAAGGCTTATCCTCGGTGACCAGCGTTTCCCGACTGCTCTTCGTCATGGGACGCGATTCCATCCTGCCTAAGAAGGTGTTCGGCTTCCTTCATCCGAAGTTCAACACACCTGTCATCAACATCGTGATCGTCAGCTGCGTCTCGCTGCTCGCTCTCGCTATCTCGCTGGACAACGCAGTGAAATTCGTTAATTTCGGCGCTCTAACCGCCTTCTTCTTCGTCAACATCTCCGTCATCGCGCAAAAGTACATCAAAGAAAGCCAGCGTTCCCCGCAGCAAACAATGCTGTACTTGGTTCTCCCTCTGCTGGGCGCTGGCTTCATTGGCTATTTGCTTTCACTGCTGGATCGAGATGCGCTATGGATGGGCGGCATATGGCTCGCCTTGGGCATTATGTATCATCTGGTCCTTATCACTTATTTAAAACCCGTTAAAGCAATTCCCCGAATAATCTGTTTCTGGAAAATGAAAAACAAGACAATGAGCGGGATGACCGACAAAGAGGCACCAGTCATCACCAACACCCAGCTGGCGCGATCCTTCAGCTCGCTGGAGAAATAAGAAATCCCTACCGGAATCGTCAAATGCTCCGGAGTTTGCGTGACGATCAGCGGCCAGATAAACGCGTTCCAGCTGCCTAAGAATGACAGGATGCACAAGGTAGCGAGCGCCGGCTTCACAAGCGGAACGGCAATGCGCAGCATGATGCTCCACTCGTTCATGCCATCGATTCGGGCCGCATCCAATAGATCGCTAGGCAATGATTCCAAGAACTGTTTCATCAGGAAGATACCAAACGCCGAGATCAAGCCCGGAAATAAAATGCCCGCATAGGAATCTACCCACCCGAACTTGACCGTCAGCAAATACCAAGGAATGATCAACATTTCGGTAGGGACCATCAGCGTACTAAGGATCGCAACAAAAATCAGCTTCTTGCCGACAAAAGTGAATTTAGCTAATACATAGCCGATGACTGTATCAAAAAGACAAACACTTAACGTTGTGATCACAGCGACAACCAAGCTGTTTCGAACCCACTGGGTGAACGGGGTCTTTTTAAACACTTCCACATAATTGTCTAGTGTCAGCCCCGTCGGTATCACGCTTAGCGAGAAAGCGCCCGTTGAATCCTTCAACGACGTAGCAATCATCCAAACCAGCGGAAAAATCATCCCGACACTGCCCACACTCAACAGCAAATACCAAGCTGCTTTACGCAGAACCCCCGCCTCCTTTACTCATAATCGACTCGCCTGTTCAGCACTTTCATTTGGATCAGGGACAACGAGAGAATGATGACGAACAGGATGATGGTTGCTGCGGCAGCCTCCCCCATTTTGAAATGCTTAAAAGCCAAATTATAAATATAAAGCACCATAGAAATGGTGGAGTTCAGCGGCCCTCCGCCCGTCATATTTAAGATCTGCGTAAAAGATTGCAGGAAACTTATACTGGCGATGACAACCGAAAATACAATGACTGGATTCAGCAGAGGCAAGGTGATATGCCACAATCGCTGCCAACTATTCGCACCATCAATGGCCGCCGCTTCCTCATAGGATTTGGGGATCGTCTCCAAGCCTGTTAGGAAAATCAGCATTTGGAAACCGACACTTTGCCAAATCATAACGGCAATAACGACATAGATCCCTTGGGAAGGCGAGCCGAGAAAGAGCTGCGGTTCCAAACCAAGCTTAATCAGCCAAGCATTCACAATGCCATTCTTCAACAGCGTCCATCGGAACACCCAACTAACAGCTACAACGCTTGTGACATAAGGGATAAAATACAAGGTGCGAAATAAACCTTTGAAGCGATTCACCCGCTGCAGCAAAAGCGCAATAGCGAGACCAGCCAGCAGCTGCACCGGCACACCAATAACAACGTATTTAACCGTGTTCCGCAAGGCAATGAGAAAGATCTCATCGTGAAACAGCTGAACAAAATTTTGCAGCCCAATGAAGGGCTTTTCTTCCGACAGCATATCCCACTCCCGCAGACTGATGTTGAACGAATACAAGATAGGCGCGATACGGATGCCTAGAAAAAACAATAATGGAATCAGCAAGCAGCTGTAGACGAAGACATACTTATGCCTGACCATTATTTTTTGTCCTGTTTAGCCCAATACTCGTCATATAGCTTTTGCGTTTTGGCAACGAGCTCGTCATAAGCTTTGTCGTAGGGCACTTTGTTCAATACCACTTGATCGACAGCATCCGTGAAATAGTCTTTTTCCAACTTCTCATCTACAAAATAATGCGCATGCGCATAAGACAGCTGGCTAATGAACGGCCCCAGTTTCTCATCCTTTTTATAGATATCCTGCAGCGCTACATCCTTCTTGGCCGGGAGTTCCCCTACCTTCTCAACCCACTGCTCCTGCACTTCTTTGCTTGTCAGAAATTGCAAGAACTTCGTTGCGGCTTCAAGCTTTTTGCCCTGCACGTTTTTGGTGATGGCATTCGCCCAGAAGGACACCTGTGTCGCTTTATCTTTATACGAAGGCAGAGGGGCAATGGCATAATTCAAGTTTGGAGCATCCTTTTTGATCGCGCCGAGTTGGAAAGATCCGTCGATCGTAATTGCCGCATGGCCGCCTTTGAACGCTGTAATATCATCATTGTAGAAGTCTTTGGTTCCCAATTGATGCACAAATGACAGGTCAATTAAATACTTGAATGCCTCGAGACCCGCAGACGTTTCTTTCCACAACACTTTGCGTCGATCATCGCTGATATCTTTGCCGCCAGCCTGATAAACCAGCGCATCGCGGAACCAGTGATGCAGTTGAGCATTCGGCTGCCACGCTAGTCCTTCAACGACATATTGGCCGTTTTTATCCTTTTCTGTCAGCTTCTTGCCCTGTGAAACCAGTTCATCCCACGTCGCAGGCGGTTTGTTCGGATCAAGGCCCGCTTTGGTGAATAGATCTTTATTGTAAAATAAAGCGAGCGTCCGAACAGCTGTCGGAATCGCATAATACTTGCCGTTCAGCTTCGCTGTGTCCACGAACGGGAAGAACTCCGCCTTGATTTTATCCTCGGAGAAGGCGCTGTCCGGCAAAGGCTGCAGATAGCCGGATGCAACGTATTTGGGCAGCCAGCCATAGTACAGATTGATAACATCCGGACCTTTCCCCGCTGGAACGAGCGTGGCTACTTTTTCGTTGTACTGATCATACGGGAAGTTCGTCTGCTTGACCTCTATATTCGGATTTTGCTTTTGAAAATCGGCGATTAGCTTTGTGATCAGGTCGACCTTTGCGGGAAACTGATACTGCCAGTATTCGATGGTCACCTTTTCAGCTGAACTGGATGCGGTTGCCGCAGCACTCTGAGTTGCACTAGGAGCAGCGCTGGATGCGACTGACGTCGATGCTGGTTTACTTCCTCCTGCCGAGCATCCGGTTAACAAAATTACAAAACCCAGGGATGAAACGATCGCACCCTTGGCTGCGCGGTTATGGATTGTCATCTTCTTTCTCCTCCACTTACAAGTGTTTGTTGATTGATATTCAGCAGTCTTCTGGCATTATTTCCAAAAATAAGCTCGATGTCTGTTTCCGAAAAACGCAGATCCCTGCTTACCCTTACTTGATCCTGCAAATAACGGTTCACGAAACCTCGTGGAAACGCACTCGAATCCGTTCCAAACAGAATGCGTTCAGGTCCAATCAGCTCGTACGTCTTGCGAAATAACGTCTCCAGTGTCAATTCATAAGGACTCCAGCGAATCCATTGATTGGACCCCGAGGTATCAATATGCACATTGGGGCAGCTCCAGCACAAATGCAGCAGCTCTTGGAAGTACCCAGCTCCAAAGTGGGGAATAATGAACGGAATTTCGGGATATTCCCTGGCTACATTGAAGATCGCTAAAGGATTAATGTTCAAATGCTGGGCAATGCCCCCCGTATGACCTAATAGTCCAAAATGGATCAACACCGGCAGCTTTCTTTCCGCCAAAAAGCGCCAAACCGGGGTCAGTTTCGGATCATGAAAAGGAAGCTCCACTAAGGGACCAAAGAGCTTATAGCCTTTCAAGCCAAGTTCGTCCACAGCTCTCTGGAGCTCCTCAACCGCATTAGGCTCCTCTATTGCATGGTGGGCAAAGCCCGTCATGCGATCTGGATATTGCTGTATTTGCGCAGCGAGATCATCATTGCTCCAGGCCGTAAGGAAATTGATCCCGCCAATCTGATAGCGATCCAATTCATCTATCCAGCGATCAACGAGCGGACGGCTGGCTTCCTCTTCTGAATCGGGCTGGTTGGGGAAATCCCAGGTGAGCCGCATGCGTTCGTTGCGCTCCGCTTTGTGAAGCTCAATAAATTCGTTGCGCGCCGCCCAAGGCCATGGATAAGGCAGATGGGCGTGCAAATCAAACACTTTGAAACCATTTTTAAACAACATGGTGTTCCTCCTTGTGTGTCTCTTGGTCTTAGAGCTAAGTTTGGACAACAAAAAGGAGATGTGCCCTATCTTCTCAACAGAAGAAAACTCATCTCCGGGTGTCCGGTCAATTCTTATAGGAACAGCTTCTGAAGCTCGCGCGCAACATCCTCTTGTGCAGCGCGTATGGCTCTTCTTTTATCGGTGAGCCACGCATTATCGTCGTTTAATCGCTGTGTCTGTCCATTCAAGGCCCGCTCCACCTCCTTGGCGTTGGGTCCTCCGATCAATGTCCTGACCTGAACGAAATGTTTGGCATTCAAGGCCAGCGCTAGTTTCTCCTCATTGAATGACAACTTCCTGCCAATGACCTCCAGCGCTGACTCGTTCAGCACACCCAAGGTCAAGAATCGTTTGTCATTGCCGTTAGCCAGCGCTTTGCGCACAGAAGCACTGACAATATGATGGGCCGTGCGGAAGGAAAGCTTCTCCTCCCGCACCAAAGTATCTGCCAGCTCCGTGACGGTAGAGAAGCTTGCTTCTGCCCTAGCCTCCAGCGCCTCCTTGTTGATGGATAGCGTTGCGATCACATTCGCCAATAGCCGATACACCGATGAGAGAACGGCAAGACTTTTCCAGGCGTATGGCTGCATATCGTCCTCCGTATCAACAATATCGCCGAAAGGTGTATTATGTATCATACTTAAAACCGTTTGTGTAAGACCAACACAACTGGACAAGAGTGAACGCATATGTTCAATCGAAACCGGATTTCGTTTCTGCGGCATGATCGAGCTGATTTGAACATAGGGCGCCGCCACCTGCAGCACCGCGAATTCCTGCGTGCTCCACAGCAGCAGCTCTTGAATGAAACGGCCTAGATTAATCGCTGCAAGCTGCACAACCGTCGCGATTTCACCGACATAATCGGCTCCGCTCACGGCATCGTACGCATTCTCGATTAAACCATCGAAAGCCAGCAGCTCTGCCATCCGCTGCCTGTTAAGCGGGAATCCGGATGTCGTTAACGCTGCCGCTCCCATGCTGCTGCGGTTGCAATTCGCATACGCATTTTGCAATCGGCGGATATCGCGACTTAAACTATCCGATACAGCTGCCGTATAGTGGCCTAACGTTGTTGGCTGAGCTTGCTGCGTATGCGTATAGCCAATCATGATCGTATCCACATGCGAACGCGCAAACTGCAGCAGATGCTCTTCCAGAAATAAGGCGGATTCCAACGTATGCAGCAGCTTCTCTCTCAGCGTAAGCCGATAAATCGCGATCCCCATATCATTGCGGCTGCGCCCGATGTGCAGATTGCCTGCCGCTTCGCCAGCCAATAAGTGAAGCTCCTGCTCCACTTCAAAAAACAGATCCTCAAATTCCCCCGTATAGGAAGCTGTGCGAAGCCGCTCAGCATCTAACGCTTGCAGAGCGCGCCCAATGGCGTCGGCGTCTTGTTCATCAATTAACAACTGCTCGCGAAGCATAATCAAATGGGCTCTGTGAATATCCAGCATAGGGCTTAGCAATTGCTCTTTGGCGTGGTCGTAGGCGGGGCTTAACACCACTTCCGCATACGTCTTTCCTGGGAAAGCATGATTCTGATCTAATGCCGGAGCTGCTTGATTAGGCATCGGAAACTCCTCCTAGTTAAGAATCGTGCGCAAGAATTCAATAATGGCCGTTTGCTCCTGGTTTCGTTCTTTGGGTCGCTGCTCTTTCAAATAATTAAGAAAAGCTTGGCGCACATCTTCATCTAGTTCAGCAAGCGATAGATCCCGTCCCTGCCACTGCGGATGCTGCTCCCAGAATTCATCTTTCCAATCACGAATACGAGCCGTTATCACATCAGGGCGTTCAATGAATACGCCAAGTTCCTCCCCCGCTTCATCAAAAAAGACATACGTAGGAATGTGATTTTTTCCATCCTCTTGCAAATAAGCGGCGGCAATATCTTGGTTATCCGGGTCACGCAGCAAAATATGCAGCTTCAGCTTGCCTGTCACTTGCTCAATCTTGGCAAACAGCGGCAAATTGGCAACGACATCTCCACACCAATCATGAGCCAGAACCAACACATGAACAGGCTCAGCAAGCCCTGCGAAATAGGCAAGCTCCTGCTCACTTAATGCATAATGATCGTAATTGTCTTGCAGCCTGTCGACATTCACTTGGGCAGTTGCAATAAATTGTTCGTACGTCAAAGCTTCACCGAACGCTCTTTCCCTGCGTTCTTTCGAAATGCCCGTTACTTTTTGAATGCTCATCGGTCATCCTCCTGTTGCCAATTTGTTAAATTCCAATTTGTTTACTCGGTTATTAACGAATGGTAACACCGCCCCCTAAATCCTGTCAAATAGATCTTCTCTATTCAACCTTCATCGGACACATTCCGTATGCTCGTCATTTCCCCACTCATCCCATGAACCCTCATAGGGACGAATATCTGGATAACCCATTAGTCGTAAAATAAAATACGTGTGCGCTCCCCGCTGATTCGATTGGCAATAAGGAATAATCGTATGCTCCGGTCGCACGCCAAGCGTTTCGAATTCTTGTTTTAATGTTGTGTAATCCTTGAAATGTACAACACCGTTACC
The DNA here is from genome assembly GCF_002027705.1 of Paenibacillus ferrarius. Lineage (GTDB taxonomy): Bacteria > Bacillota > Bacilli > Paenibacillales > NBRC-103111 > Paenibacillus_E > Paenibacillus_E ferrarius. The sequence goes on along the minus strand of NZ_MBTG01000006.1, from coordinate 32,261 downwards.
GTCAGCAGGGCCTAGCGCTTCCTTCCACTCTTTATGGACCGCGCCCTTGATATGGCCGCCCTTCCGGTTCGTTCGCTGATCGGCCCCCGTATACTCGAGCGCTGAGCGAGTATCCAATAGAATGGCGTTATCCACACCCTTTTGTATACGCTCTTTGGTAACGACTAGCTGATCTTGAGCAGCCAGATTAATCCTTCCTTCAGTCACCTCTGCAGCTTGTGTCGATACTGCGCTGCCCGCTGCAAGCCAAGCCGTGTAACCGCCGTGCAGCAATTTCACGCGATCCCTCAGTCCGAAATATTCCAGCACATAGAAGATGCGCGTTGCAAATACACCCGCTCCATCGTCGTACACGATAATCGTTGTATCTCTACTAACTCCGCGCTTCTCAAGTTCGCGTTGAATTATCTCTGGAGCAGCGAAGACAGGACGCTCCGCATCCTTTACTACCTTCACAGGCAAGCTGATAGCTCCAGGGATATGCCCGGATTCGTAGCCTTGCGTTCGCGTATCCAAAACAACGATATCTGGGTTGCTGCTGTTTTCTTTCACCCACTGGGCATCGACCAGCAAGTGTTGGTTAGGATACTCGGACTGTTCGTACTCATTATGAATGGTCATATCTGATCCCCCTTTTACCCCTATTATAGACCTAAATTCTCACGCAATGTACGGCCCGTGTAGGATTCCGGAAACAAGCCTCTTCGCTGCAATTCCGGTACGACTAGGTCTAGAAAATCCTCCACGCCCCCAAAAGACAGCTGAGGCATCACACTAAAGCCATCCGCCGCACCGGTCGTATACCACTCCTCCATCACGTCGGCTATTTGCTCGGCCGTGCCGGCTATGCAGAGCTGACCATTGCCTATCCAATGTTTCGTCAAAAATTCCCGCAGCGTCAGCTTCTCCCTTTGCACAATGTTAAGCACCATTTGATAGAAAGTTTGATACGCATTGACTTGGGTTGATTCCGGCAGTTCAGGGAACGGGTCATCGAGCCCATACACCGAAAAGTCAATCCCCAACAGGTTGGACAGGGACATCACGGAACGTTCGATGGAGCCCAGCTCACTTAGCTCGCTTGCCTTCTTCCTGGCTTCAGCTTCCGTTGCCCCCACGATAACATGCAAACCAGGTAAAATTTTGATGCTGCCCGGAGAGCGCCCCTCCTTCGCCGTCCTTGCTTTCACATCTTGATAAAAAAGCCTAGCCTCCTCAATTGTATGCTGAACCGTAAAAATAAGCTCGGCATAGCGCGCAGCCAAATTCTTCCCTTCGTCAGAAGCGCCTGCCTGCACAAGAATAGGCCTGCCTTGCGGCGGACGCATAATGTTAAGAGCACCTCGCACCGTAAAGTAGGTCCCTTGATGATGAATATCATGGACTTTATTGGCATTCGCATAAATTCCCGACACCTTATCTTGAACAAGGGCATCTTCTTCCCAGCTATCCCAAAGCTTGAGCACGACATCGGCAAATTCCTGCGCCCTCGCATAGCGGTGAGAATGGGACGGCAGCTGTTCCTTCCCGAAGTTATGCGCAGTTCGCTGCACCCCCGTCGTCACCATATTCCACCCCGCACGCCCTCTGCTAATATGATCAAGCGATGCGAACAATCTCGCCACATTATACGGTTCATTGAAGCTTGTAGACATGGTAGCGATCAATCCAATGTTCTCTGTCACCGCCGCAATAGCCGATAATAACGTTAACGGTTCAAAGCCAAATATGGGGCCATGCTGAACAGCTTTGACTTCAACCGACAAGCCATCCGCCAGAAAAAGCGAATCAATTCGTGCAGCTTCTGCCTTTTGCGCCAGCCGCTGGAAATGCTTGATGTCATGGATCTCCTCAACTTTGGTGCTCGCATGACGCCATGCTCCTCGATGTGATCCGGCATTGTGCAGCATGAGATTCAGAATCATTCTTCGATTTGTTTTACTCATAATCATCACCTTTGCCTGTAAATGGAATGGACTTTCAGAGCGAAAAGAGCCCCCGTGCTTTAATTGTAAATATTTCCACTGGCTTTGTAAACAAAGTTTAGTGGAATAGTCGGAATTAAAGAGAAACTTAGCCCCGTTTATGTTCGGTGGTTTTGGGTAAAAAAAGACTATCCTCACGTCTTTGACGCAGCCGGATAGCCCTAATACAACCTTAATTATTAATCAAATTTGCTTGCTGAAGCAATCTTCTCATCATCGCTGCCGTCTGAGCACGGGTCACGTTATCCTGCGGCATAAGACTTTGATGATCTCCTTGAAGAATACCGTTAGATACCGCACCCGCCATGGCTTGCTTAGCCCAGTCTGCTACAGCTTGATGATCATTGAAGTTTTGCAGCTGCTTGGCTGCCTCTTCCACAGTGGTTTGAGGAAGCTTGGCAAGCTTGGAGGCCTGATTCAAGATTACGGCTGCTTCCGCTCGCGTAATGGTCTGATTCGGACGGAAAGAGCCATCCTCATAACCGCTTACTAACTGATAGGACAGCGCCGTTGCTGCCGCGTCGGCATACCAATCTTCGCTCCGAACGTCAGAGGGCAGAGCCGCACTAAGTCCCCGCTTAATGCCAAGCGATCGAACCATAATAGATATAAATTCTGCTCGTGTAATCGATTGATCCGGTACGAACGATTGTTCATTTACACCTTGGACAATGAGTCGGGAGGCCATGTCATTGACATCCTGCTTGCTCCAATGGGTCTCTACATCGGCAAATTGTTTGGGACTATACACGACGGCGTAGGTGCTGTTCGTCAAGCTGTTAATAACAGCGTAGTCATGGCCGTCTTTCGTCGTAATTTTCGTCGGTACATGAGAGAATGAACCATCTGGGTTCACTACAATCCCCGTCGAGATTTGTGAAGCTTGCACCCCTGCCGGAAGTGTGATCATTCGCTCCACGTAGTTATTAAAGCGCTGGACATCCACAGACTTGTCACCCCATGCAGCCGTGACTTCAAAATTGACAGGCGGCGCAGCCATATGAACGCCGTTCTCTGCCGCTGTCTTCTGCATGCTAGCAAGCGTTTCTTTTGACGGCAAAGCGATTTTCACACTCACAATAATGTCCTGCAGCTTGATATTGCTTCCCAGTTTAGAGGAAATATCATCAATTTTCATTTGACTGGCAGGAAGCGTATATGAAGCGCGGTCGGTTTTGATTTCGAGCACGGCTTCCTTCGTTTCCATCAGCTTCACCATTTGACCTGTTAATTGACCGACTACCACTTCACTGTTTCCAGATACTGGGATGGTAATAACTTTGATTCCTTCTTTCTCCAGCTTGCTAATGATCTTGTTTTGATCCAGCTTAACGGTAGTAATCGTACGATCTCCGGCTTTCTCAGTAGAAGCTTTAGCTAGTTTGTCCTGTTTCACGCCGTCTACGATAATGGCAACTTCTGGATTACCGGACGTTGGATCCGTACCTGTCGGAGCACTGTCACTCGAATGCGGCGAGTTGTCCGAAGATGAATCTCGGTCAGGGAGCGCACGGTACACATTCACCGTATAATCTTGCTTCGTTGCGTCGTCTTGCGCTTTCACCGTAACGATAATTGCGTTATTGCCTGGTTTCAGCGGGATACTCTCCGAATCCGTACCGCTATTCAGCTTCACATCATTAACACTGAGCTTGGCTGAAGGCTCATAAACGGCAGCATTCACGGTAAGAGAAGTGACATTTTGACCCACATAAACATTATAGGATGTCGTTATCGGTGAAAACACGGGTGACAACGCGCCTGCACTTGTGGTTAGGCTGCTTAATTGTGCGTTAGTTGAAGGCGCACGATTAACAACAACGGTGTACGTGTTCGTGTAAGAGCCGTTTGCCGCTGTCACCTCCACCGGAATGGCATTGTCGCCGGTTGAAAGTGCAATCGGTGCCGAAGGCACACCGCTAACTGCTGGCGCTCCATTAATTCTAAGCGTTGCGTCAGGGTCATATAATACCGCCGTTACACTCGTCGTATATACGGATTGACTGACACTTTGACGATAGGCGTTGTTCGCTGCTGTAAAGACAGGAGATAATTCGCCAGTAGTCGTCGATAGTGCGCTAAGATCGGCCAGACCGGATTGGCCAATAGTTACAAGTGCTCTCATGTCGTTGCCTGAAGCATCTGTTACGTTAAGTTTTTCCGGGTTGGAAGCATCCACTGACAACAGCGTGCTGCCGGAGGGAATGCTGCTCTTAATCTTAAAATGAACAACAAATAGTTGTTTGGCCGCGACAATCGGAAGGTCGCCTCCAGAAATATCAAACCATCCCATTCGAATCCATCCCGATGCCGAATTGATGGATGCTTGGAAGCAGCCCTCCTGATCCTCTAGGCATGCCGTCCCGGATGCATTGCCATACGATGGCGTCACGCTCACCGCTTCCAGTACATTCATATCGTAATCCAACTGTAAGCCGTAGGCTGCAATGCCCGGATACGCGGGAGTAACCGTTACAGGAATGTCGATCTGCTGACCGGCCATCCCTTGAACCGATGGGATGGAGAACTGAACGTTTGCCGGAGCCCCCGCCATCACTTGAACGGGGATACTTTGGCTGATACCGATCAAGAACAGCGTCGCACATATCCACATGATCACTTTGTGACAATTTTTAACTAAACCAGGCATGAATTGACCTCCGTATCCATTCTACAAATCTAATTACTACGACGTGAAAGTATTGAATTTTTTGAAAATCGTTGGACCCATATTTGTTTTTGCCCAATGATTCAGCGCAAAAGTCGTCATCCCGCCCTTGGTCCCTGATTTACGAGTCAGAATTCCGCCTCCTGGCAAAATCGACGTGGCGCTAGTTGCATTTGGTGTTCCCAGAACATCAATCACTTGACCGTTCTTTTTCAAAAGAAGAGCTGTCGTTACATACGTACTCGGGTCGTACATCCGCATATCGTCATTGAAATACGTGATATCCAAAAGAACAAACGCATCATAAAAGATAGTGTCTATCATGATATAAGGCACTTGGGGAGACATAGGGAAAACAGATCTAGAATACGAACTGATCGATTTGGAAGCTTTCATATATCGCTGTACTTCTACTTCATAACCACTCGCTTTATCTGAAGGTTGTCCGTTACCTGGATAATAAATCGCTAAGGCTATTCGGCCGTCTCCTCCATCCAAATACTCCGAAAAGAAAGGATTCAACGTTTGGGGCACCGCTGTAATCTTCATACTGTTCGAAGTGGCGGCAACCCCTTTCGTCAGCGCACTTGCCTTGGCGGTGACACTAAAATTCGTAATATCGCCTGAGAAGACGTGCCAATCATGTTCCAGTAATAAGTAAGCTTTGCCGTTGTCAACGTAAGCTAAGGCAATGCTTAAGCCAGGAGGCGCATTGTTCAACTGAAAATCCGATTCATCTGCCGCAGCTTTAAACGTATCGCCAGTCACGCTGAGTGTGATCAGGGCCGCATCCAGATTGTTTTCTGTTAACGAAACGGGGTCCGTTTCAGCCGTTACCGTTGCTGCTACCGTGACTGCTGACGTTGTAAATGACCAGGCACCGCTGCCCGTGAGGCCTGCGAACGGAGTGTTCAAAGCATCGACGAATGCCCCTGCATCCATTTCCACATAGTAGTCCGTCCCGCCCATCAGGGCTGGAATCTTGATCGTCACCGTCTCGCCGCCCACCGACACATTAGCTGTATCGGTTACTAATTGTTTGGCAACTTCGCTCTGATCCGAAGTCTTGCGTAATGTCACATATTTTCCGCTCACTGCAGCAACATTCTTACTAAAATTCACCGTTAGGGACGGCAGAGACGCATCGACGGAAACCGCACCTCTATCTGGGGAGAGAGCCACAATCGCAGGAGGCGTTTTGTCCCAAGTCGTGAACGTCCAAGCACTGATACCCGTTAGTCCACCGAATGGATTGCCTGAAGCATCCGTGAAGGCTCCCGCTTCGATCTCTACATAATAACTTGTGTTCTCAGCCAACGGAGGCAGGGAAATCGTGACCACCTTGCCGTTCACATGAATGGAATTCGTATCGTTCGCCGTATAGGTAGCAAGTGCAAGATGATCCGCAGATTGACGGATGATCACCTCTTTGCCGCTGGCCGCAGAAACATTTTCATCAAAAGTCACGCTAAGCGATGATAGTGCCGCATCGACGGACGCTGCTTGATTGCCCGGCGTGAGCGCTGCAATCTTCGGCGGCGTTTTGTCCCAAGTACTGAATTTCCAGGCACTGCTGCCACTCAGGCCGCCAAAAGGATTATTCCAGACGTCTTTGAACGCACCGGCTTCGATTTCCACATAATAATCCGTGCTTTCCTGTAGTCCTGTGACAAGAATGTCTATTTTATTGCCGTTGATCGTAATTTTAGTTGTATCGTTCGCTGCATAGTCGGCTAGGATTGTGTTATCAGACAGTTTGCGAATTTGTATATGTTTGTCCGCAGCGGTTATATTCTTACTCAAAGTGATGCTGAGTGCCGACAAACCTGGATCCACATTGACCTGCCCATTAACTGGAGCCATTAATGTTGCAACCGGGCCCGAAGTATCCTCTACCTTGGCGCTTGCGGCACTAATCACTTGTTTCCCGGCTAAACCACTTAGTTCGACAGGGGTAACGCCAAAGAACAAATAATTGCCCACATCGGATTCTCTGACCGTGTAAGTGGAGGTAACAGCCCCCGCAATCGGCACTTTATCACTGCCGTCCGCCTTACTGCCGATATACCATTGCAGTTTCTTCGGTCCTTCCGGTGTTTTCTCTACATCGAAATAAGTGTAGTTCCCCGTCAACTGTTGGCCAATTTCCGCTCGACCGTCAAGACTAACGCTGCGGGCGATAGGTACATCATTGATATCTCTAAAAATGGCTGTATAATTCAAAACTCCCGAACTGCTGCCCGATCCCCCGACATATAAACTAGTCAGTGCTACAGCGTCCGCATTCGTAATAACGCCATCCCCATTGATGTCCATCATCAGTATCTCATCTTCGCTTACGAAGACTTTGCCGCTAAGGTAACGAGAGATGAATAATGCGTCCGCAGTCGTCACAACGCCATCGCCAGTAAAGTCGCCAAGCTTATTGATCTCCACCTGAAACGTATCCGTAACCAGATTGCCCTGAGTATCGGTTCCGCTAAGCGTAAACACTGGCGTTCCCGGAGCGTTCACTTTAATCGTTGCCGTGAATCCGTTTAATGATCCGGTCGCCGAACTGGGGGCGCTGGATACAAGGCTTAGTCCCGTACATCCATTAAATCGATCGGATACGTTAAAATTGAACGTCGATTCCGTATCCGCCGCAGAATCGCGCGGGGCCCAGCTCATGTTATTCGTAAAAATAGGTTTGACTTTCACTGTCTGTGCTTGAACCGGCAACGAAAGGGATGCAAATGGAATGGCCAACGCCAAGGTCCCGGCAAGCATACCTATTTTGGCGGCTAGTTTCCAAGTTTTATTTTGTGGGACAAGGTGCATGATCAGAATCTCCTTCATGACATGATTATGGGTCTTCTAAAAAAATAGTCTATTAAACCGTTAGGATCTTAATTCGACAATATTCGGGTTTATTATACAAAAACACGATAAACAAGGAATAAACAAAAAAGAGCCCCGGCATCAAAATTGATTCCCACGGGCTCTTTCTATTCATTCATTTAACTTGTAATCAGGTCTATAATACTAGGATTGGGCTTCGTTCCGAGCTCATGCTGCAGCGTTGCTTCCAGTATACGATATTGTCGCAGCGCTTCATTCCTCCTCCCAAGCTCGATCAACAACCGGATCATTTCATGGCTGACGTCTTCTCGCAGAGCATCCAATTTAAGAATTTCGCCAAAGTAATGCAAGGATTTTAGCGGCTCACTCCTCTGCAGATGGAGTCTTGCAGCTGCTTCCAGCAGTAAGATATAATTCTGTTCGAGCTGACGCATTGGAGCGCTCGCCCATTCATAGGCTTTTCCTTTTAAGAGCTGCCCCGTATATAGCGCTTCCGCTTGTTCGAACAGTTCGGCATTGTTAGTCGGGGCCAGTCGAATCTTCTTTATTAACCGTTCCAATTCATACAAGTCGCAATAAACGCCGCTCTCATCAATCCGAATTTCGTTTCTGTCTGCAACAATACAATGTACCGCCTTATTGTCGCTGATCGCTTTGCGAACATAGTACAAGGTCGAGTTCAGATTCTTCCACGCCTTCTCCGGTTCCAGACCACTCCATAACGTATCAATGATTTCTTCCCGGCTGACGGTTCTCTTGCAAACAAGAAAAGCAAAAAGCTCTTCGGTTTTCGGACTTCTCAGCTTAATCTGCGCTTTATTCTGATCTCTACGATACAACTTCAGTCCATTGAGCAGGTGAATCGCTATGGAAGGCTCAACAGATGAGACTCGAAGTTTTTTTCTAATTTTGTCCAATGTTTTGGACATTCGCTGGGTAGTTATAGGCTTTAATAAATAATCTATAGCGCTCATATCGTAGGCTTGCACGGCATAATTGTCATGCCCGGTTACGAAAACCACGTCTAGAGAAGCATCGAGTTCAAACAACAGGCCGGAAAGCTTCATTCCGTTAATTTCCGGCATAGAAATATCCAGGAAGGCAACATCGACCGGATTGGATTTCACAAACTCGTAGGCTTCCACCGGGTTCAGAAACATACCGCAAATCTCGATCTCACCGCTATCGATCAGGATATTTTTCAACCTTTTTATCGATAATTCCTCATCATCTACGATAATGGCACGAAGCATGCATTATCCTCCAATCTGTCTGGGCGGGTGTGCAGGAATGGCAAAGAAAACCTTCGTCCCTACTCCCTCCTCGCTCTCGATGCGAATGTCCGCTCCGTAAAGAAGCTTGATACGCCGGATTATGTTCCACAGTCCAACGCCCTTCCTTCCCGTATCCGTTAACCGTATTTCCTCAAGCTTGCTCTCGCTCATACCGCATCCGTTGTCCGCTACGACAATGTTGACCATGCCTTCTGCGTTCAGTTTAACCGATATATGGACCGTACCTCCCCGAAAATTGGACATCAGGCCGTGCCGTATCGCATTTTCCACTAACGGCTGCAAAATAAGCGGGGGAAGGCCGATATCCAGATTGGCATCCACATCGTACTCCACTTGTAATCTGGCGCCAAAACGAGCCTTCTCGATATTGATATACGCTTGTACCAGCTCCAGCTCGTTTTGGATAGTGGTTAGCGAATCCAATTGCTCAAAATCGAAGCTGCTTCTCAAATACTGCGAAAGCTGCAGGGTCAACTCCTCCGCGTGTTGAGGCTCATCCATGCAAAGTGCGGCGATGGAGTTAAGCGCGTTGTACAAGAAATGAGGCTTGATCTGGGAACGCAAAAAAGCAATCTCGGCTTCCTTCGAGCTTTTCACGGAAGCTTTCAGTCGGGTCAGGCTTCTCACTCGTGCCAAAAGCTCCTCGGCTTCAAACGGCTTCCCGACAAAATCATTCGCCCCTTGTTCCATCGATAAAATCATATCGGTAACTCTATTTTTAGCCGTCAACATCAGCACCGGCAGTTCGAAGAGAGAGAACCTTTCCCGGATCGCTTGCAGCACTTCAAAGCCGGACATGCCAGGCATCATCATATCCAGCACAACCAGAAAGAAGTCCCTGTTCTTCGATAACTCATCCAGCGCCATCTGTCCTCGATTCACAACAACAAAGGAATATCCCTCCAGCTTAAGTAAATTAATCATGGATTGGAGGTTCGCGAAATCATCATCAACCACGAGTATAGGTTCGTCTTTCTCCCCCTGAACATAGATAGGATACTCGGGATAGGAGATGTTTAAATCGATCGGCGAACGTTCCTTATGCTCGGCGAATCTATTGCTTTTCCTCGAAGCCGCAACGGATAACGGAATCGTGAAACTAAATACCGATCCTTGTCTCTCAATAGAATCTACACGAATTTGACCGCCGTGAAGCTCTACTAATTTTTTGGTTATGCTTAACCCGAGACCCGTTCCCCCAACATTCTTAGTTTCGGAAGGATCAGCCTGTTCAAAGGCATTCCATATGCGAGCCTGCATATGCGGCGGGATCCCGAGGCCTGTATCCCTCACACGAACCTCAACCATGTCGCGGATCACCTCAGCGCTGACTTCGATGGCACCCTGATCTGTAAAATTGACTGCATTGCCGATCAAATTATGTAAAATCTGTATCAATCGGTTGCCATCCGCATATACCGCAGGAATATCTTCGGAAACTCCGTTCACAAGCGTGATTGGTTTCCCAGCAAGCAGAAAACCATGCATTTTGATCACGGAATCGACAACCGCTTTCAAATCCATACTGCTCTTAAGCAGAGCAATATCTCCATGCTTCATTTTGGAATAATCGAGCAATTCGTTGACCAAATGAGTTAATCTTTTTCCGCTGTCCATGACCACAGCCAGATTCTGTGCTTGCCTATCCGGAACCGGTCCCTCTACTCCCTTGAGAAGGGAATCCGTTATGCTAACTATGGCATTTAAAGGCGTTTTGAGCTCATGCGATGTATTGGAAAGAAAATCATCTTTGATCTTGTCTAGTTGGAGGAGCTGATTTTTCATATCATCTATCGTATGATAGGCCTCGAAAAAACGAATCGCAATCAATACGATAAGGATGGCATTAAAGATAACAATATAGAATTGCCCCAGCCAGAGATTTTCTTTGAGCGAGAAGGCCAGCATGATGACATCCAACGAATACAGGTTAATACAGAGGATAGCCATGAATAGTAGGAAAGATTTCAAGCGATCCTTTTCGGCACTTCGGATATAAAGCACAGCAATTCTCAATAGCAACCAAATAATCATCAGCTCATACACTAAAATAATATAAGGCTGAATCACCATGTACAAGCGAATCGGGAGAATAGCCACCAAAATGAGATAACCGCCCAGCACCATACTGACAACTTGAGTAAACTTTAATGAGACAATGCTTTTTTGCAATTGGTAAAAAAAGATGGTCAGGACGATAAAGCTTAGAAGCGAACAAATGTCTTTTACTTTAAAGATGAACTCGAATGATATTCCGTCTAAAAATAATAAGAGAGGCCGCTCCCCAATCAAGCCGTTAAAAGTGGCATAAAGCGAGCAAATAATTGCAAATACCAACAAGGTATTATCTTTTTTTCCATATAATGCTGCCGTCACAAAGCAGATGATATAAATAAGAGCAAGGGTGCCGAGAATAGCAAACGTGCTGAATTCATGGGCTATGTTCTTCTGAAGGAGTTCCATCATTGCGGTCTGCTCGCCAAAATAAATCGACATCGGTATGCCTGCATTTAAATAATCATAGTTGGCAACCTGAATGACAATTTCGACATCGCCTTTTTCGGCAGCAAAGAAAACGGTCTGCGGAACATTCCCTGCTCGATAATCCGCTGCCGACGCTGCTGGTTTTCCATCCTCGGCAAGTTTTTGTCCATTGACATACATCACGCTGGAAAAACGTATATTCATTTTCCTTAAAGCAAAGCTTCCACTGAAAGGCACATGTTTCAGCATAATCCGGTAAGTAGCAAACCCATCAGCAGGCAAGGGGTAACCGTCCATTCGTTTACCATTCCATGTAGAGGGTACTTCCATAAATGCGGTGGGCATAATCCTGTCTGTGCCACCTTGTTTGAAATCATCAGGGGTTAATAATCGATTCCAATAAAATTCCCATGTTCCGTCCAGCCTGATGATCTTATTCTGCTTATAATTCCAAGCTGAGAGGTCCATGACGCCATCCCGGACTTGCAGCGTATTCATTTGTTTATCATTATCCTTAAGGATAGATAGCGGGATTAACAAAAAGGAAATCAAACCAATCAGGCAAACAACCAAAGTCCTTTTGAGCACAATTCCACAATTCCCCCCCTTTACTAAAGATGAAATCCCTTGAGAGCCCTTATATTCGACAAATTATTTACGATCCCCTCCAATAAACGACAAAGCGATTCGCCTTATATCATTGTAAAAAAACACATCAAACTCCGCCAGATGCCCAGAATAGCTGGATCTCATGAAATTCGATGTGCTTTCTGGATTTTCTGAGCTTAATTGGTCAGTCGTAGAAAAAAAACCTTCAACCACCACTTTAAAAGTGGAAGTTGAAGGTTCCGGTTACAGTTACTTGAACTACCTCCTGAGACTAACAAAGCATTCTCCCGCAAGCACATTTGCAGCTAATTCCAGCTCAGACGGAACTACAGTACGCTAAACCAGCCTAATCTGCCTAAATACCGACTGAGAGGGAACTACGTTCCCCTATTCCCAGGCTTTCGCCTCCAAAACGCTCTATTCTTCTCAAATAGAGGATCTCAGTTCCGCCTAACCCACCCACATGAGCCTTTTCCCCGAAATAGAGGATCATAGTTCCCTCCCTCTCAGTGAAAGTAAGCGCCTGTTCTCTTCCCGCGAGAAATCGCAACCGCGAATCACCCGCAGATCTCAGCAGATGTTATTTCCGATCAGCCGGAAACACAAGGCCCATCTGCTTGCGCGCCTCATCGATAATTCCCACCGTAATCAGCGAATTCGCATGGGAATTCGTTGCGGATTCCAGCGTTTTGGTTTTAATCAAACGGATAAATTCTTCTGCCTCATATCGCATATTGCGAACGGCTTGCACCTGTGTCAGATCTTCGACAGAGCCGTCGCGATAGCGGATTTCCACCTTCTCAGGCTGGTTAATTTTATCGATCACCATTGTCGCGTTCTCACCTTGGATCTCTGCCGGCAGGTAGGAGCTCGAAATTTTGGAATGCATAATAATCGCATCCATTTCCTTGTAGCTTAGCAGCAAGCTGCCCTCGCCATCCACGCCCGATTCCAGCAAAACGCCGTTAGCTTGCACACGATCAGGCGCACCAAATAGAACCGCTAGCGGATAAATGCAGTAGACACCTAAGTCCATAATCGATCCGTTAGAGAAAATTGGATTAAAAGCATTCAGCACGGTCCCTTGCTTATACGCATCGTAGCGTGAGGAATATTGGCAATAGCTTGCAAAATAACGTCGTATTTTACCCAGCTTATGTAAATTGTCTTGGATAGCCTTAAAATTCGGAAGCAGTGTAGACTTAAGCGCCTCCATGAACACAACTTCATTGCTGCGCGCAGCTTGAATCATCGCCGTCAGCTCAGCCGTATTCGACGCCGCGGGCTTCTCACAAATCACATGCTTGCCATGGTTCATACAATGAATTGCATACTCCGCATGCAGCGAGTTAGGACTAGCGATATAAACAGCATCGAATTCCTCGCTCTGCACCAAAGCATCCAGATCCGTAAATCGATGTTTAATGTCGAATTTTTGAGCAAACTCCGCCGCTTTCTCCTCCGTACGCGAATAAACAGCCGTTAAATCGAACTCCCCCGTCTCACGGGCAGCGTGAATGAACTCTTCTGTGATCCAATTGGTACCAATAACAGCAAAACGTATCATAAATTCTCCCTCACTCCACTCTATGTTTATGTTTCTCTCACTATATCATGATTCAGAGGGTGTTGAAAAAACTTGGCGTTGTTTCATGAGTTCTAATATAGACATTTTGACGAAAATGCCCAATGATTGTAGTAAAACTTGAAGGTAGGGATTACAAATAAACACATGTATTTACTTCGTAAGACATGCAGAATCACCTTACATAGAGGGTATGGAGCGAACGCGAGGATTATCTGAGAAAGGAAGATTAGACTCCCTTCAAGTAAGCGAACTTTTGAAAAAGGAACACATTGATATTTTCTGTTCAAGTCCGTATGAAAGAGCGATCCAAACGATTCAAGCCGCCGCTGGCGAGAAGGAGATTCTCTTATTTGAAGATCTAAAGGAACGAGAGCTCGGTCAGATCAGCGAATGGACGTTCAAGGACGCAAAACTGAAGTTATATACGGATATTCATTATGCATTCCCTGAGGGTGAATCCACTTTCTCTGCTCAAAAAAGAGCTAATAAAGTGATGTTAACTATTTTAAATGAGCATAAGGGAAAGAACATCGTCATCGGTACACATGGTGATATCATGACATTGATGTTGAATGATTTTGATAAGCGATTTGATTTTAGCTTTTGGGCATCAACGACCATGCCGGATATTTATAAAATAGAATTTCAGGAGCTGATCTTCGTTAAGGCGGATCGGCTTTGGCGCTGAAAAACCCTCTTGACACGAAACCAAAAGGTTTCGTATAATCCTTTATGTAACCAAAAGGTTTCGCATTCTCACTTCAATGCAACACATCACTTCATTCGGGGTACAATACGCGTTGTGAATGGACGAAAGGAATGACGAACGATGCAAGAGGAATTACTGAAGAAGCTGCGCTATAAGCAAGGACGAGCCCTCGTGCTTCATGCACCGGAAGGCTACAAGCTTGGCATTGAAGATTCCGAGGAGCCGAGTGGAACTTACGATTTCATTCAGTTTTTCGTGAATAATGCGGCTGAAGTCATAGAACGAACACCGCAAGTAATCGCTTATCTGAACGAGGATGCTGTCGTCTGGATTACGTACCCGAAGCAAAGCTCTAAGGTGAAGACAGACATCAACCGTGACAGCTTGCTTAGACGAATTGAAGAGATTTCCCCTTACACGATTGTGAGCAATGTCGCCGTAGACGAGAAATGGTCTGCTTTGCGCTTGCGTCATCAAGACAAGGTCAAAACAAAATCTTAATCACTCATTGGAGGCTTTTCAACTTATGGAAAATCAAACACAACCTACACTGCCGGATATTAAGCAAACGATCGTCTTCAACGCGCCTATTCAAAAGGTCTGGAACGCCGTTGCAACGCCGGAAGGCATCGCCGCTTGGTTCATGCCTAATAATTTCAAGCCTGAGATTGGCTATGAATTCATTTTGGAAGCTGGTCCATTCGGCAATTCTCCTTGTAAAGTAACGGATGTCACTCCTCCGAACCGCTTGTCGTTCGAATGGGGCAAAGACTGGTCCCTCACGTTCGAATTAACGGAGCTGGACGGCAAAACAGAATTCACGCTCACTCACTCCGGCTGGGATGTGAACAAGGTTACTGAGTTTGGTCAACCACATACGGTTGTTCGCGAGATTATGTCGCAGGGCTGGGGCGGACTGGCGAAGGCGCTTACCGCTTACGTCGAGGCCTAAGATGGCTGTCCCATCGCAGAAACATGATGTCTTTCAGGCCATTGCTGATCCGACACGCCGTCAGGTGCTGCAGCTGTTAGGTGAACAAGAGATGCCGGTCACGGTCATCTCCGGGCATTTTCCCATAAGCCGCACCGCGGTGTCCAAGCATCTTCGCATCCTCGCCGATGCCGGCCTTGTGAAAGAGCGTAAGGTTGGCCGCGAGACCCGCTATAGGCTGGAGGCAGAACCTCTCATGGAATTGAAGCGTTGGTTAGCTTATTATGAGCGTTATTGGGAAAATAAATTAAACGTGTTGAAACGATTGGTGGAAGCTGACGATGAAACAAGCGGCGGAAACTCTTTTGCTGCTTTGGAAATCGTCGACCCGAATCAACCCGAATAAGACGAATAGGTCATCTACCTGCTGCTGAGCAGGTGGATGACCTTTTTTATCGTTGCCCTTATTCCGGGACCGGCAGCCATTCGGAAGACCACTTCGCGATCTCTCCAAAAATCGGAGCTAATGCCCGCCCTTTCTCAGATAGGGAATATTCAATACGGACCGGAATTTCCGGGAATACTACTCTTCGTACAATACCTTCATGCTCCAGCTCCTTCAACCTCTCCGATAAGACCTTGCCGCTAATATTCGGCAGAGCATGGTCGATCTGGGCGAACCGCTGCGGGCCGGACAGCAATTGAAAAACGATGAGCGATGTCCAGCGTTTGCTGAGAATCTCGACAGCTTTCTCGAAACGGGGACACATTGGCATTGGTATTTGTTCCATCATTATCACCTCTATATCTTTATTTATTATAGAGGAAGTTGCCGTCCATATACAAGGTTACAAAAAGTAATTTAGTTACTTGACGAAACCTAAATTATATCGTAATATCAGTTACATAAAGTAACTAAGTGATTAATTGTAACTTAAAGAGGAGTGTTTACTGATGATTTCACCTATTTTTGTTGGGCACGGCTCACCTATGATGGCTATCCAGGATACAGCCTGTACGCAATTCTTGCTCGAATATGGCAAATCCATTTCACCGAAAGCCATTGTAATTTTCACCGCTCATTGGGAAACAGAGGTTCTGACGATTTCGGCCTCCGACGATGTGTATGAAACGATTTATGATTTCCGCGGCTTCCCTGACGAGCTGTTTCAAATCAAATACCCAGCCAAAGGCGATAAAGCGCTGGCTAGTCAAATCGCCGCACGGTTTCAAGCCAAAGGCATCGCTGTGAACCTGGACACTGCACGCGGGCTTGATCATGGCTCGTGGGTTCCTCTTCTGAGAATGTTCCCGACACCAGCCGTTCCGGTTATTCAAATTTCCGTCAACCCTTACTTGCCTCCGGCGGAGCAATACCGCATCGGCGAAGCGCTGCGCGGCCTGGATCAAGAAGATATCTTGATTATCGGAAGCGGCGCTACCGTGCATAACTTGCGTGCTCTTAACTGGGAAGCCAAAGAACCGGATGCTTGGGCTGTTGATTTCGACGAGTGGCTCATAACCAACATGCAAGTTCAGAACTTGGAAGCCTTGTTCAACTATGAAAGCCAAGCTCCCAATGCTCGAATGGCCGTGCCAAGACCAGAGCATTTCATTCCGCTTTATATTGCTATGGGAAGCGGAGATCCATCTCGCACACCCCAGGTCATTCATCGCAGCTATGAAGTTGGATCACTTAGCTATCTATCGGTTTCCTTTTAAGGAATCAATGAAAATTGAGGTGTTTCCGAATTGAAGTGGGTTACTCGTATTCTTCAGGTTCTCTTAGCCATTAGTTATTTAATGTTTGGATTTATGAAAGTAACAGCCGTTCCCATGCAGGTGGAAGCTTTCACCACGACCTATGGGTACGGAATTGGTTTCATGTATGTCGTCGGAACGATAGAATTGCTCGCTGGCATCGGGCTTGTCATCGGCTTCTGGAAGCCGCGCATCGCCTTCTCTTCAGCAGGTGTGATTGTCGTCATTATGGCCGGAGCTATGCTGACGCATCTGAAGTCAGGCCAAGGCATGAGCGTAGCAGCGATGCCTTTGATCCTCCTTATCCTAGCTTTGATTGTCGTCATTGGGCGTTCCAAGCGCGCTTAATGCAAGACGTTTTGCAGGCTTTTCCCGTGATCCTCTGGTGAGGTAAGCGAGAGAAGCCTTTTTTTATTTTGTACAGCTAATCGCGCGCAAAAAAAGAGACCCACAGCAACGGGCCGCAGGTCTTAAGTATATATATATTTAAAAGGGGGTCGAATTTCATTATAGGTCCCGAACCTTAAACTAAGATGAAAACAAGATTTCATTTCTATGACAAATCATGCTAGTTTCATTACACGGATGCAGCTGATTTGCTCTTGATCGGGATATAAATATCCATCTCGACCTGCTCATTTTGGAAAGGATCGCTGCGCTCATCGTACAGTTCAAACTCCACTCCACCTGCATGCTCATAACCCGAATGAGGAAACCACTCTGCGAAAATAGCCTTCCATGTGCTCTGTATAGAAGCTGCAAATTGTTCTTTCGCAACCTTCGGGGTCGTAAACACAGCATATTTCGCTTCCGGAAATTCCCGACATACCAAATCGGCAGGCACACCCTCGAAGCTTGTCGCCTCCATCCCAATGATATAAGACATTGCCCCTGATTCCATATCGAAATCCGTACAAAGCCCCAGCTCAATTGGTGTGTCAGCGTGGACACGGTTGCCTATGCGGCTCCCTTTATTCTCTTGGATATATGAGGTCCAGAAAGCCGGAATCTCACGGAGGTTCTGCCCCTCTTTAACGGTCGTTTGCAGCTCATACCCAATCAGCTTGAAAGCGGGTTTTGTCTTCAGTTGATATTCCATTCGTATTCCTCCTAAATAGGGATTGAATTTCTGTTGCAGCACATTCACTTTGGCATAAACGGGCGTCACAATACCTTGTTTGCGGTAAGCAAGCGGCGTGCGTTCAAACATTTTTTTGAATGCTCGAGTGAAATTCTCGTGGGACTGGAACCCATTGTCGAGGGCAATATCGATGAGCCTTGTATCCGTATGCGCAATTTGATAGGCCGCTTTGGCTAATCTTCTTTTCCGAACATACTCCATCACAGCTTCTCCTACCATGATTTGAAAGACTCTATGAAAGTGAAATTCAGAGAAGCAAGCCACGCGTGCCAAGCACTCTAAAGACAACGGCGCCGAAAGATGATCTTCGATATAGTCCAAAGTCTTCTGAATCCGCACGTAGTAATCGGCGTCCATCCTGTGCCCCCTCCAGCATTCTATAGAAAGTTTACTTTATTTCAAATTATGCTTCTTGATGTTTCTTGCTAAAATGTACTTAAGCCGCTATCTATGATTTCCAGCTGCCTTTGGAAGCAACCGAATAGGCCTTATAATTGTTTTTACCTTTAATTTCCAAGCAATTGATTTGCATGCCGTAAGCGCACCCGCCATCAATGCCGATTTTATCACGATCAAACCATACATCGGCTTTGCCATGAATATCCTTGGTGGTCGTATGCCCAAATACGACGGTTTTCTTCACGACGGTCCGCTGCTGGACAAAAGGCGCCCGAATCCACAAAAAATCCCGCTCCGGTTGAGTTTTCCAATCTGTATAAGCAGGGTTCAGTCCAGCATGAACATAAATATGGGTCTCGTCCTCGTAATACAGCGGAAGATTGTTCAGAAAGGCAATATGATCGCTGCAATTAGCAATAATCCGCTCTTTGGATTGCTTAATATCCAGATTATCCGCACGGCTGAAGCTTTTAAACGTCTGAATACCTCCATGCTCGAAAAACTTCATTTCGGTAAGCGAGTCTACGCCTCCCAGAACATCCACGAATCGCTGATCATGATTTCCTTTGAGCGCTATGGCGCCTTTCTCCCGCACCAAATGCATTACGAATTCTACCGCTTCCCGGCTAGCCGGCCCTCGATCTACATAATCGCCAAGCAATACAAGCTTGTCCTCGTCCGCATTAAAAACTACTGTATCCAGCAATTGTTTGAATTCTTCCACACAGCCATGAATATCGCTGATGACTAACGTTCGTTTCATATCTGGTACCTCCTGATAGTGAGTTCTGGACCAAAATTCCCTTTTTCTAGCAGGACCTAACACTATAAATTAGCTTTTCTAATAGTATATCTTATCATAATTTACTTTGTGCGGGATTCCTTATTTTGCTAGATACAGATTCGCCTGACAGAGGATTATCTGTGATGGCCGCGGATTTGGCCTCATTCGCGCGATGAGACGGCCTTTTGCGCGGGCTCGGCGCACCTACGAGCGGGAAACTTCGCCCTCTCATAGAAGCAGCAAAAAGGACGCCCCACGGGCGCCCTCTGCCAATCAATTAATAAACTGAACAAGTTGCAATAGTCTTTTCAGCATCACAGCGGCTTCCGAACGGGTCGCAGGGGCTGCCGGGACAAAGGTTGTTGCCGTTACACCATTGACAATACCCGCGCTTAACACCCCAGCTACAGCATCCTTGGACCATGTGCTTAGTTCCTTACTATCGCTAAATTTGTCTAGCTGCTTAAGATCGACTGCGGTCGTTCTACCTGCGAGCGACATTGCTCGCTTGATCATGATCGCCATCTGTTCTCTCGTGATTCGCTCATTTGGCTTGAACGAGCCATCTTCAAAGCCATCAATGAAGCCAGCCTTAGCCGATGCGCCCACGGTCCCTGCGTACCAGCTGTTTGCTGGCACATCCGAGAAACGTGTGGATGTTTCTTCATTTAAACCAAACGCCCGGACTAGAAGGGCGGCGAATTCAGCACGCGTAATCTGAGCATCCGGCGCAAAGCTGTGGGCAGATACGCCTTGGATGACCCGCTTCGAAGCAAGCAATTCCACCTCGGCTTGGGACCAATGTCCGTTCACATCCTCGAAGCTCGCTGAAGACTGAACAATCGCGTACAGGCTGTTGCCAGGGCGTTTCAGGGTCACTTCTGTTTGGCCGTTTGCCTCGCGGAAAATAGCCGGAACAAACGTCAATCCCCCTGTTTCCGGATGAATCAGGACCGCAGTCGCTTGATCAGCGTCAACGGTTCTATCCAACATCAAGCTGCGGGCTACATAGGTACGCCCAAAATCGTTCACCGCAATCGTCTTGCCATTGCCTTCAGCCGAAAGATGAAAGGCAACCGGTTTGGAAAGAAGGGCAACACCCTGTTCTTTGATCTTCGCAAGCAATGAATCCGAGGCTGCATCCCGCTCGATTTCAACAGCCAACGTCACGCCCGCCGCATCGATTCCCAGCACTTTGGCTAAAGCATCGACATCGATCACTTGTGAAGGCAGATGGTACGCGACACCGTTAGCTCTTATGGAGAGTATCACCGCTGATCCACGCAAGACACTTGCCGGAACTTCCACCCGGGCTGCTAATTCGGTGCTGTTCACTTCAATAAAAATAGTACGGTTCGCAATCTCATTGTTCTCCACCGCTCTGATGGCTTTCGTCAAAGCTTCATCGTCAATCACAACGGTAGCTACGGTTTTCCCAGCTGTTACCTTGTTGATCGACTGGCTTGTGATAGACACTCCACCAGACACAATTTCCATCGCACCTACTGAGCTTCCACCTGACGATCCCGAAGTGGCGTTTGAAGTACCTGGCGTGCCCGGTGTGTCTGGGGTGTCTGGGGTATCCGGTGTGTCTGGCTTGCCTGTCAGCAATTTAAGGAAATCCCCCCGAATAATGCTGCCGTCAACATCTCTCAAATATGGCAGCACTGGCACCAAGCTCGCAAAGTTAGCATCGGTTAGCTGATCCCCTAATTGATTGAGTGATTTGGTTCCGTTAAAGAAGTAATTCGCAGCTGAGTTTAATTGTGCCGGATAGTTATCTTTGGCTGTGTAATCTTTTTGATAAGAAATAAAGCCATCAATTCTAAAATCTGTCTGAATGCCCGAGTACGTTGTAAAATTCAGATTCCCTTTGGCATTGTTGAACGCAATGTTCGTACTCTCCGCTCTAACGCCCGGGTTGCTGTTGCTCGCAAAGCCATACGCGCCATTGCCGAAAGCTAGGCTGTTACGGATGACATGCGGTACATGGATGCCTTCGCCGCCAAGTTTAAAGCCGTTTTTGTCACCTTCACCGACACGGCCGTTCGTTAAAGTGCCATTCTGATAAGCAATGCTGTTTTCGATGAGAACGGAGCCAATAGCGCCCGTACCTGCCTTCGTGTACAAGTCCCAGCCATCGTCAATATTATTATGCGAAATATCGCCTCTGAAAATGTTGCCCGTACCCGATGTCAGCTTGGCAGCAAAGCCATCCGCATTATTATTGGAGGGATCCACGTTATCGAAGGATTCGCAGTTAAGGATCAGATTGTTGGAAGGCCACAGCGCCTTGTTCGACTCCGACTCATCTGTACGGCTAATTTGCAGACCTGTGTCTCCATTGTCATAAAATCTGCTGCTTTCCACGATATTGTTGCTGCCGCCAACGGTAAAGCCTTTGGTATTAGCCGCTGAACGGGTAAAATCAATACCTTTTACGTGCCAGTAATGGCCGCTCAGCACAGCACCCTCTGATTTTTTGTCAAAATCAAGGATTGGCTTGGCACCTGGGGCTGCGATCAAGTACTTCCTCGCTTCGGCTGTCCCGTCGTTGCCTTTTTGGATGTTGATTTTGGTGCTTCGCACATAATGGCCATCCAGCAGAAGAATGCGCTGACCTGCCTTGACGTAATCAATCGCCGTATCCAGATCAAGCGGGTTGCCTATTGTACCATCCCCGCCGCTTGCGGAGGTTGCTGCCGGCGAAACATAAATGTCGCCGTTATCGAAGGATTTCATATCCACCGTGAGGTTTTTGACGATTTTATCATAGGAAGTCAGAGACTGCTTGTCGTCGTCAGGTACAAAAATCGCGCTAAAGTTCGTATACGTATTAGCGGTAACCGTAGTAGCCAAGGTTAACGTCTTCCCTGCTTGCATAGCCGCTTCTTGCGCGATGTAGCTCGATCCTCTTTTAATTGTAACCTTGCCGTCTACATTCGACTTAAGCCCTAGCGAGTAGGCCGTCAAGGAAGTCCGCGTTAGCCCTTCAAAGTTAACATCAGGCGTAACTGATGGTTTAACCGGTTCTTTTCTCGGAGCATCGGTCTCAGCAGCCGTCACCTTCAATTGCTTATTGCTTACCTCAATCGTCGCAAGACGCGCTGTATAGAAGCCTACATACATCTTGCTGCCATCTTGAACCGTCATAATATCCGGCACATAGAAGCTATCCTCAGTCCCATTATTTAAACGGCCCGTGAAGCCATTGTTCGTTTTGATCAGCGTGAGCTTATAATTGGCTGCTGGATAGGTGTTGCTTAAGGCTGGTTTAACCGAGCTCAGCATGCTGTTTTGTATCCCTTGGCTGCCGCCATTCGGGGCGGTAACGCCTGTTCTAACGAACAATTGCGTCCCGTTCGGTTTAGTCGTGCCACCACTATAGCCGCCGATAGCCGCTATGTTCGAAGCGAATACACTGGAGTCCCCAGGTGTACCAATGGCATCCCTTGCCATAATTCCAAAAGATTCTTGACCGTCATGCGGTTCTTTGGCATAAGCGATTACTTTGATATCTGCCGATAATTCAAAGTTATCTTTTACCGCGTCCAGCTCTGTGTAGTAGAAGGTGATGCCATCGTGATCGCCGGTTATTTTACCGCCCCCCTCTAAAGCCACCAGCTTAACAGAACCATCCTCATTCCATGTGACCGTGTTATTCGTGCTCGACGTGGATTGACCGAACCGGATCGATTTCCACGCATACTCCTTAGGTTCAGCCACGGTTACTTTAAGTACGGTTGGCGGAATCGCTGTATAGACAGGAACAATCGGGATCTCATATACACCAGCCTTCGTATTGTCGAAAGCATCGAGATTTAGCGTATATTGGCCAACTGGCAGCTTCTCCAGCTTACTGCTGTACACCGTCGATATCTCCATGCCTGCTGGATCAAAAGCTTCGCCAATCAGATAAGTCGTTTTCGGATACGCTGTGACTTGGCTGCCTACGATCGCTTGGGGATTTACTGTGATGCTGAAAGTGCCTTTGGGCGCACCTTTATAGGTAGAAACTTCGATAGTTTTCGTTCCTGCTGAACTCATATCAGGCGCTGTCAGCGTATATTCGCTTCGCAGAAGCTTTTCCTTGGAATTGTCGCTATAATTCCCCGTTACGGCTAAGCCGTCTTGTACAAAGGAATCCCCGACGAAGTACATTGTCTTATGCGGAGGCTGGATATCCAAACCTGTTAATTGCGCATTTCTAACCGTAACATCGAACGTCTTATAGGTGGTTGAAGTGACGGTGGATCTCGCTGTTACCGTTTTTACACCAGCTGTTTTGAATTGATAGGTAGAATTGTAAACGGTTGCATCTTGAGCCGGAATGGAAAAAGCGTATTGACTGCTTGCCAGCGGCACCCACTCATTGCCGTAGTTATACTGTCCAAGCACCGTCAGGCCCTGCGGATCAAAAGCCTCGTTAAGGTAATAATCCGTTTTGGCAGGGAGATATTGAATGTCCAAAGCCGTAACGATTAAAGGCTTAACCTGTAAGGGAACAGATGCCGTTTGTCCGTTGAAATTGACAAGAATGGAACTGGCTCCTGCCTTGGTATTATCAAATCCAGAGACAATATAATCACTTGCCGAAAGCTCCTTCTCAAGGTTATCCGGGTATACCGCCGTAACTTTTAATCCGGTTAGATCCAGGCTGTCGCTTACGAAATAATCGGTTTTCATTGCGGAATAATCAAGTTTCAATTGGATTGGAGATCTTGTGTCCTTTGTGAATGTAACATCACTGAAGGTCACCGTCGTATTTCTGGCTGCATAAAGACCCGCATATGCAAGGCTTCCTGTGAAATTGTCGATGACCCTTGTTTCGTTGTCTATTCTCACGACGAAGACATTGCCGGATTTTTTGATGCTGAGTTCATAGCCAATGCCTACTCCCGGTGCAGTTGCGCTAAAATTGGTGATTTTCTTCACCGGATTCGTCGAGCTATTGAAAACGCCCTGTTTATAAAAAGCTTCCATCTTCTGGTCCAGTGCGCCTACGGCGACATAATCACCAGTGTAGGATGACTGAGAGGCATTATCCAGCTTATTGCTGCGCAGCATGATACCGAAGGAAACTTGACCGTTGGCTGTCCACGTATTGACCGTAGCTTTGGCCGACAACTCGAAGTTATCCGCTTGGCTAATGCCTTGATAATAATACGCCATTCCTTCGGAGGCGCTTGTACTAGTGGCAATTTTACCTTTATCGCCAGTGCTTTTAAGTACTACTGTTCCCTTGGCTGCATCTTCTGTAATCGCAAAATTCGTATCGGTCGGCGCTCCGCCAAGATCGCCAAACACGCTTCCCAGCCAGCTGCTGCCACTTGGAATGCTTATCGCTGGTCCAGCCGCAAGCACTGCCATTGGGAGCATCGAACACAACAATACCATTGACATTAGAATTGCCATCCACCGTTTTTGCTTCATCAAGTCTCATTGCTCCTTCTTATTTTTATTAAAAAAAGAACAGACGACTAACAGCTGTGTGATCAGTTGTTGCGTCTGTTCGTTTCTTGAAAGCTTTACTCGACTAATGATTGCACTTCTACACACGCCATAACGAAAGCTCCCACGCCATGCAGATCGTTCTCGCTGGTTGGCCGCGTCACATAGTTCTCGTAGTCCCCAGCCGACGTTCCGATGCAGATCAGCGGCAATATCACCCGCTCCTGCTCATCGAATTGCAACGTGCGGATTAGTCCTTCATATCCCTTCACAGCAGCAGCCGCACACTCTTGACCAACAACGCCATGCTTAATCGCTTTGGCAATCGTGTAGACGAAAAGACTTGTACAGGAGGTTTCGAGCCAGTTATCAGGCTGATCCCCTTTATCGACAACTTGATACCACAGTCCACTCTCCGCATCCTGATAACGAATCAACGCATGAACGAAATCATGCAAAGAGTTCACTAAAGCTTCGCGACCTGGGTCATCCGCGGCCAGCTCATCGAGAAATTGCGCCACAGCCAAACCATACCAACCGAGAGAACGCCCCCAGAATTCCGGCGAGCATCCGTTTGCTTGGTTCGCCCAAGGCATCGCCCGGCTTTCGTCCCATGCATGGTAGTACAGTCCCGTCTCTTCGTCTTTCATATATTTGCGCATCAATGCTTCCTGATGCAGCACAGTTTCCCGCAAAGCAGGGTCTCCGTAGGCGTTGGCATATTTCAAAGAGAACACGCCTGCCATATACAAACCATCCAGCCACATGTTGTAGGCATACTTGTCTTTATGCCAGTATCCACCCTCAGACGTCAGGTTCAGCGTGTTCAGCAAGCTTCTTAGCTTATCAGCAGCAAGCCGGTATTTCTTGCGGCCTGTCTTCTTCTCTAATCGGAACAAAAGCAGTCCCGCCTGCACCGCATCGAGCTCATCCCGTGCAAAGTAAAGATTGCCGTTCTCATCAATTAAGCCATCAACGTACGCCTGAACATACGCATCATAACGATCGTCCTGCTGGGCTTCCCACAACATTTCCATACCGCACAAAAATACACCTTGATGGTAATGCCAGCGCCCCGCAGGCGGCAGCTCCATAGGTGTGTAGGTGCTCATAATGGAATCGCAGGCAGCTTGGGCCCATTCGATAGGTGATTTTACATCGTGTTGCGTCATAATGAATTCCCTCTCTATCCTTAAATTGTTTTATGAATCAACGGCCTTATAAACACTTGCATAAACATGATCAATACGAGGATCCAAGGCAGCCACACATGATCAATTTGCCCCGCTGTCAGCATGAAAAGCAGTACGCCTGCAGCTCGGCCGCAGTTGATAACGGACTCGCGAATAACGATGGATTCGATCCGGAAGTTCTCTTTGAGCGGCATATCGCCGATCAGTTGATAATAATGGGCTGTGTACGTGTTCGCTTGCAGCGGCTTGAACAAAGACGAAACACACATAAACACGATGACCGTCCATAGGGAGATGTCCCATAATAAAACCAGCGCAGAACCAACAAAACCCCAAGCCGCTAAGGATAAATAGGCATTCGTTGACGCTTCGTTTCCTTTGACAGACAAGATATAACTCGAAATAATGGATAAGCTGAGGAAAAAAGCGTTCAAATAGCCGACCCACGACTCTTGAGGCAGCACTTGAAAAAGCAAGATAGCCGGCACATACATCATGATGCCTTGCGGAAGCCCAATAATGAACCATCCCACCAGCGACCTTGTGAAATCCGGGCGTTTCTTCAAAATTAAACGCGTATATTTAAGATAATAGGCCGTGTGGTGTGTTGGCTTTTTCTTGATATGCAAGCTAAGTACAGAGGCCAATACAAACATCAATGAGGAAAACCCGAAAACAAGGATATACCCCTTCATCTCCGAAAAGCTTGCGATCATCAGACCGGCCAAGGCAGGTCCTGATAAATTCGCTACATGCGTGACCATGGCATTCCAGCCTAAATACTTATGCCGGTTCTCATTATCCGTCACATCGGAAATCATCGTGAAGTTGCCCAGCCAGTAGAAAGCTGTAGAAACTCCCTTCAAGCAGGCAAACCAGACATAGTAATCCACCATGCGTTCCTGCACAATCAAGATGAGCACATAAAATAAAGCCGTTAAATAAATACCCGCCCGATAGGCATATAAGCGATCTTTGATTTTGGCGATTCTGCCGATATACACCGTTGCAATCGGCGCAGACAGCAGCATAATCAATTGGAACGCGCCATTGATCCAGAGGTCGTTTGTCAGCTTCCATAAATAAAGGCTGATGAAGACGCCGGCCAAGGCATTGCCAAACTGATAAATGCCATGATTCCATAGCGTGTTCTTGGCTTCTGTGGATAACTTTCTAGGCGTGGAAGATGCAGTCCCTGGCATCCTAAACCACCGGCTTACGGCTTCGTGTTCGCGTACCAAACATGCTGGCTCGCCTCCAAACTCGGCGCTTCAATGCCAGCTAGCTGGTAGCAGACGGATCGAATCAGCAGCGCCTGCGTCCCTGCGTTCATATCGCCCTCCACCATGCCGCCGCCGATATGAACGGCCTGCGGCATCTCCGGGTAGTACTCGCCCTGCTTGACCTGCGCCACATTGGGCGCTGTCGGCGAGTGGGCGAGCTCCCGGGAGAACCCGCCATCTGCGCGCAGAAGACGTTTCATATTCGCCAGCGTAAGCTCAATGATTTCGCGCAGCTCATGGGCCGGAATATCCAATTTCATATAGGATAATAAGTGAATCGGATTGCGGATATAGCACATATCCGCCGCTTCTTCATTCTTAAGCGCATAGAGGATGCTCTGATAGATGCGGTCCTCTTTCGGCAGGGGCACATGAAAGCGGTCATAGAAAATGTGCAGCTTGAATGTGCCGGAGATCCGCACATAATGGGAGCCCTGCCCCCATAAACCCGAGTGGATATCCTGACTCCGTGCGAAGAAGTCGAACGCGATCCGCGCGAAATCCGCTCTGCGCTCGGCAGGCTCAACCTGCTCTACGTACACACTGGACGTAGACAATCGATCACAGCCGCGCCAGCTGTTCATCAGGGGGATGGCTTGCAGCCACGCCAGATAGGATTCCGGCGAGCTCATGTAAGCGGGCGCTTGCTGCGCCTCATAAGGCAGCGCATAGAGCGGCTGGCCGCCCAGCTTCCTCAGCGCGTTGCAGCTGTAGCTGATGGCCCGGGCCACCATCACTTCATCATTTCGCATCAGCGGATTAGCGTCATAGAAGTAGCCCGAAGCCGCGTCCTGCTTCTGCTGAAAGAAACGGACCAATCCTTGTCGCATCCCGCTTGGCAGATTGCCGAGCAAGCCGAATCGCTCAAGGATATTTAAAGCCTGAGCCGTAGATTCGATGTCTGGCTCCGCGTTTGCAAGACCTCTCGAGCTGGCGGCATAATAAAATCCGCCGCTCGCCGCGTCATACTGACCGCCCAGCCAAGCCATATAACCATCAAACAAACCATCCATTTCAGTGAGAAGCCGGCGAATCTCCGTACTGTCTGTCTGCTGTGTCTGCATGTTCATTTCCTTCCCTCTATCCCTTAATCGAACCGATCATAGCTCCCTTAGCAAAATGTTTTTGCAAGAAAGGATACACCGCCAAAATCGGCAGCGTCGCCACGACGATAACCGCCATTTTGATCGATTGTGCAGGCGGCGGGGTCACACTATCCAAATCCACACTGTGGTCCATCCCGCTGGCGAGCACAACAATCTGTCTCAGAAGAACTTGAATCGGCCATTTGGCGCTCTCATTCAAGTACAGAATTGCGCTAAGGTACGTATTCCAATACGTTACGGCGTAGAACAACGAAATCGTCGCGATCGCCGGCATGGATAAAGGCAGTACGATTCGGAACAAGATGCCAAAGTCGCTGCAGCCGTCAATTTTCGCCGACTCTTCCAATCCTTCGGGGATGTTCTGGAAGAAATTTTTCAGAATAATTAAGTTAAACGCACTGATCGCCGAAGGCAGGATAAGCGCCGCATAGGTATCGATCATGCCTAATTCCTTAACCACCAAGAAGGTCGGAACCAAACCGCCGTGAAACAACATCGTGAACACAACCAGAAACATAATCACTTTCCTGCCATCCACGTCTCTGCGGGAAAGGCCATAGGCCATCAAAGCCGTGATAAACATACTGATGATCGTCCCAGCAAGCGTAGTACCAATCGAGACGCCCATCGCTTTGAAAATCGTATTCGTTGAGAAAATGAAGCGATACGCCTCAATGCTCCATTCAGTCGGAATGATGACGAACTTTTTAGCTGCCATTTCGGCGCTGGTCGTAAACGAGCCTGCAACAACGTGTACAAAAGGGATCACCGTAACGAGACCAATAATCGTCAATAACAAATAATTGATGATCCCGAACATCCTGCCGCCTAATGTTTTATCTTCAACCATGGTGTTAACCTCCTAAGCGTTACCATTTAATAAACGCCCTCTTCGCCCATCTTCTTCGCAATTCGGTTCACCAGCATGACTAGCGCCAGTCCAATAAACGATTTGAACAGTCCAATTGCCGCGCTGTAACTGAATTGACCTTGTTTCAAACCAGCCGTATATACATAAGTATCAATGATCTCCGCAACATTTCGGTTCATGGAGTTAAGGAGCAAGTAGACATGTTCAAAACCGAGTTCGAGAACCGCACCAATTTTCAAAATTAATAAAACAATAATGACACTGCGAATCGCCGGCAGCGTAATGTGCCACATCTGTCTGATTCGTCCCGCACCATCCATACGCGCAGCCTCATAGAGTTGAGGGTCAATGGAAGCAATCGCCGCCAAATAAATAATCGTTCCCCAGCCAGCTTCCCGCCAAATGACTTGCAGAATATACATAGGTCTGAACCATTCAGGAGCCAGCAAGAAGTTAATCTTCTCGAATCCGAAGTACTCAATCAAATCGTTGATAATCCCGCCATCCATCGTAAACATGACAAAACTAATCGAAACAATAATTACCCAGGACATAAAGTGAGGCAGATAAACAACCGTTTGAAACGTCTTTTTGAAAAAATCCGATTTCACTTCATTCAGCATCAGCGCCATAATGATCGGAATCGGGAAATAAAACACAAGATTCATCACAAACAAGATCAGTGTATTGCTTAAAATGTTAAAGAAATCCGGTTCGGTGAACAGCCGATGGAAATGCTCAAACCCAACCCACTCGCTTCCGCTAATCCCTTTGAACGGCTTATAATTCTGAAACGAAATGATGAGTCCGTACATCGGGATATATTTGAAAATCAGAAAATAGAGCACGCCCGGCAGCAGCATGACGTAAATCCATTTATTTTTCCACAACCGTCTGCTCAGCTCACTGCTTTGTTTCCTCGCCACCACACGCCTAGCCACATTCACTTCTTGCATATCACTTCTTCCTTTCCGGGTGATTCATACCAACGAGAAGACTGCTGCTCGTGCAGCAGCCCTCCCAACATTCAACTTCAACCAGTGTGACGGACTGCGCATTTTTTATTTTTTGTACAAAGCGTTGTATTCTTCAATAATTTTGCTGCCTCCACGGCTTTTCCAATCCTCAATCGCTTTGTCAAACCCAGCTTTATCGATTGTTCCGTAGATATATTTGTTTGTTGCGTCTTTAATGACTTCTTGCAATTGAACCCCTTTTTCCAAATACGTTTTGGAATCCAACGCAGCTACCGGATCCTGCACAGCAAATTTCAGGTTAGCAATCTTCAGCTCATCTGCTTTGCCTTGCGCTGGAATCGTAGGAATGCCCAAGTATCTTCCCGACGTATCTTCATCGCCAATCGCTGCATCAGTGAACGGCTTCACTTCACGCGTCCATTTCTCCTCATCCAGCTTCTTCGCTTTGTTATCGATGACGCTGTAGTTCACATCTTTGATGCCCCAGTTTGCGAGGTTAGCCACTTCCGGCGTCATCATCTTGTCAAAAAAAGCTAGAACTTTCTTCAATTCAGCTTCTGTTTTGATTGCGGATTTCGGGAAGAGCACCACGTTCGCAAAGCCTGGAAGCGCCCATGAAGCGAATTTGCCGTTTGGTCCTGCGACCATGCTGTGTACATCGACGACGGCTGTTGGCACGTTTTTGATCAAATCTTTATTGAGTGTCGATACATCGGTCATCGCCCCGATATACATACCGGCTGTCCCGTTGGTGAAGAGCTTTTGTTGATCTGTTTTGCTCGTTGCGGCGAAATCCTTGTTGATCAGCCCTTCGTTGCGCAGCTTTTTAAAATAATCCATCGTCGCTACATATTCCGGGAACATGAACTCCGGCTGCAGCTTGCCGTCTTTCTCGCCCCAGTTGTTCGGCACGCCTAACCAAGTCGCTACCGTTTTGAAAGCACCATAGATCAGATCGTTCCGATCCGTTAAACCGATCGTATCCTTTTTCCCGTTGCCATCCGGATCGTTCTCGGTGAACGCCTTCATCATGGCATATAGATCTTCCGTCGTAGCAGGCGGCTTCAATCCCAGCTTGTCAGCCCAGTCTTTGCGATAAATAAGACCTTGACGCGCAATATCGACACCGCGATACAGGGTGTACAGCTTTCCATCTACTTTGGTGTTGTCATTCGTTGTCGATTTCAATTTGCTAAGATTCGGGAAATCCTTGAGCAGCGGCCCAATCTCCCAGAATTGTCCGTCACGAATCGCTGACTTCATCTGAATGAAGGTCGCTTGGTTTTTCAGGTACGTCACCTGCGGCAGTGCACCTGTCGCAAATGTTGTGTTCAATTTCTCCTCATACGTATCTGCCGGGAAAAATTGGTACGTCAGCTTCGTATTCGTTAATTTCTCCAGCTCTTTAATAATCGTATCCGGCGGCGTCTGCGCCGTGTTGAGCGGAGCCATGATCGTAATCGCCGTTGGCGTGTTATCGGCTGTTGCTTTCGGCGCTGCCGTTGCGGCTGTACCGGTCGTAGCGGCAGGAGTAGCCTTGCCTCCATCCGAGCATGCTGCCAAAGCAAAGCTGGAAACTAACAGGACGCTAAGCGGAATCGAAACTAACTTTCTCTTCATATGGGATAGACCTCCGTAAATTTGTGGTGTGCTACAACTTCCACATTACAGGGGCGGAGGAAGGTACCGAAATAATCATTTGCTCATTTCGGCCTTGCCGGATACGGGTTCTGAGATGATGATTATCGGGTGAGTAGATGATTATCGGGAGGTGCTGCCGGAGCGTGGGCGGGGACGCGATGCTTGTTCGACGAGGACATAGGGTTGCACGCGTGGCTTGGCCCGGCTGGCCTTTGACGGCGGGCTGGGGGCGGCGCGGGGTGAGCGAGCTGAGCCGGGAGAGCCGGGAGAGCCGGGGGTGGCGGGGTGAGCGGGCTGAGCCGGGAGCGATGGGGGCGGCGGGGAGTGCGAGCTGAGCCGGGAGCGATGGGGGCGGCGGGGAGTGCGAGCTGAGCCGGGAGCGCTCGGGGCGGCGGGGAGTGCGAGCTGAACCGGGAGCGCTCGGGGCGGCGGGGTGAGCGGGCTGAGTCGGGAGAACCCGGGGCGGCGCGGGGTGAGCGGACGGCGCCGGGAGCGCTCGGGGCGGCGCGGGGTGAGCGGGCTGAGTCGGGAGCGCTCGGGGCGG
>NZ_MBTG01000005.1 GCF_002027705.1 Paenibacillus ferrarius | reverse complement strand
AGGTTCAGTCTTCGTATCCGTTACATCGAACGGTAAAACGGAAAGTGCAAGAACTTCCAAAGCGTATGATGCGGAGCCAATCATCGATGAAGTTTCCACTGCACCAAATTCAAATCAAGTTGTAGTGGTAAACAACCCTGCGGGAACAGCAGATACAGTTGCTGTAAACGGACTAATCGCAGGAGATATCGTGAAGGTCTATAATGCTTCTACGGACGGCTCAGCAATCGGAACCGGAACAGTAGCAACGGGTCAGACAAGCGTGACTGTTTCTATTCCTCAGTTGGGTTCTGCGGCAGGTGCAGTCTTCGTATCCGTTACTTCGAACGGTAAAACGGAAAGTGCAAGAACATCCAAAGCATATGATGCGGAGCCGGCAGTAGATCCTAGTGTTCGTACGATTGCAGGATTTAGAGGACAAGCAGATAACGAATTACTGACAGGAACCATTACAGGAACCGTCATATCTGCCCCTTATGTAGCAGGGGTTAATACCAATAACTTCTATGTACAGGATGGAACTGGCGGAATTCTTGTCTTTAATCCTGTAACCAAGACGTCTGTAGCTATTGGTGATGAAGTTCAAATTACTAAAGGAAAAAGATTAACATTCAATGGTGAGGCGGAGCTTACTGAAGGTGAATTCACAAAAACAAATAGAAATGCTCCAGCAACACCTTCTATCGTTAATCTCAGCGATCTATCAGCAAATCAAGGAAAACTAGTTACAGTGAAGAATGTTCCGGTTATAAGCATTTCACCTAAATTTTTTATTGGAACAACCGCTCCAGGCAATGAAGTTTATTTGACAAGATTTGGCGTTTCCAATCCAGGTATTGTGGTCGGAGACAAAGTAGATGTAACGGGAGTTGTCTCTATTTTCTCGAACAGTCCGCAACTTCTTCCTCGTACATCTTCCGATATTTTGAAATCAAGCGGAGTGTCGGATGCGGACGCAGTGTCAGCGGATAAAGAAGGAATTAACTTCGAGAATTTAAGCGCTGTGGTTAGTAATCTGGATTTACCAAGCGAAGGCGCAAGCGGCTCCGTCATCACATGGATATCCAATAATCCGAGCGTAGTTACTAATACAGGTGTCGTTTCCCGTCCGGCCAAAGGACAACCAAATGGGCAAGCGATATTAACTGCTACGATTCGTAAGGGATCTGCAGTAGCTACGAAGGATTTCCCAGTCATTGTTCTTCCTGAAACCTTAACAAATGTGGAAGCTGTGGCTAACGCCAAAGCAGCGCTAGATTTGAGTTATAACGGTTTGGATAACTCTATCATTTTACCTGCTAACGGAACTGATGGAACGGTTCTAACTTGGTCGTTAAAAAATAGCTCCCAATCAGGTATCGTTGATATCACTACAGGAGCAATAAATCGATATGATATTATCTCCGACACAGATGTAATTTTAGTGGCAAGCATTACCAAAGGATTGATTATCGATACAAAAGAGATCACGATTCATGTAATCAAAGGGCAGCAAATGCCAAAAGTGAACTCGGTTAAAGCTAATCAAGTCGTAGTAACTGGGTCTGCCAAGGCTGGAACAACTGTAAATGTAAGCACGGGGCAGTTAGTGCTAGGTACAGCAGTTGCAGATAGTATCACAGGTGCATTCAGTGTAACGATTCCGAATCAAGCCGAGGGTACTGTACTTGAAATTATTGCTACCGCTACAGGCTTTACAAGCGATGCTGCTTACGTGCTAGTTGTGAATGCAGGCGCTATGACAGATAAAGAAGCTGTAGATGGAGCTTTTGCTGCTCTAACGGATAGCAGTATTAAACAATTGAATGCAAGCTTAAGTGATGTTAAGACTTCGCTAAATCTTTCCAGTTCCGGTTTGAATGGAACGACTATCGTATGGACATCTGACAAGCCGGCAGTTTTGGGGGCAAATGGTTCTATTAAAAGACCTATTTTAGGCAATCCAGACGCGTTCGTGACATTAACGGCAACGATTAGCAAAAACGGTACACAATCTGTTAAAACTTTTGAAGTGATCGTTAAAGCACAAACAGAGGTATTAACCGTAGTTAGCTTTAATGACATTACGGCATCAGTTACCAAAGGGACGGCTTATTCTTTACCTGCAAAAGCTACAGCTAATATGAGCGACGGTACTACGGACCAGTTAGATATCGCATGGACTCCTTCTACGGTGGATACGAGTGTTGCAGGAACGTTCAACTTTGTGGGCACAACTACAGGATTTACGGCTACAGTTAAATTGGTTTTGACTGTTACTGAAGCTCCAGCTGCCTTAACGGTTGCTCAGGCTCTTGCCACAGCTTCCGGTACTTCAATCATTGTAGAAGGATATGTACAGAACGCAGAAGCGAACACACAATTTACAGGGTACGGTATCTTCTTGGATGACAAGGTAGGGACGAACAATAGTACCTCTTTGATTGTTAAGTTTGCAAATGCTGATCGTAATGGTGATTACAGTGTTGCCAAAGCTGTTAATAGAAAAGTAAGAATAACAGGAAAAATCGTAGATGGCGCATATTCCAGCAAAAAAGGTTTCTCCAGCGACTACGCAAAGATTGAATTTGTTGATGGGAATCCAGTGCCTAATGCAGCTCCGATAGCTTCCAATGTACAAATTACAGGTACAGCAGAAGTAGGACAAACCTTGACGGGCTCGTACAATTATGCAGATTCTGAGAATGATCTAGAAGGAAGTTCCATCTTCAAGTGGTACCAAGTAAGCGGATCGACAGAAACAATCATTCCTGGTACAAGCGGGAAATCCTATGTTGTTCAGCAAGCAGATGTAGGTAAAGCATTGAAATTTGAAGTTACGCCTATTGCGAGCAGCGGTACAACGAACGGTGTCGCAGTGAAAAGCACGATTACAGCAATCGTAGTTGGGAACACGATTCCATCCAGCCCAATTAGTGACCTTCAGATCAAAGGTCAAACGTCTTCAACGGCTTCTTTCGGTTTTACTGCACCTACGGGAGCGACTGTTGTAGAATTATTGTACTCTCAGGATTCTGGAACAACTTGGAACAAAGCTATGACTAATGCAGCTCTGAATGCTGTGTCCAATACAGCGACAGCAATTAACCTTGCAGCAAATACCACTTATAGCTTTAAAGTGGCTGTTACAGGTGGAAGCTTTGCAGGGGATTCCAACGTCGTGGTTGTACAGACGGATGCTGCTGCGCCAAACACGATATCAGATCTGATTGCAGCTGCACATACAGCAACTACCGTATCTTTCAGCTTCACAGCACCTACGGGAGCAACTGTTGTCCAATTGGTTTATTCCAAAGACAATGGAGCGAATTGGTTGACTGCACAAACTGAAGTTACCCTTAGCTCTTCTTCCGTATCAGCTAAAGCAATTAATCTTTTGCCAGATACCAACTATCAGCTCAAGTTGATCGTTACAGGCGGAAGCTTTGCGGGTGAATCTAATGTTGTGACGGACAGGACGGATGTGGCAAAAGAAATACTGCGTGAGGGCTTCGCTGGAGGTGGAACTGCACCTTCGGGTTGGACATTCAGTTCCACCCTTGGGACGTATCCTTCAGCTGGCAACTTCGGAATTAGCGCTCCGTCGATTAAATTGGGTAATTCGAATGAATCGATACAGACTCCAGTACTAACCACATCAGCGACGGAACTTTCCTTTTGGATAAAGGGAAATGCGACAGATGCTAGTAGTACATTAGATATTAAAGGCTTGAAAAATGGTGTATGGATTACTATTGCAACAATACAATCGCTACCTATTACTGCGACTACTGTCACTTATAAAGTTACTGATAATTCTTTGCCAACGGGAATTACACAGGTGAAATTTACTTACACGAAAAGTGCGGGCAACCTAGCATTCGACGATATCGTTATCAAAGGATAATCAGGAGGATTCCATGAAATTATTATCTAAACCCTATTCTAAACTAACCGTTACTGTCACACTTGCGCTGACGTTAACTGTAACTGCCGTAGTGATTCCGTACGCTATCTTTGCGGAGGGGCCTAAAGATCCGGCTCCAACTATTGCGGCAAAAGGCACGCCAAACGGTAAAAAGGTTCTGTTTGATAACGCCCATGGAAATACAACAGGAGCTTCAGACTGGGTCATTGACGGGGCGTTCTCCGACTTTGCTAACGGGATTGCGAATGCTGGATATTTCGTCAAGGAATTGCGTCAAACCAAACTTATGACTTACGATGATCTTAAAGATTATGACATCTTTGTAACGGCAGAATCCAATGTTCCCTACAAGGTGTCCGAGCAAGCTGCCATGTTGGAATATGTGAACAAAGGCGGTTCCATCTTCTTCATCGCCGATCATTACAATGCAGACCGCAACAAGAATCGTTGGGACGGATCAGAGGTCTATAACGGTTACCGTCGTGGAGCATGGGACAATCCGGCCAAAGGAATGAGCACAGAGGAAGCAAATTCTGCTGCGATGAAGGATGTTGTGAGCTCTGACTGGTTATCGGACAACTTCGGAATCAAGTTCAGATATAACGCGTTGGGCGATTTAAATGCGAACATTATTGTGGCACAGGATCAAGCGTTCGGAATTACAAAAAATGTTGAATCAGTAGCTATGCATGCCGGCAGTACATTGGCTGTTACAGATCCTAATAAAGCAAAAGGTATTGTTTATGTTCCGAAAAATCCTCCTAAATGGTCCACTGGTCCTGTAGATAAGGCTGTGTACAATGGTGGGGGCATCGAGGAAGGTCCTTATGTAGCTGTTGCTAAAGTAGGCAAGGGAAAAGCAGCTTTTATCGGAGACTCTTCAGCAGTAGAGGATGCAACGCCTAAGTACAAAAGAGAAGACAACGGAAAGACTAAGACAACTTATGATGGATACAAAGAAAAAAGCGATAGTATTTTGCTGCAAAACGTCATTGACTGGTTAGGCAAGAAAGAAAATTTCACAAGCCTTTCACAGGTACAAGGACTTACATTGGATCAGAAAACGCCATTGCTGACTTCTGGCAAAGAGAATGAGATTCCTCAACAATCGGTTGAGCCTCTGCCTGAGCCATGGGCTGCGCCAGATCCAGGTTACAAATGGTGGGATCCATCTACATTCGCTGCGGGTTCATACGGAAAGTAAGCAGAGTTGCTATAAAAGGAGATCTTTCGAGGTTACTGAAAGAGGGCGTATTCTCTACAAATGTAGAGCATACACCCTCTTTACATTTCAGGGATTTTGACGCTAGTTCGTCTGATATTTTGATACTATTTAATGAAAGAAGGACCTATATGATTGAGTTTAAACATCTATCCAAAGTATATCCCAACGGAACTATAGGGCTGAATGATATTCATTTGACGATTCACCCTGGGGAATTCGTTGTTATTGTGGGTCTTTCAGGAGCGGGTAAATCCACACTTTTACGTTCCATTAATCGTTTGCATGAAACGACGGATGGGCAAATTTTCATTGACGGTAAATCAATTACCTCAGCGAAAGGCGCCGAATTGCGTCGTATGCGCAGAGACATCGGAATGATCTTTCAAACCTTTAATCTAGTCAAGCGTTCAACAGTACTTCGCAACGTATTGTCAGGTCGCGTAGGCTATCATTCTACGCTCAGGACCATGCTCGGTTTATTCCCTAAAGATGATATCGAGCTTTCTTTGAAAGCACTCGAACGTGTGAATATTCGGGAGAAAGCTTATTCGCGCGCGGATGAATTGTCAGGCGGTCAACAGCAGCGGGTTTCCATCGCAAGAGCACTGGCACAGGAAGCCAAGATCATATTGGCGGATGAGCCTGTCGCCTCCCTAGACCCGCTGACAACTAGACAAGTGATGGATGATCTAAAGCGAATTAATACAGATTTAGGCATAACAACGGTCGTTAACTTGCATTTTATTGACCTAGCGCGTGAATATGCCACACGGATTATTGGCCTTCGTGCTGGCAAAGTAGTCTATGATGGTCCTGCAGCAGAAGCAACTGATGATGTATTTTCAGAGATTTATGGGCGCGCAATTAAGAAGGATGAACTGCTGGGGGGACAGGAGGGATGAGTATGACTTCTGCTAGGAAACCTCCTCGTGCTAAGCTGTATCTCACCATTTTGATTTTGGTTCTTTTCTTAGTTGGAAGCATTTATCAGACTGAGGCTACGCTGACGAAGCTCGTAAACGGAACGCCAGAGACCATCAAATTCATTGGGGAAATGTTTCCGCCGGATTGGCAATTTTTCGCTGACATTTGGAAGCCGATGGCAGAGACGCTGCAAATGT
The DNA here is from genome assembly GCF_002027705.1 of Paenibacillus ferrarius. Taxonomy (GTDB): domain Bacteria; phylum Bacillota; class Bacilli; order Paenibacillales; family NBRC-103111; genus Paenibacillus_E; species Paenibacillus_E ferrarius. Next base: position 238,892 of record NZ_MBTG01000005.1, on the reverse strand, counting down.
CAATCATTGGCACGATTGTTGGGGCGATTTTTGCGTATCCGATGGCGCTGCTAGCCGCCCGCAATGTTAACACAACGCCATGGTTGTTTTATCCGGCAAGGTTCATTATGAATCTTTTTCGGACAATACCGGATCTGCTTTATGCCGCTATCTTCGCTGTATTAGTCGGATTCGGTCCAACGGCAGGCACGCTTGCGCTGATTTTCTTCACGTTTGGGATTCTCTCCAAGCTTTCGTATGAATCGACCGAGGCGATTGATCCAGGGCCGTTAGAAGCCATGACTGCCGTTGGTGCCAACAAGCTGAAGTTGATTCGTTTTGGCGTCTTGCCTCAAGTTGCGCCTACGTATTTGGCCCATTTGTTGTATACCTTTGAAGTCAGTATTCGAGCTTCGGCTATCCTTGGTTTAGTTGGGGCCGGTGGTATTGGATTGCTGCTCAAAAACACGCTGGACTTGTTTCGTTACGATCAAGCGTGCGCGATTGTTATTTATACGTTGGTTGTTGTCGTTATCATCGATTTAGTCAGTACCCGATTTCGGTCGTATTTGTTAAAAGGAAGCGAAAAACCGGTATCAGCTTCGCGTTCACGCACGTACTCGATAATGGGTTGGGTTATTGTCTTGGCTTTACTCGTTTGGTCTTTAACAGGTTTGGAATTAACCGGATTTCAGCCTACAACAGGGGTTCTGATGAAATCAATGATGACCGGACTGCTGCATCCTGACTGGGCTTATGTTTACATTCCTGAGGGAGAAGATCTACTGCGTTCCCTGCTTGAAACTTTATCGATTTCTTATTTGGGCAACTTTGTATCCGCTATAGTTTGTCTCCCGTTCGCCTTTTGGGCAGCGGCTAATATGAGCAGGAGACGTGCTGTTTCTGGCTCGGGGAAATTATTTTTAAGTGTAGTTCGTACGATTCCTGAAGTCATTATGGCCTTAATCTTTATTAAATCTGTAGGTCCTGGGGCGTTTGCAGGGGTAATGGCGCTGGGGCTGCACTCTGTAGGGATGCTTGGCAAACTTTATGCAGAAGCCATTGAGAATATGGATATGGGGCCTACAGAAGCGATGACGGCGGTTGGAGCAAACATTTGGCAGAAGATGGCGTTCGCAGTTGTCCCTCAGGTTATACCTGATTTCATCTCTTACACGTTATATCGCTTTGAAATTAATGTGCGCTCTGCAACCCTTTTAGGAATCATTGGAGCGGGGGGGATCGGCACACCTCTCATATTTGCTCTTAACGCGAGGCAATGGCCACGGGTGGCTATTATTCTTATAGGAATCATTGTTACGATTTCGATCATTGACTATATTTCAGGAGAACTTCGGAAACGAATAGTATAAATCAAAAGAGACATCGCATGTGCTCATGCGATGTCTCTTTTTGTTTTACTTATTTCAAGCCCATTTCTTTGTTGACACTACGTACGATATCGAATTTGGAATCATCTGTAGCTACGTACCCTTTATGGGAGTACACATCGAAAATGATTTTTTGGCCTTCAGGATCGTTGCCGATCGCGATGAATGCATCTGTAAGTTTCTTTTTCCATGCAGCATCCATATCAGAACGAACTGCAATGGTATCATTCGGAATTTTATCAGAGAAGCTAAGAATGCGAGTTTGTTTGAATACATCCGGATAATCTTTGGTCATGTTGGCACGAATGTCTTGGAATACCCCTACTGCATCTACTTGACCGTTAAGAAGAGCGATAACGGCTTTATCATGGCCTTGGAATTGTACGCCTGTTACGTCTTTCACTGGGTCAACGCCAGCTTTTTTCAGTACGAAACCTGGGTATACATAACCAGCTGCGGAAGTAACACCTTGCCAGCCTATTTTCTTGCCTTTCAAGTCAGCAACCGTCTTGATTGGTGAATCTGCTTTGACCAAAATTTCGGATTTGTAGAAATCAACTAGATCTTTCGTAGATTGGCCAGTTATATCGTCAACACCTAAGCGTGTAGCTTGAACAAGCAAGTCAGCTGCTTTACGGTTGTCATGAGCAACAACGTAGTTGCTCGGAGGCAAGAAGCCAACGTCAACTTGTTTGGAAGCCATAGCTTCGATAACTACGTTATAATCGGTTGAAACGGAAACTTTAACTGGGATACCAAGCTTGTCTCCCAAGAGTTTTTCTAGTGGTTTAGCTTTAGCTTCAAGCGTTTCTGCATTTTGGGATGGAACGAATTGTACTTTCAATTCTTTCGGTACGAAGCCTGCAGCTGCTGGAGCAGATGATGCTTTAGTAGATTCTGCTGGTGATGCAGCCGGTTTAGTTTCTTCCTTCTTGGCGCAGCCTGCCAGCATGCTAGCAGCAACGACCATCGATAAACTAATTACAGTAAGTTTTTTCATTGCGTTTTTTGACCTCCGTTTAATAAATGCTTTATACAACTTTATTACATTAACATAAATGGCATAGAAAATGGTGTGAAGTATTTGTAAAATGAGTGCTGTGGCAGCCTTACATGACTTTAAACTTCTGAATGATTCTCTCCATTTTTTCCGCTTCTTGACTAAGTGAATCTGACAGTGAAGATACTTCTTTTACCAAATTAGTCTGTATGATTGTTTTATCATTCACTATTTTGACCCCATTTAACGATTGTTGAGACACATGTGCCATCTCAGCAACGGAGGCTGAAATTTCTTCGGAGCCAGCAGCCATTTGTTCTGAAACAGCCGACAATTCCTGAATTTGGACAGCAATACCTTTTGCGGAATGCAAGATTTTTTGAAAGGAGTCTCTTGCGTATAGAACTTTTTGATTTCCTAGCACCACTTCTTCAGATACTCTTTGCATGGCTTTTACAGTTTCCGTGGAATCGTTTCTAATTTGTTTTAATAAATCTGATATCTCGGATGCCGAAGATGCTGATCCTTCAGCTAACTTTCTAATTTCCGATGCGACAACGGAAAAACCCTTCCCATGCTCGCCTGCTCGCGCAGCTTCAATTGAGGCATTTAGGGAAAGCAAGTTGGTTTGATTGGCTATTTCCATAATTGCCCCAACGATTTTTTCAATATGTGATGACCGTTCACTAAGCTTGGTGACAATGTTGAGGGATGATTTAAGGGAATCATCAATCGAATGCATTTGATGCTGTGCTTGTTCCATATGCCCAAAACCTTCTACAGCTTCACTTTCAGTGTCACCAGCAGATTCAGATAGTTCATTAGCAGACTCTGCTATTCTCTGTACACCTTTGGCCATTTCTTCTATTGATCGCGCTCCGTCTAGCGTATTTTGTACGGAAGCTGTTGCTCCTTGTTGAATACCTTCTATACTTCTGGCAATTTCCACTGTTGCAGTTGCGGTTTCTTTGGTATTGTAGGTTAATTTTTCTGAGGACTGAAACACATGCTTTGAAGCTTGGGATATATCTAGAACCATAACCAACAAACTATCCAACATAGCGTTTAATGAGGAAGCGATTTCTCCGATTTCATCCTTAGAAGTTACGGATAATCTTGTCGTAAGATCGCCACTCTGACTTGCTAATTCTTTTATTTTTTCATTTACCATTTTTAAAGGTTTCAGCCTAACAATGATGAGATAAAGCATAGCGAAAAATGTTAGGAATGTAATGATTAACAAACTAACAGCAAGGTTCAACATGCTGCTTGCCCTTTGTCTTGCCTGAATGACTTCTTGTTCAGCCCTTGCATTCATTTTTGTCTGAAACGCATCAATTGGATCCCTAATGATCTTCTTGTTATCATCATAATTTTTGTCAAACATTAGCTTCCTGGCTCTATCGAAGTCTTGACTCGCAACTGCTTTCATGGCTTCATCTTCTGTTTTTACCAAAACATCCGAGTTTTGCTTTGCTTTTTCTATAAGATCCAATTCTGCCTGCGGAGCTTTTAATTCTTTTAATTTCATGACAATATGATCTCGTGTCTTAGTCTCATTAACTTCTTTCCAATAATTATCCAAATATTCTTTTTCCCCGAATTGCACGTATCTTCTGGCTTCATTCGTCAAATAATCTGAAGCATCCGCAAGATCTATTCCCAGTTGTTTAAATTCTACTTGTCTTTGCAAGGATAGCCGTTCTTGTTTAATGTCTTTTTGCAGAAAGTACACGCTAATGCCATTCAAGACAGACAGCAATAGGAAAATAACACACATCAGCTTTAAGATCATTGAAATTCTCATCATTGAAATTTTCATGGTCGCAACCCCTTTTCACTGTTATTCATTCACAATTCGACATAAAATGACATGTATTCCTTTTATTTTCGCTCTTTCGATTATAAGAAAATGTTAAGAGCGACCGCATTTTAATTACACGAACGTTGGCAGGTTGTTGAGCAGGCGAAGGGGGCGTGAGGCCTAGGGATTAGTCCTGTTAAAAAAAGGGATATAGCATATTGACTTGTGGGAATTAATCGTCTATTCTATTGTTGACTGATCAAGTCAATCTATAACTCGGACTCATTTTTTGTAATAAAATTGATTGACTAAGTCAATCATAAATAAGGGGCGAATCATATGAAGAATATGCAAAAAGCAGGCAGGGCTATCGTGATAGGTGGCAGCATCACAGGTTTAATGACGGCAAGGGTCCTCTCGTCGTATTACGAAGAGGTAATCCTTATCGACAAGGATGCATTTCCGCATCATCCCGAAGATCGGAATGGCGCCCCGCATGGCTTTCATCCCCATAGGTTTACACAACGTGGTAAAATGATTACAGAACAGCTTTTCCCAGGTTATGAGGAAGAACTGGTGGCGCTTGGTTCGCCAAGTTCACTGAATAAAACGGTTCATATGATGAATCAATATGGAACGGTAGCGGGACCTTATCAACGAAACGATATCAAGTTCAGCCGTGCTGTACTGGAATGGGTGATTCGTGGACGTGTAAAGGATATTCCCAATGTACGGCTGCTAACGGAGCATGATGTCATTGGACTTCACACAACCACGAATCATACGGCCGTGACGGGAGTCCATGTACGTGGGCGGGAAACAAGCAAGAAGAGCGAAATCTTGGCGGATCTTGTTGTGGATGCCAGCGGCCGCGGCTCCAAACTGACCCAATGGCTGAAGGAATTTGGTTATGACGTACCTCGTCCTGATCGGATGAAAGCAGCTATCGGGTACAGTACACGCCGGTATAAGGTACCTGCGCATTTGAATCACCTGATGGAGAAATGGGATGTAATCAACATCATGGGCCAACCAGGCAAGGGAACGTTTACGGGTGTTTTTTCCTTTATAGAGAATCAGGTGGCTGAGATGCTGCTTTATCGTCCAGGCGGGCACTATCCACCAACGAATGCGGAAGATTTTGAACAAGAGGTCGCACAGCTTCCTACTCCCATGATTGCAGAAATCTTGCGTGAGCTTGAACCTATCACTCCGCCTAAGGGTTTTCGCGTACCAGAACTTTATCGTCATCACTATGAGCAAATGGAAAGATGGCCAGACGGATTATTAGTGTTGGGTGACGCGTTCTGTATCTATGACCCAATTTTTGGTCAAGGGATGACGGTTGCAGCCATAGAAGTGGATTTGCTAAACACCTTGCTGCAAGAGCGACAGATCAATCCTGAGCCTCATTTCGAGCAAAAGGTGCTCCGTATGATGCAAGAAAAGGTGATTACACCTGCCTGGTGGTTAAATTGCGCGGCGGATTTGCAGTGGGATGGCGTCGAATATGAGGCAGGCACAGAACCGCTTAAGGGAATTGCTTTTGTCAGCAGGTATATGAATTTGGTCCTGAAAGAGGGGACTGCGAATCATAATTTCAAGCTATTCGGCTTGTACTGGGGCGTTAATTCGTTATCCTTGCCGCTGCATGAGTTGTTAAATCCACAGATAGCCAAGTCGGTGCTTGAGGCATCGGAGGAAGGGCAGCAGCTACTCGCAGACCTGCTGAGAGAATACGAGCTGCCGTTAGAAGAAGCATTGGCTAAAATGATTCCAAGTTAGGAGTGAAAGACGTAGTGTCTCCGTTAAATGAAGAACAACAGCTTCACATTCGAGATGAGCGCAGGGAACAAATTATGAGCGCTGCGCTTAAAGTATTTGCAAGGCGGGGGATTATTGGGACGAAAATGAGCATGATTGCCGCTGAAGCCAAGATTAGTCATGGGCTGCTTTATCATTACTTCGCGTCCAAAGAAGAGCTGTTCACAACACTTGTTGAAAGGGCAATGATTGCATCGGATGAGGCCATGCAAACTGTTTATGACCTGCCGGGCTCACCGATTGATAAAATCAAAGCGTTAACGCAAGATATGTTGGATGAAGGTGGTACAGACTACTTTCTGCTGATCCATCAGGCGCGAACATCAGAAGGAGTGCCTGATAAGGTAGTGGAGTTGATGAAGCATTACTCAATGGACAATTACGTCAAGCAGCTGCAGGCGCTATTCCGGGAAGGGCAAGAGGCTGGCCAGCTTGTGGATGGCGATTTGGACGAAATGATTTCATCTTACCTATCGGTTCTCTCCGGTCTGATGGTGCTTAATGTGCAGAAGATTGGCGGCTACCAGCTTCCGAGAGTTGACGTGCTGCTCAGAATGATTGCTTCTTTATAACGAAGAGTTACAGGGCAAGTAAGGGCTGTCTCATGAGTAGATAAACCTACTTGAGGGACAGTTTTTTTTGGATTCATCGTGCCTATTCTAAATTTACTTTGCTTCGCGATTATAGGCAGCTCGGATTTAATCATTGTAACCTGACATAAACTGGCCGTTCTGTGTATGACCTTCTTTCATGGCCTATACATGTACCATTCGGATCTATTTCACAGTAACTATTACAGGTTCCGATAATCTCTTGAGCAGCATCCTACTTTCGAGCTCTAGCTCCAGTAGCTTTCTCTAAACCTGCAATTATACATCTTTTTTGCTCTTGGAAGAGCCTTAACTAGTAAATTCCTGCGTTTGTGCAGGCTTTTGAGGCTTTTTCTGGATGAGCGGCTGAAAAAGATGAAAATGCCTGCACAATTGCAGGCATTTCCACTTTTTAGCTGAATTCGCTCGGAAATTCCTGTATTTTCGCAGGTTTTTACACTCGGGTGAGCTAATCTTAGCCTATCTATGAAGACTTCGCATGATTGATAGCGGTCTCGATATAGGCTCTCAATGTTTTGATGAACGTGCGCATGGCGTATCCGACATATCTGTCGCTGCGGTAGATCAGACAAATATCCTGCGAAGGTGTAGGATTCCTTAGGAGAACGACTTTGATGTCTGGATTGTGAAGATTATCCAGCAGTAATCGCGGCAGCACACAGGCGCCAACTCCGCTCTGTACCATCTGGAGGAGGGAGGATAACGTTGTGGTCACGATATGCGGCTGCAGAGTAAACCCGTTGTCTATGCAAAATCGGTCGATCAGCTTGCGGCATTGATGGTCGGGAGGGAACATAACCATCTTCAAGGCATGCAGTCTGTTCAGGGGGATGATGTTCTCCGCAGCAAGGGGATCATGCTTGCTTACCGCCAATGAGAACTCCTCGTGAAACAGAGGAATTGACGTGAGACGTTCATCGGTGACAGGTCCAATGGTTACGCCGACATCGATGCTTCGGTCTAGAACTTGTTCTGTTACTTTCATGGTTTCCAGAAGGGACAGCGAGATGGTGGGGTAGGTCTGGTGGAAGTTCAGCAGCAAGGCATTGAACAGGAGATCCGCGTCGCCGGGCAAGACGCCGATGGATAGCGATCCGCCTTGCATCTGCTTCAGGTCAGCAATGGCGTCGCTCGCTTGCTGCAGATGGCCGAACACGGCAGCCCCATGTTCATGAAGAATCGCTCCGGCATCTGTAAGGACAATTGTTTTTCCCACACGATCAAACAACAGAACCCCTAATTCTTCTTCCAATCTCCTTATCTGCTGGCTGATGTTGGGCGCACTGACGCCCATTTTTTCGGCTGCTCTCGTGAAGTGAAGCTCTTCACAAATTGCCATAAAATATTGTAGTTGTTTTAACTCCACAGCTCACACCTGCTTTCAAATGTATCGCTCCATCTTCTATTCCTATCAATAATATTCGTTAACTTATACTTAACGTTCCGGTAATTCCTACTGCATTGATGAGACGTTCCACGAAACCTATACTAGGAACATACCAAGCGCTTCTCATTACAAAGGAGGAATTTAACATGTCTGAAATGATTATCAACACAGCAAAAACGGTGCGTCAAGTGGTGCTGCAGCAGGTACAGGCTATCCAGGAGGAACTGTTCGACATTAAAATGGCCAGTTTCAACAATACAATCCGTTGGAACGTCGGCCATATGATTTATTGGATGGATAAGTATTCTACTCTAAGCTTCGGTTCTCCGTCAGCCATACCGGGCTCGTATGATACGCTGTTCAGCTCTGGAACAAAGCCCTTGGACTGGACGTTTGCTCCACCCTCGAAGGAAGAGTTGGTTGAGATGTTAACGGCGCAGCTTTCACGCCTTTCTGAGCTGACACCTGAAATGCTGGGCGAGAAACTTGCAACTCCGTATGCTTTGGGACCGTTCCAATTCAACAACGCCGGGGAGTTGTTCAACTTCGCTCTGATTCATGAAGCGATTCACCTTGGAACGATATCGAGCCAGCTAAAAGTCCTATCGCGCTAACCAATAAAAGCAAGAGTCCTTTCATAGATATTACCATGAACGGAACACCTATGCCTCTAAAAGCTCGCGAAAGATGAAGTAGTTATATGTCTTGCCCTCATCCATGAACCAAAAGCTGTCGAGAGCTTCTCGACAGCTTTTTTGGATATTGACAAGCAAAATCAATGACGATATGGTATGGAAATCGTGCTGGTTTTGGTGTCATAGACATTTTGGAACAGAGATGGAGGGGAAGGCGCATGATGCCTGATGTGGAGAGATTAGCGGAGAGATTCGCTAATGATTCTTATCATATCGACAATATTTATCGTTTGGTCATTCAGCCTAAAAGTGTACATCGTCCTTTCAGAACTTTAAAGTATGGTTTTCTCTTTATCATTCGTGGCTCCGTCAGAATCAGCGTAAATGATACGATCTACGAACTGCGGCGAGGAGAAATATTTCATGCGGCTCCTGACATGCACATGGAAGCCAAGGTTACAAGTGAGTCCGAGTTGGAGTATTACTCCGTTTTTTATAGCTTGAGCAACAGGTCTGAAGAAGACAGCAATCATGAATGCAATTCTCACTTCAAGCTTGAGGTTGAAACCATTCCCAAAGTTATCGAATTGTTGACAATGCTTCATCAGAATGCAGATACACCAGGGGGAATTGGAAAGCTTCGTGTAAAAGGAATATTTCTGAGCATCATGCATCACGTGCTGGTTGGATACAAGAATCGAGTGAGTAGCAACTCTGCGGATAAAGAAGTGATAGAGGAGGCTATTTCGTATATTAAAAGAAATTACATGAATCTGCTGACGCTTGAAGAATTAGCAGCCATACATGGTATGAATACCAAACGCTTCTCCTACTACTTTTATAAATACACAGGTTTCCGTCCCATCGGCTTTGCTATTCAGTATCGAATGGAAAGAGCAAGTGAGCTGCTTAGAATTGGGAATTTTCCTATCAGTGACATTGCGGTTAGTGTCGGATACGCGAATCCGCTCTATTTCAGCAGGGCATTTAAAAAGAAATTTGGCGTGTCTCCCTCTGCTTACATGGGCAATGACGATTGAGTACAGATTATGCGGGTGTTACTGAACAGCTAGGTGGATTTAATAATTATGCATGTCGGATTAGTTATCTATGCATTCCCTTAAAGAGGAGCCCTTGCTAAACTATTCAATGAGAATGATTATCGTTATTGTTGATAGTTGAAAGGATGTTAGCAACCAGTGAATACAGATAGGCAATTATGCATCGGGTTTTCTTTATCGGCAACTTGGATGAAAGGGCACAGCTGGCGAGCCCAGGATAGCGGTGTGGAGAAGCTTGAGTCCATTGATTATTATATCTACTTGGCCCAATTGGCAGAGAAGGCAAAGCTCGATTTTCTGTTCCGCGCAGATTATCTGTATGTTAGCCCGCAAATGTTGGGCGACTCTGCTAATTTTGGAAGTCCTGATCCTACGGTCATGTTTGCGGCAATTGCTTGCGCGACGGAACGGATTGGACTGGTAACGACAGTTTCCACAACCTTTAATCCACCGTATGTCGCAGCAAGACAGCTTCAGTCTTTGCACTGGCTTAGCAACGGACGTGCGGGTTGGAACATTGTGACCTCGATTGAAGGAGCGGAAAATTTTGGCGATTCACCCATGCCTTCTCCACAAGTAAGATATGCCAAAGCAAGGGAGTTTACTCACGTCATGCAAAAGCTTTGGGCGAGTTTCCCGCATGAGGCGATCCTGGTTGACCGTGAGTCAGGCAAATTTTCCGATCCTGATCAAGTTTCTCCCATCGATCATTCAGGTGAGTTTTTCCGCGTTAAAGGGCCGCTCACGCTGCCTGCCCACAAATCAGGAACGATTCCATTATTTCAAGCAGGCGCATCGGACATTGGACGAGATTTCGCATCATCTGTTGCGGATGCTATTTTTGCGGCGATGCCGGATCTTGAGTCAGGGATAGAATTGCGGAGCGATCTGAGGAGAAGAGCGGAGCAGCATGGGCGTCATACGAGCACCATGAAAGTATTGCCGGGATTATATTTTTTCTTGGCCGATACGCGCGAGGAAGCTCAAGCATTATTTGAGCTGGCGAACGCACACTTTAGTATCGCACGCAGACATGCCGCACTCAAGTCTGTTTTGGGCCTTGATTTGAGTGGATTTGAATTGAGTGATCGCGTGACCCCAGCTATGCTTCCTGATCCGAATCAGCCAGTCCGCAGCCGAACGCATGCCGACTTGCTTCGGAGATATATTGCCAACTATCAACCCACAGTAGCTGAGGTTTTGGCAAGACCGGAAGTCTTAGGATCTGCACATTGGGTTTCGGTTGGAACGGTAGAGGATGTTTTGAACGATATTATACAACGGTTCGAAGCAGGCGCTATCGACGGTTTTATAGCTCTTCCAGGGGGATCCGAACAATCGATGGCATTATTTTTTGAAAAGCTGATGCCTCAACTGGTTGAACGAGGTTTGTTCCGGAGCGAATATACAGGCTCTACTCTGAGGGAGCATTTAGGTATTTAACATCCAACAAGGTACCAAAAAAATAAGAGCAACCTCGAATCAAGAGCTACCCTAGCCTACAAGGAGAATAGTAAGATGCACACGTCCATCGAGAAACTGATTTCCGCGGGTGATCATCAAACCATTGATACCGTGATTCTCAAGAGTAATGAGGATGCAGTGACGTTCGAGCTGGAGGTGGACGAGGTAATTATCAATCACGGCTATGAACGCGACAGAGATCTGATGGCCAACAGCGAGGTGGCAATCGAGTTGAAGGATCACTGGATTGCAGGCTCGTCCATGAGCGAGACATCGGTGCCTGGGCTTTATGCTGCGGGTGATATTTTACACCATGAAGGGAAGCTGCATTTGATTGCGGGAGCATTCCAAGATGCGGCGAATGCAGTAAATAAAGCCAAGCAATATATTTCGCCGGAGGCCAATCCGCACGGAATGATATCTTCGCATAATGACGTTTTCGCGCAAAAAAACCGAGATCTGATGAAACACTTGTACGTCAAAACTGGTGAGCATGCCGGAGGAGAGCAATATGAATAGATGGATTGGTCTAATTGTTGCGCTTATCCTGCTGATAGGAACTCTAGCCGGTTGTTCCGGTTCTGGAACTTCCGTAGGGAATGTGTCTCCCACGAACGCTGTAAATGTGCGCGAAGGCGAGCAGTCGAAGGGAGCAAGTGCGCTTGAAGCGGGGGGCGGATGGCCAAGAACGATAACGGACGCGACCAACCACAATGTGGTGCTTAAGGAACGTCCGAAGCGCATAGCGGTGCTTCATCCGTTGTATCTGGATTATTTTTTCGCGCTCGACACACCTCCGATTGCCTCGGGAAGCGCAGCGAAATCGATGAAGGAGTTCGCTACGCTGCAGCCCTATGTCGGAAAAGCGGAGATAGTGGACTTGGGCGCTGGGAAAGACTTGAATATGGAAGCGATTATCGATGCCATGCCGGATGTGATTGTTACCTTTAAGGGCCATATCGATGAGACGAATTATGATAAGTTAAGCAGAATCGCGCCTGTCATCCAAATCGACTACAGCGATAAATGGGAAAATGCGACAATGATTTGCGCCCGAATTATCGGCAAAGAGGACAAGGCAGAGCAGTTGATCAAGGAAACTCAAGAAATTATTAAGCAAACCAAAGATCGATTGGGCAGCCTGAAAAATAAAAACTTCGCCTTGCTGAGAGTGGATAGTAAATCTAATTTTACCGCTCAGGGGATAAAAAACACGACGTACTATAACGAAACGACGGGCTTTGGGCTGATGAAACCCGATCGATATCCCGAAGATAGCGCCATTCTTTCTCTGGAGGCTTTGTCGGAGATGAATCCTGATTACATAATTATTCAGCACACGCTTGACGTGGCCAAAGAGGCAATTCGGGAAAAGCAAGGCTCGGCTGTGTGGAACGGATTGAAAGCCGTGAAGAACAATCATGTCCTCCTGTTCGATAATTCTCTCAATACGGGCAGCGTCCTGGCTATCCGCCTCGCGGCAGATAATTTCATGAAATTGGCGGAGCTGAAAGAGGCGGATTAGCTTGGAAATTGGAAAAATGCGCTGTGCATTCTTGATAATTAATTATTAGGATGATATAATGCTCATAAATTAATGACTGGAGTTGAAAGAATAATGTAGGATTTCTTGCTAACGATAAAACAGTAAAAGCGATATTTTCGCATGTTTTATTTTGTATGCAAGAAAGTTACATTATCTTTCACTCAAACGATATCTTTATTTAACTCCGTGCAGGGGTTGATTAACTGTGTTTATTTGAGCTACAAGAATGTAACTTTCTTGTAGCTTTTATTTTTTTCATACAGGAGGATAATGTTATGTCATTAATAAATGTAACAAACCTGACGTTTGCCTATGAAGGAACGTATGATAATATTTTTGAACATGTTAATTTCCAAATCGATTCCGATTGGAAGCTGGGGTTTACAGGAAGAAACGGTAGAGGCAAGACAACATTTCTCAATTTATTGCTTGGTAAATATGAGTACAGTGGAACTATATCTGCGAATGTCAGTTTTGAATACTTCCCTTTCCCTGTAGAAAACAAACAAAATAACACGCTTGATGTCATCAACGACATTTTTCCAGACTATGTTCACTGGCAGTTAATGCGTGAGCTTTCGTTATTAAAGGTTTCTGAGGATGTTTTGTATCGGCCATTTGATTCCTTGTCTAACGGAGAGCAAACGAAAGTTTTACTGGCTACTTTATTTATTAAGGAAAATAGTTTTCTGTTAATTGATGAACCAACCAATCATCTTGACATGCATGCAAGAAAACTGGTCAGTGATTATCTCAAGTCCAAAAGCGGATTTATTCTGGTATCTCACGACAGATCTTTTCTTGATAACTGTGTCGATCACATCCTTTCTATCAATAAGACCAACATCGAAATACAAAAAGGAAATTTTTCAAGTTGGTGGGAAAATAAAACAAGACAAGATAACTTTGAGCTTGCCGAGAACGAAAAACTTCGAAAAGACATTAATCGGTTGTCAAATTCGGCTAAGCGGACGGGCAACTGGTCACACGAAGTGGAAAAAACAAAAAACGGAACAAGAAATTCCGGTTCTAAGGTAGACAAAGGATATATTGGCCACAAAGCTGCTAAAATGATGAAACGCTCTAAAGCGATTGAACAAAGACAGCATTCTGCTATTCATGAAAAGTCTAAACTTCTAAAAAATATCGAGAGCTCAGAGAGCTTAGAGATTTCACAGCTTGCTTTTCACAAAAACCAACTTGTGGAACTGGATCGTGTTTCTATTTCTTACGGTGAGAAGATCGTTTGTGCAGATGTGAGTTTTACGATTGAACAAGGTGAGCGAATTGCTCTTTCTGGTAAAAACGGCTCAGGAAAATCAAGCATCATCAAACTTATTTGTGGTGAGGATATGAACTATACAGGCACCTTCAGGAAAGACAGCCAGTTGAGAATCTCCTACGTCTCGCAGGACACATCCCATCTTCAAGGCAATTTATCTGACTATGCGGCAGACTGCGGGATTGATGAAAGTCTGTTTAAATCGATATTAAGAAAACTTGATTTTTCCAGAAGTCAATTTGAAAAGGATATTGCCTCATTTAGTGGAGGACAAAAGAAAAAAGTATTGATTGCAAAAAGTCTTAGTGAGCATGTTCATTTGCACATTTGGGATGAGCCGCTTAATTTTATTGATATTATTTCCCGGATGCAGATTGAAGAGTTGCTGCTTGAATACTCGCCAACCATTCTTTTTGTCGAGCATGATAGGGAATTTTGTGAAAATGTTGCAACAAAAACCATTGAACTGTAGTAAGGTTTAATCAAATGGACAGGGAGATCATTCGGACGTTGGACGATGTCTCCCTGAACATTGTGCATGGTGAATTTCCAGCAATCATGGGGCTATCGGGGTAATAAAATTCTAGAGTGGGAGCTTGAAGCAACCAGTTCGTTGTTGCCGTAAGCAATAGCGCTTAGACTTAGGTCCGGCGGTAGCAATTTTCTATCCCATGCGTGTCCGTCTTCGGAGTATATGAATGATCGCATGCCAGCAAGAAAGAATTGACCGTGTGCATATGTTATATCACATAAATCATCTCTTCCCCCTGCTGCGATAAATTGACCATTACCGTACGCGACTGTACTGAGGTAACCTCCGCCAGATTTTTCAGGAATCGTAACTCTGGTCCAAGAGATCCCATCTGACGAAAAGGATGCTTCGTAGGGACCTACCGCGACGAACAATCCATCGCCATAGCAAACACTCCAATGACTATAACTATGATGCTTTTCCCATATTAATCCATCCGTTGAACGCAAACTCCATCTAATCCTCCAGAACCTACAGCAACAAAACGCCCATTTCCGTAAGTGATACCATTAAGCATTCGAGTTTTTTCTTTAGAGTCTGTCAAATGATAGGTCCATGTTTCTCCGTCTAGCGATGATGCGATTTCTTCTGATGCTACTCCAACAAATACGCCATCTCCTAAAGCTATTGATCTAAATGCTTCATGTTTCTATAACATGCAGCAAGTTTTAATATTTGAATTTTTTGAGTTGCATGGATTATGCGCAACTATACATGCATTTACAACGTCTGATTTTATGGGATTATTTGTTAGTAAGATTGATTAAAGGGAGTTGTGTATATTCTATGCAAAAAGCAATAATTGTCAGTTACTTGACGGAGAAAAGGAATAATTTAGAAGAACTTAACGAATTGTTGTCACAGGGGTGGAAAGTTGTTAGTCAAAGTTCTATGGGAGGTGGCGGACTTAATACGGTTCATTCTCTCGTAATACTCGAAAAATAGCCTTTAAGCGGAATGAAGGGGATAGTGTATGAAACGATGGAAGTTGTTTATTGTCGCAAGCGTGTTTCTAACGTTCATGATGGGGTGTGAGAGGGAGGCAAAGCCTTTGCCCGAACAGTATAGTGCAGGGAACTCTGTACAGCCGCAACCTACTGCGTCACCAACCTCTTTGCACAGTGAACCGCCTACCTATGTAGAGGACGGAGTCCATGCTGTTCAAATTACGCTGGAACCCAGAGGTTTTCTCAAGGCGCCTGTCATGACAGGGGTCGCCGACTCCCCACAGAAATACGCAATCGTATTCCGTGAGAACATGAACCGCCTAACAGTTGAAGAAGCACTGCTAAGGCTAGAGACTGCAGGGGAACCGCTGCCTGCAAAACCTGAACTTCGTTTCGAATGGCAAACAGATAAGGAAGTATACCTTACTGTTTCAACGCAAAGCATCAAAAAGAGTGACTATCCGTCACGCGGCTATAGCCTCGATGTGAATGGAGCATTAACGAATACGGGGCAGGTGCTAAGAGATGCTCCAATTTTCCGATCACTCGTCTGGAAACCGAGCCAACTCTGGCGAGTTTCGGCAGAAGACGGCCGTGTGGAGAAGCTCAGTTCGTTGTCCGAACCATTTCATTTACAAGCTCTTGCGGATTCCGAATATATGCTTGCTTCCCAATTTCTTGAATATTGTGAATGTGATAAGACGTTGCCGAAGTTATACTCTGTCTATGATGTCATGCTAGATACAATGACGACTTATCCTGTACCGCTTATGACTCAATATAAGGGGCAGGGTAATTTTACGATAGACACTCGAGGTTTTTTTTATGAGCAACCCAAGACGGATGAGACGGTTCCGCTAAGTTCTTCGGCATATCGAATTCATATCGACGGTTATGTGCATGGAGCAAAATTGAGCCATGACCGGAAACATGTGCTTCTTGCCATAGGCAAAGAGACACAAGAAGATAATTTGGATTTCGTTATCTATGATCTTGTTTCCAAGAAAGCAGTAACAATGTCGAAGATTCTTATTGGCAGAGTACTTGAAAGTCAGGTCTCTTCTGCCAAAATCCCTGTAGACTTCCAAGATGACGGTGCTTCTGTATTCACATATATGTATAACGATCAGAATTTGGGCATTACGGAATATCGTTACGAATGGCAGACAGGGAAGTTTGAACAATGGAAGCCTCCTGTTGCGGACCAGGCATGGAGCGGTTTTCTAGCAAGTGACGATAGTGCTTACCGATATTATTATAATGGTGGAATGTACCGCGGCAGTGAGAAGATTCAACTCCCGGACCGGATTTCCCCATTGCTTTGGCTGAAAGGAACTCATAACATTGCTTACACCAAAGAGATCAGCACGAGTCCCCATGCGTCTCAAACACTAGAGCTTTATAACGTAGACGAAAACAAATCACGAACCATCTTAAATCTCCCTCCAGGCAATCATGACTTCATTGGCGGAAGCAAGGATGGCAGTTGGATCTATGTCTTTACGCCGTATAAATTAGGATGACGAAACCTTGCGAGATATAAAAAGTCAAACACGAAGCTAATTGCTTTCGTGTTTTTTTATTACACGGCTAGTTTAGCAGCGCAATCGCAAATAAGTCCTATTTCGTTTTATTAGAAATAACTGTAAAATTAGTAATCTATCGGACTATTCCTGAAGTCCATACCTAGCAAAGAAGGAGGAGATCTATGGGCTTATTTCCAGTTCGCCGAATAATTCGAATGCTGTTTCATCCTTTTCAGAAGAGCCTAAGGTATAAGCTGATGTTGCTGATGGTTGCGATTGCGGTTATGCCTTTAGTGCTTGTCACGTTCTTTGCTGCCAAAACGACAAAACAATCGTTAAGTATGGAGATTATACGCTCCAACGAATCCAGAATGGAATGGGCAGCGAAATATTTTAATGAGAAATTTGATCAGCTGCAGACAGTGACCTATTCTCTACTGATGGATAACAACTTGTTCCCCAATGCCAACGGTGGAGCAGATAGCAGCAGAGACAGTCCAGAGAAAGCAGATTTCTATATCAATGAGAAAATGAGGTCGTTGTACATTGCCAATAACAGCAATATCGTGCGAATCACGTTGTATGTAAAGGCTCAGCATCGCTTGTTTATCGTTGATAATGATGCTGTTCGAACGACGGAACAGTTGGAAGCCCCTTTTGGCGATTGGGAGACGATGGACCGGACATCTCAAGGTGTGAACCGGATTATGCACGCCACGCCCAATTATTTTACGCTAGTTCACAGTATGAATCGATTTGACAATCGGGAGGTGCTTGGCGGCGTATCACTGGATGTTAGATGGAAGTTAATGAACAGTGTGTTTGATATGATTCATTCCGAGGCGGACAGCCAAGTTCTTATTTTAAACAATCAAGGGGATATATTGTATAATCCTTACACCAATACGGAAGTAGCAGCGCTAGACCCAGATTTGCTGGGGGGCTTCGCAGCGGACATGGTCGAACCTGGTTATATTCAGTTGAAACAAGGATTTCTATTTTATCAGCCCGTGGCGAACGATCAGCTCTGGATTATTAAATTTATTCCAATCCGTTATGTGACCAACAGCGCTTCTTCTACGCTGCGATTTAGTTTTATTACGGCAATTATTTTCAGCTTACTGGCTATCGTCGTATCGATCATGACCGCTTATTTTACGACAAAGCCGATTATAAGGTTGACGCATTCTATGAAAGCCGTTGAATTCCAAAATTTCGATGTGGGCGTCAGCGAACTGCGCAGCGATGAAATCGGGACGTTGGAAAAACGATTTAATTCTATGCTGCTGAGGATTAAGGAACTGATCCAGATTGAATATAAAAGCAAGATCGAGAAACGGACGGCTCAATTGAAAGCGATGCAGGCGCAAATTAATCCGCATTTTCTATACAATGCCCTGCAGTCGATTGGCGGAATTGCGCTTTCTCGCCATGTCCCTGAAATTTATGAACATGTACGGGCGATCAGCGATTTATTTCGATATACGATCAAAATGAAGTCGGACCTTGTCACGGTTGCGGATGAAATGGAGCATGTAGCCAACTATTTGCAAATTCAGAAACTACGTTTTCAAGACATTTTGCACCTTCATATGGATATTGATGATGATTGCCGTTTGTGTCCCATACCGAAATTCTCGCTGCAGCCTATTGTTGAAAATTGTTTCGTCCACGGTCTTGAAGGGAAGATGGGGCGGTGGTCGATCACGGTTCGAGCGCATAAAATCATGGACGAGGTTGAGATCAGCATCGAAGACAACGGCGTGGGGATGGACGTCATGAGATTAGAAGAGCTGCGTCAGCATTTGGACCGGGAGTCAGAGGATCGAGGCTTAGGAGGAAGCTTGGGATTAACCAATGTTCATGCGCGAATTAAGCTTTTTTTCGGTGATGCATATGGCCTCTTCCTGACGAGTTCATTAGGAGTTGGAACCATCATCAAAGTTGTTATTCCGGAAGAATTTTCGCAAGGAGAGGGGAATGCCTGATGAAAGTTGTCATTATTGATGATGAATTTTGGACGAGGGACAGTATTCGGCGATTGGGGGATTGGACACGTTTCGGAATTACTCAGATTGAGGAAGCGGAAGATGGGTTGAAAGGTCTGAACATCATTCAAGACATCTTGCCGGAAATTGTCATTACCGATATGAAAATGCGAGGCATGGGCGGGATTGAGCTATTGCAAAAATTAACGGAAGACTACCCTTTTGTTCGGAAGATTGTCGTGAGCGGTTATGAAGATTTCTCTTATACGAAGCAAGCCATCCTGTCTAGGGTCGATGAATACATATTAAAGCCGATTAATCCGGAGGAACTGAATCAAGGCTTGGAGAAGGCAATTCGCGAATTGCGAATTTCCCGTGGGCTGCATGCCGTGCAACCCTTGGATAAGGAAATACTGAAAGTCATTACGACGTATAAACAGATCATTGCGCGAACGTTTCAGGAGCTTCATCTTGAGGACATACAGGGACGCTTCTTGGAATTAGGCCGCCAATTGGAAGAGCAAGGGGCATTGCAGCCGGGGATCAACAATTCGTTGTATAAACAGTTTATGTTATTGCTGGAAGAGCAAGCGTCTATGGCAGGTGCGGATATCACTTTTATGCTGCCCATTCATACGGGGGCCTTTTTCGTGACAGACAATACGCCAATTATGCAATGGATTGAGGTATTATCAAGCGCATATGCGGCCGTATTGGAGGAGCTCATTCTTAGGAGGAAAAGCAAAAGTAGGATTGACATTGAGGACATCAGACAATTTATAGAACGCTCTTTTGCGGAGCCGATTACGCTGGAATCCATCGCAAACCGATTTTTTATCAGCAAAGAACATCTTTCCAGGACGTTTAAACAAGAGACGGGCTCGACCGTAATGGACTATATCATTTTCAAACGTATGGAAAAAGCGAAGCTGCTGCTGCAGGACCCCTCTGTCTCCATCAAAAGTGCAGCGGAAGCAGTAGGGTATTCGGATTTAAACTATTTTCATCGGATATTCAAAAAAATGACCGGAAATACCCCAGCGCAATTGAGGTGAACGTTATCCTTTTATATCAATATTATCCAGTCGAAGACGCAAATCCAGTCTACTGTGAGCCAGCAAGCAAACGTATATACTAAATAAAGTAAGCGTTATCATTTTGAGGGGAATGAAAATTCCATGAAGAGAGCACTTACCA
Source organism: Paenibacillus ferrarius (assembly GCF_002027705.1). GTDB lineage: Bacteria > Bacillota > Bacilli > Paenibacillales > NBRC-103111 > Paenibacillus_E > Paenibacillus_E ferrarius. The sequence continues at coordinate 218,718 of NZ_MBTG01000005.1, read as the reverse complement.
TCGTCATGATCTTAGTCAATTTGGGAGTGTGTTTCGCGTGCTCTGCCAAAGATCAGGGGACGAAGTTCGAAAGAGCTCCCAAAAAAGTAGAATTGAACATTTTCCTCGGAGGCATGGATCGATTCCGTGATCAGTTGGACAATTATTTCATCCAGTTCGCGGAGAAAGAGCGGAAAGAAAAAAATATCGTTGTATCATTTAATACCGAGTACCCTGGCAATGATAATGCTTCACAAATTTTAAAGACCCGTTTGGCTACTGGCGACGTACCGGATATTTTCAACATCCATGCGATGAACGATCTGCCGGATTACTACAAAGCCGGGTATTTAGCGGACTTATCCGACCAGCCGCTTGCCGGCAAGCTTCTTGACGGAATTAAGCCGCTTGTCACGATCAACAATCAAGTAGTAGCCGTGCCACTGGAGAGCTTGGAATGGGGCTATTTGTACAACAAAAAGATCTTTAACGAGTTGGGAATAACACCTCCATCAACGTTAACAGAAATGAGAACGATTACACAGAAATTGAACGATCATCAGATTAAACCTTTCTTGCTTAGTTACAAAGAAAGCTGGATTCCCCAGCTCTTCCTTTCCCTCACAGTTGGCGGGCTTGTCCATTCCAGCCATAGCGACTTTATAGACAGAATGAATAAGGATCAAGCCAGCTTTGCAGAGATCAAGGAAATGTTCGATATTATCGACCTCGTCAATCAAAACGGGACGGACCGCGCGTTCGAAGTCGGCAATGATGACGGAGCGGCAGATTTCGCTTCAGGCAAAGCGGCAATGTGGGTTCAGGGGCCTTGGGATGCGGATGGCATCATCAAGGTTAATCAAGGTTTGGAATTTGGCGTGGCCCCGCTGCCGATCAATGACGATCCAAGATCAACGATGATTAACGTTGCCGTATCGACATCCTTAGCTATGCCCCCCGACAATAAAAACAAAGAAATTGCCCGCGATTTACTGAATTATATGCTCGACGACCTTGCATCCAATGAGCTTTATCAAAGCCTAAAATTCAATCCTGTGTCCAAAAAGCATACCTATAAACCGTATCCTTGGGTGGAGGATGCCTCAAGCTATGTCAATAGAGGGCTTTCCTATAAGGATTTGTCGATGCCTTCTGCGGTAAAGGACGAAGTCGGCAAGGCGCTGCAAGCTTACTATTTGACCAAAATCTCCAAAGACGATGTTATTAAGGCACTGGATCGGACATGGAAAGAGGCTAACGCAATCGCCAATAAAAATAAGTAATAATGAGAAATTTCCTTGAAGGGGGTGAGGCAATCCAAGAGATGGCAGCAACGATGCAAATGGATGGATGTGGTACCGTATCGGATCGATTTGCAAGCGGTTTAAAACTTATTTTTATCTGAGGAGGGAACTAATATGTTCAAACGAATGTCTTCCATTTTTTCCGCTGTAGCGGTCGTTGTCAGTCTATTTCCGCTTCATGCGGGCGTTTCTTACGCAGCAGGGCCGACGACACCAACAGGCCTCGCCGTTACTTGTACGACGAATTTATGCAATGTCAACGTAACAGCCGTAGCCGGGGCAACGGGCTATAATGTATACCGCTCTTCCAGCAGTGGAGGCGTGTTCAGCAAGGTCAATACTACGCTTAATCCATCAAGCAGCTATACAGATGTTGGCTTAACGGCCAGCACGACATTCTATTACAAAGTTTCAGCCGTTAACACTGGAGGCGAATCGGCCTTGTCGTCAGCGGCTTCTGGAACTACACAGTTGAATTTAGGCCCTAATGTGTATATTGTTGATCCCTCGATGTCAACTGCAAGCATTCAAAGCACGGCAGATACCATTTTTGCTTCGCAAGAAACGAATCAATTTGGCAATCAACGGTATGCGCTATTATTTAAACCAGGTACCTATAATAATCTCAATATCAAAGTTGGCTTCTACACACATGTAGCAGGTCTAGGGCAGAATCCGGGTGATGTAAATATTAATGGCGGGGTGAATGCAAACGCCAAATGGATGAACGCCAATGCGACCCTGAATTTCTGGCGCTCCATCGAAAACTTTACCGTGACTCCGTCCATCGGCAGTGCGCAAATTCCAAGCGGAGCCATGCAGTGGGCGGTTTCCCAAGCTGCACCAATGAGGCGCGTGCATGTGAAAGGCAGTATGTATTTGTTTGACTTTGATCCAAGCTGGAATGCTGGCTGGGGAAGCGGCGGTTATATGGCGGATTCCCAAGTCGACAGCTTCATTCTGCCGGCGTCGCAGCAGCAGTGGTTTAACAGAAATAATCAATATTCGGAATGGAAGAACGGCGTTTGGAACATGGTGTTTGTAGGTGATGCCACACCTCCGGCAGGCACGTTCCCAACCAAACCGTATACGGTTGTTGATCAAACACCAGTTATGCGGGAAAAACCATATCTGTACATTGATAACACTGGACAATATAACGTGTTCGTTCCTGATCTTCAAACGAACACCAAAGGTGTAAGCTGGGCATCCGCGCCAACGCCAGGTCAGGCGATCTCGCTGAATCAGTTCTATATTGCGGATCCGGCAACATCGAATGCGGCGAGCATTAATGCGGCATTAAGTCAAGGCAAGAACTTATTGTTTACGCCAGGCATTTATCATCTGAACGATACGATTCGTGTCACGAACCCGAACACGGTTGTACTTGGACTCGGATTCGCGACGTTGGTACCGGATAATGGGCAAGTCGCTTTATCGATTGCCGATGTGGACGGCGTGAAAGTTGCCGGATTGCTGTTTGAAGCCGGTTCCGTGAACTCACCTTCCTTAATGGAAGTTGGTCCTACAGGAAGTTCGCAAGATCACTCGGCTAATCCGACATCCTTGTATGATTTGTTCTTTGGCATAGGCGGCTTTGCACCAGGCTCGGCAGACGTCGCCCTGAAAATCAACAGCAACCATGTCATTGGCGACGACTTCTGGATATGGCGCGCAGACCACGGAGCAGGTGCGGGCTGGACGACGAATGCCAGTAAGAATGGGCTGATTGTCAACGGCAATAATGTCACGATGTACGGTTTATTTAATGAACATCATGAACAGTACCAAACCTTATGGAACGGCAATGGCGGCCGCGTATACTTCTATCAATCCGAGATTCCCTATGATGTTCCTAGCCAATCGGCTTGGATGAGCAAGAATGGAACCGTCAATGGTTATGCTTCCTATAAAGTAGCCGATTCCGTAACTAGCCATGAGGCTTGGGGGCTTGGCGTTTACTCCTTCTTCAGGGATGCAGCGGCAAAGCTGGAAAGCGGTATTGAGGTTCCCAATGTGCCAGGTGTGAAGATCCACCATATGACAAGTGTATGGTTGTCCGGTATGGCTGGAAGTGAAATCACCCATGTCATCAACAACTTGGGCGGCAATGTTTATGCCAATTCGCCAACAGCGGCTATGGTTCAAACGGTTGCTGAATTCCAAGGCACTGGCCTTGGCGATACGCTAGCTCCGACGGCACCGTCCAATTTAGCGGCAACAGCGGCTTCCAGCAGTCAAATCAACCTAAGCTGGGGAGCTTCCACGGACAACGTAGGCGTGACCAGCTATGATATTTACCGCAATGGCGCGAAAGTCGGTTCTTCTGTGACGACATCTTATGCCGACAGCGGTTTAACACCAGCGACTTCCTACAGCTATACCGTGAAGGCGAATGACGCGGCTGGGAATAGTTCTGCGGCCAGCAACACTGCCAATGCCACAACACCGTCAGCCGGAGGAACTCAAACGCCGCTTGACCGGTCTGGATGGACAGCGACATCGAATCCTACGAGCGGTGATGTGCCTGCCAATCTGCTGGATGGCAGTATGTCTACTCGCTGGAGTACGGGTACTGCGATGGCTCCTGGTCAATACTTTATCGTGGATATGAAGAGTACCAAGAACTTTAATCAGATCGTGATGGATTCAACTGGCAGCAATAATGATTATGCCCGCGGCTATGAAGTTTACGTCTCGAATGACGGTACGAACTGGGGCAGCGCGGTAGCAAGCGGGACAGGAAGCACGGCGAAAATTACAGTCACTTTTGCCGCGCAATCGGCAAGGTACTTGAAAGTGGTGCAAACTGGAACCGTCTCGAATTGGTGGTCGGTTCGCGAATTGAATGTATACAATTAATTTAGCAAACGACAATGAGGGTGTCCCATAAGTAAGAACTAATGACTTCTAGGACACGGCTGCCATTCAGAAAAATGATTTTTAGGCTATGTTAAATTCTAATGTTGATATTTGACCATAAATAAACCGCCTTGGTGAAAAGGCGGTTTATTGAGCTATCGTTCCTCTATAGTTGAAACGTTGTATTACTCAACTGTAATCTTCAATCAATGAGATTTTTCCTTCCTCAATCTCGAATTTTGACTTTCCATTTAGTTGCAGCTTTTCCCCTATTTTTAATCCGTTAGGTAAATCCACGGCAAGAATACCTTCATAATCTATTCCAACCTCTACTTTGTCATCTATGACACTGTACTCGGTGATTATCTGGCGACGGCTGGAGAACATCGTTGACGACTGTTCTGCCAATTCCCTAAATGCTTGTATTCCTCTGGTTTCCGTGGTGGTTTCTCCATAAGAAATATTCCTAAATATTATATCCTTGTGCAAGAGGTTAACCATGCCTTCAATTTCAAATGAATTGTATGCCTCAAGATAATTTTCAATTATATCCCTTATTTCTTTGCTAACCATAACCATACTCCTCTCCTTGACCTTTATATATAGAAGACTTATTCCCAATACAATAGTACCATATATTGGAACAATTCTGCCCATTCGTATTAACAAGAATAACAAATATCAACAATAACGTTTAACATAGCCTAACAAAATCATCTGAAAAGAAGAAAGCCTGCAATTGTGCATCTTTTTAGGCTTGATTTCATCTGTTGGAGGTAAATTCCTGCGATAATGCATCTTTTTCTGATTTATTTTCCATTTCAGGCTTAAGATGTCTAAAAAGCCTGCACAATTGCATCTTTTTTAACATTTCAAGGGATTATTTTAGAGAAAGCCTGCATTTTTGCAGGTTTTTACTACCAGGTGACCGAACGTCGACGCTAAATACAAACTTGGCTTATGGGACAGCCTCATTTTGTTTATCATAATCATCATGTATTTTGAATAAACACATAATTCTGACTAAAAACACATGTAAATTTATTGTAAGTGCCCATATAATGAAAACTATCATGGGCCCATGATAGTAATGAGTTGAGAGAGGGGCTACTTCATTTGAAAACAGATACGTATAACTCCCGTTTTCTTCGCAAACGGAGCACTACCACGATGGTCGGCGCTGTTATGGCTGTTGTCCTATTGGCAGGATGCAGCAATGCCACCAATGAAGCAGCGCCAACGTCAGCTTCGAGTGCACCAGCATCGGCGCCCATTCATATTCTTCTGTCCCATTCCGAATTTGCCTATGCCAAACAGGCGAAACAAGACGACATCTACAAGAAAGAACTAAATCGTTTGTCTGGTTTCAACGTCAACTATGATCGCGCATCGTGCATGACAACAAGGAGCAGTTGTGGTCGTTCAAGTTGAGTGCCAAACGGCTGGCGAGCAGTTTATGGCATCTGCGTGAAGCGGAGATTGAGGAAGAACTGAGCACGCTGAAGCATGAATTAATCGCGGACAGGTTAACGGCCAATGATATGGAGCGAAAACTTACGGGGTATCTCGCTTTACTGGAGGACGAGTTTCGCTCATCTGCAGGGCAAGAATTGCCTGTTCCGCGAGGTGTAGAGAAGAATGCCCAACAATTCGAGGCGTTCGTCACCCAGATGTATGCCGCAATGGGATCGATCCGAGGGATAAGGAACTGGGGATACGGGAAAGTGATCCAAGCTGCTATTGCCTATTTGGATAAGCATTACGGAGATTCTGAACTCACCTTAACCAAGCTGGCTTATGACCTCCAGGTGAAGCCTGCGAATTTCAGTCATATGTTTAAATCGGAGCTTGGCGTTCCATTCAGCCAATATCTGATCCGCCTGCGCATGGATAAAGCAGCCGAACAACTATCTGGATCGGCCAAAAAAGTTTATGAAATTAGCGCTTCCGTAGGATTTCCGGATTACGTCCATTTTTCCAAAATGTTCAAACGGCACAAGGGGGTTACGCCAACCGAATATCGCCAAAAAACTTGATGACACCGTTTGTAATCGCTCTCATAAGCCATGTATAATAGGTACAGAAATATGGTCAGGAGGTCATTCGTATGCGGCTGCAGCTCCGAAAATATAATAGGAGTGTAATTGTAACATGGATATTCTCTTACTTATCTGTATTGTTGGTTCCTATTGTCATTAGTTTAATTCTTTACTCTGCCACGCATAGTCTGGTGGAGAAAGAAATTAATCGGGCAAATGAGCTGCTTCTCACGCAAATCGAATTATCCATTGACAGTAAGCTAAAAGGCTTGGAACAATTAAGTGTGGAAGTGGCTTTAAACAAAAATATAGTCTCTTTCACGAATGTAGAGAAGCCATTATCCGATGATCATTATTTTCAACTGTTCAATATCGCCGAGAATTTAAGAACCTATCAGAATGCAAATGATTATATTGAGCAAATTTACGTGATGTACGCGAATAGCGATACAGTTATATCTACGTTTAACCACATCGATTCCCGTGGTCTGCATGCCATCATGAGACAGCGCGATGAGACTACCTTTGAGGAATGGACTCAGTTATTTGCTGGTAAATATGTCAACAAGTATTCCCCCATGCTGTATTGGAACGAAGGAAAGCCCACGTCTACGGTAATGTTTGCCCGCTCGCTCATCTTTAATAATCCGATACAGCCCCATCCCATTCTTATTTTCCTAATTAATGTGAATAAGCTGTTGGAAAGCCTTCCGCAATACAATGATTCGAGAGTTTTGATTCTGGATAAAGATAATCACTTCATTGCATCGTCCAAAGATAAAGAGAAGCTTCAAGACCAGCTGCCTTATGAGCGTTTGCTTGGGAAAAAGGGTTTGGTTTATGCAGAAATGAATCAAGATAAAGCGGCATTGTCTTACTTTACATCTGAGCTAACGGGTTGGAAATATGTATCGGTTTTGCCGGCAAATATTTTCAATGAAAAGATGGAATATTTGAAAGAAATAACAAGATTGAGTATTGCTTTAGGTTTGTTGATTGGCATCATTGTTACGATTATTTTCCTGCGAAAAAATTATATGCCGATACAGGTGCTGCTGCAGAACATGACGCAAAAATCAGGGTTTCGTTTTGATGGGAAATCAAATGAATACTCATTTCTACAAAACGCGCTTCATCATACGTTTGTGGAGAAAGATGCCATCAGCGACCGCTTAAAGCTGCATAATAATACGATTAGAGCTCATTTCTTGACACGTTTATTGAAAGGACAATTGGAACGGAAATTTCCGCTTCAGGAATCTTTCATCGCCCACAACGTTCAATTCCATTCCGATCGATTTGCGGTGCTGCTTTTCAGTGTGGATGCTTATGGCAAGCTGCAATCCGATGAAGGGCGGGACGCTTTCGGGCAAAAGACGCAGATGCTCCACTTTATTCTAAGCAATGTGATTGAGGAGTTGGCCGGAAAGAACGCGACGGTTTATTCGACGGAAGTGAACGAACTGATAGCTTGTATCATTAATTTGAAGCCAACTCTAAGTGAGGAAGAAGAAATCAAGGAATTAAATCGGATGGCTTCTCAAACGCAAGCCTTCATGAAGGAACATATTTATGCCGAAATGACGATTGCTGTGAGCGGAGTTCACAGTGATGTTTATGGAATTTCACAATCGTATCATGAGGCATTGGAAGCGCTGGAGTATCGAATCGTACTTGGGAGTGGACAACTGATCCAGTACGAGGAAAAAAGTATCGAGTCTGCTCAATCTCAGCGGAATTATTATTACCCTCTAAGCGTTGAACAACAGCTTATTTACTATGTGAAGACGGGCAACTTGCCCAAAGCGCAGATGCTGTTAGGAGAGATTTATGAGGCCAATTTCAAGGTCCATCCTGTTTCGGTTGCCCTTGCCAAATGCCTTTTGTTCAATCTGGCAAGTACTATGCTCAAAACGCTGGATGAGGTGAGCACGATCAGCAGGCGTAATTTTGAGGCTCATGTCAAAGACGTAGAATGTTTGTTGATTTGTGAAACGATTCAGGAAATGATGACGCATATGAACCGGGTGCTCATGCAGATATGTGAATGGATTCAAACAGAAAAGAAAAATCATCATACCTATTTGATTCATGATATACGAGCCTATATTGAGATGCATTTTCGAGATGTGAATTTGAATATTTCGATGATCGGAGAATCCTTTTCGTTAACGCCATCCTACGTGTCCAAAATATTTAAAGAACATACTGGAGAAACACTGCTTGATCTCATCAACCAAACGCGATTGACAGCGGCAAAGGCACTTCTTTCCGAGCAAAAATTAACTGTTAACGAAATTGCCGGGCGTGTGGGTTATGCCGATGTGAGCACATTTTTGCGCATATTCAAAAGATTTGAAGGGATGACTCCTGGCAAGTATCAGAAGATCTAACTTTGGTAAAGAGTCCGGTATGGGCTCTTTTTTTTTGATTTCACATAGTTGTTTGCAAAATACGATCGATTGAGTTTATATTTTACACATCATACTTGCTTTTGCCTATCAACAAATGAAGCCAAATGAGGTTCAATAATGATGTAACACGAGATAAACTAGAGGTAGAAGACGCGGAAAGGAAGTGGTGTTCAGAAAAACTTCGTAAGACTACATTATTGTAAGCACTCTTATGTCGCGGTAATCAATCAGATTAGATGAAAAGGAAGGTGTTAGTTATATGAGGATGTCACTGAAGAAGGCTTCACTGCTGCTGGTATGCGCATTGTTGTTTATGAGCTTGATTCCTGGATTAGCTGCTGCTGCAGACACCAAATTTACAATTTCAGGGTCTAGTGTAACGGCAAGCTCCAATGATGGGAATGTTCCTGCTAATACGGTAGATGGAGATGCATCAACTCGCTGGTCAGCCAGCGGTGATGGGGAGTGGATCAAATTTGATCTTGGTTCTAGCGCAACAGTCGCTTATCTCAAAATTGCTTTCTTAAATGGTTCGACACGCACCTCATCATTTGATATTCAGACTTCTTCAGACAACACGACCTTTACGACCATTCAAGCGAATGTAACAAGCAGCTTGGTAGAAGGCCTGCAAACATTTGATTTTCCTGATGTTGCCTCTGTCAGGTATGTGCGCATTGTTGGGCACGGCAATTCGCTGAACGCTTGGAATAGCTATACGGAGGTAGAGATTTACGGAAATGGAAGCGGAACTCCCGTTGAAGATTCAGTAACGGTTTCCACCCCCGGACAACTGCAAACGGCAATTAACCAAGCCATTCCAGGCAGGGTAATTTATTTGGAGAACGGTACTTATTCGCAATCAGGCGCTTTCAATCTTAATGGGATTCACGGTACGGATGGCAATGAAATTACAATTAAAGCCGCTAATCGCGGGCAAGCTATTCTAGCTGGCGGAGCATATTTCAATCTTTATCAGTCGTCTTATGTGACGATTTCGGGTTTGAAATTCACAACTACAACGAGCACAAGCAACTATGCTGTGAAAATCGATGAATCCAGCCATATCCGTTTGACACGTAATGAATTCAATCTGAATGAAACCGGGGTTAAGAACACTTGGGTGAATATCAGAGGTGTCAACAGCGACTATAACCGGATTGACCGAAATGCATTCCGCTCCAAAGCTGACCCAGGACCCATCATCGCTGTAGATGGAAACGGAAGCAGCTATATGTCACAGTATACGATGATTGACGGGAACTATTTCTATGACAGTGGACCAAGGATTGATAACGGGAAAGAGAGTATTCGTCTTGGCTTATCCGGAGTATCTTTATTAAACGCGAACTCGACAGTCGAGAATAATTTATTCGAGAATTGCGATGGAGACCCCGAAGTTATTTCGGTGAAGAGCAGCAACAATACGATCCGTTACAATACAATTCGGAATTCGCAAGGGCAGGTAACCGCAAGACACGGGAATAACAACAAGTTCTATGGCAATTTCTTTCTGGGCAACGGAACTAAAGCCGGAGTTGGAGGTTTCCGAATTTATGGCACAGATCATCGCATTTATAATAACTACTTCGAAGGTCTAACCACGGATGCTATTAATCTGGATGGGGGAGATTGGGATGGTGGACCAAATTCGACGAACTACGGCAGTGGGGATTTAAGCAAGCATTGGCGAGTATACCGAGCGCAAGTTGCGAACAACACGATCGTTAACAGCACATTTGGCATCATCGTCGGCAGAAGCTATACCTCAGCACCCGTAGATAGTCGAATAGCCAACAACATCGTTCGCAATAGTACAGGGACGCTTTATGAGGAAGTGAAAACATCGAACACTGTGTTTGAAGGGAATATTGGCTTTGGCAGTACATTAAATAATCGTTCAAGATCATCATCGGAAATTCTCAACATAACGCCTTCGTTCACAACGATCAACGGTTTGCAGAAGTTAACTGCTGGAAGCGCAGCCGTTAATGCCGCTGTTGGCAGCTATCCTTATGTAGTAGAGGATATGGATGGCCAAACGCGTTCAACAAACGATATTGGGGCAGATGAATATTTTAGTTCTTCTACTCCTATTGTCCGTGCACCGCTTGCGGCTTCGAATGTAGGGCCAGACAGCCCATAATGTAAAAACTAAACCCGTACGCAAAACCTCGTATTTCTGGTTTTAACGTACGGGTTTAGTTTTTGAATATATACTTTTTCTAATCTTTTAAGCAAAATGAAACATGCACACCGTTAACTATTGATTAGGGGGAACCAATATGGAAAGCCTAAGATCACAAGGAAAGCATCGCAAATATGGCGCTGCGGGGTTAAGTATCCTCATGTTAACAAGTATTGTACTTGCGGCTTGCTCGGAAACCGGAAGTACTGGCAAGGATGGCGTAAATACGCCCAATGCTGATCCAGCCAAGTCTACAGCAACCTATCCAATGAATACGAAGGAAACGCTAACATCATGGGAAGGCATAAATAACAATGCTATCACGTTTTATCAAAATTTGGCTGAAACTCCTTTTGGCAAGCAGCTCGCGAAAGAAACGGGTGTTGAAGTCAAGTATGTCCATCCGAATGATCAACAATTGAAAGAACAATTCAATCTCATGATTGTCTCTGAGAAACTGCCGGATGTCATTGAATACGATTGGACAGGGCGAAGCTCGGGGTCTTACCCTGGCGGACCCGAGAAAGCCATTAGCGATAAAGTCATTCTGGAACTGAATGATTTGATTGATAAATATGCGCCGAACTTGAAGAAGAAGCTGCAGGAGGACAAAGAGCTCGACAAAATGATCAAAACGGATAGCGGCAAATACTACGTATTTCCGATGATCCGCAACCCTTCTGGACTTGTATTCCGTGGACCGATTATTCGTAAAGACTGGTTGGATGAACTTCAATTGCCTTTGCCTGAGACGATCGATGATTGGGAAAAGACATTGATAGCGTTCCGTGACAAAAAGGGAGCAAAAGCACCGCTTAGTGTGACTTATGTCAATGGGAATTTTGAGATTCGCGATGCTTTTATCGGGGCTTATCATACTTCAAACAGCTTCTATCTCGATGACGCAGGCAAAGTCAAGTATGGACCTGTCGACCCCCAATATAAGGACTTTTTAACCTTGTTCCGCAAATGGTATGCAGAAGGCTTGTTTGATAAAGATTTTGCATTGACGGACGGGAAAGTGCTGGATACGAAGATGCTTGGCGGTCAAACAGGTGCAACCGTTTCCTTGCTGAGCGGAGGCATGGGAAAATGGATGGATGCCATGAAAACGAAGGATCCGAAGTTCAATTTGGTAGGTTCGCCTTATCCAGTCCTTCAAAAGGGAGAGAAGCCTTTTACAGGGCAGCGAGATTTCAAGTATAATCCTGGTCCTAGCAAAGCAGTTTCGGCAACAACGAAAAATCCGGAGCTGGCTGTTCGCTGGCTGGATTATGCTTACAGCACAAAAGGCAGTCTATTGTTCAATTTTGGCGTCGAGGGCGAAAGTTATGTCATGAAAGACGGAAATCCTGTGTATACAGATCAGATCGTGAAAAATGAGAAGTACAGCTTGCAGCAAATGGTCGCACAGTTTACAAAGCCAAACGGTCCTTATGAAGCAGATGAACGTCGAAACTGGAATACATATCCTCAGCAAGATGAGGCGGTCAAAATATGGTCAAATACCGATGCGGCTAAACATACAATTCCAGCATTTCTTACGCCAACCGCAGAAGAAAGCAAAGAGCTCGGCAAAATTATTAACGATATAAGCAATTATAAGGAAGAAATGTTTGCGAAGTTTATTATGGGCAAGGAACCGCTTGAGAATTATGGCAAATATGTGGAACAAATTAAAAAGCTGGGCATTGATCGCGCCGTAAACATTTATCAGAATTCGCTTGATCGCTATAACAAGAGATAGAGAGGTGGTATTTCAGTGAAATCAAATTCATTCCCAGGCGGGGGAATGTTGAATGACATTAGCAAAAATAAGCTGCTCTATCTCATGTTGGCTCCTGTGCTTATATTCTTTTCACTGTTTCACTATATTCCCATGTATGGCGCAATCATTGCCTTCAAGGATTTCTCACCGAGACTTGGCATTATAGGAAGCCCGTGGGCTGGATTCGAGCATTTTAAAGTTTTTTTCGAAGGGATTTATTTCTGGCGCACGCTTAAAAATACGGTTCTTATCAGCTTGTATGATCTCGTTTTTGGCTTTCCTGCGCCGATTATCCTGGCTCTGCTGCTTAACGAAGTGAAGAAGACGATCTTCAAGCGATCTATCCAAACGATTACCTATATGCCGCATTTCGTCTCACTCGTCGTCGTATGCGGAATGATCAAGGAATTCACCGTAAGCGGGGGATTAATCAATGATTTTATCGCTTTTTTGGGCGGGGAGAGACTCTCCCTGCTGCTTGAATCTCAGTTTTTCCGGACGATTTATGTCTCATCGGGGGTATGGCAGCATATTGGTTGGGGCACCATTATTTATTTAGCGGCATTGGCGGGCATTGATACCGAGCAGTATGAGGCTGCGAAGATCGATGGCGCAGGACGATGGAAGCAAATGCGCCATGTCACGCTGCCAGGAATCATGCCTACGATTGTCATTTTGTTGATTCTTGAGATGGGCCGGATGCTGAGTGTGGGGACAGAAAAAATAATTTTGCTTTATAATCCGACCATCTATGATACCGCTGATGTTATTAGTTCCTATGTATATCGGGTAGGGCTTCAGGAATTCAATTACAGCTTCAGCTCGGCCGTCGGTTTATTCAATTCGGCCATTAACTTTACGCTTGTTGTCGGGTCCAACTGGTTAAGCCGCAAGCTGAACGATACCAGCCTGTGGTAGAGGGAGGATGAATATGTATCGCAAATCAGTCGGTGAGTGGACTTTTGATATCGGGAACTATGCGTTATTGTCACTGCTCGCTGTAGCTACTATATATCCTATTGTGTATGTCTTGTTTGCATCACTAAGCGATCCTACTCTCTATATGCAGCATAGCGGAATTCTCTGGAAACCGCTTCAGTTTAATCTGAATTCCTATAAGCTTGTGTTTCAAAATGGAACAATCATGAACGGCTATATCAATACGATGATCATTGTTGTCGTGGGATTAACGCTTAACATTTTTCTCACGTCTTTAGGCGCATATGCCTTGTCGAGGAAATGCTTGAGCTATCGGAAGCCTCTCATGCTGTATATCGTTTTTACGATGTTTTTCAGCGGTGGCATGATCCCCTTTTATTTTACTGTCAAGGGGCTGGGCTTGGCGAATACCTTGTGGGCATTAATCTTACCGCAAGCAATTTCAGCGTTTAATCTTATTCTGATGAAAACAGCATTTGAAGCGATACCGGATAGTCTGGAAGAATCGGCAAAAATAGATGGGGCCAACGAGTTCGTTATTTTGTTTCGGATTATGTTCCCACTCTGCATGCCTGTTGTCGCTGTTATGCTGCTCTACTATGGGGTGAGTCACTGGAATGCTTGGTTTAACGCGCTAATCTTTTTGCAAGATCGATCGCTGTACCCGCTGCAGCTTGTGCTCAGAGAGCTTCTGCTGATGAACGAAGCAGGCTCGATGGCGAGCGGGTCCAGCGGTGCGGATGTGGCGATCGTAGGGGAAACCTTGAAGCATGCTACCATTATCGTGGCCACAATGCCGATTCTTATGGTCTACCCTTTCCTGCAGAAATATTTTGTGAAAGGCGCTTTAATTGGGGCCATTAAAGGATAAAAAGGAGAAGATCACATTCATGGAAAAGCCAACAATAATTGAAAAATCAACAATAATTCAAAAGCCAACAATAATTGATCCAGCATCTCTCGATCTTTGGTGGAATGGAGTGCAGAACAAGGTTGATGTCATGCTGAGCCGAGGGATTGAACTAGCGCCGCATGCCGCCCAGTCAGGGGGATATGATGGCTTAAAGCTTGATCAGTGGATCTCCGGATTCTGGCCGGGGATGCTGTGGATTCTTTATGATTTAACCGCCGAAGAACGCTATAAGCTTGCTGCCTGGGAGTGGGATATACGGATGGAACGTCATCTGCTGGAAGACAACCATTTTCATCATGATGTAGGGTTTCAGTATTTGCCCACATCTGTACTCAAGTACAAGCTGACCGGAGATATGGATGGACGACGCCGAGGACTTGCAGCAGCCAACTTCCTTGCAGGCCGATTTAATCTGGCTGGGCAGTTTCTTAGGGCTTGGAATCGTGATATGACTGGCTGGGCCATCATCGATTGCATGATGAACTTGTCCATCTTGTTCTGGGCTTCGGAAGAGCTGCAAGACCCGCGATTTTCTCAAATCGCCTGTGCTCATGCAGATACAGTTATCAAGCATATGATCCGTGGCGATGGATCGACTTGTCATATTGCTGTATTCGATCCGATAACTGGGGAATTGCTGGAGCATATGGGCGGGCAAGGTTTTGCGGAGGATTCCAGCTGGTCCAGAGGGAATGCTTGGGCGTTATACGGCATGACAAACACATATCGTTATACCAAGAAGGAGAAGTACCTGCATGCAGCTCAGCAGGTAGCTCATCATTTCATTAGCTCGCTGCCAGAAGCAATGGTGCCTCCTTGGGACTTTCGGGTACCGAATGCCAGCGAGGCGCCAAGGGATACGTCTGCTGCAAGCATTGCGGCGTCGGGTTTGCTTGAGCTTGCCGAAGTCGTTCAAGCGGAGGACGCCAATAAGTACCGCTCGGCTGCTGAGCGCATCCTGAAATCTTTATCGGAGAGATATACCGCCTTCGATGAACCGCAGCATGAAGGCATTCTCCGTGGGGGAACGGGGCATAAACCGGCTGAGACGAATGTGAATGTATCGTTGATTTATGGCGACTACTATTATGTTGAAGCTCTTGCCAAGCTGCAAGGTTGGAAGCATCGTGTGTTCTAAGCATGCAAGTGAATAACAGAGAATTATGGAGGAGTTAGGATATGGGGGATCATAGGGAAGTGCGGCCGATGCTGACATACATAAAGGTTGGCACGGCTGCAGAATTGCAGATGGCATTGGATGAAGCGGTCGCAGGAAGCGTCATTGAGCTGCAAAACGGGATATATGAACAAAGCGGCCCATTCGTTGTAAAGGATAAGCAGGGTTCGGACGGCATGCCGATTCGGATTGAGGCTGCTAACTTGGGAATGGCTATTATCTCAGGTGACAGCTATTTGCACATAGAGGATTCAAGCTATATCGAAGTATCCGGGCTTATGATCCATAGTGGGATCGGCTCTTCTTCCAGCGAACGGTCGCTTAGAGACAGAGGTCTATCGCACCGTATCTTGCAAGGTGTACATCCAGGAATTCAACTGCAGAGCTCTAGCCGAATTTCGATTCTTCGCAATACATTTGCCTTGAATGAGACCGGCCAGCCTTATCGTTTTCTCACGAATAAAGGTCCAGTATGGGGGTTGTATGACGTCGAAGGCAGCTGCCGTTATGGCAGCAGTTATGATCCGAATGGAGCCGTTTATAGCGGTCCGACCCCTTATGAAGATGCTAAACTGATCACCGACAATGGAACGCACCGCCATTATATCCGAGTGGAGGGAGTGAGCAGCTACAACCGGATTGCTTACAATGATATTGGGCCCAAGAGAGGTTTTGGCGCCGTTCTTATTTATGACGGAGAGGGGCATGGCGGACGAACGATCTCGCAGCATGATGTGATTGAATATAATCATTTCCATGGGATCGGCCCGCGTGTTACGAACGGATTGGAGGCGATCCGGCTCGGTTTATCAAGCCTTTCATTAGCGCCTGGGTATGTAACGATCCAGTATAATTTGTTTGACGGTTTTGATGGCGAGGATGAGATTATTTCTGTGAAGAGCAGCGACAACATCATCCGCTATAATACGTCTCGGAATTCGTACGGGGGATTCGTCGCTCGACACGGGAATCGCAATAGCTTTTACGGCAACTTCTTCTTGGGTGACGGGGAAAAGCCGGGGATGAGCGGCTTTCGCATCTATGGCAACGATCACAAAATTTATGACAACTATATGGAAGGCTTGACGGATCATGTGATAAAACTGGATGGCGGATCACATGATGGAGGAGCTGAAGGAAGCCTAAATCCTACGGTAAAGTGGATGAGTGGAGATGAGGAAAAGTCTGCGGTTCTGGAGGATCTTTCGCAAGAGGAGCGAACAGCGCTTCTGCGTGGGCATTGGCGGCAATATCATGTCCAGGTGTTCAATAATACGCTGGTGAACACGGGGAATCTTACAAATTTTATTGTTCTTGGCGGAAAAACGTACCAACCCGTGGGCACGAAGGTGTATAACAACTTAATTGTAAGCCATACGGAAACGATGATTTTGGAGACAAGTGCGATGCAGCAAGCTGAGGCAAGCGAGCAAAGTATAGCCATTGGCGCTGACGAATACGATTCCGGTCATGCTTTAGCAATGAAACCGCTCACAGTAGATGATGTAGGACCTGTAAGGGGGAACTACAGGGCGCTATTCTAGCCAAAAGTAGCATTATAGCGAGGTTGAGGGAACTATAGTACGCTATTTTGGCTTTTGATGGGAAATTCAGCGCTTTTTCGTGGAAATAAGACCCTGTAGTTCCGCTATGACCCTCGCATCCCTGCTATTTGCCTAAATAGCTTCCCAGAGTTCCCTCAATAGGATAGGTCGCTAACAATAGGCTGATCTCTCAGGGTGGCGAAACCGTTTTTCTAAGGATGAGTTTAGCTGCTTTTACGGTATTCAGCAATGATGCCTAAAAGCTTCACAATACAGAAGAGGTGATGAGAATTTGAGCAAGATGTCCAAAGAATTCAGAGTGCGTTCGAAACGGGGAGTCAGCTTGCTGCTCGCAGCAGCATTAACATTGACGTGGTTGCCGCTAGGGGGATCCAAAGTACATGCAGATAGCACAGTGGCAGGAACACCAGGCGGTGTGGATGCCAACATGCTGAAATTGTGGCTGAAAGCGGACTCCGACAGCGTGACCCGTAGTGGGAATGGCGATATAACGGTATGGAAGGACAGCAGTCCACAAGGCAATGATTTCATCAATGACGGGACGGTTGGCGACAAGGGTCCGAGGGCAAAGCCGAAGTATACTCTGTCCAATCCTGCACTGAATTTCCAGCCTTCGGTGCAATTTATTCGTTCAGCCAGTTCAGGCAATGGAAGTCTTTTATTGGACAAAAATGGGTTATTTGACCAGGATGAGCCGGTCGAGCAGGCGAGTGTTTATTTGGTTGCTGGGGGGCTAACGTTATCAAATCAGAACTCTCAAATCTTTTACGAAACTTTGCAAGGAAAAGGAGTGTTCGGAGCATATATCCCTTCCAGCACTTCGCAAGTTTTGTGGGATTCGGGAGCTACCCTATCTGGAA
The DNA here is from genome assembly GCF_002027705.1 of Paenibacillus ferrarius. Classification (GTDB taxonomy): domain Bacteria; phylum Bacillota; class Bacilli; order Paenibacillales; family NBRC-103111; genus Paenibacillus_E; species Paenibacillus_E ferrarius. The sequence goes on along the minus strand of NZ_MBTG01000005.1, from coordinate 200,710 downwards.
ATCCACGACTCACGACAGGCTATTCAATCCCTCCTCTTCAATACAATAGTTGGGGGTTTCATTATGATTCGCATCCAGCCGTTTCCAGTGCTGTTTATCAAGCAATTACGCTAGATGGGCAAACGATAGCCAAATCAACACAAGCCCGCCTTCCAATGGTTGGAAACGCAAGTAACCCGATGTCTCTCGGTTCTGCTGTCGGTGGAGGATCCGGCTATAACGGACAAATTGGCGAGATGATCGTGTTTGGTGAGACACTTACAGACGTACAGCAAAGTCAAGTGCAGACGTACATGGCCCTTAAGTTCGGAACGCCGCTGAAGGGGAAGGACTATGTATCGGCAGGCCCTTCGCCGATGGTCGTTTGGCCAACGGATGCCAATATGGCTTATGGCAATAACATTGCAGGTATCGCCCGCGATCAGCAAGGAGCATTGGCGCAAGCAACAAGCCGGAGCAGCGAAGGACAAGCCTCTGCGCAGGTCATCATTACCGCTAAACAAGCTTTGGCGGACAAGCAGTACCTTCTGTGGGGAGATAACGGAAGTTTGGCTCCTTCTGCGCCCTACGGTGCGGACTTTAAGCAGTCAGCGCGGACATGGAAAGTTCGAAATACGGGAAATGTCAGAACTGTGCAAGTTGCCTTTCCTGCGGCAATGCTTCCGCTAGGCGGCTTGCTGCTGACGAGCGGAAGCAGCGATTTCAGCCACGCGGTTCCACTGTCATTAACTCCTGTGGAGGTGCATGGCGAAGCTTACTACGCTGCGGATACGGAGCTTACTGATGGATCCTTTTTCACCTTTGTGGAGAAAATGCCGGCCATCCAGTTATCTACTCTCGATGTTTGGAACGGCGGCCAAAAGATCGGGATGAATATTCCCTTCGTGTCTTCCAAGATGGACGGGTATGAGGTCATCGTTCCACAGGCTGCCGATTCCATCCGTTTAGCCATGCAAGTCAGTGGCGGTATTTCAACGGCGGTGACCCTGACGAATCTTGCAGGGGTGAATCAGCCTATAAGCGATGTTACCCAAGTTCATCTCACGCCGGGCAATAACAAGCTCACGATCCGATTATCAAACGGCGATGCAATGAATACGTATACGCTGCAAGCCTATCGGCTATCGGCCAAAGGAACGAATGGCCAAGTGCCGATGAACGCAAGTACGGTTACCGCTAGTTCCTACCAGCCGAACACGACGAATATTCCTGCGAATGTCGTGGACGGTGTTTGGAATAATGATGTCCGTTGGTCGGCTTCTGGACAAGGGGAGTGGCTGCAGTTCGATATGGGTCAGCCAGAGAAGGTTACCTATTTGAATATTGCTTTCCTGAACGCGATCGACCGTCAAAGCAATTTCGAAATTATAGGCTCCAATCAAGCGGATTTCCAGAATCCGACCGTGCTGCTGCCTAAACGAAAAAGTAGATTGCTCAAAGTCGAAGATGATATTATGCAGCCTTATGTGCTGACTACTCCGGCAGAAGTTCGATATCTGCGGCTGGTCGGATATGGAAATACGGCTTCGGGCAGCTCAGGCAATTGGAATAGTATTACCGAAGTTGAACTTTATACGGGCACTGCACCCAAAGTGGATGAGCCTTCAGAGCCAAGCGGTCCTCCGCAAGCAGGTGATAAACCCGTGGAGCCCCTCCCTCCGGTACGGGTGGTGAAGGTCAATTCCGCGCAAGAACTGCAAAATGCGCTGGATCAAGCCGCTAAAGGGACGACGATTGAATTGCAAAATGGTACGTATCAACAAAACGGTCCATTCGTTGTCAAAGATAAGGCAGGTACGGCTGCGCTTCCGATTCGTATTGTCGCTGCTGAACTAGGGAAGGCCGTTATCGCTGGCGACAGCTACATGCATATTGAAAATGCAAATTATATTGAGGTTGAGGGACTTACGTTCCACTCCGGTGGCGGATCGGCTCTTGGTGAGGATACGCTGCGGAGCCGAGCGGTCCCGGAAGACAGGATCGCAACGTTGAAGGGACTGCACCCAGGTGTGGAATTATATGACTCCAGCAATGTCTCCATTGTGCGCAATACCTTTGCATTGGATGAAACGGGGCAGAAATATCGCTTTACAAAGGCTGAGAACAGCGTCAATAAACCAATTTGGTGTGTGATTGGCGTTGAAAATAGCTGCCGTTATGGCAGCACCTATGATCCGAACGGAGCTGTTTATACGGGCGAAACGTCGCACTCCCCGAATTCGGCGCTGCTTACGGACGGCGGAACCGACCGGCATTATATTCGGGTGGAAGGCACCAGCAGCCACAATCGGATTGCTTACAATGACATCGGTCCGAAAACCGGTTTCGGCGCAGTGATGACGTATGACGGCAAGGATTCGGTCTCGCAGTACGATGTGATTGAATACAATCACTTCCATGATATCGGTCCACGGGTAAGTAACGGATTGGAAGCGATCCGCCTGGGGCTTTCCGGATTATCTTTGGCGCCTGGACATGTTACGATTCAATATAATTTGTTCGACGGATTGAACGGCGAGGACGAGATCGTTTCGGTGAAGAGCAGCGATAATATAATCCGCTACAACACCGTATTGAATTCCTATGGAGGAATGGTAGCCCGGCACGGTCATCGCAACAGCTTTTATGGCAATTTCATTATCGCAGATGGCAAAAAACCTGGAACGAGCGGTTTCCGTCTCTATGGGAATGATCACAAGATTTATAATAATTACATGGAAGGACTTACGGATGATGCCATTCAGCTTGATGGCGGAACGGAAGATGCGGGGCCGGAGGGAGGCACGAACCCCATTATACGTTGGGGCACTGGGCCGAACGATTTCGCGGAACTTAGGAGCCTTTCGGCAGAACGGCAGCAGGAGCTGCTGCGTGGGCATTGGCGGCAATATAATGTGCAAATTTACAATAATACAATCGTAAACTTAAGCAATAAAGCATCGGCCCTCAAAGTTGCCCAGCGCACGTTCCAACCGACGGGAACGCAAGTTTATAATAATGTCATTTTCAGTAACGTAGGGACGATATTCAATGAAACGAAAGATATCACGTCCGCAGGCCGACCGACTTATGTCGGCAATATGGTCGATGGTCTCGCTGCTGTGGCGGCGAATGCAACTGTCGTTAGCGCCACTTACAAAGGTGATCTGAAGCTGGTCCGTGGCAGCGACGGTCTGATTCGCTTGTCGCCGCTAAGTCCCGCGGTTGATAGCGCCCAAGGTCCATATGTTCCTTTGGACGATATGGACGGTCAAAGGCGGACGCATACTCCCGACGCTGGTGCAGATGAGTACGACCAAGCAGCCGTTCCTACACTTAAGCCGCTTACGGCTGCCGATGTTGGGCCATCTGCGGGCAGGAGCATGCCAGAAGAAGAAGGCAAGCCGGAGTTAAGCAGCCTTCAGATCAGCTCTACTCTGACACTCACGCCAGCCTTCCGCTCGGATATTACCTATTATACGGTGATGGCTCCCACTGGAATCGGCAGCATGACAATTACGCCGGCTTCCTTAAGTCAGAGGGCTGACATTCAGGTGAGCGTAGACGGGGCTTCGGCGCAGTCGGTAAGAAGCGGCAGCGAAAGCGGACCGCTGGCCATTGCAGAAAGCGGCAGTGTTGTTCTGATTGATGTGTCGATGCCGTCCGGCATTCATAAAACGTATACCATGATGATAAAACGCCCGCAGATAAACAATTCGTCTTCATCGAATTCTTCATCGGATTCATCATCTGGGTATAATCCAGCGCCTTTGCCTAACCCGGTGCCTGAACCGACGATTCCACAGCCTTCAAAACCGCCGGGTCCCTCCACATCAGTACCAACGCCGGGGACTTTTGTAGATGTGCCGAAACATTGGGCATCAGAAGCTATCAGCAAGGCTGCTGCCAAGGGCATTGTGAACGGCTATTCAGATGGCAGTTTTAAACCTGACGAACCGATGACAAGACTTCAATTCGCTGCTATGCTGGTTCGCGCTCTGGGCTTGAAGCCGGAACCATCGAAGCCGGATTTCACGGATGAGGCGAGTATTCCGGCATGGGCGGCGGGAGAACTTGGCGCTGCGTTGAAAGCAGGCATTATTCAGGGCTATGAAGACCAATCTCTGCGTCCTAATGAGGCAATAAATCGAATTGAAATGGTTGCCATGTTAGTAAGGGCATTGCCACAAAGCGAGGGAACATCGACTGCGTCTTCGTTTAGCGACAGTTCTCAGATCCCCTCATGGGCATTGCCGTTAGTTTCGCGGGCTAACTCACTTGGGCTAGTTGATGGCCGGGAGAATCATGCTTTTAAACCGTTTGACGTGGCGACGAGAGCGGAAGCCGTCACGGTGGTTATGCGTATGTTGGATCGCTAGGGTTGTATGCAGCAGGTTGGCCTCTTAGGGGGCTGGCCTTGCTGCTTTTTTTCTTGACTTTCAATATTGAAGATTGATTTTAGATTTTGACAATTCATCTTTGGGAAAAATTAAGTTACGATGTTTGTACCCTTTGGAAATCATTGGAACAAGAAGAAGCAGGAGGCTATTGAGTGGGAGTATACCTAGAGTTCATTAAAATATCATTTTCTCAAAAGTTTGTTTATCGAATGAACTCCTATATTAGCGCCATCAGTTCACTAATTAAGATGTTAATACTAATCAGTATATGGACAGCCTTATTTAAAGGACAATCGGCTATTAGCGGTATTCAATTAACAGATATGATTAATTTTGTCATCGTCAATTCAATAATTGGTTCTTTGATCTATTCGAATATCGCTAATGAGATCGGGAGCAAAGTCGTTGATGGTTCTATAAGCACCGACTTCATCAAGCCAATTAATTTTAAGTATTACATATTTGCTAACCAAATCGGCGAGAATGTGTACATGCTCATCTTCAATACAGTTCCAGCGATTCTGCTTATTATTATTTATTCGGGGTTTACATGGCCATATCAGACAAATAGCCTTTTGCTGTTTTTTATTAGCCTGATTAACGGTTTTATAATCATCTACTACTTCAATTATATTTTGGGATTAACTACGTTCTGGATGACGACTTCATTTTATATTGATTGGTTTATGAAGGCATTTTTTCAACTCTTTGCAGGCACTTTTGTCCCCCTGTGGTTTTATCCAGATTTTTTATTATACATTAGCAAAATGTTGCCTTTTCATCTTGTCGCATTCGAGCCAATTGCCATACTCTTGGGGAAATTGTCTTGGCATGAGTCTATCAACGTTATTTGTACTCAATTTGTTTGGATCATTCTTTTGATCATCGTGGAAAAGTTAATTTGGAATAAAGTTGAAAAAAAAGTGATCGTCCATGGAGGCTAAAATGAGTCGACTGCCGCTATATTTGGCATTTATCAAAATTAAGCTAAACGGAGTGGTAGAATATCGGGGGGCATTTTTACTCACCTCTTTCTCCAAAGCATCCGTATGGGTAACGGAGTTTCTACTCATTTATATTCTCATCTCTAAATTCAAACAAATAGCTGGATGGGGAACATACGAGGTTATGTTTTTATATGCATTAAGTTTAGCTTCGTATTCCTTTGCTGGATTTTTTCTGTTTCATCCATGCATGAAACTAGCTTCACGCATCCAAAGCGGAGAATTTGATGAAATTTTAACAAAACCAATTAATCCTTTTTTATATTTAGTATGCAAAGAATTCAGCACCGGGTATTTTAACAATGTGATTGTTGCCATCGGTGTTATCATCATTTGTTTCAACAAACTTCAAATCACATTAAGCGCAATGAATCTATTGTTCCTTGTCCTAGTATTAATTGGAGGTACTCTCATACAAGGCGCAGCATTTCTGTTCACTTCTGTGCCCGCCTTTTGGATAACGAATAATAAAGCATTAATTGACCTATTTATGTTTGATTTAAAAAGGTTTATCCAATATCCAATATCTGCGTACAGCAAGTTTCTGCAGGTGTTATTAACCTTATTGTTTCCTTATGCATTCATCAATTTTTATCCAGCACAATATTTTCTCGAAAAAAACGATTTTCTAATGTTTCATCCATTGGTTCAATTTCTTAATCCGATTATCGGTATTGTGTTATTTACTCTGGCACTTATGTTTTTCTTCAAAGGGATTAAACACTATAACAGCACAGGGTCTTGATGAAAGGGATGATTATGTGGCTTATATTGAAATGGAAAATATATGCAAGGAATTTAAAGTGTATAAAAGAAATTCAAGTTGGACTAAGACGTTAAAATCGTTGTTTATTCGTGAATTTGAAACAAAGGTCGCTATTCAAAACATAAATATTAGCATTGATAAAGGAGAGCTTGTTGGATATATCGGTCCAAATGGGGCTGGCAAATCGACTACGATCAAGATTTTAACAGGTATTTTGACACCAACTTCTGGAATTGTTCGCGTTGATGGGAGAGTTCCTCACGAAAATCGAGTGAAGAATGCGGAGAAAATGGGTGTAGTTTTCGGACAAAGATCTCAATTGTATTGGGATCTGCCAATGACAGAGACTTTTCAACTGTATAAGAAAATGTACCGTATTGAAGAGCGACAGTTTAAATCAAATGTAAACCTTTATGTTGAGTTGTTAGAGATGCAGGAATTTATGAATCGACCGATTAGACAACTAAGCTTGGGACAAAAGATGCGAGCCAATTTGGCGGTTGCTCTTCTACATGACCCTGAAATTATATATTTAGATGAGCCTACGATTGGACTTGATGTCGTAGCTAAAAGTCGTATTCGACGTTTTGTGAGGGAATTAAATAAAGAAAAAGGTACGACTGTCCTATTAACCACTCATGATATGGACGATATTGAGCAAATCTGCAATCGAATCATCATGATTGATCATGGGCAAAAGATATTTGACGGATCCATAGGGGAATTAAAAGACTTATACAGTGAAGGGTACATGTTAATCGTGGATTTTGCAGAAGACAATGTATCACTTAATGATTCTCGATTGAGGGTTATTAGTGAAGAGGGACCGAGAAAAACGATTATCATCAATACGAACGAGATTGCAATTGCTGAAGCTATTGCTAAAATCACTGAGGGCAACAGTATTGTTGATTTACATATTAAGGAACCTAACATTGAAAGAACAATCGAGAGATTGTATGAAAATAAAGAACGGGAGACGGTACAAGCTTGAAAATTTCATCGGATTGGCTCATAAGAAGGGCGCACAGTTTTCACAATGTGGCGCCCTTTTTATATCGTTCTGATGGCAATTTAAATGATTACATTCTAAAGGATAGGTGTTTATCTTGTACAGGGGTATAAATTATTCACCTGTTGGATTGTCTTGATACTATGCATAATGATATGGATAAGTTCATGTCATAGCCCAAAGGATGAGCGTAATCAATGATGATGAAGTCTACGAAATACAGACCAAGGGTTATGTCGGTTTTTAATAGATATTTGTTTTCGTTTACTTTGCTTCTTTTTTTGCCTATGCTTTTTTTGGGAATTACAGGATATTATCAATTGTCAACGATTGTGGGGGACGAAGTTGAGAGAAACAATAAGTCGCTTTTGAATAGCTTCCAGTTCGAGGTTGATAACAAACTAATTCTGATGAATAAAATTGCCAATCAGATTACGGAAGCTCCGGAACTGTCACCCTATATGCTGACACAGGATATGTTTAATATGTTTCAAGGGAAAAAGGTATTGGAAGGTAAGGTTGTTGATGACAGTATTCGTGAAATTGTTCTCCATATTCGCGGATCGGAGAAATTATATTCTTCGTTAAGTACTTATAAGGTCAAAGACTTTGCGAGCAATTTGTACCACTTTTCCGAATGGACCGAAGAACAATTTAATGATGATCTGAACCATGTGAACACCATTATGCTTCGGCCAGCAGAGGACGTTAGGATAGAGGGGTTACCCATACAACGTCTGATTACTTATATCGTGCCTATTCCGATGAGGAACCAAAAACCGTATGGGACGGTCTTGTTTGAACTGAAAGAAGACACATTACTCAAAGGACTTAATCCAGAGCAACTGCTGCCGAATGGGAACGCGATCGTTTTCGATCAGGCAGGCAGGGTAATATCCGCCTACAAACAATTGGATTCCATGAAATCCTTCGACGTTTACAAGCAAATCGTGAATGGGGAGAACAAACGACATATTCAAGAATTTCAACATCAAAAGTTTGTTGTTTCATTTCAAAAATCAATGCAAAGCGGTTTGACCTATGTCATTATGCTTCCCTACTCTTCAGTCGTAGCGCCAGTTCATCAAGCCATCCTGAAGTGGATTGGCTACTTGTTATTCATTTTCACAATTGGTTGCGCTTTCATTTATGTTGCTATGCTATTTAATTACAATCCGGTTAAAAAGCTAGCCTCTCTCGTAGAAACAGTTCGAGGTCAATCGATTCACAAAACGAACATATTCGAAGCCATTGGCAGTGTTATCAACGATATTGCCGATTCGAATCGAACCTTGGGCCGCAAGTTGGAAGAAAATCGTTCAGCGGTAAGAGATCATTTTCTCGGCAGTTTACTGAGGGGTGAATTTCAAACACTGGACGATGTTAATGAACGGGGCGAAGAAGTTGGCGTTACCTTTCCTTTTCCAGATATTACGGTGATGATCCTGGAAGTCCCTGTTTCCCAAGTGTTCTATAAGGAAAAGTTGATTGCAGAAGTAGAGCGGCAGTTCGGAGGAGATGCCGTGGGACATGTAAAGATCGGCTTAGAAGAACGAAGAGCGATTTTTATTTTGTCATGGGGAGGCAAGCTACCGGATAGAAAGCTGTGGCTGAACCGTTTACACGATCATTTGAATATGACGTATGCCATACCGATTACGCTGGGGATTGGAAACGGGTATAGGGCACTATCGCAAGTGGGGCGTTCCTATTTGGAAGCATCAACGGCGATAGATTATAAGATGATTAAAGGGAATCAGCGAGTTATCTTTTTCGATGACTTAATGGCCCATGATCATGCAGATTTGTTGAATCCTAGACGTATTCTGGATGAATTGGAAATTGTGTTGCAGTACGGTGAAGCATTGCGGATTACCAGAGATGTCCATCAAATCACCATTAAAATTAAACAGAGTGGAATGACCCTGTTTATCGCCAAAGAGCTTTGTTATGACATCATTCATAAATTTATTGCGTTCATGGAAAATAGAAGTCCAGGATGCTCAAGTGATCGCTTGCCGGACATTTTAGCTCTGACCGACTATACGACATTAGATGAAATTGCTGACTTACTCACTACCGCTTGTACAGCATTATGTCATTCCCTTGACGAGCCTAAATCGGCATCCCCTGCCGTAATGATCGACCAAATAAACAAATATATTTTGCAATACTATAGCGAATACGATTTCTCCGTACAAAAGATTGCCGAGCACTTTTCTCTCTCCTTGTCCTATTTGAGTCGTTATTACAAAGAACAGACAGGTCGAACTGTCATGGAATATTTGAAAGAGGTAAGGATCGAACAGGCAAAACGGTTGCTTCGACACACGAACAGCTCCGTTAAGGAAATTGTACAGCAGATAGGCTACTATGATGTATCAAGTTTTATCCGTACCTTCAAACAGCAAGTTGGGATAACGCCTGGTGAATACCGAAAACAAGAAAAGTAGACAATTAACACGTTGAAAACAGCATATGTGCGGTTCAAATTCGACATATGGGGTTGAAATGGGGCAGATCATAAATTTCGCATAGGCGGATTGGCGATCTCACTTATATACCGGCTGTCGTGGGGATGATTAAATGACATGTATAAAGGCGGATTCAATTCTTGGCAGTGTATCAATAACAAATAAGATACAGCGGAGGTGAAAACAAAATGTCATTAAATTCGAAAATGATCAAAAGAATTATACGTAACTATGATTTATATTTGCTTTTGCTGCCGACGCTTGCCTATTTTATTATTTTTCATTATGTACCGATGTATGGCGTGCAGATTGCATTTAAAAATTTCAATCCGTTAAAAGGGATCGTCGGCAGTCCATGGGTAGGCTTCGATCATTTTGAACGGTTCTTTCAATCGTATCAACTGGGAACGATTATTAGAAATACGCTTGGTATCAGTATCTATGAACTTCTCGTGGCGTTCCCTGCTCCAATCATACTGGCGTTAATGATTAATCAATTAACAAACGAGCGTTTTAAACGTTTTGTGCAAACGGTTACATATGCTCCGCATTTTATCTCCACAGTTGTTGTCGTCGGAATTGTGTATCTGCTGCTGTCACCCAAAACAGGTGCAGTGAACAGTCTATTGGCTGCATTTAAAATTGAGCCCATCTTTTTTATGGGCAGTGCCGATTGGTTCAAGACCGTATTCGTCTTCTCTGGAATTTGGCAAAATGTAGGCTGGGGAACGATCATCTATCTTGCTGCACTGACGTCTGTCAATCCTGAATATCATGAGGCAGCGGTTGTCGACGGAGCAACGAAACTGCAGCGCGTCTTCCACATAGATATTCCGGCCATCATGCCGACCGTCATTATCATGCTGATCATGAACATGGGTCATATGATGAGTGTTGGCTTCGAGAAGGTGTACTTGATGCAAAATCAACTGAATATCGATGCATCAGAGACGATTCAGACTTATGTTTATAAAGCGGGACTTGTTCAAGCACAGTACAGCTATTCTTCTGCGATTGGTTTGTTTAATACCATTATTAACTTCATCTTATTAATCAGTGTGAACCAAATAGCTAAATCGTTAAAACAAACAAGCTTATGGTAAAAGGGCGGAGGGGAATCTATGAAGCTGGCTAAAAATAGGACAGATATTACCTTCGACGTAATCAATTATTCGTTGATTGTGATCTTACTCTTACTTGTTATCTACCCGCTTTATTTTGTTATAACAGCTTCGGTGACAAATCCGGATTTGATTTACTCGGGAAGGTTGTTGTTTTTACCTCAACAAGTGACATGGGATGGCTATAAAAGGCTCTTTTCCGATGCGGTCATTTGGATTGGTTTTAAAAATTCGTTATGGTATACGGTTACCGGAACGACGCTTAATGTAGTGCTGACGGTGATGGCCGGCTACGCGCTTTCCAGATCAGATTTGGTTGGAAGAAATGCATTCATGTTTCTGCTTGTATTTACGATGTTTTTTGGTGGCGGGCTTATTCCGACCTACCTGCTGGTCAAAGATCTGGGCATTCTGAATACAACCTGGGCCATGATCCTCCCGAATGCTGTTTCCGTATTTAATGTCATCATTGTTCGTACATTTTTTCAATCGAATGTGCCAGCTGAGGTACTCGAATCGGCCATGATCGATGGCTGCTCGAATGTAAAGTTTTTTGTTAAAATCGCAATTCCTTTGGCGATGCCGATTGTGGCAGTGATGGTACTCTTTTATGCAGTAGGGCATTGGAATTCCTATTTTCAGGCGTTGATTTATTTAAAAAGCAATGGCATGCAGCCCCTGCAAATTATTTTGCGGAACATACTCATCATGAATGAAGGCTCTGATTTGCAAAATTTACTAGATGGCTCACAAGAGCAACAGAAAAAGCTTGAGCTGATGAAATACGCTATTATTATCGTTTCCAGTCTGCCAATGCTTATCTTGTACCCTTTTCTCCAAAGATACTTTGTGAAAGGGGCGTTAGTCGGCTCTTTAAAAGGATAGTCGCGAATTGTATAAATTATTATCCATTCGGAAGGTTAGGTGCTGGCATATGAATTATAAATGGGGATTAGGTACAGTTGCACTCACATTAAGTATGGCTGTTGGACTTGCAGGTTGTGGAGATAAGCAAGCTGTAACTGTTGATGACAAAAAAACGACGGTGCAAGCGCCGAAGGATTTGAACGTAACTGATTTTCCCATTGCCAAAGAAAAGCTGACATTAAACATCGCTGCGTTCAAACCACCATCAGGTAAAGATTTGAACGATTATAAGTTTTTTCAGGATATTGAAACGAAAACGAACATCCATATCAATTGGAACTTGACACCGGGAAGCAGCTGGCAGGAAAAGAAAAACCTGCTATTTGCCGGCGGAGAGCTACCGGATGCCTTCTATGCGCATGGTATTTTGAGCGAAGATACGGATGTAGTTAAATATGGATCACAGGGTATTCTCATTCCGCTGGAAGGATATATCGATACCTATGCGCCGAACCTAAAGAAAATGTTGCTGGATAATCCAGTCTACAAAAAGCAGTTAACGGCCCCGGACGGACATATATATTCACTGCCGACAATTGATGAAACGTATTCTAGAACGAAATCAACGATGTTCATCAATAAGAAATGGTTAGATGAGCTGAAGCTGCCTATGCCGACGACGACCGATGAACTGTATCGAACGTTGAAGGCTTTCAAGGATAATGATCTTGGGGGCAACAATAAAAAGGATCAGATCCCGACGTCATTTCAACAAAACTGGAATAACGATCTGAATTCCTTATTCGGCGCTTTTGGTCGTCTCGATCGTGATGTTCATAAAGCGGGTAACAATCACTTGTCCGTTGAGAATAACAAAGTGATCTATACGGCTGTTCAGCCGGAATATAAGGCAGCAATCCAATATGTGAACAAGCTTATTTCCGAAGGGTTGGTCGACCAAGAAAGCTTCACCCAGGACACCAAGGTTTTCAATGCCAAAACAGCTAAAGGGATTGTAGGCGTCGCCTTCGATTGGAATCCGGCTAACCAAGATTACGTTTCGCTTCCGCCACTGAAAGGGCCGGCTGGACAGAAGCAGGTGTGGGCGGAGTATCCTGCAGGAATTCTGCTGAGAGGTTCGTTCGCGATTACGAATGTTAACAAGCATCCCGAAGCCACCATTCGCTGGATTGATAACATGTATGATCCGACAAACTCCTTGCAGCTTAGCAAAGGTGTGATTGGTGGACAAAGCTTAAAAGGACGCTCAGATGGCAAGTATGAAACCGTGAATCTTCCCCAAGGGGCTAATGAGGATGATTTCAAACAAGTGCCTCCAACTGCTTATTCTGTTTGGGCTACCACGAAGTCGGTAGGTGACATGGCTATAGCAGCAGCATCAGGAAAAAGGTCCAAAGTCGATATCGACAACGTTTATGCGCCATTTCTTGTCAATGATTCATTTCCCAAAGCTTATTTCACAGCGGAAGAAAACGATCAAATTTCACGTTATTTGACGGATGTGGATGCCTACGTTAGCAAGATGTATGCCAAATGGATGATGTCCGGCGGCATCGACAAAGAATGGGAAGACTATGTGAAGAAGCTGAATGAAATGGGTCTGGATAAAATGATTAAGATTTATCAAACAGTGTATGACCGTTATCAGGCCACGAAATAAGGACGTCTACAAATGGCATGCATAGTCGGTAGTTAATAGGAGCGTAAGTATGAAGATATTTTCATTTGAAAATGAAATCCCCCCGCAATTCTCGTGTGATCACAGCTCACACTTATCTCTAAGCGATCAGCAATACAAATATGGTACGCATAGTTTGCAATGGGAATATACCTCAAATTCCTATTTGGAAGTGAATGAACCCATTTTTTACCGTCCTTTTCAAGAGGGCTCGATCAGTCAGGAACGCGATTCATTCGTTGTATGGATCTATAACCCAGAACCATTAGAAGATGTGCTTACGTTTCAATTTGGACGAAACAAAGAGGTGGATTGCCAGTTTGTGTTTCACCTCAATTTTCGCGGGTGGCGTACGGCCTGGGTTGCTTATGAGCGAGATATGCAAGGGGACCCGCATCCCGAAATGGACACGCTGATCATTCTCGCACCGAGAAGAATTGGCATGGGGAAGTTGTACATCAATCAGCTTATGCTAAATACACCGATTGATCCTCGCTTTCATACACGGGATAAGCAAGTGCCATTCGTTAATCTAGAGGCAGATAAAAATGCTAACGCACACTGGCTCAGCTTGTATGCTTTTGCTGAGCTGGAGCACAGGAATTCGGTGCCCGAAGTCGGTGCATCCGAGCAGCAAGGGACGCATGGCATGATCAATGAGCGTTTCGAGAAGCTGATCCTACAAGATCGATTCGTCGCCCTTGAGGACATCAAACGAATAAGGGAGATTTTTTCCACCTTCGGAATTTCACGAAACGGAGATGTAATCTCTGGAAGGCCCATCGATCTTCCATTCTTCGACCATTTTCCAAAGTCGGACAAAGAACGCTTGAAGAAGCTCGCGAACAGTATACAGCTATCTTCCTACACAGATTTCATGCTGGAAATTGCTTTGCACTATCGTTCTGCAGGACGTTCGAGTTGGAAACAAGAATTGCAAGTTATCTTTATTGATTTACTGGATCATTTGGATGAGCAAGGGTGGGCGTATGGTAGCTCCCAAGGGACGGTCCATCATTTCGGTTACAATTTCCGTCATTATTATCCGGCTGTTTTTTTGATGCGAGCTGAGCTTGAACAAGCGGGGCGACTTGAACGAACACAGAAAACGATGTATTGGTTTAGCGGCGCTGGACGAATACATTCACCGCTTGAAGATATTGAAGGAAATATCGATATTTTCAACACCACGCTGCATGGCATTCTAGCAAGTCTTCTGATTATGTACGACACGCTCACGAAAGTGCGCGAGCTGTCTTCGTTCAGAGAATGGCTCAGCCAATCTCTTATACCCGCACCCGGCCTAAGATCCGCCTACAAATCAGACGGTTCTGCCTACCATCATGTTAATCATTACCCAGCGTATGCAATAGGGGGCTTTCTGGGGGTTACGCCAGTCATCTATCTGATAAGCGGTACCGTCTATCGAATTGATGAACGAGCCCACGCATCTATTCGCAAGGCGCTGCTAGCAATGCGATTATATGCCAACAAATACGAATGGCTGCTTAGTCTTTCGGCCCGTCATCCTACAGGTAAGGGAGCATTGGAAGTAGAACCCTACAAATATATGGCGTTATCGGGTACCCCGGATGGATCGAAACCGGTTGACGAAGAGGTGGCGGCCGCCTATTTACGGCTGCTCCCTCACAAGGAGGAATCCGAAGCAGCTGAGCAGTTTTTAACTATGCGCATTGCACCGGAAGCGGATCCAGACGGACATTGGACGATGAATTTTGCAGCGCTGGCGATTCATCGCCGAGATTCTTGGCTTGCAGGCGCAAGAGGGCACAGCAGGTATTTGTGGGCGAACGAAACGTACGTAAGCGCCAACCTATATGGTCGGTACATTTCGCATGGCCATTTGCAAATCATGAGCCAAGGTGAGCCCATAAATCATACGGACAGCGGTTATCATCACGACGGCTGGGATTGGAACCGCTGGCCAGGGACAACGACCGTGCATAAACCGATAGCCGATCTGCGCTCGAATGTTCGGAACGTGGATACCTTTAGCGGCTTCGAAGAGATGCTGCTTTCGGATGAAACGTATGCCGGAGGATTGAATTTGGAAGGACGGAACGGTATGTTCGCGATGAAGCTGCACGAGCATCCGAAATATGAAGGAAGCCACCGTGCACGCAAATCCGTCTTCTTTTTTGATAACCGAATTATTTGTCTTGGTTCGGATATTGAGAATACGAACTTAGTCTATCCTACCGAAACGACACTGTTTCAGAATCACCTTGCTGATCTAGGAAGTCCAATCTGGGTGAATGACAACAACTCTATTTGTGAGTTTCCATATGCATATGAGCGTGTATTGGACGAACCTATATGGCTTCTGGATCATTTGGAGAATGGTTATTACATCCCAGAAGGACAAATGCTCTCGTTGTCTAAAAGTGTTCAGCATTCCAAGCATCAAGCTACGGATGCGGATACGCAGGGCAGTTTTGCTACTGCCATATTGGGGCATGGATGTGCACCTAAACAAGGCAGCTATGAATATACGATACTTGTGAAAACGAATCGCGCTAATATTGAAGCATTTTGCAAGAACATGCGAAGTTTGGAATCCGCGGCATATAGAGTGCTTCGCAAAGATCATAGCGCACACATCGTGAAGGATCATGTTAACCAAACGACGGCCTATGCGTTGTTCGAAGCAAATGCAGACGTCAGAACAGGATGGGTTCTTGCTGTTGACACACCTGCGATGATCATGATTCGGGAAGCAGGCGATGAACTCATCGTAAGCGCTGTCGATCCTGATTTACGATTATATGATGGCAAGGAATCAGATCAATATGATGAGGCTGGAAATCAAGTAGAAGTAAGCGTTTATTCTCGAAAGTGGATCCATGCTGAAAGTATGCCATCCACGATACGTATCGTCTTGAAGGGAAGTTGGATCATGAAAGGAGACTTCTTGGGATGTCGACTCGCAGAAAATAGAGATGACCATACGACAGTAATCGAAATAGTGTGTAAGGACGCAATGCCACGGGAGTTTGTTTTGCAGATGGAAATTTGAAAAACGAGGGGGGCGTAGTATGAGACTCTTGATCAGGAAATGTTTGGCAGGCGTACTGGTTCTTATGATTTTCTTCTCATTGTGGATAAGTCCAAGTCATGGGGGCTTGTCAGTCGCAAAAGCGGCTGCAACC
Organism: Paenibacillus ferrarius; assembly: GCF_002027705.1. Lineage (GTDB taxonomy): Bacteria > Bacillota > Bacilli > Paenibacillales > NBRC-103111 > Paenibacillus_E > Paenibacillus_E ferrarius. The sequence continues at coordinate 184,218 of NZ_MBTG01000005.1, read as the reverse complement.
GTGCACGTTCATGTGAATTATGATGAAAGTACGACGGCTAAAAACACGAAGCTTTACAGTGGGACAACCTACAACGGTACTATCGGGGGCGCGTGGGGTATTTATAGTTCCGCTGCGAATACAGATTATCTCATGATGGAACAAGCCCCCTTACGTAGTGACTACAGTCTCAAGATTGTTTCCAATGCGACAAACATAAATACGGGAAGAAACAATTTGGGTGGAGCAACAACAGGGAGTACCGGAATTTCGGGGAATCTTGTGTTCGAGGCTTCCGTAAACATGAATAGTACCCAGCATCGCAGGGACATTCAATTCAGAAGCTTAAACGCACCAGTTCCCGCCACGACAACTACGAATGTGTCTGTCATCTCATTTGATAACACGGGTAAGATAAAGGATGCGAATAATCAAGTGTTGGCCAATTATGAGGCTAATTCATGGTACCGTTTGAAACTATTCGTTGACAACGCTGCCAGGAAGGTAACCTATTTTGTTAATGATCAATATCTCGGAGAATGTTCGCTTCCCGCAGCTTGGTTAAATATAAGACACATCTACCTGTATCAATATTTTAAGGCCGGGGTTCAGGGCGAGTGGTATGTGGACGATTTGAAGCTCTCTGATTATGTCCCAGTGACAGGGATAAAAGTCTCTCCTGATGCACTTGAATTATCAGAGACGACCAGTTCTACCATTACGGCATTAACCGTACCCACAGATGCATCTGATCAACGTCTATTATGGAGTATTGACGATCCAACCGTTGCTACCGTCACCTATGGCAGGATTAGCGCAGTGAAGGAAGGCAACACGACCGTTACTGTGAGTACTTATGGAGGCGCTTACGCGAAAATAATTCCGATAACTGTCGTCAAACCAATCCTTTTAGAAAACATTGCCTTACCCAACCAAGCTTCTTTAGTAGAAGGGAAATCGCTTTCGTTGCCCGTTATATTCCAACCTGAAAACGCGACGAATACAAAGCTCAACTGGCATTCGTCCGATACGAATATCGCAACTGTTAATGCGAGTGGGGTAGTAACGGGACTTGCTGAAGGAAATACGATGATTACGGCTACATCTGACCTGGATGCGACAATAACAAGCCATACTTCGGTTACCGTAACTCGGTTCGTTCCTCTAACAAGTGTAAGTTTCACGAATGCGCCATTACAAATGACCAACTACGATACCTTTCAATTGGAGGCCTTCGTGGAGCCGGCTAATGCAACCGACAAGCTACTGACATGGCAATCCAATAATCCTGGTGTTATCCGTGTTGATGAGAATGGAAGTTTAAGGGCTTTGAAATTAGGCGTGGCAACTATAACAGCAACATCGTCGAATAGTAAGCAAGCATCTGCGACGATTGAGGTTAAAGCTCCCGAACTGAAAGATCCGCAAGAATACGATAAAATTAGAATTCGCTGGAAGGAAACATTAACAGGCAAAGATTCATTGGACCTTGACAACAGAGAGGTTAGAAACAGAATTGAGGCCAACGCAGCGAAAGCACAAATGTATTGGGACAGCATGCAAATTAGTGGCACCCGTACGACACTATGGGCAGATTTACCGAGTTCCACTACGGATTCAACTTATGTTGTGGATCACTATACACGTTTGAAAGCTATGGCACAATCATTCGCAACGAAGGGAACATCTCTGTATAATAACCCTGATTTAAAGGCAGACATTCTTCAAGCTATGAATTGGATGTTAGATCATTTATACACGAATACAGGGATTGAGTTTGGAAATTGGTGGAACTGGGATATCGGTACACCTACGCGGCTGGCGGATATTCTCATCTTCATGTATGACGAGTTGACGCCAGAACAGATTTTAAAAAACACGGCAAGCATTGATCATTTCATTGGAGATGTGAGCTTGCCTACGTTTACACAGCAGGGAGCAAACCGTTCAGATATTATGCTGATTGAAACGAGAATGGGTCTCGTTGAGAAAAATTATGATCGTCTTATTCATGCACGTGATGGACTGACGCCACTTTTTGATTATGTGACAACTGGCGATGGTTTCTATGAGGATGGTTCATTTATTCAGCACGGTACGGTTCCTTATACAGGAAGTTATGGCGAAGTTCTAATTAATGGCATGGGCAATTTGCTTCTGTTATTGAACGGGAGCACTTGGCAGCCAGTTGTTCCTGAGGTAGAGCATGTTTATCGATGGATCAAAGAAGGATATGCTCCGGTCATGTACAAAGGGCAGATACTGGATATGACTCGTGGACGTGCGATCGTTAGGGAAGGTTTGGATGCCTATGGTTCGGCCAAAAATATATTAATTGGTATTTCCCGTATTGCGCAAACAGCTTCAGAGGAGAGGGCTGCCTATTTAAAAAGCTTTATTAAATATCATGTCCAGTTTCTTTTGGCTAGAGGTTTGTCATACGATCAACTTCCTTTGGACTTGGGAGACACGATAAAAGGATGGATGGAAGACCCAACTATTCAACCTATAGATGAACTACCGGAACACTTCGAAATGAATGCGATGGCTCGCAGCGTACATGCCAGCGATGGCTATCTGTTTGGAGTTAGTAAGAGTTCTAAGAGAATAGCAACCTATGAATTGACGAATGGTGAAAATGCGAAAGGCTGGTATACCGGTGATGGCATGACCTATCTGTACAATAACGATTTATCTCAATACACAGATCATTATTGGCAAACCATTAATTGGTATCGCTTGCCAGGTACGACTGTCGTTGTGAGACCTAGAGCTTCAGACCAGTACCAGTATGGAGATGGGGAAACGGCTCCTGCGAACTCCTGGGCGGGTGGTGCCGTATTGGGTCAATATGGTGTTACAGGAATGAATTTAATCCAAAACGGCACACAGATGAAAGCGAATAAGTCGTGGTTTACTTTTGATAATGAAATTGTTGCATTAGGTTCTGACATTTCGAGTACAGATAATAAGAACGTAGAGACAATCGTAGAACAGCGTAAGCTTAAAGAAAATAATGCGAATGAACTTTATGTAAATGGGGAGTTGAAGAACGGATTCTTTGAAGAGGAAACCCTGGAGCATCCTGAGTGGGTACATTTGCAAGGAAATGTGGCTGGAGCGGATGTTGGCTACGTATTTCCTGGTACACAATCACTTCAATTTATGCGCACAGAACAAGAGGGTAGATATTCAGATACGAGCCTTAGTAATCCGCCATCTTCAACGGTTCCTTCAGAGCTTTTGAAAAATAATTTTTTGACGATGTGGTTCGATCATGGTTCTAATCCAAGCCATGATACCTATCAATATGCCATCCTGCCTAATGCAAGCAAGTCTGAAAGCTCTGTGTATGCCTCGTCTCCAGATTATACAGTTTTGGCCAATTCACAGGACGTTCAAGCTGTTCGTGAGAATAAGCTGGGAATAACAGGCTTCAATTTCTGGAAGGATAAAGTTACTACCCTAGATGGCTTGACTTCAAATAGCAAAGCATCCGTCATGATGAAAGGGAACAAATATACAGGAGCTTATGAGATAGCAGTTGCTGATCCTACTTTGGAGAATAAGGGTTATATTGAACTTGAGTTGGATAAGTCAGCCCAAAACGTGATTAGCAAGGATGATCGAATAGAGATTCTACAGCTAAGCCCTAAATTGAAATTGAAAGTAAATGTAAAAGATACAATGGGTAAATCTCAGCTGGTATCGATGCAAATGGTACCTGAGCCTGATACGGCAGCACCGACCTGGGGGCATGCAGCTCAGATGACAATATCGGATGTGACCTCATCCAAAGTGACATTGAATTGGACTCCAGCGGTTGATGATATCGAGGTTACAGAATATCAAATTCAATGGGAAGATGAGCAGTCTCTCTTGGTTTCAGGCCAAAGGCATAATCAACAAATTGAAGGTTTACTGCCAAATCACTTGTATACATTCCATGTAAAAGCGAAAGATTTAGCTGGAAATTGGAGTGCAGAATCACTTGTCGTAACGGTGCGCACATTAAATAAACCTGCTGAGCCGGAAGAAGAAACAGGATCTAGCCCCGCTGATCCTAAACAAACAGAGTCTGAACCAACGGCTCAGCCAGCTAAAGTCATAGTGAAGGACGGTAAAGCTAAGGTTGATGTTGAACAAGGAACGAATGCCGTCTCTGTGCCAACTGCGCAGATTCCGAGTCTCCCTCTGGAAGTTCACCTAGAAACCGCTCAGATTACAATTCTTCCTGAAATTCTTAAAGTGCTTAAGGAGAAAGCAGGTGGCGATGGTAGTCAAACAATACTAGATATTATAGCGCGGCCAATCTTGGAGTCATACCTTACGCATAATGGTGTAAAAGATCCAACTGTTGATGTATATCTAGCAAGTCCTGCCATTGAATTTTCACTCAGCTTACGTTCGGATGAAGGTAAGATTTGGTTAGCAAAAGAACTTCAATCAAGCGTTCAACTTGTTCTGCCGTTTGATCCTACAGGCAAGGATCCGGCACTGCTTGGCGTATATTGTTATGATAAAGCGAGCGGGAAATGGGAATACGTAGGTGGAAAGATTGACCTATCGTCTAAAGAAGTTACATTCACGCCGGACCAACCGGGCATTTACGCTATGTTAGAGTTTCATAAAAAGTTTGAAGATGTGCCTGAAACGCACTGGGCTTTTCGTGGGGTACAGGTATTGACTGCGAAGCATATCATTGAAGGCATTACTTCGGGTGAGTTTAACCCCAATGGGATAACCACTAGAGCGCAGTTTACTGCGTTGTTGGTACGTTCCTTGCATTTAAAGAAGCAGGCAACATGGACTTCGAATTTCGAAGATGTTCAGCAAGATGCCTGGTATGCCCAAGATGTTGCTGCAGCGAGTCAAACCGGTTTGGTCTCGGGAGTCACGGAACAGACATTCGATCCAAATGCGGAAATGACTCGTGAACAGATGGCGATCCTACTAGTCAGAGCTTATGAGTATTTGAATGGCAGCTATACGTCAATCCATCGTAAACTTGAAAGCTATACAGATCAAAGAGAAATTTCCACATGGGCTTTAGAAGATGTGAACAAGGCGATCGAGCTAGGTATTCTCTCGGGCCTATCAAACGAGCGCTTCTCTCCTTCTTCCACGGCTTTACGAATGGAAACCGCTGAAGCGTTATATAACTTTCTTATGAAGAAATAGGTAACTTACTCCAAATGGAGAACTTCGAATTTCTTGTAAGCTGTGTAAGGAGAATTGAGAGCACTACAAAAACAAAGAAAAAGGCAGCCGCGAGCTCGGCTGCCTTTTTTCCGCTATCGAGCAGCTAAGCTACGTTGCTTCGTGTTCACAACCTCATAGGATGGCTGTATCGACGGAAATACGCTACGGTGAGGCTAGCTCGAAAAACCGGACTCTGGCGACGCTGCTGTTTTCCATACGAAAAAAATAGTAACAAACTCTTGCACCTTACGTTACGTCATGTTTTATACTAAAGACACCGGTAAACAGCTAGCACCAAAGAAAGGAGTGGGTTATGCAGCAGTATTGGAAGGTGGGGGATCTTGCCAAATTGACCGGACTTACAGTTCGCACCCTGCGGTTTTACGATCAGATTGGCTTATTTTCGCCGTCAGGGCATTCCGATACCGGTCATCGGTTGTATAACGAAGCCGATATCAAACGGCTGCACCAAATTGTATCTCTCAAAGACTTGGGCTTATCACTAGAGGAAATTCAGTCAATACTTAAAGAACATACCTATACCCCGTCTGACATTGTCGAGATTCAGATTGAACGGGTGCGGAAAAATGTGAAAGCCCAACAGAAACTTCTCGCAGAACTCGAACGCGTTGCTGAACGAATGAACAAGCAGGAACCGCCTTCCGTTGAGGCATTTATATCATTGCTGGAAACGATGAAGTTAAGCCACGAAAAACATATTATTGAGCGCAGGTTGAACTGGGAACGCCGTTTGGATCTGCTTGGTGATTTCCTGAACGATAATGAGACATGATTTCCCTATAGGGAGGAAGGAGTTACTTTATGAAACAACGATATACAACCCACTCTACATTCCAAATTGAGCGCATTTACCGTGCCGCTCCTGAACGCGTATTCGCAGCATGGTCGAACCGTAGCGCCAAAGAGCGCTGGTTTCAGCCTGCCGAGGTGTTTGACTTTCAAGTTGGAGGGCGAGAATTATGTCAAGGTGGCCCTGCAGGAGGACCTGTTTTTACCTTTGACGCTTATTATCAAGAAATCGTGCCTAATGAGCGACTAGTGTACACTTACAGCCTGGACCAAGGAGATACCCGGATGTCGGTTTCCATCGCAACCATTGAATTGATCCCAACGATCGATGGCACTAAAGTGGTGTTTACAGAACAAGGAGCGTTTTTCGACGGCCTGGATACACCGGAACAACGTGAGCATGGAACGAATGAAATGCTGGATCTTCTCGGGCAATCCCTTGGGGAAAGCAACGCAGAAAACTTTGAACTTGTGTCCCGTCGAAAGCTGGATGCCCCGCGGAATTTGGTCTACCGGGCTTGGACGGAACCGGAGCTGCTTGCCCAGTGGTGGGGACCTAACGGTTTTACTAACACGTTCCACGCATTCGACTTAAAGCCCGGAGGAGTCTGGGAATTTACGATGCATGGCCCGGGTGGAGCTGACTATCCGAACCGCAACGTTTTTCAAGAAATCGGACCAGAATGTATTGTGCTGCGGCACGACTCCACCCCCCGCTTTACCCTGACTTCTACATTCGAGGACGTTGGCGGTAAGACAGAAATTACGTTCCGGCAGACTTTCGAAACAGAGGAAGATTATAAAAAGCTAAAACCCATGTGTGAAGAAGCTAATGAACAAAATTTAGACAGGCTGGGATTGCTTTTGAAGAAGCTTTAAGGGTTTACTGTAATTTACTAAAATTCAAATATTTAGTGTTCACTTGACCGCATTATGATATAGTGGTTGATAGAAGGCTTATGCACATACAATAGAAAGCTGGCCAGCATTCACACCTTAGAGACTCCTTCTACTAGTCTCACATATGAAAGGATGGATGTAATGAAAGCGAAGAGGTTAACAATATTAATGCTAACTGCCATGTTGCTCTTCTTATTTTCGGTCACCGCCAGCGCTAATACTATAATAAGCCGAACAGATACCGTTACAGGTCAAGGGACACTGAATATTTCTGGCTATTTGTATGTTAAAAGCAGCGGATCCGGAGCGGTATTTGCTGATGTTTACCGTGTAGTAAACGGTACAGAACAGCATGTTGCCAGAGGTTCAAATGTTATCAGCGGCGGTCCTCGCACAGCTAATTTTAACATTAGTATCAATGGATTATCACAAGACACGTACGTCGTCAGATATTCCTACGGCGGTCCACTTTCAAGCATAACGATTACGAGTGTCGGATTCTGATTGCAACCTCAGTAATCTCGATAGCTTAATAGCAACAACGAGGCAGCCAATATCAATGGCTGTCTTTTTTGCGTTAACGGAATCATTATCGGAACCTATTATCCTGTGATATAATTATTTATTATTAAAGTTTGAAGGGATGAGGCAGATGTCAGAGCAGCAAGTGTACGTTCGGTTCCCTGAGGAAGCAGACGCCAAAGCATTGGCAGCCATGTACAAGCGTAATCGGGAGTTCTTTGAGAAGTTTTCGCCAAGCAACACGGAGGAGTACTTTACGGAGGAGCACCAGCTTCAAGCGATTATTAAGAGCAAGGCCGATAAGGAAGAGGATCGGAAATATAACTTTGTGATATGCCACAAGAAGGACGACCGGATTATTGGCAACATAGGGCTGTTCTTTGTAGCGCGGGGATCGCTTCAGAGCTGCATGATCGGATACAGCCTAGACCAGGCTGAAAACGGCAAGGGTTATATGACAGAGGCACTGAAGCAGGTAGTGCGCTATGCTTTCGAGGAGCTGAAGTTTCACCGGATCATCGGAGAAGTCTCTCCCCACAATCCGGGATCTATGCGCGTGCTGGAGAATGCCGGCTTTCACAAAGAAGGCATCTCGCGGAGCAACGTGAAGATTAACGGAGTGTGGGAGGATCATCAGGTTCTGGCTCTTATCAATCCGTCCGGTGATGTCTAGATAATAGGTCTGGCAAATAGGAAAAGACAGAAAAAGCGACCGCTTAGGTCGCTTTTTCTGCGTTCAAACTTTGTTCAAAAGAAATTGCCGCGGCTGTGATATTCCTCACATGCAAACAATTCGCCACGATTTATACTTACAACGAAAAGAAGGGAGGCGCTATTTTTGGAAGCATTAGACTTGAGTCGGTGGCAGTTTGGAATAACAACAGTTTACCACTTTTTTTTCGTACCTTTATCTATCGGTCTCGCTTATCTGATTGCTTGTATGCAAACGATGTATGTGGTCAAGAAGGATGACAAATACAAAGCAATGGCACAATTCTGGGGGAAATTGTTTCTCCTTAATTTTGCAGTAGGTGTTGTGACAGGGATTATGCAAGAGTTCCAGTTCGGCATGAACTGGGCGGATTATTCTCGGTTTGTGGGCGCTGTGTTTGGGGGACCTCTTGCCGTAGAAGCTTTAGTTTCTTTTTTCTTGGAATCTACGTTCCTAGGGTTATGGATCTTCGGTTGGGATCGACTTCCGAAAAAGGTGCATTTGGCATGTATATGGATAGTAGCGATTGGAGCAACGTTATCTGCACTCTGGATTCTGAGCGCGAACTCATTCATGCAAGAGCCCGTTGGCTATACGATTCAGAATGGGCGTGCGGAGATGACGAATTTCTTCGCGCTGCTAGGCAACACACAGCTATGGGTTGAGTTCCCGCATGTTATTTATGGGGCACTGGCTACAGGATCATTGTTCGTAACAGGCATCAGCGCTTATCAAATTTTACGCAAACACAGGGTGGATTTATTTAAAGCCTCTTTTACAATAGGGATCGCAATCGCGCTCGCGGCAAGCTTGATGACAGCTGTAGCTGGACATGAGCAAGCGCAGCATTTGATGAAATCTCAGCCGATGAAGATGGCTGCATCAGAAGCACTATGGAATACAACGGGAGACAGCGCCCCGTGGACCGTATTTGCCCGAATTGATGTCAAGAAGCAGGAGAACAAGTCTCAACTAGAAATTCCCTATGCGTTAAGCATTCTTTCGTATAACAAGCTTACAGGCAGTGTGCCTGGTATGAATCAGCTGCAAGCTGAGTACGAGGTGAAATACGGTCCTGGCAACTATATTCCGCCAGTGAAGACGACCTTCTGGAGCTTCCGCATCATGGTAGCGGCTGGCGTGCTTATGATTCTGCTAAGTCTGTTAGGAACTTACGCCGCATTGCGCAATCGCTTGGAAGGGTATCGTCATTATTTGAAATGGATGATACCTGCCATTAGTCTTCCATTTATTGCGAACTCAGCGGGCTGGATCATGACAGAAGTCGGTAGGCAGCCTTGGACTGTGTTCGGATTGCATAAGACAGAGGTAGGGGTGTCACCTCTCGTTTCCTCCTCCATGGTAGCCACCTCGTTAATCGGCTTTATGCTTGTTTATGGCATTTTGGCCGTCGTGTTTGTGTACCTTATCGTCCATTTTGTACGCAAGGGAGTCGAGGAGGAAGGACACGGTCTTCATGATCGGGATGAACGTGAGGAAACCATGGCAACCCTGCTGTAAGACAGGGAGCTGATGACTAATAAGAAAGTGAGGGGAAATCACCTATGCTTGAAACCTTATGGTTTGTACTGATCACGGTGTTGTTTGTCGGCTTTTTCTTTCTGGAAGGATTTGATTTCGGCGTGGGCATGCTGACGCCTTTCCTTGGCAAGACGGATACAGAAAGACGTGTTCTTATCAATGCGATTGGACCCGTCTGGGATGGCAACGAAGTGTGGTTCATTACAGCGGGAGGTGCCATGTTTGCCGCATTTCCAGGTTGGTACGCGACTTTATTCAGTGGATTTTATATGGCTTTGTTTCTTATGCTCATTGCCCTGATCGGAAGAGGTGTGGCGTTCGAGTTTCGGAGCAAATTGCCGAATACCAAATGGCGCCAAACTTGGGATTGGATCATCTTTTTCGGCAGCTTGCTGCCTCCGCTGCTATGGGGTGTTGCGTTGGCGAATTTGATGAAAGGGGTGCCGATTGATGCCAAGACGAATTACGTCGGTACGTTTTGGGATTTGATTTCACCTTTCTCGGTTATGGCTGGGATTAGCATCGTACTGTTGTTTTTACTACATGGCGCGCTCTATCTTGCGCTCAAAACAGAAGGAGAACTCCGTGAACGAGCTCGCCAAGCTGCCAAACGCTTTGGAGCGTGGGCTAGCGCAGTGCTTCTGCTCTTCGTTCTGCTGTGTTACTTCCAGACAGACATGTTTACCCGTGACGGCATTATCCCGGGAATGGTTCCACTTACGGCGGGAATGGCTTTACTGTCCGTCCATTTCTTCCTTAAGGCAGGTCGTGACGGTTGGGGATTCATCATGACGGGATTAACGATCACGCTGTCCACCATCATGGTGTTCATGTCGCTGTTTCCAAGAGTGATGATTTCTTCGCTGAATCCCGAATGGACACTTACGATATATAACACGGCTTCTAATACGTATACGCTTAAAGTGATGACGATCATTGCTTTAACAACCGTGCCTTTGGTCATCGCTTATCAGGCATGGACGTATTGGGTATTCCGCAAACGGATCAGTGTGAAAGATCACTTGGAATACTAGTATGATGAAGAAGCTATTACTGAAAGTGCCGGGGACGATGCAACTGTTTGCCATCTGTATTGGGCTTGGCCTAGCCGGGGGAGCTCTCATTATCGTAGAAGCTTCCTATTTGGCTCAAATTGTTAACGGGGCGTTTATGAAAGGGCTTGGGCTTGCTGCGCTGTTTCCAGTGTTGGTTGTGCTTCTCGGATGGATTGGCCTGAGAGCGGCAATTCAAACAGCGAGTGACTATGTATCGTCCCGTATGGCGCTGCGCATTAAGAGCGATCTTCGTATAAGGCTGCTGCAAAAAATCGCCGATTTAGGACCGAACTACGCCAAAGGCGAGCGCAGCGGAGAATTAATCAGCACTGTATACGAAGGCGTTGAACAATTGGAGACATACTTGGCCCGCTATTTGCCGCAGATGGCCTTGTCCATGCTCATTCCTGCTGCCGTATTTTGTTTTGTGTCAGGCTTGGATTGGCTGTCAGCCCTAGTGCTCGCTGTCACATTCCCGCTGCTCATTCTTTTTATGATTCTCGTTGGCATGGCCGCTAAAGCGAAGGCACAAAAGCAGTTTAAAACGCTCGGACGATTAGGCGGCCACTTTCTCGATATCCTGCGCGGTTTACCGACACTGCAAATTTTCAACCGCAGTCGCGCGCAAATTGAAATTATTTCCCGGATTAGTGAAGAATACCGCAAAACGACGATGGGGACCTTGCGTTTAGCTTTTTTGTCGGCGTTTGTTATGGAGTTGTTCGCTACACTTAGTACGGCCATCGTTGCTGTATTTCTAGGATTGCGGCTGGTTGCTGGAGAAATTGGGTTTGAACATGCCTTTCTAGTGCTTCTCTTGACGCCAGAATTTTATGTGCCTGTGCGCGCGCTAGGGACCCAGTTTCATGCGAGCACGAATGGCATGGCTGCTGCTGCCCGCATCATGGATATTCTGGAAACAGAATCCCCAGGCTGGACGGAACGGGAGGATAGTCGGCACCCGCTTTGGAATACGAAGGGGTACAGAATCGAATTTCAAGAGATCGGCCTTACTTACCCTGGGGAAAATAGAGCTGCAATTTCAAACGTATCGCTCACGCTTGAACCTGGAGAGCGAGTGGCCGTAATTGGGCCATCGGGCTCTGGCAAGAGCTCGCTCTTAGATGTTCTTCAGGGTTTCATTCGGCCAACGGAAGGACGAATTCTAGTCGATGGCATCGAGTTGTCCGAGCTGTCGATGACGTGGTGGCGCGATCAGCTATCCACCGTCAATCAGAATCCAAGGCTTTATCATGGCACTTTGAAAGAAAATTTGATCATGGGCTGCGGTGATGTTACAGAAACAGATATGGCTGCTTCGCTTCTCGCATCAGGCGTCGATTTCATCGACAGGCTTCCGCAAGGCGATCAGACGATGATGGGGGAGTCTGTCCGTCTTTCAGGCGGTCAAGTGCAGCGTATTGCTATTGCACGCGCACTGCTTAAGCAAGCGCCAATTCTGCTGCTCGACGAGCCAACCTCAGGGCTAGATCTCCTTCATGAAGCTGTCGTGCGACAGGGACTGAATGAGCAGTTGCAAGATCGGATGTCAATAACAGTGGCGCATCGTCTTGAAACGGTACAAAACGCGGATCGCATCATTGTGATGGAGAACGGGCGGATTGCGGAAATCGGAACGCCAGATGGTCTTTTAGCCGCTGGTGGGCTGTATGCCCGCATGATGGAAGCTAACAGCTCAGCCCACTCAGAGGCGTTCCTAAACGGGGCTGAAGTTCATGGATCTTCCGAAGACACGGAGACTGAATCGGTTAGACGCCCTGCATCCCGCCCTGCTTCAAATGAGCGAGAACGAACTAGCCATCGGAGCGGGACGTTCTTACGGATGCTTGAGTTCGTTCGCCCTTACAAAGGACGGACAGCTTTGGCAGTGCTGCTCGGCTGCTTGACCATCGGCGCTAATATGGGACTGATGGGGACCTCAGGCTACCTTATTGCTCAAGCGGCGCTGCGCCCCGAATCTGTGCTAATGCTATGGATTCCGATTGTGGGAGTCCGATTTTTCGGCCTTTCCAGAGGCGTGTTTCGGTATTTCGAGCGGCTTGTTTCTCATGATCTGACGTTCCGAATCTTGCATCGAATACGCGTATGGTTATACGAACGTTTGGAACCAAATGGAGTTAAGCTGCTAGAAAAAGGACGAAGCGGAGAACTGCTTCATGCGGTCATTGGCGATGTGGAGCAATTGCAAAATGTGTATTTACGCGTTCTTGCGCCCCCGCTTGTTGCTGTGCTCACAGGACTTCTAGGCTGTATCGTGATGGCTGCGCATCAAGTTGAATTGGCGATTCTCCTTGCTTGTATGTTGGGGTTGGCTGGCATAGGCATCCCTTGGCTTAGCGCTCGATGCGCTAAATCTCATGGCGAGGCTATCGTGCAAGCGCGAGCAGCCATGTATGCCGAAACAGCGGATCTCATCGCTGGGATCAAAGATTTGATCGTATACGGTCGTGTCAACGAGCGTGTTCTTCGAATTGATGAGATACAAGCTCGTTCGAATGTGTATCAAACGAGTCAGCATAAGGTCGCAGCCTACGCAAGTGGGAGCATGCTGGCGGCTGCGCATTTGGCGATGTGGTTGGTCCTTGCGGCCTCGGTGTATTTCGTCAGCCGCGGCCAGCTAGAGGGTATCGCGATTCCAGCTTTAGTTATGGTTACGCTAGCTAGCTTTGAAGCAGTCATGCCGCTGCCGAACGCATTTCAGTCTATGGGTCTTACACTTACATCCGCAGATAGACTGTTTCGATTGGCAGACGAGAATCGTGATGAGGAAAATCAGATTGGTGAGAAAAAGCAGATTGGCGAGAAAAAGAGAATTGATGAGAAAAAGCAGATTGACGAGAAAAGCCTGATTTACGAGAAAAAGCAGATTGACAAGAAAAACCACAAAACAAGAGAAATTAGCTTGTCTGAGCCCGCTGCAGCTCGTGAAGGGAACGGCTCTCTCAAAGATGACTGGACGACTTCCATTCGTGGGCTCTCGTTCCAGTACGGCCCTGAGGAGCCTTATGCCATTAGAAACCTTTCGATGACGTTGAAACGTGGAACGATGACCGCCATTGTCGGTGAGAGCGGAGCTGGGAAAAGTACACTGCTGCATCTGCTATTAAAGCTGCGTCCTTATACCGAGGGTTCCGTTACGATGAATGGTACTGAGCTTCGTGATTTGCCAGCGGCTTTCGTCCGCTCGGAATTTGCCGTTGTCTCGCAGAACGTTCACTTGTTTAACGCATCTGTGAATGCAAACTTGCGGTTAAGCTGTCCCGAAGCGACCGAAGATGAGCTGCGAGAGGCGACACGCTTGGCGCAGATTGACGATACGATCGAGCAGTTCCCGAACGGATATGAGACTATGATTGGCGAAATGGGCAGTTTATTGTCTGGTGGCGAGCGGCAGCGACTGGCATTGGCACGTGCGCTGCTCCGCAAAAGTCCAGCGGTGTTGTTCGATGAACCGGCAACAGGGCTCGATGCGTTGACAGAAAAGGCGATTTGGAGCAATTTGGATACGCTGCTGAAGGACAAAGCGGTGCTTTGGATCACGCATAAACTGACAGGTCTGGAACGCATGAATGAAATCATCGTCATGCATGAGGGGTGTGTCCAAGAACGGGGGACACACTTGGAACTTCTCCATCGCCAGGGCTATTACTATCGTCTCTGGCAGCTTGAGCAGGAAAAGGATTGGCAGCACATTCATGTGAATGAACCTCATGAGGTTCATGCGAGGGTATGAATGAAGTGACATGGACGGTATTGCTCAAGCAGTTCCGACAGATGCTCGCATTTCAGTAGATTAAGTGGCCTTTGGGGCTTCTACTTGTGGAAAAGTTGACGGCGGGATTGAATGTGGCTGGCCCAAAGCCATCATTAGCGAATGCGCCATCATATAAGAGAAAGCCGCGGTTAACGATTTTGAAAAGCCTGCGGAAGTGCAGGCTTTTTCGATCAAATCGGGTGAAAGCATGAGAAAGCCTGCGATTGTGCAGGCTTTTTTAGCATTTTCTTCCCGAAATCGAAAAACGCTCACGAAAGGATGCATAATCGCAGGCTTTTCCCGATTTCCCCCATTTCCAAGACGAAAAGGATGCATAATTGCAGGAATTATGCGATATGCGGACGAGCTCAAGGCAATCTGCCAGCATTAGCAGACTCAAACCAATCAAGCGACTCAAGCCAGCCTACCATGAAAGTGTGCATAAACAGAAAAATAGGTATAACCCTGCTGCCAGCTGTGTTTCCGAGTGGTGTTGATGGTTGGTGGTATGGTGATTGGTGATTGGTGATTGGTGATTGGTGATTGGTGGTTAGTGGTTAGTGGTTAGTGGTTAGTGGTTGGTGGCTAGTGGTTGATGGTTAGTGGTTGATGGTTGGTGGTTGGTGATTGGTGGTTAGTGGTTAGTGGTTAGTGGTTAGTGGTTAGTGGTTGGTGGTTAGTGGTTGGTGATTGGTGATTGGTGATGGTGAAGGTGTTGGTGGTTAGTGGCTGCTGGTTGGTGATGGTGATGGTGGTTGGTGATTGGTGTTTAGTGGTTGGTGTTTAGTGGTTGGTGTTTAGTGGTTGGTGGTTAGTGGTTGGTTGCTGGTGGTTGGTGATTGGTGATTGGTGATGGTGAAGGTGTTGGTGGTTAGTGGCTGCTGGTTGGTGATGGTGATGGTGATGGTGATGGTGATGGTGGTTGGTGATTGGTGGTTAGTGGTTGGTGGTTAGTGGTTGGTGATTGGTGATTGGTGATGGTGTTGGTGGTTAGTGGCTGCTGGTTGGTGATGGTGTTGATGGTTGGCGCTTGGTGGTTGATGGTTAGTGGCTGGTGGTTAGTGGTTGGTGGTTGGTGGCTGGTGGTTGGTGATTGGTGATTGGTGGTTTGTGATTGGTGTTTAGTGGTTGGTGGTTGGTGATTGGTGATGGTGATGGTGAAGGTGTTGGTGGTTAGTGGCTGGTGGTTGGTGATGGTGATTGGTGGTTAGTGGTTAGTGGTTGGTGTTTAGTGGTTGGTGGTTAGTGGTTGGTGTTTAGTGGTTGGTGTTTAGTGGTTGGTGTTTAGTGGTTGGTGTTTAGTGGTTAGTGGTTAGTGGTTGGTGGTTAGTGGTTGGTGGTTGATGGTTAGTGGTTAGTGGTTGGTGGTTGGTGGTTGATGGTTAGTGGTTGGTGGTTGGTGGTTGGTGGTTGATGGTTGGTGTTTAGTGGTTAGTGTTTAGTGGTTGGTGTTTAATGGTTGCTAGTTAGTGGTTAGTGGTTAGTGGTGGTGGTGGTGATGGTGATGATGATGATGATGATGATGACGGTGCTGTTGCTACTGATGCTGCTAGTGGTAGTGGAGATAGAGGTGGCGGTGGGACTATCCCACAGGTGTATCCGCATATGCACTGAACGCGTCCCAACTAACATTACAAAATACCTCCAAAACTACCATCCGCGGCTTACCTATTTTGAAAAGCCTGCGGAAGTGCAGGCTTTTTCGACCAAATCGGGTGAAAACATGAGAAAGCCTGCGATTGTGCAGGCTTTTTAAGCATTTCCTTCCCGAAATCGAAAAAAGGTCTCAAAAGGATGTATAATCGCAGGCTTTTCGCGATTTCCCTCATTCCGTGACAAAAAGGATGCATAATCGCAGGAATTTTGCTCAGGATGCGGGCGGACCTGAGGCCAATCTGCCAGCATGAGCAGAAGGAGGCTGCTGGCCAGTAAAAAAAGCAAAAAAAGTCATATCGCAGCAAATAAACACAATGATAGTCCATATGTGCGGAGGTATATTTACATTGAGCGAGGTGCGACCAAACAGCGCATCCTTATGATCAATCAATCAATCATAAATCAATCATTCGTACAAAACAATAATTTGCTTGCAGAAAGGGTGTGGATTTTTGTTGATGAAGACAACGGTGGACTGGCCATCATTTATGGCGAGACATGATATGACTTGGTCTGTTAAGCCAGTTTCGTGGGACGAGGGGGCTTTTATCGGCAACGGAGTGATCGGGGCCATGATATATAGTGAGGAGCATCGCGATAAACGCAATGTGCTGCGTTTTGTGCTCGGCTGCACAGACGTCACGGCGCATAAACCTGGAGGCGGATTCCCGCCTCGCGTGCCGGTTGGCGAGCTGCACCTTGAGCTGGCTGGGTGGTATTATCAACCGTCAAGCATTCGGGTTGATTTGTGGAATGCGGAGCTGCGGGCGGATATTACAACGACGGTAGGCACGGTGAAGGTCCGCGCTTTCGTCCACAGCCAGGATAGGGTGCTGGCAGTGGAGCTGGAAACGAGCGAAGGCGAGAAAGATGCTCGAATGGAGTGGTACGCCCACAGTGAAGTGGACCCAGTGCTCAAGAACGCCGATGGCAGCAACCTGAATCAATTTATCCCAAAGGCAGAAGTTACCAGGCAGGCCAAGGAGGATGGATTGACGGTTGGCGTGCAAAGGTTCGAATATGATGGAGGTTGTACGACGGCATGGATGGAAGCGCAGGCAGATGAGGGGGCAAACCTGCGCCGGTTATGGCTTTCGATAGGGAACGGTTTCAGTGATCAGGTACAGCAAAATACGGAAACGAACGTTCGGAAGGCGGCAACGCAGCCGTGGATGGCTTGGGTGGAAGCGCACCGGAGTTGGTGGCATGATTACTATCCCCAAAGCTTTGTTTCCATCCCCGATACGATGCTGGAAGGCTTTTATTGGGTGCAAATGTACAAGCTGGCTTCCGCAACCCGTTCCGACGGAATGATCATGGACAACCAAGGACCATGGCTCACGACGACACCATGGGCAGGTGTCTGGTTTAACATGAATGTGCAAATGAGCTATTCACCTGTCTATACATCAGGCCGCCTGGAACTGGGCGAATCGCTCGTTCGTGCTTTTCGCGACAATATGGAGCAGTTAATCCGCAACGTACCTGAGCAGTACCGTGAAGATTCGGCAGGGCTGGGCCGCAGTATGAGCTATGATTTGGTGGGCCCTGTCGGCACAGAAGTAGGCAACTTGACGTGGGTATGCCATAACTTATGGAGGCATTACCGCCACGCGATGGACACGCCTATGCTCAAGGAGCTGCTCTTTCCGCTGTTGAAGCGAAGTGTGCAGTACTATTTGCACCTGCTGGAAGAGGGCGATGACGGGAAATTGCATCTGCCTCCGATGATTTCGCCCGAGTATGGCTCGTTCCTGCAGTTAGCTGTACCAGATACACACTATGACTTGGCATTGCTGCGCTGGGGCTGCCAAACTTTGCTGCGTATTTGCAGCATCCTTGGCTTAGAGGACCCTGGCCGGCCCCGCTGGGAAGAGACCCTGGAGCAATTAACGCCGCTGCCTGTCGATGAGACTGGATTTATGGTTGGCGGTGGCCAGCCGCTGGAATTCGGGCATCGGCATTTCAGCCATTTGATGGCTGTCTTCCCGCTGCATTTGATGAGTGGCGATGCGCCGGAGGAACGAGAGCTTATCGTACGCTCGCTTCGCCATTGGTTATCGAGAGAGGGAGACTTGCGCGGTTTCACGTTTACCGGCGCCGCTTCCATCGCTGCCGCAGTGGGAGAAGGTGACGAAGCGCTTAAGTATTTGAAGACGCTGATGCATCTTCTGAAACCGAACACGATGTACAAGGAGGCGGGTCCAGTCATCGAGTCGCCGCTCGCCGGCGCGGAAGCGATCCACGATATGCTGCTGCAAAGCTGGGGAGAAGAGATCAGGGTATTCCCTGCCGTTCCTTCCGAATGGAAGGAAGTTGTGTTCCATGATTTACGAGCCGAGGGCGCATTTGTGGTCAGCGCGACTCGATCCGAAGGAGCTACGGCATGGATCAGGGTCAAAAGCTTGGCCGGACAGCCATGCCGCATTAAAACGGACATGCTGGGAGACATTCGTGTGTCCGCAAGCTCGGCGGTGCAGCTTCATTCTCTGGGTGGCGGCGTCTACGAGCTTGAGCTGGCGCAGGGTGAAGAAGCTGTGCTCTATAGCGCCAACCATACCGCTGCACATTCATGGGAAATTCAGCCTGTACCGGCGGAGAGCCATTTGTGCGGATATTTTGGAGGACGCAAACCATGGCGTCTATATGGGCTGCCAATTCAATAAAGAGCTGATATTAGCCATAGCTCACGAAGTTGTACAGACCGCTCGGCAGGCTTGCCGAATGGTCTGTCTTCATTTTGCATGCCCATTTGGATTATTAACTTAGGGGATTTATGATTTTGATGACTCTGTTCAGGTTTTAAGGGGTATCCAGGCGAACCGGAAATGTAAAATAATAAAGGTGGTTAACCTTTTTAAACAGGGGGGCAAGCGAATGGCCAGAATCTTTATTGTTGACGATGAACCGATTATCGGGATTGGCCTCAAAACGTTAATTTGGGAATATAAACGGTTTAGTGAGATCGACACGTTCACAGACGGTGAGTCAGCGTTGTCGAGCATCATGGCTAACCCTCCTGACGTTGTGTTGACGGATATTCGGATGCCACGGATGGACGGTCTGGAGCTCTGCCGACATATTCAGCAGCTAAAGCTCTTCACCAAAGTCGTTGTGCTTTCGGGTTACGGGGATTTTGCCTATGCGCAAAAATGCATGTCGTACGGCGTACAGGAATATTTGCTGAAGCCTATTACAGAAATCGAGCTTTTTCCAGTGCTGGATAAAATGCTCGCCATGCGGGAAACGGCGCTTATTTCCTTCACCCTTTTTGAACAGTGGATCGATCAATTGGAGGAAGCGGTTTGGATGTTGGACAAGGTTCGGGCAAGTGAACTGCTTGAGGAAGGAAAGAGAGAGTTGTTCGCCGTTGATACGGACACTCAGCAGTACCAGCGGGTATATGACGCTGTCAGGCTGCTTCGCAAGAAACTGAATGCCAGAGGGGCGTACAGGTTGGAGGTAAAGCCGCTTATTGAGGAGAGCACGGTCATCACGATTACGTATGAATGGTTTCAGGCCGAAATTGGCATATGGATGCAGCGACTGAGCGAGTATCGCAAGCATGAAAGAATCAATGTTTTGGAGGCGGCTATTCAGTACATCGATGAGCATCTTTTTGAGGAGGAGCTTTCACTGGACATGGTTGCTGGCAAGCTAGGTGTTACGCCGACCTATTTCAGCCATTATTTTAAGAAAAATACGAACGAGACTTTCGTGCAATACCGGATGCGCAAACGAATCGATAAAGCCAAACAACTGCTTGCCGTTCCGCACTACAAAATCATCGACATTGTAGCCGAGGTCGGTTACGAAAGCTACCCCCACTTTTCCAGAGTTTTCAAAAAGGCAACAGGCTATTCCCCTACCGAATATCGCGGGCTGCTCGGGATCAAGTAATGAAAAACAGCTTAGTACGCAAGGTTTACCTTTACTTTGTCATTATTATTGCGCTGACCTTGGTGACGGTGGGGGTTACCGGTTATTGGCGGTCGTCCAACGAATTGGAGAATCAGTATGAAGGGCTGCTGACTCAAATCGTTGATAATGTTTTGCATGAAACCGATTTATTTCTGAAAAGCTACGAGCGGGCTACGGTTTCTATTCTGATCTCTCCTGTCGTGAAAGAGGCTCTTGATCTTCCGAGCAACTCGACTACTGGCTTTTATACATCCGAAAATGCTATGAAGGGGGTCTTTCAACCGGTTCTCATCAACAATCCGGAAATATCCATGACGTACATTGTCGGGTATAACGGTTTTAAGGCAACGGATTTCAATATCCATATTGTTCCTTTTAATTACAAAGGTTTTGAAGAATATATCGAACAGATGAAGGAAGACGATGATATTAACGGGAATCTGACGATTCAGGAGTCGGGATTTCTGGACGGTCATCTCACACTCATTCGCAAATTGGCGGACCGAACCTCATCGAAATCATTTAAAGGCATTATGGGCTTCGAACTCAAGATTGGGGAGTTGAACACGCTCTGGAAGGGCATAAAACTCGGAAAATCCGGGTATTTTTTTATCGTCAACGATCGTGGAAGAATCTTATATCATCCAGATCAGAGCCGGATCGGCAAACAGCTTGATGGCATGCATTTCAATACGGTTGAAGCCAATAAAGACCAAATATTTGAACTGCCTGGGGAACCGGGGCGGGTTTTCTTTAGTCGAAAGTCTGATTACTCCGGATGGACGCTGGTGGCCAGCATGTCGGTTGCTGAACAGAGCAAGCCGATTTCAGACTTGCGGCAAACAACGCTGCTCGTAGGTATCTTCACATTGATTTTGGCCTTATTTCTAGCTTATCGTTTCGGTCAATCTATCGTTCGTCCAGTGCGGCTCTTAGAAAATGGGATGCGTCAGACGGCCAAAGGCCAATGGACCCGAGTACCTCTGACTGGAAGCCGTGATGAAATGGATCAGCTTATTACCAGCTACAATACGATGGTCACCCGGCTGGAAGAGCTTGTGGAGCGGGTTTATGAAACCGAGCTGCGCAATCAGGACAATTTAATGAAACGGCAGCTGGCCGAATTTCAAGCGCTGCAATTGCAGATTAATCCGCACTTCTTGTACAACACGCTGGAAATTATTATTTGTTACGCGGTTATCCAGAAATCAAGCGAAATCAAAGACATCGTTCGTTCTCTGTCGTATATGCTGCGCTATTCCATACGCACCGATTTGGAAGAAATTACGGTAGCCAACGAGCTTAAACACATTCTGTATTTTATGTCTATTATGAAATACCGCAACCAGCGCGAATTTGAAATTGATGTTCGCATCAGTACGGATTATTTGCTGGACAGCATGGTTCGCTTGACGCTGCAGCCCTTGGTCGAAAATGTGTTTAAGCATGCGTTTCCTTATGGGATCGAGGATACTCACACGATTATTATTGACGCATGGAAGGATGAAGCGGATTTTTATGTCACCGTGGAAGATAACGGCTGCGGTATTGAAACGGAATCCCTGCTGCAATTAAATACGCGTTTCCAGAACAGCCGGGTGGATAGGCTGCTGGATACACCACCCACATCCGAAGGCAGCATCGGGCTGCTCAATGTGCATAATCGCATTCAGATGGTGTTCGGAGAGCAGTATGGGCTTTCGATACAAAGCGACCTGGGCGTAGGCACGAAGGTTACGATTCGCATGCCGTCGTCCAGCGCAAAAAAAGTCATGCCGGTGTAAAACAGCACAATGCTCGGTTGTCCCTATTTTTTGTATGCTACATATAGAAAGACATCAAACATACCGAGTCATGGACATCGAGAGAGGGAGGGATTTATGGAAGTTTCGGCTAGCAAGAGCAATATCTTGTCTGCAACTGTCGGTAAAAAGGAAAATTACTTGTCTAGACTGAAGAAAAACGCATCCAGCCATTGGCAGCTCTATCTGTTTATGCTGCTGCCGATTATTTATTTGCTCATATTCAAGTACGTGCCGATGTATGGGGCTTTGATTGCGTTCAAAAATTATCTTCCGACCAAAGGGGTTTGGGGCAGCGAATGGGTAGGTCTGAAGCATTTTGATCGTTTTTTCCATTCGTATGAGTTTGTGCGGATTATGAAAAATACGATCCTGCTCAGCATTTATAGTTTGTTTGCAGGGTTTCCGTTCCCAATCATTCTTGCGCTATCCTTGAATTACGTCAACGCTCGGTTCTTTAAGAAAACCGTGCAAATGATCACTTACGCGCCGCATTTTATTTCTGTCGTCGTGATGGTAGGCATCATTCTGCAAATGATGGACCCACGAGTTGGCCTCGTTCAAACGATTATGAAATATTTCGGCTTGCCGACAATCAATTTCATGGGTATACCTGAATGGTTTTCACACGTTTTTGTCTGGTCCGGTATTTGGCAAAACGTTGGTTTTTCCTGCATCATCTATTTGGCAGCGCTTGCAGCAGTCGATCCTTCGCTCCATGAGGCAGCTGTTGTGGATGGAGCAAATAAAGTGCAGCGAATGTGGCATGTTGACTTGCCGGGTATTATGCCGGTTGCCGTTATCTTGCTGATCATGAACACTGGCCATGTGCTGGACATAGGCTTCGAGAAGGTATTGCTGATGCAGAATCCGCTGAATATGAGCTCATCTGAGGTCATTGATACTTTTGTGTACAAAGTCGGCTTGGCATCAACAGCCATCAACTATTCCTATTCGTCTGCCATTGGATTGTTTAAATCAGTCATTAATCTGGTCCTGCTGGTTCTCGTCAATCGGATAGCCAGAAAGTTGGGGCAAACCAGTCTGTGGTAATAAGGAGGCACGTCTATGACGGGAAGCATTAGAGAAAGTGCGGATGACAGGCTTTTTACAATTCTGAATTACATCATCCTATTCATTTTTACGATTACGATTCTGTATCCTCTGGTTTACATTGTCAGTGCTTCCTTCAGCTCATCCACAGCGGTTATTTCCGGCAAAGTCTGGTTGTATCCGGTAGAGCCGACGCTAGCGGGTTATGAAGCGGTATTTAAGCATCGTTTAATTATGTCGAGCTTTTTGAATTCAGTCTTTTATACCGTAGTGGGCACGACGATCAATGTGCTTTTTACGCTCATTGCGGCTTATCCGCTGTCCAGGAAAGATTTTATGCCACGCAATGCCATTATGGCTTTGTTCGTATTCACAATGATGTTCTCAGGCGGATTGATCCCGTCTTACTTGGTTGTGAAAGAGCTCGGAATGATTGACACAAGGTGGTCTTTAATTATTCCGGGGGCGCTTGCTGTTATGAATATGATCATTGCCCGCACGTATTTCCAAACGACCATTCCAGATGAATTGCTTGAAGCCGCTCATATGGATGGATGCAGTGATTTTACGTTTGTACGGAAAATCGTGCTTCCTTTGTCAGGTCCAATCATAGCTGTCATCTCCTTGTTTTACGCAGTCGGACATTGGAACCAATATTTTAACGCACTGCTTTATTTAAAACATCAGGAGTTGTACCCGATTCAATTGGTATTACGGGATATTTTGGTGCAAAACGAGGTCGATGCGTCGATGATCACCGACGTTGCAGATCAAGCAGCAAGGGATGGCCTGCGGGAGCTTTTGAAGTTTTCCCTTATCGTCGTGTCTACGCTGCCCGTGCTCATCATCTATCCATTCATACAAAGGCATTTTGTCAAAGGCATGATGATTGGATCACTCAAAGGCTAAAGGGGGTTTTTACATGAAAAAGGGGTTAACAGTTTTAGTAGCGATTACGGCTTCTCTAGCGCTTCTAAGTGCATGTGCGGACAGTGGACAAAAGGGGGCAGCTCCTAAGACGGAAGCAGGCGGTGACGATCAAGTAACCGCAGCAGGTGTATTCCCGATCACGAAAGAAAAGACGACGCTAAAGGTCATGGTCAAAGGCTCGAGCATCGTCGAAAACTTTGCAACGAACGAGTTCACCAAGTGGCTGGAGGAGAAAACGAACATTCACATCGATTGGGAAGTCGCTCCGGAAAAAACATTTGCAGAGAAGCTTAACGTTTCACTCGCAAGCGGTGACTATCCGGACGTGCTGCTTAATATGAACGTAACGCCGGTTCAGCAGTCGATTTACGGCAAAGATGGCGTATTTATTCCGTTGAACCCATATATTGATAAATACGGCGTGGAAATGAAAAAAATGTTCGAGCAGGTTTCCTATGTCAAAGATTTGATTACGATGCCTGACGGCAAAATTTATTCGGTCCCTCAGGTGAATGATTGCTACCACTGCTCGCTTGGTCAAAAGATGTGGATTAATCAAACATGGCTAGACAAGCTCGGATTAAAAATGCCGGAAACGACGGACGAGTTTTATCAAGTACTCAAAGCTTTCAAAGAAAAAGATCCTAACGGAAACGGCAAGGCAGATGAAATCCCGCTTGTCGGCGCTACCAACGGCCCTTCCTCGACACTGGAACTGTTTCTGACCAGCGCTTTTATCGAGAAGGATTTCAACTTGAAATTTGTTAAGGACGGCAAGATTCAAGTTGCCTATAATCAACCGGAGTGGAAGGAATCTTTGAAGTATATTCATAAGCTGTTTGCTGAAGGTTTAATATCTCCGCAATCGTTTACACAGGATAGAAACCAGTTGAAACAAATGGGCATGAACCCGGAGATCCCGATCGCAGGAGCTATCGCCTCCCAAAACCAAACGGTATTTGTCGATGCGGATAACCCGAGATTCAAAGACTATGTATCCGTGCCGCCACTCAAAGGACCGTCTGGCATACGCTCAACTGCGTACAATCCATATGCGGTATCTACAGGACAATACGTCATTACCAATAAGGCGAAAAATCCCGCTGCCGCATTCCGTATGGCTGACTTGCTGCTTTCAGAAGAAGCGACGCTGCGCAGCACGCAGGGCCGTCCTGATCAGGAGTGGGTGCGTCCGGCGCAAGGTGAGCTAGGCGTTAACGGCAAGCAAGCGAAGTGGAAACCGATTGCCACATTTGGCAAGCTGCAGAACATCCACTGGGCACAGGCGGGGCCGTCGCTGCGAACCAACGATTTGCGATTAAGCGTGGTAGCGGATCCGAAAAATTCGCTTGAACTTATTTTGTATAATGAAACCAAAAAATACGAGCCTTACGCAACCGACCCGAGCAAAATTGTGCCGCCATTGTTCTTCACCAACGAACAAGCGGAGGAGCTTTCTACGCTCGAGAAGACGCTTACGGACTACCGCACTGAATTTTTTGCGAAGACGGTTACAGGATCGCTGGACATTGACAAGGAGTGGAACAACTATTTGAGCACTCTGGACAAAATGAACATCAAACGCTATCTGGAAATTTATCAGCAAGCCTATACCCAGTATAAATCAAAAAAGTAGCCGCATCCTAAGAGCAATCCTGTCTCGTGAGAGTGAGGTAGAAGATGAAAGAAAAGCACACGAAGAAGCTTTCGCACGGAAGACCTTCACTCGGTAAACCTTTACCCAGTAAGGCTTCACCCAGTAAACCTAATGTGTTGTTTTTCATTGCGGACGATCATCGTGGTGAAGCCATTGGCGCGTTCGGCGATGAAACGGTGCAGACGCCGGTATTGGATTCGCTGGCTGCCAGCGGGACATCTTGCCGCAACACGCATATATTCGGCGGTCTAAGCGGAGCGGTTTGCGCGCCGAGCAGAGCGTGCGTCCATACGGGCATCCCGATCTTCCGGGCGATGATCGGCAAAGACATGATGAACCGGGAGCATTCGAGCGTTATTCGGCCGGATGTTCGACTCATGCCGCAAACGATGCAGAGTGCCGGTTACCTGACGCATGCGATCGGCAAATGGCATAACGACAAGGCAAGCTTCGCCCGAAGTTTCGAGGGAGGAGATAAGCTGGCTTTTCGCGGAATGAGCGAGCATACGCAGGTGCCTGTGCACGACTTTGACGTAACCGGTGCTTATCCGAAGGAACAGGAGTATGTGGAACATACATTCTCGACGGAGTTGTTTACGGACGCCGCCGTTAACTTTATCGAGGATTACGAGGAAGATCGGCCGTTTTTCCTGTATGTGGCTTATACTGCGCCGCATGATCCCCGAACCGCGCCAGAGCCGTATGCAAGCATGTACGACAAATCGGGTATTCCGCTGCCACCGAACTTTGTGCGGGAGCATCCATTCGATACCGGCGATATGACGGTTAGGGACGAGAAGCTTGCAAGATGGCCGAGGGACGAAGACGAAATTCGTGGGCATATAGCCGATTACTATGCGATGATAAGCCATATGGACGCGCAAATCGGTAGAGTCATCGAAGCGCTGAAGGCTAAGGGCATCTATGACGATACGCTTATCGTATATACGGCGGATCATGGCTTGGCGGTCGGGCAGCACGGACTGATGGGCAAACAGAACCTTTACGAGCATAGCGTGCGCATACCGCTTATCTTCCGTGGGCCAGGCGTGCCTCAGGGCAAGCAGGAGCTTGCGCTGGCCAGCAATATCGATATTTTTCCTACCGTTGCCGGGTTATGCGGCGTCGAACTGCCGGAGGAGACGGAAGGCATGAGTCTATGTCCCATTTTTGCTGGGGAAATTGGTAGCGTTCGCGCTGTCGTGGGCTCGGTTTATCGAGATGTCCAGCGGATGGTCACGGACGGAAGATGGAAGCTGATCCGATATTATCGCTCGCCAGAAACGAACACAGGAACGGAACGAATCCAGTTGTTCGATCTGCTGAGCGATCCTTGGGAAATGCAAGATTTGTCGGCAGAACCGGCAAATGCCGGGGTCATCGAACGGCTTGCCTCCGAATTGGCTTCATGGATGCAAGTTAGCGGCGATATCATGCAGGATAAGCCGGTGATTCCTGCTGCACCCTTGGCTTGAGCCATATCATAAAGAGTCGCGGAAATCGCGGCTTTTTATTTTAATTTAACATTTGGAGTGAGCAGGAGTTATTCGGCTGTTTCGCGCGGAGCTATCCGGCAGCCTTGCGCAGAGCAACCCAGTTGCCTCGCGCGAGAGGGAACTAGCTGCCTTACGAGAGCAACCCAGTTGCCTCGCGCGAGAGGGAACTAGCTGCCTTGCGCAGAGCAACCCAGTTGCCTCGCGCGAGAGGGAACCAGCTGCCTTGCGCAGAGCAACCCATCAGCCTTGCGCGAAAGGGAACTACAGTACGCTATTTCAGTCAAAAGCGTCAATATCGCGAGGTTGAGGGAACTGCGGTACGCTATTTTGCTGTTTGATGGGAAATTTCAGCGCTTTTCGCGGAAATAAGGCCCTGTAGTTCCGCTAACCCTCTGGAATCTCTACTTTTTGCCTAAATAGCGTCCTACAGTTCCCTTATATAGAGAGAATAAGGCAGTTGAACGCACATATTACAAAATGTCCCGCATTGGCAGAATAGGACTTCCTAGCTTGCCTATTTTACAAAGAGGTGAATGGAAGCATGCAAACGATTGAACTAAATAAAGAGTGGTTCCGAGGGGCCGTTTCCATCGAAACGACGGATGCTGGACTCCGGCCATGGCGATTGCCGCATGATCAGCTCAGCTTGTACGCCTCTAAATTGGTGGAGAAGGCAGGGGAAGCAGCGGGTGTTCGAGTTGCTTTTATAAGCGATTCGACTTCAGTGGAGCTGCATGTCGCTAGAATGGATAAAGATCTACGATTTGACATCGTGATTGAAGATGAATTAGTCGCAACCAAATCGCTTCTTGCTGGAGAAGAAATTTGTTTATTTACAAACTTGCCAGGCAGCATGAAGAGAGTTGACATTTATTTGTCACAAGAAGCTGCCGTCATTGTGAAAGCACTAAAAGTCGATGAAGGGGCATCGGCCGATCCCTTGCCAAAGAATCAGCCCCGCTGGGTTGCCTATGGCAGCTCGATTACGCAGTGCAGCTCAGCTGCAAGTCCAGCTCTGACTTGGCCGGCAATCGTAGCACGCAGCAAAGGTTGGGATCTGACCTGTTTGGGATTTGCTGGACAATGCCATTTGGAACCGATGGTTGCTCGCGTCATCCGTGACCTTCCCGCTGACGTTATTTCCTTGTGCCTCGGCATTAATGTGATGGGAGGCAATAGTTTAAATATCCGGACGTTTCGTTCGGCTATTATTGGCATGGTGTCGATCATTCGGGAAAAGCATCGCAACACGCCCCTATTTATATTTTCGCCTATTTATTGCCCTCACAGGGAAACGGATGAAAACATAGTAGGGATGAACTTGGTTGCAATGAGGCAAGAAATCGAGGAAGCGGTGACTATTTTAGCTTCTTACGGGGATTCCAATCTTACTTATATAAACGGTCTGGATATTCTTGGAGAAGCTTATGTTGGCATGCTGCCAGACCACCTGCATCCGAACACGGAAGGCAATAAAATAATGGCAAATCATATACTGGATAAATGGATAGGGGTTAATAAGAATGGTTAGAAAAATGTCTGTTCCACCCATGCAGTTGGTCGATTATGATGGTGAGGGTACGCAGTTGTGCGCCGTTGTGGAGGAAATTGGGTCTATTACGTTAAAAAGGGCGCTAATTCCCGAACCTGCTGAAGGCGAAGTAAGGGTAAAGGTGAAATGGGTAGGGATATGCGGCAGTGATGTGGAAGTATTTCGCGGGGCTCGCGAGCCCGAGTTTGTCTCGTATCCGACACGGCTTGGGCATGAAGTGGCTGGCGTTATCGATAAAGTAGGACCCAATGTCATCGGTCTTAAGGTGGGAGATCCTGTAGCGCTTCGCTATATTTGGGGAGCCTTCGCTGAATATGTTTGCTGTACCCCTTTTTCTGTCAAAGTTCTTCCGCAGGCGCTTCCTCTCATTGAAGGTTCGCTGATTGAGGTGCTTCCCGGCATTATTCATGCGGCAGAGCTTGGCGATATTTCGCCTCACAAAAATGTGCTGATCACCGGACAAGGCGTCAGCGGCTTGGTGATGACGCAGGTAGTTAGCTTGTATAGTCCGCGGAACCTTGTGGTAACGGATTTGTTCGATGAAAAGCTGGAGCTGGCCCGCAAGTACGGGGCGACCCATACCTATAAGATGCCGTCGCCAGACGCGAATACGATGGACATTGTGGGCAAAGATTTCCCGGATGGCTTCGATGTGGTCATTCCCTGCTTGCTGGAGGGAGACGGGATGGTTGATGCGATTGATGTTGCTTCCCAGAATGGACGCATCGTCATGTACGGGTGCATTGGGACTTGCCATAAGCCTGTCGATTTCTTCAAAATTCATAAGAAGAGGCTCGACATTTTCTCAACGGAACCGAAGCGGGATATCGATAATCGCCATTATTTCGACAAAGGCTTGCAGCTGGTGCTGGATGGACTTGTCAATACGGAGGAAATGATCACGCATGTGGTCCACTTAAGCAACATTGCCGAAGCGTTTAAGCTGCGTAATGAGCATAAAGGCGACACGATTCATGTCATGATTGATTGTGAAACGAACGTATGACGAGGGATCGAAGATCGATGGCTAACTTTACAGGTATGCAGGAAGAACCATGGTCTGGATGGTGGATTCAGCTTCAAGCGAAAGTGGATCGGATGATGGAACAAATGGGGGAGAAATGCCCGCATGCGTCCGTGTCTGGTGTTTATGACGATGTGATCCTAGACTGGTGGACTTCCGGTTTTTGGCCAGGCATGATGTGGATCTTATATGATATGACGGGCAAAGAATCGTATCGTCAAACTGCATGGTCATGGGATGAGCGGATCGAACAGTGTTTTTTGCGGGAGAATCGGTTTCATCATGATGTAGGTTTTCAATTTCTAAGCACGGCTGTGATTAAATATAAGCTGACGGGTGACACTGACGCCAGGCGCAGAGGGCTGCAGGCTGCGAACCTATTAGCTGGCCGCTTTAACTTGGCCGGAGGATTCTTAAGGGCGCAAAATCAGGCAGACCGTCCCGGAGGTTCAATCATCGATACGATGATGAACCTGTCGATCTTGTTTTGGGCATCGCAGGAGTCGGGCGATCCGAGATTTGCTCAAATCGCGCGTGCACACGCGGATACGGTGCTTCGGCATACGCTCCGCGAAGACGGTTCATCGCATCACATTACCGTGTTCGATGCGAATACAGGTGATGTGAAGGAATACTTGGGAGGTCAAGGGTATTCGCCGACCTCCTCTTGGAGCCGGGGGCAGGCTTGGGCATTGTATGGCATGGCCAATACGTACAAGTATACGGGGGACAGCAAATATTTGGACGCCGCCAAGCGTACGGCGAATTATTATCTTAGCTGTCTTCCCGATGATTGCGTCGCCTATTGGGATTTCCGTGTGCCGGATGTAACCGGTGAGCCAAGAGATACGTCAGCCGCAAGCATCGGGGCCTCCGGTCTTCTGACAATTGCAGAGCAGCTGCCCCCGGAAGAAGGAAAGGTGTACCGTAAAGCCGCAGAATCGATCATGCAATCATTGTCGCAAAATTACAGCACACTGGACCGGCCTGAATTCGAAGGCATTTTACTTGAAGCTACAGGCAACAAGCCCGTCAATAAGGATGTCAACGTATCGTTGATTTACGGTGATTATTACTACTTGGAAGCGATGGCTAAGCTGATGGGCTGGGACAATGATATATTTTAAACAGTGCAAGGAGCGGGTATAGACTATGATGAATCTAGCAAAAGCAAGCGAGCAGAATGAACGCTTCTCCTTATTTGACACGAAGTGGATTATCAGGCAAGCTGATGCGTCGATGAAGGAAAACCTCATTTCTATTACGAGTGCCAGAGCTGCCAAAAGCGAAGGCGGCTTGAACGATTATTATTCGAACGGTGATTACTGGTGGCCAAACCCCGATACCGCAGACGGACTGCCTTATGTACGCCTGGATGGCGAAAGCAATCCCGATAATTTCGACAGCCATCGGCTGTTATTGCGAAGCATGAGAACCCATGTGGCGAACTTGGCCGCTGGGTATTCGGTGACTGGAAACGAGGCTTACGCAGAGAAAGCGGTAACGTTTTTACAGGAGTTTTTCCTGGATGAAGCAACGAAGATGAATCCGCATCTCCTCTATGCGCAAGCTATACCCGGTATTTGCTCCGGCAGAGGCATCGGTATTATTGATACCCTGCATTTGATCGATGTGCCGGTTGCTATTGAAGCTCTGAAAGCCTCATCTCCTATGACCGCCGAAATGTATCAGGGACTTCAGAGATGGTTTGCCGACTATTTAACATGGATGAGCACACATGAGAATGGCATCGAAGAAATGAATGCGCCTAATAACCATGGGGTTTGCTGGTTTGTGCAGGCGGCTGCATTTGCCTGGTTTACGAATAACGAAGAAATGCTTCGCTTTTGCAGGCAAAGGTACAAAGAATCGCTGCTCCCTGACCAAATGGCCCCAGACGGCAGCTTCCCGCGTGAGTTAGCACGCACGAAACCGTATGGCTACGCGATTTTCGTGCTGGATAATATGGTGACACTGTGTCACATTCTTTCGACGCCGGAACATAATTTGTGGAACTTCGAGCTGCCTGATGGTCGTGGAATCCGCAAAGGCCTGTCCTATCTGTTCCCTTATTTGCAGGATAAATCCACTTGGCCGTATCCTCCGGACGTAGAGCATTTCGAAGGTTGGCCGGCTAAGGTTTCATCCCTGTTATTCTCTGGGCTGGCGCTTGACAGTAAGGCGTATATGGAACTATGGAACAGCCTTGATTCGGACCCTTCGGACATGGAAGTTCGTCGCAACATCGCGATCCGCCAGCCCCTGCTGTGGGTATGATAGTATCACCGAAAGGATCTTCGCTGCCAGCGGAAGGTCCTTTTTGCTTTGCGTACAGGTATTGCAACTTTGATGAAGAGAAGATACAATTTCTAGTAAATTCGATTACGCGGAAGGGAAGGTGATCTTTTTTTGAAAATGCCTTTTATTTTACGCCTTGTCGGC
The DNA here is from genome assembly GCF_002027705.1 of Paenibacillus ferrarius. GTDB lineage: Bacteria > Bacillota > Bacilli > Paenibacillales > NBRC-103111 > Paenibacillus_E > Paenibacillus_E ferrarius. Next base: position 152,188 of record NZ_MBTG01000005.1, on the reverse strand, counting down.
AGTCGCAAAAGTGCACTTTCGACGATAATCGCCTCCAATTTATTTATTCTTTTGATACCGCTTGCAATGGGGCTTTTTCTGTACGCAAAAGTAGAACAAAGCCTTGAGCGAAGCACGACAAAGTCCAATGCGGCCATGCTGGAGCAGTTGAAACTATCCCTCGATAACAAATTGTCGGAAGTGGATACGCTGATGCGGCAGGTTGTATTTGATCCGAAGCTGGATTATATGCTGCGAATCCCGGCCAACTCGAATGATTCTGACAAATATGAGTTTATCCAATTCATGCGGGACAAGATGAGTAAGTATCACAGCATGACCAGCAATTTTATCCTCGATTACTACGTATATTTCGCAAGCAGCGATACGATTGTGAAATCGGATGTGGTAACGGACTCGCGGACCTTTTACTCGATCTATTACGCCTATAAGAATATGGCCTATGAGGGATGGCGCCAGTTGATGGATAAGGAGCATAACATGTCTTACCTGCCGGTAGCGTCCCTATCCAGCGGGGCAGATCAGGCACCGAAGGATGTTATCACTTATATACAAACACTTCCCATTCATTCACAATCCCAAAATCTCGGCAATTTCACAGTATTGATTGACGTCGACCAAGTTAAGCAATTGTTCGCGCAGCTGGAGTCAGCCAGCCATAGCTCCGTTTATATTATTGACAACGCAGGCAATACCATTATGAGCAACAGCGAAGCCCCCTTTCCTTCCGATTTGTTAGGGCGCATTCAAGGTAGATCAGGTCCGTTCGATTACCGGCTCGGGAGTGTGGATCAAGTCGTTTCCGTCACATCTTCCCAAAAAGCAGGCTGGAAATATGTATCGATCATGCCCAACGATGTTTTTATGCAGCAGGTTAATCAAATTCAAAGCTGGTCAATCGGCCTGTTCATCCTCTGCTTGATTTGCGGTTTAGTGGCTGTCAGTATCGGCGCCTACCGCACGTATAAGCCTCTGCAGAAAACGGTAAACGCCATTATGCGCGGAAAAGAAATGATCAAACGTCCTTCCTCGAATGAATACGAGTTTATCCGGCAAACGATGGAAGGCTCCATTCATGAAGAGAAGAACCTGCGCACGGCCTTAACGCAGCAAATCCCGTTTATCCGAGCCAACTACTTGTCACGTCTTCTGAATGGTCGCATGGATGTGGACATATCGATTGAAAATGGAGAATCCCTGCAGTTTATGAATTTGACATTCATAAGCGATTGCTTTGCAGTCCTAATTGTCAAAATTGAGGATGGCTATGCCTTAGTGGAAGAAGATGAACAGCAATGGGCACATGCAAGGTTCATTATTTCGAATATTGGTACGGATCTGATTGCAGCCAACCATAAAGGGTTTTCCGTGGAACTCGACCGAGATCGCATTGCACTTCTCATTAACTTGACAGCCAATCGGGAGAAATTCGCCGAATCGGATATCCGGGAAATCGCTGACTCGCTCTTCAGAATCATCTCGCAAAGATTCCAAATCGGCATGACGATCGCCGTAGGCGGGATTCATTCGGGGCCTAAAGCCATTCGCGATTCTTATCCCGAAGCACTGGCAGCCCTTGAATATAGGTTGATTCTAGGGAAACATACGACGATTCATTTCCAAGATATCCTCGAAGTGAAGCAGCACTATTATTATCCGCTTGAAGTTGAGATACAGCTCATTAACTTTGTTCGCGGCGGGGATACGGAGAACGTGGAAAAGCTGTTGGACAAAATTTATTCGATGAACTTCGATTCCAGCCATATCACGCCAGAGCTGGGCCGATGCCTATTTTTCAATGTGACAAGCACGCTCTTGAAAATTATTAATTCCACCAATACCAATCAAGATGAGGTGCTTGGCGCGGGTTTCGATCCCATCAAGGAAGTGTTCAGTTATCCAACTGCGCAAGGGATGTATACCAAGACAAAAGAGTTTTACGAGACGCTGACCCGCTCGTTTAATTTGGAACGATCCGACCACAGTGTTCAGAGACTTCAGGAGATCGTTTGCATAGTCCATGACAACTTAGATGACTCCAATCTTGGTGTTGCCCAAATTGCTGAACGTATTCAGATGACACCGCAATATCTCTCCACGTTTTTCAAAAAGCACCAAGGGCAAAACTTGCTGGATTACATTACACATAAACGGATTCAACAAGCGAAGCAGTTAATGGAAAACAAAGAATTGACGATCGTACAGATCGCCAAGAAGATCGGCTACAATAATGATGTCGTTTTCATCCGAGCGTTCAAGAAGCTCGAGGGTGTAACGCCGGGCAAATACCGGGAGACTATGCTGCCGGAAATTACCGGCGCAGATAAGTGAAAGCAGCCTCTTGGGGCTGCTTTATTTAAATATAAGAGTTTATATGTTTTGGAGTGAACGCGGAGTTACTCCAGCCGCCTTGTGCGAGAGGGAGGGAACTACAGTCCGCTATTCTAGCCAAAAGTATCCATATCGCGGGGGTTAGGGAACTACAGTCCGCTATTTTGCTGTTTCAAGGCAAATTCAGCGGTTTTCGTGAAAATAAGACCCTGTAGTTCCGCTAATACCTCAGCATCCCTGCTATTTGCCTATATAGCGTCCTCTAGTTCCCTTAACGGGTTTTTGTCGCTACGAAGAGGCTGATCTCTCAGGGCGGCGAAGCCGTTTTTCTTAATTCGCAGCGGCTACTGACGATTTCTAATACGGACTGATTATTTCTCTTCTTGCCTGGATTTCTTAGTAAAATACAACGGAAATGAGAACTAGGCAGTAGGCATGCCGGCGCGAGATAAGCATACTTGGGAACAGGTGCTGGATGACAGTCATCGGTGCCAAATTGGGTTACTCATATAAAGGGAGGCAAGAAACATGAAGAGAAGTTTGAAGCAAGCAGGCTCTGTTGTATTGATATCTGCGCTGGCGATTTCGGTAACCGCTTGCGGCGATAATCCGGGAAGCAGTAGTTCATCGGCAGCGCCGCAGTCAAGCAATGACGCACAGCCGCCCAAATTGACGAAATTAACGTATTGGGTACCGAATCACTCAGCAGCCTCATCTCAAATGAAAACGTATGCTGAAATGGGCATGTACAAGGAGCTTGAGAAAGCAACCGGGGTGAAGGTTGAATTCCAGCATCCTCCGCTCGAGGTTCCCCAAGCGCAAGAGCAATTCAACTTAATGATTGCTACCAACGAACTTCCGGATGTCATTGAAGCAAGTTGGGGAGCGACAAGCGGCGCGGTTATTCGGTACCCTGGCGGACCGGAGAAGGCGATTTTAGATAAGAAAATCATTAAGCTTAATGATCTTATCGACAAGTATGCACCGAACCTTACGAAGCTGCTTGCGGCACATCCAGACTGGAAGAAGCAAATTTCAACGGATGAAGGAAGCATCTATGCGTTCCCCTTCCTGCGCGGTGATGACAAGGTCAGGGTATTCTTCGGTCCATCCATTCGCCAGGATTGGCTGGATAAGCTGGGGTTGAAGATGCCGACAACTATCGACGAATGGTACACGGTATTGAAAGCTTTTAAAGAAAAGGATCCCAATGGCAACGGCAAAGCGGATGAGATTCCTATTTATTTGGACAAAAATCTGTTTGCAACCGATGCGCCTTTCCTCGGAGCTTGGGGCATCAACTACAGCTTCTATCAAGATGGAGGCAAGGTGAAATACGGCCCGATTCAGCCTGAATACAAAGAATTCCTCGCAACCATGAATAAATGGTACAAGGAAGGCTTGCTGGATAAGGATTTTGCAGCGCCTAACGATAAATTATTCGATAACAAAATGACCACCGATCTCGTGGGTGCAACGGCTTCATTCAATGGAGGAGGGATTGGCAAATTTGCTGGCCTTATGAAGGATAAGGAGCCTAAATTCGATCTGGAAGCTGCTCCGTACCCTGTCTTGAAGGCTGGCGACAAAGCGATTTGGGGACAAAAGGATTTTGCTTATAACGGTGTTGGAGCAGCGATCTCGGCAGCCAACAAAAACCCGATCGAAACGGTAAAATGGCTTGATTATGCGTATGGGGAAAAAGGCGACCTGCTGTTCAACTATGGGGTAGAAGGCGTTAGCTACAAAATGGAGAACGGTAAAGCGACCTTCCTGCCAGAAATTTTAAATCCTCCAGCAGGAACCAGCATCCAACAATCCATTGCCAAATACAATCGCGCAACATGGAGTGCTCCTTTTGTCCTAAGCGACAATTTCCAAATGCAATATCTTGCTTTGCCGCAGCAGAAGAAAGCTTTGGAAATCTGGTCGAAGCCAACGGCTGAGCGTAAAATCCCGCTTGTATCTCCGACGCAGGATGAAAGCAGTAAATTCGCTTCCATTGTGACCGACATCCAGACCTATCAAGATGAGATGCTCTTGAAGTTTATCATGGGCGTTGAACCACTCGACAACTTTGATCTGTATGTGAAAAAGATTCAGGGAATGGGAATCGACGAAGCGATTAAAATCCAGCAGGGAGCACTCGAACGTTTCAATAAGCGTTAAGAAAGAGTTGAATCAGGGGATGAATCAGGTTTATCCCCTGATTTCTTTTTGAAACTAGAGAGAGAGGCTAGGGAGAATATGAGGCAAAGTACTGCAAATAATATAGCTGAACATGCCGTGACGACAACGCAAACTTATCGCAATCCGACAGTCCTGCAAACCATACGAGCTGATATGAAACGGCATTGGTCCATTTATGTGATGGCTATTCCCGTTATTGCGTATTACCTTATTTTCCATTATGGACCGATGTACGGATTGCAAATTGCTTTTAAGGATTTCTCGCCAGCGAAAGGAATTCTGGGCAGTTCATGGGTCGGATTTAAACATTTCCAAAGCTTTTTTAATGGTATTTACTTCTGGCGATTAATCAAAAATACGATTTTGATCAACCTCTACGATCTGCTGTTTGGCTTCCCAGCCGCTATTATTCTCGCGCTGCTGCTTAATGAAATTCGCCAGAGCGTGTTTAAACGGGTCGTACAGTCCATCTCCTATTTGCCGCATTTCATATCGATCGTGGTTGTGGCTGGGATGATGATTGATTTCTTAAGCCGTAATGGTCTCATTAATCAAATCCTGGGTACCTTTCATATCGAACCGATTGACTTTTTGCAAAAGGAAGGCTGGTTCCGTTTTCTATTCGTTTCGTCTGGCATATGGCAAGGCATCGGCTGGGGCTCGATTGTTTATTTGGCTGCGATGGCGACCATCGATCCGACGCTGTATGAGGCGGCTCGAATGGATGGCGCAAACCGCTGGAAGCAAACGCTGCATATTACGATTCCAGGCATTATGCCAACAATCGTTATCTTGTTTATCTTGCAAATGGGCAATATGCTGACGGTCGGCAGTGAAAAGGTTCTGCTGCTGTACAATCCGCTTACTTACGGAACTGCGGACGTTATTTCAACTTATGTTTATCGTAAAGGGGTATTAGAGGCAAGCTACAGCTTCACAGCAGCTGTTGGGCTATTCAACTCGGTGATCAGCTTTGTTCTGATCGTAGCGGCCAATAGCTTTGTCAAACGGATCAGCGAGAAAAAACTGTGGTAAGGAGATTTGCACATGAAACTAACCCGTGGAGAGCGAACATTTGGCTACTTCAATATGCTGTTGATGCTTGTCCTTTGCGCGATAACCCTTTACCCGTTCTTGTACGTGGCACTCGCTTCGATAAGTGATGCGACGTCATTGCTGCAGCATCGTGGGCTAATGCTCAGACCGGCAGGCTTTAATCTCGGTGCCTACAAAGCCGTGTTTGAGAACCCGATGATCATGAAAGGGTATCAAAATACACTTGTCTACGTCGTGCTGGGCACAACAATCAACCTGTTCATGACAGCTATAGGTGCTTATGTATTATCCAGGCCGAATCTTTATTTTAAAAATATCATTATGTTCGTTATCGTTGTGACAATGGTGTTCCACGGTGGACTCATTCCGAGTTATCTGCTCGTGAACAACCTCGGTATGATGAATACGATGTGGGCTATTCTCATTCCAGGTGCGATCAATACGTTCAATATGATTATCATGCGTACTTCCTTTCAAGGGATCCCAGTCAGCTTGGAGGAATCAGCCAGAATGGATGGCGCAGGCGATTGGAAAATACTATTTCGCATCGTCATTCCCCTTTCAATGCCAGTTATGGCCGTCATGATTTTGTGGTATGCAGTAGGGCATTGGAATTCCTATTTTAATGCGCTAGTTTATTTGCGGAATCGTGAAGCCTATCCTCTCCAGCTTGTGCTCCGTGAAATTCTGATCTCGAACAATACGGATTCGATGATGGCAGGCGGGGGCGACGACAAATATGCCTTCGGAGAAACGATTAAGTATGCGGCGATTATGGTCTCGACGCTGCCTATCATTTGTCTGTATCCGTTCCTTCAGAAGTATTTTGTCCAAGGCGTGTTGATTGGGGCTATTAAGGAATAAGGAGAGATACCTATGCGAGGTGTTACATTCGAGAATGCTCCGAGCAGTTGGAATGAGGCTTTGCCGCTCGGAAATGGACATTTTGGGGGCATGGCATATTTCGAGGATAACAAGCTGACGCTAGCGCTCAATCATTATGAAGTTTATTATCAGAAGCTTCATCGTTACAGCAAGAAGTATCGGAATGGGGAAGACGGTCATTTCTCGCTTCAATATGGACGAACGTTAGACGAATTGAGGAAGTTGGCGGTAGAGCGGTACCGTAATCCCGAGCAAAACCCTATATTTCTATATGGCGACGTGTTATCCACAAGCAGTATGTACAGGAAATATGGCAAATCCTCCGGCGGAGCCTCCCATTATCCAACTGGCGAAATTCACCTATTTCCTTCGGAGCAGCTCACAGAACCAGATGATTATTCCCTAGAGCTGGATATTGAAAAAGCCATTGTCCAGTTGCGTGTGGAAAAAGGGAAGGATCAGCTTGCCGTGAGCACGTTGATTGCCCAAGATGGCGATTATGTCATTACGGAAATTAATCAGACCAATGCGTCCTTGTTGCAAGCAGTAGCGATGTCTGTTCCCATAGGTAGATATGTAGATATGCAGGTGGCGTATCATCAATTGGATGACATGACGTTTTATTACCAAGGAGCCTTCTATCCTGATGGTGAAGATAAGGAGCAATACGATCCGTTTTCGTTCATTGTGATGATGAGGATCATCGGAGCCAAAGGAAGCATGGTTGCCGATTCCAATGATCGCCTTCAAATTGCCCTCCAGGATACGGATGCGCACATGACGCTGCTTACAACCGTGGTGACGGAGGAGGAAACCAAGGAACTGCTTCATACCGCTTTGATGAGATTGAATAGGCCCTTCACGCATGTCAATAACATGGTTGCGCATCATCAAGCCCATTGGAAAAGCTTCTGGTCTCGTTCCTCCATCACCTTGCCGGATGCAATGCTTGAAGAGCTTTGGTACATCAATTTATACGCAATCGCCTGCTGCAGTGGTCAAGGCGGAACAATGCGCGAGCAAGCGTGCGGATTGAACGGCTTGTGGGATATTAAACAGCCAACCAAGTGGGGCAGCATGTGGTATTGGGACGTTAATATTCAAGCTGCATTTTGGCCGCTTTATACGGCTAATTACCTTGAAACTGCGGAAGTGTTCAATGAGGGGCTGCTCTCCTACGTTCAGCTTGCCGAGCAAATGTCGAAGCAATTTCATGGTTTGGATGGCATTGGAGGGGATTATCCGCATGCGTTGTATGTAAGCATTTGGCCTTGGTGCGCGCAATTCCTTTGGGACTATTATCGCTACAGTATGGACCTTGAGTTCTTACGGGAGAAGGCTTATCCGCTGTTTAAGCAGATCGCAACATTTTTCGAAGGCTATTTGCAGGTAAATGCTGAAACAGGACGATATGATGTATTCCCGGATATTTCACCGGAACAGGGGCCTTTGACTCGTAACTCCACTTGCAGCCTTGGCTCCATTAAATATTTGTTCAAGATAGCCATAGAAGCGGGCCAACGGCTTGGCGAAGCGGAGGCTGATCAGCGCAAATGGATGCAAATCGTGAAAAACTTGGCAGCATATCCAACCGCAATGTCCAAACGATACGGTGAAATCCTGCTGGATTCGGAATGGGCGCCTGCCGACTTGCATTTGCGGCATCCTTCGCTGCTTATGCCGATTTATCCGATTGGAGAAATTGATAAATATAGTGATCCCTTATGGAGGCAAAGGGCAGAGAATACGCTTCGTTATGCTGCGAATGAGACGGAATTCGGGATGTTTCAATTCGGTTGGCTTTCCTGTGCCGCCTCAAGACTGGGGAAGGGCAACACCGCGATTAGACTGTTGTATGAGCAAGGCATAGACCTATCGCTCAGATGCAATGGCTTGTTTGCAGAAGAAACGGAACGCTGGATGAACTACTGCAACATCACGAATGAACCGTTGTACCATCCATGCATGATGGAAGCTTCCGGAGAAATGGTCGCTGCGGTAAACGAAATGCTGCTGCAAAGCTATGATGGCGTGATCCATGTATTTCCGGCGCTTCCGTCAGGTGAATCTGAGCAGGAACGTTCGATTGGGCTGTACGAGCATGAGGTGAAGAACAAAGTAAAGACATATGAGAAATGGAGCGATTGTTCGTTTCAAGGTTTGCTGGCTGTAGGTGCTTTCGAGATTAGTGCTGAGTTGAAGAATGGCGGCACAACTTGGGTCTATATCCGAAGCAAGGCAGGTTCAAAGGCTGTAATTCGCAACCCGTTTCATTGCAGTCAAACTGTGTTAGTTGCCAAGAAGACCGGCCATTCCTGGAGCCAAGTGAATTATGTTCAGGAGAATGGATGTATGTCGTTTGATACCGAGAAAAACGGGGAATACGCGATTTATCCCCATACAGAATCGGTACTGCCGGAGTTTTTTCAGTTCAAACCTAATCCCACCCCCGTGCAAAGGGCGTATCCACTTGTTCATGAAGCCCATACACATCGGCGCGTATTCCTAGGCAAAAACCAGGATACACAGCATTTCAGGACGCTCGACCATTTCACATTCGACTATTATGCCGGCAATTCCCGTGAATCGAGACTGGCTGTCTACCGGTTCGATTTTGGCTTGATGTCGGATATGCTAGCTAAAAATTATGACAAAGTGCTGCCAAGACAGGTGCATACGGAAGGTGTCCTTGGTCAAACTTTTCGCCCAATAACACTTGAGACGTTGTTCAAACCGTATTCAGGTATCGGATGGGAAAGCGTGGAAGGTCTTGTTGCGGAAGACCGTGGAGAGCCTGACGAGCTGCGCAGGGATTTTATCGGTGGAAAACGTGATGCGACGTTAATGGTAGAGCTGCCGAAGGGGAGGTACGATTTGCTTTTCATAACAGGAGATCAAGAGGAAACGTCCTACACGGCAGTTGAGATTGTAGGGCAGAGCGCTTGGAAACCTGAGGGAATGTTGAAGTCTGGCCAATTTGCAACGGAAATGCTGCCAGTAACGCAGAGGAAGGACGGATATGTGAGAATCCGATTCAGCACGTTCAAAGGCTCTCAGTGGCGAGTGAATGCGCTGATTATCAATAAAAACTATACGTATTTATAGACGAATCCATGGAAGGGGGGTGAGTTTGTAGGTAGAGAACAAGGTAGGTGGAGGGATTTCAACAAATACAAAACATGGAGGTAATCGTATGCGTATTACAAAGAGAGCGAAATGGACAGGATCACTTGCTATTCTGACATTCCTCACCGGGCAAGCATTGGGCGGGCTACAGACAGCTTCGGCAGCAGCAGAGAAATTTCCGACTTATGTACAACAAGCAACGGTCCCAAGCCTCACGACAGGAACCGCTGATATTGCCGGCTCTGCATTCGTCGACAAGGAAGGAGAGTTTCACTGGATGTATTCGGTAGCCAACTACGAGCAGGCGGATAACGGCGGATCTTGGATCAAGTTCAATATCAATAAGGACTTGGGTACACTCAACACGAACTGGGGCGCGGCAACCGTCTACAATTCTTACTGGAATAGGCCTGGAACATTCAATTATAAGCTTGATCAAACCTACGGTATTCCAACTCCCTACCAGGATGACCACAACGATGGAATCGGCGTCTGGATTGATCCTGATACAGGTTACTGGTATGCATTAACCAATGACGAATATCAATTTTCTCCTTTTGCAACGAACAATCCGACTACCAATGAGCGAATTGCCACAGGTGTTCATAACAATCGTGTTCTGGCTACCTACTCAACAGATAAAGGAGCTACCTGGCAGTTGATTGGGCAGGTGGCCACTTCACCATGGAATGACAGCAATGAAGCAGCGACGAATACGAATTTCCCAGGTACCACTTGGTCGTATGGGGTTGCCGGCACAAGGCTTTTTGTCGATAATGCAAACGGTTATTTCTATGCGCTTTACAACAATCACATTAATTGGAAACCTGGTTATAGCAACATACTCACCTACTTTAGTCTTGCCCGTTCTCCAATCAGCGCCAAGATGGCCGAAGGTTCATGGGATGTTTGGTATAACGGGACATGGTCCCGATCCGCACTTAAAGGGAATGCAGGTTGGATCGGCAGCCCTATGGGGGCTGGCAGCGATCATAATCTGAGCGTAAACTACACGCCGGTCACGGATAGTCTTACCTTAACCGGAACAGGAATGGATGGCTCATCCCTGAACATCGGCTACACGAAGGTGCCAAGCAGTGGAGATTTCATCTTCAAAGATCCCGCAGGCAGCACATACACAGCGAATACGGTCAGCGGTACGCTAAAAAATGCCAGCGGCACAAGTATTCCATCCGTCTCTTACTCTGATCCGGCACTGGATGCTACGATTACCGTCTACATCCAAAACAGTCAGATCTGGATCAGCCAAGAAAACAACGCGACTGGCTATTTGACGTCAGTTAAACAAGGCGGCAGCACCCCGGTTTTCAAAAATACGGCGACACAAAGGTTGTTCCTTCCGGTCAATACGCAATATGAGAATGCCTTTTCCTATAATGCATATAGTGGCAAGTACCGATCCGTAGGTTATGACGGGTACATTTACGAGACGGATGATTTAGGCGCTCCGGATACGTTTAAAGTCGTTGGCAAACTTCCAGCTACAGTAGGCAGCTATTTGTCGCAAATCGACACAGGCAGTTTGACGAATCAACAAGTCAGCGGTTACTCCTTTAGAACGATCTCCGATTTATCGGGATCACAGAAAAATTATTCTACCGCTGCTCCTGGCGCTGGGCAGACGTACTATTCGGCCTACAATCCGCCGAAGGACCAAAACGGAACGGCAATTTCGCCGTCCGCAGCTTATACTATCTCAATAGGTGGAAACTCTCTTCAGGATGGCGCAGCGAATCAATGGCAATTTGTTCCGGTTCCTGATGAATTTGATGGTTCCCAAAATAGCGGTTTCTACCGATTGCAGAACACATCCACAGGGAAATATCTGAAGGTAGCTGGATCAACAGCGGCAGCAACACGGGCGATGGGGGCAACTGTTATTTCCGGCGCAGCGGATGCCAATGCCAACCCAAGTGGAAATGGCGGCAACGGAACTGCAAGCGGCAGTGACCAATGGTATCTTTTGCCTGTTGGGAATGCAACACCAGCCTACCTCACGCCATCTTCTTCGGCCTCTGCGATTGCGGCTGCAACGAACACGAGTTTAAGTGGAGTAACGGCCTATCGACTGGTCAATCGGGCAAGCGCACTTGCCGTAGAGTTTACTTCCGGTCAAGCGGCGATTCGAGGCATGAAATTTGGCGCAGGCGCAGGCAATCCGCAAGTCATGACGATCACCCCAGCAGCGGCAAACCCGAACCTACCGTCTGTCCCGACTGGTTTGACCGCCACTGCCGTCAACGTGTCCCAGATCAACGTCAGTTGGAATGCCTCAACAGGCGCTGCGGGCTATGATCTTCTGATTGACGGCGTGATGGCAACTAACGTAAGCAGTCCTTATTCACATACTGGACTTACTGCAGGCTCAACCCATACGTATGGGGTAAGGGCCCGCAATAGCTCCGGCTCGAGCATATGGAGTTCATTGGTAAGTGCGACAACCCCAACGGGCATTGTATCCCAAGGGAAGACAGCTACGGCAAGCTCCGTACAAACAGGGAATGACGTTAGCAATGCCAATGACGGCAACACTTCTTCTACTCGCTGGGCAGCTGTGACTAACACGTATCCGCAGTGGTGGAAAGTCGATCTTGGCAGCAGTATGGCGATTTCGAAGCTTGAAAGCTACTGGTACAACAGCACAACCTATCCTAGGTCATACCAGTACAAAATAGAAGGCAGCAATGACGATGTCACCTATACGACAATTCTTGACAGGACGAGTAATACGACGCAAGGGTTGACCACCGATGCGTTTTCAGCTGCTTGCAGATATGTCAGAATTACCGTAACGGGCTCCAGTTACAGTGGCGGAAGTGCTTCGGCCTATGAATTCAAGGTGTATAATTAAGGAGGCTCGTGCTCGTATAGGCACTAAGAATAAGGCAGCTGCTGTTTTGAATCTATTAGCAAGGTAGGCGTGCTAATTGTTCGTGCTTGATCCAAGTAGGTAAGGAAATAAAGCTATAGTTAGCGAACCTAGCAGCAGGCTAGGCTAGGTTCGCTACTGCCACGAATAAGGGGCTGTCCCATAAGTAGATAAACCTACTTGAGGGACAGCTTTTTTGCTTTTTTGATTGGGATTCGGAGAGGCTCGATCGTGCCTATACCAAACTTACTTTTACTATTCGATTACTGGCAGCTCGGAATTGTACATGATACCTGACACAAACTGGCTGTTCTGGCCGTTCTGCGTGTGATCTTCTTTCATGCGTATGAATATGGCGTTCGGATCTATTTCACTATAGCTGCTATGGGTTCTGATAATCTCTTGATGAGCCGCCTACTTTCTCTGTTTAGCTCCAGCTGCTTTCTGTAAACCTGCAATTATGCATCTTTTTTGCTCTTGGAGTAGCCTTAACTATCAAAAGCCTGCATTTGTGCAGGCTTTTGAGGCTTTTTCTGGATGAGCGGCCGAAAAAGACAAAAATACCTGCACAATTGCAGGCATTTCCACTTTTTAACCGAATTCGCTCGGAAATTCCTGTATTTTTGCAGGCTTTTACACTCGGGTGAGAACTGATCTGATCTGGAAGCCCCTTCATTCCACATGAAAGTAATCAACCCCATCATCGATCGACGCTTACCTACTAAATTTGGCTTATGTGACAGCCTCACTTCTGGGTAGAGTACTGCAAAACCAGGTTCAGTTGATAATATCCACGCGATCAGCAGGAGCTATATAACTGGTACCCCAACCTTGTTGCGTAATTCCACTGGAATAACTCCAGTGGAATCGGTTTTGAGAGGTGGAAATGCTACTTTGACTGGAGATTATCCAGTGAAAGGCAAGAAACAGTCCTCCTAGAGGCCTCAAATCCAAATTCCACTGGAATAACTCCAGTGGAATCGGTTTTGGGAGGTGGAAATGCAACTTTGACTGGAGAATATCCAGTGAAAGGCAAGAAGCCGTCTTCCTAGAGGCACCGACCCAAATTCCACTGGAATAACTCCAGTGGAATCGGCTTTGGGTGGGAGGCCTAATAATCAGCTGAAACTCATGTTGCCTTACTTACTATCCACGCCATCATAATTATCTCTCCAGCGAAGCAGCCGATCCTCGAGCTTGCGGACAAGGGAATCTGTCAGCTTGCCCACTAGAGCAAATATGACGATTCCGACGAAGACAACATCGGTTTGGGCGAATTGTCTCGCATCCGAGATCATGTAGCCTACGCCGGAGTTGGCTCCCATCAATTCTGCGACAATCAGGCTCAGCCAAGCCATACCAAGCGAAAGTCGCAGACCAAGCAGAATGTTGGGCATCGCGGAAGGCAAGATCAGCTTGGTAATCTGCTTGAATCGACTGAATTCGAGCACACGGGTAACCTCGAACAGCTTGGAATCAATGCCTCGTATACCTAGAAAGGTGTTGAGATAGAGAGGGAAAAAGGCGCCTTTTGCAATTAATAAAACTTTCGAAAATTCGCCGAAGCCGAACCATAGAATGAATAGAGGCATGATAGCCAAATGAGGCACAGTTCTAATCATTTGTAAAGTGGGGTCCAAGGTGTACTCCGTTTTGCGGAAAAACCCTACAAGCAGCCCTGATAGCAGACCCAGACCGCCGCCAATGATAAAGCCTATAACGGCGCGATACATACTAACAGAGAGGTTATCGAATAAAACACCATCTCTCGTTAAGCCGATGAAGGCTTCGATAATTGCGATGGGAGTAGGAAGCAATTGGGGAGGCACCAAGTGCAGCGATCCGACCAATTGCCAGACGGTCAAAATGATGACAGGCAAAATGAGGCCATACATATATTTCTTATAATTCTCGCGAGTTTTCATAAGAAGGTCCTCTGAAGTAGTAGGCTGATGTTACTCATCTCGAAGTTGATTGTTAAGATACTCAATAACAGTTTGATGGACGGTAATAACGCCGGACGCCAGACTCTCACGGTAGCGCTGCTCGGAGGCTTGGCCTGGATAAGTGATGGACTTGTCTGGATCGAGTGTTGGGATGTTGTTAATCTCGCTCAAAAATCCAGTGATTTGTTCTCGGAAAGATTCCACGGTGTGACCGAAGGCGGTAGGATCGATGAGCTGGATCAACGCGCCTCTGCCCTTACCGGGTCCTTTGGAGCCAATAGGAACATTAACAAGTGCGCCGCTTAGCATTTCAAATGCCAACGCAAGTCCAAAGCCTTTGTAGCCGCCAAAAGGAGACAAATATTTAACTTCAGCAGGGTTGGTTGTAGGCAACCCTTGTTGGTCGACACCCCATGTGTCAGGGATGGGCTCCTCATTGTATTTGGCTAATGTCACATGACCCCAAGCACGCTCGGAAGTGGCCATATCCAGAACAAATAATGGATCCGTATGCGGAAAAGCTATACCAATTGGCGTGTTGTTCACGGCAACAGCTGTTCCTCCCGGGGGAGTCATTACGCTTGTCCCGCCATAAGCGAATACGAGTGTGATCGCACCTTGCTCGGCGCCATATCTGGCAATCGTGCCTGAACAATTAAAACGGGTAATATCGGTTAGTCCAATCGTAATCATTTTGCGGTCTGTTAGGAAGGGGATAGCCAGATCAATGGCTTCACGGGCAACGATATGCCCAATGTCCCGATTGCCGATGATATGCATGTAAGCTCCGTCGAAAGGACCAACTTGATAGGTGCCCTTGTCCTCGAAGGACTCGACAGCATTTCTGAAGAAGGTAATGCCATGAGAGGAGCGGCCTCTTAGATGGGCTTCCAAATAGTCTTCGGTTACGATTTCCGCTTCACGCTTCGTGGCTCCGTGTTTGAGGAGGACTTGTCTGCCAAGCTCTCTCAGCTCCTGAATAGGAAGAGTTACTGTATTCATGATGTAGGGTCACCCTGCCTTATGGATTATTTGTTGTTTTTGATATCTTCCAAAGCTTGTTTTATGTAAGTGTTATCAACGACTTTGGAGGGGTCAACCAGTTTGTTGATCGCTTTTTCATTGAGTAGGAATTGAGCGAGTTCTTGCTGGCCTTTTACGAAATCATCAGAAACCGGCAAAGTTGCGAAGCTGACATTTTTGATGACAGATTTGACGACGTCTGCATTGAGTTTTGTTCCTTCAGAGTAAATTTTCACAGCTTCATCGAAGTTCTGATTTTGCCACTGCAAGGTTTTCTCCAGTACTTTTAAATAGGCTGTAACTAGCTCGGGATGCTCTTCAGCGAATTTGGTACGGGCCACATGGAAAGCTGGGCTAATGTAGTTAATGTTAGAGCCGTCAGCTAATACGGTAGCCCCGTCGTTGACCACGGAAGTAGACAGGTAAGGCTCTCCAATGGCCCAAGCATCAACGGAACCACTGATGAATGCCGCTTTCGCATCGTCGGCAGTAAGCTGAATAGTTTGAATATCTCCAGGCTTCAAGCCCGCCTTATCGATCAATCGGAACAACATATCGTAGCCGCTGGTTGCTTTGGCAACGGCGATTTTTTTGCCTTTTAATTGTTCCACGCTTTTAATTGCGCTGCCTTTTTGAACGAGCAAGGCATTGTTTTTGGAACCTGTGCTGCCAACGGCAATTTCTTTGAACGGGATGTCTGCCATTTGCGCAGTAATAACAGGTGTATTGCCCGTTACAGCCAAATCAAGGCGATTCGTAAGGATGGCGTCAAATTGGGGCGGTCCGCCTTGCACCTCGAGCCAGTTTACTTTTGCGTTATGTTTGGCAAATTCCTCTTCGAACCATTTCTTTTGCTGTGCTAGAACTAGCGGAGCCACGGCGTGCTGAACACCGATGTTCACGACAACTTCTTTTTGCGAAGCCGGTGAACTTGAGCTAGGGCTTGGCGCAGTGCTGCTGGATGCAGTAGGGCTTGGCTTGCTGCCGCATGCGGACAAAACAAGTAAAAGACTTAGTGTCAAAGCGGGAACGGCAATTTTGGATAATTTCATAAGGAATCTCCCTTTCTAATCTTGAAGTAGTTAAAGTTTACTATATCCGAGTAAACAAGTATATTAACTATGTGTTATGATAAGATAACTTCAGGTTATAGCTAAAAGGGGTTTGGATATGAATATTGAGCAACTAGAATATATTGTTAATATTGCCAGGACAGGATCGATATCTGCTACCGCTGAAATCATGCATGTTTCTCAGGCTGGGATTAGTAAATCATTGGCGAGGCTGGAGAGTGAAATTGGATTTGAGCTGTTTGAACGCACGCGAATAGGAACGATGCCTACCGACCGAGGGAGAATCATCATTGAGAAAGCGAATGAGGCTCTGCTGAAAATTCAAGATGTCAGGGATGCCGTGCTCATGCAGAATGACCACATCGATGGCGAAGTCCGCTTGTCTGTGAGCCCGAATTTCATGGCCGTATTACCGAAGTCCATTGTTTCTTTCAAAAATTACTATCCCTATGTTCGCTTAGAAATAACGGAGAAAGATTCCATTGATATTATCGAGGACATTAAGCAAAACAAAACGGACATGGGTTTGATTTATTTGAATCATGAGCCTAAAGTTACGGAAGAATTGTGGCTAACGAAGATGTTCGAATCGAGGGTGGTCGTTTGCGTAAGCAAGCATTCATGGCTCGCCTCCAAAACCAGCGTTACCCGGAAAGAATTGCTTACACAACCGTTCGTCAGCATAAACGGGAGTTTTTCAAAGCGTTACATGGAGCAATTTAAAGAGAAATATGGCCCGGTCAACATTATTTTTACATCCAACAATCAAGAGGTGCTGAAGCGAACGATCGCCGAGGGGGCAGCCATCGGTATTTTCATTGAATTTAGCATTAAAAAGGATCCGCTTATAACGAGTGGTGAAATTGTAGCCATTCCTTTGGTGAGCGATGAGAGCAATATCGTAACTTTTGGCTGCGTACGATCCAAGAAGCAGAACTTCCCAAGAACGCACCAAGTATTTTTGAAATATTTATTAACCGAAATTCATTCGCTCGAAAAATAAAAAAGATCCGCCTCAGGGGCGAATCGGTATGGTTTAAATGGAGTAAGCGGGTTCCATCTCTTCATGTCCGCCTAGTGCGTACAGCACGCGTTTGCGATAATCCATGAAAGAGGTGGACACGCGAGTACGAGGATGCTGCAGCTCAATCGGAATAATTTCCTTAATTGTTCCGGGTTTGGCCTCCATGACGACAATGCGATCGGCCAAAAAGATGGCTTCGTCAATATCGTGAGTGACAAGCAGCATCGTCATCCGGTGCTCGCGCCAAATGTCCAGCAGTGCTTCCTGCATATGGTTCCGGGTAAAGGCATCGAGAGCTCCAAAGGGCTCATCCAGTAGAAGAAGCTGCGGCTGATGCATGAGTGCGCGCGCAATTGCCACCCGTTGGGACATTCCGCCTGAGAGCTGTTTGGGGAAAGCCTTCTCGAAACCGGACAACTTGACTAATTCAATCACTTTATTTACTTGCTGCCGGACGGCCGGATCTTTTAAAGACAGATTGGCTGCTATATTCTTCTCTACCGTTAACCAAGGGAATAGTCGATGTTCTTGAAAGATGAATCCTTTTTCGATGCTTGGCTTGGTTACCGGTTGACCGTCTAGGAGGACAGAACCTTCATATTTGACGTCCAGTCCAGCGGCAATTTTCAACATTGTGCTTTTGCCACAGCCGCTTGGACCAATGATGGCTACAAACTCATCCTGTTTTAATTCCAAATTCACATTGCGCAGTGCTTGGACAGTACTTTCCTTCGACACAAACGTTTTGTTCACATTCATAAATGTCACGTTCGCCATTCTGATTTCACCTCGTGTGTAGGAGCTTAAACAATTGGAGTTATATGAGTTGAAATCTTAATTTAAGTGTTGGGGAAAGTCAAGGGAAATTAATGGTGAAATGATATTGATAGTCCGGTTTGCAACTTTAAGAAGACTTCTTACGTCTATTTGAATAGGTTTAATTAAACAAATATGGATTAAGGAGGGAGTAACTTATGAAGAATATGTCAAGAGATCTGCACACAGATATTTCCATTATAGGTGGAGGGGTAGGAGGGTGCGCAGCCGCACTTGCCGCCTGTAGGATGGGGAAAAACGTATACATGACCGATGAATATGACTGGATTGGCGGTCAGTTGACGAGTCAGGCGGTGCCGCCAGATGAGCATAAATGGATTGAGCAGTTCGGCTGTACGCGAAGCTATCGCAAGTTCCGCGACGAGGTCAGAGAATACTACCGTCAGCACTATCCGTTATCGGAATATGGGCGATCGGCGTACTATTTGAATCCTGGCAACGGTGGGGTAAGCCGGCTGTGCGCCGAACCGCGCGTCACGCATGCCGTATTGCAGCAGATGCTCGCGCCGTTCGTTAACAGCGGGAAACTCACCATCCATACACGTACTAAAGTCATTAAAGCACATAGACATGGAAACGAGATTCAAGCGGTTACTGTCAAAAGCGAAAACGGAGAGAAGCTGACTGTCCACGCGCCTTATTTTCTTGATGCAACGGAGTGCGGGGATGTATTGCCGCTTGCGGAAGTCGAATACGTAACCGGAGCAGAATCGAAATCAGAAACAAATGAGCCCCATGCTTTGGAGGGGCCTGCTGATCCTCATGATATACAGGCTTTTACTTACTGTTTTGCGATGGATTACTTCGAAGGCGAGAATCATGTCATAGATAAACCTGTAGATTACGAGTTCTGGCGTTCTTTTCAAGCACCGTTCTGGCCGAATCCCCAGTTGAATTGGGTATCGCCTGATCCTAAGACGTTGGAACCGACAGAAGAAACGCTTTTTCCCGGTACGGATAAATATCCTTTGTTTATTTATCGCCGGATTGCGGATCGAGCGAATTTCACAGCCGGGACATACCCGTCGGATATTTCGTTAGTCAACTGGGCCCAGAACGATTACTTTCTTGGCAATATCTACGATGTGCCTGAGCACCTAGCCGAGAAGCATCTGCATCAAGCCAAGCAACTGAGCTTTTCTGTGTTGTACTGGCTGCAGACGGAAGCTCCACGGCCTGACGGCGGAGTTGGTTATCCAGGACTGAGGCTGCGTCCGGACGTCGTCGGGACCGTCGATGGCATGGCCCAGGCACCGTATATTCGCGAATCACGCAGGATTAAAGCGGAATTCACGGTATTGGAACAGCATGTAAGCGCAGCGATACGAGGCGCTCAAGGGGCTGAAGAGTTCCCGGACAGCGTAGGTATTGGATGTTACCGGATCGATTTGCATCCGAGTATGAGGGGACGGAATTTCCTCGATATCTCTTCGTTGCCTTTTCAAATTCCATTAGGGAGTCTGATTCCCAAACAGGTTACGAACTTGCTGGCTGCCTGCAAAAATATAGGAACCACGCATATTACCAATGGCTGCTACAGGCTTCATCCGGTGGAATGGAATATCGGGGAGTCGGCAGGTTATACGGCTGCTTTCTGTTTGAACCAAGGCATGACCCCCAGCGAGGTTCGCGCTGACGCTGCGAAGCTAGCAGAACTTCAAAATTTGCTTACGGCCAGCGGCATCGAACTGGCATGGCCTAAGATTGGGGCCGTGTAACTGGGCGTCCAACTGGAAGTGAGAGAATATCATCAATAGGGAGCTTGGCCTAATTATTAGGTCGAGCTCTTCTTTGTGTTCTGTATCCAAAGTCTTCCTTAACATTGTGTAAGGATCGTAAAATTGTCCACCTAGTTGCAAAAGTAAGCACTGAAGGGGCTGGAAATCGTAACAATGTTCACCAAATGTGTGCAGATTATAGGTTTTGGTACGGAAGAAGGGTCGTTACAATATAAAAAGTAAGCCCTTACATTTATCTCTGCCAGAAGGAGGGACACGATCAGAGGCCGCTGAATGGAGCAAGTTTGTAGGACACATTTTGTTCATTAGGAGGGAATTTGAATGTTTAAAAAGAGTTTAACTGCCTTGTTAGCAATGGTATGTCTCATGATTATGATTGGTGCAGTTCCTGCCTTCGCCGCCAATGGTCCGATTACTTGGGGTTCTACAGTAACGGTGACGAACATCAACACATTTACCGATGGTGGCACGGATGCTAGGGGCATTAGTCCTGGTACGTTTGGCTCGGAATATCCGCGGATGATCAAACTAGCTAATGGCGACTGGCTTGCTGTCGCGGCGATCTATGATAACAATGGCTACACCAAAGTGTCATGGGGAGGTACGCGTCAGCAGGTGTTTCGCAGTACGGACAACTGCCGGACATGGAGCTTAGCGGCCACACTTTGGGAGGATGGACGGGACTTGGATAACGGCCAGTTCGCCCAACTGCCGAATGGCGATATTTTACTTGCGATGCGTTCTGTTCGCTGGCAAGAGTCGTACCAACTGAAAGTGTACAAAAGCACGAACGGAGGAAGCAACTGGAGCTACTTGAGCACGATCGATGAAAAAAACGGTGCGCCAGGCTCTCTCGGCAATCCGGACAAAGGGGTCTACGAACCGCATATGGGATTATTAGATGACGGTTCATTGGCTGTCATGTATGCGAATGAGAAGCACGTAACCGAGAATCCGTCGTACAGTCAAATTATTTCGGAGAAAATCTCTACCAACGGGGGCGCAAGTTGGGGAAGTGAAATTTATGTGGCGTGGGATCCTGGCAATGCTGGTGCACGCCCTGGCATGCCTGTATGGACGAAGATGGCCAATGGCCAGTACATCGTATCTTTTGAAGTGTGCGGCACGCAGAACTGCAATATATTTTACAAAAAAAGCAGTGATGGCAAGACATGGGCAAGCGGCATTGGTACGCAAGTGTCGACGAATCAGCATGGCGGACCTTACCTTATTTCCTTAACGGACGGAAGGCTCGTGCTTAGTTCGAATTCGAATGTGATATCCATGAGCAATGATTATGGAAATACTTGGTACAATAATGATCCCTCAGCCTTTGGCAACACGTTATGGGGAGCCATCTATCAGACGGCATCCAATGAAATTGCTTTTATTGATTCCGTAGACCGCAGTGTTGGCGGGCACAATGTGCAAATCAGATTTGGCGCACTGACTACGGCGTACACCAACGATTTTTCTGCGAACGATAACGGTTGGGTTCGCTTTGGCGGAACATGGAACGTGGGCAGCGGAACGTACAATCTGACATCGAGCAGCGCAGATAAATCGATTCTGACGCCGTACCCGTCTGGCCGCAACTATACGCTGGAAGGGGATATTAAGCTCAATAATGCCGGGCAGGGAAGCCTGATCTTCAACGTGACGAATCCGTCAACGGGAGCCGACAGCCTGCTCGGATATGGAGCGGGTATTGATTCAACGGGCTCAGTCTGGTTGGGACGCTTCAACAACAGCTGGACGCAGCTAAGCTTGGTCAACACCCCGATCGCGACGAATACCTGGTATCATATGAAGGTCGTTGTGAACAACGGGAATATCAAAGTATATGTTGGCGATATGACAACAGCGAAGATCAGCTTCAATGATGCTGCTTATGCAAGCGGCACGATTGGAGTTCGCGGCGGCTTCGGCAATAGTGTGAGCTTTGATAATATCAAAGTGAATTGATTCATACCGAAATATACAAAAAGACTGTCAGGACATATTAGTCCCTGACGGTCTTTTTTTATTAGAAAGGACGAAGTGAAAGCTCGTTCCACTGGATTAATTCCAATACAAGCTAGTTCGAAGAGCTTGAAAGTCGGTTTCACTGGAAAAACTCCAATGGATTATCTGAAAAAGCAGACATTTTGAGGTTTAATGGAAGTTTCCACTGCATGAATTCCAATGAAAGCTTGCACCCAGCCCTTTGAGGGCTGATTTCATTGGACAAACTACAATGAGAAGAATACCCGTGTCCTGCTGCTAGGTATGTTGGACCCACATGCTTTGCAACCTGAAATCTGCTTAATCTTACTTTTGACACCTTATCTTAAGATCGTCTACTTTTGGCACATGCTTGTCTCGGACAGACCTTAAATTTGTTCCCAAAGATAATCTTTTTATCGGTTTAGGGAGAGCGCTAATCGATGTAAAGTAATAACCAAGGAAGCCCTTACACGATTATGGAAAGGCTTTCGCAAATCATAATTCAGCAAGAGAGAGGGTTGTAAAGACAATGAAAAAAAAGTTAACTAGTATGCTAACGGCAAGTGTTGCGCTTGCGTTGGTAGTTTCAGGCTGCTCGAGCACAAAAGAAAGCGCAACCAATACAACGGGTGCCTCAGCGAAAGAGACAACCAAAGCGGCAGAGAGCAAATCGACCAGTCCTGTTGAAATTACATTTTGGAATATGTTTGGCGGTGGCGAAGGTGATTTCGTAGATCAAATTATTAAAGGCTACAATGATTCTCAAAAGGAAGTGACTGTCAAGCAGCTCCGCCTAGAATCCAATGAGTATTATGCGAAGCTCAGCACAGCTCTATCTTCCTCCAAAGGGCCTGACGTGGCCGTGGCTCACGTTGACCGCATTTCTCCGTTCGTAAAAGCGAAGCAAATCGTACCGGTCGACCAACTAGCGACAAAGGTCGGATTTGATTTGAAACAGATTTCGGATTCCAATATCAAAAGTGTCTCTTATGATGGCAAACCTTATGCCGTGCCGTTAGATACACATTTCCATATGTTTTATTACAACAAGGACTTGTTGAAAAAAGCGGAGCTGTTGAACGACGATGGAACGCCTAAACTGGGCGATCTTACGCCGGATGGATTCAAGAAAACATTGGCCCAAATTCATGCCAAAGTACCCGATGTGCAGGCGCTTGCGGTGAATACCCCTTATTTCCAAGAGCCTTTCCTGAACTTGTATTATGAAGCGGGCGGCGATTTGTTGAATGCGGATTTAAATAAAGCAGCTATTAACAATGATAAAGCGCTTAACGTATTGAAATTTTATATGGATCTGTACAACAACAAATACAGTGATTTGAATGACAAAACCCCTTGGGATTCGTTCCACAGCGGGAAAGCGGCTTTCTGGTTCGGCGGCGTGTGGGAAGCCGGACTCTTGCTGAATGATAAAGCGCTCAACATTGGCGCCATGCCGCTGCCGGCTATCTTTGGCAGTCAGACGCATTGGGCAAGTTCTCATTTGCTCGTCGTTCCATCCTATGTTACGCCTGAGAAACAAGAAGCTGCTGCGAAGTTCATGAAGTATTTCTCGGAAATTGGCGGAAAAACGTGGGGCCAAGCAGGACATGTACCGGCCAACAGCGTGGTTACCAACAGCGATGAGTACAAAAAACTGCCGTATCGCAACTTCTTTATTGAAGCTCAAAAAACGGTGAAGTTCGCGCCAAAAACCGATAAATATACGACAATTATTACGACGGTATCAGAGTCGCTGCAAAATATTATTTTCAGCAAGCAAACGCCTGAAGAAGGCCTGAAGTTGATGGAGAAGCAAATCAACGATATTATTGCGAATTAAGTTAATCAGCAAGATCAGCAAGAAGCGGGTGCGGCTTCCGGTTTAGGAAGACGGCAGCTTCACCCGTGCTTTGTATAAAGATACAAGGAGAATAACCATGGAGATTAATGTGAGAGAGCGCGAAAGGACATTGATCCTCCGCAAACCATTTTCATTACGTTTCGTTACTGAATTGAAAGCTATCCTTTATCTGCTGCCGTTCCTCATTCCGTTTGCCATATTTTATCTCTGGCCGGTGTGTCGCGGAGCTTGGATGAGCTTGCATGTGTGGGGCATTCAGGGCATGCAGAAGTATGTCGGCTTCGCCAATTATAAGAAGATTTTCACCGATCAAAACTTTTACTTGTATGTGTGGCATTCCTTTTATTTTGTTCTTATCTGTGCACCCACGGTCATCGTGCTAGGACTCATTTTGGCGCTTATCATTAATCAAAATATTCGGTTTCGCACGGCAATACGTTCTATGTTTTTTCTGCCCTACGTGCTGTCCGTATCCGTTATCAGCTTTATTTGGCTTCGTCTGTTCGACTCCAAATATGGGCCGATTAACGCGCTTCTGAAGGTCATTGGGCTTCCCGGAGATATTCACTGGCTTACGGATAAACACTTTGTCTGGTGGGCAATCACGCTTGCGACCGATTGGTGGACAGTCGGGTTCGTCATGGTTTTGTTCCTGGCAGGATTACAAGAAATACCTACGGATCATTATGAAGCTGCGAAAATAGATGGCGCGGGAGCTTGGAAGCAGTTTCGGCATATTACACTGCCAGGCTTGTCGAGAGTCATGAAAATACAAGTTTTCTATCAAATTATTTCTTGCTTGAAGCTATTCGGGCAAGTACAAATCATGACTGGCGGTGGTCCAGGCGACACCACGAATACGATGATTCGATATATCTATGTCACGGGTTTCAAAAAGGATATGTTTGGTCTAGCTTCCGCACAGTCGATCGTATTTTGCGTGATCATGCTGCTGATTGCCGTTATTCAATTTAAATTAACAGAGAGTAAAGATTGACGGAGGATGAACAATGAAACCAATCGCACTTAACGTCATCGCCGTGGTGCTTGCCCTTGTCTTTATTTTTCCCCTGATCTGGATGCTGCTGGTGTCGCTTAAACCGGACGGTGTCTATGTATACACACTTCAGGACTGGTTGAAATTCACTGATCTAAATATGGCTAATTATGCTAAAGTGTTGAAAGATTCGCAAATATTGAGGTGGACTTGGAACAGCTTCACGATCGGCGTGATAACAACGATTCTTTCCTTATTTTTCAGCTCATTGGCAGCCTTTTCCTTTTCCAAATTAGCATTTAAATCCAAAGGGTTGTTCTTTCTGCTCATTGTTTCAGGCTTGCTTATTCCAACGGAAGCGATCCTCATTCCGCTGTATGAAACGACGCTGCATCTGAAACTCATCGATAACATCTGGGCGATTATTCTCCCAGGATTGACGAATCCCATAGGTATTTTGCTGCTAAAGCAGTTCATGGATGGCGTTCCAAAGGACTACATAGAGGCAGCACAAATTGACGGCTGCAGGAATTTTGGGCTGTGGTCGCGGATTTGCTTACCGCTTACGAAATCGGCGATGGTCTCTGTGGGTATTTTTTACTTCATCTTATCGTGGAACAATTTCCTGTGGCCGTATTTGTCGATTACCTCGCAAGAGAATATGATTCTCTCAGCAGGACTGCCAACCTTTTTGTCGAATAATACGATGTCCTTGAATCTCATTATGGCAGCCAGCGCGATTGCAGCGATACCCACTATTCTGGTTTTCGTGCTTTTGCAGCGTCATATCGTGCAAGGTGTGGCAATGTCAGGAATTAAAGGGTAAAGGAAAGATCCTCTAACGTAGAAAGGGTTGTTGCGATGACCCCAACAGCAGGGAAGACTAACAAATCGAAGTGGAATCGCTACATCTCATGGATGAATATATGGACGAGCAGCATACGCTACAAATGGATGCTGCTTTTATTTCTGTTTTCCTTAACGCCGCTGCTCGCCATGGGTTTTATGTCATTTTCGATTTCCAAATCAACGATTAACAAGAAGGTGACGGAGTACTCGGAACAATTATTGAGGCAAACAGCCGAAAATATCGACACCCGACTTGGGATATACAAAGATATGATGATGCAGGTCGTAGGCAACAACGACATTGTCTCGATGCTGCGAGTCCTAGATCGAACAGATGCTGCGCAGTATGATTTGGACTCTCTTTCACTTACGACGAAGCTTTCAACGATCATTGCGATTAATCAGGATTTGCAGTCGATCTCCTTCCTGTCTCCGAAGCATTACATCAAAGGGATTTATCGCTGGAACGACCGCTCGAATGAGAAAGTTTCACCGTTCCTTCGGACGTTGGAGGACGGGAGCAATTTTCGCTGGTTTCCAACCCGTCTGGGTACGTATGTAGACAGTTTGAATTCACAGAATGTCCATGTGTTCTCTTTGGCCAAACAAATTTATAAGACTTCAGATGATAGTCCGGTAGGCATTATTGCCGTGTTGGACATTCGCGAAGATGTGCTCAAAGAAATCGGTGATAAGACGACGAAGAGCAACATGGATATCCAAAGCTTTGTTATTGACGGAAGCGGACAAATTATTTCTTATCCAGACAGCCAACTGCTTGGCAAGAGTGTCAAACAGGTGTTGGGAGAAAGCGGTTACAGCCAAATATTTCGTAAGCCTTCGGAGGAGTTGGCCTTTCCGCTCAAGCATGACGGTCAGCGGCTGATTGTCAATTATAAGAAATTGCATACGAACGATTGGATTGTGGTCAATGTCATCTCGGAATCATCGTTGTATAAAGATACCAATCGTCTGTTGCAAATTATTATGATTATTGCGTTGATCTGTATTCTGTTTTCGATCTTAACGGCCATATTTTTGGCGAATTCGATTTCTAATCCAATCTTGAAAATGATCCGTCTGATGCGCCAGGTAATGTCGGGAGATCTTAGCGTTAGATTCAAGGCCAAACGGCGCAATGATGAATTTGATATATTAGGCGAGAATTTTAATTATATGGTTGCCAGAATTGATGAGCTGCTTAAAGCGGTCTATGAAGAACAGAACCATAAACGCGTAGCAGAGTTGAAAGCACTGCAGGCACAAATCAACCCTCATTTTCTATATAACACGCTGGATATTATTAAATGGACAGCCTTGTTGCAGAAAGCGAATAATGCCGCAGAAATGGTTAGTCTGTTATCCAGACTGCTCCGTATCAGTTTAGGCAAAGGCGAAGAGACGGTTACGGTTGAAGAAGAGATTGAACATGTACAGTGTTATCTGGGCATTCAAAAATTCAGATTCAACTTCCATATTGAAACGTTCGTATATCTGGAAGAAGATGTTCGCACACTCCGAACGCCGAAACTGATTTTGCAGCCGATTGTGGAGAATGCCATTCTCCATGCGTTTACCGAGCGGGAATCAGGCGGTGAGATTCATATTCGTTGTAGCCTGCATCCCGGGGGCGGCATCAGGTTTGAAGTAGCGGATAACGGCTGCGGGATGGAGCCATCGCTTGTAAAGAGCCTTCGTACACATCAAGAGACATCGGGTGAAAAGCTCGGTGGCATCGGTTTATCGAATGTGGATGAACGCATCAAACTGATCTGTGGTAAAATGTATGGCTTAGACATTCAAAGTGAACTTGGAACCGGTACGCGAATCGGTATTCGGCTTCCTTATATGGAGTAGGTGGAGATTCATGTTTAGCGTCGTGATTGTCGAAGATGAATATATTGTCAGGTATGGGATTCGGTCTATGATCGAGTGGGAAAAGATGGGGTTAACCGTTATTGGGGAAGCAGCCAACGGGCAAGAAGCCCTTGCGTTCATCCGCCAGGAGCCGCCGGATATTCTGATTACCGATATCAAAATGCCAATAATGGACGGGATTGGTTTAATTTCAGAAGTGCGTAAATTTAGCCCCCACATGAAAATCCTGATTCTCAGCAATTTGGAGGATTTTCAATATGCCAAGGAAGCGATCCGCTATGGGGTTTCGGAATATTTAATCAAGTCGGATATGATGCCGCGAGATTTCGAACAAGCTTTGATGAAGGTGAAGGAAGCCATAGAAGAGGCGTCTCCCAACAGGGAAGAGAAGCAATCGGCAAGCGCCCAGCCATTATGGAAAGAAAAGCTGCTGCTGGATCTTGTCGAAGGTACAGGGACAGAACAGTTAAGCGTGCAGAGCGCTATTGAAAGTTTGGGACTTCTGGATGCCAAGCTGCCGCTTTATGTGCTGCATATTGGGAAAAATGCTTTTCAGCTGGGTATCACGGAAGGGCAATCCTATATACGAAGTGCGTTGGATCGCATTGTGGCGGCGGAATATGGGGCTAGCTACGAAGTGTTCCCAGATAGACTAGGCGAAATGAATGTGCTTTTGTTTTCGAGGAAAGCTCAAGACTTGAAGGCAGTGAGGGAAATTGCGCAATCGCTTCTTACGTATCTGGTAGATCACTATGAGATGCTTTGTACCATTGGGGTCAGCAGAGGCATCATGGCTTGGTCAGATTTGCAGAATGCGCATGAGCAAGCTATGACCGCCGCTAAGTATAAAATGTTTATCGGCAGCGGAAAGGTGATTGTCTATGGTGTGGATTACGTTCCTGTGCAGAATCAGCAAACCGAGCCTATCAAGGTGAGTACGAATCACATACATTCGATGGTCTATGCGTTTCAATCCGAGGAACTGCAAGCCTATTTGGAAGAAATATTCGAGCATCTCACTTCCCGCAAAGATTATGACATGGTACAAATCATCTCTTTGGAGCTCCTAATTATGTTGACGACCCTTTGGTCGGACGTTTCCAGCGATCAGCACAATATTCTCCATCTGAAAAAGCAATATTTTGACCAGCTAGCCAAATTGGAGACGATCCAGCAGAGTAAAGCGTGGTTTCTCCAGGCTTTCGAGGAGCTTGTCCAGCACATGATTCACGTATATAACAGTGACCGCAACGGGATTATTAAGGCAGCCCAATACATACAGATGTACTATCATCAGGAAATTTCCTTGCAATCGATCAGCCAGCTAGTTCATTTAAGTAAAAATTACTTTGCCAACCTGTTCAAAAAAGAAATGGGTGAAAGCTTTTTGGAGCACTTAACACGCATCCGCATTGAGAAAGCGAAGGCGCTGCTAACAGGCGAGCTCAAAACGGCGGACATCGGTCATTTGGTAGGGATTCAGGACCCGAAATATTTCTCTAAAGTGTTTAAAAAGATTACGGGGGTTTCCCCATCGGAATATCGGAATCGGACTAGAGGCGACGTCTAGTCGATTCCTTTCACATCCATATTTGCAAGCGCTTACTAAAATTAGTATTGGTTAAACAGAGAGAGAGAGGGGGAACTGTTATGTTCAGGAAGTACCGGGCTCTGCCTCTATCCTTTATCGTTATGCTGGCGCTCACGGTCTCAGGTTGTTCGACAAACCCTGATGGCAGTGCCGAGCAAATGGCCAAAAATAAAGCAGCATCAATCGGCAATGAAGCTCCTATGGAGATTTCGTTTTGGAATCCATTCGGCGGTGGGGAGGGGGATTTCGTCGAGCAAATTGTTAAACGCTTCAATGTCTCGCAGAGGGAGATTTTCGTCAAACAGCTTCGGCTGGAATCCAATGAATACTACGTGAAATTGAGTACAGCACTTTCTTCTGGGAAGGGACCGGATGTCGCAGTTGCCCATGTCGATCGGATGTCGCCGTTCGTTAAGGCGAAGCAGATTGTGCCGCTTGACGGTTTGGCAGGTGAAAACGGATTCGATTTCAAAGAAATCGAGGAGTCCAATTTACGGAGTGTGAGCTTTAATGGCAAACCTTACGCTGTACCGCTTGATACGCATTTTCACATGCTGTATTACAACAAGGCGATTCTGAAAAAAGCTGGTTTGTTGAATGAGGATGACACGCCGAAACTTGGCGAGGCGTCGCCGGAGGGTTTCATTCGCATGCTGACGCAAATTCAAGCGAAAGTACCCGGTGTTCAGCCTTTCGCAGTGAACACGCCATACTTTCAGGAACCATTCCTGAATTTATATTATGAAGCAGGGGGTGAACTGCTTAATTCCGATATGTCGAAAGCAGCCATCCATAACGAGAAAGCGCTCAGCGTGTTGAAATTTTATCAGCAGCTTTACGCGAATCATTTGTCCGATTTAAACGATAAAACGCCATGGGACTCCTTCCACGAGGGGAAAGCCGCGCTATGGTTCGGAGGCGTGTGGGAAGCAGGTCACCATCTCAGCGAGAAGTCATTGCCGGTCGGCATGATGCCCCTTCCTCCCATATTCGGCAGTTTCTCGCATTGGGGAAGCTCGCATACGCTAGTGGTGCCTGCCTATGTGACGAAGGAGAAGCAGCGTGCAGCAATGGTCTTCATGAAGTATTTCTCTGAAGTTGGCAGCAAGACCTGGGGGCTTGCGGGACATGTGCCGGCGAATCGAGCTGTTCTGCAAAGCGAGGAGTATCAACAACTGCCCTATAGGAAGCTCTTTATCGAAGATCAGCATCATGTTAAATTTGCGCCGCAAACCGACAAGTATGCGACGATCTTTACAACGCTTTCGGAGGATCTCCAAAGCATCGTTCTGGGCGGGCTGGATCCTGAAGCAGGACTTGCCATGCTGGAGAAGAAGATCAACGATATTATAGCTAATTAGTTCGTTGGTCTTATTCAGGGAATCCTTACCTTGCTTTATAGGCCATAAGTCACTATAATAGCATTATCGAAATAGCAGCAGCCATAAGAGTGTTTTTGTAATAGTTGTGTTTTGCTTTTGTTAAAAAGCTGAAACGTTGTCTATTGGCAAAAGCACTTTTTGTGTTGATTGTGCAGTGCAATTTTCCAAAGAAAATGACGGAATTAGTTTGTTAGCATTGCTAATCATCTATGAAATGATATACTTAGTATATTAACAAAACGGCGTTAGGGTGAATCAGATGGAAGTACATTTATATGAACAGCTTTATAGGCATATTGTTCAAGAGATTCAAATAGGGAAATTGAAGTCAGGAGACCGTGTATCTTCTGAAAAAGAACTAGCCGAACAGTTTGGTGTCAGCCGCATCACGTCCAAAAAAGCGCTGGAAAAGCTGGCTGAAGCAGGGGTCATCAAACGCATTCAGGGAAAAGGGTCGTTCGTGGCGCATGGTACTGCTGGGGAATTGGAGCAAAAGCGGCATTGGGAGGAACGAATAATTCGGATGCCCGAAGAAAACGGCAGACAGTTGATCGGGTTCATTATTTCGAATTTTTCCGATGAATTTGGCTTGCAACTGCTTCGTTCGATGGAAAAGCAGAGCGCTGAGCACAAGTATGATCTGATTATCAAACGAACTTGGGGGAGCAGAGAAGAAGAAGAACGCGCTATCCAACTGCT
Source organism: Paenibacillus ferrarius (assembly GCF_002027705.1). Taxonomy (GTDB): domain Bacteria; phylum Bacillota; class Bacilli; order Paenibacillales; family NBRC-103111; genus Paenibacillus_E; species Paenibacillus_E ferrarius. The sequence goes on along the minus strand of NZ_MBTG01000005.1, from coordinate 120,822 downwards.
TGGCAGTCTAGGCATCAAGGGGTTAATTGTGACGCCCATCCATGGCGAACATTATAATGAGGGACTGCTTCGTCTTGTATTGGACAAGTTTCCTGTCGTATTAGTCGACAGATACTTGAAAGGAATTCCAGTTTGCTCGGTTTACACGGACAATAAAAAAGCCGCCAAGGAGCTCACACTTCATTTGATCGAGAGAGGTCATGAGCAAATTGCTTTTTTGTCTCCGCCAGTGGAGAATACATCAACTTTGGAAGAAAGGCTTTTGGGCTATACCTTAGCCTTTACCCAAGAAGGCTTGAAGCTAAATGAGGATTATTGCTTGACGAATTTAAAGGGGATTCTCCCCATAAATATGCATGGAACGGCAAGCGAAAGCGACAAAAATACAGTTAAGCACTTTTTGGAACAATATTCTGACGTAAAAGCTTTCGTCGTCTCGGAATATTTGGTCGCAACAATGCTAGCTCAGGTAATTGACGCGTTAGGAAGATCACTGGACGATTACGACATCGTATGCTTCGACTCATTGAACGATCACTTTGGGAAGCCGATATTCACGCATATTCAACAAGATGAGAAACGAATGGGCGAAGAAGCAGTGCGTTTGCTCGTCTCGCAGTTAAGCGGAGAAGCCGTTCCCGAACAGCGAATTATCGAACATCGAATGGTTGTGAAAAAATAACCGGCAACGGCAGCGCAATAGCGGTTGAAAAAAACATGGGTTACGCTATGTTTTTTTTATTTTTGTTTTTATGCAATATACGGACATGAATCCTTTGGAGAAAGCTAAAACAGGCAGTTTTTGGGAAATTCATGTCGCGAAATTGAAGTTGACGTGGTATGTATGTGTATATTAATATACTTAGTATATACAAACATACTAATTAGTGGGGATGGGGTGGGTTTTCTCAACGCAATGTAAACGCATACATACATAGTGGTACGTAAGATTAAATTTCATTTGAGCTCATGCGCATCTGATCCTTACAGGATGTGAGCTAGGCTTCACAGGAAGTTAAGTTGAAATAATAAAACCTACCTTAAGGGGGAATTATGCATGAGAAAATCACGGAAGATCGTATTTCCGACATGGGTATCTGTACTCTCTATTTCAATTCTTGCAACCGCTTGCTCATCGACTCCAACCACTGGTGGCACGACTTCAACCAGCTCCGCTACAGATGCTAAAGGGGGACAAGGTAGTGTATCTACTGTCACGATGTGGCATGGTCTTACATCCATCGATTTAGAAAATATGAATAAAGTTGTGAAAACATTTGAAGAGAAAAATCCTACGATCAAAATCAAATTGGTATATACAGAGTCCTCTGAGGGCTCCGATCAGAAGCTGCTTACTGCGGTCGCAGGCGGTAATCCGCCAGACATTGCCTATTTTGACCGTTTTAAAGTCGGTTCTTGGGCTGCGCAAGATTCATTGACTGACTTATCCGCAATGGCCGCTGGAGCTGGAATTAATAAGGATTCGTATTATCCATTTGCTTGGGATGAGTCCAGTTATAAAGGCAAGTTATATGCCATTCCGTTAGGTACGGACTCTCGCTTACTCTTTTATAATAAAGATCAATTCAAAGAAGTTGGGCTTGACCCGAACAATCCGCCAAAAACCATTGCCGAGCTCGAAGCGGCTGCAGAGAAACTGACCAGTAAGGAAGGCAAACGGTTCAAACGGATCGGATTTATTCCATGGTATTCACAAGGCTGGCTGTACGGCTGGGGCTGGTCGTTCGGAGGAGATTTCCAAAATAAATCAACAGGGAAAATCACTGCCAATGATCCTAAGGTCGTAGAAGCACTTCAGTGGATGACCGATTTTGGTAAAAAATACAATGTCGAGGATATTGCTGGCTTCACAAGCGCAGCAGGGGCGGATGAAATGGACCCCTTCATCACCGGCCAAATCAGTATGAAGATTAGTGGAAACTGGACGGTAGCGGGTATTAAGAAATTTAAACCGGATCTGAATTATGGCGTTACACCGATACCGACACCGACAGGAACTGACTTCACAACGTGGTCCGGCGGTATGTCTTTAATTATCCCTAAAGGGGCTAAGAACACAGAACCTGCTTGGAAGTTCCTTGAATTTCTAGGCAAAGAAGAAGGGCAATATTTGCTGAACGCCAATTCCGGTATGTCAGTTATCGATTCAGTTAACGCCAAATTCGGATACAAGGACGATCCAATTATGAAAGAATTCGTTAGAATTCTTCCTAATTCGCATAACCGTCCGGTTATACCTGAAGGGCAACTGCTCTGGAATGAATTGGCTTCCGCAACGGAAAAGGCTACTCGCAGCAATGGCACCCCTAAGGAGAATCTAGATAAAGTGACGGAGACCGTAAATAAAGCATTGGAAAAATATAATAAATAAGATACGCCATAGGCAGGGAGAGCTACTCTCTCCTTGCCTATTCGTGTATAAGATTCGGAGGGAGGACGTAAATGGAAAAGCAAGCTGATTCTATTCCTGTATTAGCTACTACGATCGTAAGAAAACAAAGATCATTTCGTCGGACTAACGTAATTGGGTGGATCTTTGCCTCACCTTGGGCTCTAGGTCTCCTTTTCTTCTATGCAATTCCAATGTTTGCCTCGATCTACTTCAGCTTCACGACGTATAGCATTTTGCAACCTGGTGAATTTGTGGGCTTGAATAATTATAAGGATCTCTTTCATGATCCCTTGTTCTGGAAATCTATCTACAACACGATCTATTTTGCCGTCTTTTTTGTACCGTTAAGCATATTTTTTGGTGTGGCACTCGCTATGATGTTAAATCTGAAGATCAAAGGTATGTCCGTATACAGAACGATCTTCTTCTTGCCTACCCTTGTGCCGCAGGTGGCTTTGGCTGTCTTATGGATGTGGTTATTGCATCCAAACTTCGGTTTGGTCAATGGGATGTTAGCAAGTATCGGGATCGATGGCCCCCCATGGCTGGGTGGTGAATCGTGGTCTAAACCTTCCCTCATCCTTATGTCTCTGTGGGGGATTGGTCATGCAGTCGTCATTTATCTTGCTGGTTTAGGAGACATTCCCGATGAGTACTACGAAGCTGCGGAAATCGATGGGGCTAGTTGGTTTCAGAAAACGAAAACAGTAACAGTACCATTGCTAACTCCTGTTATTTTCTACAATTTGGTCATGGGAACGATTGGAGCGTTCCAACAGTTCACCCTCCCGTACACGATGACTAAAGGCCAAGGAACCCCAGCAAACTCCATGACATTTTACGTCATGTATTTATACGAAAATGGTTTTAAATATTTTAAAATGGGCTATGCTTCCGCCATGGCATGGATCTTGTTTGTAATTGTTATGGCATTAACTGCGTTAATTTTCGTCTCATCTAAACGCTGGGTTCATTATCAAGGGAAATAAAGGAGGCAATAAAGAATGAATCCTCTAGTTGCTAAAAGAATAAACCGAACTTTAGCCCATTTATGTCTCATTATTGCTGCATTCTTTTTCATTATTCCTTTTATCTGGCTGGTTTCAACTTCTCTTAAACCGCTCACACAGATTTTTACGTTTCCCCCAGAGTGGATTCCACATCCATTTCAGTGGAGCAACTATGCCCGTGCGGTAGAATACATCCCTTTCTGGACATATTTGAGAAATACGGCGGTTATTACAATTGGTAGTACGCTTGGTGTGATCATATCTTGTCCTTTGGTAGCCTACAGTTTTGCCAAGCTGGAGTGGCGCGGTCGCGGCGTGCTGTTTTTCATTACGCTTGCGGTTATGATGATTCCCGGACAAGTTACCATGATCCCCCTTTTCCTTTTGTTCACTAAAATAGGGTGGGTTGGGACATCTCTTCCGCTCATTGTTCCGCAATTTTTTGGTGTGCCGTTTTACATTTTCTTGCTAAGGCAGTTTTTTCTTGGGCTGCCCGATGCCCTTCGCGAAGCGGCCCGCATAGACGGTGCCAGTGAGTTCCGGATTTATTTGCAAATTATGTTCCCATTAGCCAAGTCTGCCGTTTTAGCTGTGGCGCTGTTTCAATTTATGGGAAGTTGGACCGATTTCATTGGTCCACTGCTTTATTTAACCAATGAGCCATCCTATACAGTTTCACTGGGATTACAGCAGTTCCAAAGCCAAAAAGGTACCGAATGGGGCCTGCTAATGGCCGTCTCAACCTTGATGACATTACCCGTTATTATCTTGTTCTTTTTTCTCCAGAAAACGTTCATTAATGGAATCACCTTTAGTGGTATAAAAGGTTAAATCATTAAATCAACGAGGCTGTCTCAAAAGTCGAAAATGACTATGAGGCAGCCTCTTCTGTTTTAGAGGCTCGCCGGGTGCCGCCTAACCCCAACCCCAACCCCAACCCCAACCCCAACCCCAACCCCAACCCCAACCCCAACCCCAACCCCAACCCCAACCCCAACCCCAACCCCAACCCCAACCCCAACCCCAACCCTGTTGGCAAATTCCACTGGAATTAATACAGTGTTATCGGGTTTGGAAGTAGGAAATGCTGCTTTGACTGGAGTTTATCCAGTGAAATGCAAAAAGCGCCTTCCTAGAGGCCGCAAACCCCAATTCCACTGGAATTAATACAGTGTTATCGGGTTTGGAAGGAGGAAATGCAACTTTGACTGGAGTTTATCCAGTGAAATGCCAAAAAACGCCTTCCAAGAGGCCACAAGGATATCTCTCTTTGACAAAATGGAGGCACCACCCAACCATTTGAACAAAAGGAGGGATTTTGCCGATGTCTACTGATTAAAACTGACTTGCATTTCAACAATGTTACTTTTGAGACAGTATCGTTGCGTTTGTGCAAAATGATATTGAAAATGTGTATGGAGTCAGCCTAATCGGCAGGTTATAATGGGCTATGCATGTAATGATAACGATTATCATTATTACTGATAAAATTCATTGCATGATAACCGACATTAGCTGAGGGAGTTGGCACAAAGAATGGCAGAGCAATTAAAAGGGCACATACGGGGGACGCATTGGCTGGTCGTGCTCCTTGTTATTATGGTGAGTTTGGCAGGCTGCAGCGATAAGCAGGGGAAATCAATGAACGCGGGAGCCAATAAACAGTCAGACAGTGGGACAAGAATAGTCAAGGATGCTTTTGGTGAAGTGAAAATTCCCATTAATCCAAAGCGAGTGGCAGGCATTTACTTGGAGGATTATATGTTGGCACTGGGCGTGAAGCCGATGGTGCAGTGGTATCATCCATCGTGGGGGAAGCAGGATTATTTGGGGATGCCGGATGCTGATGTTCCATTGTTCGATATCACTGGCAGCTTCGAGCCGCTGATTGAGCAGAATCTCGATTTAATTATTTTGAATGCGGGGATAGATCAAGCGGGCTACGAAATGTATTCGAAGATTGCTCCAACCTATCGGTTGACTCGCGATGTGACTACGAACCCTGCAGCGACACTGCGAACTGTTGCTGATCTGCTTGGTATTCCTGAGAAGGTGGACAGCGTATTGAAAGACTATGATCAGAAGGTAGCAGATGCCAAATTGAAGCTGGATGCGGCCATTGGCAAGCAAACCGTTGCTGTTGTGCGTCTTGATGTCGGAGGAAAGCCGGAGCTGCGCTTGTTCGGTCAAAATAATGCCTACACGGGCATGATTTACAAAGACCTCGGTTTGGAGCCGTTTCCGTGGGTGAAGGGTATCGAAGCCCATGAAGTTATTTCACAAGAAAAAATACCAGAATTTACTGCCGATCATATTATCATTTTCCCTTCTGATGGGAAGTGGGACTCAGAGTCCAATAAGAAAGCGGTTGCTCTGCTTGACGATCCCATTTGGAGAGGCATTCCAGCTGTGAAGAATGGTCATGTATATAAGCTTGAACGTTCGCATTGGCAATCGGGGGGCATTACAGCGAATCGTATGAAAATTGACGATCTGTTGCAATTCTTAGTGAAATAAACGGTCCAGTCAACACATCATTAGGATATAAAGGGAAAGCTTTTCATGCATGATTGAAGAGCTTTCCTTTTTGTTTTATAATAATGATAATGATTCTCACTCTAACAAAAAGGGGCGTGTAAGATGAATAATGAGACGGCATCTCGCCGCTATCCTTTCGTCATTTATATCATGACAGGTATTCGGAAGCTCCATATGGCGCCATTTTCTAGCGAAAAGTGCAAGGGTCTCGATGGCGAGTACATGCTGTTTGCCGTTATGGACGGAGCAGCAGAAGTGAAGATAGGAAGTCGTTCCTTCGGACTGATCAGGGAAAGTCTGATTGTGGCGGAGCCAGGTCAAGCCGCGCTCTGCTCTACACAGGCAAACAGCCTCTCTCTCTACTTCGTCACGTTCAAAGCGTTTCGAGTTTCGGATACAGCTGCGTGGCGATACGAATCGCCGGAGGCTTTCCCGTGTATAGGCGCATTAACTTGCGTACCGTTCTCACAATGTGTCGATCTATTAGAAACAATTGAGCAGCATAGTCCCGATGATAATGATTTGATGAGGTTTTACAACCATGTGCGGTTCGAGGAGTTGATTCGTCTTGTCCTACAGCAAAACACGAGAGCGACGCCAGCATTGAACTTGCGTGATAGTGTGAAAAGCTCGATCGACTATATAAGCGACCATTACGCCGATCAAATGACTGTGTCTCAGTTGGCTTCGGATGCAAACGTTTTTCAGTGGCAATACACACGGATATTCAAGGAACTGACCGGTCAATTCCCGCTTGAATTCATTAATAAGCTGAGGATCGACCATGCTAAGCAGCTGCTGCTAAAAACAGAGGATCGAATTCATGAGATTGCCCAGCATGTCGGCTTCAACAACGAGTTCTATTTCAACCGGCGATTCAAGAAAATGGAGGGCATAGCGCCAGGGAGGTACAGGCATCATCATCGGGGGAAGATACGTATCGTCTCCTTGCTCATGGAAGATATACTACTCACTTTGGGAGTTACGCCGATTGTGCAGTGGTCGCATGCTGGCTGGGGGCGGCAAGAATATCTAAGGCTAGATACGGTTCCAGCCTTCGACGTGCTGCAGAATAGCTTTGAACCGCTGGCGACATTCAATCCAGATTTAATCATCGCACGAAGAAGTGATTATGAATATCGAACCAATCAATACGAGCAGTGCAAGCGTTTTGTGCAGACGGAGATCATAACGCATGATGATGAGGATTGGTACTCGACATTGCGAACAGTGGCGAATCGGTTGGGGCGGATCGATCAAGCGGAGCTGGCTATCCAGCAATATGAGACCAAAGCAGCTAAGGCCAGAAGTAGGTTAACCCGTTCAATCACAAATCGGACGTATGCTTTTCTGCGTATATCCGCCGAGTGCATTAGTGTTGATCAGACCTACACGAAGCCTTTTCTATGGGGGGATTTGGGGATTGTCCCACACCCGATGGTGCAGGAGTTAACCTGTGAAGCGGGCAGAAAGGGCGTGACTTGGGAATGGCTGCAAGAGTTGGAGGCCGATTATATTTTCTTCGCTTTTGATAAGTGGCATGAACAAGAGGCAGGGTCAGAAAGACGTCAAGTTACCCATCCGTTGTGGCAGACCATTCCCGCCGTACGCAATCGTCATGCCTTCGAGGTCGATTTTATGACGTGGATGAACCATGGCTACCTAGCCAACAGCAAAAAAATAGACGATGTACTGAATAGGCTAGTTAATTAATGGGTGGAAGAGGTGGCTGGCAGCTGCCGTGATATTTTTTGTAAGCGATTTAAAAATTAATTGACAAACTTTGAGCAGGAGACTATTCTAAGATTACTTAAACGTTTACTCAGCTAAATCATGTTAGACTAAATGATGTTATGCAAAGAAGGTAATGTAAGCTATGAATCCTGCGACAATTAAAGATGTGGCCAAGGCAGCTGATGTTTCTGTCGCTACAGTTTCCCGAGTGCTTCATAACCTCACCGGCTATTCAGATAAGACCAAACAGAAGGTCATGCAGGCAGTGGAAGAGTTGGGGTATCAACCTAATGCGATCGCAAGAGGGCTCGTTAATAAGAGGACACAGACCATTGGTGTTCTGTTCCCGCATGTGTCCAGCAGCTTCTCATCTGATATTCTTCACGGTATTGAAGAGATTGCTCAGGAAAAAGGGTTCAGTGTCATTGTGTGCAACACGGCTGAAGAAGGCAAGCGGACCATGAAGTATTTGCAAGTCCTCCGGGAGAAGCAGGTAGATGGCATTGTCTTCACCAGTGAAGTGCTTAAGGATGAATACTTTCAAGCAATCAAGGAAATGAGAGTTCCTGTCATCCTTGTGAATACGATGTCTCAGAAGCATATGATACCTTATGTGAAGGTTGATGATCATCAAGCGGCCTATCATGCGACAGACTATCTCATTCAGAAAGGGCACCGGGAGATCGCCATGATCAGCGGTTCGACTAAAGACCGGATAGCGGGTTTACCACGCTTGGAAGGGTATCGTCAGGCTTTGGCTGACAATGGAATTGAATACATCGAATCGCGAGTGGCGAATGGTGATTTTAATCTGGAGGGCGGCACGGAAGCAATGAAGAAGCTGCTGGCAGAAGCGCCTCCTTTCACAGCTTTGTTCGCAGCAAGCGATGAGATGGCCATCGGTGCAATGAATGTTGCCATGGAGCGGGGGCTTAAGATTCCGGATGATCTCTCGATCATAGGTTACGATGATTTGAAGTTTGCCAGAATGGTCTATCCGCCATTGACGACCATCCATCAACCATTGACAATGATGGGGCGGATGGCATCGGAGAAGTTAATTGCATTAATTGAAGAAGATTCAACGCAAGTGTCGAGCAGCATTGTAAGTCACCATCTGGTAGAAAGACAAACAGTGCGATCCAAGCCTTGAAAAGGGCTTCTTTTTCAGATTGTTTAGTAAACGTTTAACATGAAGCAGTAATTTTCCAGTAATATAGGCCTTGCGATAGTTGAACTAAACGTGGTTTACTCTTTAAGGGTGGTGGTGTGAAGCGCTTTTTAAGATTCATATTTTTTACCTCATTAGGTTAAACGTTTACTTTAATAAATATCAGCCTTACTCATAATCTCATTTATAAAATGGAGGTCTTACCGATGAAAAAAACAACGACAACTATTTTTGCAAGCGTCCTCGCCCTTTCGGTACTAGCAGGCTGCGGAGGCGGAAAAACGACCAGTGAATCTTCTTCCAATACGGCATCTCCTGCTGCAAAAGGGGAAAAAGTGAAGTTGGAGTTTTTCCAGAATAAAGCGGAAGCCAAAGCTTCTTTCGATGCTCTGGTCAAAAAGTTCAACGATGCAAATCCGAACATCACAGTGACTCAAGTTAACCCGCCAGATGCGGAAACTGTCCTGAAAACGCGTGTAGCCAAGAAGGACATACCCGATATCATTGGTCTTGGAGCAACGGATACGTTCGCTCAGCTATCCAAAAGCGGTTTATTTGCTGATTTTTCGAATGATTCCCTTACAGCCACTATCCAGCCTTCCTACATAGACATGTTGAAAAAGCTGACAGGCACCGATCAACTATACGCTATTCCTTTTACAGCTAATGCCAGCGGTGTGATCTACAATAAGACCATGTTCAAAGAACTGGGTCTAAGCGTACCGAAAACTTGGGATGAATTGATGGCTACTGCGCAAAAAGTGAAGGATGCCGGTAAAACTCCGTTTTATCTGACGATTAAAGACTCATGGACGGTGATGGTGCCTTTTAACTCTTTGTCGACCAACATTGTAGGCATTGATTTCTATGATAAAAGAACAAAAGGCTCCGTTAAATTTGACAGCCCAGAATTCCGTGAAGTGGCTGACAAACAGTTGAAACTTCTGGATTTTGGTCAAAAGGATATGATGGGCAAAGGCTACAACGATGGCAACACGGCTTTCGCTAAAGGTGAATCCGCGATGTACCTGCAAGGTGTATGGGCCATTCCAGAAATTAAAAAAGCAAATCCGAGCATAGATTTGGGTGTGTTCCCATTGCCTGCTACTAACGATCCTTCCAAGAATAAAGTTATTTCCGGCGTTGATACCTTGCTGACTATTTCCAAAAACAGCAAGCATGCTGAAGAAGCTAAGAAGTTCATTGAATTCATGCTGAAACCTGAGAATGTTCAAACTTACATCGACGAGCAAAAAGCGTTCTCTGCTGTTAAAAACGTGAATCAAACAGATGCAAGCGTACAAGATCTGAATGCTTCATTCGCAAGCGGCAACATTGAAGACTTCTCCGATCACTACATTCCAGGTGCTGTTAAAGCCGATACGATTATCCAAAGCTACCTGCAGAAAAAAGATGTCAATGCTTATGTGAAACAATTTGATACCGAGTGGGATAAAGTTGCTAACCGCAAGTAAACGCCGAAGCACATAGAAGCAGGGCGCCGTAAGGCGCTCTCTCCCTATTTATTAAAGGAGGATCATCATGGTTTCAAAAAAAGCGGCGTATTACAGTATGGTCATACCAGCATTGCTCTTATTTTTCGCATTTCATACCTTTCCTGCCTTGCAAGGCATTTATTACGCTTTCACGAATTGGGACGGGTATAGTGAAGGGTACGACTTTGTTGGCTTTAAGAATTTCATTGGCCTCTTTCAAGATAACAATGTGATGAACTCATATTTGTTTACTTTTAAATACGCGATTGTCGTCACCATATTCATTAATGTGATAAGTTTGCTTATTGCATTGGGCTTAAACTCACGTATCAAATACCGTAATTTCTTCCGGGGTGTTTATTTCCTCCCTAACGTTCTTGGGGTACTTATTGTCAGTTATATTTTCAACTATTTATTTTCCAACATTGTTCCGACGTGGGGAGAGAAATTAGGAATCGAGTTCCTGTCCACCAACATTCTTGGCAATGAACAATGGGCTTGGATTGGGATCGTTATCGTTGCTGTATGGCAAGGGATTGCGTTCAACACGATTCTTTATCTGTCCGGACTTCAAACGATTCCGCAAGATATCTATGAAGCATCCAGTTTGGACGGAGCCGGTAAATGGCAGACGTTCTGGAAAATCACATTTCCGATGATTTCTTCTTTCTTCACAATCAATATGGTCTTGGCTATGAAGGGTTCCTTGATGGTATTTGACCAGATCGTCGCATTGACAGGAGGCGGACCTGGTCGCGCGACACAGTCCATTGCCTACTTGATTTATCAAGGCGGCTTCCAAGGCGGAGAGTTTGCGTATCAAGCCGCGAATGCTGTTATTTACTTTATCGTGATTGTGGTCATCTCCGTCGTACAGCTTAAATTTCTGCAGAATCGGGAGATGGATGCGTAATGACAAAACATTCCACGAATTGGATCGTCACGAGTTTGATCGCTCTGGGATCATTGCTGATTTTGTTCCCTTTATATATGGCCGTTGCTATTGCGCTCAAAAATCCGGAGGAAATGGCGAAATCTGTTTTTTCGCTCCCAACGGGATTGCACTTCGAGAACTTCAAGAATGCCATTGAGGCGACCAACTTTTTCTCGGCTTTAGGGAACAGCTTTGTTATCACCGTATGTTCTGTTGGTTTCATTCTGTTGACCAATTCGCTTGTTTCCTATGCAATTGCGCGGAATATGAACAAGAAGTTTTTTAAAGGCTTGTACTTCTATTTCATTAGCGCAATGTTCATTCCTTTCCAAATTATTATGCTTCCGATTGTAAAGCTGACAACGGATTTGCATATGAACAACATGCCAGGGTTAATTATTCTTTACATCGTGTATGGACTTGCATTCAACATTTTTGTGTATGTTGGCTATATCCGCACCATACCGGTTGAATTGGAAGAAGCTGCGACGGTTGACGGAGCCTCCACCTATGGAACCTTCTGGCGTATTATTTTCCCGCTGCTGGCACCGATTAATGCCACAATTGCCATTTTGAGCTGCTTGTCGACGTGGAATGATTTTATGCTGCCGCTTATTATTCTAGGCAAACCGGAATCGTATACACTTCCTCTCGTGCAGTATGTATTTCAAGGTCAATTCAGTACGGACTTTAACTTGGCATTTGCCTCGTATCTGCTTGCACTCGCCCCGATGGTTATCGTCTATCTGATTGCGCAAAAGTGGATTATTAATGGTATTACGCAAGGTGCTGTGAAGTAAACAAGTGGATAGGAGTGTCAATATGAACAACTTGAATAGAACTTGGTGGAAAGAAAGCGTTGTGTATCAGATCTACCCCCGCAGCTTCCAAGACAGCAACGGTGACGGCATTGGGGATATTCCCGGCATTATTTCGAGGCTGGATTACTTAAAGAAGCTTGGGGTGGACATCATTTGGCTGTCGCCCGTCTATGAATCTCCCAACGATGATAACGGCTATGACATTAGCAACTACCAAAGCATTATGGATGACTTCGGCACGATTGGCGATTGGGAACAGCTGCTCTACGAATTGCACAGTCGCGGCATGAAGCTGATCATGGATCTTGTTGTCAACCACAGTTCGGATGAGCATGTATGGTTTGCCGAGTCTCGCAAGTCCTTAGAGAATCCTTATCGGGATTACTACATTTGGAGGGACGGCAAAGGCGGGCAGGAGCCAAACAACTGGTCTTCCTTTTTCAGTGGATCGGCCTGGGAGTTAGATGAAGTGACGGGACAGTATTTTCTTCATTTATTTTCCAAGAAGCAGCCAGATTTGAATTGGGAAAATGAAAAAGTGCGCCGTGAGGTGTACGACATGATGACCTGGTGGCTTGACAAAGGAATTGACGGCTTCCGGATGGATGTCATTAACCTGATCAGCAAGGTACAAGGTTTGCCAGACGCAGCGGGCGATGGAACCTATAATTTCGGCGGAGACTACTTCATGAACGGTCCGCGGATACATGAGTTTCTACAGGAAATGAACCGCGAGGTCCTGTCCAAATACGATGTAATGACCGTGGGTGAAACCATTGGCGTGACTCCGGAAGATGCTGTCAAGTACGTTGGTGAGGATCGGAACGAGCTGAACATGGTGTTCCAGTTCGAGCTGATGGATATTGATTCCGGCCCTGGTGGAAAGTGGAATGTCCAGCCATGGACCCTTCCTGCTTTTAAGAGCATTATGAGCAAGTGGCAGAACGAGATGTATGGCAAAGGCTGGAATAGCTTGTATTTGAACAATCATGACCAACCGCGAATGGTTTCACGTTTTGGGAATGATGGCGAACTGCGCAAGGAATCCGCCAAAATGCTGGCTACGCTGCTTCACACGCTGCAAGGGACACCCTATATTTATCAAGGTGAAGAGCTTGGTATGACGAACGTCAAATTCGATTCGATCGATCACTACCAAGATATTGAGACGCTCAATATGTTCAAGGAATACTGCGATGCGGGACATAGCGTTCATGACATTATGGCTTCCATTTACAGCAAGGGAAGAGATAATGCCCGCACCCCAATGCAGTGGGACACTACTTCGCATAGCGGTTTTACAACCGGAGCGCCGTGGCTTACTGTAAATCCGAATTATACGCAGATTAATGCCGAAGAAGCACTGAGTGATCCAGATTCCATATTTCATTACTACCGTCGTTTAATTGAGCTTCGCAAGCAGCATGATGTGATCGTATACGGAAAGTATGACTTGCTTCTGGAACAGGATGAACGCATTTATGCGTATACTCGGACTTTGGGTGAGGAGCGCTTGCTGGTTGTTTTGAATTTCTATGAGATGCCTGTCACTTTCGAGCTTCCGAATACAGTTGTCTGTACATCGGGTGAGCAGCTCATAGGCAACTATGAGATAAATAAAGGTTTGGATTTGCAGCGTTTGGAGCTTCGTCCTTATGAAGCTCAGGTATTCAAGCTGAAGATCAAACCGTGAAGCCACAGGCGAACACATCCCGCGCCGAAGCTGCAACTGTTATTCTAAGGGCGCTTAAATTAACGAAGTAAACGCAGTCTGAAAGAAAGCTGATGGCCCAGGGGATCGGCATACAATGAAAAAAAGTTAAAGGACTTAACCAAAAGGTCCTTTAACTTTTTTTTATTGTGAATTAATTTACTTTAAAATGGTTGACCGATTGCCTCAAGTTCTGAGAAATGCTGCTTAACGAGTGGGCGGAACCTGCCATGCCGTTAAGAGAATCGAGCTGCCTTCCCGTCGTTGCGGCAACTGCTGTTGCCGAAGAAGCCGAGCGATGAGCGATGGTGTTCATCTCCTCGATGGTCACGGACACCTGTATAGAGCTTGCCGCCAGCACTTGAGCGGCAGTTGCCGCTCCCTGAATGCTGCGGTTGACATCCTCCGCTGAAGAAACGATGTTCGCAAAGGATACTTCCACTTGCCCAATGCTCTCCAGTCCTTTGTCTACCTCGCCTAGCCCCTGCTTCATCGTAATGGCAACTTGATGCGTATCTGTTTGGATCTGCTTGATCATTGCGCCGATATGCTTAACTGCATTAGCTGATTGCTCAGATAGTTTCTTTACTTCTTGAGCGACAACAGCGAAACCTCGTCCGTATTCTCCTGCCCGTGCAGATTCAATCGCCGCATTCAGGGCTAGCAAGTTGGTTTGCTGCGATAAATCTCCAATCAGATTGACAATGTTGCCGATATCGCGGGAATGTTCTTCCAGTTTCCGAATCCCTTTTTCGCCATCGACGACAGCTTCACTAATGTTATGCATAACATGAACGACGTTTTGTACAGAGGAGTCGCCTTTCCTTGCTTGCAGAGAAGCTTCCGCAGCCATCGACGAAACTTCTACGGTAGAGTCTGCAATCTTTCTAAGGCCATCTATAATTTGATCAATGGCCACACTGGTTTGTTCAGCGCCCAACATTTGATCGCTTGCTCCTGCGGCTACGCTCTCTATGGATTGCTTCACTTCGCCAGCGGCCTGAACATTGCGTTCGCAATGTTCGAGGAGCTGATTGGACGATCCTGCGACGGTATCGGAGGTGTCGCGTATCTGCTTAATCGTGTCTCGGAGATTCAGGGTCATACGATTTAGTGAATGAACCAAAAGCCCAATTTCATCGCGGTTTTTGACGTTAATGGCAGAGGATGAAAGGTCTCCCTCGGCAATTTTTTGCAGGGTGCCGGATACTTGTCTCACTGGCTCGGCAATGTTGGCTGAGAGAAGGAGGGCTAGACCAATAGAGAGAATAACCGCAAGAGATACCGCGATTCCGGTGTTGCGGACAGCGCTGTAGTAGAGGCCTTCACTATTTTCGGATAAAGTTACAGCGCCGTCGTAATTTAGTTTGCCTAGGGCATCGATCTCTTGCTGCATGGATTCATAAGCTTCTTTCGACTTCTTCAGCATCTTGGAAATCTGGTCAGCATAGGCACCGGCACCTTCCACGAAGTTAACCCTTGTTGCCATAATGAAAGAATCCGAGTATACGTCTTTATAAGATGACCATTTGGCCTTTAATTGTCCAACATGCAAGCGTTCCTCGTCACTTTGTGCTTTTTGGCTATAAAGCAGCAAATTATCGTCGATTTGCTTGAAAATCGCACCGGACTGCGGGATGAACTGCTTTTTATTGTCTTCATTCGGTTCCATAATCATCGTAGCCTGCAAGGCTAACATTTGTTGCGCAAGCAAATTAATTTTGTTGATGGTATTGATTCCCTGCAAGGAAGAGTTAGTAATTTCTCCTGTCAATTTTTGCATGGACGACATATTAACCAACCCGGTAAAGCCAACGATTGCTGACAAAACGATTGTAATCAAAAAAGAGCCCAGCAATTTTTTGCGCACAGTAAAGGGCTTTGCCTTGGCCATTACACGACCGGCGTTCCCATTGAATACGGCTTTAAAGAAGCCTGGCCATTCCTTATTGCGTTGTTGAATCCAGTTCCTCCGCTTGGAGAATTTGATGTTGTGCATGCTTAGCCTCCGTTTTGTAGAACATATAATAGAGTTAGTTTAACGTATATTAATTCGGAGAAGGTAAGCGGCGTTCAAAGAAATTGTTAATTTTTTCAATAAAAACTATGTCTGATTATAGATTTTTTCTATATCCAAATTAATTAATGACGTTAATTAGTTGTATTGATTGCTCCAATTATAGTATATTTTAATCATCATTCGGAGGTCCTTGGTACCTGTCGGTGTTAAAGGAGGTACAGCATGGACACACATCCATTCATTCAGATCTTGAGAAGCGAACTCGTTGTCGCTCTTGGCTGCACAGAGCCGGTGGCAATAGCGCTTGCTGCGGCCAAGGCAAGAACTTATATGCCAGGGCACATTGACAAAATTACGGTGAAAGCCAGCGCTGGGATTATCAAAAATGCACTTGCCGTCGGCATACCTGGAACGAAGCTGACAGGGATCGATTTAGCTGCAGCATTAGGAGCTATTGCCGGGCAAGCGGAGAAACAGCTTGAAGTCCTCGCAGGTATTAAATCAGAAGATATAACTACGGCTCAAACCATGGTTGAGCAAGGCGTATCTGTTTTCCAGCTTGCGGACACAACAAAGAAGTTATACATTGAGGTCATTGTCGAATCCGAACAAAGATATGCCAAGGTTGTTATTACAGATAATCATACGAATATTACGCTGATCGAAGTCGACGGGCAGGTTGTCGATACAGGGGGCTGCGCTAATGCCAGCTTCAAGAGTTCCAAAGAGGATCGGAACGAGCTAACGATAGACACAATTGTGGATTTCGTGAATACTGTCAATCATGATGATCTACACTTGGTCAAACAAAGTATTGAACTGAACCACAAAGCAGGTTTAGACGGTTTGGCGCATGCCTATGGGCTTGAAGTTGGGAAGACGATTAAGGAAAATGTGGCAATAGGAATATTATCCGACGACCTGACTTCGCATGCCATGGCTCTTGCAGCCGCCGGATCGGATGCCCGTATGGCTGGATCCAGCATGCCAGTCATGGCGAATTCCGGCAGCGGCAATCAGGGCATTGCAGCGACGAACCCTGTTATCGCGGCAGCTGAGAAGCTAGGCTCATCGGAGGAACAACTCATTCGTGCCGTTGCTTTAAGCCATTTGGTCACGATTCATATCAAATCCAAGTTCGGCCGATTATCCGCATTATGCGGAGTTACGGTATCCGCCACGGGAGCAAGCTGCGGCATTGCCTATTTGCTTGGCGGCGGAAAGAAGGAGATTAAAGCAGCCATCCAGAACATGCTTGGGAATGTGACGGGCATGATGTGTGATGGAGCCAAAGGCGGCTGCGCGATGAAAGTAGCAACCTGTACGAGCGCTGCGGTGCAATCTGCGCTTCTCGCTTCCAAAGGGATGTCCATTTCATCGACGAATGGCTTTATTGAAGAAGACGCCGAGAAGACCATTGATAACTTTTGCCGGATTGGGAATGAAGCAACTTCGGAAATTGACAAGCTTGTTCTTGAAATGATGATGAACAAAAATAGGTAGTCATGGCGATTTAAGCTGGGCCAGTGGAACGGTGCCCCTGCCGCTAGGCGGGTGCATCGAAGTCGCTTGGAAAGCTGAGAACGGGGAGATCGCCTCGCTCGTTGTTACAGCTCCCGAGAATACGGAACTCGATATTCGGGTTGCAGCGGCGTGCAGCATCGACATAAGACGGGTGAGCCGACTACCGGAACATGGCTGAGCCGTCTAGTTGAATCAAACGAAGGATAAGGATTTTACACGAAAGACCGCACGCGAGCGATTTGCTCGGTGCGGTTATTTTTGTCATGAAGCAGTTCAAGAAGTGGACAGGAGTAACGCCATCCGAATTCCGTGAAAGCCAAAAGGCAGAACGGAAGAAACCGATAGACGATACTAGGCTGTAATTTTTTGGAAAATCATACAAGGCTGCCGAGAATTTCGGCAGCCTTGTTTAGTTGTGTTATCGGCATGCCAGAAACCGATTTAAAAGGCCGCAATCTGAGTTTAGGGATGCGGGCTTTTCAAATCCATGATCATTGTTGTCATGCTAGTAAGGAATACCCTGAAAATATCAATGAAAAAAGTAATCCATCTAGTGAAGGGTGAAATTGGGAATAATTCCAAATAAAAGATTTTAAAAAAGTTTAAGAAATTAAATTAAAAAGGAGTGTATTTTCTTGAAACGATTACTAAGTAGGTTCGGGTTGATAGCGATTTTGGCACTAGTGTTAGTTGTATCTGTATCGTCACCCGCAGTAACTCCAAAGACGTACGCTTCTGGAACGCCGGTTACTTTGAAACTTATAAATGTACACAGCTTAAAAGCGCTGTCAGTCAGCGGATCGGATAAATAAGCGGACGGTGCGCTTATCCAACAATACACGAATCTAGAAAATAATGATCAAAAGTGGTATCTCGAAGATTTAGGGAACGGATATTATAATATCCGAAACGCAGCTAGCGGAGATTTATTGGATGTCAACGGAGCGTCTACATCCGATGGGGCCCCAATATTATTCAATGGCAGAGCAATAACGGGTGGAACCAACAGTGGCAAGCTATTAGATATGTCAGGAGCATCGACATCCGACCTTGGGCAGGCCATTCAATGGTATGATAATGGCGGCGCAAATCAGCGCTGGTTCTTTTTGTCATAACGAATGATGATCTCCGTGACTATTAGCGTATAGTTTCTCTTATTAAGTGACTGTCCCATAAGTAGATAAACCTACTTGAGGGACAGCTTTTTTGTTTTTTGATTGGGATTCGGAGAGGCTCGATCGTGCCTATACCAAACTTGTTTTTACTATTCGATTACCGGCAGCTCGGATGGTACATTGTAACCTGACATAAACTGGCTGTTCTGGCCGTTCTGCGTGTGATCTTCTTTCATGCGTATGAATATGGCTGTCCGGATCTATTTCACTATTGCTGTTACGAGTTCTGAGAATTTCTTGATGAACCTTCTACTTTCTCTGAGTGCTAGCTCCAGTTGCTTTCTCTAAACCTGCAATTATGCATCTTTTTTGCATCTGGAATAGCCTCAACTGTTAAATTCCTGCGATTGTGCAGGCTTTTGAGGCTTTTTCTGGATTTACGGCTGAAAAAGATAAAATGCCTGCACAATTGCAGGCATTTCCACTTTTTAACCGAATTCGCCGGGGAATTCCTGTATTTTCGCAGGCTTTTACACTCGGGTGAACTGAACTGAACTGATCTGATCTGAAAGCCCCTTCATTCCACATGAAAGTAATCAACCGACGCTTACCTACTAAAATTCAACTTATGGGACAGCCTCTTAGAAGTATCCAAATATATGCTCCCCTGGACTTGACATTAATTGCATCTAAATTCATTCTATAGTCAACAGCAAATGTATAACATTCATATTTATTCAATTAAGCTTATATGTTACTTGAATTGCTAACCTAAGGGGAGTTGCCGATGCATCAACCGCTGCAAATCCGAAGCTTTATCGGGACACATGACAAGAATTGGGAAGATTCTTCCTTCTTTCGTCACGATAGCTTGGAGATTACCGTTATTTTGGAAGGGCGCGGAATGTTCCGGTATCAGGATCGTCAGTTTGACGTTGACACGGGACAAGTGGTGCTGATTCCCTCTGACTTCCCTCATTCCTTCCATGCGGTAACAGCCATTCGTTTCGGTGTCTTGCTGATGGAGGGGCTGCCCAAGGGAACGAGGGCTTGGTTTGATAAGCTGATTACGGGCAATGTCCCGAGAATCATTTCATTATCACGATTGGACGGGGAACAGTACGAGCTGCTTTTTCGCCAGTGGCTGCGGATTTATTCCGCCCCTTTGAAAGAACGGGAAGAAAATTATTTGACGTGGATTCAAGTGTTGTCGCTATTCATTTATGAGCATTCGCAGCCGGAACAGCAAGCTCTTTCCATCACGCATGCAGCCGATTACATTCGGCAAAACCTGCAAAGAGGCATACAGATTTCCGACCTGGCTCAAGTAGCGGGCCTTTCGGAAGAAGGATTTCGCAAACAATTCCATAAGGTGTACGGAATGACGCCCAAACGGTATCAGCAGATGTGTAAGTTGGCCGAAGCCAAATGGCTTCTGAGCTCGTCAGACAAGGACATGCAGACGATTTCGGAACTTATTGGTTTCTCTGGGCTGCATGCTTTTTCTGGATGGTTTAAAAAGCTCGAGGGGCAATCCCCGACGGAGTGGAAAAAATTACAGCGGATGTATCATCACTAATTCTCATCAAGCCTGTTTTTGAGTAAATTCTGTTTGTTTTTGGCTAACGACTTTCAGGTTCCCTTCCATTATGCTTTAAGTATGCACCAACTACTGATAACGGAAGGGGACATGAAACATGAATGTGCAAATTGGACAACGATATTTGGAAATGGGAGGGCCTTATCTGACTGAACTAAGGAGCTCCAACGATATTATGAAGGATACGGAAGCGTTAAGGGAACGGCTTGCGGAAGACGGATATTTGCTGATCCGCGGTTTACACGATAGAAATCAAGTGCTTTCTGCGAGAATGGAATTTCTGCAAAGCATGCAGGAGATGGGAAGGCTAGACCCTGCTGCTCCGCTCGAGGAAGGTGTAATCGGCGGAGAAAATAAGGGCGCTATGTGGGGGAAGAGCGCTGACGAACTGAAGGATTCGTTTCCACAGTTTCTTAACGTAGTAAACAGCTCCTCGGTCATGGATTTTTTCGAACGTCTGTTAGGGGGGCCTGCCCTGACCTATGATTATAAATGGCCACGTGCTGTCGGTCATGGTGGAAATACTGGAGCACATTATGATATCGTTTACATGGGGAGGGGGACCAAAAACGTATATACGATGTGGACGCCTTTTGGGGACACTTCGCTTGAATTGGGAACGTTAGCTTTATGTCTCGGTTCGCAGCATTTTGACAAAATTAAGCAAACTTATGGAGAGATGGACGTAGACCGCGATAACGTGGCAACTGGTTGGTTTTCTGAAGATCCAGTCGAAATCGTCGATACGTTCGGCGGCCAATGGGCGACTACAACCTTCGAGGCCGGAGATGCGATTATATTCGGCATGTATATGATGCACGCTTCATTAAACAATACGACGAACCGTTACCGACTTAGTGCGGATACGCGTTATCAGCTTGCGGCGGAGCCCACGGACGAAAGATGGATGGGCAGCAAGCCAAAGGGGCATTACGCCTGGGGCAAGACGCCGCCCAAAACAGTTGATCAAGCACGCAAAGAATGGGGCGTCTAACAAATTGGAGGAATGCGAACATGCAATTGAAAATGATTAAAGCGTTGTGGGGCATGGAAGGATCTTTGGAGGCACAATTCGAGCGGATTTCTAAAGCCGGTTACAAAGGTGTAGAATCTCCCTTGCCAGCGCCTGAACATGCAGCTAAATTTCGGGAATTGCTGAACGAGTATCAATTGGATTACATTGCAATGGTATTCTCACATGCAGATAACCATGCGGGTTCTTTTGAGCAAAGTGTAGAGCAAGCGGCCCTGTTCAATCCGATCCTGATCAACTCGCACAGCGCGAAGGACTCGATGCCTTGGAGCGAGCAAATCGATTTCTTTACAAAAGCATTAGCCATCGAACAGCGGATAGGCCTTCCGATTGGACATGAGACACACCGGGGACGCGCCATGTTTACCCCTTGGGGGACGGCTGAGCTGTTGAAGGAACTGCCCGATCTGCGCTTGACGGCTGATTTCAGTCATTGGTGCTGTGTGTGCGAATCACTCCTTGAGGATCAAGCAGCGAATCTTGCCGTTGTCATGGAACGGGTCATTCATATCCATGGCCGCATCGGTTATGCGCAAGGGCCTCAGGTGCCAGACCCCGCCGCTCCGGAATACGCTCAAGAGCTTCAAACCCATGAGGGCTGGTGGCGGCAAATCGCCGAGCAGCATAGGTCTAAAGGCCGGGCCGAAATCACCTTTACACCGGAATTCGGCCCGCCGGGCTATATGCATACGCTGCCTTTTACAAACCAGCCTGTCGCTGATCTGTGGGATGTTTGTCTGTGGATGGCGAATCATATGACCAAGAGGCAGGAAGAATGGTTCTCCAATTAATGGTCTAGCGAGATACATTCTAAGTCAATATAATTTAAGCGAAAAGCCAATGTCCTTCTTATTTAAGGAGATTAGCTTTTTGAATTTTAAAAAGTAAATTTGCTGCGTGTGCGTGCGAGCATAGATATTGATGTCTCCGAATGGCTATACAATAGATAAGCTAGGAACATTTATTTATAACGCAATCTTTATTCCTTCCATTTCAAGTTATGTGGTTAGTCAGTTTCCGCTCGACTTTTTCTTTGGCGATATTCAAAGGAGTTTTCCCGTAGACCAGGTTCGCACGGAAATAACTTCTGGCCTCTGGCAGGCATCCGATGAACTGAAAGTAGGGTGGGTGTCATTGCTTCAGGAGATCGGACGAACCTGGTATATGCGCAAGAGGTATTTTATAGTGAAAAATATCTTTATTTATATTCAATATTTTTACTTCTCCTTTGGATCCCCCCCCCCACACATTATGATCGCAATAGCATCATGAACTTTAATCCCTGAAGCCACCCATTAGTACGAAATGCTGCCAAGTGCACATAAAGCCTACACCATTGAACTTCAGTATGTGGCCATTTAACGTCAGTTTTCTGTTTTGCTGAATTAGTTTAATCTGCTGATATCGCTTACAAATTGGGGTGTGTACATGTACAAAATCATAGTCGCTGACGATGAAAAAGTCATTCGCGAAGGGATGAGAGATCATATTCAATGGAGTGAGCTGGGCTATGATTTGATCGCCATCTGTGAAAACGGCCTCACAGCCAGAGAAGCTTTGGAAAGCTATCAACCTGATGTTCTACTCACCGATATCTACATGCCCTTTGTCGACGGACTCGAGCTGGCTGAATTTGCTGTTACGCACCATTCGAGAACGAAAGTAATCATTTTGACCGGACATGATGATTTTGAGTATGCCCAACAAGCAATTAAATTCAAAGTGCATGACTATTTGTTAAAACCGATTCTGCCTGAAATGTTGCACGAGATTCTGGGGCGTTTAAAAAAAGACCTGGATAAAGACAGGGAGAACCTAGAAAATTGGAACAAAATAAACGAACAATTGCAAGTAAGTCTCCCACTATTGAGGATGAGATTTTTGGATCAATGGGTGTCGGGAGATTTAACCGAGAAGAAAATTGCCGAGAAAATGAAGTATTTCGACATTAGCCTGCCCGGCGACTATCTATGCGCCGCCGTCATTGATCTGGATGATACGGAGGAAATCCAAGCCCATTATCCAGAGACTGACAATGAATTATTATTTTTTGCCATACAAAACATCTGTGAAGATATTTCCAAAGCATGTAGCAAACATCCTGTCGTATTCAACAACCACTTGGGACAAGTTGTCATCCTGTTTTCAGGAGAAGAGAAGCTATCCCTTGCCGAGATGGTTGAGCAAGCCAGCGGCATGATTCTGCAATCCGTCAAACATTATTTGAAGCTGTCTGTTTCGGCAGGCATCGGCCTTCCGTGCGCAGGCTTGAAGGAGCTTCATGCATCTTACCGGGGTGCGTTGTCCGCCCTCGATTTCCGCTATCTGCTAGGAGGCAACCAAGTTATTCCTATTCAGGATATGGCGCAAAAAGAAAATCTATCCGCTTACAATGCCAAGAGGCTAAGCACTCAGTTGGCCAAGGCGCTAAAGACAGGAAATTCGGCTGACATGCATGCCATCATCCATTTGTTTTTCGAGGAACTACTCTCAGGGAATATCCCGATGAAAGAATGCTGCATGCACATCCAGATTTTGCTGTTCGCAGTGATAGATGTTTGGCAAGAATTGCACATTTCTGAGGGTCAAATACTAGAAAAAAATATATTTACCGAAATATTTGAAATGAAGACGCTGCAAGAAGCGAAGCATTGGCTAATAGATGTGTTTGAAAATACAATGGCATTCATCGTGCAGAGACGAATGGATACCGGGAATTTGCTTGCCAATAAAGCGAAACAATTTATTTTGGATAATTTATCGGATCCTGGCTTAACTTCCCCGATGGTCTGCAAGCATTTGTCGATTAGCACCAGTTACTTTTGCGTTATTTTTAAAAATTATACAAACATGACGTTTATTGAATTTTTGACGCTATGCAGAATCAATAAGGCCAAAGAATTGCTTTGGCAAACCTCGCTCAAAACATACGAAATTGCCGAGCTTGCGGGGTACAAGGATGCTCACTATTTTAGCGTTGCATTTCGCAAGTCGACAGGGTTGTCGCCGACCCAATTTCGCGAATCCAGAAATCGAGGGAATGATGACGATGAATTGGAAGAACAAGTGGGGAATTAAAACCATTCAAACGGATTTAATGGCAAGCTTTCTTGCTCTGATCGTATTCACGATTTCCATCATTGGCCTGCTCTCCTATAAACTCGCCTTTGACGCCGTAGAATCCAATGCAAGAGAAAATACACAGCAAATTGTCAATCAGGTAGATCGCAATATTGAATATTATATTGCATATATGCAAAGTATTGCTGACGTGGCATTGATGAATACGGACATTACGGAATATTTAATGAAGTTGGATTTTCACACCGAATCCGTGTTGAACGAGTATAAACAAAGAATTATAAATCAATTTAATCATGTGTTGAATGCGCGGGGAGATATCTCCTCCATTATCATATTTGGAAATGAAGGCCGCAATGTGATGAACCGATCTAATGTTCTGAATCCTTTTGTGGACCCCAAGCAGCAGGGATGGTATCAAGATGCCCTTCGCGCAGAGGGTAAGTCGATTATTTCCGCCGCTCATGTTCAGACGATTCTGAAAGATGAATATAACTGGGTCGTTTCGTTAAGCCGCAAGCTGACAAGCACGGACGGTAAAAATACGTTTCTCGGCGTGCTTCTCGTCGATTTGAACTATAAGGTCATTACCGATATATGCAATGGCGTGCAACTGGGGAGGCGGGGGTATGTATTTATCGTCGACCGAAACGGCCGTATCGTATACCATCCACAGCAGCAATTAATATATAACAAGCTCAAGACAGAGAATATCCCCCTCGTTCTGCAAATGGATAATGGAAGCGTTTCCGTGCGCGATCATGGAGAAGGCAAGATGTATTCGGTCACGTCATCGAAGGATACTGGTTGGAAAATCGTGGGGGTTAGCTATCTGGATGAAATGGTACATAATCGCAAGGAAATCCAGTTGACGTATTTCTTTGGCGGAGCTGGCTGCCTGCTCATTGCCTTGTTCATCTCCCTCTTCTTGTCCAGAAGAATCGCTAAACCGATTAAACAATTGGAGGCATCGATGAAAAACGTGCAAAAAGGGAACTTCGATACGGTTGTCGATATTCGCGAAGCGAATGAAATCGGCGCCCTAAGTCGAGCGTTCAACCGAATGACTTATGAAATACAAGAATTGCTCAAACAAAATACACTTGTGCAGGAAATGAAAAGAAAAAGCGAGCTTCAGGCTTTGCAAGCGCAAATTAATCCTCATTTTTTGTACAACACGTTGGATTCCATTATTTGGATGGCTGAAGGTAAGAAGATGGTAGAAGTCATCACAATGACGTACTCGCTGTCCAAGCTGTTTCGGTTAAGTATCAGCAAAGGTACGGATATCACGCCGCTCGCGGATGAGATCGAGCATATTCGCAGCTACCTGAACATTCAGAAGATCCGATACGGTGATCATTTGGATTTCGAAATTGATATCGATCCGGATTTGCATATGTTCAAGGTATTAAAAGTGATGCTTCAACCGATTGTCGAAAATGCCATATATCACGGGATTAAAAACAAGCAGGAAAAAGGGAAGATTATGATTCATGGATTCAGGGATGAAGCCCGCTTGCTGTTGCAAATTTCCGATAACGGAGTCGGCATGAGCTCGGAACAGCTGGATAACGTGTTTAAAAATAAGGAACGCGCTTCCAAAGGCGGCGGCATCGGTGTGAGGAATGTGGACGAACGGATCAAATTGTACTACGGCAATTCTTATGGATTGCACATTGAGAGTGAATATGATGTAGGCACGACGGTGTATATGACTTTGCCGATCATAGAGTGAGGTGCAACATGGCAGGGAAAAATCTGATCCGTCTGACGTTGGCGCTCGTGTTGGCCGTTATCTTAGGCTACGGGCTGTTTATGCTGAGCAATTTGTCCGACTCCCGCCCTCAATCGGTTATCGTTGTGCTGAAAAACAAGCAGATAACAGCGCAGTTTTGGCGGGTCGTGACGGCGGGCATTCATGCCGCAGCAGAGGAATACAAGCTGAATGTGACACTTACAGGCGGAAGCGGCGAATCCGATGTGGACGGACAAATTCAGGCCATCGAAGAGGCGATTCGCCAGAAGCCGGATGCCATTGTACTCGCAGCCGCCGATTACGATCGGCTTGTTGCGGTTGGCGAGAAAATCAAGAAGAGCGGCATTGCATTGATACTGATCGATTCCGGGATTCGCAGCAATGTGGCTGATAGTCTTATTACCACGAATAATGCCGCTGCAGGAACTCGGGCCGGCCAATTGCTCCACCATTTGCTTGAGCCGGAGTCATCTGTTGCCGTTATCTCTTATGTAAGAGGTTCGCAATCCGCAATCGACAGAGAAAGCGGCGTCATAAGCGGATTGCAAGCGCTGAATAGGGAAAGGCGTACGGAAACGTTCTACTGCGACGATGATCAAGAGAAGGCGAGGCAAACCGTTGCGGACTTGCTGCGAACTCACCGCGATATCGGAGGAATCGTGGGATTGAACGAAGTATCGTCTCTCGGAGCCGCGCAGGCGATAGACGAATTGGGATTAAACGGTAAAGTGAAATTGGTCGGATTCGATAATTCTTATGAAGAGGTGGCATTTTTGCAAAAAGGAACGATCCAGCATATGATCGTGCAGATGCCATTCAAGATCGGTTATTTAGGTATTCAAGCTGCTTCGGATGTTCTAAATGGGAAGAAAATTCCGCCTTTCATCGATACAGGTTCAGCCGCTATTTCCAAAGATAATATTGATAAAGATGAAAACCAGCAAATTTTGTTCCCTTTTTTGCAGGAGTAGATGCGGAAAAATATTTAAGCACAATAAAATATGAACTAAAATGAAGAAAATCTTCTATTATCAAAAATTGGCATGCCCTTTATAGTAAGAATTGTTCAGAAAAACAGATTCTTAGGAGGGTACGAGACAATGAGAAAAAATTTAACTAAAGGGAAAGTAAGCGCTGTCTTGCTTACGGCCATTCTGGCGACAGTTGCGCTAACAGGTTGCGGAGGCGGGGCGAAACCTGCAGAAGGCAACGCTGCATCGCCGACAAGTCCGCAAGCTGCGGCAACGGCAAGCGCCAAGAGCGATAAAGTGACAATCGGTTACGCAACGAAGTCTTCGACGTCCCCTTTCTGGGTGACTTTAAATGAAGGCGCCAAAAAAGCGGCTCAAGATTTGGGCGCAGAATTGATTATGCTTGGACCGCCTAAAGAAAACGATATTACGGGCCAGCTTCAAGTCATCGAAGATTTGGTGAATCGCAAAGTGAACGGTCTTATCGTTGCGGCAACGGATTCCGTGGGAGTAGCCCCTGTTGTCAAAAAAGCAAGGGATCAAAAAATTCCCGTTATTGCTGTAGATACCTCTATTTCCGGTGCGGAAGTCGACAGTTTTGTAGCGACAGACAACATCAAAGCTGCCGAACAAGCCGCTGAATTTCTAGGCAACAAATTAGGCGGCAAAGGAAATATTGTACTATTAAACGGAGCTATTTCCCAAGGGACAGGGAAGGAGCGCTACGAAGGATTTAAAAACTATCTGGAAAAAAATTATCCGAATATGAAAATTGTGCTGGCCAAAGATTGCAACTGGGAAAGTGAGAAAGCGTTGCAGGCCATGGAGGATGCGCTCCATGCAAATCCGCAAATCGATGCCGTGTTTGGCGGATGGGACGGCGCTCTGCTTGCGGCGCATACGGCGCTGAAAGACGCCAGCAAGCTGGACAAAACGTTGATCGTAGGATTTGACGCTTACCCGCAAGCTTTGAAGTTCGTGAAAGAAGGGAGCTTTGCTGCGGATGTCGCCCAAGCTCCTTACAAAATGGGATATGAAGCCGTTAAGACGGCTGTCAGCGCAGCGAAAGGGCAATCTATCGACAAACGCATCGATACTGGAACATTGCTGGTCAAGCCGGATAATGTAGATCAATATATCAAGGATAATGGCATTAAGCTCCCGTAACTTTCGTCAATTTGTAAAATTTAGCATAGGGTGGCTGCATTATTCAAGCTTCCACCCTGCTCATCAGAACGATAAGCCATGTAAGAGGGTGAGGAAATATGGATAGCGGTCAATCTTCCGAGTTCAATTTAGAAATGAAAGGCATTACCAAAAGGTTTCCTGGCGTACTCGCCCTACATCAAGCGCAATTGCAGCTTAGAAGAGGCGAAGTTCATGTACTGCTTGGTGAGAATGGCGCCGGCAAGTCGACGTTGATCAAGATTTTATCCGGCGCTTACACGCAGGACGAAGGAACAATCCGCCTGGATGGTGTTGAGACTGAGATCAAGGGGCCGATACACGCTCAGGAATTAGGCATTAGCGTAGTCTACCAAGAATTTAATTTAATACCTGATCTGGATGCGGGAAAAAACATATTTCTTGGCAAAGAGCCGATGAAAGGTCGTGTCATCAAAAGGATCGACTACGCCAAAATGTATGAAGATAGCTGCAAAGCCTTGGAACAGGTCGGAGCTAACATCGATCCCCAAATACCCGTTCATCGATTGGGGATAGCCTCCCAGCAAATGGTGGAGATTGCAAAGGCGATTACTTCCAATGCGAAAATATTGGTTCTTGACGAGCCATCGGCTGTGCTTACGCACGAAGAAATCAATAAACTGTTTGCGATTATTCGTTATTTAACCTCACAGGGCGTTGCTGTCGTTTATATTTCACACCGATTGGAAGAAATCAATCAAATTGGCGATCGAATAACGGTCATGAGGGATGGAGAGTACGTAGCTACGGTTGATGTAGAGAAAGGAAATCTGGATACCGATTACCTCATTCAACTTATGGTCGGACGAAACCTGAAAGACAAATTTCCCAAGCGCGCTTCGGCTCCTGGGCGGCCATTATTGCAAGTGGATAATATGACGCGCAAAGGCGTATTCGAAAACATAAGCTTTTCTCTGGCAGCCGGCGAAGTTCTGGGCGTCGCGGGATTGGTAGGAGCAGGACGAACGGAGATCGCTAAAGCTATTTTTGGTGTTGATAGTATTGACCAAGGGAATATTTATGTAGACGGTCAGAAAGTAAACATTCGTACCCCTCGGGATGCCATTCGTCTCGGAATCGGATTAGCTCCGGAGGACAGGAAAATGGAAGGTTTGGTCCAAATACTTTCCGTTGAGGAGAATATCAATCTTGCCAGTCTCGATCAGGTATCAAATTCCGGTGTTATGCGAAAGGGAAAGATAAGAGAGATCGCAGAGCATTTTGTCGGCAGTTTAAAAGTGTCAACGCCCCATATCAAACAGCAGGTCATGAATTTAAGCGGAGGCAACCAGCAAAAAGTCGTTTTGGCCAAATGGATGGCTTCTAAAACCAAAATTATGATTTTGGATGAACCGACACGCGGGATTGATGTCGGAGCTAAGGTCGAAGTATACCATTTAATGAATCGTTTAGCGAAAGAAGGGGTTGGCATCCTCCTGATTTCCTCGGAACTGCCGGAATTGATTGCGATGTGCGACCGCATCATCGTCATCAGTGAAGGCAAACTGGCAGCTGAGCTTTCGAAGGAAGAAGCTACACAAGAACATATTTTGCATTACGCGGCTGGAGGTATGAACCATGCAGGCTAAGCTTGTCCATGAGAAAGCGCAAAGGTTCGATAGAGGGACAGCGGTATCCCGATTTCGCGCTAATTATTCGACGCAAATCAATGCTTTTATTGCTCTAGTGGTTTTAATGATCGTGCTTAGTTTTATTGCTCCCTCTTTTTTGACTTCCAAAAACTTGCTGACCGTTCTGCTTCAGTCCTCTCTAAACAGCATCGTCGCCGTTGGGATGACGTTTATCATTATCTCCGGGGGGATCGACCTTTCGGTAGGCGCAATCGTGGCCTTATCCGCCGCAGTAATGGGTGAATTGGTGGTGAACCAGGGCGTGAATCCGTATATCGGCTTGCTCATTCCCTTAGTCATCGGAGTAGCTGTGGGATGGATTCACGGGGTGGTCATTACCAAATTTAATATTAATCCGTTTATTGTTACCTTAGGCGCCATGACGATTTGGCGGGGAGCAGCGCTTGTATTTGTACAGGGGAGGACGATTTACGGTCTTCCGGACGCTATTACATGGCTGGGTCAAGGATATGTCGGACCGATTCCGGTGGCCGTGCTTTTAACCGCCGTCGTTTATCTGGTTGCCTGGTTTCTGCTAACCCGGACGAAGATAGGTATGTATACATATTCCATTGGCGGCAATGAGAAAGCTTCCAGGCTCTCGGGAATTCATACTGATCGCGCGAAAATTTTTATTTATGCGTTTGGTGGTCTGTTGTGTGGGTTGACCGGAATCATCGTCGCCGGAAGAATCAACGGGACTTCTGCCTTAGTCGGCAACGGGTATGAGTTGGACGCCATTGCCGCTGTAGTGATCGGCGGCACTTCGCTGGCGGGCGGCAGGGGCGTCATCTGGGGAACGCTCATCGGAGCGATCATCATGGGCGTCATCCGCAATGGTTTAAATCTGCTCAACGTTTCTCCTTATTATCAATTAATTATCATCGGAATTGTCATTGTTGCGGCTGTAGGTCTGGACAGTTTGAAACAGAAGAAGGACTAGAGGATTTTGAAGCTTAATCCCAGCATCTGGATGCTAGGATTAAGCTCTTAAGGAAGGAGGTGAAAGAGAGCCATGATCAGACGCGGATCGGTTATTAAAGTTAAAACGGAGTGCCTCAAAGAATATGTGCGACTTCATGCGAATCCATGGGAGGCTGTCAATCAAAAGATTAAGGAATGCAACATTCAAAACTATTCCATTTACTACAAAGATGGCTTTTTATTTAGTTATTATGAATATACAGGCAATGATTTTGTTGCGGATATGATGAAGATGGCAGAAGACCCAGCGACGCAGGGATGGTGGAAGCTGACAGATCCTTGTCAAGAACCGCTGGTTACAAGAAGAGAGGGGGAATGGTGGGCTTCTATGGAGGAAGTTTTTCATTTGGATTAGCAAAATAGACTATTTTCAGGAGGTTAACTTATGAAAATGTTCAACAAGGTAACAGCTTGTTTAGCGCTCGTCTCAACGCTTCTGTTTGGAGCGGTGTCTCCCGCTTTCGCAGACACTTACACGAATCAAAAGAACTATGTTGATTTAAGGTTCGGCATGTTTATCCACTACAATATGGGTACTTATACCGATGAAGAATGGGCAACCCCAGGACAAAACCCGCTCACCTTCAATCCAACGTCGGTGAATACGGATCAATGGGCTGACGCCGCCAAGTCCGCCAAAATGAAATATGCGTTGTTAACAACCAAGCACCACGATGGGTTTGCCTTGTGGCCAACCAAGTGCGGCAATTACAACGTGATGAACAGCGCATATCCGCGTGATATCGTGAAGCAATATGTCGATTCCATGCGTTCCAGAGGGATTTTGCCAGGACTATATTACTCGATTTGGGATCGTCAGCAAGGAATTGATGCAGGTTCCGTTAGCAGAACGGATCTCGATTTTATGAAGGGGCAATTAACGGAACTGCTTACCAATTATGGGGACATTCCTATGTTAATCTTTGACGGTTGGGCATGGAGAATGGGCAACCAAGTAGCTTTCCAAGAAATTCGCTAACTCATAAAGCGTCTTCAGCCGAATACTATGGTTACCGTGGTTAATGCTGTCAAAGAGCCATGGGATGGGGATATTGTTGTCTTCGAAGAACCATTAGGACCATCGCATTGGGCTCCTGCCAATAATACGTATGCAGCCAGCCAAGCCAATATTTTAGTTAACGGCGGTTGGTTCTGGCATTCAAGTATGACCAACACCAACCCCCAAAGCGTGTCTTACGTCGTATATGACCACTTAAATGTTTTGGAGTCTAGATATACAAATTTCATTTTAAACGTATCTCCGAATCGGCAAGGAGAGCTGGATCCCAATGTCGTGAATCGGTTGGCGGAAATTGGTGCCGCTTGGTCGCCAAATGCAGCCCGTCCTCCTTTGCCTCCACAACCAACCATGATGGAGCACCCGATTACAGCTAATTCAGCTTCGGCAAGCAGCGGAAACGGAAATTATGTCATTGATGGATCACTTGGAAATCCGGCTCCAGGAGGTATTACTGAAACAGCCTGGCAATCCTCCGTTTCCTTGCCGCAAACGGTTACATTGGATTTAGGCTATACGTATAACAATATTAATATGCTAAATTATTTGCCTTCCAATGATTTAACAGGTGGAATGATTACTTCCTACTCCCTCTCTGCCAGTCAAGACGGTAAAACAAGTCACGTTCCCATCGCAAACAGCTCGCTACTTCAAACTGCAAGCTAACTCGGCGACAGGCGGTTATGCCGCTGCTAGCGAATTGGAAGTCGGCTCTTCTACCAGTGATATTCCTGCCCCGACAGGAATCGATACGTTTGATTCCAATGCGGTGTACAGAATCGTTAATAAAGGAAGCGGCAAGGCGCTCGGAGTTGGAAACTCTTTAAATGAAGGGGCAGCCGTAGCTCAACGAACAAGTTTGGATGAGGCTGACCAGCAATGGATTATTGATGATTTAGGGTTGGGTAACTTTAAAATTGTCAACAAACTTAGCGGAAAGACGATGAATGTATCAGGCAATACGGTCATACAGTCGACAGATTCTGAAACGAGCGCAAGCCCTCCAAGCAAAACTCAGCAATGGACGATTTCCAATGTAGGCAACGGTTATTTCAAGATCATAAATGCACATAGAGGGAAGGATTTGGAAAATAGGAACAGTTCTGCAAGTGACGGCAACCCGACTAGCTCACGCGATTATTACGGAGGCGATCACCAACTGTGGCAAGTGCAAAAAATTGCAGATAATTATGTTCCTGCATCCTACTACAAAATTGTCAATTTGAAGAGCAACAAGGTACTTGACATCAGTGGAGGATCGCTTGCTGCCGGGGCTGATAACATTCAAGCGCCGTATACAGGCTCCGACAATCAATTGTGGAAGATTGAAAGTGTAGGCAACGGCAATTACAAAATAACCAGTAAAAACACCACAGGTTACGCACCTTCTGTGAATGGAGTTTCGAATGCAGATGGGGCTAAAATCGTACAATTGCCTTATAGCGGAGCGACGAGCCAACAATGGAAACTTCAGTTCATCGGAAAAGGCTTGTATCAAATTTCTAGCGTTAGTAGCGGAAAAGCGCTGGAGGTGAAAGACGGCAGTATTCTCGACAATGGCACACTGGTTCAAAATCCATTCACCAATTCGTCCGACGAAAAGTGGGCGATTGTGAAAGTGCAGTAGGTATTAAAACATGTTTACCAGAAAGATAAAGAAAGACGTTTTCTTAAAACAAGCACGAAAGCCCGCACTCTGAAGGGTGGGCTTTCGTGCGTAACATATCTTTGTTGGTCCCTTGTTACCCTAGCGAGATGTCAAAACGTTTCCAAAGGGTACGTAAGGCTCTGTATTTCCGTAATTTTGAACGAACCTGTCAATCAAGCAGGTTTGCGGGGCAGTTGGCAGTTTAAACGATGGTGAATGACGTTTATGCATACAAATCGCCGCATAGAAACGATGTTTCGACATTCGCAGAATGGATTGCCCCTACTTTCGCGACTGGCGATTACAGTATGGCTGCTCTTCCAGATACATAAAAAAGACGGTTTTTTTGTACCTATTTTTAGCATTCAACAAAAACGGGGCGCCAAGAAGTCAGTTTTCACTGACTTCTTGGACAACCCCGTGGTGTTATTAATGAGCAATAATCCAGCGCTGATTGGCGTCGCCAGTATAATCCCACTGGATAGCCTGCCCGCCGTCGGATGTCGACCATCCTGACATATCCAAGTACTTGCCGCTGCCTCGGTTAATAATGTACGACGAATGACCTCTATCGACACCGGTTGGAACAATTTTCCACTCTTGGTTCAGCCCGCCATTATCTGGCCATTGAATCACATTGGCTCCATTTGATGTAGACGCTCCGCTGACATCCAATAAGTCTGCGCTATTCGCGTTTCTGATGTGATAGTAACCATTTCCCAAACTTTCCAAATACCATAATTGATCATTGGCCTCGGAACCCCAGGTAAAGGACCATTGTATAATATTCGCACCGTCCGCTTGTTTATCCCATCCACTGACTCCTAATATTTTACCGCTATTTATATTTGAAATGTGCTGAGGTAACGGATTAGCATGCGTCGTCTGAGTAAATGCAGCAGGCGCTGCGGATCCAATAAATACAAGTGCAAGAATCGCTATCAACCATTTCTTCATGAGTAACCGTTTCATAAGATAAGTTCACTCCAGTCATTTTATTTTACTAAATTGCCGACCTAACTTGTTCAAAAAATAGATTTAATGTGCCAGAAAACAGTTCATGGTACTATCGCGCTTTTTGCCTATTTCGGGTTATCGATGGTGATGTCACCTCCTATGGTGTAAAAGTTAGTAATTTTTGGAAATGCATTTACATGTTAAGTTTACTTACCTCCTTTCCCCAAAGCCATGAACATTTTTGTCATTCAGCTAAGGAATACCCCAAAAATATCAATGAAAAGAGTAATCTTTCTAGTGTAAGATGAAATTGAAATTAATTCCAAATAAAGAATTTTTAAGATGATTACATGATTTCCGTACCAAGATGCCTCACGATTTGTTGCCAGTCTGTTTCTAGTCGCCTGTTTATTTTCTTGCGGTCATTTTTCAATTCTAAGTATTGAAACTTAGTATCAAGAAATTGGAGGAAGATGATTATGAAGCATTCAATCGTTGTTCCAGTCAATCAGGATTTTAACATTCTAACTTTATTTACGGAATCCCTTATGAAGAGCATTGGTCCTTCGTCCCAAATCATATTTATCAATGATGGTTCCGGACCTAAGGTTCAAGAGCTGTTGGAGCGGCTTCAGCGGGAAGCGCCTGCTGGGGTAAAGATCGAAATTATTCGCCATGAATACCCAAGAGGTTGTGCGGTTTCAATTAACGAAGCTTTGTCCACCGTAGAAGGTGACTACATTCATTTGCTTGATTCTGATATTATTCTTAATCCGAACTGGCAAGAGAAGATGGAGGCAACGCTTAACAGCAGCCCCACGATTGGAATGGCCGGTGGAGTGCTGCTTTACCCGCAGACGGGAGGCATTCAGCACTGTGGCATTACGTTTGCTGATACGATTGGACGACATTTGTTTCTGAATGCAACGCTGGAAGATATTCCCCGGGAAATATTTGAAGTGCAAATGGTCGTATTTGCGATGTTCACCATGAAGCGGGAAGTCTTTGAAAAAGTCGGTTATCTAGACGAGAAGTTTTTCAATGGCTATGAAGATTTCGACTATCAGATGAGAGCGAAGGCAGCCGGTTATTCAACCGTTATTAATCCGGAGATTCGTGCTTATCATTGGGAAAGAAGCAGCGGTATTCATCGAAGCTTCAATCGTAAAAACAACTTGGCGAGGTTTTGGAAAAAGTGGGGAAATGACATATATAGCGATATTTGGGATTTTACACTTTCAAATTTGAAAAGTCGGCTATCTTCCAATAATTTAAAACACGGATTGGCCTTCACAGGAATTGACTTGGCTGAGGTGCGCAGCGATGCAGAGACGTTCTGGGATCAACTGCAAAAGTCAGGGTTGGTGTCATTAACGGATGTGCACGATTACTCGAGCCGCTTTCAGTCCAATGGCTCGATCTGGCTCCCGCAAGTGCTGGGCAAAGAGCTAATTCATTCTTCGTCAAGACTGCTGTTTCTGGTTGACAATTTCACTCGGTTACTAGACAACCGTTATTGGATTGAGATACGACGCAATGCCTCATCTGAGGATTTGATCATTGATCTATATGGAAATGTCGTTATGATCAACCAAATTTACGAGAGCTGCTGGCCAGGGACGAAGGTTCGATAGTCAGGGGGTGTAAGGATGAGAGAAACCATAGAGCAAATAAATTTTACTAGGAGCTTGGAATGGCTAGAGCAAGCTGGTGCTATTATTCCCGGCGGCTGCAGCACGCTTGCCAAAAGTCCTGATCGGTTGTTTCCAGGTTATACGGCACTATGTTGTGCGGAAGCAAAGGGTTCGAGATTTACAGATTTGGATGGTCATGTGTGGTTGGATTGCGAGATGGCCATGGGGACGGTGTCCTGGGGGCACGCCCGAGATGAAGTGAATGAGGCCATTATTAGGCAGTTGGCCAAAGGAACGAGTTTCTCGACAGCATCAGACTTGGAGCTGGAAGCGGCTAAGCTGATATTGAAGCGATTTGGCGGTCGTTACAAGTCATTGAAGTTTGCGAAGGGTGGAGCAGACGTCGTTAGTGCGGCTGTCCGTGCGGCCAGAGCCTATAGCGGCAAGTCGAAGGTTATCGCAACAGCGTATCATGGATGGCATGATTGGTCCTCTTATGGGTATTACGGGCAAGATGCCGCAGCTCTGGGAATACCGCCCGGTATCCGTGACACGACAAGCTGGGTGAATAGCGGCGCAAATGCCATTATGGATTTGTTGGCTTCGGAAGCTGACGATATAGCTTGTATCGTACTATGTCCGAACGAGTGGGAGAAGGAAGAGCTGAGAGAGGTTGTAGCTGACTGTCATCGTCGGAAGATAACCGTCATTTTTGATGAAGTCACTTCAGGCATAAGAATGGGCAAGCAGGCAACGGCAGGTGAGTTCGATATTTGGCCTGACATTCTCTGCTTGTCCAAAGGAATAGCGAACGGACTGCCTTTGGCTGTCATTATGGGCGGTGATCCGTGGATGCCTTTGCTTGCAGACATCAAGTTCAGTTCTGCCCATGCCAGTGAAACGATTGCTTTCGCAGCGCTTATCGCTTGCGAGGGGTTGATGGAGCAGGCACCTGTTTGGCCGAGTTGGCGAAACAACACAGCTTCCATGATGAAGCAGTTGAAAGAGCTCATGGTGTCGCTCGGGCTGCATGATATGGAACTGCAAGGGACATACGCAAGCTTTTGTATTCGTCAGATAAGCCATCCTCATTTTTATCAAGATCCGTTTCGCGAATTTTTGGTCAAACATTTGGCGGCAGATGGCATTTTTAGCAAAGGTTATTTTGTGTATTCCGATTCCCATACCAAAGATGATCTGGATCGCGTCCAGATGTCGATTGAGACTGCCTTGCGATTATGGACCGAAGCCAATGAGCTTCTTGCGAATGATTAAAG
This sequence comes from Paenibacillus ferrarius, assembly GCF_002027705.1. GTDB lineage: Bacteria > Bacillota > Bacilli > Paenibacillales > NBRC-103111 > Paenibacillus_E > Paenibacillus_E ferrarius. The sequence goes on along the minus strand of NZ_MBTG01000005.1, from coordinate 83,536 downwards.
GAGGAATGAATAATGAAGGCACTGGTATATACAGCTCCCAAAACCGTAGAGCTAATGGAGATGGATCAGCCTGAAATTCAATCAGCGACACAGGTGAAAGTAAAGATATATGGATCGGGCATTTGCGGTACGGACTTAAACGTGATCAAAGGAAAAATATTTGCCAATGCAGGAACGGTTATCGGGCATGAAGGGGTGGGCACGGTGGTTGATGTAGGCGAGCGGGTCAGAAGCGTTCGCGTAGGAGACCGCGTGATTATTGATCCAACGCAAGCTTGCGGCGTATGCCACTTTTGCCGAATGAGTCAATTTTGCTACTGTGAGAATTTTGAAGAGCATCAGGTCGGGATGACGATTCACGGCACTTTCGCGGAATATTACGTCGGAGAAGAGAAGTACATGTATCGAATACCGGATACGATGAGCTGGGAAACGGCTATGCTGATCGAACCGCTCGGTTGTGTGCTCAATACGTTCCTCAAAGCAAATATTAAGCCCAGTGATTCGGTGCTTGTTCTGGGCTCTGGAGCGATTGGGTCCTTGTGCCAATTGGTCAGTAAGCGTCTAGGTCGTCTGACGGTTGGGACAGAGCCGGACGATTACCGCCGCAGCTTTGCAAGCGAGATTGCCGATCATGTGTTCCATCCTGCGGAGATGACCGCCCAATCGGTGTTGGCAGTGAACGATGATCGCAAGTTCGATATCGTCGTTGATGCGGTAGGCAATCAATTGCATATGGCGCTTGATTACATCGGCAAAGGCGGACGGATCATCCCGATGGGTTACAACGAACAGTATGAGGTCTCCATTCGGCCAACAGATTTCATTAACAATGGAGTGAGCATCATTGGCCAGGTTGCCGTTCATCAAATCGTAGGCATGGCACTCCAGTTCGCCCAAAGTATGCCGGAGCTGGAACGGATGATCACCTCCAGGGTGGCGTTGGAGCACTATGAACAAGCATTCAACGAAACGATGGGCTATCACATGCGTACAGGCGAACCGCGTCCCATGAGCTCTGTCAAAACCATTCTAGTATGTTAGGGTGAATGTATGAACTTTGCAAAGTTTCGGCAGCTGCCCGACAACCCTCGGTATTCCATCTGGCTTGAGCCATTGTGGGCGATACCAGGCACGATTGTTTTGTTCTATGCCCCCTTGTATATGAAGGGGGCAGGCTTGAGCGACATTCAGATCGGTATCCTCAACTCGGTTAATTTGTACTTCTCCTTCGTGTTTCAGCTGTTTGCGGGAGCAGTTACGAATAAATGGGGCAGAAAGCGGACGACACTTCTGTTCGATCTCATATCTTGGAGTATCCCCATGTTTATATGGGCATTTTCAAACAATTTCTGGCTGTTTCTCATTGCATACTTATTGAACGCGAGTTCCAAATTCGTCACCGTCGCGTTCAACTTGCTGATCATAGAGGATGTGGATGAGAAGCAGCGTTCACTTGTATTTGCCATTATGAATATGATTATTATTTCCGCTGGCGTGCTGGCCCCTCTCGCAGGAGGGGTTATTCATAAGTATGGCATTATGCCGACGATAAGCGTCGTTTATTTCATCGGCGGCATCAGTATGACTGTGCTCTTTGTCGTACGTAATTACTTGACCAAAGAGACTGAGGCAGGGAGAGTGATGATTCAGACGCATAGCGATACCCATATTGTTCGTGGAGTTATGCAAAGTTTTCGCTTATTTGGTCAATCGCTGCGCAACCGACAAATGCTGCCGATCATTATGATAACGATTATTTCGAATATCATCCTACAGCTGAACTTTTTTCAGGTTATTTATTTGAAAGAGCAGCTTGGCTTTGGTGACAGGATGATCTCATGGATTCCTTTCATTACGGCTGTAACGACGATACTGGTATATAGCGCAATCATGCCTCGTTTGAAAGAACGAAATGAAGCCTCGTATGTGAAGCTGTCGTTAGCTGTTTGTGCAGCAGGATCGTTGCTGTTTTTATTTATTCCTGCAGGCAGCGTGCTCATGCTCGTTATTGTCACAACTGTACTCGCGGCAGGAACTTTTCTGCTCTTAACTTTCAGGGATTCCCTTCTCATGAACAAGCTCGGACATTATGACAAAGCCGATTTATATTCTTCTATCCAAGTCGTCATGTCGATTGTAGCGATTCCTTGGGGATATATTTCCGGGCTCATTTATAACATCAAGCCTTCCTTGCTCTTCATTATCATATTTATCAGCTATGCTAGTTTACTTCTATTGGCATACCCCATTGGCAAAGTGACCGGCAAACGCGTAGAACAATCAGTAACGATGGGAGAATAACGATGATTTCAAATTTATTTGCGGAAGAAACAAGAAAGAAGCTTGAATGGCTCAATACGCCGAAGCGATATAAGTTTACAGAGGACGGCAGACTGGTTGTTGAAGCTCCGTCCAAATCCGACTTTTTTCAAGATCCGGCAGGTATCCACTATGCCGATTCTGCGCCGTTCTTGTACTGGCCTGCGGGAGATTCTTTTGAACTGACGACAAGGCTTCGTGTCGATATGCGGCATATCTATGATTCCGGTTGTTTAATGATTATGCTGAACGAACAAAACTGGGCCAAGTTGTGTTTTGAATTTAATGGTCAACATGCGATCATCGTGTCTGTCGTTACGAAGGATGGTGTATCCGATGATTGCAATTCGGAGCGTGTAGTGGTGGAAAATCCTTACTTGCGTGTTATCAAACGAAACGAATGTGTTGCTTTTTCGTATTCGCAGGATGGCGCCAATTGGACGCTCATTCGATACTTCGGCATGCAGAACTCGGAGGAATGCCTGGCGGGAGTAGTGGCGCAGTCACCGCAAGGCGTGGGCTGCTCGGTGGAATTCGAATATTTGGGATTTAAGGAAGCGACGCATAACGAAAGCCGATTTTAAGCTATGTCGGAACGGGGGGATGAGGATGTTGAAAGCCGCTATATTTGATTTTGATGGCTTGCTGCTAGATACAGAAACGCCATGGTATCAGGTCTTCAAAGAGGTGTATGTCTTGTATGGCTTGGACTTGCCATTGGAGCTATGGGCGCGCCATGTTGGCTCTTCTTTAGATGCTTTTAATCCTTACGAATATTTGAAAGAGCATGCAGATGAGCCGATTGACCTTGTACAGATACAGTCTCATTTGGAAATGAGATATGAGCTTCGTATGGAACATGCCCAGTTGAGACCAGGGGTATTGAAGATTTTGCATAAGGCAAGTGAACTCGGTATGAAAATAGCAGTTGCTTCAAGTTCGTCTCACGAATGGGTGAGCGGTTATTTGAAATCGTTTGGGTTGATGTCGCTCTTCGATGAGGTAGTTACATCAGACGATGTGAAGAGAGTAAAGCCGGATCCCGAGTTGTACAAACTGGCGATGCACAAATTAGGCGTAAGCTCATTTGAAACGATTGCTTTCGAAGATTCCCCCAATGGCTTGAAGGCTGCCAATGCGGCTGGTATCCGATGCATTATCGTACCTAATGAGGTCACGAAAGAACTGGAATTCCCGCCTTATGAGAGAAGGCTTAATTCCTTGTTGGAATTTGATCTTGATCAATTTTTGTTCGAAAGCGGGCTGTCCGATCCGGCTTAAACAAAGTGGCTGTTTTAATGAATTGAACGTCAAGCTGTAAGCAAAAAAGATCGCCAACCTCCGATATAAGGAGAGATGGTGATCTTTTTAAGCGTTAACTTCCAAAGTAAGCATTTTGATAAACGTAGGGACTTGTTGGTTCCTTTTGCGTATCTATCGTTTTGGCAACGATCGTTACTACGTCTTTACCGTCAATATGACGTTTTTCGATGGTGCCCAGAGCGACAGCATACATATCGTTTTTCCATTGTTCGGGGCTGTCGGTTTCGATCAGAATGGCAAGTGGCACAGAGTCTGCGACACAGCAGCGCATCGAGAATCTTCCCAAAGCGAATTGCTTTTTGTTCATGGTGTCGAGGCGGTACACATAACCTGCAATTTGCACCTTTTTGCCGATAAATTGATCCTGATACAAGTCCATTGATGTCAGTGATTCTATATAAAAATCGTCATTAATCATAATGAGAGGCTGGTTAAACATTTCCAAAGCCCGCTTGGCATAAGGCTTGGTGTAGGTATTAAACGGAAAAGTCTGTCCGGTGTCCAGTTGTAACGCATCATCCGGAGCTTGCTTCTGAATGGCATCGAAATTATTAACGAGAATGCTCGCAGGAGTCAAATTCAACCCTTTTTTAGCGGCCATTTGACTTCCGAGCACCGCATTGGGAAACGAAAACGCAAGCACAAGCGGAACGATCAAGGCTATATACATGCTTATTATGCCTGGTTTCCAGTGATGGTGGCTGTGTGACGAGCAGGTGCAAGCGAATGCCGCTGCTTTCTTTTTGGACAAGACATCACGTACCGCCAAATAAAGCTGGTGCATAGCCAGCACGTACATGCCGACGGCAAGGCTTTTCACCCAGATATTCATACTCGGTGCCACATAATAAATCAGTGCATCCGACCGGCTAATCCGGACAATGAAAATAACGAATGCGATTAAGACGGCAGCTCGAATCGTTCGATGCGCAAACACGGACCAAATTTGCATAATTCCTTTGCCTCCATTCTATAAGTACGTATTCAGTCGATCGAATGCGACCGATCCTAGCAGAACGACAACGGCTGAAATGATCAAAACCGTCACGACGGTTTTGACACGGAATACTTTGAGCAGCATCAATGTGCTTTTGATATCCAGCATGGCGCCAAAGACGAGAAAAGCAAGCACGGAGCCCAAGCTGAAGTCGGGAATGAACGTAGCGCCAACGAACGCATCTGCAGTGGAACAAATGGAAAGGACATAGGCGAGTCCCATCATGAACAAATGCGGAGTGAAGTCCCCGTCGCTTAATGCAAGAAGCCACTTTTTGCTGACGATCGTTTGCAGCAAAGCTGTTACGGTAGCGCCTAGTACTAGAAATTTGCCTACATCAAACATTTCAATAGCGGCATGCTCCAGCGTTTCATGCCATTTATTTGTCCAAGCTGTTTTCGGGGCTTTATGGGGAAGCGGACGTTTGATGCTTTTTTTGCCTGTGGCGACAGGTTCAAGACTGTTGTTCACCGGACTGCGAAGCGCGGAATCGCGAACTCCGCGAGCCGCCCACACCCCGATAAGAGCAGCAGCAGCGAAAGCCAGCGCCATGCGGGAGACAGCCATCTGGGGCTGAGCCCGAAAAGCGACGAACGTAGACGTAAACACGACCGGATTGATGATGGGCCCAGCCATCATAAACACGAGGCCGATATAAGGCGGCATGCCTTTGCGAATCAATCGGTGCACCACGGGGATGATTCCGCATTCGCATAGCGGGAAGATAATGCCCAGCAAACAGCCGAAAAGGATGCCGGGAATGGTTTTCTTCGGTATCCATCGCTGTAGTGCCTGGTCGCTTATGAATGTTTGCAGCAGGGCGGAAATGATGACGCCAAGCAAGATGAAAGGAAACGACTCCAGTAAAATGCCGATGACCATAGTGCGAAAGTCGCTTAGAAAACTCATGAAGCCGCCCTCCTTTAGAAAAAGTAACAATCCACGAAAGTGTCTTTCGTTTGTTTGTTGTGTGTTTTGTTTGATATTATCATTGGAATGTTAGTTCTACAACAACTTTTCATTAAATAATTGTAAATACCATTGGAAAACGAAATGAATTGTAATGTTTCTGTAAACTTACATGACATTTTTTGAGGGTGAATAGTCTTATTTTTAAATAACAATGAAAAAAATCCAAAAAAAACATAGTTATGTCATGAATTATGACATTTAGGTCATTGACACATCACTAAACAAAACATATAATCTGAGTATAAAAACAACTAAAAGAAACAAAAAGCAATTTAAAATGTTTTAGTAAGGTTGTTTTTGTGTTTGTTTACGTGCTAAAACGATGCGGGGGGGATCTTTGATCGAAGGTCGATCAGTGAAACAGCAATTAGCACCCAGAGATTGCAAAATGAACGTAGAGAGAAGAGTGAGTGAAGTATCGGAAGGAACAGATTCTAACCAGGAGAGGAACCGGAACAATGACCAAATTAACTGGAAGTCTAATCGTTATCGTGACCTTGGTATCTTTATTAACGGCATGCGGCAAATCCGCAACCAGCAATGAGACAACATCCGGAGTTGCCGCAAGTCCAGCAGGAATAGGGAGCTTGGATACAACCAGTAAGGAATTGACCGTGTATACGGCACTGGAAGATGATGCGATCAAGAACTATTTAGCTAGTTACAAAAAGAAATACCCAGATGTCAAAATTAACATTGTCCGAGATTCGACAGGGGTGATCACGGCCAAGCTGCTGGCCGAGAAAGACAATCCGCAAGCAGATGTTGTTTGGGGGTTGGCGGCAACAAGTTTGCTGGTGCTTGATCAGAATAAACAATTGGAACCTTACGCTCCGCAGGGGGTAGAACGTGTACTTCCTGAATTTAAAGATAAAAATGTACCCACGCATTGGGTTGGCATTGATGCCTGGGAAACAGCGTTTATTGTTAACAAAACGGAGATGGATAAGCGTAAATTGCCCGTACCTGAATCTTATGCGGATTTAATTAAACCGGAATATAAAGGGCTTATTACAATGCCGAACCCGTCTTCCTCAGGAACAGGTTTCCTGACCGTATCCGGACTCATTCAATTGGATGGCCAAGACAAAGCATGGACGTACATGAACGAGCTGCATGAGAATATTGGCATGTACGTTCACTCGGGGTCGAAACCGGCCAAATTGGCTGGCACCGGCGAGTACCCGATCGGCATTTCCTTCGGATATCGCGGGCTGCAAGAGAAGAAGAATGGCTCCCCGGTTGAGGTTGTGTTTCCGAAAGAGGGCTCTGGGTGGGACGTAGAAGCCAATGCACTTATTAAGAAGAAAACAATGAAACAGGTGTCCAAGCAGTTCCTTGATTGGGCCATTACAGATGAAGCCATGCTGGAATACAACAAAAACTATGCGATCTTGGCTATCAAAACAGATGCTTCCAAACTTCCTGAGGGTTACAAGGTGGATCCGATCAAACAATTAATCAAAAACGATTTGAATGAAGCTGCAAAAAATCGTGAAAGTATTTTGGCAGAATGGGATAAACGTTACAACACGAAGAGCGAGCCGAAAAAATAGTCAGCGAGTATCCGGAAGCGGCTGATTCCTGGCCCCAGCAGCCGCTTCCTGCTCATTCTAAGTTCAAGGAGGCAACTTATGCCAGAAGCCTATTTATCCATTCAAGGTGTGAACAAAACATTTGACTCCTTTACAGCTCTTAGGGAAATCAACATTGATATTCAAAAAAATGAATTCATTTGCTTGCTTGGTCCAAGCGGCTGCGGCAAAACAACATTGCTGCGCATTATCGCCGGTCTTGAGAAACCGACGCGCGGGCGAGTAGCGGTCCAGGGCAAGGACATTACGGCTTTGCCGCCATCCAAACGAAACTTTGGCATGGTCTTTCAATCCTACGCCTTATTTCCGAATTTAACAGCCTATCAAAATATTGCCTACGGGCTGCAAGGAAGAAAATTCTCGCAGAAAGAAATCGGCGACAAGGTAAGCGAAGCACTGTCGCTGGTCGATCTGCTGCACATGAAAGACCGCTTTCCTGCTCAGCTTTCGGGCGGACAGCAGCAGCGGATTGCACTTGCCAGAGCATTCGTCTTATCGCCGGACTTCCTATTGCTGGATGAACCGCTATCGGCGCTAGATGCCAAAGTTCGGGCCAAACTGCGCGAAGAAATTTGTAATTTGCAAAAGAAGCTGGGTATTACAACGATTATGGTTACCCATGATCAAGAAGAAGCTTTAACCATGGCAGATCGGATTGTTGTTATGAATAATGCTGAAATTATGCAAGTTGGATCACCTCAGCAAGTGTATGATCAACCGGAATCGCCATTTGTGGCTGATTTTATAGGGTCCATTAATTTCCTTGCTTATTGGTCTCACAAAGGAAATCATCCCCTTGCCCATTTAGCTGTCAGACCCGAGCACATTCGAATATCTTCTCCAGGTTCAGGCTTTCGAGCTGTCGTCAAGCATATGGAGTTCAGAGGTCCGTTCTATAGATTGCTTTTGCAGCCAATTCGCGAATTGAAGGAGATGATTGGCAATCAACTTCTCTCTGTGGATATATCCTCTGGGCATGTTCACAAACTTAACTTGATCAAGTTTGCCGAAGTTTCCGTCGAGTTTCCGCAAGATAAGGTGATTTCGTTTAAGCCGGATGACGTGGTGACTGTGTGATGGAGAAGCAAACTTCTGGATGGACACCGCCTGTTCGCCGAAATTGGGGAGAACTCATCAATTTGCAAAATTTCCTTATCGCCGCGCTTGTTATTACGTTATCCACAACGACATTAGTTCCCCTCTGCTTATTATTCAGTAAGGCTTTCTTCAATACGAATGATGAATTCATCGGGATTTATAATTTCATCAAATATTTTACGACGCCATCTTTGGCGCAATCGTTATGGAATACGATATGGGTTTCTCTGCTTTCGACCGTTATTGCCGTCAGTCTAGCCTTCCTGTATGCGTATGGAATAAGCCGGACGGCCATTCGAGGTAAAGCCTACTTGCACTATGTCGCAATGCTGCCGCTTTTCGAGCCGACGATGATGCATGGAATCGCTTTAACGTATCTTTTTGGCAATCAAGGCATAGTGACAAAGGGCTTTTTCGGATTATTGCCGAGCGGTATCAGCATACCGATTTACGGTCCTGTAGGCATCGTTATTTCCGAGGTCATTTATTTGTTTCCGCAAGCATTTCTCATTTTCATTACGGCGTTGTCCATCACAGATCAGCGCTTGTATGAAGCTGCGAAGACATTAGGCGCGAGCAAGAGCAGAATGTTTCTGACGGTCACCCTGCCATCGGTCAAATATGGATTAATAAGCGCTATTTTCGTTTGCTTCACGGCCTGCTTTACAGATTTCGGAGCACCGCAAGCGATCGGCGGCAAATTCAACGTATTGGCGACAGATATTTATAAGCAAGTCATCGGACAGCAAAATATGTCAATGGGAGCCACCGTAGGTATTTTGCTAACGATTCCCGCCATTATCGCCTTTGTGGTAGATCGAATGGTGGAACGAAAACAGCGGTCCATGCTTTCCTCCAAATCGACTCCCTACCGGATTAATGCTGGTAGAGCCCGTGATACGTTCTATCAACTTTTTGGCATTCTCATTTCTATCGCAATCCTCATTCCATTAATCACGATTGTCTGCGCTTCCTTGATCAAAGTTTGGCCCTATAATTTAAGTTTCAGTTTCAAACATTATGATTTCTCACATGTAGCAGGTTCCGGACTTGACCCGTTCTGGACTAGTTTACGGGTATCGTTCCTTACAGCGATAGTCGGAACAGTCATCACGTTTCTATTCGCCTATTTAATCGAGAAATCGCGGCATTTGAACGGTCTTAGGCAGATTGGCTATTTTCTATCGGTACTGCCGCTTGCACTGCCTGGTATGGTAATAGGTCTGGCTTACATTTTCTTCTTTAACAATCCGGGCAATCCCTTGAATTGGATCTACGGAACGATGATCATCCTTGTACTGGCCAATATTACTCACTTCTATGGCGTGCCTTTCATCACAGCAACGACGGCGCTGAAGAAACTGGATAAAGAATTCGAACTCGTTGCCGAATCCATGCGCGTACCCTTCTATAAGACATTGCTGAAAGTCACGGTTCCGATGTGTCTGCCGGCAATCATTGAAATTGCCATGTACTTCTTCGTCAACTCGATGGTTACCTTTTCTGCCGTCGTGTTTCTGCGGTCTGCGGATTTGAACTTAGCTGCCGTAGCCTTGGTGAGCATGGAAGATGCGGGCGATGTCGCAGCGGCTGCAGCCATGGCGGTGCTCATCGTGATTACGAATGTTATCGTAAGACTGCTGTATACTCTACTTTCGAAGAATGTAAGAAAGAAAACAGAGGCCTGGCAAGTTCGCAAATAACCGCTGCGTTACTGCTAATGAAGCAAATGCACAAGGGGGTTGCTGTTCGTGTCATTAATCGGTGAAGAGCGCAAAGACTATATCCTTAGTCAAATCAATTCAGAAGGCAAAGTTATGACCAATAAGCTTGTAGAAGCACTCCAAGTTTCTTCCGAGACCATACGCAGGTATCTGGAGGACCTAGAAGAGGCTAACAAGTTGAAGCGAGTCTACGGGGGTGCGGTGAAAATGAATCGTTCCCAGGAAGAGCCCTCGCATATGAACAGGGAAGTACTGAATGCAGACGAAAAACGGAAAATAGGCAAAGCGGCTGCAGCGCTCGTAGAGGACAATGAAATCATTTTCATCGATGACGGCTCGACGACTTTGCAGATGATCGAACATCTGCTGGATAAGGAATATCTGACGATTTTGACCAACTCGATTCCTGCGCTTTTTGCACTCATTGATTATAAAAACAGAGATCTCTACTCCGGAGAAATAATTTTCACTGGAGGCAAAGTGAGTTCGCTGCAATCCAGAGTTGTTGGCTCATTGGCCGAGTCAATGGTGGAGCATTTTTATGCAGACAAAGCATTTATTTCTATCGACGGCATGATCATCGACAAAGGGGTCACGTCGTTTGATGAAGAGCGCGGTCAACTAGCGAAGAAGATGATGAAGCATGCCAAAATGAACGTTGTGGTTGCCGACCATTCCAAAATAGGTCTGGTGCAATTTTATAAAATGGCGGATTTGCAGGAAATCGATGTCATTGTTAGTGGAGTTCCAGTGCCGGAAGACTGGAAGGCTGAATTAGAGCGTGTTTGTGTTCAGTGGATTGAATCTGAATAACAATATTTTATGAACAGTGAGAGGGCTGGTTAGGATGACGAAAAAAGTTGAAAATCAAATTCAAGCCGTTATTTTTGATTGGGCAGGTACGATGGTAGATTATGGTTGCTTTGCACCACTAGACGTATTTCTGCGGATTTTTGAGAAGCGGGGTATTGCCATTACAGCTGAAGAAGCGCGTGGCCCGATGGGATTATTGAAATGGGATCATATTCAAACTTTATGCGCCATACCGCGAATCGCGCAGCTATGGAAGGATAAATTCGGGGTATTGCCAACAGATGCTGATGTGGATGACTTGTATGCTGATTTTGAGCCGATGCTTTTTGACATTTTACCGAGATATACGGATCTGATCCCTGGCGCCCTGGACTTGGTGAAGGAACTGCGGGCAAGAGGACTGAAAATAGGCTCAACAACGGGATATACAGCAGAAATGATGAACATTGTAAGTCGGGAAGCCAAACGGAAAGGATATGAGCCGGATTCATTGGTGACTCCTTCTGAAGTGAGAGCGGGAAGACCATATCCGTGGATGTGCTACATTAATGCCATGAATTTAGGCGTTTATCCGTTTAAGGCGATTATCAAAGTTGGCGATACCATCAGCGATATTCAGGAAGGTGTCAATGCAGGCGCATGGAGTGTTGGCGTCGTGAAAGGCGGAAGCGAACTTGGCCTTACCGAGGAAGAAGTGAACACGATGCCGGCTGAAGAATTGAAAGCCCAAATAGCTGTCGTTGAGAAACGCTTCTTTCAAGCAGGAGCTCATTACGTGATCCCGACAATAGGCGATCTTGTGCATGTTATTGATGACATTAATGAACGTATGGCGGGAGGCGACGAATAGATGAACAGAGCGAAGGAGAGTACAACGATGAATATTGAGCTGATCGAAGACAACCCTTATTTACTTCTGACTCCCGGACCGCTTTCCACTAGTAAGAGGGTAAAAGCGGCCATGCTGAAAGACTGGTGCACATGGGATGATGACTATAATCGAATTGTCCAGGATATCCGCGCTAGGCTTGTACAATTAGCGACCAAGGAGACTTCGCTATACAGCTCCGTTCTGATGCAAGGCAGCGGGTCATTTTGCGTAGAAGCTGTCGTCGGAAGCGTTATTCCGCAGAATGGCAAAATTCTCGTCATGGCCAATGGCGCCTATGGTCAGCGGATGGCTCATATGGCCAAAATGCTGAACATTCCACTTGTCCTTTTGGATAACGGAGAGGTTGCTCCTCCGGATTTGAATCAATTGGAATCCATGCTGCAAGAAGATGCGGAAATTACGCACGTAGCAATTGTTCATTGTGAAACGACGACAGGCATGTTAAACCCGATTGAAGCGGTAGGCCGAATGGCTAAAAAATATAACAAAACCTATATTGTGGATGCCATGAGCTCATTTGGCGGAATTCCGATGGATATTACGGATCTGCAAATTGATTATCTGATCAGCAGCGCGAACAAGTGCATTCAAGGAGTTCCCGGATTCGGCTTTGTTATCGCCAAGATCGATGAATTGACAAAGTGTGCAGGCTGGGCCCGCTCGCATTCCCTCGATTTGTTCGATCAATGGGACAAAATGGAGCATTATAACGGCAAATGGCGGTTTACCTCTCCCACTCACGTTGTCCGTGCTTTCTATGAAGCTCTGAAAGAGCTGGCAGATGAAGGTGGCGTAATTGCTAGGTTCAATCGATACAAAACAAGTCAGCGAGCACTCGTCAAAGGAATGAAAATACTCGGTTTCGAGACGCTGTTGCCGGAGCAGCTGCAGTCGCCGATCATCACATCCTTCTTATATCCAGAAAGCGAAGCTTTCCAGTTCCAGACTTTATATGAGAAATTGAAACGCAGAGGCTTTGTGATCTATCCGGGTAAAATTACGAATGCGAATACGTTTCGGATCGGCAACATTGGGGAAGTACAGGTAGACGATATGATTCGTCTTGTGGATACGATACAGCAAGAAAAGTTTTGGACATAACCAAGGGGGATGAATGAACATGATTATTGGCGTACCCAAAGAAATTAAAAACAATGAGAATCGAGTTGGCATTACACCTGCGGGTGTTGCCACTTTTAAACAGTATGGGCATGAGGTGTGGATTGAGGCAGGCGCTGGTTTGGGGAGCGGGTTTGCAGACGAAGATTATCTTGCTGCAGGTGCGGAAATCGTGCCCTTCGCAGCGGATGCTTGGTCGGTTGAGATGGTTCTTAAGGTAAAAGAACCACTTGAGGAAGAGTACATGTATTTTCGGGAAGGGTTAATTCTGTTCACTTACTTGCATCTTGCGGCAGAATCCGAGTTGACCCGTGCGTTAACGGAAAAGAAAGTGATAGCCATCGCCTATGAAACGATTCAATTGAGCAATGGATCGCTTCCGCTTCTGACGCCGATGAGTGAAGTTGCAGGCCGGATGTCCATTCAAATCGGTGCCCAATTCCTTGAGAAGTCCAAAGGAGGAAAAGGCATACTTCTAGGCGGTGTTCCTGGTGTAGCGCCAGCGGAGGTCGTTATTATCGGCGGCGGCGTGGTAGGGACGCAAGCGGCCAAAATGGCGGTTGGCTTAGGCGCAAGCGTGACGCTGCTTGATGTTAATGCAGAGCGGCTGCGCCAGCTGGATGACCAATTTCAGGGACGTCTGCGCACGCTAATGTCGCATAGCAGCAATATCGCGGAGGCGGTTAAGAAAGCGGATCTGCTGATCGGCGCCGTCTTGATTCCGGGCAGCCGAGCACCGCGACTTGTGACAGAAGCTGTCGTGAAAACGATGAAGCCTGGTTCGGTTATCGTGGATGTAGCTATTGATCAAGGCGGCTCGATTGAAACGATTGACCGGATTACAACACACAGCAACCCAACATACGTGAAGCACGGCGTAGTGCATTATGCGGTTGCCAATATGCCTGGGGCGGTCGCGCAGACATCGACAGTTGCATTAACGAATGTAACGATCGGCTATGGCTTGCAAATTGCCAATAAAGGCTATCGACTAGCAGGATTGCTGCATCCAGACTTGGCAAAAGGCTTTAACACAATTGAAGGCAAGGTCACGTATAAAGCAGTTGCTGATGCGCAGGGATATCCCTATGTTGAAATTGATAGCGTATTAAACGATCTGTCCGTTTCTGTATAGAGCCGTTGCAAGCTGTTTGATTACGATGATCTCCATCGAATCGCTAAGCAAATTCTCCGTTCTAGGCCACACCAATATGGACCCGATGCGGCTCGCTGCACAAATCTTAAGCGAGTCGGATTCTTGGGTGCTTTTTCAAAAGTTGAAAGAACCCCCCCCCCCCGGTATATTTACAAAATCATCATATTCATATAACAATCCACAAATACAAAACCAATAAAATACAATTAAACATAATAAAAACAACATATATTAATGTATTTTAGTTTTGTTTCGGGGAGGTGCCTCTAATAAGTTAATCAGTTACTAGGCAACATTGCTCTGCGCACTGGCTCTGCATGTGAAGTAACAAGTCAACTTAATAAAAGGAGGATTCCTTGTGTTGAAATCCAAGAAACTCGTATCCGCATTAATGGCATGTACCATCGCTAGCTCAGTTGTTTATTCAGCGGGAGAAGGCTTTATTCCGGTCGCATCGGCTGCTGTTGCGGTCGATAAGCCAGTACCTTCCACGCCCGGAGGCCGCTATGAACAATCCATCAGTGTAACGCTTGCCACTACGACGCCAGGGGCAGACATCTATTATACGCTGGACGGCACATTGCCAGACGAAACCAGCCTTAAGTTTAATGGAACACCCATCCACCTGACGGAATCGACGAACATTTCGGTGATTGCCCTTAAGGATGGTGTGTGGAGTAAACCCGGGACATACGGCTATATCATCAAGACTACGGAACAACCATTGCTAAAATTTGCTGCGATGTCAGACGTCCATCTAGATCCAAATTTAAGAGAGGAAACGGATGCTCAAATTAAAGCGAGGTATGCCAGCAATTTTAATGTCATTTCTTCGATGTTTTCAAAACCAGATGCCATTGTTATCGCAGGCGATCTCATCAGAGATAATAACGATGGCAAAGGAGGCGATCACACGTTTACAAGAGATATTTTTCAGGAACAAATGGTACGCAAAAACTGGTCGGACACGCTGATTCAGGTTGCAATAGGCAACCATGATGCCAGGGTTTCTGATGTCAAGAATGGTTACCCGGCCGCATGGTTTACGACCCAGACAAATGGTTATTACGAGAAGACAATCAAAGGTTATTCTTTTTTCTTCCTGAATGGGAACAACTATAACGGGGACACGGGACAGAGAGACTGGCTGAAGGGACGGCTCGCTGCCTTGACTGGCGATACCGGCAATCGGAACAAGCCGATCTTCATTACACTGCACCATCCGATTCCCAATACGGTCATGGACGGAATGCAGGCTGATAAAGTTCCGAACCTGTATAAAGATTTGCAAGACTTTCCGCAAGTTATCGTCTTATCCGGACACTCGCATTTGAACATTAACGATGATCGTTCCATTCATCAGAAGGATTTCACCTCGGTGAATCTTGGATCCATGTCTTATATTGAGAGCGAATGGGGCTATTCCACTGTAGGGCAAGGCGGATTGGAGGACAATCAGGCTTTGCATAAGTCGATTACGCAATCGCAATTCATTGAGGTATACCAAGATCGTATCGAAATTGAGCGAGTGGAGTACAATGGCGATGCTCAGTACATGTGGATTGGAGGTGCATGGCAAGAACATAATAAAGATAGAGCGGCTCCTTTCAACAGTGCTGGCGCATTAGCGGGTAAGAAATGGGTCGTGAAATTAAAAGGCGATACCAACGAAGAAATCAAAAGCAATTTCACTTACACGCCAAGTCATCGGAACAAAATAGCACCGCAATTTCCGACGAACCATGATATGAAGGTGCTGCCTGGAGCAAATGACGTGCCAGTGCTCTCCTTCAGGCAAGCCAAGGACGATCAGTCCATGCATCATTACGAAGTCAAATTGTACAACCAAAGAACGGCGAAAGAAGTAAAATCGTACAATGTATTGTCGGACTTTTTCTATTCGCCAATTCCGAACAGAATGAATATTCCAATGGCTGGACTTGCTTCGGCAACGTCCTACATCCTTACCCTGACTGCTGTAGATGCTTACGGCAACAAAAGCGAGCCGTTAAAGACCGTCTACCGTACCGAAGGCTCAACCCCGGCATTGACGCCGATTGACCAGGCTACGATGTGGAATCAGCTCGTGTCGGATATGAGATTTGACGACAATTTGAATGATGATGCAGCTGGCTCAATTGGTTTGGCGACCAAAAGCGGTACTGTCACTTATGTCTCAGGCAAATCCGGTAAAGCCATTAAAATTGAGGCCGGCAATACTAATTATGTCGATCTTGGCGAAAGAAATGATTTGAAGTTCGGGAACGGCGACTTCGCGATCTCGTTCTGGCACATGGGTAACTTGGCAGGAGATCAGACAGTTCTCTCCAGCAAAAACTGGTATTCGGGCGGTAATCAAGGTTGGTACATTGGCCCTGCGATTGGGAACAACATGACACTTAATATGGCTGGGGCAAAAAAAAATCGCATCGAAACTACGGTAACAAGCGTGGGAGAGGATTGGCACTACTTTACAATATCGGTAGATCGGATGAACAAGAGGGCCTCCATTTATATGGACGGGGTTTTGGGGAAAACAGAGGATATTTCCATATTGGGCACAGACAGCCTGGATGCTGGTTATCACATCATTCTTGGAGCGGATGGCAATAAGGCCTATGGCGGAGCAGAAGTTACGCTGGACGATTTGAAAATCTGGAAACGCGCTCTAACTGCCACGGAAGCCAAAGCACTATCTGACTCGTATAAGGAAGAGACGACTGAAGCTTTATACAACTACAATCAGTTGACAGCAAAAATTCTGGAAGCTGAGCAATTCGCCGCACATATTGCGGGAACTGCAGGATTATCAATTCCAGTACAACTGCAACATGAATTAACGTCTAAGATTGCTGCGGCAAAAGCCTTGACTTCAGTCGACAGTGCAAATGTGATCGATCAGGGATATCTGGATTTGAATTGGGCTTTGCAAACTGCCCAGAGCAGCATTGCAGTCACATTTATTCCCAAAGACGATTTTTCAATTAATTCCTACAGTTCTTACGCAGACAATGACAACGATGCAGCGCCCAACATCCTGGACGGTGATGAAGCAACCATTTGGCATTCAAAGTGGCAAGTACCTGCTGCTCCATTCCCGCATTGGGTTATTATCGATATGGAGAGTACCTATAAATTAAGCGGTATTCAAAGAAAGAGCCGCCTGAGTTCAGACCAGTTGGAATTCCCCAAAACGTTTGAATTGTACGCTTCGGATCAACTATCCGACTTCGATGATCCTGCATTCATGGGCAATGCGGCTAATAAAGCTGTCGGCACGTTTGGCAAGACCTGGACAGGAAGAGTTTATAAGGATTACGTCAAGCTGGACAAAACACTTCAGGGACGGTATGCGAAATTCGTTGTTACCGGAACCTATGATCCAGCCGCCATCTATACCAGCATGAGCGAAATTGATTTTACTGGTGTAAAGGCTTTAAGCGACGATGCAACTTTGAAGGAATTGCAAGTAAATGGCGTTTCGCTCAGCAGTTTCGCCCCAGATAAATTTGCCTACGCGTTCTCGGTACCGTATGACAAAACTGTGGCTGCGGTAACTTACACGCTGAAAGATCCTTCTGCATCGGTAGTGATCGCGGGCGGGGAGAATTTGATTGTAGGCGCCAATCCCATTACGGTGACGGTGACGGCGCAAGATGGCACGATAAGTGTTTATACCATTGTGGTAACCAGACACGCTCAACCGCTATCATCCAACGCAAACTTGCTCGATTTGCGAGTTAATGGAATGACAGTGAGCAGTTTTGCACCGGACAAGCTGCATTACTCCATGGATGTTCCATATAGCACAACTGTGGCCACTGTGACTTATGAGAAAGTGGATTCTGCTGCAACCGTATTCGTGAATGGTGGAGAGAATTTAATAGTTGGTGCAAATCCCGTTACGGTGACGGTGACGGCGCAAGATGGCACGATAAGTGTTTATACCATTGTGGTAACCAGACACGCTCAACCGCTATCATCCAACGCAAACTTGCTCGATTTGCGAGTTAATGGAATGACGGTGAGCAGTTTTGCACCGGACAAGCTGAACTACTCCATGGATGTTCCATATAGCACAACTGTGGCCACGGTGACTTATTCAGTTTATGATGCTGAAGCTAGTGTCGTTGTCATAGGGGGCATCAGTCTAAATGTCGGCTCCAACATGATCACTGTTAAGGTGACGGCACAGAATGGCACGTTCAAGGAATATGGCATTATGGTAAATCGTTCGTCAAGTTCAAATTCAGAACAGGGGTCATCCGATTCTTCAGGACCCTCGTCAACACCGGATGAACCTGAGCTGCCGAAAGACGCAGTAACCATCAAGGACAAGGACTTGCAGGGCGGTCAGTCAACCGTATTCGTCGAACTATCGGAAGGAAAGAATCGCCTGATTATTGGGGTGGAGCAGGCTGAGCAGCTTAATGGACGCACGCTGCAAGTTCAGGCCCAGAACGTCAAGCTGACGGTTCCTGGTGAACTGGTGAAATCTGCCAGCGGTCTGCTGCCGACACCTGACAAAACGGCTGTGGTTACCGTGGAAATCGAACCGGTTGAAGCAGTGCAAGCTGAGCGGACGCTGAGGGAAGCAAGCCGCAAGAACAACGTTATTTATAAACTAGGCGGACAGATGATTGATCTTTCGATCTTCGCGACCAACGCTGAGGGCAAACAGTTTGCCCTAGATAAGCTTGAGAAGCCTGTTAAGATAACGTTACCGATTCCTGCAGGAACCGATCTGAAACTGGTTGGTATCTACGAAATCAAGGAAGACGGAAGCCTTGCCTATTTAGGTGGAAAGCGTGTTAACGGAAATACGGCAATGGAAGTCGGTATTGATCGACTTAGCCAATACGCCGTGCTTTCTTTGGAGAAGAATTACAATGACGTGACCAACCAGCACTGGGCATACGCGACAATTCGAGAGCTGACAGCTCAGCATATCGTGAATGGGGCGACGGATGCGAGCTTTGCGCCTGGCAAAGATATATCCCGTGCTGAGTTTGCAGCAATGCTAGCCCGGACGTTAGGCCTTGCATCTGCCGAAACGTCTCCGTTCGGCGACGTGGGAGCGAAAGACTGGTATGCGAAGGAAGTGGCAGCTGCCTATAAAGCGGGAATCATTACAGGCCATTCAGAGCAAGCTTTCGAACCTAATCGCAGCATCACCAGAGAAGAGATGGCCGTCATGCTCGTTCGCGCCTATGAGCACCGGACAGGCTCCAAACTTGAGCAATCTTCAGCAGCAAGTTCGGATGCGTCCGAGATCAGCGACTGGGCTTTGCCTTTCGTGAACAGCGCGCTGAAAGCGAAGCTGCTCTCGGGACGCCAAGAAGGGTTGTTCGTACCGGACGAGCATACGACCCGTGCTGAAGCAGCTCAGGCAATCTACAATTTGCTGAAATAGACAATAAAGAAGATCCCATACAAGTCTGATTGTAGGGGGTCTTCTATTTTCTTATTCGTTCGGAATATTTACAAAATCACCATATTCAATTAACTTTCCAAAAACAAAAAAAGGGTAAAATAAAACAAAACAATCATAAAAACAATAAAAAAATGTGTTTTTACATGTATTGTTTATTATTTTTAGAAGGGGAAAAGTTTGCTGGAAGTCAGTTAATTACTCAAAAAGTATTTAAGGAGGACAATCATGTTGAATCCCAAGAAATTCGTATCCACATTAATGGCATGCACGATTGCTTGTTCGGTTATTTACTCATCCGGAGCAGGTTTCATCCCTGTTGCAGCTGCCTCAGTCACTGTAGACAAGCCAGTGCCATCGAAGTCCGCAGGCCGATATGAGCAATCCATCAGTGTTGCACTTAGTTCCACAACTTCAGGTGCAGAAGTCTATTATACGCTCGACGGCACATTGCCTGACGAAACCAGCCTCAAATATACTGGAACGCCGATTTCAATCACGGAATCAACGAACATTTCAGTTATTGCCCTGAAAGACGGTGTTTGGAGTAAAGCAGGGACTTATGGTTACATCATCAAAACATCTGAAAAACCGCTGTTGAAATTTGCAGCTATGTCTGACATCCATATCGGAACGAACACACCGGAAGTTAAACTCAGTACGAAGGCACGGTACACCAGCAATTTCGATGTGATGTCTTCCATTTTCAAGCCGGATGCGATTGTTATCGGAGGCGATTTAATCAATGATAACTTCGATGGCAAAGGGCCTGATCATGCTTTTGTTCGCGAGGTTTTCCAGGAACAAATGGCACGAAAAGGCTGGGAAGATATGCCTGTACAGATTGCCATCGGCAACCATGACGCTAGCGTAGCAGAGGTCAAAGCTGGTTATCCGAATGAATGGTTCACGAGTCAGTCCAACGGGTATTACGAGAAGACAATTAAAGACTATTCCTTTTTCTTCTTGAACGGGAACAACTACAACGGTGACACGAATCAAAGAAATTGGCTGAAGGGGCGACTGGCAGCGCTGACTAGCGATCCGGCAAACCTTAACAAGCCGATCTTTATTACTTTGCATCATCCAGTCAAAAATACAGTTATGGACGGCGCGCAATCTTCAAATGATAATCTGTATACAGATTTAAAGGATTTTCCGCAAGTTATCGTCTTATCCGGCCACTCGCATTTGAATATTAACGATGATCGTTCCATTTACCAGAAAGACTTTACAGCGATCAATCTGGGATCTATGTCCTATGTAGAGACAGAGAGTGGGTACGGCGCTGTCACGAACGAAGGTTTAATGGCAAATCGCAATGAATATCCTGTTAATCAATCGGAATTTATTGAGGTATACAAGGATCGCATAGAGATTGAGCGAGTGGAGTATAACGGCGACCCAGGCTCCATCATTAAAGGAGGTAAGTGGGTAGGAATAGGGCAAGAAGGAGCGGGCCCCCCGCCTCCGTACTCCAGCGCCGGGGCATTGGCAGGGAAGAAATGGGTTGTGAAACTGCAAGGTAATTCCAATGCGGAAATCAAAAGCAACTTCACGTACACAACAAGCAACCGCAACAAAACGGCACCTCAATTCCCGGCGAACCCCGAAATCAAAGTGCTGCCGGGAGTCAGTAACGTACCGGTGCTTTCTTTCCGACAAGCCAAAGACGATCAGTCCATGCACCACTATGAAATCAAACTGTTGAACCAGAGAACGGCTGAAACAGTGAAATCATTCAACGTTTTGTCGGATTATTATTTTTCACCGATTCCGAATAAAATGAATATTCCAATGGCTGACTTGGATCCGGCAACTTCCTATGTTATTAACGTATCAGCGGTGGACGTTTATGGCAACAAAAGCGCTCCTGTGCAGACCACCTACCGGACCGCAGGAACGGCGCCGGGATTGACGCCGATTGACGAGAGTACGATGTGGAATGGGCTCGTGTCCGAGATGAAATTCGATGGCAATCTGAATGACGCTGCTCCAGGTGTAACAGGTAAGGCTGTCCAAAACGGTGATGTCACTTTCGAGTCAGGCAAATCCAGACAAGCCGTCAAAATTGCGCCAGGCAATGCCAATTATATCGATCTTGGCGCGCGAGACGACTTGAAATTCGGAAGTGGGAACTTTACAATCTCTTTCTGGCACAAGGGTAATCTAGCAGGAGATCAGACGGTTCTCGCCAATAAGGACTGGGATTCAGGGGTGAATCCAGGCTGGTATGTTGGCTCTGCGACTGAGAGTTACATGTCTCTTAATATGGCTGCTGGAGGCAATCGCATTGATTATTCCGCTCAAAATGTGGGAAAAGAGTGGCACTACTTTACGTTGTCTGTAGACAGGACAAACAAGACAGCTTCAACGTATGTGGACGGTGTTGTGAAGGCAACCAAGGACATCTCTGTATTAGGTACAGCTAGTTTAGATACTACTTTTAATATTATTCTCGGAGCAGATGGCAATAAGGGCTATGGCGGAGCGGAAGTTACGCTGGACGATCTAAGAATCTGGAAGCGTGCTCTGACTGCCACGGAAGCCAAAGCGTTATCCGACTCCTACAAGGAAGAAACGACGGAGAATTTATTCGATTTTAATCAGTTGACTACAAAAATTCAGGAAGCTGAGCAATTCGCTGCGCATATTGCGGGTACAGCGGGAGTATCTCTCCCTGTGCAGGTGCAAAATGAGCTGAAAGCTCAGATTGTTGCAGCAAAATCTTTGAGTTCGGGTTCTGGTGCAATGGTGATCGATCAAGCCTATCTCGATTTGATTTGGGCATTGAAAGCAGCGCAGGATGCTGTCGTGTACACTTTCATACCGAAAACAAATTTCTCCCTGCAATCTTTCAGCTCTTATGCTGAAAATGACAACGATGAAGCGAAAAACATTTTGGACGGGCAAGAGACGACGATTTGGCATTCCCACTATGAAGCGCCAGCTGCGCCTTTCCCGCATTGGGTCATTATTGATATGAAGAATACAAATAAGATTAATGGTATTCAGAGAAAGAGCCGTATGGATTCAGGAAAGATGGAATTTCCCAAAACATTTGAATTGTACGCCTCGGATAATCTGGCCGACCTAAATGATGCTGCATTCTTGGGCAATGCGGCGAACAAAGCTGCCGGCACGTTTGGCAAGACCTGGACAGGTACGGTTTATAAAGATTATGTATCTCTAGACAAAACATTGCAGGGCCGGTATGTGAAATTCGTTGTGACCGGAACCTTTAATCCAACCGCAGCCTATACCAGTATGAGCGAAATTGATTTTACTGGCGAAAAGGCTTTTAATGGGAATGCAGCTTTAACGGAATTGAAAGTCAATGGCGCTTCGTTCAGCGGCTTCACGCCAGATAAGTTCGACTATGCGATTTCAGTGCCGTATGAGACGACGGTGGCAACTGTGACCTATTCGAAAGCTGACCCTGCTGCAACAGTAGTGGTGAGTGGCGGCGAGAATCTGGTTGTAGGTGATAATGCGGTCACCGTTACGGTGACGGCGCAAGATGGTACAAGTAAAAGTACGTATACCTTAGTGGTAACCAGACAACCACAATCGGCATCGTCTGATGCAACGCTGCGGGATCTGCAAGTGAATGGAACGACAGTGAGCGGCTTTGCACCGGACAAGCTGAACTACTCCATGGATGTTCCCTATAGTACAACCGTGGCCACGGTGACTTATTCGGTCTATCAGGCAGCAGCTACAGTTGTTGTCACAGGAGGCAGCAGCTTAAATGTTGGCTCCAATGTGATCATCGTTAAGGTGACGGCACAGAATGGTACGATCAATGAATATGGCATTACGGTAAATCGTTTATCAAATTCAAATTCGGGTTCGGGTTCATCCGATTCTTCCGGATCATCGACAACGGTGAATAAACCGAAGCTGCCAGAAGATGCAATAATCATCAAAGACGAGGACTTGAAGGGCGGTCAGTCAACGGTATCCGTCGAACTACCGGAAGGAAAGAATCGCCTGGTTATTGGAGTGGAGCAGACCGAGCAGCTTAACGGACGTTCTCTGCAAGTTCAGACTCAGGACGTAAAACTGACCATTCCTGGTGAGCTTTTGAAAACCGCAAGCAGCTTGCTGCCGACTCCCGACAAAACGGCTGTGGTCACCGTGAAAATCGAACCAGTTGAAGCTGCGCAAGCGGAGCGGACGCTGAAGGAAGCAGGGCGCAAGGACAACGGTATTTATAAACTAGGCGGACAGGTGGTTGATCTTTCGATCTTCGCGACCAACGCTGAGGGTAAACAGTTTGCCCTAGATAAGCTTGAGAAGCCTGTCACGATGACGTTCCCGATTCCTGCGGGCATGGATCCGAAACTGGCTGGCATCTACGAGATTAAGAAAGACGGAAGCCTCGTCTACTTGGGCGGAAAAAGAGTAAATGGAAATACCGCTATCGAAGTCGGAACTGATCGACTTAGCCAATACGCCGTGCTTTCTTTGGAGAAGAATTACAATGACGTAACCAACCAGCACTGGGCATTCGCGACAATCAGAGAGTTGTCCGCCAAGCATATCGTGAATGGAGCGACGGATACGACCTTTGCGCCTGGCAAAGATATTTCACGCGCCGAGTTCGCAGCTTTGCTTGCCCGGACGCTAAGTCTTTCAGCTGCTGATACGTCTCCGTTCGGTGATGTGACAGCGAAAGACTGGTATGCCAAGGAAGTGGCGGCTGCCTATAAAGCCGGAATTATTTCTGGCTATGGACAGCAAGCTTTTGAACCGAATCGCAGCATTACCAGAGAAGAGATGGCCGTCATGCTCGTCCGTGCTTATGAGCACCGGACAGGCGCCAAACTCGAGCCGTCCTCAGAAGCAAGTTCGGATGCATCCGAGATCAGCGATTGGGCCCTGCCTTTTGTGAACAGCGCGCTGAAAGCGAAGCTGCTCTCCGGCCGTCAAGAAGGGCTGTTCGTACCAGATGAACGTACAACCCGTGCGGAAGCTGCACAAGCGATCTACAACCTGCTGAAATAGACAGCGAAAAATTGCTAGCCACCAGATTTATAGGCAAAAGAACCGTCAGGATGTTTCTCTGACGGTTCTTTTTATCGTATGTAAATAAATGGAAATAAGAGAATTCCCCTATTAGAAGGAGGGAAGCAAAAAGCAGGTTTCATTGTAGTAATTCCAATGCAAGCTAGTTTGAAGAGCTCATAGAACTATTTCATTGTACAAATTCCAATGAGAAGAATAAATACCTGCTTCCGGATCGTATAAGGAACGCACTGGTGTTAAGGAATAGGGAGTTTTTTTCAACAATGACGTAGACAAATGTTTGTTGATAACATAAAATAATGTTATAAATAAACATTTTTTGGTGTGTAGGGGATAAGGTCGATGCAATAAGCGGAATTTCTGCTGGTCGGAGGTGGTTAGCCGAATCGGTTGATGATGGGCCAAGTGTAAGATAAATCTTCGCTTGACGGACTGGTGGGTAAACGAGCGACGGTGTGCACGTGACCCCCTGACAAATCGCAAAGGACAGGAAGGGATACGGGATGAAAAGAAGCGAAGTTATATGCGCTCAAAAGCAAGCAGCGGAGATGTTGAAGGGCATCAGCATAGCGCTAACGGAACATGAAATGGAACAGATTGAAGTCGCCGGATTTGGTCTTGACCAGCTTGAAGCGCAGGGCTTACAGCTGGTTACCTATGTGAATACGGAACGCTATTGTGCCAAGGAATTGATGTTGTTTCCTAATCAAACATGCCCTGAGCATTTGCATCCCCAGGTGCAAGGCGAACAAGGTAAAATGGAAACCTTCCGCTGCCGGACAGGCAGCGTGTATTTGTATGTAGAAGGAGAGGCGACACCTGTCATTCAAGCGAAAATACCGCCCGGCAGCGAAGCCTATTACACGGTGTTCCATGAAGTGGCGCTGTCTCCGGGAGAACAATATACCATTCAGCCTGGCGTCAAGCATTGGTTTCAGGCAGGCGACGAGGGAGCTGTCATTTCTGAGTTTTCCAGCACGAGCCGTGATGAATACGACATATTCACCGATCCGCGTATTCAGCGAATGCCTGTGATTCAGGAAGATGAGTAGGCTTGTATGCGACTGTACGGGAAAGAGTGGACGAGGCGGGAATTGGAAGCCCGTGTAGGCCGGATCGAGCAAATTGCCGGCATGCGGCGTTTCATGGGCACGGAAGGCAAAGAAACGGGCGTTGAGCAGATTCACGTTCGGACCGGAGCAGGGCTGAGCTACTATGTCACGCCAACGAAGGGCCTGGACATTTCATTGGCGGAATTCCATGGGGTGCCGATCAGCTGGCAATCCTGCAACGGCGACGCGCATCCCAGGCATTATGAGCCGGAGGGCAGCGGCTGGCTGCGAACTGCATCAGGGGGATTGCTGATGACTTGTGGGCTTATGCAAGTTGGATCATCTTGCGAAGATCAAGGTGAGAGGCTTGGGCTGCATGGGCGAATGCATCACACGCCTGCAAGTCAGGTTTCTGCCGAAAGCAGCTGGCACGAAGATGAAATGGAAATGAGAATAGCTGGTGTCGTGGAAGAGACATCGATATTTGGAGGCCATTTACGCTTAACGAGGCAAATTCGCAGTCAACTCGGAGAGAATTCCCTGCTCATTCAAGATGAGGTGCGGAATGCAGGTTTTGAACGTTGTCCTCATATGATGCTTTATCACTTTAATTTCGGTTTTCCTTTGCTAAGCGAAGAGACGAAGATACATTTCCATTCGGCATCGGTGCAAGTGCGTGAGCAGATGACATCGATGGATGGCTACAGGGCATGGCAAGCCCCTGATAAGGATTATCAAGAGCGTGTGTACTACCACCAGACGAGCAGCAAACCGCTGGTGCAAATCGAAAACCCGAATTTCCCGTTCCATTCAGGAGGGGCGAACGTTCGGGTATCGCTGCAGTGGTCGGCCGATACACTGCCAAATCTAGTCCAATGGAAAATGCCTGGGGCCGGCACGCATGTGCTGGGCATTGAACCTGCGAATTGTTATGTCGAAGGCAGACAGGCAGAGCGTGAGCGCGGATCGCTTGTCTTCCTTGAACCGGGGGAAACCGTTAACTATGAAATTCGGTTAACCCTAGCGTGAGATGTTGGGATCATAGAGACGTCGAAATGAAAGTGATGGATGACACGACGACGCTGCGTGTGTTGTACAAGAAATTTCTGTAGTTATCCTGATAGGCTCTTGGTTCTAGGCAAGAAACAAAGAAATCTCTCCTTAGGTTGAGTGGTATCCCCATTTTACCAAAGAGAGGTTTCTTTTTTTGTTGAGGGGGAACTACAGGGCGCTATTTGGCTAGAAACAACCCTTTAGGCAAGGGGGAGGGAACTAGGGTCCGCTATTCCGCCATTCCGAGTAGATAATTAGATTATTGAGGTGAAATAAGACCCTGTAGTTCCCCTTGGGCGCCTAAAATTCCGCTTTTCCCCGAAATAAGGGAATGGAGTTCCCTCAATTAGGTGGATCTCAAGTTGAGACGCTCCTAAGTTACTTGCTACTTGCAAGTTCCGTTTCCGCGCCTAAGTTTCATATCTGACTTTTCGGCTGGAATAAGCAGTATTCGAACTATGCAAGTGCTGCCGGATTCATTAAGGTAAAGGTGTAGACAGCAGCAACTTCGACAGTCAGGAAGGAGTATCAAGATTATGAGTTTTATAAGGGAGATTACAAGGAACCGTCAGTTATATGTATTGGCTGTTCCGGGCATTATCTTTTTGGCGATCTTCTCCTACATTCCGATGCTGGGACATTTGATTGCGTTCCAACGCTTTCAACCAGTGAAAGGATTATGGGGAAGCAAATGGGTGGGCTTCGATAATTTCAAGTTTTTTTTCGGAGGGCACGATTGGGTGCGAGTCACGTTCAATACGTTGTATCTGAACCTGCTCTTTCTCATCTTCGGTATAGGGATGGCCATCGTTCTGGCCATTATCGTGAATGAAGTCAGGTCGACGCTCATCAAGAAATTGAGCCAGTCCTTCATTTTTCTTCCCTATTTTATTTCTTGGCTTGTAGTCAGTCTGATGATGCTTGCTTTCATGAGCACCGAAGGCTTGGTGAACAGCTTGCTCAAGAGCATGGGAATGGATACGATAAATTGGTATCAAAGCGTAAATCTATGGCCCTTTCTTTTAACACTGGTGTACATTTGGAAATTTTCGGGCTACTATTCCATTATCTTTTTGGCCGCGATTGTTGGCATTTCTAATGAGTACTACGAATCGGCGAAGATCGACGGGGCGACCCGGTTCCAGCAAATTGTGCATATTACGATTCCTTCGATCCGCTCGGTGATCGTCGTGCTGATGTTGCTCGGTGTCGGACGTATTTTCTTCGGGGACTTCGGCATGATCTACGGGATTATCGGGGATAATTCGATTCTGTACCCGACGACCGATGTCATTGATACGTATTCGTTCCGGGCACTGCGCCAGTTGGGCAATTTCGGCATGTCATCGGCCGTCGTCTTGTATCAATCGATGATGGGTCTCATCACCATTCTCATTTTTAACCGAATCGCGAAGAAAATTGATTCCGATTCCAGTCTTTTTTAGGAGGAGCTTATGGAAGCCACAGCTACGGCAGCAGCGCCAGATCAAATGGCCAGAACGCGAATCCAATCGGATACGTCCTGGCGTGAGAAACTGTTTCTAGGTTTCATATATGTGTTCATTTTAGCCTTCAGCCTCGTTTGCGTGATTCCTTTCTGGATCGTCTTGGCGGATTCTTTCGCTTCCGAGGCCAGTTTCCTCCAGTATGGGTATCAAATCCTTCCCAGCGAGTGGAGTTTGGATGCTTACAAGTACTTGCTGCAAGGGGGCCAGTTCCTCACTAGTTACAAAAATTCTCTCATTGTCACCATTGTGGGAACTGTGCTAGCCGTCATTATGACCGCCATGTTCGCCTATGTGCTGGCACATCCGAAGGTGAAATACCGCCATGTCCTTTCCTTCTTAACCTACTTGGCGATGGTTCTCGGCGGCGGATTAGTTGGTTTCTACATCATGGTGACCAATTGGCTTCACTTGAAGGACTCTTTGTGGGCACTTATTCTTCCCTATTTGCTGAATCCCTTCTATGCGTTCATCTTAGTTGCCTTCTATAAATCGCTGCCTTATGAAATTAACGAGGCCGCAACGATTGACGGGGCAGGGGATATTCGTCTTTTCTATAAAATTATTGTACCGATATCCACGCCGGTCATTGCGACGGTTTCGCTTTTTTATGCTATTCAGTATTGGAACGACTGGTATTTATCTTTGCTGTTCATCGACAATTATAAGCTGCACCCCTTGCAGCTGATGATCCGGCAATTAATTTCGAATCTCAATGTTTCCGCTTATGTCGGCGGCGGCGCCAGCTATCAAGTATCGGCTCCGACGAGCGCCATTCAATTGGCAACCGTATGTTTAACAATCGGTCCGATCGTGTTTCTCTATCCTTTTCTGCAAAAGTATTTCGTGAAAGGCATTACCATTGGCGCTGTAAAAGGTTGAGTGCAGGACGGTTTCACCCGAGTCTCTCGGTTTAACATATTTCTACAGGAGGTCGCAACAATGAATCGAACAAAATGGACAGGTACCGCTCTAACGATTGTGATGCTGACAAGTGTGCTTGTGGCCTGTACGAGTAAAAATGCAGAGCCAGCTGCGACGAATGCGCCTAGCAGTACGGCAAATAACGTGGGAGCGAAGAAGCTGGACCCCGTCACACTCAAAATTATGGTGCCCGGAGACAGGCCCAAAGATTTCGACGCCGTGATCCAAGAAGCAGAAAAGAGAATGGCCGATTCCCTAAACGTGAAATTGGACGTTGTCTTCGTACCATGGGCCGATCTGGCACAGAAAACGCAGGTTACGCTTTCATCCGGCGAAAACATCGACTTGATCTTCGATGCGCCGTGGCTGCATCTGACTCAGCAAATCGCCGCCGGCAGCTACGAGCCGCTCGATGATCTGCTCAAGAAGTACGGGCCGAATATCCTTAAGAACCGTCCGCAGCAGATGTGGGATGCTAACAAATTCGACGGGAAAATCATGGGCATCCCTAACGGCAATTCCTTTGTTCAGGGACGTGTTTACTATGTGAGGAAGGATCTTCGCGAACAGCTCGGCATTGCCCCTATCAAAAGCTATGATGACTTGATCAAATTTGCCTATGCCGTGAAAGAGAAGGTGCCAAACATCACGCCGCTGGTGCCTGCCGGTCAAGATGTGAACAAAGGCCTGTCGGAAGGCGCATTCAGGCATTATTGGGCGGATAATAAGGCGAATATTCAGCCAAGTCCTGCGCTATCTGAATCCCTCACGTTATACACAAAGAACAATGATGGCAAAGTGTATAATCTTTTTGATGAGATGGATCCAATGGTTTGGTCATGGATTCAAAATGCCCGCAAGTTGTATCAAGATAAGATTATCAGCCCGGATGTGCTTGCCATCAAAGATGTCATGGAGCCAGCTAAACAGGGCAAAGCGGCGATCATTACGAGCAACGATTTCGGTGTGAAGGATGATATCCAGAAAGCGTTGAAAAGCGGAAATCCTAAAGCCGAATTTGAAGCGGTTACATTAATGAATTTGAATAAAGGTGCTGTCCTTACGAACTCGCTGCAATATAATTTCATCTCCGTTCCTGTTGTGAGCAAGCACAAGGATCGGGCCATTCAGTTCCTGGACTGGGCCAATCAGAAGGATAATTACGATCTGTTGGTGTATGGGGTGAAGGATAAGAACTGGGAAGCGGTCGGAGAAGACCAATATACGTTCAAAGGCGACGGTTACACCTGGTTCCCTTATGTATGGATTTGGAACCCAACAACAGATCGGCAGGATGCCAGTCAAAATGAGGAGACCAAGAAGCTGAATAAGTGGACGGCCGATGCCAGCAATTTCACGATCGACAAGCTGTCTGGGTTTACGTTCAATAACGCGCCGGTCAGCAATGAGATTTCCCAATACACCAGCATTGAGGCGAAATACTATTCCGCTTTGTTCAACGGGGTTGTTGATTCCGATGCGTATTGGGCCAAATTTAAAGCCGAAGCGGCGCCGTTAGCGAAGAAAATTCAACTCGAAGAGCAGAAGCAAATTGATGCTTTTCTAGCCAAAAAGTAAAAATGAAACCTCAGAATCAATAATGGAACCTCACAGCTCCTCATAAATGTGCTTTAATAAATAGGGACAAGAAACGATGAAGGGGAGTTCAGATGCTGAGATTTCTGCCAGAAAAAACATACCTTCGCAATTTTTTGAATATGGGTCTGCTGTTTACAGTAATCATCCTGTTGTTCTCCTATTTATTAAGGCAGCAATATTCCAAACAGGCTTATGAGGATATCAATCAATTGATGGCAACGAAGACCGACAGTTTGAGTCAAGGTTTCGAGTATCAGCTGGACCATCTGCGTTCTTATGCATTGAATATTTATCAGGACCCCGAGATTACGAATTGGCTGCTGTCCGATCAGAGCGAGCCTTTATCGACGGCGGCAGCGTTTAAATCAGTCTCCAAATATATGAGTTTGCAGTCGTTCATCGCCTCGACGTACTTGGTGAACATGAAGACGGAGCAGGTCATTAATTCCAAAAACGGCATTCATACGTTTGCAGATTCTGATGATCAGGCGATGCTGACGCGTGTCCGTAATCAGCCGCCGACGATGCTCCGATTTTTCGATCATACACTGGCTGACGAATCTTACTTGGCGTTGACGGTGCCATCCAACCGTTCCAAGGTCGCCAGCCAGGGGTATGTCGTTATTTTACTGGACAAGAATTTGCTGGAGAAGTATTTGCTGCAAAATTTGAATGATGCGACGGCCAATATTATGATTGTGGACGGGAATCAGCACGTCATTCTTGGGGGTTCCGACACCTTCGATGCCAAGCAGCTGCTCCAGCCGGATTTGAAAAATCACCAAGTATATTTGAATCATAATGTGTATTTAATTCATGCTCACGCGTTTCAGGTGGAGGAATGGACCCTTTATTCGATCGTTAAATTGAAGGACATCAGCAAAAATATTGACCGGATCGAGTTGGAGATTCTGGGCATGTGCTTGTTTCTGCTTATTCTGCTGTCCGCTCTGACCTTCTGGAACTCGCGGCGCCATTTCAAGCCATTCAGCCAGTTGGCCACCCATATGAAGGAGACGGTCGCTACCGCTTTGCCTGCGGCAGAGAACAAGCGAAATACAGAGTTTTCGATTATTAAATCAGGCTTGGATCATATGGTCAAAACGATGGAAGAGATGAACAGTGTCATTCGCAACCATCACGAAGTGATCAAGAACGAGTTTTTGCGGCAGTGGCTGCTGCAAGGGACGTACAATGAGGCTTTTCTCGAAACCGGGAGTACGCGTCTGCAAACGCTGCTGAACTCGGACATTTATTTGGCGGTCATGCGGATTAATCGGTTTCAGGCGTTCTCGGACCGTTATTCGTATGCTTCAAGGAAGCTGCTCATTTATGCGATGGGCAATATCGCGGGAGAAGTTCTGGAGAAACATGGTTTTGTATCCGAAACCGTTGATCTGGGAAGCGATCATGTGGCTGTGATGATTAGCGGCGACTTGCATAGGGTGAACCTTACAGAGGCTGTCTACCAAGCTCGAGAAGAGATCGGCAATTGGCTGCAATTCCATGTTACCGTAGCGTTAAGCGGCCGGACAGCGGTGCATAGCAATATGCGAAGCGTATATGATCGGACGTATGACCTGACTTTGCTGCGATTTTTTAATGAGCAGGATAAAGTGTATGTGGAAGAGGATTTGGGTAATTATTGGTCCGAACAGCAGTCCGATTTTGATGAAAATCTGGTGCAGGAGCTGATTCAATCTGTGCGCAAAGCACAGAAGGAGAAAGTGCGCGAGCAGTTGGACGAATTATTCGCCAAGCTGCAGACTCTGTCGTATGCGGAGTGCCAGTTCCAGTTGAAGCTGCTGCTGTTCTACATTTTCAAAGCGTTCAATAAAGTCATGGCTGACCAAGAGCCCGGCGGGGTCGATTTGCTTCTTCAGCAGTTCGATACCTTACTGGATGTGAAGGAGTGGGTGTACAGCCAATTCGTTACGATTATCGACAGCGTTGCACTCAAGCATTCCGCTTCCAACCGGAAAGAGGAACTAGCTTCGGAAATGTTTGACTATGTCAAACAGCATTTCCATGATCCGATGCTTACACTAGAAAGCATTGCTGATTATTTAGTGCTGTCCGTCAGTTATGTTCGCTTGGTTTTCAAAGAAACGTATCTCATTACGCTGTCTGATTTCATTCATCAGGAGCGGCTCGAACAAGCCAAAAAGCTGCTCGTATCGACGGATTTGCCGGTGCTTCATATCGCGGAGCGCTCGGGATTTCAGTCGAAAACGACGTTTTTTACCTCATTCAAAAAGTACACGGGCTTAACGCCTAATCAGTACAGGGAGCAGAATAACGACTAATCTTTCGAATCGACTAAATTAACGATGGAGGAG
Organism: Paenibacillus ferrarius; assembly: GCF_002027705.1. GTDB lineage: Bacteria > Bacillota > Bacilli > Paenibacillales > NBRC-103111 > Paenibacillus_E > Paenibacillus_E ferrarius. The sequence goes on along the minus strand of NZ_MBTG01000005.1, from coordinate 50,591 downwards.
GTTTTTATGATGATGGGAAGAAGCAAGAGATGGCTATGTTCGTTGCTAATAGGGGGGCTTGCGCTTAGTAATTTGCCTGTGTATATCGCAGCGGAAGGCGTCCCCTTCACACTGGATAACCTGCTGGCGGCCGATATGGATACACACTTTGACGGAGGAGTAAGCCCCTTTACGCCAGCAAGCGGCACAACCGGAGGATCGCAAAGGATCGTATCGGTCAATGGGAACAATGCCCTTGAGTTCCGCGATGCTTCACTGGGGGCGAATTTAAGCAGTTCTTTTTACTATCAGTTGAACAGCGGCAGACTCAAGAATCGGATGAATGAAATCTACAATATGCCGGAAGGCAGTCCTCCCGTCGAGTTCGTCTTTTCCTACAAGCTGATGCGCAGCGCGGCAAGCAATAAGCCGGTAGCCAAAGACATTTACGCGCAGATTCAATTGGCTCCTTACGATAATGTGCTGATTCCTCGCTTTCCGGCAGATATGCCTAGTATCTCGGGGACAGCAGCCTACTTGAACAATGTGCCGGATGAGCTGAAAACCGTGAATGACAGCGATCTTGCCAGCTATCGATTCAAAGTATACCCGAACGGCGGGCAGAAAAATATTACGAGTGTGAAACTAACGTTCTCGGTTCGTGTGGATACAGGCGGGACGGACGAAGCTTATCTGGTCGACGATTTGGCAATTTCTGAAGTGAAGAGCGAGCAAACGCTGGATACGGAAGCGCCGACAGCCCCAACCCAGCTAACGCTTGCGGGGAAGTCGGATACAAGTGTTAATCTGAATTGGACAGCTTCGACAGACAATGTAGGCGTTACGAGGTATGACATTTATCGGGATGGTCTTCTGGTTGATAATGTAAGCGGTGTCAACACGGCGTATGGCGCAATCGGTTTGTCGCCTAACACGACCTATCGCTATTTGGTGAAGGCCAGAGATGCAGCAGGCAACTTGTCAGCTGCCAGCAATGAGCTAGCTGTTATGACAGATTCATCTGTCGGCGGTTTGCCTGAGCCGCTTGGAGATCGCGATATCGGGAATGTGAAGCCTGCGGGCAGCGCAAGCTACAACCCGGTTACGGGCAGGATCAAAGTGCAGGGTTCCGGCAGCGATATTTTTGGCACGGAGGATGCGTTCCATTATGTGTATCGGCCTTGGACAGGGAATGGGCAGGTTGTGGCGCGTGTCTATGGCATCGAAAACGGTGTAACCTGGACGAAAGCGGGGGTTATGATCCGTGCGAGCATGTCGGAGCAGTCGCCTAATGTGATGATGGCGCTGACGCCTGCTAATGGGGCTTATTTCCAGGACCGGCTTCAAGCGGGAGGAGCCTCATCTTCAACGGCGGGAACACAAGCGGGTCCGCCGTATTGGGTGAAGCTGGTCCGCAAGGACAACGTGATCAGCGCATACGATTCGTATGACGGGATCAACTGGACGCTCGCCAAAAAAGAGGCGATGAGTCTGCCAGATACCGTATATTTCGGTCTCGCGGTGACGAGTCACAATACTGGCAAGCTCGCCGCAGTGGAATTCGACCAAGTGAGCATTGGCGAAGTGCCACCAGCGGAAAGCACAAATTCCCCTTTTCCGGGCACGATTGAAAGTAGAAAACAGTGGCTGTGGGACAAAACCAAAACGATGTCGGAGATGGGTCTGCAGTTGAACATCGTGCAGTATGTCGCCCAAATTGTTGATGGGCAGAACGTAGCTGGAAACCTGCAGAAAATCGATAAGATGTTTCAAGCTTACGATGCCGAGCAGTATAAGACGGTTTCTAAAATGTATGCCTACCTGATGGTTGGCAATCAATTCAGCAGCAGCATGATCGACCATGTCAAAGCGTATTTCGCGCAATATGCGTACGCGAAGCTGCCGCAAACGGAAAATCTGCGAATGAGCAATTATACGGCAGGCTATTTGGTAGGTCAGTCTTTCCCTGATCTTCAGGATTTGAATGGCAAATCAGGTGCTGTTCTGAAGAGCGAGAATAGAGCGAATATTGAAGAGATGCTGAGCGCTGGGGTTCGTTACGGGTGGGCGGAGTATGAAAGCCCGGAATATACGTTCATGACTTACTTCTGTCTGAATGCGTTATACCAGTATACAGACGAACCCGATTTTAAGCAGAAATTAAAAATGGCGATGGACGTCATGTGGTTCGAATGGGCCAATGACTGGATAGACGGTACCTTCATCTCCACCTCGAACAGGGCCAAAGGCGATTCGGTCTCGGCGAGCGATCTGACATGGAGAGGGGCCGATCATACGGCGCTATCCTGGATGTATTTCGGCGGCAATCGCGCGCAAGAAGGGATCGGCGAAACGGATGCGCTAGTTCCTTCCGCTTACCGCCCTTATCTGGAGTATTTGGGCATGGTTCTCTATCGTGGTATGAGTTATACGCCACCCGAAATGGCCATCCGAATCGGGCAATCCGGCGATAAAAGCTACACCTCGCGCAAGACGAATCTGCAAAATTCGAGCGGCCGGAATTTGAAAACATACCGTCAGGCATATGTGAAGCCGACTTGGGGCCTGGCCACGGAAGTTACCTACAATCGGGTCGATAACTGGATCGAAGATATCCCGGTAGTCTTACGCTGGCATTCAGCCAAAGCCAATCCTCTCTTCAGGGTGAATGCCGACCAAGGCGACAGTCCAATTGGCAATTATGATCAACCGGCCAATCATCGTATCATGCAGGACGGCAAAGCAGCCGTTGGTGTGTATAAATTGTTGAATAGTCCTACCTCGAATTATTTGAATGCAATGTTTCCCGATACGGGATCTATTATTACCCGAGAGGAACAGTCTGGGTGGGTCTTTAACAATGCGGGTCCGATGTATTTTGCCTTTAAGATGATCAAACCTTATTCTTGGTACTACCAGACTCCTACCGACCCGTCGAATAAAGTGAAGACGACGGCGAAGCTGCATCCGACTAGCCAACTCACGTATAGCTACAATATTTTGCGCAGTCAGGCTGACAAAAACGGGTGGGTGCTTGAAACGGCGGATGCCTCGGAATATGCGGACTTCGCCAGCTTCAAGAACGCGGTTCTGACGAATACGACGGTCGACAGCTCGCATATTGATGAGGCTAATCCGCGCCTGATTTATCGAAGCTTAAGCGGGGATTCGCTGGATATTACCTTCGATGAAGCCGCAAGCGCTTATAACAACACGCACAAAATCAATGGCAATGCCATTAATTATGGAGCCTTTAAGCTTTTTGATACGCCTTGGCTTCAGCAGGACCAGAATGGGAATCTTTTTACGGCTGCGCAGGGCGGTGAAGTGCTGACTTACGACTTCGCCAACTGGACGATATCCAGACAAAATAATTCTGTCGCTGTGCCAAACAGCAGCTTCGAGAATGGAGCGGCAGGTCCTGATAACTGGACGGACAGAGCTTGGGCAGGCAGTCCTGTACGAACATGGGATTCAGTTACATCGAGGACATACGGTCATTCTGTGAAAATTGTCAACGCAGCCTCTGGCGATTACGGCGGATGGAGCTTGGCAGACAGCAGCCTGATCGCGGTCAATCCTGGAACTGCCTTTACGCTCAAAGCTTGGGTAAAGACCGACAATGTCAATGCCGTCGACGGAGCCCACGTTGGCATCACGTATTATAAGAACGACGGAACTACGGTTACTGGCAGTACCTATTTGTCTGCGAATGTGAGAGGAACAAACAATTGGACACCCATCGAGGCGACGGCAACGGCCCCGGCCGATGCGGCGAAAATTAGGCTGGATGTGAGGCTTAAAGGAACAGGAACGGCTTGGTTTGATGATGTTGAATTGACGAAACAGGCTGTTCATCCTGTAACTGGCGTCACCTTGAATAAAGGAACGCTGTCTATGGCCTCTGGCACAACGGCGGATTTGATCGCAACGGTTCTGCCTGCGGAAGCAACGAACAAAACGGTGACATGGAGTTCGAACAATCCATCTGTGGCGACCGTTGATGTTTATGGCAAAGTGACGGCAGCAGCGCCGGGAACAGCGGTGATTACCGTGATCACGGCAGACGGCGCCAAGTCCGCTGCTTGTGTGGTGACGGTGACGCTGGAACCGTTGTTTGAGGACAATTTCGCAGCAGGAATTGGCAAGTGGGATTTATTCGGCAGCACGGATTGGCAAGTGCAAGGCAGCGGTACCGAGGCGCAGCTGGCGGGCACGACAACGGCTACATTTCCCCAGCGTGCGGTGGTAAAGTCATCCTTGCTTCCTTATAGCACCGCTAATTACAATCTGACTTTCACGGCAAAAGGGGATCGCTTCCGGACGATGTTCCGGTATGCATCCAGTACTGGTTATTATTTCCTGGAATTTAAAAATACGAAGGTTGTTGAATTGTGGAAGTATCCAAATTCATCTGTTAATGAGCAGGTGGGCACGCTGGTGGATATCGGAGCTGCCCTGCCGGGCTTCAACCTGACGGATTGGCATCAATACCAAGTGGAAGTGAATGGGTCTTCCTACAAGCTATTTATTGACGGGATAGAAGCAGCGACGTTTATAGATACCTCTTTGACGGCAGGGGGGATTGGTTTCTCTTTAAAAAGTGTGGGAGCCCCCGTGTCTGTGAATGTGAAAAATGTGGTCGTTAAGCCTATCGTCAATTCGCTGCCCGGAGGTAATTGAGGCATGAAACAGCTGATCAGAAGCTTATGCCTGCTGCTCGCTATTGTTCTGCTGCCATGGTTTTCGCTGCATGCCGTGGCAGCGGAGCCCTCTCCGCTGTTCACGGACAGCTTCGCAGGAGGGTTAGGGAATTGGGATTTGTTCGGCAGCACAGCTTTTGCCATTGACGGCAGCGGTTCGCAAGCCCAGCTCAAAGGCACGACAACGGCGACATCTCCGCAGCGTGCGGTCGTCAAAACCACCAAGCTTCCATACAGTTCAACGGATTACGATATTGGCTTTACGGCCACAGGAGATCGCTTCCGGCTCATGTTCCGGTATTCGTCGGGAACGAGCTACTATTTTCTGGAATTTAAAAATACGAAGTCAGTGGAGCTTTGGAAATATCCAAATTCCTCGGCTAATGTACAGGTAGGGACACCTGTGGATATTGGGGCAGCTATTCCGGGCTTTAGCTTGTCAGATTCTCACGCGTATCGATTGAAAGTCAAAGGGAGCGAGTTCAAGCTCTACCTGGATGAATCGTTAGTTGCGACATTCACCGACACGACGCTTTCGGCAGGGGGGATCGGTTTTTCTTTGAAAAGCGTCGGCCCCGCAGTTGCGATGACCGTGAAGCAGGTTGTGGTGTCACCCAACTATACACAGGGCACTTTCATTCATACACCGGTGGCAGAGGTTCCGTATAATACGGATTTGCCGTTAGCGTTCACCCTTGCAGGCACGAGTTCCGCGACTAACGCGCAAATTCATTATACGTATGGGGATGAAACGCAGGGTCAGATCGTTCCGGCGGCAGGAAGTGGGATCGGCCCGTATTCGGGCACGATTCCCGGATCGAACCGTTATAGGCAAATTCGTTATTATTTGACGGCGCAAGATGCCGAGGGCAGGTCCATGCGCTATCCGGAAGCTGGGGAGATCGCCGTTCCGATCCAAACGATTGTGCCTTATAGAAATAATTTTGAAGGAGAAACGGTTGGGGCCGTACCTGCGGGTTGGAAAATAGGCGGCAACACGAAGGTCATTCAACTGCCAGACGGCAATAAGGTATTCAACTTGAATGGATCGGGCAGTGCCAAGCTGAATCTTCCGATGTACCAAAATGCGGACAATTTTATCGTCAAATTCAAGGTGAAATACGAACGCACAAGCATGGCCGTGCAAAATACTTGGCGCTTTCGCTATCGGGCTGTTGACGATATGAACAACAATGCGCTGGAATGGGCGACGCATAACTCCAAATATTTTCTGATGCGGAAAACAACGCTTGGCGGCAACTATTACTTGGCCAATTATGTCCAATCTTTGCTGGATGATTGGCACGATTATGAGCTTCGTGTAAGCGGTATCACCCACAAGCTGTTCATTGACGGCGTGGAAACGGCCAGTGGGGACGATTCGGACCCCTTGGCGCTGAAGAAAGGGTACTTTCAGTGGAATGTGGTCGGCGGCATCAACCTGATGATCGATGACTTTGCGATCGAGCCGCTCCCGATGCCGTATGTCATTGATCTTAAGCCCGCTGGCAATTATGCGGGGGTTTATACGCAGGCAGAGCCGCCTGGCTTCAATCTGGCATTGGAAGCGGGCGCAGAGGCGCATGCGTTTCAGCTTGATTATACGGTACGCCGCGCGGATGGCGAGCAAGGTGTCGTCGCTTCCGGAACGAAGACGTACAATTTGGGGGCTTATGCGACTGATTCCGAAGTCGTCGCTTTTACGCCATGCTTGAACGCGATTGGCACCTATGAGGTATCAGCTGCTTTTGCAGTTGACGGTGCAGCCCAGCCTGCCAAAACCAAAAAGATGCGAATAGCTGTAGTAGAGCAGGCAGCTCCGGTGAAAGCGCCTGATCTGGATAATGAAAGCAAGTTCGGCCTGAATACGCACTACGCGCTGAACTGGAATGACGATATCATTGACGGAGCGCGCAAGCTGGGAGCTCGTCACCACCGTTCAGGCATTTCGTGGGACGATGTGGATAAACATGTGCAGGATGGATCAGGCAAGACCGTTTATGATTACAGCAGGGTGGACCCGCAATTAAATAAATTATTTACGTACGGCTTTAATCAAATTACGGTGCTGGGCATTGATCGAAATGCCAGCTATCAAGAGGGGACCGCGACGACCACCTCCGCTCTCAAAGCCATGGGCGACTTCGTCGCTGCTACGGTTAACCGATACAAGGGACAAATAAGGCAGTGGGAAATGCCCAACGAGCCAGAAATTTTCTCTAAACCTTATGTGCCTAGCGAATTTGTCCAGTTGCAAAAAGTCGCCTACTTGAATATGAAGAAGGCAGACCCCAATGCCATGCTGCTGGCGGGCGATCACACATCAAGTGTGCGCAGCGTGCTGCCTAAGGAGCTGGAGGCCGGATCTTTCGATTATGCCGACGCATATTCGTATCATCCGTACGTTTACAACTCCATGCCGGATGGCAACCTGCCGAATATGATCGCCGGTGTCAAAGATTTGGTCAACGCTTACGGCGGCTGGAAGGATTATTACTTGACCGAGGGCGGCTGGCCGACAGCCAAAGCGGGCTATCCTTCCGTATCCGAGGAGGTGCAGCGGGACTATATCGTTCGCGCTTTTCTGAACTACATGATCACCGACCAAGTCAAAGCTTATGAATATTACAATTACAAAAATGATGGGACAGATGATCGGTATTACGATATTTTCTGGGGAATCACGGATAATGACGGCAGGCCGAAGCTCGCTTATGCTGCCGTCAACCAGTTGATGACAACGCTGGATCAAGCGAAGTATCTCGGAACTTGGGATACGACAGACCCTGATGTGGCTGTTCAGGTATTTCTGAATGGCGGGGAGCCAGTTCTTGTTGCCTGGAAAAAAGTCGACCATAAGGACAATCCGGCTGTTAAACCTCCTACCAGTACGATTACGCTGCCCTTTGGCGCATCAGGGGTGACCGTGAAGGACATTAACGGTGTGAATGTGCCGGTAACGACCGATAATGGCGGCGTGCAGCTTGTCGTTTCGGGATCTCCCGTTTATCTCACCGGGGCATCTACGTCATTTGTGTTTCAAACGGCAGCGAAGCTGCTGCAAAACAAACAACACGAGGCGGCGGGCAAGCTGCTTGCTGTGAAAACAGCGCAAAATGCAGCGCTGGTAGACGCCGACTTGGTAGAGCTGAACCGCATCGAAACGCAGCTGGAAGCAGCTATAGGAAGCGGGAGTCAAGCTTCAGGCTTAGAGCAGGGAATCAAAGACATCTACACGTTAATGGTGCAGCTGGCCGATCAATTGAAGAACGGCGATGTGGAGCGAGTTTCTGGCTACGTGGCCTTGGAGGCTTTGTACAACATGGCGGAGAGTACATCGGTGGCGCTTGCCTACGCGCTGGAAGGTATAAGCGCCAATTCACTGGACTATGCCTCAGCTGTGCAAGCTTTGACGGCTTCGTATCAAGCCAAAAAAGGCGAAAACAGCGTCATGCCGATCTCGACAGCGGCCGTGCTTCGCACGAACCGATATGGGAGGCTGGCGGAGGCTGCCCACGCAAGAGGCAGCTTCGCGGAAAGCTGCGCCTATAACTTGCTGGCGCGGGAGTTTGCGCGCGCAGCGTCGGCGATCGTCCAGTCGGAGCCGGCCAAATTCATCGGTGTGCTGGCTAATGTGGTACCTACTCAAGTGAACGGAGAAGCCGGATATGCGAGTGCGCTTACGCTTTCGCTCGTGAACAACACCGAAGTTCCGCAGCAGGTACAGGTACAATTGCAGGTGCCAAGTGGATGGGAATCCTCCCAAACGGCGCAGGCGGCTGTGAGTATTACCATTCCATCACAGAGCTCGATAGATCTGCCTTATTCTGTGCTGGTGCCCGAAAATACGCTGAAAGGCCGTTATGAGGTTGGCTTTGACATTTTGTATAATGGAGCCGCTTTTGACACGAAGAAAGTCCAATTGACGGTGGAGGATGGTCTTGATGTTAAGCTGGTTCCCGTGAAAAAAACGATCGAACAGCTCGGTATTTTATCCGTACAATTGATGGGTACCTCGTCCTTTGCCAAGACAGGCAAGGTGATAGTCAAAGGTCCGGATGGCGCTTTGCTGCAGCCAGTTGCTTCGGATGCCTTCCAGGATTTGAAGAAAGGCGATCGTGTGCAGCTGGACTTCAGGTGGACGTACCATGAGCCCGCAGCCTTTAATGAGTACACGGTTGATATGCAAATTGAAGACACTGTCAGAAACAAGATCATTTACCACGATCCCGATCTTCCTATTGAATTCAACCTTGTCCAGAAGGCGAACGGCGTGACGATTGATGGTGACCTGAGCGACTGGCAGGATGCCTTTCCATTCCATCTTCGCAGCAAAGCCCAGCATTCGAGCGGCTATCGCGATCCTGCCAATCTGGAGGCGACCGCGTATGCCAAATGGGCGTCCGATGGTCTTTATTTTGCCGTTTCGGTTCGCGACGATATCCAAAAGCAATCTGAGAATGCGGCGAACATGTGGAAAAATGATTCCGTTCAAGTCAGCTTGGACCCGCTGAACAACCGTGAGTCGCCTTATGGGCTGGACGATACGGAGTGGGGCTTCGCTCTGGCTGATGATGGGACACGGCTTGTGAATATATTTTATTCAGCAGCTCCCAATCCGAATGGAGATGTGAGCGGGCAGACACCGTTTCAAGCTGTGCGCGATGAGGCGGCAGGCCGAACTATTTATGAGTTTGAGATTCCAGGCTCCTATGTCAAAGATCTGAAACCGGAGCTTTTTGGGAAAATAGGATTAAACGTTGCGGTGAACGATGCTGATCTGCAGAACGGGCGGGACGATTTTATTCAGTGGACCCAAGGGACAGCAGATTCGAAGAACACAGCCTTGTATGACTCGTTTGTGTTTATTGATTACACGCCGTCTGCGGATATCTCGGCGCCAATGTGGTCATCTGATGCCAGAGTGATCGCATCCGATCTAGGAAGTGATCGTGTCGCGCTGAATTGGACAGATGCCCAGGATAATAGAGCAGTAACAGGATACCGAATCCTGTGGGGTGAAAGTGTGTCGGCTAGCGTCTACGGTTTCGTGCAGAGTGGTGAGGTGAGCAGTGTTATTGGCAGTGTCTATCACAGCGTATACACCACAGCTGCAACCAAGGTGATTACAGGCTTGTCGGCGAACACGTCATATACCTTCATCGTGCAAGCCCAAGACGCAGCCGGCAATTGGAGCGTGAATGCCCCTTATGCGACTTTGCTTACTCGACCGCCGGAAGCCTTGCGGTTAGAATCCCACCTATCTTCCTCCCATTCCCGAAAGTAAGAAAAACCGTCAGGACATTAGTCCTGACGGTTTTTCTTATTTAGCGCTAAGGTGTGGGGGGACGCTCGAGATTAAGGTGGGCGGAATTTCCAGAAGATCGATGGAGCTAGTGGAGAGTCAACGAGCAGGTGGCGTCTTTAAGTTGAATGCGTAAAAAGCGAAAATTTGCTTTTTTATGCGTTTTTTAGCTGTTTGTATATTCGTGTTTGGCAGTTTACAATGGCATTTTTTTACGTGAATATATAGAGTTTACGTAAATAGACGGGTTATGACAAGGGAGTGTGCAGCGCTGAATAGAGATGTGCTGAGCGGCAGACGCACCCCATTCAAATCACTATTATTGTTTGATATTCAAGGGTTTTCGGGTCTTTTTTCTATTTTTAAATATCTGGAAAGACATTATTTTTAAAGTGCATTTTCCGAAATCAAGAGAGAGATTTGTGATCATTAATCTGTATGAGAAGAGCGATTATTATTTATATATTGTAAATATAATAAAGCATAAAAAATAAATGTATTGTAAAAAAACGCAATTTATATTGCTTGATAATGCTGTTATTTATATACTTGACAAGAAGAAATATGAAATTAATGGGAGGAGAAGAACATTTTTATTGTATTTGGAACCGTAAGAGTATGATCAATGGCTGGATAGCAAGTCCAACAAGACGACGTACATATTCGATGCTGCTGCGCCACAAAAATCTGCCTGGAAAACAGAGGATGTGCATCGACTGATCGCGGAGGGGCTTTTCGTGCATAGCGCGAATACGACCGTACAAGCTGACTTGCTTGGAGTATCCCTGCAGCAGCGGGAAAATCGTTCCTATATGAGAATCGATTTAGAATATGATTTCCCTGCTGCAATCCATGATTATGCGATCAACTACGATATGTTTTTTGACGAATTGGACCCTCAGCATCAAAATTTCGTGAAAATCCGCTACGAAGGCAGCTCCGTAGACATGGTATTTAACCAGGACCACCGACTTGTGGCGGAAGAAGCTGCGGGAATGAAATCCGGGAACAGAAGCGTGATGCTCCCTGAATGGGTGGTGACGATGTTTGAATATACCGGTATCGGCATCCGTCACATTTGTTATCGAGCATTAAGAGGAGAAAATATGAACGAGGGAGTGAACTTGTATGGCACATGATGGCTACGGAACACCAGCCAGAGTCAAGAAGTTGATAGCTGTACTCAGCGTAATGATCATGTTGTTAGCTAGTATCGGTGGAATGGCACCGCTTGCTGCTGCAGCGGCAGGCTACGAACTTCAACTGCATTTGAATTTCAATGACAGCACGATCGCGGACAGTTCAGGCAAAAAACTTGCTGGCACACTGACAGGTACGCCGAGTTATGTGGACGGTGTATCTGGAAAAGCGATTTATTTTAAAGGCAATTCCTTTATTGACATGGGCAAACCGGCTGAACTGCAATTCGGCAGCAGCACAAATTTCTCCATTGCCTTCTGGATCGACAATAAAGATACCACGAATGCGAGTATCGTTTCGAATAAAAACTGGTGGAGTGGAGCAAATCCCGGGTTTACTATCTCGGCGTGGTGGAATGCTCCCAACACTGATAAAGTGAATTTTGCAGCAAATGGTAAATCCAGGCTGGATTTATTTGCATCGCCATCCTTTGCTAATAAAGGCTGGACCTTTATGGCGTACACTTATGACAGGAATGGCAAGCTTACTGTTTATCAGAATAACGTGAAAATTGGCGATCTTGATATTTCCAGCCATATGGGTGCAAGTATCGATGCGTTTAACTTCGTCATAGGTGCTGACGGCCTTAAAAATACCGTCTTCTCCTTGAAGGATGCCAAGCTGGACGAATTCAGGGTCTATAAGGGACTAATCGATCAGGCTGAAATGGACAAGCTGTATATGGAAGGCGTTAAGAAAGTAATGGTTAACAAAGTTGAAAACGCCATTAACGATGCAAGAAACGGGGTTATACTTTACCCGGCAAGTGCCTATGATAAGCTCGAACAGGATGTTGCTGCTTTTAAGAGTGGATTTGATTCGGCCCCTACAGCAAATAAGTACACGATGATAGCTCGACTGGAGCAATCGCTGGCCACTTTTCTATCTGTCGGAATTTCCAGCGTGTTATATTTAGATTTTAATGACGAAACAGCGACAGATCGTTCGGGCAAGGGGAATAACGGGCTGCTGAACGGAACGCCAACTTTTACCGATGGTGTTGTCGGGAAAGCGATTTATTTTAAAGGCAACAGTTATATTGATATGGGCAAGCCGGCCGATCTGCAATTCGGCTCTAACACGAACTTCTCCATATCTTTCTGGATCGACAATAAAGATACCACGAATGCAAGTATTGTTTCTAATAAAAACTGGAACGCTGGAGAAAATCCCGGGTTTGCTATCACGGCGTGGTGGAATTGGCCCAACTCCGATAAAGTGAATTTTACAGCAAACGGTAAATCCAGACTGGATTTATTTCCATCGCCATCCTTTGCCTTTAAAGGCTGGACCTTTATGACGTACACTTATGACAGAAACGGTATGCTAGCGGTTTATCAGAACAATGTTAAAATTGGCGAACTTAATATATCCAGCCATAATGGCGCATCGATTGACGCACTGAATTTCGTCATTGGTACTGACGGCAATAAAAATCTGTCATTTTCACTAAAAGATGCAAGGCTTGACGAGTTCCGAGTGTACCGCGGAATTATCGACCAGAGCATGAGGGAGCAACAGTGGATAGATGGGTTAGCTCATCTATTGCTCAATAAAGTAGAAAAGGCGATAAACGATGCGAGAATAAGCGATGTTATCTTTCCGCAGAGCGTCTATGACCAAATTGAACAAGTGCTTGCCTCGTATAAAGCCCAGATGTCTACAGCTTCTGTTGCAAACAAAAAGACGCTAATGGACCAATTGGTGGCCAAGCTGCAAGCGTTCGAGGATTCGTCGGGCGTTGCCCCAGGTCCGGATCTGCTGAATATGGATTTCACGCAATCAATTGGCGGCGATAGCAGCCCAAACCTTCACAATGGCAGCGCAGTCGGAACGCCGGTTTTGTACGATCATCCCATTTTTGCCAAGCCAGTGCTGGGACTCGACGGAAATGCCTCATATGTCCGCATTCCACATGAAGCTGAGCTAAGTCCGAAGCAAATGTCGATGGCCGTTTCTTTCTCGCTCGACACGCTCGATCGTGCCCAAACAATAATGGAGAAAACACGTGAAGCGGATTACGCGATGGTGTTGAATCCCATTTCCAAAAAACTCGAAGCTATGTTTTATATCAAAGAAGATACTGGCGCTGAAGGATTCGTTATCGTCGATAGCGGAAAACCGTTGGAGGCGAATAAAATCTACTATGCGTTGGCGACATATGACGGTGCAACCGCAAAGCTTTATGTCAATGGCGAAGAAACGATGTCCAGATCCAGAACGGGTGTTATCGGTGGCGGATCGAAAGTCGATTTGAAGATCGGAGCCAGCATGAATTCGCATGGCGCTCAAAACTACATGCAAGGCAAGATTGGTATGTTGCAATTGTACAGCCAAGCCGTGAATGCCATTAAAGCAAAGTCCATGTATAAGCAGTATGTTCGCGACTATACCTCAACAGTCACGTCCATTCGCTTGGATATTCCAGCCAATTGGGTCGTTGGGCAAACGGGACAAGCTGTCGTCCATCTGATCGACAATGCGGCAAACGAGGTTGAAGCCAAGCAGCAAGGCATCGTCTATCAAAGTCAGCATCCGGAAGTGGCTGCCGTCAATACGCAGGGCGGCATTGTGCCGATCGCTCCAGGCAAATCTGTGATAACGGCTCGGTTAGGCACATTCAGCGCTTCAGTCGAAATCGCAGTCAAAGCCAAAACGCTGCAGTATCTTGATCTTGATGGTCCGCAAACGATGCAACCAGGGGATGTTGCCAAACTGCAAGTCAAGTTTGTTAATAATTATGGAAGTATAGATTCTGTTACGTCGGCAACCTATTCGTCCGATAATCCAAATGTTATTCAAGTGGATGCGAGCGGAACGATCAACGCAGTAGGTCCCGGGACTGCGCAACTGCACGTTGAAGCAAACGGATTATCAGCGGACCTGATTATTGTCGTAGCATTCACTCCACAGGTCACCGAACCTGGTAAACCTCAAATCGTTTCTCTTCGATTTACCGGTCCACACACACTTGTAGCGGGGGATAATGCATCTACTGTTATTCAAGCTGTTTATAATGATAATTCACTTTTTCCTGTCAATCATGATGTTATTTATCGAAGCGACAACCCGAGTGTCGTCCGTATCGATCCTGGAACTGGAGAGTTAACGGCCTTAAGTACAGGGGCAGCCCGACTTTACGCTACCTACCGAGGGTTTACGGCGAACTACTCCTTAGTCGTGATCCAGAATCAACTTCCCGTCCTGCAAGAAGTCAGACTTACTGCGCCTGCAAGTATAAAGGTCGGTGAGCAAGTTTCCTTACAAGCCCACGCCATCTACGATCATGCAGCGCCAATTGAAATTGCTTCTATGTCGGAGTGGACGGTAGATGATTCTTCCGTAGTAAGCGTAGATTCGCAAGGCAAATTGACCGGGTTGAAGCAAGGGACGACCGTGGTAACCGTTGTTTATCAGCATAAAGCTGCTCAATCGTCCATTCGTATACATGCTTCAGAGGGCGGTAGCGGCAACGGGGAAGAAGATTCTTCTAATGCTAGTTCAGGCAGCTCAGCAGGCTCTTCCAATCCTACGGATAAAAAGCCGGGTACAACCCTTGTAAAGGACGATCAACTGCAAGCGCAGACAGGGAATATCCGAGTGGAAATCGCGTCTGATATTACGCAAGTTTTGTTCCCGGCTTCGGCAAGCAAACTGCCTGACAGCCAAGTGATTACAATTGAGCAGGATAACCTGACTCTTCATTTAACTGGACAATTATTTCAATCGGCAATAAATGAAATGACAGGTAAAACTGAGGGCGAAGGCAAGCATGCCGTATCATTTCCTGCCTTGTCCGAGCAAGCCCAGAAGGATTGGAAGGATGCATGGAAACAAGAGGCAGGAACGATGTCGCTTGTCTCCCGGATATACGATTTCTCAGCTGTATGGGAAATGGAAAACGGACAGAAAATTGCGTCGGAGCTGCCGCAAGACTCGGTGCAGATTGAATTTGCCATTCCTGCAGGTACGGACAAGGAATTGCTTGGCGTGTATCAATTGTTCCAAGATGGCACCGCCAAATACGTTGGTGGTCATTTGACAGAACGGGGCATCCGCACGACGTTGGATGCGAATGGCAAATATGCGGTGATGGCGTATAAAAAAACGTACAACGATGTTCCCGCCAATCATTGGGCCTATCGGACGATTCAGGTCATGAGCGCCAATCATACGGTTAAAGGGGTAAGCGATCGCTATTTTCAACCTGAACGCAGCGTCACAAGAGCGGAATTTGTCGCTTTGCTCGTAAATTCGTTAAATCTCATGCCAAGTAAAGCTGTGAAGTTTACGGATGTGCCAAGCAGCGCTTGGTATGCGGAATATGTAGGGTCGGCAGCGGATGCGGGGCTGATTGACGGTGAAGGCGACAGTCTGTTCCAACCAGAAGTGGAGATTAGCCGGGAAGAAATGGCGGTTCTGCTTGTACGAGCCTATGAGCGTAAATTCGGGAAGGTGAAGCTCGATCAAAACCCTATTTTTCTAGATATGGATCAGACCTCAACGTGGGCTCGCGATTCGGTTCAGATCGCAGCACAATTAGGTCTGCTGAACGGTCGAGGTAACGGAGTATTTATTCCTGCTGAGCCATCCAAACGGGCTGAAGCGGTACAAGTCGTGATGAAACTGCAAGCGAAATAGGTATTCATTCAGAAAATAAAGGAGTGATCAGCTTTGAAGATAGGCTTATGGAAAAAACGAATACTAGTTGTGCTGCTGCTCGCGTTATTCCTCCAAACTCTATTGCCGGTCGGCGTCTTGCCAAATAACACTGTTACTGCATCGGCTGCTGCCGAATGGAAGGATAAGGATCGGAATTACCGGATCATGATCAGTTTTGACAACCAGGCGGCGGTGGAAGATCTGCTGGATTTCCCAGTACCGGTGAAGCTGGATGCTTCCAAAATCAATTATTCGGTTACCGATCAGGATGATCTGCACTTCTTTAGCGGGGATCAAACGATACAATTGCCTTATGAGATTGAGAAATGGGATCCGCAAGGCGAAAGCATCGTATGGGTGAAGGTGCCGAAGATTCGCTCGGCTTCCAGTACGGATCATATGTGGCTATACTACGGCGGAAGTTCCTTAAAGACGAACGATCCTCAACAGGTTTGGAATTCGGACTTTTTGCTGGTCTACCACTTCGGTCAGCGGATTATTGACAATCTTGCAAATCCGAAGCAAGTGGAGCAGTTCAAGGATTCCACTGCAAATGCCAATATCGGCATGCGCCAAGTGAAAAATTCGACGATAAGCGGAACGTCCTATACGCTGGAAGGCACAGACCCTAAATATCATAGGGTTGGACGCTATTTTGAGAGTCTTTGGGCAACTATATATCCAGCCAATACCACCAACAAGGGGGCTTTAGGCAACGGAGAATCGCAAATAACGATTTCCGGTTGGGCCCGGTTAACGAATGGCAAGGTGGTCGGCAACATGCTGGTTCGGGAAAATGCATTCTGGATGAAAGCTGTGGCCGGCAAATGGATGGCGAACGTATATACGGATGCAGCCGATAACAACCTGAACGGTCAAAATGCAAGCCTGCAACTAAACGGGGGGACGACGGATTACAATTGGACGTACCTCTCCCTGACCTATAACAGCGCTCTTGCAGGCAATAATTTGATTTTGTATCGCGACGGAGTCAAGGTTGCCGAAGGCAGGCGCTCCGGGAACATCAAGGCGGGAGACGCCTTAATGATAGGAGGCAATTCAATCAAAGGGGGGATTGATGAAGCAAGAATTTCCCGGACGGCTAGAAGCGCATCATGGGTACAAGCGGAGTATTTGAGTATGACCGACAAGTTTCTCATTTACGGAGACGCGGAATCTCGGAATTCATCGTTGCAGATGACGGTTTTTCAACCAAAGGAAGGTGCGACTTATTATTCGCCGGATCTTTCGTTTAGTGGATTTATCAGTCAGCCGGCGGCCATCACCTACCGCTTGGACGGAAGTGCGCCAGTTACGATCAGTTCCCAATCGATGGGGTTCCAAACGACCCTTCTGTCATTGAAAAGCGGTCAGCATACGCTCACAATTGACGCTGTTGCATCTGTCAATTCTCAGTTGACAGCAAGTAAGCGCATTACTTTCAACATTGATGGAAGCAAGTTAAAGCCGATTGTCTCGCTTGATGGACCTGATGGTGAGATTTTCGATGCCAATGGGAAAGTAACGCTGAAAGCAAATGTAACGGAACCTACAGGCGATATGACGGATCTCACATTTTATGAGAAAAAGGTACAGTTCGTAAGCGACTTTCAAACCAATTCGTTGGCAAACAAGGCCTATGAATTAGCAAACACTATGAGCCCGCCAGCAAATGATGCCATTACGTCGGAACAGCTGTTGCCGGCTGGTGCGCTGGAATCGCTCAAGGCATCGGATGGCTCCTACTATAGCACCAGGTCGCTGAAAAATTACCCCTATCAACGTTTCGACATGACGGTTCAGGGGGATCTTTCCCAGATCGATGAATTGGAGGTAACCTGGGAAGGCCATTCCAAACAGCAAGTGATGATATATGCCTGGGATTTCATCGCTAAGAAATGGCAGCAAGTCGCCGTAAAGGTAGGGAATGCGAACAATAGCGATTTTAAACTTACAGCTGTTTTAAATACAGCAACGATGGTAGATGCGAACAAGAAAGTGAAGCTATATGTTGCAGCAACTCAGCAGAATACAATGCTGCCAGGGCAGAAGCCGGAACGAGACCAATATGATTTCTCATTCGCCTGGATGACGGATACACAATACCAAGCGCAGGAATTTCCGGACGTTTACGATAAAATGACGCAGTGGGTCGCAGACAATAAAGATACTAAAAACATTCAATATGTCGTCCATACCGGAGATATTGTCAACGTAGCTACTTATGAGCCTCAATGGGTAAATGCAGACCGCAGCATGAAAATATTGGATGACGCCAATGTGCCATATGGCGTACTTGCCGGCAATCATGATATAAGCCCGTTGTATAACAAATATTTTGGCAAGGATCGTTTCAAGAACAAGCCTTATTATGGAGGCGACGATCGGGACAATAAAAACCATTATGACCTGATTTCAGCTGGAGGCATGGATTTTATTATCGTCTATCTAAGCTGGGGAATTGATCAACCATCAATCGACTGGGCGAATGACGTGCTGAGCCGGTACAAAGACCGCAAAGCTATAGTCACTACGCATTCGTACTTATTATATGATACGGGAAGCTACGATACGAATGATCTTGGCGGGCAAAAAATTATGGAAAAAGTTATTGCACCGAATAGCAATGTATTCATGGTTTTATGCGGACATCGTCAAGCGGCCTTTTATAATGTAAAGCGAATCGATGGAAAAGTTGTGTACGAGCTGCTGCATGATTATCAGGATACTTCGTTAGGCGGAGCGGCTTACTTGCGAATGCTATATTTCGATGTCAAAAAACAGCTGGTTTATATGGTGCCTTATTCAACGATTACAAATGACAACTATGGATTTTTTCAAGAACAATACGAAAATTACACGCTGCCGCTTAACACGGATGTAGGCGATATCGAGTTGGCGACAGGGCACATCGGTCTCAAGGGGAGTAAAATTCAGCAGCTTGCCAATGCGCAGCCTATCCCAAGTGGCGGCCAAACGCAGTGGGATTGGTCCGGCTTGACGACAAACTCGGCGTATTCTTGGTACGCGGAAGCGACGGATTCGTATGGCAATACAACCAAATCGGCCGAAAAGACGTTTGCTTTGAAGGATTCTCCAGTGGAATCGATCCGTTTGAAGGGGCTTGCGCCGATGAAGATTGGCGAGCAGCGGAACACCGTTGTCGAGGCAACTTATAAGAATGGCAAAGTGTCGGAGACCGTGGAAGGCTACTCGTTCAGCAGCAGCAATCCGGCTATCGCTTCCATTACCGGCGAAGGCGTGGTAACCGCTCATGCCCGAGGTGAGACGATCATCACAGGAACGAATGGGGACGTTTCAGGTTCGTATAAACTGATTGTTCAAGGCACGTCATCGTCCGGTGCTGCTATGCAATCGCTGCTGATTGCAGGCTTGAAGCAGGTGATGGTTGGGGATCGTCTGCAGACAGTTGTGACGGCAGTTTACAGTGACAGCAGCAGCTCGGTGCTGCTCGATTCTAATGTCTCAGCGCTGCCGGGGTTAAACCTATTCATTTCGGATGATACGGTTGCGGCGCTGAATAGACGCTCAGGTGAGATCACTGCATTGAAAGCAGGCCAGACGGTAATTACGGCTACGTATCAGCTGCTGAGCACCAGCTATACGATCAATATTCAAGACGATTCGTCTGTGACTCCACCAAAGCTGATCAAGCTGGAGATTAACGGATTGAAGCCTTTGAAAGTGGGAGAGAAAGCGAAAGCGACGGTGCTGGGGACGTATAGCGATCAGAAGCTGGAGACGATTGCAGAGGATCTACAGTTTACCAGCAGCGACGAAGCCATTGCTTCGATCGATGCCGAAGGTTTCGTTACAGCCAAAAAACAAGGAAGGGTGACGATCACATCGTTTCATCATGAGTTCAAGGCTATTTACGAGCTTACCGTGCTGACATCGGATACTGGCGGCAATTCGGGATCGACAAGCGTAGGCACAGGGAGCAACTCAGGTGGAGTGCATGGTGGTCTAGGCGTCGTTGCTCCGGATGATACTCACCTAGTTTCCAAGCAATTTGTACAGGTTATTAAACCTGACAATTTAGCTCTTAAGAATGAGCAGGGAACAGCAACGATTAAAGTGGAAGAAGGAAAATCCCAAGTTGCTATTCCGTATGAAGCAGCTGCACAGTCTGCAGGAGACTGGGTTCAGCTTCAATTTGAGTGGGGAACGGCAAATGTTTCACTGAAATCCATCCGTGAAGCCGGCTCCGCTCTTGGGGAAGCGGATAAGAAAAAAGCTTCACTCGTGTTGACTCACAACTCTGTTACCGATGAGCTAATCAATGGCATCCAAGCGGATTCCAACCAAAGCACGGTGATCTTATCCCCGGTTCTCCGTGTGGAATGGCAATTCCCAACGAACCGCAGCAGCGGTTTGCAAGAGCCAGTTAAGAACTTCGAACCTATTGAGATAAGCATGAAAGTACCTCCGCAAGGGAAGGCGAAGCGAGCAGGCTTATACAAGATTTATGAGGACGGCAGACTGGCCTATCAGTCGGCAAATGCTGCGTGGAATAAGCCTGAAGCCGTGTTTGTTATTTCAGATGGAGGATCATACGTTGTTATGGATTACAATGTAAAATACCAGGATACAAGCGGCCACTGGGCTGCTGAAGCCATCGGTAATCTGGCGGCCAGACACATTTTTGCAGATATTGTGGCCGAACCCATTGTAAAAGGGATAGAGACCAGTCACTTCGAACCGGATAAACGCGTAACCCGAGCTGAATTCGCTGCACTTCTTGTTCGTGCCATGGGCCTATCTGGATCTAATAAGAGTAATTTTGAGGATGTTCCCAAAACGGCTTGGTACAGCGGTGATGTTGCTGTTGCTGTGGAGAATGGTGTCGTACAAGGTGTTAGCGAGACCAACTTCTCGCCTGACGATCTTGTGACCCGCGAGCAGATGGCTGTTATGTTGATGCGTGCTTGGGGGATTATGCCTGAACATACATCATCAAATCTAGGTCCAATTCAGTTTCAAGATCAAGACGAAATGTCCTCCTGGGCGCAGCAAGCCATCCGCGATGCGGCTTCAATCGGGCTGCTGAGCGGAACGCAAGAGGGACTGTTTACGCCAAAAGGACAGACATCTCGAGCGGAAACTGTTCAGGCTTTGCACAACTATTTATTCCGAGAATGAGATAGCAGGACACAAATAAGCCGGGAATCCTTGATCTGACAAGGTTTCCCGGCTTTTTACCTGCAAATCGGCTTTATTGAGATTTCATCATTTACTCGACGTGGCATTTTTGGTACCCTTACTTAAGGGAAAACATGCTGATAAACGCAAAAACACGGAGGAATGATGAAATGCTTGCACCAGAGAGGCATCGCTTAATATTATTGGAACTGGAATCCAAAGGACAAGTCACCGTTGTGGAATTGAAGTCATTGCTGCAAGTTTCCCTTGATACGGTACGCAGGGATCTTGAACGGTTGGAGCAAGAGGATAAAATCAAGCGTGTACATGGAGGCGCTGTTTCCAAGAGAGAAGACGTAGCGACAAATCAGGCATTCTTTAAGCGTAAAATTACGCAGAACGAAAGGAAGCAGGAACTGGCTATGTATGCTGTCGAGCTGGTGAAGGAGTATCAAGCTGTTTCTCTCAATGCCGGAACGACGAATATCGAGGTTGCCAAGCGGCTCGCCGCGCGGTTCGAAAAACTCACAGTCATAACAAATTCCCTTCGTATCGCGGATATTTTGGCGCAGAAGAAGGGTTTCACGGTTATAATTCCCGGGGGCTATCTGAATCATGAGGAGTTTTCCTTGTACGGGCGCTCGATTGAAGAGGAAATTATGAATTTCAATATCGATCTGGCGTTCATTAGTATCAATGCGATTTCCCTTGAGAAAGGGCTGACAGATTTTCGCCAGGGCGAGGCAGAGGTCATCAATGCGATGCTAAAGAGTGCCAAGCGGAAAGTTGTCGTAGCGGATTCGAGTAAATTCGAAACGGTATCCTACCTGAACATTAGCGGATTGGATCAGATTGATTCGATTGTAACGGATTCTTTGATGGATAGCGGTCTTCTGGAGACTTACAAAAAACATAATATTTCGATCATAAACGCAAGCTTATCATAGCTTGCGTTTTCATTATGTTTTCATGGAGAGATTGCAACTGTTTGATTGCTGTATATTGTTGCGGTTTCTAAGTACAAACTAATGGATGAAAGTTCAATCGAGGCCTAAGGACAGTGGGACAGCTATCATTCAGGCATCGAAAATACAAGTTTTTGTTCCTGGTGAATCAGTAGAAGGCTACCCATTAGCTGGGTAGCCGATTCCACACCACTACTATGATACTCAATCAACTTTCACAAACTTTACGGCATCTGCCCTGACAGTTTGAGTGCCCCGGGTGATTTTCACATAGTTGGATTGCCCCGGTGTCATCGTATAAGTACCAATCAGCTTCCAGCCTGAAGTACCGGTGGAATAATTCTCATAGCTTGTACTGGTAGTACCGTTATGAACCACTTCTACCTTCGTATTGGTATCGGAGTTGCTGCTAATTGTCTTATAGATAAAGACTTCATAAGTTCCGCCTGCGGTAATGGGAGCAGTCCATTTCGCTGAGGCACCGCTGCTAACGCTGTACCTGGACGCGCTTCCATTATAGCCGATCACGCTGCTGTCTACCCATGACCCGCTTACTTCACTGTAGTTGGCATCTCCATTATCCACTATCTGCGCATCTCCACCTGTGTCTAATACGATGTTCCACAGCTGACTATCGTTTCCAGAGTATGGCGATTGAATGATCTCCGCACCGTCTGTTGTGGAACCGCCTTTAACGGCAGCAACCATGCCGCTGTTCGTATTAATGATCTTATAATAACCATTGCCGGCATCGGCAATCTGCCACCCTTGACTGATAATTCCATAGTGTGGAGATTGAACAACCTCCGCACCACTCGTTATCGCACTTCCTGCAACATCAACCGCCATTCCGCTGTTCTTGTTTACTAGGCTATAATCGTTGCCGTTATACATAATTTTCCATCGCTTACTTTCTCCGCCTAAATTCCCTAACTGGATGGCCTTTGCACCAGGCTCACTCGAACTATTGGCAACATCCAGTAGTTTCCCGCTCTTCTTGTTGACAATTTTATAGAATACTGCAGGGTCAAACGAATTATTGGAAGCTACAAATTTTACTGCATCTGCCCTGAGAGAGTTATTGCCTCTGGTTACTTTTACATAGTTGGGTTGCCCCGGTGTCATCGTATAAGTACCCATATACTTCCAGCCAGGAGTGCCAGTGGAATAATCCTCATAGACTGCACTGGTAACACCGTCATGAACCACCTCGACCTTCGTATTGGTATCGGAGGTGCTATGAATGATCTTATTCATATAGACATCATAAGTTCTGGCTACGGTAATTGGAGCGGTCCATTTCGCCGAAGCACCTTCACGAGCGTATCTGGTAGTGCTTCCATTATAGCCTGTCAAGCTGCTGTCTAACCATGAACCACTTATTTCACTGTAATTGGGGTCTCCGTTATCCACGATCAAGGGTACAGTATCATTAATCTCAATCAATCCCGCGTCATCTCCGTAGCACAGACTTGCACCCGAAGAACTCTTCCATATATAAACCTTTGCGCTTGTATGGCTTGCGCCTGTTTTAAACTGCACCTTCTGCCTTGTCCAGTTTGGATAATTGCCATATACGTTTTTATAAATGGTTGCATCGCCATATTCCTTAACACCTATCTCTACAGTCTCACCGAAAGGTACCCTTGCCCAAGCTGAATATTCGTAGGTTGTATTGGGCTCAAGACCGGTTATTAACTGTTCTACCCCAGTCTGCCCGCTGCCAAGCTGTACACTTCCATAACCTGATCTTGTTTCTCTATTATCGATGTTAATAGGGTCATAGGTCGCACTATAAAAAGCTGCCGTTGGTGCACCGATTTTTGTCCATGAATCAAGGCTTGAGTCAAAGAAGGCATTTTTAACCCTATTTGTGTTTTGCAGCGTTGACGGCGCATAGGTAGGATTGGGCGGATTAGCCAAGTTTTGTCCTGCCGGAGGATAGAGGTTCTGGTTGTACCCTACAGTTGTATTGCCATACCGGAAGGCATCTCCGTCTATCAAATAGCCGTCAGTTGCAACATTATTGTAGATCCAGGTTCCATATCCGTCATTATTAAATGCACTGCCAAAAACACTTTTAATAATCCCATCCACCATATTGTCATATATTTGCACAAAATTTCCTGGCTGGCTGGATTTAATTGCTGCGAAACCCGTATTCCAGATCGTATTATGATGGATAATAAAATTGTGGCTGTGCTGATCTAAATAGATCCCGGTATCTTGGTAAACTGTAAGGTCATGGATGCGGTTATACCTGATCTCTGTCTTTCCACCATCTTCTTTTGTAACGTAAATTCCGCCGCAATCATGGTTTAATAATCCATTTAGGCTGAGGTCGTTATACTCAAAAATAACCGCTTCAACGTCTTGTAGCTGCACTAAATCCCGGCCTGCATTGTATAGTGTATTATAGCTTATCAAATGTCTTTTGCCCTTTATAAATATGTTTGCATTGTAAGTACCCATATAGTTGGCTTCATGTGCAAGATTGTTTATAACCTTATTGTCCGAACCAGCAACTATGATGAGATTTCCGGAGCTGTAAGCAAATGTGGAATCCCTTAAGGTATTGTTGCTGCCACCCACATAAACCCCCGTGTCGTCCTTTTCATATGCATTTTGAAGGTTCATCCTGTGGGATATATATTTTGCGTCTATCTCCTTTACTATATTGCCCGATGAATTGTCCGCCATTCTTATTGTGCCTCCGAAGGTGTTCAGGCCTTCGATATTGACATAGGAAACCCCAGTAAGGTCTATACAATAAATCCTTTTTTTCGTTTCAACATTCAGTGTAGAGGGGTTCACGCCTCCGGGTGCCCATAAATACATGGCCTGGGTACTGCTGTCATAAAACCATTCCCTTTCGGCATCAAGCTCGCTCAATAAATTGAAGATAAAGAATTCCCTGCCGGCTAATGGACCCGTATAACGGCCATCGGAAGACGAAAGCGGCGCTATTGTAATCTGATTTCCGCTTGAAGCGGTAACAGTAGTCGTTTGGGCAGTCCACGTCCCCCTAATCCAAACGGATCCCCCCTTCCAGTAATCGGCAGGCTTGTTAAGGCCTGAATATGCAATTGTTAGGTCGGCACCGCTGTCCATGTTTGCCCTGCCGGGATTAAAGACGTTGGTATCCGTCCAGTTGGGGTATTGGGCTACGTGCATCAACTCACCATTAACGAACACCTGGTTCTCCATTCCCAGGTTCCAATTCATCTGTGCTTTGTATATGTTCCCGGAATGAAGCGTCCACCCGGTAACCTTGTCAGTGGCGCTTACAGTTACCGTCTCACCGGCATAAGCCTTATAGGTGATTGGATTTCCGGCTGTGCCCGATTTGGTAGGCTGAATGACTTCCCTGTATGTACCTCCTCTGATCATACACGTATCACCTGCAACCATGACACTTGTAGCCTTTGCGATGGTCTTGAACGGACTGCTTAGTGTGCCGGAATTGCTGTCGCTGCCGGTTGTGGCTACGTAGTAGATGTTTCCTGCCGCCTGCGTCGTCATCGGCATTCCAAAAACAGTGCCGAGCAATAAAAGTAACACAACCATTACACCTGAAATTGCTCTTTTTAACATAAACTTCACTCCTTTATCTTTATGGAATATAGGTATAAACACCGCTGCTATCCAGAGTAAATGGGATAACCGACGTTCCATACCTTATAGTTCCTGTTTCGTTTGGAGAACCCTTAATTACAGCTTTCGTGAGGCTCCGGCTACTCCAGTCCATATCAACAGTGAAATTTCCTCTGGCTTTGAGTCCTTTCACACTGCCATTGGGCCAATTTGACGGCATTGCCGGTAAAAGATGTATTTGCTTCGCGTAAGTGCTTTGAAGGAGCATTTCAGCAATGCCCGAGGTAAAACCGAAATTACCGTCAATCTGGAAGGGGGGATGAGTGTCAAATAAATTTTTATATATTAGATTTTTAAGCTGCATGTTTAGAAGCGTATAGGCACGTTGTCCATCCAGAAGGTTAGCCCAAGCGTTTATCTTCCACGCCATACTCCAGCCAGTGCTTAAATCCCCGCGTCTATTGAGAGATACTTTAGCTGCATCTGCCAATGCCGGAATTGTAAGCGGTGAAATCGTATTGCCAGGGAATAGGCCGTACAACTGGGAAATATGCCTGTGGGTTGGAGTTGACTCTATAAAATCACCCTGATACCACTCTTTAATTTGCCCTAAGCTGCCAATTTGCGGCTGCGGTATTTTAGCAACAGCGGTTTGAAGCTGAGATCTAAACGTGTCATCCACACCAAGGATCGTACTTGCCGTTATCGTATTATTGAAAAGTTCTTCAATGATCCGGTGGTCCACCTCCGTACCTGCAGACATCTGATAGGAAGCACCGTTATATTTAAATGAATTCTCAGGAGATGTTGAAGGCGTTGAGATTAAAAAGTTGCCCGATGGCGTAAGGAAATTAAGATAAAATTGTGCTGCTTCCTTCAAAATCGGATATCCTTTGGTTGCTAGGTAGTTGGTATCCCTAGTGAAGCTGTAGTATTCCCATACATCCTGGGCAAGCCATCCGGAACCACCCATGAAAAGCCCGCTATCAGCCGGCCTGTAAGGCATTGTGAAGCCCCAAACGTCTGTCTTCTTTGCTGCAAACCAGCCTGTCGAGATATTAAAATAATTTTTGGCCGTTTCCCTGCCACTGGGTCTCAAACTGTCAATGAGATCGATCATTGGCATATGGGTTTCGGTCAGATTGGTAACCTGTGCAGGCCAGTAATTCATGTTAAAGTTGATATTGAAACAATACATGCTACCCCATTTCGGCGTATTGCTGTTGTTCCATATTCCCTGAAGGTTGGCAGGCTGGCCGCCTTGTCTGGAACTGCTGATCAAAAGGTAACGTCCATATTGGAATAACAAACTCTCCAGCCCTGGATCAGCGGAACAGTTCTTATAATTGGTCAAACGTGTGTCGGTAGGGACGGCGTCCATATTGGCCCCTTTGAAATCAAGGCTGACCCTGTCGAAAAGATTTGTATAATCCGAGGTATGTGTTGACTTGAGCTGTTCATATGTCTTGTTTCCGGCGTTATATACGGCATTTGTTACATCCGCTGCATAATCCGTATTTCCGGCATAGTTGAGCCAATTATTGGTGTATGTGGTATAAGTGGACATGAGTATTGTAACGCTGTCCGCATTGGTCACACTCGCAACATTGGAGGCTATGGACTGGGAACCGCCACTCGGCAGTACCTTGATCCTGGTCTGGAAGCTAAGCGCGCCAGTATTGTTTTTCCCATTGACAATCAACGTATTGTTTTCGCTTGAAGATTGTACGATATTATATTGGGCACTAGCCATGGACACCTGGGTTGTAATTGACTGCGGGGCACTGCTGGTGAGCCTTATGACCATCACATTGTCGGGATAGCTGGAAAAATACTCCCTGGTAAAAGTTTTACCGTCCTTTTCATACGAAACCTTGGCCATTCCAGTATTAAGGTTTAATTCACGGACATAATTGCTTGTACCTGATTCATGTCCTGCGAATGTTAGATTGATATCGCCAAGGTTCTGGTATTCTCCAAAATCCTCAGGCCCATAATCCGTAGGCACATTACTAAGCCAGTTATTAAAATGAGTTTTTGCAGAAGCAAAATCATTGTTGTTCAGGGCCGTTTTTATCTGTGAAAATTCGGTGTAGTTGGCTGGTGTAGTCTGTACCTTTCTCCCGCTAAAGATGGTTGCTTCATTAATCTGAACTCTGTCAGCGCCGGTGCCGCCAAAAACCATTCCTCCAAGCTTGCCGTTACCGATCGGGAGTGCTTCGGTTTCCCAGTTAGCAGCAGGTGCGGTGTACCATAGGCGCTGTGATTGGCGTTGGTTCACCAGCCTTATAGCGTCCAAGCCAAGCGTATACCCTAAACTGCTGGAATTCTTGCCGGTTACCGTAAATCTAAATGTTTTATTTCCACCAGAGGCAAAGTTGACTGTACCATGGTTAACTTCCGTATATAGTGGAGTACTTGCATAAAGATCCACTGTACCGCCCTGGTTGACGCCATCGACGGATAATTGGTAAATACCTCTTGAGTCTACCTTTTTGTTTTTTATAAATACGGTGTATGGACCTGGAGCAGGGACATTCACCGTGTATTCGACGTAAGCGCCGACGGTAGATGTTGAAAGCATACGCCAAGCGCCGGCACTGCTGTTCAAATCCGGATAATTTGCCAGCGTACCGCCTGATGCCGTACTGGCAACGCTTTCAAATTCATAGACATTTTCTGCTGACGTCTCGGAAGCGCTTGCATAACTTCCGCCAAAAAAAGAAACAAGCAACAGGAAGATAAACAAAGCCAGGCAGTTCAGTTTCCTTCTGGTGCGATTCATAAAAATTCCTCCTTCCAATTTTTTACTGCATTTTTATGCTAGCATGGTATCCTTCAAAGCGTAATGGCGTTTTCTAAGCAATTGTAGTGAGATTCTATGTTCTTAATTCTAGTAAAAGATTGGAACCTCTCAAGCTGATTCCTGTTCAACAGGAGTCAGCTTGTTTCGTTGAGAAGATCGAAGGAAAACACATATTCGGCTTAGTTTATCCCATTCATACAGGGCAAAGGCTCAATTATACTTAGCGTATAAAGGGAGAGGGGAGTAGAACCTATGAAATTGAAAGAGAAGACGAGAGAAAATGTGGCCGGGTATTTATTTATCTTCCCCAATCTGCTTGGTTTCGGTTTCTTTATTTTGTTTCCTTTGCTGTTTAGTATGATTCTGGTTTTCACGGATTGGAACTATTTGCAAGGACTAAAGGGGCTGGTGTTTGTTGGATTGGATAACATCGAGAGGCTAATTCACGATAAGAACGTGTTCCTCTCTTTGAAGCATAACGTCGTATTTTCCGTCATCACGGTTTCAGTGGCAATAGCGATCGGACTCGCATTAGCTGCCATTTTGAACAATTATGTTTATTTGAAAACATGGATCCGGACGCTTATTTTTCTTCCGTATATGAGCAGTTTGGTGGCTATCTCCGTTGTATGGCGGGTGTTGTTCAATAGCTCGGAAGGACCGATTAATGCGTTGTTGAGAGTGGCCGGCATTTCAGATCCGCCTGGCTGGCTCGCGAGTCCGGATTACGCATTAATGGCCATTATGATCATGACCATCTGGACTTACGTCGGATATGCGATGATTTTGTATATGGCCGGCCTTCAAGGGATTTCCAGGGAACTGTATGAAGCGGCCTCGATCGACGGCGCATCACCGTTCAATCAATTTACGGCTATTACCATACAGATGCTAAAGCCAACTACATTCTTGATAGCGATTACCTTAATTAATTCCTCGCTTCAAGTTTTCGCAGCCGTGCAGGTCATGACGAATGGCGGGCCGCTTCAATCAACGATGGTGATGTCGCTTTACATTTACTCGCAAGCATTCGAGTTGAACCAAATGAGTTATTCCGCGACGGTTTCCTGGCTATTGTTTCTGGTTATTTTCCTGGTCACGCTCGTACAGTGGAGAACTCAAAAAAAATGGCAGGACCAGTACTAGGAGGCTATGCACATGCTCAGTCTGTCTCAAAAAAATACGCTTCTTAGAAGTGTTCTTACGGTATTGTTGTTATCGATCGGAATTCTCATGGTCCTCCCGTTTCTCTGGATGGCGTCGGCGTCGTTTAAGAACCAAGCTGATATTTTCGAGTTTCCGATTCGGTGGATTCCGAAAGCATTCGATTGGTCGAACTACCACGAAGTTTGGTTCGGTAAAGTTCCTTATTATGTGTTCTATGTAAATTCCATAAAAATTACATTTTTACAGGTGCTAGGCTCGCTAGTGACCAGTTCATTAGCCGGATTTGCTTTCGCAAGGCTGAGGTTCAAGTTCAGAGATACGATTTTCCTGATATATTTGGCTACGATGATCGTTCCGCCGCAAGTGCTATTTGTCCCCAGATTTATACTTTTCGACTATTTGCATCTTGTGAATACGCATGAGGCGATCATCCTTCCTGGCATGTTTACCGTTCTGGGGACCTTCCTGATGCGGCAGTTCTTCAGCACATTGCCTATAGAGTTGTTCGAGGCCAGCAAAATCGATGGCGCCGGTTATTGGAGAATGTATTGGCAAATTTCGCTTCCGCTCGTTAAGCCGGCCTTGGTCACGCTATTGATCTTGACTTTCACCTGGCACTGGAATGAGTACGAAAATCCGCTTATTTTGTTAAGAGACCGGGACCTGTTTACGATACCGTTAGGTTTGCTTAGCTATACAGATGGTGAAAACAGCACGAACTATCCGCTCATTATGGCGGCATCGGTTCTTGCTCTCGCGCCTCTCGTCATCATCGTATGCCTATGCCAACGATGGTTTGTCGAAGGCATCGCGAATACGGGGTTAAAAGGCTAGCCTTATTTATACATATTCAGCCAACTCAAATTGAAATAACAAGGAGACATGCGCAATGAAGATCAAAAAGGAAAGCTATCAAGTTGTTGTATGCGGGGGCGGATTGGCCGGTTTTTGCGCTGCCGTAGCGGCGGCCCGTCAAGGAGCCAAAACGGTGCTCATTCATGACCGCCCGGTCTTCGGTGGCAATGCGTCTTCCGAAATTCGGGTAACCCCGCACGGAGCTGCTGCGTTCCATGCTTATGGCAGGGAGACCGGTATCATCTCTGAATTGCTAATTGAAGAGAGAGCTCGCAATCACGAGCATATCGGTGAAAATGGCCGGACTAACAGCATTTCGGATATGGTGATGTACGATATGGCGGTTAGAACGGATCATCTGACTTTCTATTTAAACACCTCCGTTCTGCACGTGGAGAAGTCAGATGATAGAACGATTAAGTCCATCAAGGCAAACGTCGCTAACGCGGAAACAGAGCTCCACATCGAAGGCGACATCTTCATTGACTGCACGGGAGATGCTATCGTTGCCGACAAGGCAGGATGCGAATGGCGCTGGGGCAGCGAAGGCTTCGATGAGTTCCGGGAGCCGCATGCGCCGGCTGAGGAAAGCAGCGATACGATGGGCAATTCGATTCACTTCCGTGCCGTTGATATGGGACGTCCCGTTCCGTTCGAAGCGCCGGAGTGGGCGGTTAAGCATGAAAATCCGGACTATTTCTACAAACAAGGACGACATTTTTACGATTTGGAATCCGGCTTCTGGTGGATTGAAATCGGCGTCCCTTGGAATACGATTTATGACAATGAAACGATCCGCCATGAGCTTACCCGCCACACGTTAGGGATTTGGGATTGGATGAAGAATAAAGATCCTGAAATTAAACAAAAGGCTGCCAATTATGCTCTGGATTGGATCGGTCAAGTACCGGGCAAACGGGAAAGCCGCAGAGTCATCGGCCAGTATTTCA
This sequence comes from Paenibacillus ferrarius, assembly GCF_002027705.1. Lineage (GTDB taxonomy): Bacteria > Bacillota > Bacilli > Paenibacillales > NBRC-103111 > Paenibacillus_E > Paenibacillus_E ferrarius. Next base: position 19,242 of record NZ_MBTG01000005.1, on the reverse strand, counting down.
TGACCGAGCATGATCCGGCCAATAATGTGATATTCCCTGATGAAGTCGCATTTGGCGGTTGGTTTATTGATCTTCATACGCCGGGAGGATTGCTTGCTCCTACTGCAGAACCCGCAAGCGCAGAAGGGTACCCGGAAACATCGGAGTATGCCCGCAAAAGCTACTGCGGTCCTTATGGGATTCCGTTTCGGATGCTGGTAGCGAAAGATGTCGATAACCTGATGATGGCCGGACGCAACGTCAGCGTAACGCATGCGGCGCTTGGTACGGTTCGCGTAATGGCTACAACCGCTTTGATGGGACAAGCAGTTGGCGTAGGAGCGGCAATTGCGCTTGAGAAACGAATCGCCGTCCACGATATTTATAAGGAAGCGATTCATGATGTGCAGCAAACGTTGCTGCGGGACGGCTGCTTCTTGCCCAATATCCAAAATGAAGATAAATCCGACTTGGCCCGATTGGCCCAGGTATCGGCAAGCAGCTCAGCGCTTGTTTATGGAGCGGGACCGGAAACGGAAGACAAGACTTATGGACTGCGCAACGAGAAAGAGAAGACAAGACGCGCGAATCTTGCTGAACCGCTGACTCACCGAAGAGGCCAATGGATTGCCATCGGTTCGGGAAATATGGACTCACTTTCCGTCTGTTTGTCCAATTCGACGAAAGAGGAGCAAACGGTAAAGGCCATCTTGCTTGAAGTTAACCATATTTGGGACTATCGAACCGAGCCGGGTCAGCCGCTCGCCGAAGCAGAACTGATTGTGCCGGCGAACTCGCAAGGCGTATGGGTGGATTGGCCGCTGCAATTGGCCCACAATCGGAAGGATGGTTATGTCCGATTGGATTTGGATACAAACCCTAACGTAGAATGGCATTCAGCCGGCACAGTGATTCCTGGACATACGGCTGCTTTCGATATGGGCGAAGGAAGAATGCGCCGTTATATGCAAGATGGCGGAACGTTGAGCTTTAAAGTTTCTCCTCCGCAGGAGTCATATCGTCCCGAGCAAGTCATCAGTGGGGTTACCCGCCCTCACCAATCGACCAATATATGGCGCTCGGATCCGAATCAACCGCTCGCTCAATGGCTTGCGTTGAAGTGGGAAAGCCCGCAAACGATATCGGAAGTGCATCTGACTTTCCCTGGGCATCTGCTGAGAGAAATCCATAATTATGCACCGCTATACCGAGATCCGCAGTGTCCTAAACAGTATGACGTGCAGGCATGGATCAACGATGTATGGGTGACGGTAGCCAGGAAAGAAGGAAACTATCATCGTTTGCAGAAACATATCCTTGATCAGCCTGTTACAACAAGCCAGATTCGTATTGTCGTGGAAGCTACGAATGGCGATGCTTCTGCTGCGATCTACGAAGTGCGTTGTTATGCCTAGTATGTTTAGCCTTAGCCGGAGAGACGTCTCTCCGGGCTTTTTTTCTTTCATATCCACCAACCAAAGGCTTGCCCACAAATGATATACTTGATGAGAATGGATGTCATACATCAGGAGAGGATGGCTATTGATCAACCATTGGAACCCCTATAACTCGATCAGGGGCAAACTCATTTTTTATTTCATTCTCGTTATCGTCGTCCCGACGCTCGTTATTTTCTTGATGTATTCCTACAATTCTCAGCGTGTGCTCGAAGAAAAGATATATAGCGCGAACCAGGAACTGGTCGATCAATCGGCAAATACGATGAACGAAATGGCGGCAAGAATGGTCAAAGCCGCACTATTCGCCGAATCGGACTTTAATCAGTTTTATCGCCCCGATTTCTCGGATTTGAACATCAATTATAATGTGTTTATCCCTATGAAACAATTGCAAAACAGGCTTACAACTACACGTGATTTGCTGCTGAACAGCGAGGCTTTCCTCCAGGTTGTGGATGGTCGGCGGTTTGCCGTCTCGACGCTTTTTAACTATGATAACAATGCAATCATAGAAGATGAATGGTATACGCAAGCCCAACAAGCCAAAGGTTTTCCTTACTGGTCAATATCTTATAAAATGAACCCGGATCACGGGTATACACAAGTAGGTATAGAGACACCTTATGTCCTTATGTCGCGTATTCTTCGCAAGGATGACGGGAACATGAACGGAGAGGGGGTTGTTGCGATTGGCGTTCCGAGCCAAACATTTTTTGGAAAAAGTGCAAGGCTGGATAGCGGCATTCCAAGATTTTTGATCCAAACAAGCGACAACGTGGTTAGGGATACAGAGTGGAATCTCTACAACCTTATTTTCGAAGAAGAGCAATCAGGACAACCGCGGACGAATGCCTTTTCAAAGAGAGCCGTGATTAATGGGAACAGATATCTCATCAATACAGCGGAAGTCTCGCAAGCCGGATTCACTCTTCTGGAGCTTATGTCCTACGATCATTTTACGAATCAACTGGATCAATCGAGGAATCACTCGTTAATCGGCATCCTGCTTGTTTTTCTCATGGGGACGATTCTGTTTCTGGGGCTCATGATCCGTCTGACCAAGCCGATTTATTCACTGCTTCACTCTATGCGGAAAGTTGGAAGAGGAAATTTTCAAACTGCGGTAACTGTAAAAGGAAGAGACGAAATTTCGGCTTTAGGCCATGAGTTTAATCTAATGGTTGCGAAACTGGATCAGTTGATCCTGGATTTGGAAGAGGAGCAGAAAAATAAAGAAGAGGCACGATTTCAAGCGTTGCAAGCGCAAATCAATCCGCATTTTCTATATAATACGCTGAATTCAATCAAATTAATGGCTCTGCTTTCGGGTACGAATCAGAATGTGAGCGACATGATTACGGCGCTTGGCAAACTTCTCGAATTTTCTATGAAACAAACGCAGCAATATGTGACCCTTAGGCAGGAGCTTGAATATTTGGAGTTATATATGACGCTGCAGAAGATCCGTTTTCATGACAATATCCTCCTCAATATCCATGTGCCCGAGGCGCTCATGGATAATCGAGTTTTAAAATTCAGCTTGCAGCCTTTCGTCGAGAATAGCATTATTCATGGCGGAAGGCTGCCGTTAACCGTATGGATTGAAGCTGAACTCATGGAAGATCGATCCGGGATGGTCATTACCGTCGAGGACAACGGGAAAGGCGTTCCGGAGAGTAAGCTTGCCATCATTCAGGAGCGAACGATCCATGGCAATAATGCAAAATTCAGCGGTATCGGCGTTTCGAATGTAGACAATCGGATTAAACTGCATTTCGGAAAACTGTACGGTATTTCATTAGGGTTATCCCATTACGGCGGCTTAAAGGCTACAATTAGGCTGCCTATTCAAAAGGAGCAATTTGAATGACGCGTGTACTCATTGTAGATGATGAAATTCTCGTGCGATTATCGCTCAAAACGTTGATCTCCTGGAAGGAAAATGGCTTTGAAATCGCAGGAGAAGCAGAAAATGGTTTAGAAGCGCTCACTATTCTGGAAAACTGTCCTTGCGATATTGTACTAACAGATATTCGTATGCCGGAATTGGATGGAATTGAGCTGATGAACATCATTCGGGAAAGATGGCCGGACACGAGAATCATCGTCTTGTCCAGTTATAACGATTTTGAATATGTGCAACGGGCGCTTCAAATCGGGGCGAATGATTACATTTTGAAGCTCTCCTGGGTACCCAGCGAACTCTTGCAAAAGTGTTTACATATTCGTAAGGAGCTCGAGATTGAACACGCAAATCGAGTTATACATTCCCAAGCAACCTATAGAATGGAGCAACTGGAGCTGGATTTGAAAGAAAAGCTGCTTAGAAATTTACTTGTCAAGCAGGGGACGAATATGGAAACGGATAGGTTGATTTGCGAAATCCGCTCTATTTCCATAGAACAAACCTATTGGGTTGCTTGTGCTTCCATCGATAATTACCAACAAATCGTGGATGAAAACAGATTTAAAAGCGAACATTTGCTAAGCTTCACTATCATCAATATTTTGAAAGAAATCGTTAAAAAATACGGAGAAGGCGATTTAATCGAAATCAGAAATGACCGTTTCGCGATATTAATGGAGCGGTTTTCGGAAGAAATGTTAGTCGAAATGCATTCCGCAGCATTGGCATTTGCCAAAGTTTCGCTAAGTTTTGGGATTGTCAAAGATGCCGTAAACCTGAATGAGCTTCATACGGCATTCATCCGAGCGGAACATGCGCTTCAAAGCAGATTCTATCATCGGGATGCTCATTATTTTTATGATACGGATTGGACTGTTTCAGAAGCAGCTGCAAAAATCGAGAGCCTGCAGGAAGATTATTGGAATACGCTGATCGATCAAAAACCCGAACAGATGGCGGAAGCCATTCATTCATGGTACGAAAAACAGAAACAGTTCCAAGTCCCCCCTGCGCTCATAAGGGAAAAGTGGCTGCATCTGTTGTTATTGTTCGAAAAGAAGCTGGAGCAGCTAGGCAAGGATCTCTATGTTTTACCTTCCTACAATGAAAGGTATCCGTATGATATCATTCGCAATGCGGAGACGCTGCAAGAAATATCGGAATGGTTTGGCGGGTGGGCTATTCAAACCCTCGAATTTATACGACTGGACTTGAAGCCACGGTATCGTCAGGAAATTATCGAAGTTATGAATATTATTCAACAGGAATATGCGACCGCTTTAAAAGTTTCCGAAATTGCCAGACGTGTCGGCTTTGCCGAAACGTACTTGAGTGTGTTATTCAAAAAGGAAACGGGAGAGAAAATCGTCGACTATTTGATGAAAGTCAGGATGAAAAAAGCTCGTGAGCTGCTGCTTAATCCTTCGTATAAAATTTACGAAATTTCCGAGATGATCGGCTACAGCGATGCGACTCATTTCAGCAAATATTTCAAGAAGATCGAAGGGGTATTTCCGCTTGAATTTCGAAAATCAACCTTAAAATACTAAGAAAAACACTAAACTATCAAAGAAAATATCATTAAGTTGCCCAAGTATTGCTGATATGATTGTTTATGTAAGCAAAACGATTACGAGGGGGCAATAAAAATGAAGAAATTTATAGTTTTGAGTGCGGCTTGTTTGCTTTCCGTTTCCATCCTGGTAAGCGCTTGCGGAAAGAATGATAACGCATCGAACAGTCAGACAACAAAGCCTTCTGAGAGTCCTTCCGCCACTCAGCAAGCAGGACAACCTGTGAAGCTCAAATGGTGGGGAGGCACTCCTGAGGAAAGTGGTCCGAAAGCTGTTGTAGACAAATGGAATGCAGCCAATAAAGACATCCAAGTGGAATATGTACGTTTTGTCAATGACGATCCAGGCAACACAAAGCTGGATACCGCGCTCCTGTCAAGCAATGACGCGCCTGACCTCTTCATCAACTATAACGATGCTATCATGGATCGAAGAATTAACGCCGGCATGGTCGAGCCGTTGGATGACTTGATCAAGAAAGTCGGATTTGACGTAGGCGGGGTCATCGGTTCCGGGAACTTGGCGAAAAATAAAGGTAAACAATATTATTTGCCTGGCGCCAAATCTTTGAATCTCATGTTGTTCAATAAATCGTCTCTGGATGCGATTAACGAACCCGTTCCGGTAGATTGGACGTGGGATGATTATGCCGCTTTAGCCAAAAAATTAACGAAGCCGGGACAATTCGGCGCTTTCCTTGCTCCGACTTGGGAACCACTCGCGTTTCAAACTTTGACGACGGCCAAACCGATCGACGCCTATTATGCAGCGGACGGCACATCCAATTTCAAGGATAATGCCTTCAAGAAAGGACTTGAAATCCAGAAGCAACTGCTGGATGCCAAGGCATTACGGCCTTATGCAGAGGGAGTAGCGAATAAAATTTTGCCGGAAGAAGAGCTGCTCAAAGAAAAAGTGGCTATGGCATTTGCAGGTACGTACCTGATCCGCTATATCAAGGACGAGAAAGCGTTCCCGAATCGCAAGTTCCAGGTCGCGTTTGCACCTGTACCGCAAATGGAGAAAGGCAAAAATGTAAACAGCGGCGGACTCAGCGATAAGCTTTCGATCAATTCGCATAGCGCAAACAAGGAAGCTGCTATGAAGTTTCTTGCCTGGTATTTGACGGAAGGCAACATGGAAATGGTTGCTGGCGGACGTATCCCGTCTAATCTGAAGACGGATATCAACAAGGTCGCTGAGCTGTTGATTGGCGATAAAGCTCAGTACTTCGATAAAGCATCGTTCTTGAATGTCATAAAAGCGAACTATACGCTCGCTGTAAACCCAACTACGGCAGGCTCGGCAGCAATCAGAAAAGCATTGTTCGAAGAAGCCGAAAAATATTTCTTGGGTGCGCAAGCATTGGATAAAACGATTGAAGTAATGAAACAGCGGGCGGACGAAGCGATCAAGACTGCTTCTAAATAGGTTATATTGAACAGCATTATTCAAGTATAGGTTGCAGTACATCATTGTCCCGGCTCTCGTCATTATTAGAAAGCCGGGATATAGTTTTACCCACGATGTGTAAGCGCTTTAATTGTTCTGGGAAATGATGAGAAAATTTCCGAGGAGGATCAAATATGATCAAAAGAATAAAGATATTGCTGGTCGCAGCATTGGGTGTATCCTTGCTTGCAAGCGGTGTTATGCAACAGGGGGCTTATGCGATTTCCGGGTCCACAACCCTTCCAAAACAAAAATCCGGAAATTGGGAACAGCTCAAGTATTCATGGACAACAGAAGCAAACGGAAATGATTTTAGCGGTACGGTCATCGGCAACGGCCGCATAGGAGCGAGAGTCGCCGGCGGTATCGCCACGGATACGTTGCAGCTTAACGACAAAACCTTCTGGTCCGGCGAACCTGGCGACGTTCATAATGCCAGCCGTATTACAGCGCTGGCGGAAACACGCCGTCTGCTGGCGGAAGCGGATACGGCGACGAGCGTCACGTACAGGGAAACCAAGCTGAAAGCGGCAGAAGAAACGGCAAAGGGGATGTGGGGACGAGGAAGTTACGCGTCCAGATACCTGCCGATTGGCAAGCTGATGCTTGATGTGCCGGGTACGACGGGATTTACGAATTATTCCCGCGAACTCGATTTGGATCGGGCCACGATCACTACGAAATATAGGGTAGGCACAACGACGTATACCCGGGAAGTATTCGCGAGTTATCCGGACAACGTGATTGTGATGCGGATTTCCAATAACGAGAACAAACCGATGAGCATGACGGCCAGGTTTACGAATCCGGCGGAAATGACGGGCCACGCTGCCGTACAGTCTTCCGGCAATGAAATGACCATGACGGGAACGGCGAACTATAATTTGGGGAAAGCAAATTCCTTGTGGGCTGCAGGCAGAGGTATGACCTTCGATTCCCGTTTGCGAGTGAAAACGACGGGCGGAACCGTCACGCCGACGAACGGAAATTTGGCAATCTCCGGGGCAAGTGAAATTATACTGACCTATGCCAATGCCACCAGCTACAAGGATCCATTCACGCTCCCGAATCCGAGCCAAGGCGGGAATAACCCTGCGCCGATTGTTACCGCAATCATGAATAACGCTATCGTTAAATCGTACGACCAACTTCACAATAACCATTTGAATGACTATCAGAAACTGTTCCGGAGGCTTTGGGTAGAAGTAAACGGAAACACAGGAACCGCGTTAGATTATATCAAAACCTATCAATACTCCCGCTATGAAATGATTTCAGTTTCCCGCGAGAATACGACCGACCGGCCCCGTAATCAGCAAGGTATGTGGAATCACGAATGGATTCCTGAAACGGACTCATCGCATTTTCTGAATGAAAATGTGCAAAAGCACTATGCCAATATTGAAACCTCTAACCTAACTGAAATGGGTGACCCGCTATGGAAATGGATAAAAAATTTGGCGATCAGCGGCGCACAAACGGCGCAGCAGGATTTCGGCTTTGATGGCTGGATGGCGCCGCATTACACCGACATATGGGCCGCGACACCGCTTGCTGATACGAATAACGAGTGGGCGATTTGGCCTATGGGCGGCATATGGTTGATGAATACGGTATACGAGCATTATCTTTTTACCAAAGACAAAACGTTCCTTCAGAACACCGCTTATCCGCTGATGAAGGGAGCGGCGGAATTTGCGCTTGATTTGCTCGTTACCAATAAGGACGGTTATCTCGTCACTTCGCCGTCGACTTCGCCGGAGAACAAATATAAGCTGTCAGATAACACCCTAATTGCGGTGAATCAAGGCAGCACGATGGATATGGCGCTCATTCGCCAACTCTTCCATGATGTGCTTGAGGCGGCAAGCGTCTTGCAAGCAAATAGCGCAGATGACCTGGATTTAATCAATCGGATCACTGCGGCAACCCCTCGTCTTCTTCCATTCGCCATTGGAAGTCAGGGAGAGTTGAAAGAATGGAATAATGACTATCCTGGCAAGGATCCTTTACATCGTCACGCTTCGCACCTGGTTGGCCTAAATTTGCGCGATGTGCTTACGAAACGGGGAACTCCAAATTTCTTTGAGGCAGCCAGGAAATCTATGGAATTGCGCGGGTCTGGAGCTTTCATCGATAAATCGTATATGTGGGCTCGTCTCGGCGAACCCGACAAAGCGTTGCAAGCCCATAAGTTATTTCAGATAGATCCTAACAGAAATAAATATCAGACGATTAGCGCTTATGTTCCCGAGTTGTTCCTTCAGAGCCATGCAGGCGAATTTGAGCTGCTCCCCTCATTGCCGACCGGCTGGTCAAGCGGTAAAATCGTAGGCGTCAAGGCAAGAGGCGGGTATGAACTGAGCATCGAATGGGCGAACGGGCAACTGGTATCCGCACAGATCGATTCTCCTTTCGGAACGAAGCCGATCGTGCGTTATCAGAATCAGTTGCTGAATGTGGACACGGATGCGAGAATCGTTTTCGTGAACAGCTCAGAAGTCATTGTAGATAACACAGCGGCCGAACTGGCCGGTTCATGGACGTCATCCACGACCCTATCGAATTATTACGGGTCTGACTATTTGTATGCATCAACGAAAACTGGAATCAGCAAAATAAAATGGACGCCAAACTTGCCCTATTCCGGTACTTATAAGGTGTACTACAAGTTGCCGAATGGCAATATCAGTCGGGCTACTAATGCTCCGTTCAACGTTCACGATACGACAGGTGATCACATTTATTATGTTAATGAACAGGTTGCACCGAGTCCAGGATGGGTCTCCTTGGGGAATTTCACATTCACCTCGGGAACGAATGGCTATGTAGAGTTGACGAATAATGCTAATAATAACAGCGTCAATGCAGACGCAGTTAAGTTCGAGTTTGTAAGTCCGTAACCTTTCTCGTTATAGTCAAAAAAACACGGAAAGAAGGGGAAATAATGAGTAATATCAAGGGAATATGTAAATTAAGCAGCTTGTTCGTGTTTATTATTTTGTTTGCGCTTACAAACTGGGTTTTTATCAATCCGGAAGCAAAGGCAGCAGGTACGAATTATTATGTGGCTACTAATGGAAATGATAGCTGGAATGGCACTTCTCCCACTTTCGTATCGGGTACGACAGGACCTTTTAAAACCATACAAAAAGCAGCAAGTCTGATGCAACCGGGTGATACTTGTATAATCCGGGGAGGCACCTATCCGGAGGAAGTCATTCCCGTTAATTCAGGAACGTCGGAAAATAGGATAACATTCAAGCCATACCCAGGAGAAAGCGTAACTATTTCAGGTACTGATATGGTTGACTCGACATCATGGATACAACATTCGGGTTCCATTTACAAGAAGCAGATTACGATGAATTTAGGAGACAGGAACCAAGTATTCATAGGTGGAAATATGGCTCAGCATGCAAGGTGGCCGAATACAAGTTCAGATCTTTGGAGCCCGACTTGGGCTACAATTGATGAAGTAGGTTCAACTTATGTAAAGGATGCGGATTTAATCCCGATTGATGGGTATTATACAGGTGCAACAATTACTTATATGCCTTCTAATAATTTTCTTTCAAATTCTATGATTATTACAAGCTATACAGGTGGGAAACTTGATGCAAGTAGTAGTTACGGTTATACAAAGAAAGGCCAGCCTTATTATCTTACGAATAAGCTGGAATTGCTGGATACTCAAAATGAATGGTTTTATGATAACAGCACGACAACACTTTATATGTGGTTTCCTGGAGGGAATCCTTTAAGCAATACCGTATCCGTTAAACAACGTATTTGGGGTTTTAACTTAACAAATAAATCATATATTACGGTACAGGGTTTGAATTTTTTCGGCACAGCAGCGACAACAGAAGGCGGAACCGGTAATGTTTTTGACGGTATAAATGCAACCTATGTAGATCATTATGATTCCAATACAAACGGTTGGGCTTCACATAGGGATGATTCTGGCTTTGTCCTCGGCGGAAGTTACAATGAAATAAAGAATAGCACCATTGCATGGAGTCACTCTAATGGTGTAACGATGTTTGGCAACCATAACAGGCTAGTTAATAATCTTATTCGTGACTGTAATTATGGGATCAATGACACTGCGCCAATCAGGGTATTTGGCGACAGCCATCTCGTAAGCTACAATACAGCATATAACAGTTCAAGGGGTATCATCCTTTTAAAGAACGGGATTTCGAATAGTATCATCGAGCACAATCATCTATATAATGCCGGATTGCTAGCCACAGACCTTGGAATTATCTATGCGGTAGCAACAGATGGTCAGAATACCGAAATTCGATACAATATTTTACATGATAACTCTTCTTATACCAAGCCTAATGGCATTTATCTGGATAACGGTTCTTCCAATTTTATCGTACATCATAATTTAGTCTACGGAATCGATAGTCCAACGGGAATAGGGACTAATCTCAATGGTCCTACCAATTTTAATCTTCTATACAATAATACATTCCCCAAAGGCAGCGAAATTGGTGGGGGCTCTTCAACTATCTTTGTAAATGACATGTACGGTACATGGTCAGTAAATAATATTTTAGATGCCAGGTCGTCGTACGCCGAGACATCGCATACCAATTATACAGGGAGCACCCCAGGCTTTGTAGGAGCTAATGATTTTCACCTTGCGGCGAATTCAACGAATATTGATGCCGGCGTAGTTATTGATGGGATTACAAATGGATATGTTGGCAGTAAGCCGGATATAGGAGCTTTTGAATATGGCGCCCCTATCTGGAAGGCCGGTCATGATTTTACAAACCCTCCAAACCCAACATTTTCAAAGACTTACCCCTTGCACAGAAATCGTACGTATAATTCGGGTTTTGAGGTTACTAATCTTACCCCATGGACAAAAACATATGCAAAGACTGCTGCTTCAGAATATTCATATTCGCATCAAATATCAAATGCCAATGCAAGGACCGGGTTCTACGGATTAAAACTTGGAACCGTACAGGATGGAGTAGAGCAGATCATTAAAGGGTTAACGCCAAACACAACCTATGACCTGAGCGGATGGGCGAAGGTAACTGATTCCTCAGAAGTCAGAATAGGGGTAAAGGACTATGGCGGAAATGACGTGTATAGTTCATCTACCGGTTCTACATGGAAGAGAGTGGATGTAAGATTTACAACAGGTCCTCAAAGTACAACGGCTACGATATATGGATATAAGACGAGTGGCAGTAGTTATGCTTATATAGACGACTTTGGAGTCGTTTATTCGCCAGAGCAGCCTAAAGAGGTCATTGTTGACAATACCCAGGCCGAAGCTACAGGCGCATGGGCGAGTTCAACCCACTATCCTAGCTTTTATGGAGCAGATTATGTAACCTCACCAAGTGGCGGTTCAGGTGCAGATAAGATGAAATGGAAGCCTAAGCTGAGTGTGGCAGGAAACTATAAGGTGTATATTTGGTTGCCAAATGGAAATGAATTTCGGGCTACTAATGCACCATTTAAAGTATCCTATAGCGGAGGCTTGCAGACCTATTATATAGATCAGAGACCTACTGGCGGAAGCTGGGTTTTGCTGGGTACTCATTATTTCGAAGCCGGGCAAACAGGATATGTTGAGTTAACTAATCAAGCAAATGGACAATATGTTGTTGCCGATGCTGTGAAATTTGAAAAAGTGGATTTCGGCTATGAGTCTGAAGATCTCGTGACAGTAGCATCAGGTGCTGCTGAATCGGATATTACGGATGTGAATTGCAGCAATGGAAAATGTAATAACCTGAATGCAACGGCAGTTGGTAATTCTGTCACCTATGCTGTTTATGCGAGCCAGCCTGGAACATATAATGTCAAGGTAAGAGTCAAGAGAGACAGCGGGAGTGGTACTTTCCAGTTGTCAATTGATGGAGTAAATTTGGGCGTGCCTGTAGACGTATACAATCTAGTACCAAGTTATCAGGAGTATGACATGGGGCGGATAACATTTGCTACTGCAGGAAATAAGATTTTTAGATTCACAGTAGCTGGGAAAAATCTAATCAGTACCGGTTATAAGCTTATGCCAGATTATATTAAGCTGAAATAATGACCGAAAAAATATGGCGTTTGCTTCTGAAATGTGGGGGTAAACGCCGTATTTTTTGTTATGAACCCCAAAAATGATCATTGGAAAAATCTTCAATCCTAAATATTATTAGAAAAGGCTTACATAAACTGTCGATCCTCTCGATTATATAGAAATCGCTCGTTTTTACACACCGAAATATAGAAAAACAACATACTTGATGTTTAGGAATGACGGGTACAGAAGCTATGATAAAGTCACGCCAAAAAACAACCTGCTAGTGCAACTGGCCTAGTAGGGTAAATACGGAACGAGGAGTGTTTTACATGGAGAGAGTACCTGCAACTTCAATGATCAGAGGAGGGCCTACGGCGCATAAAATTTCTGCTTTTTGGAAGAAGCTCAGGCAGACTCATCAGTTGCTAGTTTTAGCTTTGCCTGCTTGCATCTTTGTATTTGTTTTCAATTATATTCCCTTGTACGGACTGATAGTCGCCTTTAAAAATTACAATTACAGGGACGGAATCCTTCACAGTCCATGGAATGGTTTTGAAAATTTTAAATTCATCTTTACTTCCAGCGATGCTTGGGTAATGACTCGAAACACGCTGCTCTACAACGTGGCTTTTATTCTTTCAACATTAATCGTTTCCGTTACTCTTGCCCTGCTCTTGAATCAAGTATCGAAAAAGTTTATCAAGTTCCATCAAACGGCGTTATTTTTCCCTTATTTTATCTCGTTCGTTATTGTGAGCTATGTTTGTCTTGCTTTTTTGGATATGAATCATGGGTATCTAAACACGATATTATCCTGGTTCGGTAAGGAGCCTGTTCTTTGGTATAACGAGCCTCACTATTGGCCTTACATTTTAATGTCGGTTAATTTATGGAAAAATGCGGGTTATTACGCCATTATCTATTACACGGCCATTATATCCATCGATTCTGAATATTTTGAAGCGGCAGAAATAGATGGCGCAAACATTTGGCAGCAAGTATGGTCAATTACCCTCCCTCTGCTGAAACCTTTAATGATTCTGCTCGTGCTGCTCCAAGTAAGCCGGATATTCTTTGGGAATTTCGACCTGTTTTATAACGTCACGATGAACTCTACCCTGCTTTATCCAACGACAGATATCATTGATACGTTCGTATTTAGAGCTTTGAGGATCAATGGAGATATTGGGATGGCATCGGCTGCAGGTTTCTACCAATCTTTTGTTGGTCTCATCATTATCTTGCTTACAAACTTCGTCATTCGAAGGGTTAGTAAAGAAAACGCCCTGTTCTAAAGGAGGTTATTTTCAATGAGAATCAAATCGCGCATTAGTCTCTCCGTGATCCACATTGTATTGTTATTAACGTCGATTGCATGCATCATTCCAATTGTACTTGTTCTCACTGCGTCATTGACGAGTGAAAATACGATACTCACGAAAGGATATTCCTTATTTCCTAGCGCTATCACTTTGGAAGCGTATCGATTCGTTTTTAAAAATCCTGTACAAATTATTAATTCCTATATTGTTACGATCTTTGTAACAGTAACGGGTACTTTGCTGAGCATCATGATCACAGCGATGGTTGCTTATGTGATTTGCAGGAAGGATTTCTTTTTAGCGAATAAAATTTCATTTTTTATCTTTTTTACGCTTTTGTTCAGCGGCGGTTTGGTGCCATGGTATATTCTCATATCACGGATTTTGCATTTGAAGGATACGCCGTTCGCATTAATATTGCCCTATGTCGTAACCCCTTTTCTAGTCTTGTTAATGAAAGGATTTATGTCGACGATCCCATTTGCATTAATTGAATCGGCGAAAATGGATGGCGCAAGCGAATATCGCGTATTTTTCTCCATTATTATTCCAGTTAGCAAATCCGGATTAGCAACAATAGCCTTGTTCTCAGTGCTCATCTATTGGAATGATTATTGGTTAAGCTTGTTGTTTATTGATACAGGCAAGTATGTTAGTTTGCAACTTTTGCTTTATCGAATCATGTCTAACATTGATTTTTTAAATAGCGCGCTGTCCGTAGCGAATACTTCAAATATTGTTTTGCCAAGTCAATCGGCTCGTTTTGCGCTGGCGGTCGTTGCTGCAGGTCCCATGTTATTCATTTTTCCTTTTTTTCAACGATTTTTTGTCAAAGGAATTACAGTCGGATCCATTAAAGGCTAGATGCTTAACATTGGTTTGACACCGTAAGGTTTCAAATAAAAGTGAACTTTATTAGTTAGGGGAGGATAAACAAATGAAAAACATGAAAAAAGCGTTTGGGAGCGTATTCTCAATCGTATGTGCAGTATCCTTAATTAGCGGATGCAGCAACGGAAAAACGGAGGGGCCAACCGCTGCGGTTTCGCCAGCTGAGAGTTCGAAAAGCGGGGCAGAGGCGTCTAGTTCTGCTAAGCTGGCTCCTGTGAATCTAACCATCTACAGAGTCGGCACACCGCAACCGGATGAAAAAGCTGTTGTCGATGCCATGAACAAGATTACCAAAGAAAAAATCAATACGACAATCACATTGAACACCATTGATTGGGGTAACTACGACGACAAGATGAAGGTGATTATTTCAGCAGGTGAGGATTGGGATATAACGTATACAGCTTCATGGACAAATAATTTTCATAACAATGTGGCGAAGGGCGCCTACCTTCCATTAGACGATCTTCTAAACAAATACGGTACGCAAATAAAGGAAACAATTCCTGCTAAGTTTTTCGACGGGGCGCGTGTGAATGGCAAGTTATATGGGATTACCAGTTATCAGATTATGGCGACAATGAAAGGATATTCGATTAAAAAAGATTTAGCTGATAAGTATAAGCTGGATAAATCAGCGATTAAATCGTTCCGTGATTTGGAACCATATCTAGAAAAGGTGAAGCAAAATGAGCCTGGCATTGTGCCTACGATGGATGGCGCGCCGATTGAGGTGTATGCTCTTTCGACTATGGGATCTGGTCTCGCTTATGACGCCGTTACGGGAGATGCATCTAACCCGCTTGTCGTTAATGTAAAAAATAATGATTTTAAGGTTAAGAACATGTATGAACTTCCGGAAACGATGGAACTAGTTAAGATGAATCGCGAGTGGTACAATAAAGGATACATACGCAAAGATGCATCTACGATTAAAGATTATAAAGCGGAACAAAAAACAGGCAAATATGGGATGTTCGCTGCCGGTGCGGTGAAGCCTGGCAATGAAGGCGACACAAAAGGGTGGGCAGGATTCGATGTAACCGACGTTCAGCTAAGTCCCTCGTATATTTCAAATACGAGTCTAATTGCAGGTATGGCCGCGATTAACCAGAACTCTAAAAACCCTGAACGTGCTATGATGTATCTAAATCAATTATTTGCCGATAAAGAATTATATCGCTTATTATGTATAGGTATTGAAGGCAAACACTATAAGAAAGTGGATGCAGACACAATTGAATCCTTGCCAAATGGCGGATATAATCCGGGCACGGACTGGATGTTCGCTAATCAGTTTAATATGTTCCTTCGTCCGGGGCAACCAAAAGATGTATGGGACCAAACGTTAAAAGTGAACAAAGAAGCGATTACATCCCCATTAATAGGATTTGTTTTAAATCGTGATCCTATTAAAACCGAAATGGTCCAAATCGATGCCATTACAAAGCAGTACAACAGTGTAGAAAATTCGCTGCTGACTCATGGATCTGCTGATCCAGACAAAATCATGACCGAAATCAACGATAAACTTAAGAAAGCTGGATTGGATAAAGTCATTGCGGAAGCTCAAAAACAACTGGATGAATGGCGCAAGGCAAACAAAAAATAAGTTTTTTAGATAACCGCTCATTGCTTATATAAGGCACTAAGCGGTTTTTTTCAATAGTGACTTCTGGGAGGCCGTGAAGGTGATTAAGAAAAAACTGCCCCGATCTATGTTCATTCGAATGTTTGCTTCATTTACGCTTGTAATCATCTGTATCTTATTTGCGCTTTCCTATGTCTTATACGTTAATTTTCAAAAGATTGGCGTAAACTTCGTTTCCGGCGCTAATTCGAATGCGCTATCGCAAATCAGTTACAGTGCAACGTATTTGAACGATGCTTCAAAAACGTTTGCTATTTCTTTGTTAACGAATAATCGCATACAATCGATTATGTACGGCGCGAACGATGATTACTCGGATATCCAGGAAGCCTTGGAAGACATATCAAAGTTGAAAAACGCCAATCAATTTGTTCATTCCGTCTATGTTTTTAATGGGACGAACAACCATTTTTATTCGACTTGGCTTCAATCCGGCAGCAAAGATACTTTTTTTGATCGTGATATCGTTGCTTATATTGACCAGAAAAAGTATGCAACAAAAGGGAAGTTTTACCCTGTATTAAGAAAAATCCCTGTCTATACTTCGGCCGATGGGAAAGAAATTGACAGCAATCAGAAGATTAGCGTTCTGACTTATAATCTCTATGAATATGAGGATGCAGCAGATCGCCTAAAAGGCGCCATTATCGTTAATGTCAAAGTTGATTACTTAAAGGATTTAATTCAATCTCTTTCCTCCAGCGGAAAAAATAAAGGAAGCACATTTATATTAGATGAGAATTCTCAACTGATTCTTGGCAATATCAAGGAATTATCGGCGGCAGAACAAGAAGCTGTTTTTAAGCCTATACAAGAAAGCGGCAAGAATGCCTTTTTTTCAGCCATGATTCATGGAAACAAACATCTGGTTACTTATGTAACATCCGATGTTTTGCACTGGAAATTCATTCATGTCGTTCCGTATTCGATTATTTTTCAAGATATGGAGCGGCTTGCTTGGATTACGTTAGCTTTTTGTCTAGGGGTGTTGATTCCGGGAATATTGATCGTATTTTATTTATCTAAAAGATTGTATTCACCTATTCGTGGTTTGATGGGTAAAGTCTCTGAGCTGCCTCGTTCTCCGTCTTTGGTCGAAGATAGGGATGATATTGGCTATTTAAACGATGTCATTTCAATGGCCATCCAGCAGAACGAATTATTCCTTGGTGAAAAAAAGACAGCCTTTTTCTCTCGAAAATTAGAATTCATGCGAAGACTAGTCAGTCATTCCTTGGATGATTGCCCTACTGATCTACAATCAAGTCTCGATCATTTTAACATAGGTTTGCTGGCAGATAGGCGTCATTTTGCTGTTATTTTTATGATAGACCGCTGTGAGCAGTTTATGAGAACTTACAGCGCCGCAGATCAACAACTCTTTCGTTATGCGATCGGGAATGCAGCGGAAGAAATAGCATCGCGTTTCACGAATAATTGTGCAGTTGATTTGGGAGTTGAAGTTGTACTCATCCTGGAAGCTTCTGACGAAACCTATGAGAAACAGCTTCGTGACGTTAGTCTTATCATTGCGGAGCTTCAAAACTGGACTCAAAGCAATCTACAACTTTCGATGACAGGCGTAATCGGGTATTCGGTTAAACAACTTCAGGACATATCTATTTCTTATCAAGAAGCCGTTCAGTTTTCCAAGTATCGGTTTATTTTCGGACAAGGATCGATCATCTCAACGGATAAGTTAAAGCACATGAAAACGGATGACTTCCAGCCGCCGCTCCAACTGGAAAAAATATTTGACGAACTTCTTGTTTATGGGAAATATGAGGAAGCGATTCAAGTTTATGAAGAGATCGTCACTTATTTAAGTCATTATTCCTATGATATTGTCATTAGTTACTTGTATTATTTGGCATTTAATATTTATAAACGGATCAAAGAAATTGAAGCGAACGGGCAGACCACTTTTAATATGCAATATAGCACGTTTATTCGTATGATTAGCAGGATGGAGACCATTGGAGAAATTAATGCTGAATTCCATGCGCTTATTCGTCAAATCGCCGAAAGTATAGGTGATTCCAAGGTAAACCGAAATCAGCAAATTGCTAGTAAAGTCATTGGGATTATTGAATCCAATTATATGGACAAATCGTTATGCCAGGATCGTATTGCGTTATTATTGAACTTATCCAAATATCACTTGGGTAAAATATTTCGAAGTGTTCATGGAAAAGCCATTGCTGAGTGGTTGATGGATTATCGATTGAGTATTGCAGCAGAACTTATTACAAAGCCAAATACCAACGTGGCTGAGATTTTGGATTTAATCGGTTGGGAGAATCAAAATTATTTCTACAAAATGTTTAAGACGAAGTATGGGGTGACGACGTCTGAGTACAAATTGCGGAATACGACAAGTGAAAACAAGGTTTATGATAACGGGTATGGATCATAAATCGAAGAAGGCCGCCAATGATAGCGAATTGGCGGTTTTTTCATGCAAGTTATTTAAAAATGGCAGTTCAAAATTTTGGGAAATTGCTTATATATGGAGAATTTGCTGTTGGTTTTATAGAAATCGCTCTTTTTTGATGTGTACTTGAAAAAACATATGGAATATGTTGGGGCAAGGAGGTGAGTGTAAGGGCTTACATTATGAATAACTTAATCTGTATGTATCAGGTTAGTCAGAAACGGGAGAAAACATTATTTTATCGTAGGAGGTAATTATTCTTGGAAGAAATCAGAAAAAGCAAAAATCGGCTGTTTAAAGCCGGTCTTGCAGCAAGTTTGTTGTGTGCGTTGGTTTTCCCATTATTCGAAACGGCGGAAAAAGCGAGCGCAGCCACGGCTGGCATTATCTCTGGGGAGATCTACACCATTACTGCGAAACATAGCGGCTTAGCCATAGGTGTGTCAGGGGCAAATAATACCCAGGAAGGCTCTTCGGTTATTCAAGGATCGGATGCCAGCATGGACGAAGCCAAATGG
>NZ_MBTG01000004.1 GCF_002027705.1 Paenibacillus ferrarius | reverse complement strand
AACATGTGAGCAGGAGGTGGAGGTTCGGTGTACAGACTGGAACAGATGGAAGGCAACCGCTGGATGCGGTGGCAGATTCGGCTTATCGCGATGGGCGTTGCCGTAAGTGTGGTTTACCACGGCTCGAAGTGGCTCTATCAAGCCATTTGCGGGTTGCTAGGCTGAGGAGAATGAGAAGGGTCGCCGTGACTTACAAGTGTTGACGCACTTGCAAGCTCATGCAGGTACTTAGACTACCTACACACAGCCTTCCGGCTGTCACTGCGACCTTGGAACATTATACCATATCTACCAAGGTTCATGTGTAGGCTTTACCCTGCCGTGCCTTTCGCATCTTTCCTCTCTATTTCATAGGGAGAGAGGTTTTGGTTATGCGTAAGCTTACCGTTTCGAAGGCGTTCCTTTATCGCAATGCCAACTATCAGATTGTAGAGGCTCCGTTCATGCGGTTGCAAGGCAAGTGGCTGGAAGCGCTCGGCTTCACGTCCGGCTGCAAGGTGGAAGTACTGGAGAAGCAAGGGGAAATTACCATTCGACTACTCGAAGGAGGATGCACGTATGACACGGGTCAAGTACACGACGAATCTGGACGCCGAATTGCTGAGATTGGCGAAGGAGAAAGCCGAGCAATGCGACATGGATGGCGCGAACGCGGTCATTGAAGCCGCTCTGCGCGTCTACTTCGCCAATTGTTCCACGCAAGTCTGGGAAAAGACGATGCAGGGCGGCTGGATTAAGAAGATGATCGTCCGTCCTGGGCAGGTCATCTTCGAGAGCATCCGCGTCCGCAAGGTCAAGGCGCGATACAATCCCAAGTATTTCACCGATGAAGTCCTTGCCCCTAAGGGCTGGACGAAGGTCTGGAAGATGAAGCAAGGATGACAAGAGCCTTTACTGGTTCCACTTGCACGCAGGTGGAACGGGTAAGGACTTTTGCCCAAATAGGAACAAGGAGCCGGACAGGCTGCGCTATCATTGTGGGCTTTCCCCCGAAAGCCAACGCTCGAAACGAGGATGCCGCCTGCTCGTTGTTCCTGCAAAAGTTTTTAATAGAAGCAACGAGCAGGAACAGGCTGCGCTATGTTTGTGGGCTTTCCCTGAAAGCCAACGCTCGAAATGAGGATGCCGTCCTGTTCGTTGCTTCTCCCAAAAAGCATTTACCTGTTCTACTTTCATGCGTTGGTGGAACAGGTAAGGGCTTTTGCCCTTAAATCTGTCGCACCTGACAGGCTGCGAATATGGACTGGCTTAGCTATCTTTGCGGGCTTCTTCGGAAGCTAACGCTTGAGCCGAGGATGCCGACATGTCCCTTCCTGCTGAGGTTCGACCATCCCCAAAGGAGCGTGAGTCTTTGCAAAAGCAGCAACTCCACTATGCCTATGTCGGAGTCGATTTGCACAAAAGCCAGCATACCGCCGTGATACTCAATTACTGGAACGAAAAGTTAGGCGAAATCCAGTTCGACAACACGCCAGCGGCTTTCCCGAAAGTGCTCGCCAAGGTGCAAAGTTGTTTGGAACCCGATATGAAAGCCGTATACGGATTGGAAGACACCGGAGGGTACGGCTGGGCGTTCGGACTGTACCTGATTCAGAGCAACCAATGGGTGAAATCCGTCAATCCCGCGTTCGCTAGCGAAAAGCGAAAAGGGTTCCCTACCGTTCACAAAAGCGATAGCTGGGACGCTGAATGCGTGGCGCGCGTGATGCGCGACGACCTCAATCGTCTGCCCGACTTCAAGCCGGACGAGCATTACTGGGTCATGCGTCAATTGTCTACAAGGCGCAGTGGCATCGTGAAAAGCTTGTCCGCTGTCATCCGGCAACTACACGTACAGTTAAGCTACACGTACCCGAGCTATCGCCGTTATTTCAGCGAAATTGACGGCAAAACAGCACTGGCGTTCTGGCGCACCTTCCCTTCTCCGCGTCATCTGGAGAAGGTTACAGCAGAGCGGCTTGCCGAGTTCCTTCGCAAGCATAGCAACAACGCTTGCTCCACGAAGAAAGCGGAACAGATCCTGCGCTGCATCGAAGCAGACGGGCAAGCGAGCGTTCATTACGTGGAAGAGAAAGAACTCGTTATCCGCAGCTTGGTGAAGCAAATCCGTTATTATCTGAAAGAAATCACGGAATTTGACGCGAAGCTGCGCGACATGCTGGAGCAGATCGGCTGCCAATTGCACACGATCACGGGCGTGGATGTGGTCACATCTGCCGAGCTTGTGGCTGAGATCGGCGATGTCTCGCGGTTTGCGAATGCTGATAAACTGGCGAGATATGCGGGTATTGCCCCAATCTTCGCCGGATCTGGAGGTAAAGGAAAGTACTACAAAAGTAAGCAAGGCGACCGCAGTTTGCACAGTATCTTCATGTCGCTGGCGATAAGGCAGCTTGCTGTGCATCGAGGCACGAAAACACCGAGGAATCCGTTGTTTCATGAGTACTTTCACCGCAAGCTGTCGGAGGGCAAAACGAAGAGACAAGCGTTCATCTGCGTGATGCGGCGATTGGTGAACATCGTGTATGGGATACTCAAAAGTAAAACCGCGTATCGCCTGCCGGAACCGTTGCGACGAGCAGAAAATGAGTAGAGGAATGACTGAAAATGATAGGGTTGAGCCGTCTTTAAAAAAAGGTGTGGACGAAGCTCAAGCGAAGGCGCGGGAGAAATCTTGGTTTTAATGGGTTGGGGCTTTCCTGTAACTGGCGGGTTAGATGGAAAGTTCCGCTTAAAACCAAGAATGTGCCGCTAAACAACCGAAAATGGTTCCAAAAACCGTAAATAAATGCTATTTTATGGATAGGACTTCTCTGTCTTTAGGGGCTGAGCTTTATAGCGTAAGATAGTAATGAGGGGCAGATGGATAATCCGTTATCGTTGAACCTTTATACGTATGTTAACAATAATCCGTTGACGCATGTTGATCCTACAGGACATGTAGTTGAAGGATCAGCTGGTGAAGGGGGAAGTGCAAAACTCACTAATTGGCAATATTTCACCATTGGTCTCAAAATGTTTGTTCGTGAAGGCGTTGTAGGGCCAGAAAACTATGATACGCTCACAGACGGTGAATTTACTTCTGGGGATATTGCAGCACTTGCTCAAGGCGGAGTATACCTTTCTATGAGTACAGAAGGGAAATTCTTCAGTAAGATGGGCAAGATAGGTGAGGGCACGGCAGATAATATTGCAGATTTCTCGAAACTTAAGGAACAATTGAAAAATGAGGAGTTTACATCCTTATTTAAAGATGGTTCTCTTCATCCCGATGTAGTATCGAAATCAACAGCTATTATTCCAGGAGAAAAATTAAAAGATGTAAATGTGGTAAAAGCATTAACAAAGGATGGAAGTTCAATGAGCGACTGGGCAAAAATGGAGTCACCAACATACGCTAGTCCTTTTGGAGACTTTAAATTCCACTTTTATCAGAATTTAAAGACTGGAGAAGTAAGTCCTTTTGATAATAAAATGAAGATGAACGGGCAAGAAAAATCTTATATTTATCCGGAACAAATGTATCCTTAATTCAATACTAAATAACAAATGAGATGATCGATTTTTCCAGATCATCTCTCTAATTCAAAAGGGGGGGGACTAGTGAAGGTTAAGTGTTTAACGAAGGAAATCAACAGCAAGGACTACAATGCTATAACAGTGAATAATTGTTATATTGTTTTATCGATTGAGGTTTACGATAAGGAATGTTCCTCTTTTGCTAAGTCTGTAGGAAATCATTTATTATATAGGATAGAAAATGATACTGGAAGTGTTATTCCCTACCCTTCTACCCTATTCCAAGTAATATCGGGTAAATTACCGAGAGGATGGGTGGTAGTTCAGGACCAAAGTTGCTTTAAAGTACTTCCAGAAAGTTGGTCATTCGACTCCTTTTGGGAAAGTTATTACAACGATGATAGTACGACATTGGAATTATACAAAATTGAAAAAGAAAGTATGTTACTTGAAGAACTAACCGTAAATGAGATTTCTAGAACCTTTAGAGAAAATGATTCTTCTAAAATAGATACAATTTTATATGCAATGATTAATCATGAAGATAAAAGATTTATGGGGATTGTACTTGAGTATTCAAAGGCTTCTTTACAAAATGATAGTAAGTACTTTTCGTCAAATTCACTATCAAACTCATTGGTTTTAGCTTTTACTTATTTAAGTAGGTTCAAAATAATTGAAGTAGAAGAGTTTTTTATTGACTACTTAGCAGAGTCTTACATTCAAAAACAGAAACTGACTGATATAATTAATGATTATTTTGCATCAAATCCCTAACTTTGTTTTGGTGGGGGCTATCCAGTGCCGTATGAACTAATTCAGTTAAGGTCAATCAAGCAACCCACAATACGACTAACCCTCGTGTTGTGGGTTGCTTATTTCTATATTTTAAATGTACCTGTTGACAAATGATAAGTTTACAAAAGACTATTGACGTGTTTAAACATCATGTGACTGAAGATGAAAAACTAGAAAATCAATGGGATACACAGTTGAAGTTAATTCTGTGAATCTGTGAAGTAATTAACCTACAAACGTACTTGTTAAATTTGTATTTAACCTTAATTGGCCACATCCCTTTCAAGGTTTTTTCTTTTGTCGGGCTACCTAGTGCCGAATGGACCCCATTATTCAACCAATAACACACTTAACCCATGTAATACTACTACAATGTTTTCGTCATTTCTTTGTACGCACAAAATGCTTGAAATGTATAACCTGAATAACGGTTTATGATACGTTAGGCAGGTCGATTATGGTCAGATACCACGGTGATTGAATTTTTTTGTTACTTAAGGCGCGATACATTGGCGGTAACTGTCTAGTTGCAGGAATGGATACCGCAGGTAAGGCTTATTACGTTCACAATGGTCATGATGGCGTGGTAAACTTGATGGTTAGTACTGAAAATACGAAGCTGAACTCGTACCAGGATGATATTTGGGATATCGTCAACCAACAAGAGAACCTACCGCAGATAATCCGTTGACTCATACTGATCCGACAGGGCATTGTATGGTTTGTAACATGTCATCATCATTAGGCAGTGCTTTAGGTGGAGCGGCGGGGGCAGCTGGAATGGCTGGTTTAGGATCAGGTTCGGCGGGGACCCTAGACCCAGCAGCATATTATTATAGTCATAGCATCTTAGATAATGATCCATACATTGATCCTAAAACTTTATTGCCTCCAAGTGAGTCTACAAAACAATGGATTGCTGATGAGCAACAAATGAGCATTTTTCAGCATATACCTGATGAAAATGCACCAACAGTAATTCAGCAAGAACCGGCATTTGACCAGTCAATTTATATATTAACAAGTAGTAACTCCGCCTTACTTAGAAAAAACCTTATAAACGGTGGATATGCCGAACCATTGTATGGAAATGCAGCACATCATATTGTAGCAGCAAACGATAAGAGGGCTAACTTTGCAAAAAGTGTTTTGGCTAAGTACGGAGTGGATATTGATTCAGCAGACAATGGAGTATTTTTACCAACAAAAGATGGTTATATTGAATTGAATCATAGAAAAATCCATACTGATGATTATTACAAAAATGTTGATGAAATGTTGAGTGGCGCAAAATCAAAAGATGATGTAATTGATGGTCTTCATCAAAATAGAAAAGAATTAACTGATGGGACTTTTTCTATAAGAAACTAAATAAAATATGAATCGGCGGTGCTTACATGAAAATATTGAAGCTAAGTTATGATGTGGAGAATTACGAAGGTTTTGAGGTGGCTAATGGTGATTGGTCTATAGTAGACAAAATTGATGGGAAACCATTGATCCAAGAGTGGTCACCGATTGAGCTAAAATTATTTGATGAACCGCAGAAACTTAGAAGTGATATACCATATTTCGTGGGCGCACCAGTGTTTAGTAAAAAGGCAGTTGAACTGCTAGGATCACTTATCAATAATTCCGTTGAAATATTACCAATTAAATTTGATAGGGAGGAATACTACATCATAAATGTGGTGAATTTGTTAAATTGCATTGATTTTGAAAAATCAGAAGTTGTTAAATTTAGAAGTGGAAGGATTATGAAATTTAAAAAATACGAGTTTATTGCTGATGTAGTTAGCAATGAACATATTTTTAAAATTGCAGAAATGCCACAACATTCGGTCTTTGTCTCAGAAGAGTTTAGAAATGTTGTTTTAGCAAGTAATCTTAGCGGTATTTTATTTGAGGAAGTTTGGAGTAATAATTGATTTATTAGATTAAACCATCTTGCGACTAACCATCGTAGGGTGGTTTTCTTTTTGTCTGCCGCGGTTTCGCTGACCTGATTTTTTGAATAAATATGTGCCCCAAAGACAAAGACTTAGGCAATCATTTGTCACATTTGGAAATTAGTTTATGTTATCTATGCCCTAATGAAGAATAAAACGGAAAATATGATGCAGCAGTGCCACTAAAGCAAGCTGGATGATATAATTTGGTTGTAACTGGAAACTCACACTTGCCACTTTTCTATGGGATAATTACGGCTTAATTAATGAGGATACCAATGAAGGGCAGATTGATAATCCGCTGAGTTTGAATTTGTATACGTATGGATGGAATAATCCAACAAAGTATAACGACAAAACTGGACATAACCCTGCAATAATTGCTGCTGCTGAAGGAGTTGCATTTTTATTTGATTTGGCGTACACATCATGGTTTGCGACACATCCGCCAGAAAGTATAGTAACAGAAACCCCATACGATGGCGAATCAGGTATTAATATAACTATCACACCAATTGAACAACAATCAGTTTCCGTGACACAAACAACATTTGGGAATAATGCTCCAACCATAATTACTACACCATTTCAAGATCAGACACCTACGGTCATAACAACGCCGTTTGTAGAACATGCACCAACGATACTACAAAGTTCTGCGGGATGGTCACTATCTGCAATTGCGGGTAAATACGGAAACTGTCAATGCGCTGAAGCCGCAAATGATATGAAATCTTATTTGCTAAAAAATGGTCTGAACGGGGAACAGGTATCCATAAAATACGATTCACCAGGTTTCATAGTAAGTAATACTTACGGGACTGAAGCTATTAGTCAAAATGGATACCATACAGGAATATTGTATGAAGATAAGGTTTACGATAATATTCATACCAATGGTACATCTTATCAAGATTGGTTAAACGATTTCTATGGTGTTGGTAATAGGACTATTACTAGAACAAGTATAAATCAAGGAGGATAAGTGTGGATATATTATACAAAAAAATCCAAGAAATGAAACAAAGACCTGGTATGTATATCGGGAAAAAATCTTTACATCTACTCCAGGCATATCTGAATGGTTACATAGCCTATCATAACGAAGTAAATAAAGAACCTAATTATTTTTTTCTTTCTGAATTTCAAGGATATATTCAACGGCGATATAATATAAATACAACCCATAGTTGGGCTGAACTG
Organism: Paenibacillus ferrarius; assembly: GCF_002027705.1. Classification (GTDB taxonomy): domain Bacteria; phylum Bacillota; class Bacilli; order Paenibacillales; family NBRC-103111; genus Paenibacillus_E; species Paenibacillus_E ferrarius. Next base: position 251,735 of record NZ_MBTG01000004.1, on the reverse strand, counting down.
ATTACTTTTTTCTCAAGTAACGATGAAGCGGCATTTGACAAATTTTACGAATTACTAGATGATTTTTTCTCACAAAGTACGCATTAACAGATAATTCAAGGAAGCCACATGCGAGTGTAACAACTCCATGTGGTTTCTTTTTGCCGATAAATGATAAATCACTAACAACAGATCGGGGCATAGTAAATATCACATTTCATAGAGTATCGCGGCTTTGCACAATAGACAGTTTCACCGCGACAGGCTGATAAATTTTAAAATTTAATCAGTGGCAGGAGTGGCAATATGCCGCTTCATTGCTTTGGTTCATAATCATGAAATTTATTCCAGATGGCACCTAAAGCTTTGTCGTTTCTTAGATCAAAAAAGTGCATAAAAAAAGAAAGGGAAAAATTCAAAAACGTCAGTTTCGTTATAGAGCAGTGCTTCGAAGGAATACATCAAAAAATGGGGGGGGGGGGAGACCTTGCGGGTTATGCTTCGACCGAGGAAGCCTGTGCAGCCGTGAATAAGGGCCAAGGTGAGGAGCAAGCCAGCAGGAGCATGAGCGTATCCAGCCCCAAAAGGGGGAAGGAGCGAAGCGCTGCGAGAAGCGCGTTTGTAAAAAGCCGTCTGTCCTTGGCCGCGGCGCGAACGAGGGTTTTAAGATCCGAAGAATCAAAGCCGCTACCGACGGCAACCGAAACGCCTCACGCTGGGCCTTATGCGCATAAACGGCTTGCCGCTGTTGATTCAACCGAGCAGGGAGCTTGCGCCTTTCAAACCGAACCTGACAGCTAAGCCTGTCCGACTAGGGTTTGAAAGACTGCAAGCCATCCCTGCAAGGAATCAACTTGGGGGCAAGCCGTTTATCCCTGCATAAGGCACAGTGAGGCTGTGTAAGTGCCGTAGGCATAGGCTTTGATTCTTCGTTGTATACCTGATTCGAGGCTGAGAAGAGCAGTATGGCGGTTGCTTTCACTGTTGTCGATACAACGGCATATAAAAAAAGACCACCAAGGCGATAGTCGCAAAGGGGTCTGCTAAATTGTTAGGGATTTCTGTTTATCAAAGTAGATTACTTACAACCGTAATGTATTTTGGAGGAATGTGATCTGACAACCACACCAAATCATTACCACGATAAAAAATAATCCCTTCAGTATAAGCTAGTTCTGCATTAACCATTAATATTATTGGTTTGAGGTCTTTTCGTTGCCCAACTAATTCAGCAGTATGTTTTTCAATGGAAAGATGAACGTACTGCCTACCCTTGGGTAACAGTCCTTGATCTAGAATTTGTTTTACTAACCAAGTAGCTGTTCCGTGATAAAGAATCGTTGGAGGGATCTCGGCTGTTCTTGAAATTTTCTTAGGAACAGAGTGTCCATAAATTGCCCGAATGTTGTCTCTGACTATCTCATGTCTTTTCTTAGCAGACAACTCAATCATAGTATCTAAATCGTTTTGACTTATATACTTCCACTGTTCTTTCATCCCTAATGCCGTTATTAACTGCTCTACGGGAACCCAACCTTCGTTATCCATTTCCAATTCGTATTCCCAGGGTGCATGTCTTAAAGCATAAGAAACTTCTTGGCTTAATTTAATATAATCCACTTAAGCACCCTGTTCCATTTCCCCTTCTTTAATATTCATTACAATAAAATCCTTTGCAATAAATTCAAAAAGCCCATAACTATCTAAGTAAATGGCAAAATTCTTCATACTCAATCTTTTTGCCCAATCTGGACTTAGGGTAGTCAATTCATTGATCCAATCGGAGTTAGTGATTTCCAAAAGTGTATCATACGATCCCTCGATATACTTTGTAAATTTCTCCGATGAATGTCTATGTGCTACCGTGCCGCTAAATATAAGCCCTCCGTTGAAGACCTTGTCATCATTATCAATATCATAATAATCATAGGTCAAAATAGCATCGCCTTTTTGATAAGTAAGGTTTACACCGCTACATATACAGTTCGAGGATACAGGGAATTTCCACTTTTCTATTTTCTCCATCTTTTTCACTCCTATTTTTGCCCAGTTGGTCTAACAGTTGGAACACCTTCAGAAGTAAGCTTATTTCTTTCTAACTGGTCGGTTAATAGTTTTTCAAATAGTTCATCTCCTGTTCTATTTATTGCATTCCACTGACTTCTTGGTATTCCTGCTTGTTCAAGTGCTTGAGAAGACCTTGTGTTTAATATTAGGGTATTACCTTCTCTTACAATATAGTCAATTGGAACCTGAGAAACCTGAATCTCACTATTTTTTATTGCACCTACTAAATCTTCCACATTATTTACTGAGCGTCCAGCAATATCAGAGTAATACTTAATTCCTTCGTCACTAAATTTCCTTGCACTATAAGTCTTTTGGGCAAAGTTTGCGCTATCTAATAAACCACCATTGTCAATTACTTTTGATACACCCTTTAAAGCTTTATAAAACGCATATCCCTCAACTGCACCCTCAAAGGCAATTTCTGGACCAGCTGCTATCAATAAATTAGCATAGTAGTATCCAAGATATTTAAGTGGATTGTCTCGTACATCGGTTAAAACCTCTACTGCTTTTTGCTTATATTGTCCTAGATACCCTGAGAACCAATCCCCCAAAGGATCATGTCCTGTCGGATCAGTATGAGTCAAGGGATTATTATAAACATACGTATACAAATTCAAACCCAGCGGATTATCAATCTGTCCTTGGTAGCTATCTTCATTAAATAAACCGTCATTTACCGATAGAAAAGGTGAAAGCCAAAATCATCTAGTTACCATCATCCAACTTGCTTTAGTTGCATTGCTGGCATTAAATGTTCCGTTTCATGCTTCATTAAGCGCATAGATAACATAGACTAATTTCTGCATGAGACAAATGAGTGCCTGAGTCTTTGTCTCTGCTTATACTGATGGAGATACTGTGAAAACCAGTCCCCACAGGATTGACTATTCATTACATACGTATACAAATTCAAACTCAGCGGATTATTAATCTGCCCCTCAAAGTTATCTTACACTATAAAGCTCAGCCTCTGTTGGCAGAGAAACTCTATCCATAAAATAGCATTTATTTATGATTTTTGGAACGAATTTTAAGTTTTAAGGTTTAATCGCGAAGCTTTTTATCAAACTCGCTAGTTACAGGAAGCTCCAACCCATCAAAACCAGGATTTCTCCCACGCGTTCGCTTGAGCTCTGTTCACACCTTCGTCCAGCTGTGGGATGACTACGTAAATGATGACCAGTTTTGGGGAGATTAGTAGCGTAAAGGAGGACTTATGAAAGTTATTAAAAGCATTATGCCAAATGGTCTTAGTTATATGGATGAATCTGGAATAGATAAATTTGTGGATTTCAAGGAATGTAATGAGAACTGGATAAAATACAGAAAAAGAAGTGAGAACTTAACCGATAAAAAAGTTGAAATTATTAGAAAGAATGATAAGTGTATAGGACAAAGAGATAGTTGTGCACGACTTCCTTTTATTGAGTTCTTTACGAGACCTTTTACAAGATTTGTATTTGTAGAATCGATAGAAGGCCAACATCCTGAGAAAACTTTTGCACAGCTAAAAAGTGAGATTAATTCTGCTGGTTGGACTACGTTTGATTTAAGCTGAATTTTAAAAGTAATACTAACAATCGCTTATCATGGCTTCAAATCGCTTTAAACTAAATAATGGTGGATAACAGAGGAGGCATTCTATGAGAAATGATCAAAGTGAACTATCAATTATTGAAATTGCTGAGATCGAAGGATTCACAAAGAGTATGTTGTAGATGAAAGCTCTTCAATGTCAAAATGATTTGGAAAAATACTCAATACTAAGGTTAAAGAATTATCCGATGGGGACGTAGCTAAGCTGTTAAGACAGAATTATCATCCTTTTTATATCATACCTGAAGCCATAAAAAGAATAAGAATAAATCCAATTGTTGGGGAGCTTTATGATGGGGAAATGATATATTCCTTGAACCAAGTAAAAGTTTCGTTCTGGTTAAAATACACCCAGATTAGAGATGAGGTAGTGCTACTATTAAATGAGCTTGATAACTACACGCTAGTTTTTTTGGAAGAGGAGAAAGAAGAAATAGATGTTGAGAGAAAGAATAATGATTTCAAAAAAATGATTAGTGATCTTAGAAGTACACTTTCTGAGATATTGATGGAATAATTTATGTTCTAGGCAACTAGATTATCAAATAGCAATATGGTGTGCTTTTAGCACTTTGCGGCTCTAAGCTCCAAAAACCCTCGAATGATCAAAGCCTATTGTTTAACGGTAACCTGCTTTTCGATTCGATCATCTTTACCTTTTCCTAGGAACACTTCATTGATCGCACCGTACTTTCTTAAAATTCTCCAGTCGGAGTTCATAAACTCAAAAGCCCAAGCACACCGCTTGGGCTTTCGTCATATCCATACAATCATTCTCAAAGCTTCTCTATATCTACCTGCTCAAAATAAACAATAGATTGATCCATGAGGTGGATAAGCTGATCGCTTTGCTCTTTGCCCAAGAAATCAATTAATCCTTCAAACATTTTCGTGAACATTTCACTAGCTTCTTGTGCGATCTTGTCCCCTTTTTGGGACAGTGTGATTTCGGCTATTCTTCGATCGGTGGGATGGATGGTTCGTATGACATAATCATTTTTGATCAAATTATTAATCATTTGGGTGACAGTCGGAGAAGTAACTTGCAGAATCTTGCTAATATCTGAAACAGTCATACGCTGGCTTTCCCCGAGCAAACTGTTTTCTTTCAGGACCAGCAGCAAACGAACCTCGCTCGCTTTAATGCTCCATTTGGTGAGTTTTCGCCAATCTGATCTTGCCAAACGCAAGAGCAGTCCTCGTAAGAGGGCAACGTTTTCATAATGATCTGCATTCATTTTTTTCACCTCATATGGAAAGTTTCAACATTAGGACTGTTCAGTTGTTATCATAATAATTGATGGGTGTAACGTCAACAGCCGAAGCGAGAAAATGGGCGAAAATAACGCTTTAAAGTTATAAAAAATTGATGTAAAATAAATATATAGGTTACCTACCTATTAGTTGAAATGATACCAGTATACCTTTCATTTTAGACATGGAAGTAACTTTTTTTACTGGAGGGGAACCAATATGAAAGCATCTGATATTATGGTTTGTCAAGTTTATAAAGTGAAGGAAACCGATTCCGTACGTGCTGTCATTGAGAAATTCATTGAGCGCCGAATTAGCGGGCTTCCGGTCGTGAATGAGCGGAACGAAGTGGTGGCTTACATTAGTGATGGAGATATTATGCGTTATATCGGCAAGCATGATGATTATGTATTTGGTTCCTATTTCTATATGGCTGTGATCAAAGGAGACAACGAAGAGTTCCAAGAAAGAGTTCGCCGCCTGCTACCTCTTAATGTGATGCAAATCGCCAAGAAGAAGGTCGTTTCTGTTGACTGGGAAGAGGACATTGAGGAAATAGCGGCTATACTTGGAAAAAAACGAATCAAAAAGCTGCCTGTTCTGCGTCAAGGCGTTCTTGTCGGGATCATCAGCAGGGGTGACGTCATTCGGCATACCTTTGAGGCCATTTTGTAAGTATAGATATTTATTGTAAGCGTATTCATTAATGGTTGTTGTCTCGCCGCAGTCCCAAGCTCAAAAAAGTCCACGTCTCCTCCCCGAGACATGGACTTTCTTTATTTATGACTGCTGCTTCACTCGACTGATGAAGAATGACAGGAAGAGCGCTACAGCGGTAATTCCTGTGGCAATCAAGAAAGCATCATTGATGCCGCTGATGGTGGAATCCTTCGCCGACGTGGCATATAGCAATGTTGATACAAGTTTGGTCCCGGCTTCAACGGGAATATGTGCCATTGCTGCGATACCGTGGCCTAATCGGCTGAGTTCGCTAACGATATAAGGATTCGTTGATGCGAATGTGCTGCTTTTGTTGCCCAAATGAAAATCAGCCCGAGAGCTCATGACGGTTACCAGCAAGGCCGTGCCCAAGGAGCCGGCAACCTGGCGAAGCGTATTCGACATGGCTGTTCCATGGCTGTGCAGATGCCGCGGCAGCTGATTCATTCCTTCGGTCATGATCGTCATCATCATGAAGGACATGCCGAACATGCGCAGACAATACAGCAGCAGGATATGATTGTAAGTGGTATCAGCCGTTAATTGGCTGAACTCCCACGTCGTGACGGTTGTGATGATCAATCCCACGATGGCCAGCAGCCGAACGCCAATCCGGTCGAAAATCATGCCGGCAATCGGCTGCATAATCCCCATGAGAATCGCACCCGGAAGCAGCAGCAAGCCTGATGCTAGCGGTGTGAAACCGCGAATATTTTGGAGATAAATCGGGAGCAGGATCATAGCTGCAAACATCGCCATATTGATGATCGAGCTTACTATCGTGGTTAACGTAAAGATGTTGTAAGTGAACACCCGCAAGTCGATCATAGGTTCTTTCACGGTAAGCTCTCGCCACACAAAGAGAATAAGACTGATGATCCCGATAGACAGGGTTCCCAGCACTCGAATGCTGAGCCATCCGGCAGAGCCTGCTTCGCTGAAAGCAAAGAGCAAGCCTCCGAATCCAACCGTGGAGCAGAGAAAACCCCAGAAATCGAATTTCACCTTCGACATTTTGGTCACATTCCCCATAAGGAAAAATGCCAAAATGATATCGATCAAGCCAATAGGCAGGACGATATAAAATAACAGGCGCCAAGTGTAGGTTTGTACAATCCAACCAGATAAAGTGGGGCCAATCGCCGGTGCGAAAATCATGGCAATGCCCATGGTTCCCATGGCACTCCCCCTCTTTTCAGGAGGAAAGACGGTTAAGAACACTGTCATCATGAGGGGCATGATAATTCCCGCACCTGATGCTTGTACGACTCGTCCTGCCATAAGGATGGAGAAGTTGGGGGCAACCGCGCAGATAACTGCCCCGGCTGTGAACAAGATCATCGCCGTAAGGAACATAAACCGTGATCCATATCGTTCGATGAGAAAAGCGGTGATGGGAATCATCACGCCATTCACCAGCATATAGCCTGTCGTCAACCACTGCACGACATTCGCTGAAACGTTGAAGTCCGTCATGATATGGGGAATAGCAACGTTAATCAGTGTCTGGTTCAAGATGGAGACGAATGCACCCAGCATCAGCACGGTGAGCAGTTGTCCGACTTTGATTTCAGCCTTCTTTTCCGGAGCTGAGCTTGGTGCAGCTTCCCCGGTGGATTCGAATTGACCGCTCAATTCATCTGACATTTCAACCAGTAGATTGGATGGTTCCGGAATCGGAGAGTAGGGGCCTGCGGGAAGATTGCTGCGCTGCTTTCTTCTGCGCACGAAGATCCAATTGACGGTAAAGAGAACAAGCAAACTGAATAGCGCGTAACCTGCCACATACATATTCATCGAATTGCTCCCTTACTTATGGATACGAGCCGTGACACTCATGCCCGGAATAATCCCCAACCCGCGATTTCCTTCCAGAGAAATGGTCACAGGAACAACCTGCGTGACTTTCGTGTAATTGCCATTCGTATTGGACGTGGGCATAAGCGAGAATGTCCCTGCTGTCGCTAATCCCAGTTGATCCACTCTTCCCATTAAGGTTGTCCCCGGAAAAGCATCAATGTAGATGTCCACAGCCTGCCCGACTTTCACATCATTCAAATCTGTTTCTTTCACATTGGCTGTTACCCATAACCGATCCAAGTCATACAGATAGGCTTGCGGAATGCCGGGCGATACGATGGCATTGACAACGGCAGTTTGTTGAACGATAGTTCCTGCCTTAGGCGCCGTGATATCCACTGAATTCGTTGACGTTAAAACACTGCCAATTCGCTCGCCTTGCGAATACTTCTTGCCGATTTCCCCGTACCAATCCGTCAATTTGCCAGCTGCGGAAGGACTAACGGCGATCTGTTCACCTGTTATTTGTGCATTATTCGTTGTCAAATAATTGATCGAACGATTGTAAAAGTAGTAGCCAAGCCCAGCTCCTCCGACAAGAATGACGAGGAGAACAATATTGAGAACAATCATTTTGACTGTGCCCTTCATGAATCATCCGCCCTTTCTGTGAAATACGTTCCAACAGAAATAATATTCCCCATAAAAAAAGGAATATGTGGGTGGCTGTATGAAAAAGGGAGAAGATTGTTTTCTTCTCCCGTGGGGGTCCGATTTTAGGAAGAAGGATAATAGATCAAGGTCTTATAGACGACTTTGGTGTCAGAAACGTTCTTATAAACATGCGGTCGATCCGCCGAGAAATGAATCGCATCCTGGGCGCCAAGGGTATAGCTTTCGTGGGCGATCGTCACTTCCAGCTTGCCTGAAACCATCAAAATGTACTCTTCCACCCCTTCATTATGGGGATCGGATGCATGGAAGCAGCCGGCTTCCATCTCTACTGTGTATACTTCAAAACTTTTCTGCGGATGAAAAGGGAACAGCGGGTACGCTCGGTAGTTTCCGTCTTCCTCTTCGAAGGGGGAAAGCTCGGCAGCCCGGACAATCGTGATTTTGGGTTGATCCTCTTCAATTAAGCTCGTGAAGGAAATCTGCAGCCCGCTTACAATTTTCCATAATACGGATATTGTCGGATTGGAATCTCCACGTTCGATTTGCCCCAGCATTGCCTTGCTGACGCCTGTCAGCTCCGCCACTTGATCTAAGCTTAACCCTCGGGTTTTGCGAATGTTCAGAAGCTTGCGGCCTACCATTTTATGTATGGGTTCGTTCATTTCTATTCCTCCTATGTTAGCGGTTCATATTTTTACCAAAGCCTATTTACAATATAACATACATTCGTGTAGTATCGTATATATAAGTATTAAAACGCACATACGTACAATATATTAAACTTTTTCGTGGGGGAATGAATATGGGCGAAACGATGATTGGATTAGTGAAAGATCACAGAGGCCCGGGGGCTGTTCTTAAAGAAGTACCTGTTCCGATTTGCGGAGAGGATGAAGTACTCGTTCAAATCAAGGCAACTTCGATTTGCGGAACCGATTTGCATATCTACAACTGGGATGCATGGGCGGATCAAACGGTTGTTACTCCCAATGTGTTTGGGCATGAGTTTGCCGGTATTGTGGTGGAAATCGGTAAACGGGTGACGGGCGTTAAGATCGGTGATCAGGTGTCGGCAGAAGGACATATGGTATGCGGGAATTGCAAAGCGTGCCGGACTGGAAACTCCCATGTATGCCCGAATACGAAGAGTTTTGGAATTACAGCGCCTGGCTGTTTTGCCGAATTTGCGGTGGTGAAGGCCAGTAATATTATTCATAACGATCCGAAGCTGCCTTATGAGATCGCTTGTTTGCAAGACCCGCTAGGCAATGCGGTGCAAACGGTTTTGTCAGGCGACATCGTGGGCAAATCAGTTGCGATCATCGGCGTAGGGCCGATTGGATTGCTGGCGATTAAAGTGGCCAAAGCCTGTGGAGCCGGAGTGATCTATGCCGTAGATATCAACGCAGGCCGCTTGCAAATGGCTTTGGAGATGGGGGCCGATCACATTATCAATGCTTTGGAAACGCGTACATCGGAAGCTTTGCTTGCCTTGACGGATGGAGAAGGCGTGGAGGTCGTGCTTGAGATGTCCGGCAATCCTCAGGCGATAGCTGATGGCTTTAAAGCTGCGGCTAAGGCAGGACGAATTTCTCTGCTGGGCATTCCGACGCGAGAAGTTAGTTTGGACGTCACCAATCAAATTATTTTCAAGGGACTGCGTGTTGAAGGGATTACGGGGCGCAAAATGTACGAATCCTGGTATCAAATGAAAGGCTTGCTGAACCAGAAGCGACTGGATTTGGCTTCCGTCATTACCCACCGATTCAGACTTGATCAATATGAGGAAGCTTTTCAATTAATGGAGCAAGGGCAATGTGGGAAAATCGTATTTTTACACTAAGGGGGAGGATTTTATGAATTATTTGAAAGATTTGGCTGCTGATATTGAAGGCTGGAAGCAAGCAGGGCGATACCGTTCGATCAAAGTCTGGGAAAGCGGCTCTGACACGTGGATGAATCTGAACGGAAGACGAATTCTTCAGATGTCCTCCAATAATTATTTAGGGCTTACGCATCATCCCAAGCTGAAGGAAGCGGCTATAAGCGCTATTGATAAATACGGCGTAGGCAGCGGTTCGGTGCGGACGATTACAGGCACTCTCGATATTCATGAAGAACTCGAAATGGAGCTGGCCAAGTTCAAAGGCACGGAAGCAGCGCTTGTGTTCCAGTCCGGCTTCACTACGAACCAAGGGGCGCTATCCTCGATTCTGGGGGCTGACGATGTGGTCATCAGCGACGAATTGAATCATGCGAGCATTATTGACGGCATCCGCCTGACCAAGGCGAGCCGCAAAATTTTTGCTCACAAGGATATGAATCAGCTTGAGGCTGTTCTCAAAGAAACACAGCATTTCCGCAAGCGTGTAGTCGTGACGGACGGTGTCTTCAGCATGGACGGGGATATCGCACCACTTCCCGATATTGTTCAATTGGCAGAAGCTTATGATGCCATTGTCTATGTGGACGATGCTCATGCGAGCGGTGTGCTAGGTAAAAATGGCAAAGGCTCGACCGACCATTTTGGTCTTCACGGCCGCGTGCACATCCAGATTGGCACCTTATCCAAGGCGATCGGCGCAGTAGGCGGCTATGTAGCTGGCGCACAGCTGTTGAAGGAGCATCTGATTCATACAGCGCGGCCGTTTCTGTTCAGTACATCGCAGCCGCCGGCAGTTGCGGCGACATGCCTAGCGGCAATTCAAGTCCTGCAGGAGAGCGAGAGTTTGGTCACGCAGCTGTGGGACAATGCGAATGGCTTCCGCGCTGCCTTGAAACAGCTGGGGTTTGACACGGGAGCGAGCGAAACGCCGATTATTCCGATTATCATTGGCGATCCCGCGCAAACCATGCGGTTTTCCGATCGGCTGCTGGAGGAAGGCATCTTCGCGCAAGGCATTGTGTATCCCACAGTTGCCATGGACAAGGGTCGCGTTAGGCTGATTGTGACAGCGCAGCATACCCAAGACGATCTTGCTTTTGCACTCAGCAGCCTGCAGAAGGTTGGCCGGGAATTTGGGTTGATTTCTTAAAGGGATTACTCCCGCTTGCGATTCCGGAATGCTGCGACTGCCCACATCAGCAAGGGCAAGGCGATCATATGCAGAGGCAAGAGGATGGGGATGGCGATTTTTTGTGGAAAAAAGACCGAGCTATCGATAAAATCACGAGGAATGAGTGCCAGCAACAGGACGGTTGGCGCCACGAACCACATCATCTTACGCCATTTTCTAATGCCAAAGGCTTGTGCGGTCCCATAGGTGCATACGAAGAAATAAAGGGATACTTTAATGAAAATGCCAATGATCCAAATAGCGATTACGATGGAATCCAAATTTTGAAAGAAATCAAAATAGGAAATATAGCGTACCAAATTAAAGTAAGGATACGTATGACCGGATGAAACATTGTGGCCAAAAACAGAAATAATTAAAAAAGTCGAAATACTAGTTAATAAACCAGCCAAGCCTACTCCCAGCAAGGCTGGTTTTACTCCTGTTTGCGGATTGGCAAGAAACCTGAATAACACCAGCAGCATGATGCAATCCCCTAGGAACGAGGAAGAAGGAAGAGCTCCTTGCAGAATGGTGATAGGGCCTGAGTCAGTGTATATCGGCAGAATGTTGTTTATCCGGATACTCTGGATGCTGAGCAGGAGCGGAATAATGATACCCAGCAGAGCAATAGGGCCTAGGATTTGACTGCTTTTACCGATGACTTCAATCCCGGCATAAGTCACATAGATGGCAACCAGGAGAATGCACATCATAGGCAGCAGCGGGGGCGTTCTTGGCAATATCGTGGCTATAATGAATTCAGCATATTGCCGTAAAATGATGGCAAGGACGGAATACCAGAAAACAAAATAAATAAAGACAATCACACTCCCGAAGAAGCGGCCAAAGAGACTTTTGACATAGGTATCAAAGGTTTGTCTCGGGTATAACAAGCTTAATCGCGAACAAACAAATGCAACACCTATGCCAAACAGCGCGGCGCAGCAGGTTGAGATCCAGGCATCCTGCTTGGCTGCCAGAATGGAAGGATTGATAGTAAGCAAGATGGTCATCCCCATTTGCATCGTGAGCATCATCCAGAACAATTGTTTCCCGCTAATCCTCATATCCATAGGAAGCTCCTCCTTTATTTATCGATGAGTTTGCCGAGGGGACCGAAGACAACGTCCACCATTTGGGAGGGACCTGGCAGTTTCGGATTGATCACCAAGGAAATAGCAAGAATCCAACATAAAGCTAGAATCGAGAGGTAAGCAATCCGTTCATTTCTTGGAGCGCTTCTTAACCGAAGCCATTGATAGATGGTGACAAGTAAGCATCCAAGCATGAGTAAGGGAATCCCTTTGCTCGTCATTTGGCACTCTCCTTTATGGGCTCCCTTGCTTTGACACTGGATAGACCGGGACGCAGCATTTTGGCTTGGGCATGAATGGCGACTTCGATCGTGGGGAATATGTCGTCCCAACGATTTTGATTTTTCTTCCACTCTTTGGGGTACTCGCGGTGAAATTCACCGGCAAAGTCAAATATATCTGCTTTTAAATCAAACTGCACTTTGTCTAAAGTCGCTCGAACACGATTCTCAATGTCATCGTTCAAGGCGTTCTGAACAGTTTGAAGCGCTTTGGGGTCAGCGACCAAATTTAACTTGGTTGTATTCTGAACCGCGTCATCTTCCGTTTGAATCCAAACATTCATCAGCCATTTTCCATCCTTAATGATAGGCTCGAGCTTCGTTGTGCTGCGAAGAAGGTTCGCTGAAACCGTTCCTTCCACACCCTCGGGAGTTACCGTAATAACTGCTTGCTTAATCTCATCTCTGAGCCAGAGAACGCCTCGGGTCGTACTGTCGTCGATTGTGCCAACCATTTTGTCACTTTTAAATACAGCTGTTGCATTCAAAATGCTATCTGTCTGATCCGAGTTATTCGGAGTTAAAGGAGCGAGCAGCTCCAAATAGGGCAGTGCTGCCGAGTCGGAACCACTTGCAAGCATCTGAGCCAAATCCGATAAGGTTACACTTAGGGTAATTTTGCTTATGGAAATTTCCCGCAATACTTCCGCTGTATTCCGCTCAAGCTTGGTGCTCATTTCAAGGATAGCGCGGCCTTGCCCCTTGCTGACATACATATAGGCTCGTTCTCGTGGTTGAGGAGCTCTCATGAAATAATCGAGATCGTCACGAATGCCGCTTCGCGCAACAGCTTCCCCGAAGATGATAACCTCCGTGTGTCCCCAGAAGACCTTCCTAGGCAGTTTCTCTTGCAGGTGAGAAAGAGCATCAGCAATGTTCGTGCCATGGGCTGATCTTACATAGGAAGATTGATTGCTAGTCTCTCCCCCTTTTGTACTGCTGCTTTCGAGAGTGCCGCTGCTTGACCCTCGCGGCACAAATATTTGCACGGACAACTCAATCTCATGGTCGCCATATTTATCAATAGCTGCCCCAGTGACTAAGGCCAAATCATTGACTTCAATGCGATCCCAGCATCCTGTCAGCAGGAAGATCAAGAGTCCCGATAGGAGACTTAAGCGAAAAATAGGTGCTAAGTGCTTGATGCTCATCGTTTGAAAGCCCCTTTAACCGATACCATAATTAGCAGCAAGGAGGGCAAGACAACCTGCACGATCAATGAAAAAAAAGGCAAGCTTGTCCCCAAGAAATGTTTTAATTCCTGAAAGTTGGGAGCTACCCAGATGCTGAACAAAATAATTAAAACACCAACAGGGACGACAAGCGGACGGTAACTGGCAAGCCCGGCAAGTTGGGCAATTCCCAAGACTGTCGCATAATAGATAATTGCTACTTTGAGGAATATCCCAATAAGCCAAATAGCCATTAGAAGAGCTTCTACATGCTCTAAGAAATCGGCAATCGAAATGTAGCGCACGGCAATTAAGAAAGCATAATTAAACCCCTGAGTTAGTTTACCGAACATGAATAAAACGGAAAAATTGATCGCCAGCAGGGTTATCATGACCAAGGCGACACTTATAAAGCTCCATTTCAACACGTTATCTCGGTTCTTCACGTAGGGGAGCAAGTACGAAAGGATAAAAAATTGAGAAAACCAAGAAGAGGGTACAATGGATCCAAGCAGGGGGGGAAGCAGGCCATCTCCCAGAATCGGAAACATTTGCTTTACTTGCAAATCGGGAATCATCAAAACCACCATGGAGAAAATGATCAGTACTGCCACGGGTATCAATATCTGTGAAGCTCGACTAAGTACTTCGAGCCCCGCATAGACGGCGTAACCACTGACAGCAACCATACCAACAATGACGAAGAGCATAGGTGTCTCATGTAGAAAATCGCCGATAATGAATTCGCCATATTCACGCAGCACGAGACCATTCGTATAGATAAGCGCTGCCAAGCAAAATAACGCTATGGTTTTTCCGGCATACGAACCCAAAATGGCTTGCGAATATTGGACGAAAGTAAGGCCGGGGAACTTCAGACATAACCGATATACGACGTAAACCGTCAATAAGCCTACAAGTGAGGCAATCACAGGTGTCATCCACATATCAATGCCCGCTGTCAGCATCGTAATCGATGGAACACTCAGGGCTGCAGTGGAAATAATGGTTGGATGCATAAGGATGGCCAGCTGCATTGGCGATATTTTGCCTTTTTCAATCATGAGATTCATTCCCTTTGGCTTTTTCAGGCTTTTGCCCAGAAGGCTGTCGGATGTCATTCGACCTTCCAGTAAATTTAGGGCGTGTCCGCATCGACCAGATGGGAGCACGAATAAGAACATCTTTTAATTCCGAAACTTTGATCGGAGCAAGCGGCTGAAGGTAAGGGACACCCAGCGAGCGCAGGGAGCACAGATGGATCACAATGAGAATGAACCCAAGCATGAGCCCCAGCAGTCCCAACATGCCGGATAGAAACATAATAGGGAATCGAAGCATTCTCAAAGCGATGCCTGTGGAGTACTGCGGCATCATGAAGGATGCGATCCCCGTTATAGCGACGACCATTACCATAGGGGAAGAGACCAGCCCAGCAGAGGTCGCTGCTTGGCCGATAACTAAGGCGCCTACGATACTGACGGCAGCGCCCACTTGCTTGGGAAGGCGAACGCCGGCTTCGCGGAGCGCCTCGAAAGCCACTTCCATGAGAAGCGCCTCGATGAGCGCGGGAAACGGAATGTCCTCTCTGGATTTCGCAATGCTGAGCAGCAGGGAGGTAGGCACCATCTCTTGATGAAAGGTCAGGATCGATACATATAATGAAGGCAATAAGAGGGTAATGAAAAAAAATAAATAACGCAGCCACCGAATGCAGGTACCAATGATAAATCGTTGATAGTAATCTTCCGGCGATTGTAAGAGCGAGAACAGTGTGGCTGGCGCAATTAGAGCAACGGGCGTTCCATCTACCAAAATAGAAACTTTCCCCTCTAATAGCGCTGCACAGACGACGTCCGGCCGCTCAGTCACTTGAATTTGCGGGAATGGCGAGAAAGGATTATCCTCAATCAGTCCTTCGATGTAGCCGCTTTCCAGAATGCCGTCAATTTCAATATCATTAATCCGCGATTGAACTTCCTCGATGAGCGACTCATTCGCAATGCCTTCCATATAGACGACAACCACCTCAGTTTGCGTATGTTTGCCTATATGGTAAGCGAGCATCTTCAACGAGGTGCTTTTCATTTTTCTGCGAAGCATGGATGTGTTCACGCATATTGTTTCTGTAAATCCTTCTCGCGGTCCCCTGATAATCGATTCGGCCGAGGGTTCTTCGATGCTGCGTTTCTCCCATTTGGCTAAACCGAGCGAGAAGCCTCGGGCAATGCCGTCGACGAAAAGCCCGACACTTCCAGCTGATATATGGAAGGTAAGTTCCGGTAAAGTCGACAATTCTCTGATATCAGAAATGGTGATTAGGGACGAAAGCTCCTTTTCCGTACAGTTCCATTCATCGGAAGACTCCGACAGCAATGGTTTCAGCACATCGCGGTCCAGCAATTCAAGATTCACCATGCCGTCGAAATGAACCACGAAAGCTTGCGTAGTTCCCCCGATGAGGAATTCGTGGAAGTGGATATCCTTGCATTTATCATAAATCGTTCTTAGAGCGAGAAGGTTTATATCGAGTGAGGAGGAAACGGTGTCTAATGAATCCGATAAGCTTGCATCCATGAGAGTGCTCCTTAGCTGTAATAATTATCTGTTTGTCCAATTATGGAGTTGGCTAAACAATTCCCAGAATTTGAAAACCCCTATATAATCGTTTAAACTGAGCATATAGAGCTATTTTGGTGAAAAATGTAGCCTATCGTCAAAATCTGTAACTAAATCTTAGAGGTGGTGCCCAAATGAGTACATTTAAATCCTGGTTTTCAAGCGCAAAGACAGGCTTGACAGATCAAGTGAAGAAATTTCAAAACAAAGATTTTTTGGATGCTGTTGTTGCCGGATGTGCGATAGTCGCAGCTGCTGACGGAAGCATCGGAAACGAAGAAAAAGAAAAAATGGTCGCCTACATTACCCGCAGTGAAGAATTGAAAGTGTTTGAAGTGAGCAACGTCATTGCTCGTTTCAATCATTTTGCCGGCAGCTTTGAGTTCTCCAATATCGTAGGGAAGCAAGAAGCGCTTAAAGTGATTGCGAAGTTCAACAATAAGCCGGAAGTGGGCCGTATTATTATTGCTGTATGTTGTGCAATTGGTGCTGCTGACGGTGACTTCGATGAGAACGAGAAGCGGGTTGTGAGAGACATTTGTGCAACACTTAACCTAAATCCTGGCGAATTTAGTCTGTAAGGGTCGAAAGTACAAATATTTCTGCGGAATAGTGAAACGTGATGGACATTCTTCCGTATCAGAATAATAGGCAAGACAAAACATGCAAACTGCGAAGGGAGGTGGCCTCGTTGACAATCAGTTTAGTCAAAGGACAGAAGATCGATTTAACCAAAGGAAACGCAGGTCTATCTAAAGTAGTTGTAGGACTAGGTTGGGATCCTGCGGTCGTTGAGAAGAAAGGTTTCTTCGGTACCAAGAAATCAACCGTGGAAATCGACTGTGACGCGTCGGTCATCATGCTGGATGAGAATGGCAGATTAGCCAAAGAGAAGAACGTTGTATTTTTCGCCAATTTGCAAAGTCCAGATGGTTCCGTCGTCCACTCCGGTGATAACCGTACGGGCGAAGGAGACGGCGATGATGAACAAATCGCTGTCAGCTTGAACAAGGTGCCGGCGGATGTCAGCAAAATTGTGTTTGTTGTTAATATCTATGACTGTGTAAATAGAAAACAAGATTTTGGACATATTCAATCTGCGTATATTCGGATTTTGAATGATTCTAACAATCAGGAATTGGTTAAATTTAACTTAACAGAGAATTATGCCGGTAAAACTTCCTTGATTGTCGGTGAAATGTATCGCAACGACGGCGAGTGGAAATTCAGCGCCATCGGCGAAGCCAGTACAGATACGACTATTGGACAACTAGTGAAACGCTACACATAAATTCAAATCAAATCCACTATATAAAGCGAGGTAATTGACAATGGCAATTTCATTATCCAAAGGTCAGAAAGTAGATTTAACGAAAACAAACCCAGGTTTAACAAAAGTAGTTGTTGGTTTAGGCTGGGATACGAACAAATATGACGGCGGCAAAGATTTCGATCTAGACGCTTCCGTTTTCTGCGTAAATGCTTCCGGCAAAGTCGGTTCTGAGTCCGATTTCATCTTCTACAACAACCCTAAGAATGCGAATGGCTCCATTGTGCACACAGGCGACAACCGTACAGGAGCAGGCGACGGAGACGACGAGCAAGTGGTTGTGGACTTGGCGGCAATCCCTGCTGAGACGGAAAAAATTGCATTCTGCATTACGATTCATGATGCTGAGGCAAGAGCGCAAAACTTCGGACAAGTATCCAATGCTTACGTGCGGATTCTGAACGATGCTTCAGGCGCAGAGTTAATCCGTTTTGATCTGGGAGAAGATTTCTCCGTTGAAACAGGTGTAGTTGTAGGCGAATTGTACCGCAACAGCGGCGA
This sequence comes from Paenibacillus ferrarius, assembly GCF_002027705.1. Classification (GTDB taxonomy): domain Bacteria; phylum Bacillota; class Bacilli; order Paenibacillales; family NBRC-103111; genus Paenibacillus_E; species Paenibacillus_E ferrarius. Next base: position 233,582 of record NZ_MBTG01000004.1, on the reverse strand, counting down.
GTGGAAGTTCAGCGCAATCGGCAGCGGATACAGAGATGGTCTTGGCGGATTGGCTCGCGACTACGGCTTGCAAACTTCTTAAGAATTGAACGGTAAGGAGATGTAACACATGACAATAAGCTTATCCAAAGGTCAAAGAATCGACTTAACCAAAACGAATCCTGGTTTAAGCAAAGCCATTATCGGCTTAGGCTGGGATACGAACAAATACAGCGGCGGTCATGCCTTCGATTTGGACGCATCGGCTTTTCTTCTTCATTCGGATGGAAAAGCCAAGGGAATTGATGATTTCATCTTCTATAACAACCTTGTTGGTGCAGGCGGTTCCATTCAGCATACGGGCGATAACCGGACGGGTGACGGTGACGGGGACGATGAGCAAATCAAGGTGGATTTCTCCAGAATTCCAGCGCACATTCATCGTGTCGGGATTGCGGTAACGATCCATGATGCCACGAATCGCAATCAGAACTTCGGACAAGTATCCAATGCGTTCGTTCGACTGGTAAATGAGGTCACGAACCTGGAAATTTTACGCTATGACTTGGGTGAGGATTTCTCCGTTGAGACAGCGGTTGTCATCTGTGAACTATACAGAGACAGCCAAGGGCAAGATTGGAAATTCCAAGCTGTGGGCAGCGGTTTCCAAGGCGGCTTGCAAGCACTATGCAAAAATTATGGACTTGATGCAGAGTAATGTTTAGATCTTCGGGTGATGCATGTAAGGCATCACCCTTCCATTTTGCTTACGGAAGGTGACAGTCCTTTATGCACATTTCTCTTATTAAAGGCCAAAAGGCCGATCTTACCAAAACGAATCCAGGACTTTCCGCCATTGGTGTGGGGATTGGATGGCAGGCTCCGGCTCATGTTGAGTTGGATACCTCCGCATTTTTGTTAGGCGCAAACGGCAAGGTGGATCATGATGATCAATTGATCTTTTATAACAATCCGACTAAGAGCGGTGTGAAATTCATTAACCAGCCTTCTTCAGGGCAAGATCAGAAGCAATTTGCGATTCAATTCTCCGAGGTTCCTGGCAACGTGGAGAAGATTGCTATTACGCTAACCATCTATGATGGTGAAAAGCTGAAACAACAATTCAGTCAAGTTCATCAAGCGTACTTACGGATTTACAATCAGGGTACGGGGCAAGATATTTTGCGATATGAATTAGGAAATCAATTCTCTGTAGAGACAGCTATTGTTGTTGGGGAATTATATAGATACGGCAGTGAATGGAAATTCAGTGCCATTGGGTCTGGTTTCTCAGGGGGACTGAAGGCCTTGTGCGGTAATTTTGGCATCGAGGTGAAGGACGAGCCTACAGCTAGCCCTACAGCCAATCCAGTACCGCCTCCGGCGCCGAAGCCGTCTGCACCGCCAGCTGCGCCAAGTGCGCCTCCGCTGATCCCTCCAGCCCCGATCAATCTGAATAAGATTGAATTGAAGAAGAAAGGCGATCGTATCAGTCTTGAGAAGAAGACCGGCGGTCGACTTGGGGAAATTCTGATTAACCTGAATTGGAATCAGAAGAAAGCGACAGGCTTTTTTGGGAAAAGCAAAGGGATTGATTTGGATCTTGCCTGCTTATATGAACTGAAAAATGGTCAAAAAGGTGTGATTCAAGCACTTGGCAACCAATTCGGGGCGTTAAACAGAGAACCGTATATTGCTTTGGACGGCGATGACCGGACAGGCTCTGTAACAACGGGAGAGAACATCCGAATTAACGGAAACAAGCTTGCCGAATTTGAGCGAATCCTTGTTTTCACTTTCATTTATGAAGGAGCAACAACGTGGTCTGAAGCAGATGGCGTCGTTTCCATCAAGCAGGATGGCGGGCCCGACATTGAAGTGAAATTGAACGAACATGATAATCGTCAAGGCATGTGTGCCATTGCACTTATTCGTAATCAAAATAATGAAACATTCAGCATTGAGCGGCTTGTCCAATATTTCTCCGGGCATAAGCAATTGGACGAAGCCTTTGGATGGGGAATGCGATGGGTTGCAGGCAGTAAATAAATATTCAATAAATAAGGCAGGGGGGTCAAGGCATGGCAGATTTTTTTCAGAGTTTTATCGATAACTTCACTAACTTTTTTGACTGGGACGTGCTTTCAGCCACGCTTTCGGATCCGGTTAGCTGGGGGATTATCGGTACATTAGTTATCCTAGAGGGTCTGTTATCCGCTGATAACGCATTGGTACTTGCTGTAATGGTTAAGCATTTGCCGAAAGAACAGCAGAAAAAAGCTTTATTCTACGGTCTGCTAGGTGCCTATGTTTTCAGGTTTATCGCTATTGGGGTAGGTACTTTCCTCGTACAGATTACCTGGATTAAGGTGCTCGGCGGCGCGTATCTCTTATGGATAGCCATAAGTAATCTATTCTTGAAGAAGAATGAAGAAGAAGGCGAAGTTAAGAATAAAGGACTTTCCTTCTGGCGTACGGTACTTGCCGTAGAAATCATGGATATTGCTTTTAGTGTCGATAGCGTACTTGCCGCATTTGGTGTCAGCGATAAAGTATGGGTGCTGTTCCTTGGAGGCATTATCGGCGTACTGATGATGAGAGGCGTAGCGCAAGTCTTCTTAAAGCTCATTGACAAGATACCGGAGTTGGAGAAAGCAGCGTTCATTCTTATTATTGTTATCGGTCTCAAGATGATCGCAGGCGCATTCGGGTTCCACGTTTCACATGTTGTCTTCTTTTCCATCCTTATCGTCATTTTTGGAGGCACGATTATTCTTAGCCTGCTTCGCAAAAAGGACAAAGCAGAGTCAGCTAACTAAACAACCAGACATAAGACATCACTTTGACAATCCCTCCTCTTTGGAGGGATTGTTCTTTCACCAAAAGAGGGAGGGATCGGTTTGCGGTATTTTAATTATTTAACACCCGATGAAGAAAAAGCTTTATTTTATATTCCTCCCACTTCTTTCTACAATTATTCGCCCAAAGATATTCTAGCTCATTCGATCGGTGCGGCCCTATATATGCCGGCTACTCGCCCTACATTTGCGGAAGATATTGCTTTTGGCAAACTGGAAGGTCTTGTCTCCGTCGTCCTTGATTTGGAGGATGCGGTTGGTGAGAATGAGGTTCATGAAGCAGAGGAATCTCTCGTGAATCAAATGAATAAGCTGTCTGCCCTCATTGAGCTGGGTATTCTGAATGCAGAGAACTTGCCGCTGCTCTTCGTTCGGGTGAGAAATGAGAATCAACTGAACTATCTCATTGAGCGATTGGAAGACAATATAACCCTGCTGACTGGGATTGTTTTTCCGAAGTTTACGATGGAGAATGGCGAAGCCTATTTCCAACCCTTAGAAAATTACAATGATGAGAAACCATCTTCTGCTCCTACGCTATACGGTCTGCCTATCCTCGAGTCTGGCGCTATTATCTATAAAGAAAGCCGCTTCCAAACGCTGCAAGGGATTAAAGACATTTTAACCAAGTATAAAGATCTCGTCCTGAACGTCCGAATAGGCGCTACGGATTTCTCCAGCTTATTTGGCTTGCGAAGAAGCTCGGAAATGACTATTTATGATATTGCACCGATTCGTGATTGCATCGCAGATATTATTAATATATTTGGTCGTGTCGATGCTTCGTATGTGATCTCTGGTCCTGTGTGGGAATATTTCCCTGAGAAGGGGCTGATTCGAGAAGTTATTATGGATAAAGAAAACGGACTTATTGGCAAAACCATTATTCATCCTACCCATATTAAGCCGGTACAATCGCTCTACACGGTAACCCATGAGGAATATGCCGATGCCACAAGCATTATCTCCAATAACAATGGCGATCATGGTGTGATCAAGAGCGCATATGCGAATAAAATGAATGAAATTAAACCTCATTTAAGCTGGGCCAAACGGATTCTTTTACGATCACACATTTATGGGGTGCTGCATGAACAACAACAATATTTCGGATTATTGTCCAAGCAAGACCGTGCGTACGTATAGCATTGCCGGAGATTTAGAGCTTCGTGTAAATGTGACTTCAAACCCCTATGAAATTCCTCTCGATAGTTTATTTGCGATGGCAGCAAGAATTAATAAGAAGCGCTCGTTTCTCTTTGTCAGTAAAGTGCTCGGCAAGCATATTCCAGTTCGTCCCTATGCCTCCTTGTTAAGCGGGGTATCGCTCTCATTACTGCTGCAGCAAGCTCTCCAAGGCAATCTGCCGAATCATTTAATACCACTAGCGATGCAAGGGATCATAGAGCCTCTTCAAGCAGAGGCTGCCTACAAGGAAATCATGTCACATCAATTGTCTCTCCCTCAGTCCGTTGCCTTTATAGGCTTTGCTGAAACGGCTACGGCGATTGGACATGCGGTGTTTCAGACTTTTGCCCATAATGGCAGTTACATTCATACGACGCGAGAGGTGATTGAAGGATCATCATCGTTGATTAATTTCAGTGAAGAGCATTCCCATGCGGTTGCTCATTACTGCTATGCCCAAGATCTGAATCTGCTTACGCAGGCGGAACTTGTCGTTCTGGTTGATGATGAGATTACGACAGGCAAAACATCCTTGAATATTATTCGAGATATGCAGGGGAAATTCCCGAAGAAGGTTTACTATATTCTAGCGCTGCTGGACTGGCGAACAGAGGACGATCAGGAGCAGTTTAGGAAACTGGAGTCGGAGCTCGGCATCACTATACACGTGATTTCGCTAATCAAAGGCGAGGTGAGCGTGCTCGGTTCATCGGAGAGCATCCCTCCTCAAACAACAGAACTAATTCACGCCGCGGATCAAAAGGAACTAATTCATTATACGTATATGGATCAACTGTTTGAACATGCCGACGCTGCGAGCCGACGTCCTTATTTGCGGCACAGCGGCCGCTTTGGTCTGACATCGGCAGATCGGGCACAATTCGATGAGGCCATTACTCAAGCCGCGAACCGGCTGGAACAGACGCGTACGGGCACGAAAACGCTGTGTGTAGGAACCGGGGAGTTTATGTATATCCCTATGCGTCTCGCAGCCGAAATGGGTGAAGGTGTTCGCTACCAATCGACCACGCGAAGCCCGATTCATTGCATAGATCGTGAGGGCTACGCCGTTACGGTCGGCTATCCTTATCCAGCTCCGGAGGACCCGGAGGTCACTCATTTTCTATACAACCTACCGGTAGGTTTGTATGACGATCTCTATCTTTTCATGGAAAGGGAAGTGGATCCCGCAGCGCTGCAGCCGTTGCTGCAGATTCTCCGAACGCGCAGGCTGCAAAGAATTCATGTTGTTTTCTTTTCTCCGCAAACCATAGAGTGGAAGGAGACTGAGGCATGGCAGATTGGCGCGCAAAATTAATAAACGAGCCAGCGCCCTTAGGCAGTTATCCGGCTTCTGATGTGACCTTCCTGCTTAAGGATATAAGCGAGGTTAAGCTGGAGAAGTCGGTTGATGCAAGGGAGCGGGCGATTCAATCAGGCACGCATTATTCCGAGATGCTTCCTGTTGAGAAGCAGCCAACGGATGATTATTTGGCGTTGTACCAAGACACCTTGCAGCAATCCGCCAGGAAAGTTGCAAGTGCTGTAGGTACGACGGCCGAGCTCATCAGACATAAAAAGGGGCGGAACACGGTGTTGGTCTCTTTGGCGAGAGCAGGTACACCTGTGGGTATCCTGATCAAACGCTACTTGCAGGACATACACCTTATGGACTTGCCTCACTACAGCATTTCGATTATTCGCGGCAAAGGGATTGACGAGAATGCTTTATTCTACATCCTGCAGAAGCATCCCGGCGCCAAGCTGCAATTCGTCGATGGATGGACCGGGAAGGGAGCCATCCGCAAAGTGCTGACGGATGCTTGCCGCAAGCTGGAACAAGCGTATGAAATCAAGCTGGACGATGATTTGGCTGTGCTTGCTGACCCGGGACATTGCACGGATCTATTCGGTACAAGAGAGGATTTCCTGATACCGAGCGCTTGTTTGAACTCAACGGTATCCGGATTAATGAGTCGGACTGTTCTGCGCGATGATTTGATTGGACCGAGTGACTTCCACGGGTCTAAGTATTACAAAGAGTGGCTGGATCAGGACCTCTCGAACCACTTTATCGCAGCGATAACACCTTTCTTCGGCGAGGTTCAGGAGGAAGCCATGCAGAGGGCAGATGACATGCTAGCCCATCCTCCTGAGGTATCCTGGAAAGGCCTTCAGGATATCCAGGCTATTCAACGCGATTATCAAATGGCGGATATCAACTTGATCAAGCCAGGTGTCGGTGAGACGACACGCGTGCTGCTACGCCGAGTGCCGTGGCGCATTCTTGTAGACCGCTTGGATAACCCGAATATTCGTCATATTCGTCTGCTCGCCGAAGCTAGAGATGTGCCGGTGGAAGTCTATCATGGACTCAGCTATTCGTGCTGTGGACTTATTAAATCGGTGAAGGGGGATGCTGAATGATTTTTGCAAGCGACCTGGACCAGACGCTTATTTATTCACAGCCTTTGGAACGAGCCGAAGAGCTGGGCAGTCGAATTGTACTGGCCGAGCTCATTGACGGCAAGCCGAGATCGTATATGTCTTCAAGCTCCTACCAGCAGCTTCAAGCGCTGATGACTGAGCTTACTTTCATTCCGGTCACGACACGGACGATGCAGCAGTATTTGCGGATACATGTGATCAGCCAAATGTTAAAGCCCAAATACGCAGTTACGAGCAACGGCGGCAATATTATGATTGATGGGCAGCCTGATCCAGACTGGCAGGTGTCTATGGTTAGCCGTGTAAATGAGACTAGCGTACACGTAGAGGACGTTCGAGCGTTGATGGCACAAGTGCTTCATCCGGAATGGGTCATTAATTCGACTTACTGTGATGAATATTTCTTTTCTCATATCGTGCAGAGAGACAAGATGCCGCTTCAGGAAGTGAGCGACATGAGCGCAGAGCTTCAGCGGATGGGATGGAATACGTCCATTCAGGGAAGGAAAGTATATGTCGTTCCTCAAGCTGTGAACAAACGAGATTCCGTCGCGCATGTTAAGGAGCTGCTTGGAGAAGACAAGGTCGCGGCATCGGGAGACTCCCTGCTGGATCAGGTCCTGCTGGACTTCGCTGACTATGCAATAGCACCCAGACATGGCGAATTATTTCGACAGCAGCAGCTTAACCCCACGGGGTGCTATCGCTTTACAGAGGAATCCGGCATTTTCGCTGCGGATGAAATCTTAGCGTATGTCCAAACCGTAAACCAAGAGCAGAAGAATCGTTTCGTGATAAAGGAGACCTCATGAAAAAAGTATGGTTTAACCGCTGGTTTTCCGTTGCTTACCACTACATGAACAGCATCCGCAATAATGAGGATGGCGTGCAGTTCAAGATGTATGCAACGCATCCTGATCGTACTCACATGGCCCTGCAGGCGGCTGATTTCGCAGATACAGAGCCTGTTCTGGGGGACGATGATTATGTTGAGTTCGCGCTCAATTTCTGCAAGCAACACGGCATTGATGTGTTTATTCCGAGATTGCATATGTACGCCATAGCCAAGCATTTGGATTTATTCGAAAAAGCAGGAACCAAGGTTACGGTATGCCGCGATCTGGAACTTCTGGAGAATTTGCTGGAGAAACAGAAATTCTATGAATCTATTCGACAGAAGGATATTCTTGCGATTCCTGATTATCAAGTTGTCAACACGGCAGATGAATTCATGGCGGCTTATGAAGCGCTCACCCAAGCAGGTCATCAAGTCTGTATGAAGCCGACGAATGCAGAAGGCGGGATGGGTTTTAGAATCATCAGTAACAAAAGGGATACCCTAGGTGATTTGTTCGGAACGGTGACACCTTATCTTTCAACCGATCAGGCATATCAGATCTTATCCTCCGTGGATCGTTTTGATGATCTGATGGTGATGGAATTGCTGAATGGCTATGAATACAGCATTGATTGTTTGGCTTCCGCTTCCGGGGAGCTGTTAGCCGCCGTACCACGCCGCAAAGCAGATGGACGACTGCGGTTATTGGAGGAAGTGCCTGAACTCGTCGAGATCGCGAATAAGGTTGCCGCCACGTATCGGATTCCTTTTAACTACAACATTCAAGTGAAATATAACCAAGGTGTTCCCAAATTGCTTGAAATTAATCCGAGAATGTCCGGTGGTCTGCATGTCACATGCTTATCAGGCATTAACTTCCCGTATTTAGCGGTGAAATCGATTTTGGGCGGGCAGGTGGACGTGCAGAAGCCCAATTATGGTATTTTAGCTAGCCATATCGAAAAATACATTATTATGGATATCGGCGAATAAAAAAAGCTGCCCATCATATCTTGGAGTATAGATGATCAAATCTGTCGAAGAAGGTGCAGAGTATGATGATAGGCAGAATTATACTATTCGGCATAATCGTCGTTCTCATTGTCTTAGCCAGTGCTGAAAAAGCAGAAGCTGTGTCCAAATTTATTGATAAATAGACATTTTTGAAACCTGAAAAGGTTTCTTTTTTTTCATTCGATTTGGTAGAATGGAAGATAGAGTCTGCATTTGTTCGGGAGGGATGTACGTTGCTCGATTTTACATTTGAAATTATCGACGAATTTACAATTAATACCAAAATTTTATACGCCAATGAATGGTTTACTTTCAACATATATGAGAAAGATCAAGTGTGGACACTTCATCCCTTCGATGGCATGCTCATACGGAATAAAGATATGTGCCAACTCGTCGTGAACGAACTGCTCAAAAATAAATATTTTCATGTCATGTGTGCCAAAGAAAATATTCTCTTGTCCGAAATTAGAACGACAGTGGATCTGGGGAATCGCGCAAATCCAGCGCTGCCTGAACCAAGGCCCAGAGAGGAAAGACCAGTAGACGATGAGCCGGAGGATGTTCAATCCTTCATGGATAATCACAGTCTGGATGAAATCATGGAAATCGAGAAAGAGATCGTTCACACGCGAATGTCTGTGTATAAGCAGATGCTAGAGATTATGTTTATGCAAGGAGCGAGTCCGACAGATAAGGAATTTGTGCAGATCCAATCCGTTTTTACGATGTGGAAAGAAGCGTACGAGAAGATCACCGGGCTCAGCGATTCAGATTTTTCGGGCGGGAAGAAAAGATGGTAGTTTTCATGAAAAAGGAGTTATATCATGCTGCAATTAAACGATAGTCAGCTTGCCACCATGTGGAGTCAAGGGGATTCTAAAGCGTTCAATCGTCTTCTGGAATTGTACAAGGACAAAATATATCGATTAGCCTTTCGAATGCTGCGCAACAAATCGGATTCGGAGGACGTTGTTCAAGAAACATTCCTGCGGGCGTATCAACACTCCCATCGGTTTGACACGACGAAAAACTTCTCCAGCTGGATTTTTAGCATTGGCAAGAATGTGACTATTGATTTTTTGCGCAAAAAAAAGTCGGAGCTGTCGATGGACTCCAATCCACATCCCTATCAGGATGCACTCCCTTTTTATGAGAAGCTGACCAGTCCTGAGAAAACGCCCGAGCTTCAATTGATCGAGTCAGAAACTGCGGCCCAAGTTGAGCTTATGCTTCAAGATCTGCCGGATAAATACAAAACGTTAATCATCTATAAATACTATTTGGATATGTCTCTGGAGGATATCAGCAAAGAGGTCAATTTGCCGGTTTCGACGATCAAAACCAGATTATTCCGCGGGCGGAATTTCATCAAAAGAAAATGGGGATCCTTATTCTTCATGGTGCAAAGTCTGACCTCGGTCATTATTTTCTAATAGCAACAACCCTACATTTTGATTGATAGAGGAGTACGTATGAGCCTTCCCAAAATTGATGCACCCAAGATGCCAAAGGAATTGCCGGAGATCACGCTGCCGAGCGAGGAAATGGAATCCGAGGAAAATTACCATACAGGAATTATCAGTGACTGTACGATTGATAATCAATCGGGCTATAAAGTTGCTTTTGATAAAATTATTTTTCGAAATGTCATCTTTACGCGGATTTCGATGAAAGAAATTGAACTGACCGATGTCATTTTTGATCGATGTGATTTATCCAACGTCGATTTTGGAGAAGCTACTATACATCGGACCGAATTCCGTAATTGCAAAATTATTGGCATGGATCTCACGGGAGCTACGATCCGCAATGTCTTATTTCAATCTTGTTTAGGCGATTATGCGACATTTCGGATGGCGAATTTCAAACAAATTAACTTCCAGGATTGTTCGTTGTTAAGCTCTGATTTTTATGAGTCAACGCTGCTGAAGGTGCATTTTGAAACTTGTCAGCTGGACCGGTCACAATTTACGGGATCGAAGCTCTCTGGCATTGATATCAGCAGCTGTGAGTTCACAAGCCTAGGTGTAAGCATAGATGACTTGCGCGGCTGCATTATTTCGCGGGGACAAGCTTCTGTTTTTGCAAGTCTTTTTGGACTTGTGCTTAAGGAATAAAGGGTTCAACGAAATGAGGATATTACCGTGAAATTTGGTTTTGATATTGATGATACGCTCATCAATTTAAGAGAGCATGCTTTTCATATTTATAACGATAAATTGCAGCAGCATGTAGGATTAGATGTATTTCAGGCTTTGCCTTCAATGGAAATCCACAGTGCATTCGGATTGACGAAGGAGGAGGGCGGGAAGCTATGGTCCAGCCTCCGCGATGATATTTATTACTCTAAGTGCGCTGTGTTCCCGCACGCTCGCGAGGTGCTTCAAGAGTTGGTCAAACAAGGCCATGAGGTATATTACATTACGGCCAGAGCCCCGGAGCATACGGATCGGACAAGGCAATGGCTCATAGATAACGATTTCCCTGTAGCGGAAGGCCATTTCTTCTGTGGCATGAGTGATTCGGAGAAGGTTCATATTATTGACGAGCTGAAATTAGATTATTATTTCGATGATAAACCAGCCGTGCTGGAAACCTTGTCACATCTGCCAGTGAACGTTTATGTCAAAGATCGATCCTATAATCAGCATTTGCAGCTGCCCAGGATTACTTCTTGGGATGAGCTTCTGGAAGTGTTGAAAAAGTAAACAGGGTAGGACGAATTGTCCTACCCCCTACCCTACAGATTAATCGTGTCACCTGGTTGCAAGGAAAGTAAATCATGAAGACCTTCAGACTCAAGCTGCCCAAGCAGGATATCCGTATCTCGTTTGGGCGCATGAACCAGCAGTTTAAACTTGCTGTTCATGGCTTGAGTCATTTTGCGTACATCCGGTTGCCCTTGGTGTATTTTGTAGCGAATCACCGACATCCGACAACCGCGCTCTTCTTCGCGAAGAGCCAGCAGCTGCTGCGCCATCGTCCCTTTGGCAACATGCCCGGTAATCAGAATGCCGCTGGCTGCGTGACTTTGCAGCTGCTCATAATACCACTGTGCCTTCACGGACTGCATCATGCCATCTGTCGTAAACCAGATGGCTGCTCTGTTGTTGGCGATGTCTTGCTCCAAGAGCCGTGCGCGCTGCTCATCGCTGCGCACCACTTCAAAGCTGCTGACGCGCAAAGCATCAGCGAGAACGCGTTCCATGCCTGGCTTGAGCCAGCTGGCATGCTGCAGTAAGAGCTCCATGGCGTGGACGAGCTCTTGCTCGACGCGAATGGGCGTTTCGGGGAACTGCTGCCGCATGAGCAGCAGAAGCTCTTGACCTCTGCCGGAGACGGGTACCGGCATAAGCAGCTGGCCGCCTGCTGACAAGATGTCATCAGCAGCAGCATAAAGCTGCTCCAGCTTGTCAGCTTGCTGCGCCGTGTCTGTGCTGTAAGCAGCATCAACAATAGCTCCGTCCAAATTCGCAAGCCTGCGCAGTTCATCCTCCGGTGCATCGGTTCCAAGCAGGAACGATTCTTCACTATAATCCCCTGAGTAGAATAAGCGCTTTCCATCCAATTCAAGCAGCAGCCAGACCGATCCAAGCATATGTCCGCTTCGCCCCCAGCAAATCCGAAGGGAAGGTGACAGCTCACACCATTGCAGCGGTGGAACCTCGTCTTCAAGGTAGGCATAGGTAACAGCAGCAAGGTCTTCTTCACCATAAGGCAGCTGTCCGCCTTGCTGTTTAACATAGTTCCCCCAAGCGGTGTAATAACCGGGCAGCTGCTCGGCTGTTATTCTCGTGGTCCACACTTTGCCGGTGTACCCCATTTTATATAGCCAAGGGATGGCGATCGAATGATCCTCATGGGCATGTGAAAGAAAAACAGCGTCCAAACGAGCAATACGGGAGGGATCCAGAAGAGGATATTCCCCACAGCCTTCCCGCTTGACGCCGCAATCCAGCAAAATACTCGTGTGATCATTGCCTAGCCAATAGCAGGAGCGGCCGTGTTCACCGGCACCGCCCCATACATGTAATTGCATCATTGCGCATTCCACTTTCTGTTCGAATTCATGTTGTTTACAATAAGCAGCAGGGTTGTAGTCAGTGCGACCGACACGACGGCCATCGCCATACCGAGAGAGAGCTGACCTTGCTCGAATTGAGCGAAGATGTAGGTGGCTGAAGTCTGCATGGAAGGCGGCAGCACCATCAGCGAGGCGACTAGCTCTCTTAGCGAGATGGTGAAGGTCATCATCCAGCCGGCCAGCATACCCGGCAGCAGCAGTGGCAAGACAATACGTCGGAACACGTACCAGGGCTTCCCGCCGAAGACTTGCCCGGCTTGCCGCAAGGATTCGTCCAGCTGCCCGTTGCGGGCCTTGACGTATTGTACGGTGTACGGCAGGAAGAACACCACGTAAGTGAGGACGACCATGCCGTAAGTGTTGTAGATATGGATCGGCATCCAAGGCGCGTTCCATACCATAATGAGTCCGACGACTAGGACCATATCAGGCACGGTGTTCGGCAGCAGGCTGAACATATCGGTGATGCGCTGCGGCAGCCGCTTGGCGCGGCCGATGCTCAATGCGAACCAAGTGCCAAGCGCGACAGCTAAGCATGCGGCGAGCAGGGCGAGCCCCATGCTGTTCATCAGCGCTTTCATGCTCGGTGAGCCCCATGTCAGAAGCTCGCCGTAATGGTGCAGCGTTAGGTTGGTCCAAGCCAAACCATTGCCCCGGAGCTTCATCAGTGAAGCCGAAATGATAGAGAAATAGGGAATGCCGATGGCGGTAGCAAGCAGCAGAACGACATACAGCCAAGCCAGTGCTTGCTGCCAGCCGCGGTAGCCGACAATTTTCTCGCGGGAACCTTTGCCGCCAACAAGGTTGTAGGAATGGCGGCGCACAACGACAGACTGTACGTACCACAGTACGAGACAGGCAAGAAGCAGAAGTGAAGCCAATGAAGTCGCTTTTCCGAAATCTACAGGCCAACTAGAGATAGACGCTTGAATCTCGGTCGTTAGCACGAAGTAGCCGATCCGTCTGCCGAAGGTGGCCGGCGTACCGAATTCGGCCAAGGTTTTCACGAAGATAAGCAAGGCACCCATCACATAGCTTGAGAAAACTAGCGGCAGCATGACACGACGCATCGTATACATGAAGCTTGCACCATGAACGGCGGCTGCTTCTTCTTTATTCCCTCCGATTTGGATAATCGCATTGCGCAGAATTAAATAAAGGAATGGAAATAAATGAAGGCTCATGATCGTAATCATCCCGAACAAGCTGAAAAAATGGCTGCTGATCCATTGCGCACCGGGAAATAGCTGTTCAAGATAGCCGCGAGGCTGCATGAACAAAATCCATCCCATTGAGCCAATGTAAGGCGGCGTCATGAATGGAATGAGCAGCACAATGTCGAGCCAGCGATGTTTGCGAAGCGGTGTTTTAGCCATAAGCCAGGCCAAAGGCAGGGCAAAAAGGGTAGATCCTGCCACGACCCCTATGCCTAGCGTTAAGGAGTGACTGAACACTCCAGTCAAATCTTTTTCCAAAACGGTTCGAATAGGCGCGAGCAAATCCAGCTTCCCATTGATCCAAATACTTTTAAAAGAAACCCATAATAGAGGAAGGACGACCAGCACAGCCAAAAGCAGCAGTGCCAAGAACGTCCCCGTACGTTTGATTCTCATCTAGCAGTCATCCCCGTCCGGCGCTTACTTTTTGAACAATTGGGTGAACTTCTGTGTAACTGCGGCTTGGTTGTCATTCATCCAGTTCCAGTCCACTTGAATCGTAGGAATGTCTTTCGCGCTCATTCTTCCTTGTATCTGGATATCACTGCGACCGGAAAGCAAGTAAGCATCTGTGACCATCTTTTGAGCTTCATCGGAGAGCAGATATTCAATAAAGGCCTTTGCACTGTCGACATTTTTACTTGTTTTCATAATCATCGCAGGTCTTGGGGAAATAACGGTTCCGCTCGCCGGATAGATCAAATCAATTGGCTCGCCTTTTGCTTTGGAAGCATAAGTCATATAATCCACGCTAGCCATAACGATGCTTTTAGCTCCAGAAATGACAGGGTCCATAGCTTCTTGGTTGGCTCCGGCAATAATAGCTCCATTGGCTTTTACTTTACCGAACAAATCCCATGCGGAATCACCGTTTTTATTTGTATAACCTGTCATGAAATCAAGAGCAGAGCCGGATTGAGCTGGATCGGGAATATTTACTTTGTCTTTCCACTCAGGCTTCGTCAGATCGCTCCATTCCTTTGGAGGAGTCGTAACGGTTTTTGTATTGTAGGCAATCCCTAGCGCGGAGAGGCTGTAGCTAAAATAGTTGCCATCCTTATCGGAATAAGCTGGGATAAGCTTGTCAGCATTTTTCGCCTCTTTGTAAGGAAGCGTTAGTCCGCTTTTCGTCATTCCGATAGCGGAAGGAAGGGAGGCCAAGACGACAACGTCAACAACCGGATTTGTTTTTTCTGCTTCCATACGAGCTAAAATTTTACCGGTCGTTCCTTGGAACATTTCGATCTCAACGCCAGTTTTGGCTGTGAAGCCTTTTTGAATTTTTGTTGCCAAATCTGCTGGACCTGCGCTGTATACAACAATTTTACCGCTTAGTTTCTTTGCTTCAGGTGTTGGCGTCGCAGTGGCAGCTGTAGTAGCCGCGGCAGGGGTCGATGCAGTTGGATTGGCATTGGAAGTTGTTTTGGCTGTCCCACAACCGGTTAAACTAACACCTACTAGAACAGTCATTAGTGCCAAAGAGCTTACATGAAACGATTTCCTCATTTTTGTTTTCATTTTACATACACCCTCTCTGAGTTTTATGAATTTACAGCTGATGAATCTGATCTTGCGAAATATAAAGCTTTACCTGATCTCCTATTGCTAGGCGTGTTGGATGATAAGCCATCCATACATGACCATCTTCCAACTGTACAGTGACTTCATAACGCTCGCCGATGTAACTGACAGCCTGCACCACGCCGGAATAAGCAAGGTCATTCTCTGTCGATGGCATCCATCGTACATGCTCGGGACGAACCAGACGCTTGTCCGCTTCCAACCAATTCGTTTTGCCGATAAAGCGGGCGGTAAAAGCGTGTGTAGGTTTCCTGTAAATCACTTCGGGCACATCTTTTTGTAAAATGTGGCCGCTTTTCATGACGACGATCTCATCGGACATCGACATAGCCTCTGTTTGGTCATGCGTGACATAAACAGCTGTGAACCCAATTTGGCGAACCAGCCTCATAAGCTCAACCCGCATTTCTTCTCGGAGGAGAGCATCCAAGGCACTCATGGGCTCATCGAAAAGGACGAGCTGTGGACGGACAACAATCGCTCTGGCCAGGGCCACGCGCTGCTGTTGACCTCCGGAAAGTTGGTGCGGATAGCGCTTTTCCATGCCTTGCAATTGAACCAATTCGATGGCCTCCATCGATCGATTGCGCCAGTTGGTTGTATCTCCCTGAGCTTTAAGTCCAAAAGCCACATTTTCTAGAATTGTTAAGTGCGGCCAAAGGGCAAAGTCTTGAAAGACCATACCGAAATTGCGTTGGTGAACAGGGCGGTTAATCCTGCGTTTTTTCGAGAAGAGGCAAACATCTCCGATATGAATATCTCCCTCATCCGGCGTTTCCAGACCGGCGATAATGCGAAGCAGCGTTGTTTTGCCGCATCCTGAGGGGCCTAACAAGGTTGTAAATCGACCTTTTGATAGGGTGAGATGAATGTCTTTCAGGGCAGGTGATCCGTCAAAAGTTTTGTTGATACCGCTAAGGTGTAAAGGCATTTTAGGCATCCTTCCGTTCTTAGGAACTCAACTTCAGTTTAGAGCCTTATAATCAGCAGAGTGTCAACGCAAAGTAAATAGATTGTTAAGTTTTTGTTTGTAATCTATTCAAGTGCATAGATTTTTTCTATAATGATCCCAAACGTAATTTAAAGGAGATTGATCTCGATGAATTGGAATCTGATTAAGCTGCAAATCATTGAACTATTGGATAAATACAAACGAATTACAACCGTGGCTGAGCATTTAGGGCTGAAACAGCCAACAGTTTCCTTTCATATGAAAAGCATGGAACAGGATCTTGGCGTGAGCTTATTTTATTCCAAAGCGGGTAAAGTTCATTTGACAGAAGCGGGTCAATCGCTCAATCACTATGCCAAGAAAATAAATGCACTTGCTCAAGAAGCGGAAAGAGTTGTTAAAGAATTTGATGAGAGAGGGAGCGGACATCTAAAGATCGGAGCCAGCTATGTACCTGGCACCTACGTGCTTCCCAGCATTCTCAGCGCATTTTCGAAAAAATTTCCGCATATCTCCATTTCATTGACCGTCAGAACCTCTCCGGTTATACAAGAGATGCTGCTGAATCACGAAATCGATATTGGTGTTATGTCCGCTGAACCCTTTCAATGGGCTCCTCTGATTGGCGAAACCTTATGTGAAGACGAGCTTGTTTTCTTCTTTAACCCCCAGCACCGCATGTCCAGATATGAATCACTTCATCCCGAATTTCTAAAAGATGTTCCCTTCATCCTGCATGGCCAAGAATCAAGTACACGCACGATGACCTTGAAATGGGCGAAAAGCATGGGGATCGAGCTTAGACCTATTATGGAAATGGACTCTTTGGAAGCCATTAAACAAGCCGTATTGACCGGGGACAGTATATCCGTCATTTCGAAAATGGCCATTGCCAAAGAACTGCAGCGAGAAGAGCTGGTTTATCGTGCCATACCGCAAAATCCTTTTAAGCGGTACATCTATTTCACATATAACGAGGATCGGATTCGTTCTTCTGTTTTTGATAGTTTCTTTGATTACTTGCGTGATTCAGTTCGTTCGTACTGATCATATTTACAAAAAATACACGCACAGATGATAATCCAATGACAAATCTACCTTAATCTCAAGTCTGTAGGGAAAACTTTTCCAGAAAACAGAGGAGATGAATTGATGTTAAAGAAAAACGTGTTGAACGTCGTCATGGCCACAGTAGTTGGAACCACATTACTGGCCGGCTTTGGCGGGGCACCCCAGCAAGCAGCAGCAGCAAGCAACATGGTGCCGGATTACGAAGTGAAGCTTCTTCTGAATCCAAGCGTTGTTCTTGGATCCGATTTTAAGCTCACAAGCAGCGTCAAGACCGCATTTGGCATGCCGGACACAGTCACCAAGATGAATGTCCAATTTCTGGATACGAATGCGAAGGACATTTATAACAACGGATGGAGTCCGCGTATTCGCAAAACCGAGGGCGAGAATGATTTCGAACTCAGCTACAAAAAACGTTATGCTGTGACTGGCAATGACATCAATGGAGCATTGACATTAGCTAATCAAGAAGGCTTCAATTCAGGCGATACTGGATATGAAGCACAGATTGAGTGGGGATATCAGAAGAAAACGCTAAGTATTACCCGGAATAAAACGGGCAGCAAGTCCGGCTATAGTGGAATGGATTTACCGAACCAAAGCGATTCACGGAGTTTGCTGATCAATAATGCGCCGGATAAATTTAATAATTGGGTATCCAGTGGCTGGGGGACAAGCAAGCTTTCTTCCTCGCGTATCTATGGGCCAGTCCTCGCCAAGCGTTCTATCGGCACATGGAGTGGAGAGAAAATTTATATCGAAGTATGGCCAATTCTGAACGCAGCGGGTACGGGTACAGAATATGTCGTCGAAGCTTCCTTCAAAACAACCAGTCAAACTACGGCATCGGCCAAACATGATGAATTGATTACCTATTTACAGAACAAAGGATGGTTCCTCGCACAGGATTCTCTGAAAACACAACTTATTATGGATCGTTATTAATCTAATCGAAAAGTTCAAATAATCCAGGTAGACATAGGAGATGAGAGAATGTTACAAACCTTGAGCAAAACATCCAAACTCGTTATGGTAACAACCGCAGCAGCCGTTCTTTTGACAGGGGGGATGTTCTCGCCGCAACCAGTTTCAGCGGCAAATGGTACGCCCAACTACGAGGTCAAGCTCAATCTAGCTCCGGCGATCGTAGCAGATGCCAGTCATAATTTGGTCAGCAGCGTTCGCAGCCAATTTTCCACAGGCTCGTCCGCAAAAAGCTACCGTGTTCAGTACATGGATACAGCAGCACGTACAATGGAAGGTCAAGGCTGGAGTGATCGTATTCGCAAAAGAAGCGACCAAAGCACACACCAGATTCAGTACAAAAAGAGATACCCAGTTTCAAATGGGGATATCAACGCAGCCCTAACAACCGCAGCAGGCGATGGCCTGGATAGTTCATCTTCCGGCTTTGAATTCCAAGTCGATTGGACCTTTAGCAAACAGACCTTAAGTGTTCAATATGAAAAAGATGTAACAATTTCCGGCTATAGCGGCAACGGATTGAATGCCCCTAACCTGGCTACCTCTCGCTCCGTGTCCGTTTCTAATGCACCTAGTAATTTCAAGAACTGGACCAGCAATGGGTGGGGAACAACACAGTTGAATAATGCCGTGATTTATGGTCCCGTGGATTTCAAAAGATACAAGGGAACCTACAAAGACTTGGAGCTCGACATTGAGATTTGGACCATACTAAACGCCGCCAAAACAGGGACCGAAGATATCGTCGAGGCTTCCTTCA
This sequence comes from Paenibacillus ferrarius, assembly GCF_002027705.1. GTDB lineage: Bacteria > Bacillota > Bacilli > Paenibacillales > NBRC-103111 > Paenibacillus_E > Paenibacillus_E ferrarius. The sequence continues at coordinate 214,605 of NZ_MBTG01000004.1, read as the reverse complement.
AAACAGACAGCCTTAGTGAAGCAACAAGCGTGCGTACCGATTTAATTAACTTACTCCGTTCCAAAGGATGGCTGGTGGAGTCCGACGTTCTCAAAACGAGCTTAATTATGGAGCGTTATGCGCCTGTCGCCACTACGCTGGATACAATTGCTCCATCCGTGTCTACAGGTGTGACCGCAGCAGCATCCTCTAGTACGCAATCACGCGTACCTGCATTTTAAACACAACAACAGACCTATTGCCCTTTCTGGGAGTGGGTCTGTTTTTTTTCGAGGGGCTGTCTCATCTTTGTCATCAGAAGCATAAAAGTACCGGAACTTTGGGTTTACAAGTGTAAGCCGATTAAAGCGCAGAGGCAAGCAAATTTTCGGGTGATTAAGGTGCAGGGAATGGGGCGAGGGCGTCCAACCCCGATCACTTGTCTGGGATACAAATACCTGTACTCACTATCCCTAAGGCTCAGTTTCTACTCGCAGACAACCGTCAAAGCAAAAAATGCGAAATGAGGAGAAAGTAAGTTAAATACTAAGCAAGATAGTAGAAGAGGAAGAGGAAGCCGAAGAGGAAGCGGATAGGAAAGCAAAGGAGCAAGCCAGGGGGATGAGGCAAAGGGGGAAGCAGGATAGGAAACAAAGGAAGGAAGCCGGGGATGAGATAGAGGAGGAAGCAGGATAGGAAACAAAGGAAGGAAGCCGGGGATGAGACAGAGGAGGAAGCAGGATAGGAAGCAAAGGAGAGGGGCCGGAGATGAGATAGAGGAGGAAGCAGGATAGGAAACAAAAGAGGGGAAGCTGGGGATGAGGGCAGAGGAAAAAGGAGGATAGGAAACAAAGGAGGAAAGTCGGGGATGAGACAGAGGAGGAAGCAGGATAGGAAGCAAAGGAGAGAGGCCGGGGATGAGGGGAGAAGAAAAAGCAGGATAGGAAAAAAAGGAGGGAAGCCGGGGATGAGACAGAGGAGGAAGCAGGATAGGAAGCAAAGGAGAGAGGCCGGGGATGAGGCAGAGGGGAAGCAGGATAGGAAGCAAAGGAGAGAGGCCGGGGATGAGATAGAGGAGGAAGCAGGATAGGAAGCAAAGGAGAGAGGCCGGGGATGAGATAGAGGAGGAAGCAGGATAGGAAGCAAAGGAGAGAGGCCGGGGATGAGATAGAGGAGGAAGCAGGATAGGAAGCAAAGGAGAGAGGCCGAGGATGAGATAGAGGAGGAAGCAGGGTAGGAAGCAAAAGAGGGAAGCTGAGGATGAGGGCAGAGGAAAAAGCAGGATAGGAAACAAAGGAGGGGAGCCGAGGATGAGACAGAGGAGAAAACAGGATAGTAAGCCAAATAAGGCAGCCGGGGATGAGGGCAGAGGAAAAAGCAGGATAGGAAGCAAAGAAGGGAATCGGAGGATGAGACAGAGGAGGAAACTGTGAATGAGGCAGAGGAGAAGGCAGAATACGAAGGTCATGAGGATACCGAAGAGCGGAAGAAGAGAAAGTAAGGAGGAAGATGAGGAAGAATAGGATGAGAAGCAGAGAAATAAAGAAGATGAAACACGTAGACATCGAAGAAAAAGAAGAACGTAAAATGTAGAAATAACGAATAACGAATAACGAATAACGAAAATTAATAATAAAAAGATATGAGGAAAAACAAAAATCGAACTTGAAGAACCAAAAACAAATACCAAAGTCCACGATTCACAGACCACAGACCACAGACCACAGACCACAGAATAGAAAACAAAAAATCGAATCGAGTGGTATCGATAAAGAGGTAACATGGACAAAAACGAAAAACGAAAAACGAAAAACGAAAAAAAGAAAGTAAGAAGCCATAAATGAGGGGAAAGAAGAAAATTAAATCAGTTTAATTAAAAAGTTAGCAAGTAAATGCAAATCTGATAGTAAACATGTGTGTTAATTCTAGTGGAGGGAGGATTTTTTTCCTGATTTCTAACCAGAAGGGTCAACATAAAACATGTCATTAGCTCTTACTATTTACTAGGAAAGTCTAAAACAGCGTTCGATTAAACAGGGGAATAGGGGAAGGTTTCTGGAAGATAGATTGAATCGAAAGCAGAATTCGTCTAAATAAATTTGTAGATGTTTGGCGCCGATTCCGTGGAAAGTATCGTTGATCCATTGGCTTGCTTGTTTTGTGAATTTGAGTAGAGGGCGAAGACGTTTAGGCGTATAGAATCCAGTTACAATATCAATAGAATATGCAGCTATATCAATCTGTTCATTTTGAAAAGTGATAATGTCGGAGCGGGAAATATGTTTTACTTTTGGATTTGTGGGAATGATGTGCTTTATTTTGAGAGAGGTAGAATCATCATCCTCATTAAGGGAAGAAGCGATAAGAAGTAGATGCTCTTTCGGGTGTTTATTAACAGTAGGGTTATAGGGGCGTCCGTAAACAGCAGAATTCACACAAATGGCGCCTGTAAGCGGAGTGAGAATATCAGAATTGTGAATTGTAGAACGAATTTTATGTAAGATAAGCCATGCAGTTTTGTATGTAACTTGAATGATATTGGAAAGCTCAACGGCCGTTGTGCCCTTATCCTTCCGTGAAACAAGGAAAAGTGCTGTCAGCCATTTACGAAGTTCTGTCCGACTGCCTTCCATGATGGTCCCTGAAGTAAGAGAGATTTGAAAGTGACAGTGACCGCATTCATAAAGCGGAAGTCGTCGCGTAGTCGTTACATATGCTTGAGGATGAGAGCAACGCGGACATTGGAAGCCTGCCGGCCACCTCGTATGGAAAAGATAATCCACACATGCGAATTCAGTGGGGAAATGGACATGAAATTGCTCTAAAGACATAGAAGAAAAATCCATGAGCATCCCCCTTAAAATTTATAAATAGAACACTTGTTCTTAATTTTATTATACTAAATATTCTGTTTTTTATCAAGTGAATAGGGAATTTTCTTGATAGTAATTGAACTTATATAACTGAGTGGTGGGGATAGTGAACATAGTGCTGGGCAAGGCAACAGAGGGTGCGCCAGAGCAGTGTCCCAGAGCAGTACCCAATAGCACTGCCCCAAAGAAGTGACCAGAGCAGTGCCCCAGAGCAGTGCCCCAGAGCAGTGCCCCAGAGCAGTGCCCCAGAGCAGTGCCCCAGAGCAGTGCCCCAGAGCAGTGCCCCAGAGCAGTGCCCCAGAGCAGTGCCCCAGAGCAGTGCCTCAGAGCAATGCGCCAGAGCAGTACCCCAAAGCAGTGCCCCAGACAAGCCCCAGACTAATGCACCAGACCGTTGAGCAAAGATAATGAACAATAACCCATGCTTCAGAAGAGGGACACTTAGGTAACGATGAAATTGGAGGTTAGTTGTAAGGGGAGTGAAATGTCAACATTTTTGCTATTGGAATATGAACAAGAAAGAAAGCCGAAGAGGCAATGCAGAGATAAACAACAAGGAAAGGCTTTATCGGGGGAACGTGTCTTCTTTTTCACTTCATGTCCGCATAAGGTAGTACTAATGAAAACGGGCAGGTCAGGGGAGGGAACGGGATGCTGCAAAGGCGACGGTGGAGAAGCAGGCCTACAGGGAAAACCAGCCGCAAAAAGGTGCTGTTGATTACTCTTCTCATCTTTGTCTTATTTGGTGTGCAGTTTTTTATTTTCGTGGAACGAAATCTTAGGCCGCCATTGATGAATTTGGCAAAAGTGCGCATAAAGCAGATTGCGACTCAAGCTATTAATACGGCTATTGCGGATCATGTGGCTGGGAGTACGAATGCGGAGCAGTTAATTGATTGGAAGATGGATAAAAACGGAAAGATTACCGGCTTCATGCTCAATTACAATGAACATATGCGTATTACATCGGATACGATTAAAACGGTGCAAGGGGAACTCAGCAATTTGCAAAGTATTTCTGAGCATATTCCTGTTGGGCAGGCGATGAATAGTGCCATTCTCTCATCATTTGGACCGGATATTCCGATTCGACTGCTGCCGGTGGGAAGTGTGAAGGTGGACTTAAACACACGCTCGCAAAATGCGGGAATTAATATGGTGATGTTCGAGGTATATGTACGAATTATTGCGGAGGTATCTGTCATTATTCCTTTTGATTCAGATACTGAGATTGTAGAAACCGAAATTCCAATATCTTACTCTTTGGTCGTTGGGGATGTTCCCACTTATTATTATGATAACAAGGGGAATCCTGTAGGCAGCAACAAGGACAATAGTTTACCGAGTATATCTCTACCGCAATTACCCAGTGCAGGCACTGCTACTTCACCTTCTGTGGAATTGCAAAAAGAGCCGAAACCATGAGGATCGGCTTATTTTTTTCTTTTGTTTCGATCTTCACGTTCCCATTTACGTAGTGAAGGATAAGGATCAAAGCTCCATTCTGTAAGCCCGTTATCACGATAAAGTCCAAAATGAAGATGAGGCGGAAATTTACCGGATGTACCAGGTTTTCCATACCCAGAACTGCCTACCCAACCGATCGTTTGACCAGGTTTTACGATGTCATTTTCTTTGATGCCTTTTTGAAAGCCTGAAAGATGGGCGTAGTAATGGTAGATATTGTTTACATCCCGAATTCCAATTCTCCAGCCACCGTAGGGATTCCAGCCTTTGACTTCGACTATGCCGTAACAGGTGCTTCTTACAGGAACGCCGTATCTGGCAAATAAATCGGTTCCTTCATGGGAGCGATGTCCCCCCCACCCTCGGCTGTCTCCCCATGTACTGCGATACGAGTAATCTGCGCTCACAGGCAACGGAAATGCATGTTCGGACGCGTCGAGTGTGCCAAGAGCTGCATAGATGGAGGAGAATTGTGTGATACGTTCAACGCTTCGCGAGTTTTGATAATAATTCCATAGATTAATTTGTAAATTCTCTTTATCGCTGCCGTTTTTGGTCATTAGTGAAGTCATGGCTGCAAGCAGATCTAAATCATTGTTTCGATCTGCTATCCCATCGCCAGAGCCATCTCGACCAAAGCCATGAAAGAAGGAGATGCTCTTTGGATCCGTATCTTGCTGGTTTGGATTTAATAACCCAACCCATTCCGACTCTGGAAAGTAAATACTGATAACCCCTTGGCGTTCGGGCCTTTTTTTGGCGATATTCATTGTTCTTTCATACTGATCTACGGCAGCCAGATATGTCCATGGAATGCCGGATAAGAGGCTTGTTTTCTCAAAGAGCTCTTTTCGTTCTGCATTCAGGTTGATTGGAGCTTTTGACGGAGCTTGCGTAAGTGATTGGTCAGTTACAGCCGCATGGGATGTCCAACTGCCTGTAAAAGTCCCGGATTCGGTTGCTGATAGGAGGAAGCTAATTACAAGAACCCGCGACCAAAACGGTCTGCTTTTCATCTCTATCATCCTTCCTGAAATGTTAGTTCTTAGGATGTACTCTTCGTGGTATGTTTATCCCCTTATCTTTCGTTGTTATCTGAATTTTGCTATGATGCCTTTAAGAGGTGAGGACAATGAGTTTTAATCATAAGGATGAGCATGTGGATGACAGTATGTTGTTAATTCAGGCAAATTTGGATGATATGAACCCAGAGTGGGTTACTTATATTATGGACAAGCTCTTCGAGGTTGGCGCGAATGATGTTTATGTCGTACCCATTATCATGAAGCGAGGCCGACCTGGCGTTATGCTGAATGTGCTTGTTGAGGAGAGGCTTTTATCTGCTGTGGAAGGTGTCATTTTTAGTGAGACGACGACGCTAGGCATAAGGTATATGCATGCATCTTGTCATCGCTTGGCTAGAGATTTCAAACAAGTTCAGACGCAGTGGGGGATGCTAACGGTAAAAGTCGGCTATCACCAAGGAAAGTTAGTGCAATATGCCCCTGAATTTAAAGAGTGTGAGCAAATTGCCAAGGAGTATCATGTTCCATTGAAGGTTGTTTATGAAGAGGTCAGGATGAAATTCATGCTGTTAAACTAAAAAACACCTCTTCCTGTTTGTGTTCAGGAAGAGGCGTTTTGCTGTGATTACTGGTGAGCTCCCGGAATGACAGCTCCTGTTTGATGAGAATGCGTATGTGGATGGGCATGAGCATGAGTATGTTCATGATGGTGATGATGGTCGTCATGCGTATGACCATGACTGTGGCTATGCTCTTGTGCAAGATGTTCATGGCCTACTTGCCATTTGCCAATGTAAGGATCTACTTTTCCAACTACTACACGCAGGACATTTGGTTGGTTAGGCAAATCTCTTGTGCCTGCTCCATAGCCGATTGTGTCTACGATCATCGGAGGAAAGCTTTTGGAAAATTCGTCCACGATACCGGATATGATGCCTGCACCCGTTGGCGTAGTCATTTCTAGGCTGTAGGTAGTTGAAGCAATTGGTAAGCCTCGCATCATTTCCAGGGTCGCCGGAGCTGGCACTGGATAAGTGCCATGGTCGATATGGATGGTTCCTGATCCAAGCGGCACTGGTGAAGCGAAGATGCGTTCTACCTGCAAGGAATCTACGGCTAGAGCAACACCAACAATATCAACAATGGAATCAATGGCTCCGACTTCGTGAAAATGTACTTTTTCAACGGAAATACCGTGAATTTTGGCTTCTGCAATACCGATTTTCTCGAAAATAGCTAAGCTGAGAGCGGTAACTCGCTCGTTGAATCCGGCAGCTTGAATAACTTTTACGATTTCGGAGTAATGGCGGTGGTGCTTAGGCGGATGATTGGGGTCTAAAATAACATCCAGCTTAAGTGCGGAAATTCCGCGTTTGACGACGCGTTTCCATTCCAAGATGTAAGGCTCTAGCTTGATTTTGGTTAGTTCTTCTTCAATGTAAGCTCGATCTGCTCCTGCATCCACTAAAGCGGCGAGAGTCATATCACCGCTAATACCGGAAAAGCAGTCCAAATATAAAATACGCATTGTGAGGTCTCACACTCGTTTCGACATATTTTTGTTGATGAGTCCTGCATAGTAGCCAGCTCCGAAACCGTTGTCAATATTGACGACGGAGATACCTGGCGAGCAGCTGTTCAACATGGACAACAAGGGCGCGACACCTGCGAGATTAGCGCCATAGCCGATACTCGTCGGCACAGCGATGATAGGCTTGGAGACGAGCCCGCCAACTACGCTGGCGAGTGCGCCTTCCATGCCGGCCACGACGACAATCGCGTTAGCACCGCGAATGAGCTCCAGCCGGCGGAAAAGCCGGTGAATGCCAGCCACACCCACGTCGAACACCCGTTCAACGTGACTGCCCAGGCATTCAGCTGTAAGAGCGGCCTCCTCCGCCACGGGGAGGTCGGAGGTCCCTGCACACACGACGGCGATGTAGCCGTCGTGGACCTTCAGCAGCGGTCGCTTGAACCAAGTGAGCGACCGGGCAGTTTCGTGGTAGGTGACGCCTTCCACGGCAGCGACAACATGGGCGGCCTTGGCGGCGTCGACCCGCGTAGCCAGCACGCGATCGGTATGTTCCGTCAGCCGCCGGAAGATCGTCTCGATCTGCTCGGCGGTCTTGCCTTCCCCGAATATGACTTCGGGGAAGCCTGTTCGCTTCTCGCGATCGATATCGAGCTGAGCAAATCCAAGATCAAGGTTGCCGGGGCCATTGCCCGCGCCATCCTTGATGATTTGCTTTTTGGCTTCTTCTACGTCCAGGTCGCCTGTCTGGACGAGCTTTAAAATCTTTTCTAAGTCCATCATAGGGATGCTTCTTTCACCTTATCTTTGGTTTCTTTGGACAGTACTTCGTTCATACTGCCTGTACGGTAGCCTTGCAAATCCAGCGTCACGTAAGTAAAGCCGAGTTTGCTGAACTTTTCGTAAATGGCGTCACGATGTTCCACGACCTTATGTATTTCATCCGGCATGACTTCAATCCGGGCAATTTTTTCGTGGTGGCGCACACGTACTTGATACAGACCGAGCTGGGATAAGAAGTATTCCCCTTCATCCAACTGGTCAATTTTCCACTTCTCAATTTGCGTTCCATAAGGAATCCGTGAAGACAAGCAAGCAAAAGATGGTTTATTCCAAGTGCGAAGACCCAATTCTTTGGAAAGCTGTCTGATCTCATCCTTGGTCATGCCAGCCTCTTGCAGCGTACTGCGAACGCCTTGCTCGTTCTTGGCTTGGAGTCCCGGTCTATAATCACCGAGATCGTCCATATTAGAGCCGTCCAAAATATAAGGGTAACCTAACTCTTTGGCTAGATCCTGCAAGTGAGAATAAAGTCCCGTTTTGCAATGATAACAACGATCCGGATTGTTGGCGACGAAGTTCGCATTCTCCAATTCCTTGACCTCTGTTTGATACAGTGGGACACCGATTTGTTCAGCAAGTTCGACAGCTGCATCGAATTCCCTCGATGGGAATGTTTCGGATGCGGCAGTAACGGCAAGGACTTGATCGCCTAGCTCCTGCTTCGCACGCTTGAGGACGAATGTACTGTCCACGCCTCCGGAGAAGGCAATCAATACACGGCCCATGCCGCGCAGGATTTCGCCAAGCTTGCGGTCTTTCTCTCGTGTTACATCTGTTATGCTCATGTTTCTTCCCTCCCATACAGCCTTCATGTCATAAGCTGAGCTGTTTTGGTCCATCTAGATAAGTGTATCACAACTGACTGGCAAAGTGGATTGTTTTGTCAGTCATTCATGTTATAATAACAACAATGAGAAACCTACAAAAAGGCGGGAAATACAGTGCCTACTAAGCCATTAGAGAGAAAACCAGACTGGTTAAAAATTAATCTCAAGACCGATGAGAATTTCAAAGAAATAAAGTCAATGATGCGTTCCAAGACGCTGCATACGGTTTGTGAAGAAGCCAAATGTCCGAATATCCATGAATGCTGGGCCAATCGCACAGCGACTTTTATGATATTGGGTGACATTTGTACCCGAGCTTGTCGTTTCTGCGCTGTGAAGACAGGACTTCCGACTGAGCTCGATCTGGAAGAGCCGGAACGCGTGGCTGATGCTGCTTTGCAAATGGGACTGCGCCATTGCGTTGTTACCTCTGTTGCACGTGATGATTTGAAGGATGGCGGGGCGATGATCTTCGCGGAGACGATCAAAGCGATTCGCCGCAAATTGCCGCTGTGCACCGTGGAAGTGCTGATCCCTGATTTCTTGGGGCGCGAAGAATCACTGATCACGGTACTGGAAGCGAAGCCCGATATTCTCAACCATAATATGGAGACGGTGGAGCGTATGTCCGATCGCGTTCGTTCCAAAGCGAAATACCGCCGTTCCTTGGAGCTGCTTGAGCGCTCCAAACGAATAGCTCCGAACATTCCAACCAAATCCAGTGTTATGATTGGTGTAGGTGAGGAGTGGGACGAGTTGCTGCAGACGATGGACGACTTGCGTGCTGTGAACTGTGATATTATGACCATAGGGCAGTACCTGCAGCCATCCACGATTCATTTGGCTGTAGCCAAATACTACACACCTGAGCAATTTGCAATATTAAAAGAAGAGGGAATGAAACGTGGCTTTAAGCACGTAGAGTCAGGTCCTCTGGTACGCAGCTCTTACCATGCCCATGAGCAAGTAAAAGCGGCGTCCAACGATTAGTCTAACTTAACGGATCATAGAAAGGAGAGCTTCCTAACATCATGATTCATATTGCCAATAAAACATACGAGCTCGTAACCGATCATAAGAATGGCTGGAACTTTGAAGTGTTCAAGGAACGCTTCAGTGAAGTGCTGGAGCGTTATGATTATATTGTTGGCGACTGGGGATACAGCCAGCTGAGGCTGAGAGGATTTTTCAAAGAAATCCATCCAAAGGCAACCAAGGAATCATCGATTGCTTCGCTTCAAGATTATTTGAACGAGTATTGCAACTTCGGCTGCGCATACTTTATTATCGAGAAAGTGAATGCTGCGAAGCAGCAGCCAACTTCGGAAGTCGTTGCATCAACACCATAAGCATTGCCATAAATAAGACGCCCCGATCTCTTCGTGAGACGGGGCGTCTTATTTTTTATTTTAATTCTAACCCTACGAAGGCTTCGCGGACCCTGTTCCAGAAAGGGAATGGACGGAATCTGGCGAATTTCACTTTCACATTGGAGGCAACGCGGCAGCGAATCGAAACGACATCATTTCGCTGCATATACAAATGGTCAAGAGAAAGGAGCATCGTTTGCTGCGCCTTCGGATAAATATCGCAATGATGATGCTTAGGCAAAATCATGGAAGAACCCAGCGTTCGATACACCCGATTGTTAATTGAGGCGATTTCGGCAATTTGAATGGCTTCCAGGGAAGGGTGGACCATAGCTCCGCCCAAGCTTTTGTTATAAGCTGTGCTGCCAGCCGGCGAAGAAATGCAGATGCCGTCCCCGCGGAACATTTCGAACATTTCGTCGTTCACATGCAGACGTGCAACCAATGACACTTCAATGCCGCGCAAAGTGAATTCATTAAGTGCGAGATGGGTCTCGATGCCTTGTTCTGTCGTAATTTCAATTTCGACAACAGGATACTGTACAATATGAAGCTCCTCAGGTGTAGCGACGCTGAACATTAAGGATGCCAAATGGTCCAGTTCATCCGGTTTCCAATCCGCGAAAAACCCCAAATGCCCCGTGTGGATACCTACGAAGGCGATATGATCCAGATGATGTGTATATTTATGAAAGGCTTGCAGCATTGTGCCGTCTCCGCCAATCGATAGGACAATATCGGGATTCTCTTCGTCCCTAGGCATTCCATGCTGGGCAGCGAGTGTGTGAAACCGCTCTGTCAGGTCCTTGGAGATGGGATCTCCGCGTTCAATGACGTTGTATTTCAATGATGTTCCTCCTAATCTACCGAGCAGTATTTATCAATTTCTTGCAGGATCGATTCAGGTATATAGCGGAATTCGGCGGCAACGCGATAGGAATCATTGCTGAAATTCGTTACCCTGACAATTTCGCCATAGGCGGTAATGGGATGTGGAAACCCAGGAAGTATGAAGCTGAATTCTAAAAATAACGGATAAATAAGCCGATTGGATGTTACAAAAGAAAGACCTCCTGCGCTGATATCCAGCAGTTGTCCCGAGAAGGCAACACCCTTGCGTGCAGACAGGCCGCGAATGCCAACAATTTGGAGGGTAATCGGCGTACGAAGGGAGAGCTTAGCCCGGTTGTACTGTCGTTTCTGATGTTGATGAATTTCTTCGGGAATGGATAATGTGAGGTAACATATCGTTTTCTTCACTTCAAGCTGAAGCAAATCGACATACGCATAATATAAAATGCCATGATCTTTAAAAGAAAATTCAATGAATGAAACATGTTCCAATTTGTCAAAAGGAAATAGTCCGGACACATCTAAAAAAACGGTGAAGGATGATTCACCCAGTTTATCCATTGTAAAATTTTCTTCATAGCAAAAAGGTTGTCCGTCTTTACATTCTCCGACAACGATCAAATGACACTCCGTATGGGGCGCGATATATGCCATTTCCAGTGCTTTATTCCAATCCATAGCATCACCAAGTGGTTAGATTTGCATTCATGAACACTTGCACAACCCTGAAGGCCTCTTTTCATAATAATTTATAAAGGAAAATAAGAAAAGCCCCAAACGGGGCTTTATGTCGGAAAATCAGGTTTTATTGCCAAGATAAGGTGCTGGTCACCAGTGAAAGCTCAAAAGAATGAGCGAAGTTTGCTGAAATGGGTCGAACACGAATGGAGAAGTGCGGCCCATGAACAAGGTGCCCGGGAATCGTTGCTTTGAAGCTTTGCATCTGGTCGGTGAGCTCGCCTGAGGGTTCCATGGAGACAATCTTCTGTTTCCAATCCCCCGCATGTTCTTCGTAATAAACGACTTCAACAGCTGTGTCTTGCGGCCAGATCGGCCCGAAATGCACTTGGGCTGTGATTTCTTTGGTTGTCGGCTTCATTTCAGCCAGAGGCACTTCGGTGGAAAGCTTGGCGGAACGGTCGTCGATGCCGATAATTTTGACGTGATACCAGTTGTTGCGGATGAACTGTTTGTAGTCGGCAACTTTGGTAGCTACATCATAGTGGTTGGCGACAAAAAGTCTGGCTCTTTCGGCCGTAGGAAGATAGGTCTCTTCCGTATAGTCTTGAACCATGCGATGTGTGTTATACACAGGACTTAACGATTGAATAGAACGCTTCATACGGCTGATCCATTGATGGGGAAGCGCGCCTTGATTATAGTAGAGCGGAATGATTTCCTTCTCTAAAATGTGGTAGATCGCTTGTGTATTTTCTTTCTCCTGGGCTGCCCAATCCGCTGCGCCTGTTGACCCGATAGCCCAGCCATTCGTTCCGTTGTAGCCTTCCTCCCACCAGCCGTCGAGCACGCTGAAATTAAGCACACCGTTCATGGCGGCTTTCTGGCCGCTCGTGCCGCTGGCTTCAAGAGGTCTGCGCGGATTATTTAACCAAACGTCAACCCCTTGGACAAGGTAGCGGGCCATATTCATATCGTAATTTTCGAGTATGACGATTTTGCCAGCGAACTCTTTCATTTGGGAGACGCGATAAATATCGCGGATGAGCTCCTGGCCTGGGTAGTCCGCAGGATGTGCTTTGCCGGCAAAAATAAATTGGACCGGACGATCAGGGTCATTCATAAGCTTCTTCAGCCGATACAAATCATTGAAAATCATATTCGCGCGCTTGTAGGTTGCGAAGCGTCGGGCGAATCCGATGGTCAAGGCTTTGGGATTCAAATATTTTCTTACTTCTTGGATACGTTCTTCGGACTCCCCGTTGCGTTTGCGCTGTTCCAGCAAATTCTGGCGAGCGAAGCGTATCAGATCTTCTTTCAGTTGTTGATGCACGCTCCAGATGGATTCATCAGGAATGACCTCAATCTGCTGCCATTGATGCTTGTTGGCTTGCTCCTCACGCCAAGTTCCTGGAAGGAAACGATCAAACAGCTCTTTCCATTGCGGGGCCGTCCATGTGTCCATATGAACGCCATTGGTAATGGAGCCAATGGGAACTTCACTTGCGTCGATATGTCCGTGGAATTCTTTGAACATTTCGCGCGATACTTGACCATGTAGCTTGCTGACACCATTGCGCATCCCAGCTGTATTCATGGCCAAATGGGTCATATTGAATTGACCCGTATGATGATCAAGCCCGAGTGTTACAATTTGCTGCTTATGCCGTGACAGCTCTTGAAGGTAAGGGCCGAGATAGTGTTCCACCATCTCGATGGAGAACGTATCATGGCCAGCTGGAACAGGCGTATGGGTCGTAAAGACCGTTGCAGAGCGCACCGTTTCAACGGCTGCGTGAAACGGCAAACCCAGCTGGAGCAGCTCCTTGAGCCGCTCCAGCGTGAGGAACGCCGCGTGACCTTCATTGATATGGTAGACGTTTGGGTAGACCCCTAGAGCGCGGAGTGTTTTCACGCCACCGATGCCAAGGACCATTTCTTGGGCAATCCGTGTATCTTGATTGCCCCCATAAAGCTGAGCGGTCAACTCTTTGTCCGCCGGCTGATTAGACGCATGATCCGCGTCGAGCAGATAGACGCGATTGCGGCCGACCTGAATCTGCCATACCTGCAAGGTGATCGCCCGGCCAGGCATAGCAACGGAGACGGTGAGCTGTTCCCCATTATCGATGACAGGCTGGATCGGCAGCTTGGTGAAGTCGTAGGGATACAACTCGCTTTGCTGACCACCGGAGGCATCGATCTTTTGAGTGAAATAGCCCTTCTTGTAGAGCAGGCCAATTCCGATTAAAGGGATGCCCAAATCGCTGGCCGACTTTGTATGATCGCCGGCCAAGATGCCCAGACCGCCCGAGTAGATGGGCAAAGATTCATGAAAGCCGAATTCGGCCGAGAAGTAGGCGATTTGCACATAGCTTCGATCGGCATACTTGTCTTGGAACCAGGTTTTGCCGTTCAAATACGAATCAAACGTATCCATGACCCGGCGATAACGTTCCGTGAATTCCGTGTTGCTGCTCAGGGCTACGATTTGGGATTCGTCCAAATCTTGCAGTAGGCGAACAGGGTTATGGCCGGATGCGGCCCATTTGACAGCGTCGATCTCGGCAAAAAGCGCTAAAGCCTCGTGGTTCCAACTAAACCATAAATTAGCTGCCAACTCGCTCAAACGTGCAATTGGAGAGGGCCATTGTTTAACTGCTTGCGGGAAGACTGCTGCTTGCATATCTAGAGGTTCTCTCCCTTTATTATCATGATCGTGAATACCCATATTATCTTGTTCCACCAACCTTTTCATACACGAGTTTAAGTAAGGAATATGCAGTGAACAGTCCAGCGATGACTGTAAAAGAAGCGAGGATGACTATTCCGCTAACCGGAAGCATCAACTTTAAATAGCTGAGTACCGGGGAAGTTGGTTCATATTGCGGGAAAAAGGTTGCTTGAGAATCCCGGAATATTTGCATAGGCTCCCAGATTACGAGCACAATAGCTGCGGAGAGCAGGGCATGCGTGACTCTGGCAATGAGAAAAGGCAAATAGCGCAAATTCGTGTGGCTAAGCAGACTTACGATTTGAGCGTGAACCGACATGCCGCCCCATGACAAAATGAAAGCCCCGATCGCCACTTTGCTGGAAAGCGCCAGCGCATCTGGAGCGTTGCCCGCAGCTTTGGCCCCGAGTGTCACCTCAAACAAGCCATTGATTACCGCTTGCGATAATTCGTGAGGCAGTCCGATAAATTGCAGGATGGAGGAGATGAGGACATACATAACATTCATCACCTGAGCGGACGTAAGAACCTCCAAAACCACGGAGAAAAAGACGACAAGACCGCCCACTACAAACATCAGGTTAAGTGAATGCAGGATGGACTGGCTGAGCAGCGTTCCGATGGACCGGCCATCACGGATTCGGGCGGTGTGCATCGTTTCGAAGGCGCGTTTCCAGATCCAACCGCTGCTTGTGCTTTTCTGTGAAGTTGGCACGCTTTTACGGCCATGGAAACGCATCATGAAACCGATCAGAAGCGAGCCGCCATAGTGGGCTGTGGCAAGAATGATGGCCAAAGATGCATCATGGAAAAAGCCGATAGAAACGGCTCCGATCAGGAAGATCGGATCTGAGCTTGTCGTGAAGGCAACCAGCCGCTCGCCTTCCTCGCGATTAACCAGCCGCTGCTCCCACAGCTGGGAGGTCAATTTGGCCCCGATTGGATAACCGGACGCAAAGCCCATTGCCATCACGAAGCCGCCGATGCCGGGGATACGAAAGACAGGACGCATCATCGGATCGAGCAGTGTGCCGAAGAAATGCACGATGCCAAAGCCGAGCAAAATTTCAGAGATAACAAAAAAGGGGAATAGCGCAGGAAAGAGCACATCCCACCAAATGGAAACGCCGCGCAAAGCTGCTTGCAGTCCGTCATGAGGAAAGGCAAATAAGCATAGAATAATGGCAAACACAGCGAAAGCCATCAGTAGTACACCTGTGAAGTTTCGTTTCTGCATGGAATAGGACACCTCCTCCTATTCAACTATATGTGTGGTGTGGGACATACATGCCGTCCCAAAAAACTTAGACTTTGGTACTGTGCATGGCTTGTTTTTATGGTAAAATAGAACTAGTTCGAGTCTTATATCCTAGGCAGTGGGAGTGATTCAAATGACAGGTGTCATTGCCGGTTTGGTTGTTTGTATGTTCGTGTTTGTCATTCGAGAAACGCTCATGCCTACAGGGGACGAGGATTTAGAGAATTATTAAAGTAACTAAGAGTAGCGAGGTTTTCTCATGTCAGAGCGTGAACGCAGCACCTTGTATGAATTGATGGGGGGAGCAGAGACGGTTCGCCGAATCGTGGAGGCCTTTTATCCGAAAGTGCAGCAGCACCCTTTGTTGGCGCCTCTGTTTCCTTCCAATATAGATCCGGTAATCGAGAAACAATACTTATTTTTGAGCCAGTTTTTTGGAGGTCCAAGCTTGTATTCGGATATCCATGGACACCCGATGATGCGGGGGCGGCATATGCCTTTTCCCATCACGAAAGAGCGTGCCGATGCTTGGTTGGAGTGTATGGCAGAAGCCTTGACAGAAGTAGGACTTCCGCAAGATTTACGGGATTTTTTGCTGGACCGATTGAAAGGCTCAGCCTATCATTTTATCAATACTCCAGAAGACGAATAGTTCTCAGCTCCTACATATTTTTCACTCAAAAGGCGGGGTTTTCAGATGGTTGAACCTTTATACGAAATTGCAGTGAAGTGTACCTATTGCGACAACGCCTTCAGAACGATGAAGGTTCGCCCAAGCTTCAAAAAAGCGAGCAAAACGGATGCGGATTTCTGTGTTCACTATAAAGACATCAACCCGGACTATTATGTTGTGAGGATTTGCCCGTTTTGTGGCTATGCACATACGGAAAACTTTGCAGATAAATGGCATCCGGGTCAAAAAGAAGCCTTCTATACGAAAGTTTCCAAGAACTGGACAATGCGCGATTATTGTCGCGAGAGAACCTGGGAAGATGCGCTTTACAGCTACAAGCTGGCACTGATCAGCGCACAGATTAAGGATGAGAAATCCCGTGTCGTCGCTGGTCTTCTTCATCATCTTGCATGGTTATATCGGGTTAAAGGGGATTGGGAACAAGAAGAGAGATTCTTGACCTATGCTCTGGATGCCTATGTCAGTGTGTTTGAGACCGAAGGAATGGATATTAATAACGCAAGGCTCATGTATTTAATGGGAGAGCTGAATCGCAGATTGAGCCGGTTTAATGAGGCAGTCAAGTGGTTTTCGCGGATTATTAATGATCGGAAGATTATGGATGCAGCAATGATTCGGGCGAGTCGTGAACAATGGGTAATCACCCGTGAGGATATGCTGGCTATACGGATGGAGCTTCCGGAGGAAATGAAGCAAGCGACATAAGGGACTTCATGAATAAGATAAGAACGCTTAACGATTCGCGGGAATGAACGGATTCCCTTGAATGGCTTAAGCGTTCTTTTTGTGGTTGCCAACAGGTATATCTTCGTAAAGGGTGGAACAATTTTTCCCACTATGCTTGGAGGCATAGAGAGCTTGATCCGCTTCGTAAATAATCTGTGTCAGATTGACTTGAGGTGCTACAGCAGTCGAGATGCCAATGGAAACCGTAATTGGCGATTGATCATAGTGCCTTTTGTGGAGGAAGCTTTCCGTCACGACGGAGCATAACCGTTTACCGTATAGGTTAAGCGTCAAAGGATCTGTTTCTGTGCTTAGGAGGATGAATTCTTCCCCGCCATACCTAGCGATGTAATCCTGCTCTTGGATATGGTGTTGAAGCACCGTACTAACCTCTCGAAGCAGTTGGTCTCCTTCCAAATGTCCGAATTGATCGTTGTATTGTTTGAAGTTGTCCAAATCGATCATCATGATTGATATTCGGCGTTTGTTAAGCTCGTTATCGGCAATCGGCATAAAGCTGCGTAGATTGGGAAGCTTAGTTAGGCTGTCTTGATTAGCCTGCAGCTCCATCTGTCGCTGAAGCCGCCAGCTTTTGTTCTCATCATTCACCATAATGATGATGATAATGAAGGTAGCCGACATGATAGCTAGCATAAATAGCTGATCAATAGTGTAAAGCCAAGTCAGCTTCCCCTGCAGGAAGCCGTAAATAACAAGTCGAAGGAGGAAGACATAGGCACATATTTGGAGCCCGTGCCGAATAGAAATGTCCAAGAAGCCTCTGCGGTATTCTTTGTTGTGAAACAACGAACTGATGAGAGCAGGGGCTAGCAAGTCTTGTAAGATGATGAACCAAGACTGGCTTTCATGCGAAATGAAACTGTAACCGATGGGCATTACGGTGGACAGCAGGGCAACGGGAAGACCATAGCGCAAGCCGGCCATGAAGACGGGCAAAGAACGCAAATCTATGAGTCCAAGCGCCTCTGGCAAAGGTTCTAGCATCATGATGATACAGGCGAGGCCTGTGAGCAGAGGGGCAAGGAATTGCTCATAGGAATCGAACAGCATCTTGCTGCGAACTTTCATCGCTATGTAATTAAGGGTGACTAATGTACATGCGCTTGTCAAAGGAACGAGGTACTCATTCATACGGGCTCTTTCTACTCCTTGCGCTTTGGAAGCTACGATTAATGGTTCCGAATAGCGGTGTCCGCCAATAAATAATCGCGGTCTGTATCAACGAGCGTCAACTTGTTATGACAGCAAGGGAACACAAGCAGCTTTTTCTTGCCTTCGCGTATGGATGTCAGTTCATCGATTTTCAACGGCAGCAGCACATTAGGGCTATGGCAAAAGGGACATTCGGCCACATAAATGTCCTTCATTACAATGTCATAAGGCCAAGTATTAGCGAAAGGAATCAAAGCTTACTTCGATTCTGGTTCGCTTGGTTCCGCTGAGGAATTTTTCGCGAGCTCGGCTAATTTCTGAAGCAAAATATGTTGTGGCATATGCATGAGATGTTCGAGCGGCACTTTCAGCTGTTCAGCTAGCTTCACGGCTGTTTCCGGGGAAATTTGTAACGGTTTCATAATTGGAATTCACACCATTCTGTTCCGATTTATATTGAAGGAACTTACTTCATTGAATCATACTTTTTGGCCAGAAGCAATGAGGAAGATTACGATCATTGCCGATCGCATATCGTTTATGATTTAATAAAAGATGGAAAGGAAAGGTGATCGCTTTGCTGCATTTACCTCTTAATCAAACATGGGATTTGGATACCTTTTTCCCTGGCGGGAGCGAGTCTTCTGCATTCGCAGCTCATCTGAAAGAGCTGCAAGCTTCAATCGCGTCATTTCGAGAGCAAGTACTGGCTACTCCCTCACCACAGCAGGCGTCAGACACAGATTCGTTAGCGAAGCTGATCGACTTGCTGCAGCATAATTTGAAACATATTTTGGAAGCAGATTCCTTCGTGGGATGCTTGCTGGCCGACAACCAGAAGGATAAGAAAGCTCCTGTACTTAGTGGACAAGTCAAAAGCTTGTTTGCGGAGCATCTGTCATCACTCACACGGTTCGATCAAGTACTGACTGGAATTCCGGATAATGTATGGTCTGAACTGCTGCAGAAAGAACCCTTCCAAGCGATCGCGTTTTCTCTGAATGAACGTCGCGCTTTAGCCCAAGAAAAACTGCCGCCTGAACAGGAAGCATTAATTAATGATTTGGCCGTTGATGGCTATCATGGGTGGGGAGATTTGTATAATACGACCGTTGGTCAATTCCGTATGCCGGTCGAAGTTGAGGGTAAACAGGTGGAGCTTTCTGCTGGTCAAGCCTTTAATAAGCTGCACACGGAGAATAGGGAAGAACGGCTGGCGCTTTTCGAGAAATGGGAACAAGCTTGGACGGACAAGGAAGATTATTGTGCCGAGGCTTTGAACCATTTGGCTGGCTTCCGTCTCCAGGTGTACAAATATAGAGGCTGGAAAAGCATACATAAAGAGCCGCTTGCCATCAATCGGATGGAAGAGAAAACGCTGAATGTCATGTGGGATGTGATTGACCGCAACAAAGCGATTTTCGTCGATTATCTTAATCGTAAAGCGCAGCTTATGGGGGTTGAGAAATTAGCTTGGGTGGACGTAGATGCGCCGCTGGGTGATTCCTCCAAGAAGATATCTTATGATGAAGGCGCAAGTCTCATTATTGAGCAATTCCAGCGTTTCAGTCCCAAGCTGGCAGCCTTCTCAACAGAAGCTTTCGAGAAGCGTTGGATTGAAGCCGAAGACCGAGCTGGGAAACGTCCTGGCGGTTTCTGTACTTCCTTCCCGATGGCGGGGGAAACACGGATTTTCATGACGTACGGCGGAACGTTAAACAATGTGTCTACCCTGGCTCATGAGCTGGGTCACGGCTACCATCAGCATGTCATGACGGATATGCCGGCTTTAGCGCAGGAATATGCGATGAACGTTGCGGAGACAGCATCTACTTTCGCAGAGATGATCGTTGCCGATGCGGTTGTGAAAAGCGCAACTTCCGATGAGGAACGGATTATTTTGTTGGAGGATAAAATCCAGCGCGCAATTGCGTTCTTCATGAACATCCATGCCCGCTTTATTTTTGAAACGAATTTCTACGCAGAACGGAGTCTAGGACTTGTTAGTGTGGAGCGTCTGAATGAGCTGATGGTAGATGCTCAAAAGCTGGCTTTTAAGGATGCGTTAAGCAGCTATCATCCGCATTTCTGGGCAGCCAAGCTGCATTTCTACGCAACGGATGTGCCCTTCTATAATTTCCCGTATACCTTCGGCTACATGTTCAGTGCAGGTATTTATGCGAGAGCGGTGCAAGAAGGTCCGGCCTTTGAAGATAAGTATATCGCACTGCTCCGAGATACAGGCAGCATGAACGTGGAGGAGCTCGCTCAGAAGCACCTTGGCGTTGATTTGACGGAGCCTGACTTCTGGCAAAGCGCAGTGGATATGGCAGCTCAAGATGTGTTGCAGTTCATGGAGCTGACAGCAGCCAAAGTTCAAGCATAAAAAAAGGCTTTTCCTCGCTGTACTGCGAGGGAAAGCCTTTTTGGTTATGTAAGAATGGATGAAGGATGGATATGCTGAACTTAGGTAGCGAACTTATAATTTGAAGATTTGAATGGTTTGCTGCAGCTGCGTTACTACACGTGTCATTTCCTCGGCTTGAGAGACAATGCCTTGTACGGTTGCAATTTGCTCGTTCATGGAAGCAGAAACTTCCTGTGTTCCGGCTGCTGATTGTTCCGTGATGGCCGAGATGTTCTCCATGGCTGATGCGATTTGTCCGGAACTTGCCAGCATTTGCTCGCTTTCCTCGGCGAAGCGGGTAATCTCTTCTGAAATAAAGCCGACGCTTCCAACAATTTCGGCAAAAACAATTTCCGTTTGATCAATGAGAACGGTTTGTTTCTTAACAACATCCTCATTGACTTGGATGCTTCGAATCGCTTCTTGAATGCCTTGTTCGATGCTTTTCACGAAGCCAAACACTTCGCGTGTCAGTGATGTTGATTCCTCAGCCAGCTTACGCACTTCCTGGGCTACGACCGCAAAGCCGCGGCCATGCTCGCCAGCTCTGGCAGCTTCAATGGAAGCATTAAGAGACAACAGGTTGGTTTGCTCAGCAATTTCAGAAATGGAACGCGTTACACTCGAAATGCCGGCGGCTTGCTTAGCCAACATGTCGATGGTATCAGACACTTGCTGCGTGACTTCAACATTTCGTTTCATGCCTACGCCTTGGCTCTCCACAGAGTTGCGGCCTTTCTCTACAAGCGTCATCATTTGATCGGAGCGCTCCTTCATTTCTTTGGCGGAGCCTGCGTAGTTGACGATTCTCACTTCGATGTCCTTGGACGTAATGGAAACGCCGGATACTTCTTCGGATATTTGTCCTGCACCGGATGCGAGTTCATGGGCCGAAATGCTTACTTGCTCTAGGACTGTGCGGAAGTTTTCATTTTTCACATAAATATCGCGGCTGGTTTGAAACACTTGCTTGGAAATGGAACCTGTATCACGGAGAATGTCGCGGAGCTTGTCAATCATTTTGTTGAAGGATTGACCCAGCTGTCCGAGCGTATCATCCGAGGTGATGGTTACCTTTTGAGAGAAGTCACCTTTGGAAATATTAAGGGCAATGCGGGAGAGATCGGCCACGGGCTCTGTCAGCTGGTTCTCGAACCATCTAATGAAAGGATAGCTAATGGCTAGAAGTACGACCAGGAAAATAATTCCTAGTAAGCGGTTCCAATCCGATGCAAATGTCAAAATCAACATGAAAACACAGTTTAATCCAATCAGGGCATAACAACCAAGCTGCAGTTTCTTTCTAAACGATAGGGTTGACATTTTATCCAATCTGACCGACTCCTCGCGAAATTTTGTTTATTGATGCAGGAATATGCGGGCTATTTTGAAAATTATACCATTGAATACGGAAACATTCTACAAGATTTCGACAATTATCGTTTCTTGCGTGAAACGAAGGTAGGATTACCCAAGAAAATTTATAAATAATAGGGATAATTAGATGAATACTGGAAGGAAATTGTTGAATTATGTAAAATCTATGGATATAATAGGTCTACAGTCATATAACTTGCATAATTAGTAAAAAATAAAAACTTAAGGAGCGATAAATCTGGAGCAGATCCCACTTGCAAGACAAATTGACATGGTGTTTAGGAAAATTAAAGAAGAATTATCACATGTGACTTCAGGGACAGTTTTTGTGCACATTCGTAACAATGAAATCGGGAAGTTTGGCATTAAACACCTTCCATTCGAGAGTAAAGACGGCGTACTACCGGCAACTACGGTTAAAGGTTTAACGGAACTGCAATATCAATCTTTTCGTCAGATGGCTATAGAATCGTTGAAACGAAAGAAAAGCTGGACACATGGTGAAATCTTATTTGATTTTACGATTAGACAAAATGTTGTTTCTGCAAGTATTAGCTTTGAAAGTAATTATAATATGGCTAATTATGCGAGAACGATTTAGAGCACTTATCCTAATGTTATGGATTAAAAAAGCAACCCCAGTCATGTTGATGACTGGGGTTGTTTTGGCAAATGGGCTTCATTTGCACGAAGAAAAAGGGCTTTCTCTAAGTAGCTAGCTACTTATTAGAAAGTCCTTGTCTGTAAGTATAGGGAAAGCTGTTATCTGCTGAAACGATTAGCGCTGCCGCCTGCAAGCTGCTGTTCAGCAATTTGAACGAGGCGACGAGTGATGCTGCCCCCAATGGAGCCTGTATCACGGGAAGTCATGTACCCATAGTAGCCGTCTTGAGGAATTTGGATACCTAGTTCTTGAGCAACTTCATATTTCAATTGATCCAAAGCTTGTGAAGCTTGAGGAACAACGAGAGAGTTGCTGCTGCGAGATTGTCCTGATGCCATCTGATATCACCTCCAGTAATAGGTAGTATAATCTTTTTTTGAAAATATACTCATCAAATAAATGGAAATTTTCACCACTTTGTTGCATGCTGAAAGCAGAATGATGCAGTCTTTGCTATAATAGGAAAAGTGAGTACAAGGAAGGATGGAGGCGGGGAAAATGCTTGATGTTTCCATAAAGGGTTGGTCCCACGATAAAGATTTGCAAATCATCCAAGCGGATGTCCTTATGGCGGTGGACGACAGTGTTCTGGTGGAAGAGCCATTGTGCGTGGATGTTGGACTTCCAGCCTTCTTATATAGTGCACTGTACGATACGACACCGAATCGGTTTGCGCCGCCGGATCAATGGGAACGGATGCCTTTCTTTGTTTGCGGCTGCGGAGATCCGGAGTGTCGAGGGTTTTCGTTTGTTGTGAACCATCAGGCGGAGCAGCAAGTGGAGCTTATCGCTGTGGAAGAGCGTACGGATGGGACGTACCGCGAGCTCGAAACGCATATGATCCCGAGCATGGATTATAGAAAGCAAGTTGTAGCTATAGGTGAAACGTATCTTCAATTCATAAAGGAGTTGGATTATAGACCTTATTTGGCAGATACGGTGAAAGTGGTAGAAGACTTGGTGCATCAAATACATCAACAAATACGGAGTGATTTAGATGGCAGCAGTTAAATTTTACGTCGTTTGGGTGGGGCATAAGCCTGGTATTTATAAAAGTTGGGCGGATTGCCAAGCACAGACGAAGGGGTATCCTCAGGCAAGATTCAAATCATATGAATCCGAAGCGGAAGCGCGTCAGGCCTTGGAGAAGGGGTGGCAAAAGTCGCTCAATTTCTCTGGCAAGGGTAGTAGTGCAGCGACGAATACGAGTAAATCAGCGAGTCCTGAGAGCGCACCCGAAATTGATTTTGACAGCATTTCTGTGGATGTGGGCTGTTCAGGCAACCCCGGAATTGTGGAGTACAAAGGTGTTGATACGAAAACAGGTGAAATTATTTTCTATCAAGGGCCGATTGCCAAGGGGACGAATAATTTGGGTGAGTTTCTGGCGATTGTGCATGGTTTGGCCTATTTGCAGCAGCAGGGAAGCAATAAAACGATTTATACCGATTCAGTGACAGCACTGAGTTGGCTTCGGAAAAAAGAAGTATCCACGAATTTGGTGCGGGATTCCTCAACGGAAGAAATATGGACGCTTGTTGATCGTGCTTTGAAATGGCTTCGCAGCAACAGTTATTCGAACAAAATTGTGAAGTGGGATACGAAAAAGTACGGAGAAATTAAGGCGGATTTCGGTCGTAAATAAAAGAATGTCGAAAATTAGCAAAATTCAATTAAAAACTATTGACGAGAAATCCTTCCAAATGCTAATATACAATAATTCCTACTAAACAACTCGGTATATAAATCCGATAGAGTAGATAGGTAATTAGAGATGAGCATGGATCGGGAGGGTAACTCATGAAAAGAACAAAGGTAGTCAGCTTATTTATTATTTTGGCGGTGTTTGGAAGTCTATTGGCAGCCTGCGGACAAAAAGAGAGCAGCAGCGCCACGACAACACCCGCAGCAAGCACAAAAGCAACAGAAACAGCGAAGGCCGCTGATTTAAATGGCAAGAAAATTGCACTTATTATGCAGTTTAATACAGGTACTTTTTCATCGCAGTATGTTGAAGGCGTGAAAGAACAAGTAGAGAAGCTTGGCGGTAAAGTAACGGTGTTCGTTGCTGATACGGATCTGGCGAAAATGGCATCCAACCTGGATGCCGCTATTAATCAGAAATTCGATGGCATTCTGATCGACCATGGCACGGCTGAAGCACTTGAGGCCGGCGTGAAGAAAGCAATCGAGAAGAAAATTCCGGTTGTCAGCTTCGACTCCATTCTAACCGTACCAGGTGTGACTTCCTTGGAGCAAGGCGATCAAAAAATGGCGGAAGCTACTTTGGAGCAATTGGCTAAAGATGCTGGCGGCAAAGGGAATATCGTTAAAGTATGGGTAGCCGGTTTCGCCCCTATGGAGCGCAGACAAGAAGCTTATCAAGCTTTCCAGAAGAAATATCCGGATATTAAAGAAGTAGCGGCATTCGGAACGGCCAAAGACCCTGCTTTGGATACACAGACACAAATGGAAGCCATTCTTAAGAAATACCCGAACAAAGGCGATATTACAGCGATATGGGCAGCTTGGGATGAGTTTGCCAAAGGTGCTTCCCGTGCGATTCAACAAGCAGGCCGTACCGAAATTAAAGTATACGGCATCGACCTTAGCGATGAAGATTTGCAGCTTCTGCAAGATCAAAAAAGCCCTTGGGTAGCATCTGCTGCCGTAGATCCAAAAGATATCGGACGCGTTCAAGTCCGTTACTTGTACCAAAAGCTGCATGGCGATCAAACGCCTGAGAAAGTTGTTCTGGATCCTGTATATGTCTCCAGAGAGCAACTGCCGAAGGACAAGCAAGTGAATACAACACAGCTTAGCGAATACGTAAAAGGCTGGGGCGGAAGCCAACAAGGCTACACGGATTGGTTGAAAGCAGCAGAAAAAAAATAAACGTTCATAGTGAAGTCCCATCGCAGCTTATTAGCGATGGGACTTTCAGATTGACATGAGAGGTGAAGGCGGTTGCTGACGAAGGATAGCGCAGCTTTGTTACAAATGAGGGGCATTTCCAAATCGTTTACAGGTGTGAAGGCGCTGCAGGAGGTTGATTTTGACTTGCATGCGGGTGAAATTCATGCCTTGCTGGGTGCAAATGGAGCTGGGAAGAGCACGTTGATGAAAATCTTGTCAGGTGCGTACACCTACGATGTTGGTCAAATTGCGATTGGCGGTCAGGCACAATCCATTCAAACGCCCAAGGAAGCCATGGCTCAGGGGGTCTACTGTGTCTATCAGGAAGTGGATACAGCGCTTGTGCCTGAGCTTACGGTGACAGAAAACGTGATGATGGATCGCATGGTTCAGGGCGGAGCCTGGATCAGCTGGCGCAAGCTTCATCTCGAAGCGGAAGCGATTCTTGCCAAGATCGGGGCGACGTTCTCTGTGCGCCGCAAGGTCGATGAGCTGAGCATCTCCCAGAAGCAGCTGGTCCTGATTGCCAGAGCGATGGCGCACAAGGCGAAGATCATTATCTTCGATGAGCCGACGGCCCCCCTCAGTTTGGAGGAATCGGAGCGGCTGTTCCAGATTATGGACAGCCTCAAGCAGGAGGGAGTGGGGATTATCTTCATCTCCCACCGCTTGCAAGAAGTGTTCCGGGTGTCCGACCGGATCACGATTATGCGCGACGGCCGCCATGTGCTCACGCAGGCGGCCGCGGCTATGGACATCGCCAAGGTGATCGAGGCGATGCTGGGCAAAACCTTCACCGAGGAGTTTCCCAAAGCCAATGTGCCCATTGGCGAAACGCTCCTCGAGGTGAAGGGACTGCGCCGCGGCACGAAGGTGCGCGGCGTCAGCTTTGCCCTGCGCCGAGGTGAAATCCTCGGCGTCGTGGGGTTGGTCGGCGCCGGCAAGACGGAGCTGAGCCGACTGATCTTCGGCGCCGACGCCGCGGACGGCGGCGAGGTGTGGCTCAGCGGCCGCAAGCTCGCGCTGCGCCAGCCGGACGATGCCGTGCGCGCGGGCATCGCGCTCGTGCCTGAGGAGCGCCGCAAGCAGGGCGTCCTCGTGGAGGAGACCGTGAAGCGCAATCTGTCGCTTCCCATACTGCGCAAGCTGAGCTCGCTAGGTTTCGTGCGACAGCGCGAGGAAAGCGAGCACGCGATTAAGATGGTGTCGCAGCTTGGCGTGCAGCCGGGCGATCCGAACCGCGTGGTCAAGCATCTTAGCGGAGGCAACCAGCAGAAGGTCGCGGTAGGCAAATGGCTGCCGACGAACGCGGAAGTCTATCTGTTCGACGAGCCGACCAAAGGCGTTGACATTGGCGCCAAAAGCGATATTTTCCGGCTGATTGGGCAGTTGGCTTCGGAAGGCAAAGGCATTATTTATTTATCTTGTGAGCTGAATGAAATTATAGGAATTGCTGATCGCATTTTGGTGATGAGCTATGGTTCTGTCGTGAAGGAGCTCTCCCGCGAGGAAGCGACGCAGGATCTCATTTTAACGTATGCGAGTGCGGGGGAGGCTGAATAACATGAAAGAAAAAAGCTTGGATTTTTCCTTTAAATACGGCGCGTTGTTCATTATTGCAGTGGTCATCGTCGTCTTCTCAATCATTAATGAAAATTTCATGACCTATGATAATATCGCCGATATTTTGCGGTCGATTTCCATCGTGATGTTCGTGGCGATTGGCGTTACGCTATCCCAAATTGTCGATGGTTTTGATTTGTCTGTAGGTTCTACCGTTTCTTTATCAACCGTTGGTGCAGCGGCTTTGATGGTCTGGTATCAACAGCCTTTGATTATCGTTATTATTGTTCCTCTTATTATTGGGGCTGTGATCGGACTCTTGAATGCGCTGCTGATCGTTAAGATTCGCATCCCGGATCTACTGGCGACTTTGGCCGTCATGTACATCATCGGCGGCGTCCAAAAGACGTATACGAAAGGCTTTTCGATCTATAATAATATGAGATTTCAAGATGGAACAGTAGCCAAAGGAAAGTTCACACCTGAGTTCCTCTGGATCGGACAAGGGAAGTTCCTTGGCGTACCCGTGCCCGTTATTCTCATGCTGGTTGCTGTTGTCGGCGTTCATATTTTCCTTACTTATACACGCTGGGGCAGACAATTGTACATGACAGGCGGCAATCGTGAAGCCGCTCGGTTGTCAGGGATTTCGGTGAATAAAATTCGTTTGGCGGCTTACGTATTATCGGGTATTTTTGCTGCATTCGGAGGCATTCTATATGCTTCCCGTGTCGGCTCTGGGCAGATAGATGCAGGTGCGCCGCTGCTGATGGAAGCTGTTGCTTCCGTGTTCGTCGGGTATTCCGTGCTTGGCGCTGGGAAGCCGAATGTGATTGGGACGTTTTTCGGAGCTGTTTTGATCGGCATTTTGCTCAATGGCTTGACGATGCTGAATGTTCCCTATTTTGGCTTCGACATTGTTAAAGGCGGCGTGTTGGTTCTGGCTTTGGCCATTACCTTCGTGCATTTGAATCGCAAAAAAGCTTAGGATTCACTCCAATTCCTAGTACATTGACGCGTCAACACACTAAAGGGAGAAATTTGACGAGAAGTGTGGTATGATAGATTCATTATTTTCTCAAACGAAAAGAATTCTAGGAGGAATTGAGTATGGCTCATCCAAAACAGCGCAGCGACATGATTAAAAAAGGATTCGACCGCGCTCCGCATCGCAGTTTGCTGCGTGCAGCCGGCGTTAAAGAGGAAGATTTCGGCAAGCCGTTTATTGCCGTTTGCAACTCTTATATAGACATTATTCCAGGACATGTGCATTTGCAAGAATTCGGTAAAATTGTGAAAGAAGCGATCCGTGAAGCTGGTGGCGTGCCTTTCGAGTTCAACACAATCGGGGTAGATGACGGCATTGCCATGGGTCACATCGGTATGCGTTATTCCTTGCCAAGCCGTGAAATTATTGCCGATTCTCTGGAAACGGTCGTAAACGCCCACTGGTTCGATGGACTTATTTGTATTCCTAACTGTGATAAAATTACACCGGGTATGATCATGGGGGCTCTTCGCGTTAACATTCCAACGATGTTAGTCAGCGGTGGACCGATGAAAGCCGGCAAAGATAAAAACGGCAAATCCATCTCCCTTTCCTCTGTATTCGAAGGCGTAGGTGCTTTCCAGGCAGGGAAATTGGACGAGGCTGGTTTGGAAGAGCTTGAGCAATACGGCTGTCCGACTTGCGGATCTTGTTCCGGTATGTTCACAGCAAACTCCATGAACTGTTTGGCTGAAGGTCTTGGACTAGCGATGCCAGGTAACGGTACGATTCTTGCTGTTGCTGAAGAGCGCAAGCAATTCGTTAAAGACTGTGCGAAGCAATTGATGGTACTAATCGAAAAAGACATCAAGCCTCGTGACATCGTTACGATTGATGCGATCGACAATGCGTTCGCTTTGGATATGGCGATGGGCGGTTCCACGAACACGGTTCTTCATACCCTTGCTATCGCGCACGAAGCTGGTGTGGATTACCCGATTTCCCGTATTAATGAAGTGGCAGAACGCGTGCCTCATCTTGCCAAAATTGCTCCGGCTTCCGATTACCACATCGAAGACGTGCATTTGGCAGGCGGTGTGAGCGCGGTTATTAATGAATTATTGAAAAAACCGGGTGCTTTCAACGGCGATTGCTTGTCTGTAACAGCTCAAACACTCCGCGAAAACGTTGCTGGATGCGAAATTCAGAACACGGACGTTATCCGTCCTTTGACGAACCCGCACAGCGAGCGCGGCGGTTTGGCTGTTCTATTCGGCAACTTGGCTCCTGAAGGCAGTATCGTAAAAGTCGGCGCCGTGGATAAATCCGTTGGCGGACGTCACGTTGGCCCTGCCATCTGCTTCAACTCCCAAGACGAAGCATTGTACGGAATTGCAAACGGTCATGTCAAAGAAGGCCATGTCGTTGTTATCCGTTACGAAGGACCAAAAGGTGGACCTGGTATGCCGGAAATGTTGGCTCCAACGTCCCAAATCGTCGGTATGGGTCTGGGCGCGAAAGTCGCTTTGATCACAGACGGACGTTTCTCCGGCGCATCCCGTGGTATCTCGATTGGTCATATGTCACCGGAAGCGGCTGAGGGCGGACCTCTGGCTTTCGTACAAGATGGCGACATCATTGATGTGGACATGGATGGCCGCAAAATCGAGCTGCAAATCAGCGATGAAGAGTTTGCGAAGCGTCGTGAAACTTGGAAAGATTTCGAACCGAAGATCCAAACTGGATATTTGGCGCGTTATACCAAAATGGTGACGAATGCAAGCGCAGGCGCCATCTTGAAAATTTAAGGTTTATGACAAAAGGAGTCTCGCGTATGTGCGAGACTCCTTTTATTTAGGCTCGGAGGGTCGAAAGATTACCTCTTGTTTATTTGTGGCTTGCGGATGAAGTGAGCCAAACGGCCCAACTGACCTGTCTGAACCGCCAGCTCAGCCATCCAGTACTCAGCACCCCAGCCACCCAGCCACCCAGTAACCCCAGCACCCGAGCACCCGAGCTATACCCAACTCCAGTAACCCAGCCACCCAGCCCCAAAGTAACCCCAGCTACCCAGCCACCGAGCCCCCAAGTAACCCCAGCTACCCAGCCACCGAGCCCCCAAGTAACCCCAGCTACCCAGCCACCGAGCCCCCAAGTAACCCTAGCTACCCAGCCACCGAGCCCCCAAGTAACCCCAGCTACCCAGCCACCCAGCTACCCAGCCACCCAGCCACCCAGCCCCCAAGTAACCCCAGCTACCCAGCCACCCAGCACTCAAGTAACCCCAGCTACCCAGCCACCCAAGTAACCCCAGTCACCCAGCCACCCAGTAACCAGTCACCCAGCACCCCAGCCACTCAGCCACCCAGTCACCCAGCCACTCAGCCACCCAGTCACCCAGCCACTCAGCCACCCAGTCACCCAGTCACCCAGCACCCCAGCCACTCAGCCACCCAGTCACCCAGCACCCCAGCCACTCAGCCACCCAGTCACCCAGTCACCCAGCACCCCAGCCACTCAGCCACCCAGCACCCAAGTAACCCCAGCCACCCAGCATCCAAGTAACCCCAGCTACCCCAACTGACCTTGACCCCGGGAAAAGGAACTATGTTCCCTTATTCCTCCTTCAAACAGTCATTTGGCTAGTCAGACGGAACTATGGTACGCTAATTTGCCTAATTTGCTAGATTTTCCACCTGTAGGGGTGAAATAAGGGATCCTATTTCCCTTTCAGCTGCAAATATCGGATTTTGAGTCAATTAGCGGATTGTAGTTCCTTTTCGCAGGAGTTTATGATATTTTCCTTGGTTTGCAAAAGAAGGCGGATGGGAATAGCGAGTCCAGCTTAGTTCAAAAAGAAGTGCATGAACAGCAAGGAGCCTGTCAAGACGATAACCGCGACAAGGATGGACAGCGTTAGAACGAAACGGGCTTTGAAGACGGATAACAGCATCAAGGTGCTTTTGACATCGATCATCGGTCCAAAGACGAGAAAAGCGAGTAAAGAACCAGGTGAGAAAGTCTTGGCAAAAGAGACAGCAACAAATGCGTCTGTCGTGGAGCATAGCGAGAGCAAATAGGCAAAGCCCATCATAAACACATGAGAAATGAAGGGGCCTTGGCCAATGGCAGAAAGGCTGTCTTGAGCGACGAAAGTTTGTATCAGCGCGGTCAGGAAAGCGCCAAGCATCAGATATTTGCTCATCTCCAGCAGCTCGGTGCTGCCATGATTGAGCATCGTCATGACACGGCCTCCGTGGGCATGATGATGATGACTGTGATTATGGTCATGGTCATGTTTGTGATGATGATCGTGATCATTGTCATGGTTGTGCAGGTGGTCATGGCTATGATGATGATCATCATGGCTATGGCTATGCTTTTCGCCATGCGTATGCTCACTCTTATGCTGATGCGTCTCGTTGGGCAGCGCCGGGATCGCGTGGCGCAGCGGATTGCTTTTCAGGAAGCGGGTCAGAAAGAGTCCAACAGCCAGAGCTACGCCAAAGGTGAGTCCCATTCTGGAGTAGGCCATGGCAGGATCTCCGCGGAAGGCCATGAAGGTCGAAGCGAATACTATCGGGTTCAGAATCGGTCCGACAAGGATGAAGATGACGGCGATATATACAGGCATTCCTTTGTGCATGAGACGGCGAACGAATGGAATCATGCCGCATTCACATAGCGGAAACATAATCCCAAGCACGCAGGCGAACAGGATGCCTCCGAGCGGATGACGGGGCGTCATGCGACGGATAAAGCCTTCCGGTATGAAATTTTCAACAACGGTAGATAACAGAACTCCTAACACCATAAAAGGCAAAGCGTCGAGAAAAATGTCCAGAAAAGCGGATAAGACGCTTTTGCTTTCGTACATGACTAAGCCGATAGGAGGCAGCTCTCTGGTTGTTGCAATGAGGAGAAGAAGCAACGCACAAATGACCGTGGAGATAGGTAGGCTCCACCGGTATAGAGTTGATGACAATTCGTTGACACCCCTTTGTCCATAGATTGTATGATCTATCTTATGTACGGGTTCTGTCGGATAGGACAATGTCCTTGGTTGACAATGGGAAGTCAAGGTGTATAATAATATCAAATCAATAAGCGATGATAGGAACAAGTAAGTTTGTCTCCGTTTCTCAGAGAGCCGGTGGTTGGTGCGAACCGGTGAAACGCGCAAATCGAATGGATCCTTGAGCTTGAGGCTGAACACAGTAAGCAGGCTGCCGGAACCTAGGCCGGAGAAACAACTGCTTCTGACTAAGTATGCCAAACGGTAGCTCTCCGTTATCAGAGCCTGAAGGTCTTAGGACAATGTTATGTTCACAGACAAATTAGGGTGGTACCACGGTCTCTCGTCCCTTGCGGCGAGAGGCTTTTTTGTGTCTTTTTTTGGAATACAAATGAGGAGGATTTTCACATGAAACGAGTTCTATCCGGCATGCAATCCAGCGGACAGCTGACGATTGGTAATTATATTGGCGCACTTCGCAATTATGTAAAGCTGCAGCATTTGCACCGCTGTTATTTTATGGTGGTGGATATGCACGCAATCACGGTTCCTCAAGATCCGGCGGCATTGAAGGAGCAAACGGAATCAGCGGCTTCACTCTACATTGCAGCGGGTCTAGATCCGAATAAGGCGTCCATTTTCCTGCAATCCCATGTGCATGCGCATGCTGAACTTGGCTGGATTATGACGACGTTGACGAATATGGGTGAACTGGAGCGGATGACGCAGTTCAAAGATAAGTCGGAAGGCAAAGATTCCGTTGGCGCGGGCTTGTTCACTTATCCGTCTCTGATGGCTGCGGATATCCTGTTGTACAACGCGGATCTTATTCCGGTCGGGGATGACCAGAAGCAGCATTTGGAGCTGACGCGCGATTTGGCGAACCGCTTCAACCACCGCTTCGGCGAAATGTTTGTGATGCCGCAGCCGTATACGCCGGAAATCGGCGCAAGAATCATGTCTTTGGATGACGCGTCCAAAAAGATGAGCAAAAGCAGTCCGAATGCCGGCAGCTTCATCGGCATGCTCGATGAACCGTCTGTGATTCGCAAAAAGCTTAGCCGTGCGGTCACGGATTCCGGGCGCGAGGTGAAGTATGATCCTCAGAACAAGCCTGAGGTAAGTAATTTGATCTCGATCTACTCCCACTTTGCCGACATGAGCGTAGCTGAGATTGAAGCCAAGTATGACGGGCAAGGTTATGGTCCTTTCAAAAAGGATTTGGCAGAGCAAGTCGTTGCGGTTCTTGAACCGATCCAACAGCGTTATCATGAGATTCGCAAATCGGGCGAGATTTTTGATATTTTGAAAAAAGGCGCGCAGGAAGCAGCGGAAGTTGCCGATCAAACCTTGCTTGAAGTGAAGAAGCGGATGGGCTTTGTCGTTTAAACACTAAAAAACCTTCAGCACCACGAAAAATCGTGGGGTTGAAGGTTTTTTTACTCTTTTTAGCTAAGGCCGACTGTTTCTTTTGCGAATCTTTGCTTTAACAACAAAGCCAAATCCGATAAATCCTAAAGAAACGATGCAGCAGGCAAGAACCAGCCAAGGCTGACGGAGAGCGATAAATAAACTGATGCCAGCGAGCAGAAGCGTGCCGACAACAGCGAATAGAAGCGCGAGAGGTTTACTCATGAATGTGACCTACTTTCTAGAAGATTGAGCTTTATCACCTTATTTTAAACTTTTTTCATCGTCGTGCATATAACTTCATTTTCTTCACATACTATCTTTGCAAGCTTGCAAATACATCAAAGATCATAGCTGACTGAAAGGAGTCTGATCCTTATGGGTACAGGACAATCTCGCAACAGCAATACGCTGGTAGTTCCACAAGCCAACCAAGCTTTAGATCAATTGAAGTATGAGGTGGCTCAAGAACTGGGCATCCAAATTCCTCAAGACGGTTACTATGGCTACATGGCAACTCGTGATACCGGAGCAATCGGTGGTCACATCACTCGCCGGTTGGTACAAATCGCCGAACAAACGCTAGCAGGTCAATCCGGCTTCCGCAGCTAGGAACCTGTCAACCGTTAATAGCTTTCACCGTTTTTTGTCATATGAAACCTGGAGGAGAAATCCTCTGGGTTTTTTCGATTTTACATAAGGTTATAGCTGATTGAGATAAAATGTGCAGGAACTGCTCCCTCGCTGTCACAAAATGTGCGACGAACTCGTTACATGCGTAATCACAGACAAGAGGAGTTGGTTCCTATGCAAGAACACACATGTATTGTTGTTGGCGGTGGCTATGCAGGCATTCACACGATCAAGGCTTTGCTTAAATCATTTCCGGGGAAATTTCATGGTAAAAAGCTTCGATTGATCTTAATGGACAAAGAAGCTTATCATCTTCGCAAGGTTCTGCTTTTTAAACCGGCTGCAGGGGGAGAAAGTATTACGATTCCTTTGGCAGATATGTTCCCGGAAGGAGTTCAGTTCGTTCAAGGCGCGATAAACAAGGTTGACAGTCAAGCGAGTCAGCTTCATTATACAGGCCCGGACGGTAAAGCAAATTGTATCAAATATGATCAATTGGTGATTACGGTTGGCAGTGTAGTTCGTCAGCCCGATCCAGACCAAGGCGGCATCGCCTTAACCGGTCTGGATTCTGCTGCGAGGATTAGAGCATGCTGGCAGGCCAATCTTCAGAAAGCGATCCATTGCACGAATGAAGCGGAACGAGAGCAATTGCTTGCCGTTGCTGTTGCAGGAGCGGGGATCAGCGGAATGGAAGCTTCGGCTGAGCTCATATCTGCGCTGCGTGATGAGGCGCGCAAGCTCAATCTGAACCCGTCGGATGTCCGTGTGTTTCTTCTTAATGCGCATGAACGCCTGTTCCAAGAGGGCCCAGCTAAGGTAGGGCACAAGCTCGCTCACGTACTTTCAGAAGCTGGCGTTATCGTTAAGCACGCTGCAAAAGCGCTCTATGAGAAAGATGGAAAGCTAGTCCTTGCGAACGGAGAACAGCTGTCCGTGGGATTAACGGTCTGGACGCTTGGTTTGCTGCCGAATCCGGTGCTTCGTACTCTAGGTTTGCCAATTACACAGGAGGGTCAACTTATCGTGGATGCCAGCTATCGTGTGAAGGGAGTATCTGGTGTCTATGCGATTGGGGACTGCGCCAGAATTACGGACGCGGCAACCGGTCGTCCTGACCGGCTCACCTGCAAGGAAGCGACGGCGCAAGCAGCTCGTCTGGCCAAGGTGCTGTGTGCGGATCTAGACGGATCGCGAGCTCCTGAACATACAGGCTTCATGGACTTTTTCTGCATTGGGCTGGGGCCTGAACGAGGGATGGTCTGGACTCACAAGTGGGGGCTAGATATAATCCTGACCGGCAAGCTTGGTTGGAAAGTACGAAAGTTCACTTGGGATCAAGCCAGTTTGCTACAATAGATGGTAGCCGTCCCGTGCGGATCGTGTACTGCTTTTTGCGAAAGGACTTCATACCATGGATACTTTATATACGCAATATAAACCATTGTTATTTACACTTGCTTATCAACTTTTAGGCTCGATTGCTGATGCCGAAGATGCTGTTCAGGATGTTTTTCTGAAGGCCTATGGTGTTAATCTGGAGGAGATGGATCACCCCAAAGCCTATCTCTGTCGTATGGTTACGAATCGTAGTTTGGATCAACTGCGGTCAGCCAAGCGTCGGCGTGAACGTTATGTAGGCCCGTGGCTGCCAGAGCCAATTCCTACGCCAGAGGGGGATGCTTTGGAATCGGTCGTTCGCAGCGATTTGCTTTCTTATGCGATGCTGGTTCTGTTGGAACGTTTGACACCGAGGGAACGTGCCGTCTTTGTTCTCCGGGAGGCGCTGTGTTTCGATCATTCGGCCATCGCGGATCTGATGGGGATCAGCGAAAGCAACTGCCGCAAAATAATGAGCCGGGCGAGAGCCAAAGCGGGGATCTCAGAGGAAGAGACTGTTACCGCTGAAGCAGGAGCAGGGGAATGGGTTGTTCGTTTCATGTTTGCCTTGGAACAGGGGAATCTGGATACATTGTTAGCACTTCTTTCAGAAGATGTCGTTCTTCTGTCCGATGGCGGCGGTAAAGTGCTGGCAGCAGCCCATCCTATTGAAACGAGATTGCGTGTTGCGCGTTTCCTTCTTGGCATTAAAGACAAAGCTTTGCACAACAAAGAGACCCTGCAAGCGGAGCTTAGGGAAGTGAACGGACAATCAGCACTGCTTATCCGAACGCAAGCCGGTATTGATACGATTCTGTTGGTCCACGTTGAGCAAGAGACGATCCGTCATGTGTATCTCGTAAGAAACCCTGATAAATTAAGAGCCTTTAACTGAACAAAAAAAGCAGTAGGCCTAATGGCCTACTGCTTTTTTTGTTTTATTAATACAGATCGACTCGCAATTTCTTCTCAAGCCGAGTATCGTTTACCCAACCGACGTACGAATCTAATGTTTGATAATTATGATCCATCAGAATGACTCCGACGAAAGGATATTGCTTGCGATGGCGATAGCGGACATCCGCCCATCTGACTTCGTATCCCCAACGATGCTCTTTGACTTCCGCACAGGTGAAGGAAGAGAAGTAAAGCAAGGCTTGAATGTCTTCGTGATGCTTGGACGCTTCAATCGCTGGATGTTCTTCGCATTTGATGGTATCAATCCATCTAAGCTTTGAATTTTTGAGTTCGCCCAGCTGGTAGCTGCCGTCCTGTTTGCGCTTCACGACGTTCCACACATAGAGGTTGAATGTTACAATAAGGGTATATTGATCTCCAGGTTGATAGGTAGGATCTTTGCGAAACAGTCCCTTTTCGACGATGTAATGATCAAGGGAGCGCCAGATGTAATAAAGGGCAAGGACACCATAGAGCGTCGGAAATACCAGCGTCGGACTTGCCACATGAAAGGACCACATGAAGATAGCCGCAATATGACTTGAAAAGATGAAGGGATCAAAAATGTGAATAATGTTCCACGATACCCACTTTTCTGAGAAAGGCCGAATCGCTTGTGTGCCATATGTGTTGAAACAATCAGTGAAAACGTGAAAACAGACGGCAATACCTACCCACATCCCAAGATGCAAGAGAGGGATTCCATGAAAGAAGAGTGCGAGTGCCCCGGTGATCAGCAGCGTCCATAGCAGTAAAGCTGGCAAAGAGTGAGAGCGACCGCGATGATTGCGAATGTACGTAGCGTTTCCTTTGAAGCGAAGCAGCCCGTCCACATCCGGAATCTGAGAGCCAATGATTGTTCCGATGAAGACTGCTGTCGTTGTCGCAGTATCCGCGGAAACACTAGGGTCAATTTGCGAAAGTCCCGCTAACCCTAAACCAATAACAAGATGAGTTCCTGT
The DNA here is from genome assembly GCF_002027705.1 of Paenibacillus ferrarius. Taxonomy (GTDB): domain Bacteria; phylum Bacillota; class Bacilli; order Paenibacillales; family NBRC-103111; genus Paenibacillus_E; species Paenibacillus_E ferrarius. The sequence goes on along the minus strand of NZ_MBTG01000004.1, from coordinate 177,303 downwards.
GTCCAAGTGGGTTTCCTCCTTAGCGTTTTCCATAGGAAAACTTGTTTCGTAAGCATAGGCTGAGTTTTCGGTTGGAAAACTGGCTTCATTCGGATCAACTTTTTCCGTCTTCTTAATAGTTTACCATTTTGGAGCAAAAAATAAATCAGAGGGAGATCTAAAAATGTCTAAAGTTTTTGTAGAGTATGCCATAAAACCCGAATATCGGGAGCCGTTTCTCATCTATATGCAGCAATGGCAGCATCGGGAAGGGCGTTTGGAGCTATTGGAGGGAACGGATCAAAAAGGACTTTATGTAGAAATTTGGAATGGTGTCTCTTATGAAGAGTATACCCATTTAAAGCAAGTTCGATTGCAAGGGAAGCAAGGAGATTTGCAGCCGGATTGGGAAGCATGGGTAGAAGGCGGTTTGCGCAAGCTCCATATGTGGCACTTTGCTGCCGTCTCTTCCTCAAAAAAAGGCCTATGACCTGGAGTTCCATAATGGAACTTGCAGATTCATAGGCCATGTTAGTTTGTTGGCAGGGGATTGCCGCGGTATTATGTGCTTATCTTGGTTGGCCAATCCCGCCATATGGATAGTAGTACTGAAGCTCTTGGTCGAATGTAATGTAGTCCAGATTCACCATAAGCAATAGATAGCGCATGCCTGTTGCTGGGTCGCTGATGATGATATGATCACGGCCTGCGGCTTCTAGTCTGCCTTTGAAGATCTTGGCATTCCATTCGGAGTTGTTTTCGTATGTCATGTAGATGGTAGCAATTTTGCCTAAGTTCAAGCGAAGTATGTTTTCGATGTAGGACTCTTCCAAAGGAAGGAGACCAGGAGGGTTCACACCGACAGGTCCTTGATTGCCAGTTGGCAGGACTGTGCCGGTAGGTGTTGGCGGTACGACTTTGTTCGTAATGTTGGTAGGCACCGGATAGGCAGGGTAGGGATACCCGAATTGGGCTTGCGGGTTGGCTTGATTGCCGATCTTGAAAGGGTTATTCAACATAAAAATAAATCCTCCTTGAGCTTTCGTCTTGAAAGCTTTCTTCTGATCTTCTTAGATATGCACGACCGTGCTTTTCCTAGAACCGTGCGGGAACGATTTCCATAATCATCATATTGTGCATTCGCCTATTTGGTGACTGCTTTTGCTCACTTTTTTGGGCAAAACAAAAAGCCTCACAAGGAGGCTTAAGAGAATAAAAACTTATAACCAACGCCCCAGACCGTTTTGATGTATTTCGGCTCTTTGGGATCGGTTTCTATTTTCTTGCGAAGGTTGGCGATGTGAACATCAATGGCACGCTCAGTTACGTAGGAATCGAACCCGCGAACACGGTTCAGCAGCTCTTCGCGGCTGTACACGCGACCTTGATTTTGCCAGAGAAGTTTCATAATTTCGAATTCAGAGAAGGTGGTTTCTATCATCTTGTTATGAACGAATAAACAACGTTTCTCGAAATCTAAATGGACGATTTGGCCGGGTGCTTCATCCGCTTCCGCTGTTGGGGGGATGAAGACATGCGAACGACGGAGCAGCGCTTGAATGCGGGCAGCAAGCTCTCTCATCGAGAAGGGTTTGCACAAATAATCATCAGCACCTGTTTGCAGGCCTTTAACACGGTCTGAAACCTCGCTTTTGGCAGAGACCATAAGGATTGGAATCATAGAAACCGTTCGAAAGTGGGTACATAGCTGGATGCCATCTACATCAGGCAGCATAATGTCTAACACGATGATATCGGGTTCGAAGTCTCGGAATAGGGTTTCCCCTTGGCGGCCAGTTTCTGCCCGCATGACTTGATAGCCTTCTTCGTACAAATAAATGGACATCATTTCACCAATGCTTAAATCATCTTCAATGATCAAAACTTTAGACATACACGTTCCCCTCCTTTTCCTTCAAAAGGCTTGGTCCTCGATATGCCGGACGCAATAATTGTTTTATATTGTCATGTTATCATTATCCATTTTGTGACGTCCAGTTTTATGTTAATAAATAGGTCAATTCATAGAAAAAAAGAAACTGGATGGTACTTGATACCTACAAGATTAGGTCAAGTATGCCAGTTTCTTCTGATAGCGTGAGTTAAAGCTTGCCAAATCATACGGTTAAATGCTTACGAACTTGTTCTTCGCTCAAATGCTCGGCTCCACCCTCAGCGGCTATGGTGCCTCGATCCAACACATAATAGTAATCCGCTATGCGGGTAGCGAATTCCAAGCTTTGTTCAACCAGTAAGACAGCGATTTCCCGATTACGCTTGATGGCTTCGATGATGGCTTCAATTTCCATCACGATGGATGGCTGTATCCCCTCCATGGGCTCGTCTAGAAGGAGGAGCTTGGGGCCGGATGCCAAGGCGCGAGCGATGGCCAACTGCTGCTGCTGACCGCCGCTGAGGTCGCCTCCTTTGCGATGAAGCATTTGACGAAGCACAGGGAAGGTGTCGAAGAGGGAGTCAGGCAGCTTCTTCCGCCCATCTGCGGCGGCTTCTAGACCTAGCAGCAGGTTTTCTTCCACACTAAGCTGAGGGAAGATTTCGCGGCCTTGCGGCACGTAGCCGATACCCGATTTGGCACGTCGATCGGGCGGGAAGGAGCTAATGTCTCGGTCATGGTAAGAAATGGAGCCGGACTTTGGTTTGACGACGCCCATGATGCTTTTCATCAAGGTGGATTTGCCAACCCCATTACGTCCCATAAGGCAAACGATTTGTCCTGGCTTGACCTGAAGGTTGACGTTGCGAATGACCATGCTTTCGCCGTAGCCGGCTTCAATCTTCTGAAGGTTAAGCACCGCGCTCCACTCTCCTTCCTAGATACACTTCAGCAACCTTGTCATCATTCTGGATTTCTTGCATCGTACCTTCACGGAGAACGGTGCCTTCATGAAGAACGGTAACGGTTTTTGCAAATTGACGAACAAATGCCATGTCGTGTTCGACGACAATGATCGTCTGGTTAGCCGCTATTTCGTGCAGCAGCTCACCTGTTTTCTCCGTTTCGCTGTCCGTCATGCCGGCAGCCGGTTCGTCAAGCAGCAGCAGATCGGGCTCTTGCATGAGCAGCATCCCGATTTCGAGCCATTGCTTCTCGCCATGAGATAAGGAGCCTGCTCGCTCATTGCTCTTGTTCTGCAGTCCGATCATCTCCAGCCTATAATGCAGGCGATCCCGCTGTTCACTTGTTGTTTTGGCCACTAGTGCGCTAAGGAGACCTCGCTTCTGCTTCATGGACAAAGCCAAATTCTCAAATACGGTTAATGTCGAGAAAACAGAAGGTGCTTGAAACTTGCGGCCGATACCAAGCTGGGCAATTTGGTGCTCTTGATGCTTCGTGAGATCAATGGAATTTTTGAAATGCACATGACCTTGTGAAGGTTTCACTTTCCCGCAAATGACATCCAGGAGCGTTGTTTTACCTGCCCCATTCGGCCCGATGAGGAATCGAAGCTCTCCATATTGCAAGGAAAAGTCCAGATTTCGCAAGGCTTTGAATCCAACAAAGTTCACCTCAAGTCCTTTCACGCTCAGGATGTTCTCGCCTGCCACAGGTTCTTGCTTCGCTATTTGTCCTAGCATTGGGAAAACTCCTCCTTCTTTGTTCATAAAATCTGGATCATGTATAGTCAGCTTGCTTCTTGCGAGGAAGATATCGACTTGGGAAGCACGGGTTTTTTCCAATTGGAGGTGTAGTGGGTAATCGTGCCAACGATGCCTTTGGGTAAAAGAAGGACAACGATAATGAACATGGCTCCGAGCATAATCGGCCACCAAGCAGGATAGGCTTCGCTGAAGGTTGTTTTGGCGGCATTCGTAACCAAGGCTCCTAGAACAGCGCCGCCAATGGTTGACCGGCCGCCGATTGCCACCCACAGGACCATCTCGATGGAAGGGACAATGCCCATTTGCGCGGGTGAAATGATGCCTTCCTGAAGGACGAAGAACACGCCGGCAAGCCCTGCTAAGCCAGCGGACACACAGTAAATGAATACTTTGAAGGCGACGGGATTATAGCCGATGAAGCGGACGCGATTTTCTCCATCGCGAATGGCGGTGAGAATATTGCCCATCCGGCTGGTCACGAGCATACTGCAAAGGATGAGCACTGCGACAACAACGGCAAGCGTGAGATAGAAAAATAACAATTTGGTGGATTGTGCTTGCAGATTTAAACCAAGAAAAGTGTTGAAATTCGTAAGCCCATTCGTGCCGCCTGTATAGCCTTGCTGACCAACAAACAAGGTCACCGCAATAATGACAAGCGCTTGAGAAAGGATAGAGAAAAAGGCGCCTTTGATCCGATTGCGAAATGTAAAATAGCCTAAAATGAAGGCAACGATCATAGGCACAATCAAGGCGAGCAAGAAGGCTGCGCCTGCATTGTGAAACGGAATCCAGAACCAGGGGAGGCTTTCGACACCGCTCCAGGACATGAAATCCGGCAGCTGGTCAGGCGTCGCGGCAAGTTTCAAATGCATCGCCATGCAATAAGCGCCAAGTCCGAAATACACGCCATGCCCGAGGCTCAGGATGCCGGTGTAGCCCCAAATGAGATCAATGCCCATGGCGATAATGGCGTAGGCGAGAAATTTGCCGAGAAGCGATAAGCGAAATTCCGATAAGAAGAGAGGGGCTAAGGCGATAACGATCAAGAAAACGGTGTATACCGTGAGTTTGATTTTGGATTGTCCGGCTAAGAGCATGGAGGTTGACACATCCTTTCTTAATCTAAGGATCTTGAACGGATCGTCACAAGTCCCATCGGTTTCCACTGCAAGAAGGCGATGATCAGGGTGAAGACAAGTACTTTGCCGAGCGTAGCACTCGTTGTGTATTCTAAAGCCGTATTGAACACCCCGATTCCTAATGCTCCGGCAACCGTACCGATCAACTTGCCGATTCCGCCAAGTACCACCACCATGAAAGCATCAACAATGTAATAGGTGCCGATGGTTGGACCAATAGGTCCCAGCAGGGTTAAGGCGCACCCCGCAATTCCTGCCATAGCAGAGCCGAAGGCGAAGGATTGCGCATCTACCCGGCGGGTAGATATCCCCAGACAAGCGGCCATTTCCCGATTCTGCATGACGGCTCTCATCCGTCTGCCGCCTGCGGAGTGGTACAGGTACATATAAATCATAAGGATGCATAGTGCCACTAAGGCGATGATAAAGAGCCGCTTGTAGGGCAGAATGAGGTCGGCTGTCACATGCCAGCCGCCTTCCAGCCATTCCGGCGCCTTCACGGCAACATTCGGGGCGCCGAAGATCGTCCTTGCCAGCTGCTGCAAGGCGAGGCTGACTCCCCAAGTCGCCAGCAGGCTATCCAGCGGCCTTCCATACATGAAGCGAATCAAGCAAAGCTCAAGCAGCCAGCCTACGACGAAGGCAACAACGAAGGCTACACCCAGTGAAACAATGAAATACCAGCCGAAAGCGGACGCTGGAAGCATTTTCTGAAACCATTGTTGAACCAGATACGCCATATAGGCGCCAATCATAATGAATTCACCGTGAGCCATGTTCATGACGTTCATGAGGCCGAATGTAATGGCAAGGCCAATAGCGATCAGGAGTAGAATGGAGCTTAAACTTAAGCCGTTAAACAGTTGAAGCAGCAGTAGACTCATAACAATCCTCCCCCGGTAAAGCCTGAGTAAATGATGAAATCCAGGACTGCCGTTAGGCAATCCTGGCTCCAATAACGATCCTCATAAGTCCCTCTTATTTCTTCGTTACTTCTGAGCCCCAAGGGTAGGTTTTAAGGAAGGGATCCGGCTTGAGCGCTTGACCGGAATTCCATATTTCTTTGATTTGCCCATCCGCCTGGATTTGGCCGATACGAGCTGTTTTGTAAATATGCTGGTTCTCGCCGTCAATCGTAACTTTGCCTTCCGGTGAGTTCCATTCGATGCCTTTGGCTGCAGCTTTTACTTTCTCTACATCAAAGGAACCAGCTTTCTTCACTGCGGCAGCCCATAAATATACAGCTGTGTAACCAGCTTCAATCGGGTCATCCGTTACACGGTCTTTGCCATATTTGGCTTTGTAGGCTTCAACGAATTTTTTGTTTTCTGGTATATCCGTTGTTTGGTAATAGTTCCAAGCCGTGTAGTGACCATCGAGAACAGATGCGCCAATCCCGCGAACTTCTTCTTCAGCGATACTTACGGACATCGTCGTCAAGTCTTTGGCTGTAATGCCGGCATCCTTTAATTGTTTGAAAAAGGCTACGTTGCTGTCACCGTTCAACGTATTGAAAATAACGTCCGGTTTGTCTTTTTTAATCTTGCTGATAATTGTGTTGTAATCGGTGTGTCCAAGCGGGGTATATTCTTCTGCAATCAGCGTACCGCCTTCAGCCTTCAACTGCTCTTTAATAATCTTGTTGGCTGTTCTTGGGAATACGTAGTCGGAACCCAGGAGGTAGAATTTCTTGCCTTTGTTTTGCAGGAGCCAAGTGACAGCGGGGATAATTTGCTGGTTCGTTGTAGCGCCGATGTAGAAAATGTTCGGTGATGATTCCACGCCTTCATATTGTACGGGATACCACAGTAATCCCTTATTCTGCTCGACGACTGGAAGCACCGCTTTGCGGCTGGCAGATGTCCAGCATCCAAAGATCGTTACAACGCTGTCCTTTTGCAGTAACTTCTTAGTTTTCTCTGCAAAAGTCGGCCAATCGGATGCCCCGTCTTCAATAACGGGTTTGATTTTTTTGCCCAAGAGTCCCCCGGCTGCATTAATTTCGTCAATTGCCATAAGTTCCGCATCTCTGACAGATACTTCGCTGATGGACATCGTTCCTGTTAGAGAGTGAAGAATACCAACAGGTACGGTTTCATCCTTCGTCTCCGCCTTAACCTCCGCAGCTGTAGATGACTTAGGTGTAGTTGAGGTTGGAACCGATTTGGCACAGCCGGCCATGACCATCATTAGAGCCATGCTCAAAGCGACTGTGAGTTTACCTTTGTTTCTTATCTCTCTCATTCTCTGCCCACTCCCTTGCTTACAAGATTTGGATTACAACGCTTATGATAAATTGGGAAACAGGTTAGTGTCAATATACATGACACAAAAGAAAGGTTATTTGTGCTGGATGCACAAAATGCGATTAATTCTTTGGGGAAATCACATAAATACGAAATATTCCTTCGAAAAATTCAGTTTTAATGTAACTATATATGACATATAAGATTTACAATCGTTAAATACACGAATATAATAAGTGTAAAGGATTCCCATTATTCGGTTTTTGAAGAGGTGAAGATGTGCATTTAACGGAGAGAGAGAAAGAAAAATTGCTCATTACAGTGGCCGCCGATCTAGCGCGTCGAAGACTTGGGAGAGGTTTGAAATTGAATTATCCAGAAAGCATAGCGCTGCTCACCTCTGAAATTATGGAAGGGGCCCGGGACGGCTTGACCGTTGCAGAACTGATGGCATTCGGCACGACCATTTTGAGCGCGGAGCAAGTGATGGAAGGCGTTCCGCAAATGATTCATGAGGTTCAAGTCGAAGCGACATTTCCTGATGGTACGAAGTTAGTGACCGTTCACGAACCAATTACCTAAAATGATCAAAGGAAAGGGGCGACACCATGGTTCCGGGAGAATACCGAACTGGCAAGGGCTATATTGAAATGAATGTTGGAAGACAAACGGTCAGCTTGATCGTTACGAATACAGGAGATCGTCCCATTCAGGTCGGCTCGCACTTTCACTTTTTTGAAGTTAATCGGGCATTGGATTTCTCGAGAGAACTTGCTTTTGGGATGCGTTTGGACATTCCGGCAGGGACAGCGGTTCGCTTCGAGCCTGGGGAACAGAAGCCTGTTCAGCTAGTTGAGCTGGGCGGTGCCAAAGTTTCCTATGGTCTGAATAATTTGAGCAGGGGTCTGGTCGTCAAAGGGCAAATGTCAGATGAGGTCAAAGAAAGATTGCAAACATGGGAGGGAAATCCCGGTGAATCGAATAGATCGTAGGAGCTATGCTTCAATGTTTGGTCCAACAACCGGTGATGCCATTCGACTGGCAGATACGGAATTGTGGGCACAAATCGAACATGATTACACGGTATACGGCGATGAATGCAAATTTGGCGGAGGCAAAGTCATTCGCGATGGCATGGGGCAATCCAGCGGCGCCACACGCGATCAAGGCGTTCTTGATACTTTGATCACGAATGCCGTTGTCATCGACCATTGGGGCATTGTCAAAGGGGATATCGGCATCCGGGACGGTCACATTGTTGGCATCGGCAAAGCGGGGAACCCGGACATTATGGATGGCGTACATCCCTCGATGATCGTAGGTGCCAGCACGGAAGTCATTGCGGGTGAAGGTAAAATCGTGACAGCGGGCGGGATCGATGCCCATATCCATTTCATCTGTCCACAGCAAATTGAGACGGCGCTGTCTTCCGGTGTGACGACGATGATTGGCGGAGGCACAGGGCCAGCCACGGGCACCAATGCAACAACGTGCACACCAGGAGCTTGGCATATGCAGCGCATGCTCGAGGCTGCGGAAGCGTTCCCGATGAATTTGGGTTTTACGGGCAAAGGAAACGCCTCGTTCCTCGCGCCTTTAGTCGAGCAGATTGAAGCCGGAGCGATTGGCCTGAAGCTTCATGAAGATTGGGGAACAACACCTGCCGCGATTGATACGTGCCTGGAAGCAGCAGATCAATACGACGTTCAGGTAGCTATTCATACCGATACATTAAATGAAGCGGGATTTCTGGAGGATACGCTGGCGGCTATCAAAGGCCGGACGATTCACACGTATCATACGGAGGGAGCGGGCGGCGGGCATGCGCCCGATATTATCCGCGCAGCAGCCGAGCTTAACATTTTGCCATCTTCCACGAACCCGACGAGGCCATATACGATCAATACCATAGAAGAGCATCTCGATATGCTGATGGTGTGCCATCATCTGGATAGCCGTATTCCCGAGGATGTTGCTTTCGCGGATTCGCGAATTCGCCCTGAGACGATTGCGGCGGAGGATATCCTGCATGATTTAGGCGTGTTCAGCATGCTAAGCTCAGATTCGCAGGCGATGGGGCGGGTGGGCGAGGTCATTATCCGCACTTGGCAAACAGCCGATAAGATGAAGAAACAGCGTGGACCGTTGTCTCCTGACACGGAGGAAGGCGATAATTTTCGGATCAAACGGTACATTGCCAAATATACGATTAACCCCGCGATTACACATGGGGTCTCGCATCTTGTCGGTTCGATTGAGCCTGGCAAATTTGCCGATTTGGTCATTTGGAGTCCAATGTTCTTCGGGGTGAAGCCAGATTTGGTTCTCAAGGGCGGCAGTATCGCCTATGCGCAAATGGGAGACCCGAATGCTTCGATTCCGACGCCTCAGCCGGTATTCGGCCGGCCGATGTTCGCTGCATTTGGCAAAGCCTTAACGCAAAGCTCCATTACCTTCGTCTCTCAAACGGCCTATGACCGCGGTATTGCAGAGAAGTTGGGGCTGCGCAAACGCATTGAGCCTGTGAAGGGCTGCCGCGATATTTCGAAGAAAGATATGATTCACAATGATGGGACACCTTCGATTGAGGTGAATCCCGAAACTTATGAAGTGAAGGTTGATGGCGAAGCAATCACATGCGAGCCGGCGACAAAGCTGCCGATGGCACAGTTGTATTTTTTATTTTAAAAAAACACAGGAAGTTCCAGATTGAGGTGAGTACAAATGACGGCAGCTGGATTGACTTCACAGCAAACGGCCCCAAAGTTCCACTGGCTCGCTTATCAACAGCTGCTTGACTCCGCTCTGCCGATTGGCGGCTTCTCTCATTCCTTTGGTTTGGAAACGTTAGTTCAGCAAGGTCGATTGCAAACGGTGGATGAGCTTGAAGCCTACATCGGCACGATGCTTGCGAACAGCTGGGCTTCCTCTGATGCGATGGTGATCAAAGCCGTGTATCAACACATGCCGAGCGAGACATGGGAGCAGCTCTGGGAGATCGACCACATGCTGCATGTGCAGCGGGCGTCAAGCGAAGCAAGAATCGGTGTTCAGAAAATGGGACGCAGGCTGCTTCAGCTAGCCAAGTCCATGTATCCCGATCTGTCTTGGCAGTCGCTCGATGAGGCTGTGAAAGCGGGGCGATGCAGTTCCAACCATCCCATGATTCATGGATGGGTCAGTTATCAGCTTAGGGTGCCGCTGGATCAAGCCGTGGAAGGATATTTATACAGCTGCATCATGACCTGCATCAACAGCGCGCTGAGACTCATGTCCATGGGGCAGACGCAAGGGCAGATTCTGCTTGCCAAGCTGGTTCCGCTGACGGAGCGGGAATGGCGGCGTGTGGCTCATTTAGACCCCTTGGATGCGTATACGAACTCACCAGCTGCTGATTTGGCTATGATGCAGCATGAAACGCTATATTCGCGATTGTTTATGTCTTAGGGCTGACGCCCTAATCCAATTTGAGGAGGAATGGCTATGTGTCAAGGTCAAGGTCATCATCATCATCCGTGGGAAAAGCCTGCTGTGGATCGGAGCCGTCCGATGCGTATCGGGATTGGCGGTCCCGTAGGTTCCGGCAAAACAGCACTCGTGGAGCGATTAGCCCGCAAATTGAATGATCGCTACAGCATTGCGGTCATTACGAATGATATCTATACGAAGGAAGATGCGCGTATTTTGATTAGCTCTGAGGCGCTGCCAGAGGAACGGATCATTGGGGTAGAGACAGGCGGCTGTCCGCATACAGCGATTCGGGAGGACGCTTCGATGAACTTCGAAGCGATTGAAGAATTGGAGCAGCGTTTCGACAACCTCGATATCATATTCATTGAAAGCGGCGGGGATAATCTGGCTGCGGCGTTCAGTCCGGAATTGGTCGATCGCTTCATCTATATTATCGATGTGGCGCAAGGCGAGAAGATTCCGCGCAAAGGCGGCCCTGGCATTATGCGTTCCGATATGCTGATCATTAACAAAATCGATCTCGCGCCTTACGTTGGCGCAAGCCTGGAAGTGATGGATTCAGACACGAAGAAGATGCGCGGCGATCGTCCGTATATTTTCTCCAACCTGATGGGCGGCACAGGGCTTGATGACATTGTCGCATGGGTGGAGACGGAGTTCAGCCATGCCTAAGGTGACCGGGGAGATTCAGGTGGAATTTGCGGTACGCAGCGGCTTGACGCAGCTCGTTCGCAAATATCACACCTCCCCGCTCAAGATCGCCAAAACGTTTCGTTACGATAACGAAACGCTCTCTTTAGACGCACCTCCTGCGGAGCAGCTGGGCGTCTACATGATGGACTGCTCCCCTGGGCTCATGTCGGGGGATCATTACGAAATCACGATGCGCCTCGGCGAGGGCGCCCGTGTTTATCTCACGAACCAGTCGTTCACGAAGGTCCATCCTTCGGAGGCCGGTTCGGGGAGCACGCAGCGGCAGACGCTGAAGCTGGGGGCTGAAGCTTTGCTGGAGTACATGCCGGAGCCGCTGATGCTGTATAAGGATGCAAGCTTGGCCGCGGAGATGGACGTTCAGCTTTCGCCAGGTTCAGCGCTCATCTTCTCGGATGTGCTTTGCCCTGGACGAACGCAGCGAGGTGAAATATTTCATTACACCCGATACACGAATCGATTGAAGGTCTGGCATGATAACGAGCTGATCTTCTATCAAAATCAAAAAATTGAACCAGCGTCCATGCAATTGTCAGCACCGGGCTGTTGGGAGCAGGAAACGCATCTGGGAAATCTATACGTGTTTTCGGATCGCCTGAACCAGCGAGAGCTTGAAGCTGTACTGGCGATCATGGATACATTGGGAGATGTTCAGGTGCGTGTGGGAGCCAGTCTTACTTACAAACATGGCCTAGTCGTCTCGATCATGGGCAGACATGCATGGGAAGTGCAGAACGCATTGTCAATTGGCTGGCAGGAACTTCGCCGCAGTTTGTTTGGATTCATGCCCTTAATGGTAAATAAATAACATTGTGATAAAGGAGCCTTGTTGGGCTTCTTCTTTTTTTTCCTCTGGCAGAGAATGGTAAGTACTTTTTCCACGCATACTGGTAGGAGAATCGACAATATGATGACAACTGGCCGCACTTCATTGTCAAACGTTGTATGGGTTGGTATGATGAAAGTGTTCATAAATCAAATAGCTCGGAAGTTCGACATAGAGGAGGACAATGACGTGGAAAATCAAGCAAGCTATGAAAGTGTGACGAGCGGTTCGCCACAAGGATCTGTTGGGACCGAATCCATAGATGCTAGCAATAAGCAATCTTCTGCAGAGCCTGTAACGTTAAAAGAATTTTATCACTTGGTGAAGCCGGGGATTATTTATTCCAATCTGATGACCGCTTTTGCTGGATATTGGATGGCGGCGCATTGGGAAGTAAACTGGATGCATCTGATTTGGACGATGTTGGGCACAGCTCTCGTCATGGCAGGAGGCACGGTGCTGAACAACTATCTGGACCGTGAAATGGATGCGAAGATGGAACGGACTAAGGACAGAGCCCTGCCAAGCGGAAGACTGAGTGCCACTTTCGTTCTGTGGTATGGGATTATACTCGGCATAATTGGCTTGGCGGTATTATACTTTGGCGCTGCGTCACCGCTTGCGGCCCTGATCGGTTTACTGGGACTGTTCTTGTATGTTTGGCTCTACACCGCTTGGTTCAAGCGGACATCGGTATGGAGTACGTTTGTAGGCGCCTTTTCCGGGGCAACGCCTCCAGTGATTGGCTATTGTGCGGTTACCGGAACGGTTGATACAGGAGCGATTCTATTATTTGCCTTCTTGTTCTTATGGCAGCCGCCGCATTTCTGGGCGCTTGGGATTCGCCGGATGGAAGAGTACCGCGCTGCAGGCTTCCCGCTTTTGCCAGTTGTCAAAGGGTCCTATGTGACGAAGATCAGCATGGTGCGTTACGTTGTTCTGCTCGTTCCTGTCACGGTAATGTTAACGGCATATGGGTATCTCGGCTATATATTTTTAATCGGATCGACAGCTCTAGGCTTGATTTGGATGTTGATGTGTGTCAAAGGCTTCAAGGAAACAGGCGAAGCGGAAGTTCCTTGGGCGAAGCGTACATTCCTATTTTCAATTATGTATTTAACACTTTTATCCATTTTGATGGTCATTGATACGGTGAAGATTAGTTAGAATTGAGGGTATAAGGCATGGGTACTTTTTTTGAGAAAAATTGGTTCAAATTAGCGCTTGGTGTAATTCTGGTTGCGATGATTGCCTCATTTGGCTACAAATTGTGGGCTAACAGCAATGAGCCGGACCCGCGTCTAAAAGCGATGAAACAAGCGCCTGCTTTTCAATTGCAAGACCTTGACGGCAAATCTGTCGCTTCCCAAGATACGGATGGCAAGGTACGTTTGGTTTATTTCTTCTATTCCTTCTGTCCGGATGTTTGCATGCCAACCACGTTCCTGTTGACGCAAGTGCAGGATGCGTTGAAGAAGAAGGATTTATTCGGAACAAAAGCAGAAATATTATCCATAACGGTTGATCCGAACCGTGACACACCTGCGGTGCTCAAAGAGTTTGGAAACAAGTTTGAAACTAAACCTGATCCAAGCGGATGGATGTTCCTCCGCGGAGAAGAAGCGAAAATTCACAAGCTTGCAGAAGATTACGGCATCATGGTCATTAAAGAGAAAGACGGGAACTTTTCCCACTCCAATGCAATTTTACTAGTTGATCCTAAAGGCAAGATTCGCAATTATTATGATGCAGGCAATCCCCAATTAGATGCAGACCATATCGTCAAAGATGTGGTGACCTTGTCCAAAGGGAAGTAAATTAATTATTAATGGCATTAACTATTCAGGAGCAGGTTCTGTAGATGGGTATTTAATATACTCGTCCAGGCCTGCTTTTTCTAATTGTTGGATTAGATATTCCTCCGGTGTGCCTTCTACGCCTGCATATCCTTTGCGCGTATATAATTGCTCGGAGTCCGGGAAGGTATCACGAAGCAGGAAACGTATTTTTTTGCCGGAAGCGTCATTGTCCGTGAATAAGTAAACTTGTTTGTGTCCGACTTTTTTTCGAAGATCTTCCAAGGTAATGGAACTAGGGGTTCCAAAGGTGCAGAGGATTAGAACACTCTCATCAATCACACGTTTTAAGCGGCTTTTGTCGTTTTTACCTTCTACTATGATAGCGATCGACATGGGATCTCCTCCAACCAGGTTTTTTTGTAGTATAACCCGTTTTCGCAAGGGATCCAAGGTTTTGATTCGACGATTGCGCAAATAATGCGCGGCCATTTCCCGGGAAATGACATAGATTGACAGAGCAAAGACGACTTGACTAGTGCCAAGCCGTCTAGGAGATAGGCATTTATGTCGTTACGGGTGTTTTGAAAGAGCGCAGAGGGAGAAGGGAAAGAGCGAGCATAAGAATAAAGAAAGCAATGAAGTAGGAGGAGATATGATCGCGAAGCTGCCCGGCCATCATGGGACCAATAAAAGCGCCAACCGAATAGGAGATGGAAAGCAAAGAGAATACGCGGCCATAACGGTTGCTGCTGGTTATACTGGCCAAGAGGGCAGCTAAAGCCGGATAGATGATTCCTTTGGCCATGCCGATCAGGAAGAGAGAAACGGTTAGCGGAATCGGCCATTGAATGGCTAAGCCGAAGAAGACGACGGCTAGAGACAAGCTGCCGCAAACTGTACGGATAAAGGGAGAAACCTTGTTTAGGAACCAGAAGCTGATGCTTAGCAGAGCTCCTAAACTGATTAAGGTAAAAAAGACGCCCGACGTCAGGATAGAAGCTCTGGCTGATTCCATCAAAGGAAGCTCAAAGAAAAGAATGCCCTGCGAGCAAGAAAGTGCCATCGGGATGAGGAAAAACAACCACGGAATAGAGACGCCGTTGGGAAGGTCGTCATCTTCAAGACCAAGGCCATGTCCGTGGGAATCTAAAGCGGCGGCATTGTGTCCTGTCTGTCCCAGAAGCTGCTTCTCTTTGACACCAAAAATAGCGAGTACCCCTGTGATAATCAGGACCCATCCCAACACAGAGAAGGCTGTCGTGAACCCGATTTTGGCAACAAGAATGGCGCCGGCAGCCGGTGAGACGACAGAAGCGAGCGTGTGAACAAGTCCGTTGCCAGCCATAAGCTTGCTCTGTTGGATGCGGTCTTTGGCTATGCGAGCAAGCAGCGACAGACAGGCTGGAGATAGAAAGGCAAGTACGAAGCCGCTTATCGAGCGAATGTATAGCAAGTGCCAAGGATCTTTCACAGTAGATTGAAAAAGTAAGATGATCCCTGCTACAATCAGGCTACAGACGATAAACAGTTTGCTGCCGTATTTATCCACGCCATAGCCAGCCAGCAGATTGCCGGGTAAGTGTGTAATGGAGTATACCCCCATAATGAGCCCGATAAAGGAAGGCGCGGCACCTAAGGATAAGGCGAAAGGGGACAAGATGGGGTACTGCGCGTGCAAATCAAAAAAAGCCACAAACATAAATAAATACAACCACAGTGCTGTTCGCATGTTCTCACCACCTCGATTCATTAAACTTGTCTCTTCTTAAGATGTACGCCGCTCGTCCGATGGATATGACCGATGCAAGCAAATGACACAATTCATCTCGAGGAGGATTTCATGGACGCCTATGTGATTATCATGCTGGCTTGTGTAGCCATTTTTTTAATCTTTCGATTGAGACAATCCTTTCGCAAGACGAGAGGGAATGTCGATAAAACCAAACAAATTGAGGAAAAGTTAGCCCAGTTAAGGAAAAAAAGAGATGAAGACTAAGGAGTCTCTGTAGTATGATAGGAAAGACTTTTGGATAATTAGGAGGGGTTTGGTTTGGATCAGTGGATTTCATTTGCACAGGATCGTTGGTACTTAATCGTAGCTGCTATTATTGTGCTTTTCATCGTAATCGGAATTGTCAAAACGCTGGTGAAATGGGTTGTAGTCATTGCAATTGTAGGTGCACTTATCGTTTATGGAGCCAGCTATACGGATAAAATAAAGGATATTGGGGCAAGCGTTGTCTCCCAAGTCGGCAATGAAGTCACAGAGAAGGCGGTTAGCACGCTGACTGCGGAAGCAAAGGATGCTCAGTTCAAAGCGAACCCGGATGGTTCCTTTCTTATCACAACCAAGAGCCTGAAAGTGGAGGGCAAGGCAGGTTCAGAGGAAGTGCAGATTACTTTTCTCGGGAAAACCTTCAAGATGAATGCCAACGCCGCTGTGAATGCTTTCATCGAGCAAGCGAAGAAAAACGCGAAGCCATAATACGGATTTTCAAATAGGAGGGTGAGAAATCATGACGGATATGACGTGGTCCCAGGCAACTTCAATTAATTTAATATCCATTGTGATTGTGCTCCTATTTGCGGGTTCTATCGTTCAAGGCTTCATGCGGGGAGGCTCAGGGTCAGCCAAGCACCTGCTTTCCATGCTGTTGGAAGCCGTTATCGTTATTTTGTCCGTGGTTATTGCTTGGAAGGGAGTTCAATTGATCTCGCCTTTGCTGCAAACCTGGCTGAAAGGACAGAATTTGCAAGTTCCAGCCGAAGAGATTGGCATTCTGAAACAAACCTATTACACAGCCATGACGAGTCTCCGTGATTTTACACTGCTGCGTTTTGGCGTCTTGTTTCTACTTGGCTATATGATCGTGAAGCAGCTGCTGAATCTGTTGATCTATCCCTTCATCGGGCCTTGGCTGGCGGAACGATACGCGCAACCCGAACGGAACAAATCCTTTCTTAGCTCGGTTTCAGGCGGGGCGATTGGTTCTGTTGCCGGCTTCGCTAGAGCGCTCCTGCTGATTGCTGTTTTATTTATCTATGTGACACTGTTCCCGCATTCGCCGGTCACGCCTTATATTGAATCTTCTCAGATGTATCAGAAAGGGGCCAAGGAAGTTATTGCTCCCTTTACAGGTGATTTCATCACAGAGAAGGTTCCTGTGTTTACAAGGGCTGTGGAAGAGGAATTCACGAATATTTTACAGCGGAAATATGAGGTTCTTGATGCCAAGATACCAAACAATATTTCAGATGCAGCCAAGGAAGTAACCGCAAGGGGACAGACCGATGAAGAGAAAGCGAAGCTGCTGTACAAATGGGTAGGCAGCAGTGTTAAATACGATTGGGATAAAGTGAAGCTTTATGAAGAGAAGCGAATCTGGAAGGAACAGACGCCAGAGGATACCTTCAATACGCGCGAAGGCGTATGCATTGACTACTCGAGATTGTATGCGCAAATGGCCAGATCCATCGGTCTTGATGTGAAAGTCGTGACGGGGCTTGGCTACGACGGGCAGGGCAGCTATGGCCCTCATGCTTGGAATGAGGTTTATCTGAAGGAAACGAATCGCTGGGTGCCGCTGGATTCTACTTGGGTGGCGAGCGGAGGAAACTGGTTCAACCCTCCGAACTTTGATCAAACCCACGTTAAGGATGCTTAGCGGTATAAATAGTTTAGCAGACAGGGCCGTGGCAAGTAGAGATATCTACTTGCCACGGCCCTGTTGTGTTCCAAAAGCCGCGTAGAGAAAACCTGCGATTGTGCATCTATTTTTGCCGAATGATCTCCTTATTCGTTGTATTCCTGCGATTGTGCATCCTTTTGGCTCCCCTTTCCAATTTCAAGATGGAAAAGCCCCGAAAAACTGCATAATCGCAGCTTTTCTCTCATCTAGCATGATTTTACTGAAAATACCTGCACTTTTGCAGTTTTCGGCATTCTAGATCTTCCCTTGCAGTACCCAAAGACAACGTTCAAGCCTCTCTAATCAAGCTTTTTCTCATCCATAAATAAATGTGGTACACTAAGAAGGTGCGATTTTTTGTAAAGTATAAAGGAGACTGTATGCGCAAACCTATTCATGAATATCCAATGATTTATCTTGATGCGGGGGATACGTTGCTGACGATTCCGGCTGCACAAACGATTTTAAAGCAATATTTGCAGCTTAGATCTGTGGAACGTGACGAATCACATATTAATGAGCTTTTTACCGAAGCGTTTCGTCTATTTTATTATGTGGATAAACAGGATAATTTCATTGTCTGCAGTCCAGAGTCTGATCGTGAATTCTGGGTTAACCTATATAAGTATGTGCTTCATAAGTTAGGCATTCATGAGGAATGGACAGAGCAAGAAATTTTCGTTTGCTGTCATGAGCTGTATGAGATCTTCACAGCACCGGAGTATTATGATCTGTTCGAAGATGTGAAGCCTTTCTTGGAGCAGCTTCAGGCTCAAGGCTTTCGGATTGGCATTATCAGCAACTTTGCTCCGACTTTGAAAGCTATTTTGGAGCATAAGGGCATTCTGCACTACTTCGATCCAGTGATCGTTTCGACAGAGGTGGGTCTGGAGAAGCCGGACCCGGCGATTTTCAAGCTAGCCCTTGAGCGGGCCGGGGTTGAAGCGAAGGATGTTCTGTATATCGGTGACCACGAAACGAACGATATTTGGGCGCCCAGCCAAGTCGGCATAGATGCCGTACGCATTATCCGTTATTCCTACCATACAGGGGAAGGTATCCGTTCCCTCCTCGAGCTTTTTCAAGAACAACCGACTGTATGAGAAAGGATCTGAGACGTGATGAAGTCATCCATTATGGATGATCCGAAGAAAAAAGAAGTCACCAAGAAGCGTCACTTTTCATTTCGGATCAATATTTTCTTTTTTGTAACATTTGTGTTATTTTCCGTACTGATCGTGCGTCTAGCCATTTTACAATTTGTTCAAGCCAAAGATCTGAAAGCGGCAGAGAATACAAATACGAACCAGACGAACAAAATCGCGCCTATCCGCGGCAATATCTATGATTCCACGAAATCGCCTTTGGCGTATACCATTCCCGTGCAGTCTTTATTTTTTCGGATTGAGCCTGGGCAGCAGGTTAAGGAAGAAGTTATCAATCTGGCTCGTCGTCTGAAGGCGGATGTTTTTGATAAATATGGGAAAAAGACCGCGCCGGCGCTGACTGCGGAGGAAATTGTGCTGTCCATGGATCTGGGGTATGACATTAATGAGAATAAAGTAAAGGATCCAAGCTATTACTGGGTTCCCCGCAAAATTAAGACGGATTTGTCCAAAGAAGAGATTGCCTATTTGCTCGAGCATCGCGATGAATTCAAATGGCTGGAAGTAACGGAAGAAAGTATCCGGACCTATGAAATGGATGATGACGGGGTGACAACGATTGCTCCGCAGCTAATTGGCTATCTCAATAAATATTCAACGCAAACCGCGCAGGAGATGTACAAGGACAATCCCGAAAGCAAGGAATATTTGCCTACGGAAAATGTCGGTTTCGACGGAATAGAAAGAATGTACCAAGATGATCTCCGCGGGACCAATGGCTACAAAGTTTACCCGGTTAATGCGGCAATGAAAATTATCGGCCGAGCCACCGTGACGAAGCCTGTCAAAGGCAATAACTTGTATCTCTCGATCAATAAGGACATTCAGAAAACAGCGGAGAAAGCGATTCAGGATCAAATTGCCTTTCTGCACACGCCTTACGCGCGAAATGACGCTTTTATCAAATTTGGTGCGAATGCAGAGGCTGGCTATGCTGTTGCTATGGAAGTAGAGACGGGGCGAGTTGTAACGATGGCTAACTTCCCTGACTATAATTCAAATGAGTGGACTGGGGGAATCACCCAAGCTACGCTCGATAGAGTAGGATCTTATATTGCCAACGGCTCAATTACGACCGCCTATCCGAAATATACGGACAAAGAGCGGCCTAAGCATCCCTCATCTATCGTATTCATGGGTTCGACTATTAAACCATTGTCAGTTTTGATCGGTTTAACAGAGAAGTTGATTACGCCAGCGAATCAGTATTATAACGATACAGGAACATTTACTTTTGGTAAAACAGGATCCGCAAGCTCCATCTCCAATTCAGGAAAAGCAGCTTATGGCATGATCGACGCATCAGGTTCAATTGAACATTCATCGAACACGTATATGTCTGCCAAAGTGGGCATTCCCTTCTATCAGAAGTATGGTGGGGAAAATGTGAAGGTAACCGATAAATGGGCGGAATATTTGGCTAAATTCGGTATTGGCGTGAAAACGGGCAGCGGACTGCCGAATGAAAATGCCGGGTCTAACGATTTTGCCAAAAATGCCAAAAAAGACAGCTATCAGTCCGCTATGGTGTATGCATCATGGGGACAAAATGAGAAAACAACGACCCTGCAGCTTGCGCAGTTTGCCGCTACCTTAGCAAGCAGAGGGAAGAAAATGAAACCGCTGTTCGTTGATGAAATTCGCAGCTTTGAAGGCAATCTGGTCCGCAAGGTTGAGCCGGAAGTTATGGAAGATTCGACGGATTTGTTCGCAAAAGGGGACTGGAACACGATTATTCACGGCATGAAGAGCGGCGCTGAAGGGATTGAAGAACTGCCTTACAACGTTGCGCGCAAAACGGGAACATCGACGCAAGCCGTCTCAGGCGGAACAATCGATAATGCTGTGTTCATCGCGTTCGCGCCTGTGGAAAATCCGAAGCTGGCTGTTGCTGTTGTTGTACCTGAGGGTGGATATGGACGCTACGGAGCTTCTCCGATTGCGGCCAAAATTTTTCAGGCCTACGACGCGGCAAATGATGGCGTTTTGACGAAAGCGGGCGGCGGGAAGAAGCCTTGGTAATTGAAATTAATGAAAGAAGCTTGCTGATCCTGAGGCAAGCTTCTTTTTTTGCGTCTAGCCTTCGGCCCCAGCGTTTGCTCTATTATATACGAAAGGAATTTATCATACATTTTTTTCAATATGAGTGAACTTTTAGGTGATATTATTCGTCTTTTAATTGTGCACTTTCAGCTCTGTTAGAACAGCCCAGCAGGAACGTAAGAAAGGATCTGAGAATTGATGAAATCATCCATCCTGGATGATCCGAAGAGGAATGAAATTACGAGAAAGCGCCACTTTTCGTTTCGGATTAATATCTTTTTCTTTATCATGTTTGCCTTGTTTTCCATCTTAATTGGGCGTTTGGCGATTCTGCAATTCGTTCAAACCAAAGATTTAAAAGCAGCAGAAAATAGAAACGGCACCAAACCGATCAGCATTGCGCCGATTCGCGGCAACATCTATGATTCTAAGAAATCCCCTCTGGCTTATACCATTCCCGTGCAGTCCTTATTTTTCCGGGTTGAACCCGGTCAACAGAATGAAGAGCAGGTTATTGCCTTAGCTCGGCGTTTGAGAAGCGATGTTTTTGAGAAGTACGCCAAGCCCAACTCCGTGAGCCCCACGCCAGAAGAGATCGTTATCGCTATGGACCTGGGATACGATATTAATCAAAATGAGACAAAGGCTCCAAGCTATAATTGGGTGCCTCGTAAAATCAAATCCGATTTGTCCAAAGAAGAAATCGCTTATTTGCTCGAGCATCGGGATGAATTCAAATGGTTGGAAGTAACCGAAGAAAGCATTCGTACTTACGAAATGGATGATGATGGCGCTACGACAATTGCGACTCAACTTATTGGCTATTTGAATAAATACTCCACACAAACTGCGCAGAATATGTACAAGGACAGCCCGGAAGGCAAAGACTATCTTTTATCAGAAAATGTTGGCTTCGACGGGATAGAAAGAATGTATCAGAATGAACTTCGAGGTAAAAACGGAGAAAAGGTGTATCCCGTTGATGCGGTAATGCGAATTACAGGCCGAGCTGACGTGAGGGCACCAGTGAAAGGGAATAATCTCTATCTGACGATCAACAAAGATATTCAGAAAGCAGCAGAGCGAATTTTGGAGGAGCATATCAAGTATTTGCGCAGCCCCTCCCATGCGAACGATGAGTATATGAAAGTGGGGATGAAGGCTTCCTCCGGTTTTGCCGTAGCTATGGAAGTGGATACAGGACGCGTCGTCACGATGGCGAACTATCCGGACTATGATGCGAATGCATGGACGGGAGGCATGCTGTCGAGCACCTATAAGGAAATCGAAACGTATATTTCGAATGGAACGATCAAGAATGCCAAGTCGAAGTATCCGGATGAAAAAGAGAATGCGAAGCATCCTTCTTCCATTGTGTTTATGGGTTCCACGATTAAACCTCTGACTGTTCTGATAGGTCTTAAGGAAAAGTTTTTCAATGGATATGAGAAAAGCTATTACGACTCAGGCTCGTTCAGCTTCGGCAAGGACGGTGCCAGCACGATTACCAATTCAGGCAAAGCAGCTTATGGCTCTATGGATGCGGCTGAAGCTATTGAACACTCGTCGAACACGTTCATGTCCGAGAAGATTGGCATTCCATTCTGGGACAAATATGGCAGAGAGAAACCGGCGGTAACGGCGAAATGGGCGGAATATTTGGCCAAGTTTGGAATGGGCGTTACGACCGGAAGCGGTCTGCCAGGTGAGTTTGCAGGCAGCAACGATTTTATAAAAAATGCTCAGAAAGACAGCTACCAATCGGCCATGGTGTATGCTTCATGGGGACAAAATGAAAAAACAACAACCCTTCAGCTTGCTCAGTATACAGCTACATTGGCAAGTCGCGGCAAACGGATGAAGCCTCTTTTTGTAGATGAGATTCGCGACTATAAGGGTGAATTAGTTCAAAAGATTGTCCCTGAGGTAATCGAGGACTCGTCTTCTAATTTCTCGAATACGGACTGGAATACAATCATCCATGGGATGAAGAGCAGTGCTGAGGGGATTGAAGATCTGCCTTTCAATGTGGCACGCAAAACGGGAACATCTACGCAGGATGTGGCGGGCGGCAAAGTAGAAAATGCTGTATTTATTGCTTTTGCTCCAGTCGAGAACCCTAAGCTTGCCGTGGCGGTTGTCGTCCCTGAAGGCGGCTTCGGACGCTACGGAGCTTCTCCGATTGCCGCCAAGATTTTTCAGGCTTATGATGCGGCGAATGATGGCATTTTGACGAAAATGGGCGGCGGGAAGATGCCTTGGTGAAGGTGGATATTCACAGAAAAGCAAATAGCCTCAATCCCATTCATGGGTTTGGAGGCTATTTGCGCGTTCGAAGCCATCTCGCCCAAGGAAGGCACCAATCCTCACCCATAAGCATATCCTACAGAAAGGGGAGTGATCTTCTTATTCCCCAAAAGTTGCCCTAGGCAAACTTTTGTGCATGAAGGAAAGGTGGTGCGAGCTTATGAAAAAGACGCGGCTCACGGCTTCATTGAAACGACTGCTCATTTCCATCATTTTTCTATAGATTTCGGCTTTTCCCGTGCTTTCATCGTATTTCCAGTATGGCTAGCTGATATGGTATACTAATGTATCGGTTGCCTTGAGAGAAAGATTGATGAATGGTACGGAGGAGTGAGTTTCACCATGTGCGGTATTACAGGTGTCATGTATTTTGAAGATAGAGAACCAACGGTTGCCATGCTGCAGCAAATGACAGATGTGATTGTGCATCGGGGACCGAATGATTCCGGTTTTTGGACGGATAATCGGATTGGCCTGGGCTTTCGCCGCTTGTCTGTTATTGATCTGAAAGAAGGGCATCAGCCTTTAGCGAATGAGGATGATTCCGTTTGGATCATTTTTAATGGAGAAATTTATAATTATAAAGCGTTGCGCACTATGCTGCAGGAGCGGGGGCATCAATTCCGCACGCAAAGCGATACGGAGGTTATCGTTCACCTCTATGAGGAGTACGGTGAGGAATGCGTCAAACACATGCGCGGCATGTTTGGCTTCGTGATCTGGGACAAGAAAAAGAAGCAGCTGTTCGGTGCGAGAGACCACTTCGGCATTAAGCCATTTTACTATCATGTGAACGATCGCCAGTTCTTGTTTGGCTCTGAGATTAAGAGCCTGCTGGCTGCAGATGGCATGAATCGGTTAATCCACACGGACAGCTTGCTGAACTATCTGACTTTCCAATATGTGCCGGAGCCTAATACCATGTTCCATGGCATACATAAGCTTCCCCCTGGGCATACGGTCAAAATTACGTTCGATGGCGAAATGTCGATCAACAAATATTGGGACCCCATGTTTGAGCCCGAGGAGCGTCCATTCGACGACTATGTGGAACAAATTCGTGAAACCCTCAAAGATTCGGTCAAGCTCCACATGGTCAGTGATGTGGATCGCGGCTGCTTCTTGTCGAGCGGAATAGACTCGACGGCGATTGCGACCCATATGCGGAATATTGAACCAATCCGCACCTTTTCCGTTGGCTTCGAAGGAGCCAACAACGAGACACCGATTGCCGCGCAAACCGCAGCGACACTCGGTACACAGCATTATGACAAAATCATCACGAAGGATGATTTCTTCGCTACGATGCCGAAGGCGATATGGCACCAGGACGAGCCTGTCGCTGATCCTTCGGCGATTGCCCTCTATCACGTGGCGCAGCTTGCGCGCGAGCACGTGACGGTGGTCCTGTCCGGCGAAGGCGCGGACGAGTTGTTCGGCGGCTACCGCATTTACCGCGAGCCGCAGTCGCTGCGTCCGATCGAGCAGCTGCCGCAATCGGTGAAGCGCATGCTGAACCGCTTCGCGCGCATGCTGCCGAGCAGCGTGAAGGGCCGCAACTACGTCCTGCGCGGGACCACGCCGCTGGAAGAGCGATTCCTCGGTAATGCGAAGATTTTCTCCGAGGATATGAAGGCCGAAGTGCTGCGCCTCGATAGTGAAATGCTGCGCGCATATAAGAATCCGGTGCAAATTGCCGGCGATTATTATAACAAAACCAAACATCTGGACCCTGTGAGCCGCATGCAGTATATCGACATGAATCTATGGATGCCTGGCGATATTCTGATGAAAGCCGATAAGATGACGATGGCGCATTCCTTAGAGCTGCGCGTGCCGTTCCTTGATAAGGAACTGTTTGAAGTGGCTCGCCGTATTCCGGCGAAGTACCGCATTGCGAACGGAACGACGAAGTATATCTTCCGCAAGGCGATGGAAGGGATTATTCCCGACCCGATTCTGAATCGACCGAAGCTTGGCTTCCCGGTACCGCTGCGTGACTGGGTGAAAGGTTCGATGGGCGATGTGCTGCTCGAGCAAATCAAATCCAGCGGCATCGAAGATTATATCAATATGGACGCCGTTGAACGGATGCTGCATAAGCATCGCAATGGGCAAGGCGACTATGCCCGCCGGATTTGGACCATTTATATTTTTGCCCTCTGGCACATGACATTCATGGAAGAACTACCGAAGAAAGTGCTCGCTGCTTACTAGGTTTACTACTGATGTAAAGACAGGGGATGGATCAACGTGGGAACATACAAATTAATCGCCCTCGATATGGACGGCACACTGCTGAATGAGGACAAGAAAATTTCTGCTGAGAATCGCGAAGCGATTGAGCAAGCTACAGCCTTAGGCAAGATTGTAATCATGTCCACAGGGCGCGGCGCAATCAGTGCTATGCCCTACATTGAAGAACTGGGGCTTACTACGCCCCTTGTTGTGGTGAATGGGAGCGAAGTGTGGGAATCGCCGAGCAAGCTGCACAAGCGGACACTGCTTTCTGCTCAGACGGTGCGCAATTTGCATAAGCTGGCACAGGAGCATGATTGTTGGTGGTGGGCATATTCCGTCAATGGCGTGTTCAACCGGGAGAGCGAGCAGCTGGATTTGGAAGAGCAAGAATGGTTGAAGTTTGGCTATTTCACGGAAAATCAGGACAAATTGCAGCGCATTCGCACGATTGTAGAAGGCTGGGGAATTCTTGAAATTACGAATTCACACCCGTCTAACATTGAATTGAATCCTCTGGGCATTAGCAAAGCAAGCGGCTTGGAGATGGTGTGTCAGCTTCTTGGCATTCAGATGTCCGAAGTTATTGCAATGGGAGACAGCGAGAATGACATCGCGATGATTCGTGAAGCGGGTCTTGGGGTTGCGATGGGCAATGCGCAGGATGAAGTGAAGCGGATTGCGGATATCACCACGTTAACGAACGAGGAGCATGGTGTCGCAGAAGTCATTCGCACTTATTTGCTTCAAGCCTAGGAGCTGCTGTATCACGCATGCCTGAAAGAACAGACGGAGGTGCTGACCTTGATCGCTTTAGGCTGGAGCTTAGTCATTATTTTATTTGTCGTAGGGATGATTGGTGCTGTTTATCCGATCTTGCCCGGCGTACTGGCGATTTATGGCGCTTTCTTCCTCTATGGCTGGTTGATCAGTTTTGAGCCGTTTGGGGTCTGGTTTTGGATCATTCAAACGCTTGTTGTCATCGTTATTATGGTGGCGGACTACGCGGTAGGCGCGCTGGGGGTCAAGAAGTTCGGAGGTTCGAAGGCTGCCATCATTGGAAGTACGATTGGTTTGATTATTGGACCCTTCGTAATACCTGCTTTTGGCTTAATCATCGGGCCCTTCTTGGGTGCCGTTATCGGTGAGCTTATGATTGGGACCACGTGGAAAAAGGCTGTCAGCGCCGGATTAGGCTCTGTTGTC
Source organism: Paenibacillus ferrarius (assembly GCF_002027705.1). Lineage (GTDB taxonomy): Bacteria > Bacillota > Bacilli > Paenibacillales > NBRC-103111 > Paenibacillus_E > Paenibacillus_E ferrarius. The sequence goes on along the minus strand of NZ_MBTG01000004.1, from coordinate 150,859 downwards.
GGATTCTTCGCAAGCAGCGCCGTGAAAATTGTGCTGCAGCTGGCGATGATTATTATTTTCCTCATCTGGGTTTTCTGAGAAATAAGGATTTGCATGAATACAGGATCAGAGAGAAGGAACGGACTTGACGAAGGAAACCAAAGATTCTCTTGTAAAAGGGACGCTCATTCTCACCGTGGCCGCGCTTGTAGCGCGGTTTCTCGGCGTTTTTCAACGAATTCCGCTGGTGCACCTGCTGCATGAAGGTGGAATGGGCAGCTATTCGATTGCCTTTAATTTATACTCCATCTTGCTTGTTGTTGCTACGGCGGGAATCCCCAGCGCACTGAGCAAGATGGTCTCGGAGAAATACGCCATCGGCCGTCCTGCGGAAGCAGAACGGATCTATCGGGCGGCAATCTGGTTTGCAATTGTAGCCGGCGTCTTGATGACGGCTATCCTGTATGCCTTTGCTCCCATCTATGCGGAGCGCATTTCACATGGAGGTCCTGACGCTACGCTAGCTACCCGTGCGATAGCGCCGGCGATGTTGTTCTTCCCGCTCATTGCGATTATGCGCGGTTATTTCCAAGGTAGGCAGAATATGATGCCTAATGGGGTTTCGCAAGTTGTGGAACAAGTGTTCAGGCTCATTACTTCGATCGGACTGGCCTTTATTTTGCTGAATATCAGCTTAGGCTGGGGCGTCGCAGGCGCTTCGTTCGGTGGAGTTATGGGCGGCATCGCGGCGCTCGCAGTGATGCTTTATTATGCTTTGAAGCTGAGACGCAGAGATGCTCAAACGTTGAAAATGCCCTTGGCTGCTGCCGAGCAAACAGCCGCAGCAGGGAGCCAAGCTGCTGCGCAACCTATGGCCCGGTACAGCGACATCTACCGCAGTCTTCTTAAGCTGTCGATTCCGATCGTTATCTTCTCCGTGACGGTGACGCTCGTATACGCGATTGATACATCGATCATTATTCCGCTTCTAGAGGGATCGATTGGTCGTAGTGAAGCACTTGGTTTGGTCGGTATTATTGGTGGACGGGCCCAATCGTTGGCTGGGATCCCGATTATTTTGGCCATTGCGTTAAGTCAATCTGTTGTACCTATCATCTCAGCTGCGTATTCCCGCAAAGATTTGAAGCAAGTCGGGCACCAGACGACGAGGGTTCTCCAATTATCGATTCTATCTGGATTGCCTGCTGTGCTCGTGATCGCGATTGCGGCTCGTCCTTTGGACTTCTTCATGTTCGGATATGAGGATACGGCATATGGCATGAGCCATGGCCCTTACATGATCGCTTTGCTCACCTTAGGCGCTATGTTTCAAATCGTCATGCAAACCTCAGGTGCTGTTCTGATGGGCATGGGTCGAATGAAGCCGTTGATGCTGCATGTAGGTATAGGCATCGCTGTTAAGCTTGCAGGAAGCTTCCTGCTGGCTCCATCGTTAGGTATCTATGGCATCATCGTCTCTACAGGACTATGCTTCATAGCGATGTCATGGCTTAACTTGCGAGCTTTGCGCGCGGAAGTGAAATTCACGATTCTCGGTCGACGATTTATCGGCTTATTTGTCACCATTCTGGTGATGGCTGTTCTTGGTTTTGCTGTGGAATGGCTCACACATACGTACGTGCAGCCTACGAGCTGGTACCGTCTGAATGAAGGCATCAATGCCGTGCTGGTCTGTGGTTTCACCGCTGCCTTGTATCCACTCCTGCTGATGGCAACACGTGTTGTTACGAAGGACGACGTCAAGAATTTCCCAGCACCGGTGCAGAAGCTGATCGCCAAAGCAGGCAGGATTCTGAAACGCTCATAGCATCTCAGCAGCACGTATAGCAAGCTCTATTTTATTAAGCCCAAAATAAATTTCATTCGTCATATCATAGGGTTCCGGAACCGGAATCGCGTTCAAATGAGACAGCGGCTTCTCCACTTCCGTGAACCAGTCTCCAGGTTCTACAGGCGCAAGCGGCCTATCGGACCATGCTTGTGCGAGCGGAGGACTATACAGGGGGGAAGCCCCTGTCATCCACTTAGCACCATCCAGCCTCTCCTGATACTTCGTATCGGGGGAGGCTTTTGCTATTGGCGAATAACGATTGGGCCAGTAGTCAGCACGTGATCCCGTATGAGGGGCAGCAGCGGCAAACGCGATTACGCTTTCTAACACCTCAGGAATGCCAAATAGGATGGCGTATAAGCTTTTGCCGAACGCAATGCGCTCTGATTGATCCGCGAAATGTTCTAGAATCAGGCCGGCCAAGTGCCAATCGGGAGCGTGCTGAGCATCAGTAGGCAAGGGCTTGAAAGGAAACCCGACTTGGTTCAATTGAAGATAAGCTTGGCTTTTGAAAAGAACATTATTCAAAACGCTTTCCTGATAAAGCGTATTCTGGACAATCCGCTGCTCAATGAAGTTCTGCTCATTCACGATCAGTGATAGCGTAAGGATGGCTGAGTCACGATGTTCCCAGAAATCCTTCCAAAACGGCAGCATCCAAGCTGAGACACCGAGATCAGGAAGCAGATGGAAGAGGCTTATTTTCCTTCTCATACTTTCTTGATACAACAACAGCTGCGGATAAGCGTCATGAAAAATCAATCCATTAGCTCGTTCGAGGAAAGCGAAAAGCTGGTCGGTCAACTCCTGATTCAACAGTCTCGGCAGCAGCTCTCCGCGCAAGTCGGTCATGCACCAGCCGCCATTGCGAGATACCATATGAGCAAGCAGCGCCCAGTGGATTGCTGGGGTATCTATGTAAACTCTCCAGTACGCCGTGGTTCGAGTAACATTATTGCGATTGTCCTGCGCTGTTTGCTCGCGAATGTGCTTCACAAGTTCGAGTTCCTCAGCAGATGCCTTTTGGTTAGCGACTCCGGCTTGAAGAAGTTCGCGCTGTTTGATTAAACGGGCTTCTATTCGCTTGATCGATGCCTCGGAAACGGGGATGGGGCTGCTATGATCAGGAGTCTCCGTTGTATCAAAAAAGTGATGAATAAGGCTTGGAAAGCTCTTTAATTTCTCCCAAAACTCGTGGTCCTTCCTTGGTTTCGTGGTTCTACCCACCTGATCATCTCCCTCATGTAGTCTGCAAAAATCGATGAAATTTTATTGTTAGCATAAGCGCTTGGTGTTATGTGCTGTAAGGAGAAAATGACGATTTCAGCCTTCCTACGTTGTCAGAGCATACCCTGCAAGTGTAGACAGTGCTTGACACTTTTAGTGTATTAAGTGTATAGTACACTTCGTAGTGTATTAACCGGTTAATACACGCTCGAGTTCGGCTTGATAGATTAGGGTAAACATAGGAGATGGATAGATGAACATTACGTTTAACAACCGCGATCCGGTTTATCTGCAGGTTGTCAGATATTTCAAAGAAGAAATCGCCACTGGCAAGCTAGCGGCAGGACGGGAGATCCCCTCAAGGAGGGAGCTGGCAGGAATGCTGCAGATCAATCCCAATACGGCACAAAAAGCTTACAAAGAGATGGAGGAACAGAAGTTGATTACAACCGAAGGCAATTCTCCCAGTCGGATTACGACAGATGAGCAAATACTGAACTCAATTCGCGAAGAGCTGATTCAAGAGGCTGTTGCGGTATTCGTTCAATCGATCAAGAAGATCGAGCTGCCGACGGATGAGCTGCTTCGCTTCGTGAAAGAGAAGTATGAATCCGAACGGGCAAGGGGGGCGCAGCATGATTGAAATTGACAAGATTGTGAAGGCATACGGCCGCAAAAGAGTGTTGGATGAGGTCTCGTTCACAGCTGGCAAAGGCCAAATCACTTGTCTGATCGGTATTAATGGTGTTGGGAAATCTACGATCATGAAAGCAATCATGGGACTAACGCCTATTCAAGGCGGTCAGATCCGTATTGATGGACACCCATTAGATAAAAAAGCCTATGAAAAAGTCGTGTTTATACCGGATACCCTAACCATGCCTCCGCATTTAAAAATTCAAGATGGGATGCAGTTCATGCAAGACTTCTATTCGAATTGGAACCAGAATCGCGCACAAGAGCTGCTCACTTTTTTCAAATTGAAGGCAAATGAGCGCATCGGGAATTTATCCAAAGGAAATTCAGCCAAAGTTAATCTGCTGCTGGGGTTGTCGCTGGATGCCGATTATCTGCTCATGGATGAGCCATTCTCTGGTATTGATATTTTCAGCAGAGAACAGATCACAAGCGTATTCACAAGTCATCTGATTGAAGACCGCGGGGTTCTTATAACGACGCATGAAATTCATGACATCGAACATTTGATCGATCAAGTGGTTCTTCTGGATAGCGGTCGAGTGATGAAGCAGTTCGATGCGGAGGAGATGCGCTCCCAGGAGGGCAAATCGGTGGTGGATGTCATGAGAGAGGTGTATGTAACATGAATAGGTACAGCAAACTGTTGAACTGGGAAGTCGTCCGGTTTAGCAAAATATTTGGTGTGTTGGGCTTGCTCATTATAGTGGCCCAGTTTTTTGGGATATGGCTAAACGCCAGAGCATACTTAAGCAGTGCAGAAATTACGATGGAGCGGAAATCCTTGACTGCCATCCAGTATGGCGAGCAGTTCACCCCAGCCAAAATGACGGACAGCCTCCAATCCATTTGGTTCGAGGGTTCGATTGCCTTATGTGCTGTGACAATTTTTATCTATATTTTTTGGACATGGTATAAGGAATGGCTGGGCAAAAATACGTTTGCCTATAGGCTGCTTATGCTCCCTACGTCCAGAATGAACGTGTATCTGGCTAAGCTGACTGCCATCGTTCTATACGTTTGGGGATTCGTGGCTTTGCAATTTGTGCTGCTTCCTGTTCAATTAGCCTTATTTAACAGCTTGATTCCAAACGAATGGAGACAGCCTATCACGATCGCTGAACTGATTGGGCGCAATCGGTTCATCCATATGCTGCTGCCTTCTGATTTCATCGAGTTTGTATTGTATTACGGCGCAGGGGTGATGAGTGTTGTCATTCTATTTACAGGAATTTTGTTGGAACGCAGCTATCGATTGAAAGGCATTGTGGCTGGATTCTTATATAGTGCGGCAGCTGTCGTTGTACTTATATTACCTTACCTTGTTGAAAATAAATGGCCTACCGATACCTGGTTTCCAAGCGAAGTTCTGTTGTATCAAGCTGTCATTGGTCTTTGTCTTACAGCTGTTTCATTATGGTTGAGTTCATATCTATTACGTAAAAAAGTAACCGTATAAAGGAGGTGCAATCATGAAGCGTTATTGGATGCTTTTGGTATTACTTGTAGTTAGCCTTGGTTCAATCAGCTTTCATTATGTTGGTGCTGTGCAAGGACCAAAACCGGACTATTACTTAAAGATGCTGACAGGCAAGGAAGAAGAAGCTGCAGGGCTTGCGGTCAAAGGAAGATATCAGGCGGAACCGATCGCCGTTACAACCAAGGGAAGTGAGTATCCTAACGATCATCAGTCGTATTTGGCAAAAATGGATTTCTCTTATTATTATGAGGATGAACTCAAAGAGCTTCTGAAGGAACATCGTTCTTTCATGCGAGGAAAGCAGGATAGGAGCGCCTTTTTTGAAGATGACAACGTCATTGGTTATGTAGGGTCTGATTACCAGTATGATCTAGATAAAGGGCAGTCGGATATTCTCGATATAGCTCTATATGATAAAGGCAAGAAGAAAAACAGTGCGGCTTTCAAGGTACAAATCAAGAAAAACGAAGATGATTTTATCAGCATTTGCGATGTGCAAATCAAAGGACAAACGATGAAAGTGCTCATTGTTTTCCAGCAGCAATTGGCCGGTAGTAGGCAAGTATTTAAGAATCCGGAATATCACATGTACACGATTGATCTCGACAAGAAAATGGTTGTCGCGCACGAGCGGATCGAAACAGGGGCCAAGCAAGAAGATAAGCTGAAGTCAGTTGTCTCGTATAGGGGAGCAAGTGACTTCTTGAAATCAAGTCGTTACGAGATCTTTGATCAACGCACATATGAATGGAAAGATGGAAACGAAGACAACCGAAAACTGGTGAATCGCGAGATATTCGTTTATGACATTTGGAAGGGACAGCTCACGAAGATTCTTAATGAGTCTATACATGAGCTTCTGATGAAGCCAAAAGTAGAGGATCAAACCATTCAACAAGTTGGCGATGATCTGTATATTTCCTTAATTTCGGAATCTGAGCCGTCACAGGTTATGCGATACGATCTGGCAGAAAATAAGATTAAGAGTGATGCGAAGCTGGAGCTTCAGACTATGCAAATCAAATGGGGCCAGGCAAGAATAACCCAAATCGTGAATAATCGTGCATATATATTAATGTTAGGGAAGTTAAATCCCGCAGCAGCCATAATCGACTTAGACACCAAAAAGACCGTTTATGAAGGTGTTGTTGAGCGTAGAGGAAGTCCCGATATGAGTGAACTTTCGATTTCCGACCTAACGGTGAAATAGGGTGTTCGTGCCCGGTTTATCAATTGCTTATCAACTAGTTTCATCGCTTGAAATTGCTCTTGGAGCTGAAGATGTCCAGCCTCTTCGGCGCGAATTTCAAATTCATAGTTCTCACGGATGACGGCTTCGCCAGCGGGAACGACTTCTTGCCTGCCGACGCTAACCCAATAGGTGGTTTTTGGCATGCTGCATCTCTCCTTTTTTTTGTATATACGTCTAAGTACCCTCATTCAGAAGCTTAGAAACCTACAAACTTAGAAACGCCTCCCAACACTGAAAAACGCCTCCATTCCCACTTAAGATGTGGTTTTGGAGGCGTTTTTTGTACGTTATGTTAATCCTGTGACTTCTCTGGATTGGGTTGTGGTGGTTCGAGTCCTGGTTTTAACAGCCGCCCGGAACGATGAAGTGCTTCGCGCAAAACATATTCAATATGGCCGTTTACACTGCGAAACTCATCTTCCGCCCAACGCTCCAAAGCTTCATAGAGCTTGGGATCAAGGCGGAGTGCGAAGTTTTTCTTAGGAGCCATAACGGGTCCTGTTAATACAGCGTACCGGTATTAATGACCGGGCTCGCTGAACGGTCCGATACAATCGCAACGAGTAGATTGTTAATCATGGCCGCTTTTCTTTCTTCATCTAATTGAAGACCTTCAGCTTCCAAACGCGCGATAGCCATTTGCACCATTCCAACGGCCCCGTCAACAATGGTTTGTCTAGCTGATAAAATGGCGGAAGCTTGCTGACGCTGAAGCATGGCGCTGGCAATTTCCGTCGAATAAGCAAGGTGAGTAAGGCGCGATTCGATTACCTCAACACCAGCAACGGAAAGGCGATGCTGCAACTCAAGACTCAGCTCTGCGGCAACTTCATCTGCATTGCCTCTTAGGGAGTAGCCGTCACTGTCAAAGCGATCGTACGGATACTTGCTGGCGACATGGCGAAGGGCGGTTTCGCTTTGAATCTCCACGAACTTCTCATAGCTATCCACATCGAAGAGCGCTTTATAAGTGTCCACAACCTTAAACACAACAACAGCTGCAATTTCAATTGGATTGCCTTCAATATCATTCACTTTCAGCTTTACGCTGTTAAAATTGCGCACACGCAATGAAATTTTCTTCCGAGTGGAAAAAGGGATAATTAACCAAAGTCCGCTTTTTCGAATGGTTCCTTTGTAACTGCCGAAGAAATTGATGACAGAAGCTTCATTCGGCTGCACGGCAGTAATGTTCGACACGAAAATAATGCCAACCACAATGAGAACAATCCCGGAAACGATATATTCTTGCGTAAGAAGCAGAACACCAGCTCCAGCACCAATTACAAATAATAATAATCCAAGAAATCCATTAATTGACCAAGCGCTTGTTTCTTTCATGCGGGCAGCACCCTTTCTCGTTTAACATATTGTTTTGATATTTAAATGATATCACTTTTTACTTTAAATGTAAATGTTGATAAAAGGAAACGAGACGGCTCCCCATGAACTTGACACGGCTTTCGGGGCATGCTATAAGTGAATAAATTCCTAAGCAGTGAGGTGTCCGCTATGTTGAAAGTTTCTAATGAACAAACATTTCAAGAACAAATCTCGCAGTCCACGTTAACCGTCGCTATCTTCAAAACAACCTGGTGCAAAGACTGCCACTATATCGATCCCTTCATGCCAGCAGTCGAGCAAGCTTATGAAGGACGCATTACCTTCATTGAACTGGACCGCGATGAAGTCCCGGATCTCTGTGAGCAGTTGAACATCCTTGGCATTCCAAGCTTTATTGCTTTCCGTGAAGGCAAAGAACTCGTTCGCTTCGTCAACAAGCTGCGCAAAACACACGAAGAAATCGAGCAGTTCCTTGATCGCGCAATTGAAGTTTCCGGTGCATTGCCTTCTTAAAAGGCAATCGAAAATCTCTCTTATCTGTACAATGGGCTCTGGCCTGATTGTTGGTAAGAGAGATTTTTTGTTTTGTGAGTGGCGGCTTCGCGGCGGGAAGGCAGGGAGTGTTGGCTGAGCCGGCAGCAATGGCTTTCTCGAGCGCCCAAGCAGGGAAAAGGCAGAGAAAAAGGCTGAGCCGGCCGAAACGCCGTCTCAGCGGTGGGAAGCAGCAGTTTGCTGCCCGAGCCTGCCCAAAAGGCAGTCTCAGGCGCCAAAAGCAGAGAAAAGGCAAGAGAAGAAGGCTGAGCCAGCCGAAAACGCCGTCTCAGCGGCGGGAAGCAGCAGTTTGCATCCTGAGCCTGCCCAAAAGGCAGTCTCCCCTCTTCTCAGGCAAGCATATGCATATGCTTATGTTCTATAGCCATATTCTGGACTGTAAGTATCAGCATTCAGGGATTGATGGTTGCGAAACGTCTCGTACACTCTGGGATCGCGGACAGCGTCCGATTCGACGAGAACGAGAATTTTACCATCTTTGATATAAGCCTCATACGTGGCAGCCTCTTTTTCAGGAATCCCCAAACCGATTAGACTGCCGACAAGTCCGCCTGCACTAGCACCAATTGCGGCTCCGGTCAAAGTAGCTACAATAGGTCCGGCGGCAATAAGAGGACCTATGCCCGGAATGGCGAGTGCGCCGATACTTGCGAGCAGCCCGGTAACGCCACCAAGCACACCACCTGAAGCGGCACCAGTTGCAAGACCTTCTTCCGCTTTGGTTTCCGTTGCATCCTCAATTTGACTTAAGCCTTCGTTATTTCTGCCGATTACTGAGATATCATCGGAACTGTAGCCTTCATTTTTGAGTTTGTTAATCACCTGTATGGCTTCTGTTTCTGAATGAAAGACACCGATAATGTGTTTACTCATAGATAAAACCTCCTGTGATCGTTTTGGCGGGGACTAGCCGTGCCCCTTATTTTCGTGCTCAACTTCTACTTACCCTTGTCCCCAAAGTTGAAACATTGAATAGATGATGAACATCAGAGCCGCGTTTGGCTTGGTTTCAGAGCTTTGTAACAATTGCGAATGGATTTGCCAAGTTTTTAAAGCTATAATTGAAATCGGAACTCCACTATTCGACATGATGAACAGAAGTCACGACATAAAAGTAGGTGCAATCATGCAAAAACTGATCCAAAGATTAGCCAATCTTTCCGCCATCGGCATGTTTCTTATTCTTGCTATGGGCGCCTTGGTAACAAAGGCAGACGCAGGCAGAGGCTGCGGAGATGAGTGGCCGCTGTGCCATGGGCAATTCGTTCCGGCACATACAATTTCATCGCTTATTGAATACAGCCATCGCTTGGTTGTAGGCATCGTGACCTTAATTCTGGTTGCTACTTTCATTCTTGTTTTTCGATATGTGAAACGTAATGATGCCAAGTTTTTTATTTCAGCTACGGTATTGATGACACTGATTCAAGCAGCAATGGGCGCCATGGCTGTCGTTTGGCCGCAGTCTTCTCTGGTGCTGGCGCTTCATTTTGGACTGTCTTTATTGGCTTTTGCGTTTTCCTTACTCCTAGCGCTTGTATTTACTTCGTGGGGACAATTCAAGAGAGATACGAGCATCCACAGCGGCTTCAAAGCTCTTGTATGGATTACTACAGTGTACAGCTATGTTGTCGTATATCTTGGCGCATTTGTGCGCCACACCGTTTCATCGGGAGGCTGTTCGGGCTGGCCCTTATGCAACGGCGAGGTTATTCCGGAGCTTAGCGGCGCTACAGGTATTGTTTTTACCCACCGCATAGCGGCTTTACTGTTATTTATTTGTATTCTGTTCCTTTACTTGCAAGCAAAGCGTTATTATCAGAATTCAGACAAGCTGCGTTTTGGCAGCAAATGGTCGCTGATCCTGGTGTCGCTACAAGTGCTCAGCGGAGCGGTTGTCACGTGGTCCATGGGCAATGAGGTTGGTTATTTATTTGCCGGGATGGTGCATGCGGTTATCGTGGCTTGCATGTTTGGATTCTTATGCTATCTATGCGTACTAACTTTATATGACCGCAAAGCTTAATGCCTGACGGGCGGGCTCCTTGGAAGCACGGCGCGGCAAGGTGCTTTGGTGGAAAAGGAGGCCTTCTTAAGGAAGGCTATTTCCTTTTCTTTTTCCTTTCTTTTTATTTCAATGATTAAAGGGGGAACATACGTGACACCAACGAATTTACGTGCATTTCTGGATATTTTGCGCCGCGAAAATGAAGTGATCGAAATATCGGCTCCCGTCGATCCGAATCTGGAGCTCGCGGAAATTCATCGTCGCGTCATTGACGAGCAAGGTCCAGCTTTGCTGTTCACGAACGTCAAGGGCAGCTCCTTCCCTGTTGTTTCGAACCTTTTCGGAACGACTCGACGGGTTGATCTTGCATTTGGCCCGAAGCCAGAGCAATTCATGAAAGCGTTTATCAATGCCACAAGCACATTGTTGCCGCCTACCCCGCAAGCACTCTGGGGCGAGAGAGCCTTGATCATGGACCTTCTCAAGGTCGGCACGAAGAAAATACAGCCTAACCAAGCGCCGATTCTCGGCGGCTTTAGACGGGACAACCCGCTCGCCGGCCTGCCGCACCTAACGAGCTGGCAAGAAGACGGCGGCCCGTTCGTCACGCTGCCGCTTGTCTACACCGAGCATCCGGACGGCGGCCATCATAACCTGGGCATGTATCGCATGCAGGTGTATGATGACGTCACGACCGGGATGCACTGGCAGATGCATACAGGCGGCGGCTTCCACTACCACGAAGCCGAGAAGCGGCAGAAGCCGCTGCCCGTCACCGTGTTCCTCGGCGGCCCGCCTGCGCTCATCGCCTCGGCGATTGCGCCGGTGCCCGAGCACTTGCCCGATCTGATGCTCGCTTCGCTCATTCTCGGGCAGAAGCTCCCCATGGTAGAGAATCCCCATGGGGGGCACCGCCTCGTCGCCGAGGCGGAGTTCGCGCTATGCGGCGTCGTTCCGCCGCATACAAGAAGGGCTGGCGCTCATTTCGGGCACTACTCGCTCGCCCATGATTTCCCCATATTCAAGGTGAATCATGTATGGCACCGCAGAGACGCGATCTATCCGGCGACGATCGTCGGCAAACCGCGCCAAGAGGATTACTTTCTTGGCGAATTCTTGCAAAGACTGCTGGAGCCCGCTTTTCCAGTGGCGATGCCCGGGGTCCAACACCTGTGGACGTACGCGGAGACCGGGTTCCACCCGTTAGCCGCTGCCGTCGTCCGCGAGAGCTATAGCCGTGAGGCGCTTGGCACGGCATTCCGGATCTTGGGTGAGGGTCAGCTGTCACTCACCAAATTCTTGATCGTTACAGACAAGCCGACGATCTTGGCCAACTTCAGCGAGCTGCTGGAGACAGTGCTCGAACGATTCAACCCAGGTCGTGATTTGTTCATTTTCAACAAAACATCGCAGGATACGCTTGATTATACAGACGGCCAGCTCAATCACGGCAGCAAAGCTGTGCTTCTCGGCACAGGGGACCCTGTGCGCGAGCTGCCAAGAGCCTACACCGCGGGAGAGCTGCCTGAAATCGAAGATATCGCCGTCTATTGCGGCGGCTGTCTGCTTGTCTCAGGCGCGTCTTACGCGGCGGAGCCGGAACTGCCTCACCGCTTGCTGGCGAATGCGGCAAGCCGGCTCACCGAATGGCCGCTGGTTATACTCGTCGATGATGCCAGCGGCATTGCAAACGACCAAAGCAAGTTCTTGTGGACGGTGTTCACACGCTTTAATCCTGCAAGCGACATGTATGCACAGTCTTGTGTGAATCGTCATCACATCGCCTACGAAGTGCCGATCGTCATTGACGCTCGCATGAAGCCAGGATACCCAGATGAGCTGTTCCCGCGGGAAGACATTGTGGAGCTTGTCGACCGCAGATGGAGAGAATATTTCGTATGAGTCACGAACGGTTACGCTCATTTTATCCGCATGCAGGATTTGTCATCGTCTATATATTGTGGGGGATTAATCTCGCTTCTTTGAAAATCGGAGGGAGAGAATGGGATTCCCTTGTGTTCAACGGGCTCCGCTTCGCAAGTATGATTCCGATCCTCTGGGTCTATACTTACTGCTATTATCGATCGCGCTCGCTGAAGATGCAGATCGCAGGCAAGGATCTCCTTCTTATCTGTGCTCTAGGCGTGCTTAATGCGGTTGGCATGGAAGCTCTATTGCAATATGCGCTGCAGTTCTCCAACTCAGCGAATGGCGCTGTTCTAGGCAGAGGCTTCATGCCAGTGATTACGGTGCTCATTGCTGTACTTGCCCGTCAAGTAAGATTGACCTGGCGTATCTGCGTAGGCATACCCTTAGCGCTTTTTAGCGTGATTGTCATCGTCTCGGGCGGGGCAGAGGGTTTTCATCTGGGGGGAGCAACACTCCGGGGTGACATTTTATTATTGATGAGGAGTGTCATGGGGGCTATTTATTTGATTGGGATGAATCGTCTGGTCCTGAAATATCCGTTGCCGCTGTTGATTTCCTTCGAAATGACAGCAGGCGCTCTTTCCTTGCTTCCTTTCGTACTGATGCGCGCAGACGCTGCTTATTTCGCCTCCATTTCAACAACAGGCTGGATCAGCCTCATCTATACGTCTATTCTGGCAACAGCTGTCGGGTTCTCTTTGCATAATTGGAGTTTATCGAAGCTGGGACCCTTCAAGGCTTCGGCCTATGGGTACTTGCTGCCTGTGACAGCGGCGATTGCCGGGTACTTTTTTCTATACGAATCCATTTCCATATTTCAATGTCTGGGCGGTATCGGTGTGTTGACAGCGATGTATCTGGTACAGCGGGATCGTGCTCAGACAATTAAACGCGCTCAACGCAGCGAACAGACAACGAACCTGTAATCAAGCAAAACGGTCTCTAGATTCTAAAAGGGGGTGCTTACGTGCTGCGAATCTTGTTCAACGAGCCAAAACGAATCGATAGCGGACTTCTTTTGGAAGCCGGCAATGCGGTTAGAGCCTATATGGATTTGCTGGAATCCAAGGAGAGCAACCACTCAGCCGCGGATTATCCCAAGTATCACAGGCAGGCGATCTGGAGCAAAGGCTTTATTGATGCTTTGGATGAGCTGGAGCAGAGCAAATATTGCTGCGAGAAATACGCGGAGCTTATTCATAAAGCATTTTTGGAGGAAATGGAGCCATCAGAAATCGAAGCCTACCATCGTTTCGTTTACTTTTATAAAAATGCGTTCATTCGCTTGTTTTCTATTTTAGATAAATTGGGCACGTTTATGAATGATCTCTTTGAGCTGAAAACAGAGACATTGAAATCGCGGTTTTCATACTTTACTGTGCTGCGCCGGATGCATGAGAAACATATTCACGGCTCCTTGGAAGTTCAGTTGTACAATCTCAAAATGGATCACAAAGCCCCGCTGGATCGCCTTCGCAATCAACGCAATATGGAAATTCACTATATCAATGCGGAGATGCTCGATGATCTTATGCAAAAAGAGCCGTATCCCGGAGATCGGATTCATGTTGAAAATGTCCATTCCAACGTTGCTGATCTTCAGCAGGGATTTGATATGGCATGCCGAACCTTACTTATAGCGTTTACTTATATTACGGCAAATGTAGCAAAGGGGTAAGTTGACCATGGAATTAAGAGGCCGCACGGTTCTTATTACAGGCAGCGCCAAAGGACTCGGCAAAATGACCGCTTTAACCCTGGCTCAGCGGGGCTGTCAGGTGGCTGTCAATTATGTGAACAGCGAAAAGGAAGCCGCCGAGCTCGTTCAGCGCTTGGAAAGCCTGGGCGTTCGCAGTCTGGCCGTGCAAGGGGATGTAGCCAAACGCGAGGACATAGTTCGCATTGTCGAGCAGACCAATTCAGCGCTGGGGCCCATTGATATTCTCGTTAATAATGCGGGGCCCTTCTTTCGCGAGCGGCGGTTTTTCGCCGATTATGGTGTCGATGAAATTGAATATTTGATGCGCGGCAATCTGTTAGGCGTGATGGAGCTGGATCATTTGGTGCTGCCCATGATGCGGGAGAAGCGGTGGGGACGCATTATCCACTTTGGTTTTGGCAAAGCAGCCGAAGCAAGGGGATGGACACATAGAGCCGTGTATGCAGCGGCTAAGGTTGGCTTAGTTTCCTTCACGAAAACTTTGGCGGAAGAAGAAGCCAGCCACGGGATTACCGTTAACATGATCTGTCCGGGCGATATCCGCGGCAAGAACAAAGAACGGACGATGGAAGAAGCACGACTGGAAGTGGATGGCGAAACGCCGGTAGGAAGACCGGGGACGGGCGAAGATGTAGCCCGCGTTATTGATTTTCTATGCTTGCCTGCTTCTGATTTCATCACAGGAAATATTATGGACATATCAGGTGGCTTGGATCCGATACAGCCATTGCCCGTACTTAACCAGCGCAAGAATTAACGCGCACTGCCCATAGCAAAAAGAGCTTACCATAGAGGTAAGCTCTTTCTTATGATATAGTCGTATTAGAATACCTGTACGACTTCGGTTATACCTTCAACTTCTTCAACCAGCGCACGTTCAATACCGGCTTTCAACGTAATTGTTGAGCTCGGGCAGCTTCCGCAGGCACCCATGAGTTTAAGCTTCACAATACCGTCTTCTACATCAACGAGATCAACGTCACCGCCATCGCGTTGTAGAAAAGGACGTAGTTTATCTAAAACCTCAAGGACTTCATCATAAATTACTTCTTTTGTTTTTTCAGTCATTTGATTCATCTCCTTTCTTTTATTATTATATTACAATACTGATTAAATGAAAATGGTTTTCAACTAGAATATCAGTAGTAAGGTGGAATTTTTATTATGAGACCAATTATCGAGTTTTGCGCAAGCAATATGCACCATGGCACGGACAAAGTCATGAAAGCTTTGGAGCTGGATCCTGATTATGACGTTATCGAATACGGCTGCCTGGGCAATTGCGGGCAATGTTATATGGAGCCTTATGCGCTTTTGAACGGAGAAATTGTAGCAGCCGAAAGCGCAGAAGCTCTTCATGAACGCATTGTGCAGAAAATCAAGGAAATCGAAGCGATGTACGATCTTCTTGGGGACTAGCTTACCCGAAGTGGCGCTTGGATTTCCACAGCACACCACTTTTGAGCATTCGGGCAATTTTACCAGTCATTAACGTACGCTTGCCCATGATGCCGAAGCCGCTCTTTTTACCCAACGAACCAAGCGTTCCTCTGAGCTTAATTTTGCCAAGACGTGGTGTATCGCCTTTCCAAATGGCTTGCATGGCTTCCACAATTTGCTTGCCTTGCGCTTGCGCCGCTTGCGCACTTGGAGAGAAGGGCAGTGACGCACAGTCTCCAACAACGTAGACTTCTGGATATTCAGCAATTTGATGATATTCATTGAGCACGATGCGGCCTTGACGATCCTTCGGAACGTTCAAAGCTTCCACAATCGGATTGGGTTGAATGCCGGCTGTCCAGATCGTAGCATCTGTTCGAATAATTTCATCCTGATTGTACAAATCCCCGCCGTCCAGACGAACTAACGAAACTTGTGTGCGAAGCTCAATATGATGCTCCGTCATCCATTCACGCACATATTGCTGCAGATTGCTTGGGAAAGCCGAGAGTAAGCTTGGTCCGCGATCAATCAACCGAATGTTCAGATCAGCACGGCTTTCCCGCAGCTCAGCTGCCATTTCAACACCGCTTAAACCGCCCCCGATAATAGAGACTTGCCCATAAGGCGCGATGTTGTTAATGCGCTGATACGTAGCACGTGTTTGTGCTAATGTCTGAATACTGGAAGAATGCTCAGCAGCACCAATGATGCCATGGTAGCTATCTACACAGCCTAACCCAATAACCAGCCAATCGTAGGAAATCGGTTCTTTATCAGCAAATAAAATTTGTTTGTTGTTCAAGTCAACTGAGGAAACTTCCCCATACGTAAGAAGCAGCCGCGGATCATCCGGATACGCAACTCGAATATGCGTTTCCGCAATCGTGCCTGAGGCAAGCGCGTAATATTCTGTTTTGAGTCCTTGAAAAGGGCTCCGGTCAATCAACTCCAGGATGGTGTCCTCCGGTAAATCCTTTTCCAACATGTTTAAGGCTATGGTCAAACCGCCATAACCTCCTCCGAGAATGACAAACTTTTTCATGCTATCCAATATCCCTTCTGAACGATATCTCTTCTCTAGTATGACTAATAAACTTTGATTTCATTATAAAAGGTGTCGCGTTCAACGGGAACACGTCCTGCGCCTTGAATTAACCAGACAAGCTCATCCCGCGTAAGTCCTTCAGGAGATAACGCGCCGGCTGCATGGGAAATTTTCTCTTTCACAATCGTTCCATGTGCATCGGAAGCTCCGAAAGCGAAGGAAAGCTGGGTTAATTTGACCCCGATATTGATGAAATAAGCCTTAATATGAGGGAAGTTATCTAACATTAACCGGCTGATCGCAATGGTCTTCAGCTCATCCCAAGCGGGAACGCGTCTTTTGAGACCTGCATTTTTACTTGCCGGTTGAATGGAGTTCGGAATAAAGACAAGGAAGCCGTTTGTTTCGTCTTGCAGCTCACGCAGCAACATCATATGACGGATGCGCTCTTCTTTGGTTTCAATGGAACCATACAGCATAGTGGCATGAGTCTTCATTCCAAGAAGGTGAGCATTGCGGTGAACATCAAGCCATTCTTCAGAGGACGCTTTTTCAACATTCATTTTGGTCCGGTAGCGTTCGGTCAGAATTTCAGCTCCGCCGCCGGGAAGCGTGGACAAGCCTGCATCCATAAGCGTTTTGAGGACATCTCGGTAGCTAAGACCGCTGATCCGTGAGAAAAACTCAATTTCGGCCGCGGTGTGCGCTTTAATCGTGACATCGGGATAAGCCCCTTTTAATTGACGAATACAATCGACGTAATATTCAAATGGTAAGTGTGGGTTATGCCCTTGACTAATATGAAACTCTCGAATTTCCGGGTTGAAATTCTCAGCCACATAATCCAACATTTGACTTGGCGTTAACGTGTAGGAGCCTTCTTCCCCTTCATCGCGGCGGAAATGACAAAAAGCGCAATGCTCCTCACATACGTTCGTGAAGTACAAGCTCATGTTTTGTACAAAATAAACCTTATTCCCGTTCAGTCGTGTATTGACCTTGTTCGCTAATTGACCAATTGTCAGTAGATCGTCGGACTCATACAAAAAGAGCCCATCTTCCATGCTAAGACGCTGACCGTTCTCAACCTTCTCAGCAATTTCTGCCATCCGTTTGATCGGGTCTGTGGTGATCACACTCATTCTAACTCCTCCTATGAATACAAAATAAAGCTCATACTGAATGGGCGCATCGAACTTCAGTAAGAATCCAATGCGCCTTGCGGTGTAAGTGGCTCGCATACCTGTCAGCCAGTTCGGTTCAGGAATTCACACCCGTTTGCTTCATAAACGTACAAACCATCTATTCTATTATAAACCTCCGCATTGGGAGGGGCAACATCATGATGATGAAGATAAATTGACAATCTCACAAAAGCGACAAAAAAATCATGTATTTTCTGAAAATGTTATTCCCAATAATACCAAATTCCTGTATACTATTGCAATGTGATTACGTAGGGTTAAAAGGTGAATATAACGTGATGCCATTATTCGTGACCGAACCGCAGGAACGATTGAATATAGAAATTGAGCAGCTGAGAGGACAGATGGTTTCCCTCGGTACGACATACGGTTTTCTGCACCCCGAAGTACAGCAGTGCAGCCGTGAGCTGGATCGATTGCTTTTGCAGTATTATGCGATGCGACCCAAGCAGTAAGTTAATGGCAGTAATGGCTAGTCTAAGCTAAGCTGCTGCCCTTGAGCTATACAGGGATTAGGAGTATACTTGTTAGTAAGCATTACGAAATCTTATGGATAATGCCAGTTTTCTTACAAAGAGAACTTCTAAGGAGGGATTTCCGTTATGATTAACATTAGTGAATCAGCGACTGATAAAATCAAAGAGCTTCTAGCATCTGAAGAATCTTCGAACCTGTTTCTGCGCCTTGGAGTCAAGGCTGGAGGCTGTAGTGGTTTCTCTTACGGCATGGGCTTCGACGATGAGCAGAAGGATGACGATAAAGTATTTGACATACATGGCCTGAAGGTCGTTGTAGATGATGATAGCTCCAAATATCTATACGGTGTGGAAATCGACTACACGGACGCAGGCATGGGCGGCGGCTTCTCCATCAACAATCCGAATGCGGTAGCTTCGTGTGGTTGTGGCTCTTCCTTCAAAGTGAAGGATGAAGAGGGCTTGGTTGAGAAGTGTGACGATAAGGTTGAGGCTTAATTGGGGTTTGGGTGTTTTTAAGTGAATTGAATGAACACAACCATAGAATACGATTCTAGGTTGCTGATTTTGAACCTTCCATGCTTGGTGTGGGAGGTTTTTTTTGTGCTTAAAAAGAAGGAAAGAAGAGTGGACTATCTGCATTCGCCTAATTGTTGCTTTTATTCGGCCTCAAAATCAGTTTGAACGATAAATTCTCAACTATACTATACGTCAGATGGTACAATAGGAATAAAAAGGAAAATAACTCATTTGTTTAATGCAAGTTCTTTTTGCGATTACTTAGTTTTTGGGCGATAACTCATTGGAAAAAAGAGCTATTTATTGCGTTTGTTCAAGCGGAGCACGATTTTATGTTGAGAGTGGGTTGATGGATGAAAATAAGTGTCAACAAAAAGGAGCGCCAAGTAATAAAAGGGTTCGCATTTTTACTGCTAATTCTATTTTCATTAGTTTTTACATTGAATCATCATTTGGGGTATTCGCTCGCTGATTCATGTTTAATCAAACTTGGAATCCCTACTTGGTCAAACGAGTATGAACCAGGTATCAATATCCACTATACGATGTTTATTGGATTACCACTATTTTTGATTGGATATAAATACAGTAGATTCTACCTGAACAATGTGTACCCCTCATTCATGAGACGACTGATTTTCATCGTTATTGCTTTTATCTTTGTATACCCCACAGTTACTGATAAAATGATGTATTTGATAAAATTTAATTCTTCGGGGTTGGATGCCATAACCTATTACCAGAAGAAGAGCAAATGTACCTTTCACTCAAATCCAGAAACCTTAGGTAGTATGTCTTGTAATTTAACGTTAGTGAACTACAGCGGCAAATCTATGGTCATATCAGTTATTCCTAATATCGCAAAGACGAACTATTGGAAAGACATGAAAGAGTCCTTTGAAGGAATTGAACTAGAACCAGTGAGTATACAATTATCACCACGCTCAAAGCTGAACATGGGAATCTATTTCAAATTTAAACAGATAAGTCAGTTTAATGGATCGGGAAGTATTGAAAACGTGGCCCTTGATATTGAGTTTAACTGAATACACATTTCCACACTACGTTATGAAGTGAATAGTTACTAATTACATAATCATAAAACAGCAATTTTATTACATAAGGAGCGATAGGCTATCCATTTAGGGTAGCCCTTTCATTCAGAATCAGGTACATAGCTATACGCACTTTTAAGCTTTCTAATGTCTTATAAACCATTTGATTCATCTGTTTACACCTAACTTGACTGTTTTAGTTATTCCACCATCTAGTGAATTCAAGATGTTTATCTGCATGAGATTTAAAAACTCCTCTTCAAGCTCTTTCCAAGTAGTTCCATATCCTTATATAATGGATCCTATACCAATGTAATCCAGTATTACATAGTTCTAAAGTGCTGTTGTTTGTATAAAAAGGAAAAAATGATGCACTTTTTGTCAATCTTTTATAATTATGAAGAGGTGAGAGAATGTCGTTAGCTAATTCAGCATGCTCAGTTGATGGTTGTGAAAATCAGCCTATCGAGATAGGGCTATGCCAAATCCATTTATCAGAGCAAAAAGAAAAACAAAGTAGAGAGAGAATGAACTTCTATGGGAAGCCAGATTTTGTGAGAAACCCTAAGTCTTCTATGTCTTATGAGAAAAGAAATTTTGCAAGCATAATAGTAAGTATCTTAATAGCTATTGCCTGCATAGAACTTATAGTCGCATTAATTCTTGGCTATTCTGCTGGAAATGAAACGTATAGCAGCAGTTTCA
The DNA here is from genome assembly GCF_002027705.1 of Paenibacillus ferrarius. Classification (GTDB taxonomy): domain Bacteria; phylum Bacillota; class Bacilli; order Paenibacillales; family NBRC-103111; genus Paenibacillus_E; species Paenibacillus_E ferrarius. Next base: position 130,372 of record NZ_MBTG01000004.1, on the reverse strand, counting down.
GATGGTCTGCTGCTTTTATTTGGTGGGGGAGCGGTATCACTAGTGCCGCATTTATTTTTGGTTTCTCCCAAATCATTCAGTTGTTACATGAGATCAATAGCAAGATGAAATAAGATTGCAGATGAAAACCTCGAAGTTGGTAGGATGATTCCTATTTTATGTATGCTGCGGTATAGGCTATTTTCCAAAAAGAGGGGATTCATATTTCTTGTCGAATAAATACAACTGCACTAGTCCAAAAGTCACAGCTAATCTTCTAGTAGGACAGTGAAATATCTTCATAGAAAGTAGGAACCTCATTTTGAAAACACTGAGCAAATGGTTATGTGCCCTATTAGTCTTTACTTTAATTTCTTCTACCTCTTTCGTTTATGCTGAAAATGTTCTTCAGAACCAAGCAGTTAACGGGGGTGTAATCAATCAGAACATAATATTCGTGGATGTAAAAAACCACTGGGCCAATGATGCCATCTATGATATGGCGCGAAAAGGAATCATCGGCGGTTATGAGGACTCTTCCTTTAAACCGGAAAAATCGATTACTCGTGAAGAGTTTGCCAAGCTTATCGCGCTAACTTTCTCTCTGAACTTGGAGAATCCGGGGACTCCGTCCTATTCCGATGTAACTCGAGATAAATGGTCTTATTCCTATGTGGAGTCCACTAAGGAGTTTATGACCGGATATTTCCCTCCTAAGGGCATACCTTTCTTCAGTCCGGAAACCAAAGCAACCCGGGAGGATGTTGCCGTCGCTTTAGTGAAGGTACTAGGCTATTCTTCGGCTGATCTTCAAAATGCGGATATCCTTTCACATCAATTTTATGACGCGGCGGATATTTCCTATGGTATTCGGGATTATGTTGCCATCGCGACAGAAAAAAAGTTAATCAGCGGTTACGAGGACGGTACGTTCCGTCCAGAAAATCCAATCACACGTGCTGAGGTAGCGACGCTGCTATACCGCGTAATTAAATCTTCGGCTCAAGATCAGTCAGATGGACCAGAGTTAAAAGTAAGCATGCCTGAAACGACGGAAAATGGCACTTATTATGTTTCCGGTACAACGCATCGTGATGCGAAGGTGTCTATCAATGGAACAGTTATCCCCACAGATAACGGTACTTTTAAAGAAGGCTTTAAACTAAATGAAGAGGGTAAGCAGGATGTGACCATCGTTGCCAAGCTGCCAAGCGGTAAAACGAGGACTGTCAAAAAAAGCATTACCTACAAAACCAGTGGTCCGGTCCTTAAACTTGATGATATTGAAGAAACAGTCAATGTTGACCATATTACAGTGTCTGGAAAGGTCACAGATGTAAATGATGACAAACCTACCGTATATGTAAATGGGAAAAAAGCTTATCTTTCTAGCTACAGCAGTGATTTCTCTGAAGAAGTGAAATTGCAGCAAGGTGAAAATACACTCACGATTAAAGCGAAAAACAAGGCCGATAAAGAGACCGTCATTACCAAAAAAGTGACATTCAGTGTTGATGGAGCAATCCTGAAAGTGAATGCAATCCCAGAGACAACGCAGAAGGATTCTATCACGATTTCGGGGTCCGTTAAAGATATCAATGACAACAATCCAACCGTATACCTTAACGATAAAAAACTGTATGTGTCCAGTTATAACGGGGAATTTTCAGAGGAAGTGAAGCTGGTAGAGGGTGAAAACACACTTACTTTTAAATCGGAAAATAAACTTGGCAAGATTACGACCGTTGTTAGGAAAATAACGCTTAATGTTGGTGGACCTGCAATTACTATCAATACTTTGCCTGAAAAGTCAACGGCTAAAACGGTTACCATTACGGGAACAGTTAAAGATAAAAATGACAACAATCCAACGGTAATGATCAACAATAAGAATGTATACTTGTCTTCTTACAATGGCACTTTTTCCGAGGACTTCAAACTGGAAGAAGGGGAAAATACGTTTACCATTACAGCTTCAAACAATAACGGGAAGACTACCACGATTACCAAAAGAATTATTTTTGAAATCGCGGCACCAGTGATTAAACTTAACTATTATCCAGTAAACACATCGCTTTCTACAGTTACCATTTCGGGTACAGTGACGGATAAGAATGACAACAAGCCAACGATCTTTTTGAATGACCGTAAAATATACGTCACAAGCTATGACGGATCTTTCTCGGAGGATATCAGACTGCAGGTAGGTACTAATCCATTTAAGATCGTTGCTTCTAACAGCTATGGAAAAACAAGCACAGTTACAGGCGTTGTATACTATAATAAGTAACTTCAAAAACGGGTCTCCAATACATTGGTGATCCGTTTTTTTTCATTTATAATAAGACTAAATAAGCATGATTAGAAAGTGAGCCTGTATGCCAATCATCAAAACAGAACTCCACATCCATGCCCCCATCGAAACTTGCTTCGACATGGCTAGAAGCATTGATATCCACGCACAATCAACATCCCAAACTAATGAAAGAGCAGTTGGAGGCGTGACAAGCGGCTTAATTGAATGCGGTCAAACCGTTACCTGGGAGGCCGTTCATTTTGGCGTTAAGCAGCGTCTAACAGCTAAGATAACTGAAATGGACTATCCTCTTCGCTTCGTCGATGAGCAGGTTCGTGGTGCCTTCAAGAGGTTTAGGCATACACATGAGTTCTATACGACAGAGAACGGTACCCAGATGATTGATGTATTTGATTACACCTCGCCTATGGGCTGGTTAGGGAAGCTTGCGGATGTACTTTTCTTACAACGCTACATGAAGGGGTTTCTTATAAAAAGGAACATGTATATTAAGAAAGTTGCTGAGGAATTTAATTAAAATAGGATGAGGTCGAAAAGTTTATTGAGTGCATTCCCAACTAGAAACTGTAATTAATGATATAATGGATGATATGGAATATAAAGGGGTTATAAGAGGTGGAAGTGAGGACTGTTATCTATGTTGAAAAGAATGAACGGATTTCGAGTTGTTAGTTTATTAATAACGATAGGTCTAATTATTAATGCTAGTATGGTCCTGACGAATCCATTTAAAGGCAACAGCAATACGACGGTGCTGCTTATAAGTCTGCTTTTTTTATTTTTAAGTATCTCTGAATATAAAGAAAATAAGAGAAGAATAAGCTTGATAAATTTTATCGTTTTTTTGTTTGCTAGTTTTGTGTATATCTATTCAATCGTTAGACAATAGGTGCTAGTTTTGAGGGATTTTAAGTAATGACAATGGAAAAGGATTCAGTTTAATAAACTGGATGCTTTTTTTGCCTTTTTGTGTCTTTAGATGAACCTTTTAAGCTGGCACAAGAATAGAATACATAGAAAGGAAATGCTAGCAAGCTAGAAGGAGGTGATCACATGGCAACAAGAGAGGCATTTATTGATCTCGTGGCGCCGATTGCAGTGAAGCTGCGCATGGAGGGTTCCGCTATTTATCCATCGGTGCGAATCGCGCAGGCGATTTTGGAGACGGGTGGGAAGGTGAATGCGTGGAATAATCTGGTCGGTTATAAAGTGGGCAGCGGGATACTGACGCCTTATTGGCAAGGTGATCGAGTTTCCGCTGTGACTTGGGAAGTCATCGATGGAACAAGGGTTGATAATGTGCCTGGTGACTTTCGGGCGTACTCTTCGATTGAGTTGGGGTTTCGTGATCAAGATCTCTTTTTTCAGGCGGCCAGGTATGCCGGTGTTCGAGCAGCAAGGGATCCAGGTGAGCAGACGTTAGCACTGCAAAACAGCGGCTATGCTACTGATCCCGCCTATGCAGCTAAGATGAATTCGATTATACAAGCGAACAATTTGACTCGCTATGATGAGGAGGTTACGAATATGCTCGAAGAGCTGCAAGCGCAATTAACTGCACTGCAAAATAGAGTTGCCGCATTAGAGGGGCAAATGGCCTTGGAAGCCATACCGCAATGGGCCGAGGCTGCTGTAGAGGCAGCTGTCAAAGCGGGATTGATCGACACGCCGGACCATGGCAGCTACGATTTTTATCGTTTGTTAACTGTTCTTCATCGGAAAGGAATTGTTTAATGTGATTCCAGCAAAAAAAGGGCCGCTAGTGAAGTTAGGAAGCTAATCCTAATACACCATGCGGCCTTTAATTTTAACATTTTCACCATATTTAACTTTCATAAGTTTGCTTTGCTCCAACATAAAGCTGTAGATCTCTTTCAAGCGATTTTTACGAGGCTTAATCGTTTCTTTAATTTCTCCGTTAACTACGATGTCATAGACGAGCATGTTTGTTTCACTCCTTGTTTTGTCTTTCTACTAGTATTGTATGCGATGAATGTTAAATGACGATTAAAATTTCTTTTCAAATTTGTGAACAACCTTAAGGGAATGTTAAGTGAGGGTAAATAAATTCGGGAAAAGTGATCACTTTTTTTTATCGCATTTGGGGATATCCAGTATGTGCATAACTTTATACACATTATACCCTATGCATTTAAAGAGATTATGAGACATATCAACAATCTACCCACAGGATATGCACAATCTTCTGTGGATAACGGAACGCTTGTTCTAATTTTTCCCCCGTGATAATATAATTACAAATTATAGAATAAAGGTGATTTCAGTGAGACAAATTAGCGACGAAACATTGATCGACTCTTATTACAAAGCACTGGATTTGAGATTGGAATCTGATTTTGTTGACCTATTGCTCGCAGAAATTCAAAGACGGAATTTGAAACTGCATGTTTTGATGAAGGATGAAACACCGCTCAATTAAGATCATGATAAGCAATAGTTAGATCGAAGAGTTGATCTGGATGGTATAACTGTGCGTGCAAGCGGAACATACGACAAGATGGACGCACGCACCCTGTTGGTCGATCTTTGTTCCCACGGATGAGGAAATCTCATCTATCTCCAGATAAGGAGAATAGGGACCGACATAATCACTTAATCTCCCATAATCACTGACAGGCTGCGAGCAGTTAGGACATTCCGTATGCATTTCCTGCAGGCCATTACAGACCGGACATATATAAGACAAAGGGGTATTCCTCCTAATCTGTGGATTAGGAATAGAATACCCCTTTTTATGTAGAAAAATGATTAAAATTTAAGGTTGCTGCTGTGTCCTGGTGAAAGCTTAGCTGTAGGGTCAATATACACTTTGGCGTTGTTAATCGCTGTAGGTGCTTCTCCGAAGCCAACCGCAATCAATTTTAATTTGCCAGGATAGGTTGTGATATCCCCGGCTGCGAAGATACCTGGAATGTTCGTTTCCATTCTGGAATCAACAACGATGGATCCGTTCTCGATCTCAAGTCCCCATTCGGAGATCGGTCCAAGAGAAGACACGAATCCGAAGTTAATGATAACAGCATCCACATCGTGAACGGTTTCTTCACCGGATTTGATGTCTTTGAGCGTGACTTGCTCAATGCGGTCTGTCCCATGAAGCGATGTGATTTCGGTAGGCGTCACAACGTTTACTTTGGAATTCATCAAGTTCTCAACACTGTGCTCATGGGCACGGAATTTATCTCTGCGATGAATAAGGGTTACTTTCTCAGCGATTGGCTCAAGCATCAGAGCCCAGTCAACTGCGGAGTCGCCACCGCCGCTGATCAATACTTTTTGACCTGCGAAAGCATTCAGATCGCTGACGAAGTAGTGCAGGTTCTTCTTCTCGAACTGTGCCGCTTCGGGAAGCTCCAGACGACGTGGTTCGAATGCGCCAACCCCGCCAGTTACGATCACAGCGCGGCTGTAATGCGTGCCCAAGTCTGTCGTAACTTCGAAAAGGCGCTCTTCGCTTTTCACCACTTGGTGGACTTTCTCTTCCAGGCACACTTGGATAGGGAAATGTTTCATTTGGGAGAGCAGGTTGTTAACTAATTCTTGCGCTGTTACTTTCGGAAAGCCGGCAACATCGTAGATGTATTTCTCCGGATATAAGGCTGCAAGTTGTCCGCCGAGCTGCGGCATACTTTCAATAATTTTCACGGATGCTTGACGCATCCCTGCGTAGAAGGAAGCGAACATCCCTGCAGGACCGCCGCCAATTACAATAATGTCTACAATGTCTTGATTTGTCTCTTTCTCGCTCATTTGAATAAACTCCTCCGATTCAGTTCCTTTGATGGTGAGTAAGAATAATTCTCAGTACAGTCACAATCATTATTCCATTATAAACGTCTCTTCTATTGAAGGAAACAGAAAAGTGTGATTTATTTATATATTTCGTTTATATATATGATAAGTTATGCTTACAATGCATGGACAAGCTAGAATGCCCCGTATGCCTTATTTTAAGCCAAAATAGCACTTGATATTTACTAATGAAAATTATATTATATCATGAGAATCAGTTTATCCATCTTGTGACGAATTTCAGCTTGTTTCATCATAATTCGCTGTGAGTGAGTGCAAACTAGAAGCAGTATACAACTTTTGAAGCTGTTTGTGTAATTTTTCACAAAATAGAGAAACCATAGGACTATAAATACGGATATGGAAGTGAGAGAAACATGAGTAGAATACCAAGAATCGTTATTTTAGGCGCCGGTTATGGCGGGATTCTTTCTGCTATTCGTTTGCAAAAAGAATTAAATTACAATGAAGCTGATGTAACACTTGTGAACAAACATGACTACCATTACATTACAACACATCTTCATATGCCTGCGGCTGGGACGGATAATCCTGAAAATGCACGCGTGAACATTTTGAAGTTGATTGATGAATTTAAAGTAGATTTCGTGAAATCAACGGTTACACAAATCCGTCCTCATGAGAAAAAGGTTATTCTTGAAGATGGGACGCTTTCCTACGATTACTTGGTTATCGGACTAGGCGGCGAAGCTGAAACTTTCGGTATTCCGGGGCTTAAAGAGAATGCATTGAACATTCGCAGTATCAATAGCGTTCGTTTCATTCGTGAGCACATTGAGTACCAATTCGCGAAGTACAAGCGTGAACCGGACCGCAAAGATTACCTGACATTCGTCATCGGTGGAGCAGGCTTCACAGGTATCGAGTTCATCGGTGAACTTGCTGACCGTATTCCGCAGCTTTGCAAAGAGTTCGACGTAGATCCTTCCTTGGTGAAGATTTATAATATTGAAGCAGCTCCAACTGCATTGCCAGGTTTTGATCCTGAGCTGGTTGAATATGCAATGAAAGTGCTAACAGATAAAGGCATCACTTTCAAAATCGGTACCGCCATCAAAGAATGTACGCCTGAAGGTGTGCTGATTGCTGGCGACGAGTTCATCAAAGCAGCAACAGTGGTATGGACAGGCGGAATCCGCGGCAACCATATGCTGGATGAAGCAGGTTTCGAAACGATGCGCGGCCGCATTAAAGTTGACGAGCATCTGCGTGCTCCGCAATTCGACAATATCTATGTTGTAGGCGACTGTTCCATCGTGATGAACGATGAAGGCAGACCATTCCCTCCAACGGCCCAAATCGCCATGCAGCAAGGCGAAGCTGTTGCGCATAACTTGATTGCTTCCATTCGCGGTTCGCAAATGAAAACATTTAAGTTCTCCAACAAAGGTACGGTGGCTTCCCTTGGTAAAGGTCAAGCGATCGGTATCGTAGGCTCCCGGAAATTGAAAGGTAACGTTGCAGCCATGATGAAAAAAGTGGTTGATATGAGATACCTGTACATTATCGGCGGCATTCCGCTCGTAATTCGCAAAGGGCGTTTCTAGGAATCTTCAAGCAACGGGGGAATAGCCATGCGGCACTGCAGTGTCCAAGTAAGAGGACTTCTTACCCGGGATGAACTGGATCGTTACAATGCTCTGATCGAGGTTGGTCATTTTCTGGAGTCTGAGAAACGATATGACCATGTAGCTGTTGTCCAGAAAGAAATTGATATTCTAATTCTTCCTGCTATCGAACGATTGAAGGAGAAAGGTCGTCAGCGTGACCGCGATACCGAGGCGTATCTGGCCCGCAAAGCGCAAATGGAAGCTGAATTAGAGGCTGCCCTGCGGGACGACGAGGATGAAGATTAAGGATTTGCAATTAGGAAGCATCGCTCGGGATCAAGCGGTGTTTCTTTTTTTTGCCATGTAAACTCGTGGTGGTTGTTTATCGGCTTGCATTAATGTCCACAATGTGAAAAAAGAGCGACAGACCAAAGGTCCATCACTCTTTATTTAATAATTATACTTGGATTAATTGTGCGAATTTCTCAGGTGTAAGCAGATTGCCTACGTAGAAATCGCCGAATTCGCCAAAACGTGCGCTCACTTCGTCAAAACGCATTTCATACACGAGCTTCTTGAAATGAAGCGGGTCTTCCGAGAAGAGGGTAACGCCCCATTCCCAATCATCCAAGCCAACAGAACCCGTGATAATTTGTTTCACTTTACCAGCGTATGTACGTCCGATCATGCCATGGCTGCGCATCATCGTTTTGCGATCATCAGCAGGGAGCATGTACCAGTTGTCATTGCCATCGCGGCGTTTGTTCATCGGATAGAAGCAGATATGCTTCGCTTTGGGCAGAATCGGCTTCAAGCGTGCTTGCAATTCTGGATCTTCAGCCGGATCAACGCCCGGTTTAGCCAAGTAGCTGCTTAATTCTACAATAGATACATAGGAATAGACCGGAATTGTGAATGCAGCGAAGCTGGATTTGTTAAAAGCATTTTCCAGATCATTCAGCTCTTCCAGCGTTTCACGCAGTTGCATGAAAACAAAATCAGCTTTTTGACCAACGATGCTATAAACGGCCGTGCTGCCGAGTTTATCGTTTTCCACTTGCTGCCATTGGGACAGGAAAGTGTTAAGTTCTTCTGTTGCGTGTTTACGCTCCTGCGGGGTTGCAGCATGCCATGCGTTCCAGTCGATTAGACGGAAATCATGGAGCGCATACCAGCCTTCCAGCGTTTGTACGGCTTCACTCATGAGTGTTCCTCCATTCAAGGCTAATATCCCCTACATTGTATCCAATTCATGGGGAAAGGGCAAATGAACAAAGGGTGAAATGTGAAATGTTCAATTTGTGTACACTTTACCTGTATCCATTCGTGGATTACAATTATAAGGACAATTAAGAAGAGAAAGAATGAGTTTTTGATAAGTTAAGGGGGAGCATACTGTGCTGCAAATGGTCATCGCCACTGTCTTGATGATGGTGTTATTTTTTGGAATCGGTTTTATTTTGAATATGTTGATGAAAACAACCTGGTTTCCGCTGTATGCATTCATTGCTCTGGTTATCGGTGTTGTGATTTATGGATCAATTGGATCTGGATCGGCTTCTTTCCTTTCCAGCGGAGAGAGTTTCACAATTGTAGACATCGTACCGGCAATCGGTGGTTTGGCAGGCGCAATCCTGAGTGGATCGGCGATTAAAGCGCTGCGAATCCGAGGTTTCAAAATGTTTTAATGTCATAAAAGCAGGCAGAGTTGGTCACGCTAAGGTGGATTGATCGAAATTGATCTAACGGAGGAGACTACTTTGCCTTTTGCCTATGTGAATGGGACGATCCTGCATTATGAAATGACGGGAACCGGAACGCCTATCGTCTTTATTCATCCGCCATTATTAACCTCGCAGGCTTTCGCCTATCAAAAGAATCAACTATCCGAACATTACCAAGTGATTACCTTCGATATTCGAGGACATGGGGCCAGCCAATCCTCTGAGCGAACGCTCGATTATGCGCTTATCACGGAGGATATTCGTCAATTGATGGATTACATCGGGATCGAGAAAGCATTCCTCTGCGGTTATTCTACTGGTGGTTCTGTGCTGCTTGAAGCATTGCTCTCTTATCCGGAACGTTTCCTAGGGGGAATTGTGGTTAGCGGAATGTCAGAATTGACAGATTCTTATAACAGAAGCCGGGTTTGGCTTGCTTCGAGAATGGCAGGCTCTGAGCTGCTGCTGAAGTTGTTGAAAAAGGCAGTCTTTTATGGAAATGCGGATAACGAAGCGACCTATCGGCATCTGTACGAGAGTGCTCTCAGCGATGCTTCTGACAATGTGCAGTCTTTTTTTGAGCAGTCCCTTACATACTCTTGCACGAAGCGGTTGCACAGGATTCAGCATCCAATTCTTTTGATCTATGGTCAAAAGGATGCTATTTTTCATCGCTATGCGATGCTGCTTCACAAGGAATTGCCGCATAGTTCGCTTTATTTCTTGAAGGAAACGAAGCACCAAATTCCCTTTAAGCAGGCTCCCAAGATGAATGATTTGATTCACCTATGGATAGATAGCTTGGAAGATGAGCAATCGGAACGGGCACAGCTTGATTTATCGATAGCCCAAAAGTTGAACCCTGCGATGTATGGGCAGGAAACGAAGGAAGACCAGCCGTCTGCTGAATACACGAATTAGTCAAATTGCTCCTGTTGAGCAGCCCAAAGAACCCCGAATCCCATGTTTCATGGAACGAGGTTCTTTTTTGACCACAATAGAAAGTATAAGTTTTCGGTTCCCGAAAACGTCTTTCTATTTGGCGATAAAACCTACCTCTATACGCGGCCGCTCATCTTTGTATGGCCTCGATAGAGGTTTTCTCATTATTGGAAGGGTTGGAATAGTGCCATCTACAGTTCCTCAGGGGCAGTTAAAACAATCTTTCCGACGGTTCGTCCTGCTTCAATGCGGGCATGTGCTTGCCGCAAGCTTGCAGCGTCAATTGGCGTTAATGTCTCCGCTAAGGTGGTGCGCAGGATTCCTGTATCGACGAATCGCGCGACTTCATTTAGCAGTTTGTGCTGTTCGATCATATCATCGGTTTGGAACATGGAACGGGTGAACATGAATTCCCAAACGAATGTGACGCTTTTATTTTTAAGCAAAGTTAAGTCCAGCAGTTGGTCTGTTTCAACAATGGAGCAAATTTGGCCCTGAGGCGCAATGGCTTCAGCCATGTTCTGCCAGTGCTGCTTCATACTGTTTAGACAGAAGATATAGTCAACATTCGGCAAGCCGATTGCGTTCAATTGAGGAACGAAGGAATCGTTATGGGTGATAATCTGATCGGCTCCCATCTCCTTGACCCAAGCAGCCGATTCAGGGCGGGAAGCTGTGCCAATGACAGTTAATCCGGCATATTTGGCGAGCTGCACGGCAATTGAACCTACCCCTCCGGCAGCGCCTATGATCAAGATTGTTTTGCCTGTATTATTTTCTTGATTGCGGGACAAGCCCAGCCTGTCAAACAATGCTTCCCAAGCGGTGATCGCTGTGAGCGGAAGCGCCGCTGCCTCAGCGAAGTTCAGAGCTGCCGGTTTGAATCCGACAATGCGTTCATCCACGAGATGAAATTCGCTGTTTCCGCCTGGGCGAGTAATACTGCCTGCATAATAAACTTCATCGCCTGGCTGAAATAATGTGCAATCCGGGCCGGTTTGCTCCACGACGCCTGCAACGTCCCACCCGAGAATTCTAGGGGAGGTTTCCTTCTTAGCTTTGGGAGCGCGAACTTTGACGTCGACGGGATTTACGGAAATTGCTTTGACTTTGACCAGCAAATCCTTGCCAGTTGGCACTGGCTTCCCAATCACGACATCTAGCAAACTTTCCGGATGCTCGGCATCTAAATATTGATAAAGCCCTACTGCTTTCATCGTTTCTTGTGTACCCATAATCCTATCACCTCATAATCGATAATTGCTTCTACGGTTGTTAGTTTACTTTATATATTCTAAAATAGTAAGTAAGCACAATCATGTGATGTAGTATCAATTTGTATACTGTAAAAGGGGTTGAATGCCATGCGTGATCGCAAAAGAGGGTACGGTGACGATCCCAATAAAGAAGCCTGCCCCGTTGAATACACCTTGGATGTTATCGGGGGTAAATGGAAAGGCATTCTATTATTTCATTTGATTGACGGGACCAAAAGATTCAACGAATTCAAAAGAATCTGTCCATCCATCACACAGCGAATGCTGACCCTGCAGCTGCGGGAGTTGGAGGAGGACGGTGTTGTCCATCGTGAGGTGTACACGCAAGTTCCCCCGAAGGTGGAGTACTCGTTGACCGAATTTGGGCGAACGCTGGTCCCGATTATTTTGCTCATGAAAGAATGGGGAAACAGTTACAAAAACAAGAAGGATTGCGCGGTTAAAGGAAGTTAAAGGGATTTCTCATCATTTAGCCAACTGAGAGGTTGGTTTTTTCATTTTAGGTAATATTATCTTTTCTCTGGTAGATACCAAGCGTGTCGATTTTTGTGGTAGACTAGTAGAGAGAAACCGAAAGCTTTCATAGCTGTAATTGGTTGAGGCAGGATGGTGCTGTAACGGGATGCGAATGACGAATATGCTGCATTTCACCGAAAATCACAGGTTCTGTGTGAACCGTGACTTTTCTTTGAGCAGTTTGGATTATAAAATGTTAGCGATGATGTATCAGCCGATGATAGGCGGACTTGCGATTAGTCTCTATCAAGCTCTCTATCAGCAGATGAGTGCAGAAAAAGTCGGATTTTCGTCGCTCGAGCAGCAGCGCAAATTGTTTTTGCTGCTTGAGCTTGAGCAAGGAGAGCGCGGCCGCAAGTATTTGATCGAACAATCCTCCAAGCTGGAGGCCATCGGCCTTTTGCAAACGACCCGCAAGTTTCTGCCAGGTGAAGAAGACTATGTCTTCGTTTACACGTTATTTCAACCTTTGAGTCCTAATGAATTTTTCCGCAATCAGCATTTGACGCTGCTGCTGCGGGATAAGGTTGGCAAATTCATGCTGCTTTCCTTACGGGAAGAGCTGCTGTCGCCGGAGCCGGAAGAGTGCCAGGATGCCAGTGAGGAGAACTTGTCGGTACCGTTCTATGATTTGTTCCGTCTTAACACGCAAGTGGTTGATTATGAGTTGGAGCAAGCATTGTACGAAGCCTCTGCGAGCAAGCAGGGAGACGCCCGAATGGACGTTACGACCAAGGGCTTCCTGTATGCGGATATTATTATGAGATTCCCTCGGGGAGCGAGTAATCGAGTTTTTGTTGAGGCGCTCAAGCACAAGCCGGATCAGATGGCGGCCATTAATATTGTGGCGAAGAAATATAATTTATCTTTGCAGGAGACCTGTCGGTTGCTTGACGAGGATGGCGTGTTTGCTGAAGATGGCGAGCTGCAAATGGATTTGATGCAATACAATGCGAATTTATTCTATCGCCAGAGCAAGAAACGCGATGAGGATCGCGAGCGTACGTTAGCACGTACAGAAGAAAGGTCGCAAAGCGGCGAATCGGATATTTCCCAAGATACGGCGGGCGACAAGTCCGTAGAAATGGCGTACTATTTGGAGGTGCCACAGCAGCTGCGAGGCGAATGCACCGATCATCAGTACAATTACATTATGCGAAACGAGCCGTATACGGCAGTCTTGAAAATGTTCTTTACTCAGGGCTCCATTCCTGACGGCGTACTTAACATATTTGAGAAAATTGATCTCAACTACAAATTGAAAGAAGAAGTAATTAATGTTTTGATTCACTTCTTGCACATAGATCGCCGCTCATGGGCGAAATCTTCCATTGAAGCTGTTGCATCCGATATGCTGGGCAAGCAAATCAGTACATACGAGAATGCAGTTGAGTATGTGCGCGAGAAGATCAGCTATAAGCAGAAGGCCGCTTCCAAGGTGGAAGCCGCCAAAGCGGGCGGCTCTGTCACCAGAGGCCGTCAAGGCAAAACGCAGAAGCCGCACATTCCGATTGTGGTGCCGGATGCCGGCGCCGCGGCCTCATCAAGGCTGACCGAAGAAGAGCTGGAGGCGGCGCGCAGGATGGCGCAGAAGCTGGATGAGCGCTTCAATCGGAAGAGCTAGCCGAGGCTGAAGTGTGCCTGTGAGGTAACGGAGAATGTCGCTCAAACTAGAAATTAGCAACGCAAAATAGCATGCCTGATAAATTAGGAGGTGCCGCAAGCATGGAATCCCTGTCGCACTTACTCAAATCAATGCCGAATTCGGAATGGAGACGGAAAGCCGAAGACAAAATTAAAGCCGTTATGGACGATGCTTTAGTTCATAAATTTCGCCAAAAGTATCCGTTTGTCGATGACTATACGATCAAAATCAATATGAACAAGCTGTACCAATATGTGACTGAGTTCAAAACCTGCTCGCACTGTCCAGGCTTGGAACGCTGCCCGAATGATATGACAGGCCATTACACGATGCTTACGGCAGACTCTGTGAATGAGAAGCCTTTTATCCATGAGGAGAAAGTAGCCTGCAAGAAATTCAACGCGAAGCTGCTTCAGGATGCGATCAGCAGCCGCATTCGCACCTTCCACGTCGATCCGCGGATGATTTCACGCAGCTACTCGTTCGGGGATATCCTCGAGACGGATCTGGATCGGGCCAAAGCCGTGATGCAGATTAACGACTATGTCAGCCTGACGATGGAAGAAGGACTGCAGCCGCGAGGGCTGTATCTCTCCGGATCGTTCGGAACGGGCAAGACCTTCTTAATGGGCTATATGCTGCATCAGCTGGCCAAAGTCGGGATGACAGGCGCCATCGTGTATATGCCGGATTTTGCCGAGGATCTTAAGGGCATGTTCCAAGAGCCCTACAAGCTGAAAGAAACGATTGACCTTCTGAAGGATACAGATCTGCTTGTCTTCGATGATATCGGAGCGGAAAACCTCAATCCATGGCTGCGGGACCACGTCATTGGAGCGATCGTGAATCACCGGATGAATCGCAAGCCGACCTTCTTCACGTCCAATTATGCGCTTCATGACTTGGAGAAGCATTTCAGCTTCACCAACAAAGATGGCGACGAGGAATACAAGGGGCAGCGGATTATGGACCGTATCCGGCCTTTTGTGGATGTCGTTGAAGTGACGGGTACGAATAAGCGTGGGAAATAGTGGAAGTGCAGGGAGTGCAGGAAATGCAGGAAATGCAGGAAATGCAGGAAATGCAGGGAATGTAGGAAGTGCAGGGAGTGCAGGAAGTGCAGGAAGTGCAGGAAGTGCAGGAAGTGCAGGGAGTGCAGGAAGTGCAGGGAATGCGGGGACTGCAGGAAGTGCAGGGAATGTAGGGAGTGCAGGAAATGCAGGGAATGTAGGGAGTGCAGGAAATGCAGGGAATGATGGAATTGCAGAAAGTTCTGAAATGCAGCTGGAAATGATCGGAATTATGGAAATGATGGGACAGCAGGATATATAGGAAGTACAGAATATGCTGAAAGGGAACTAGGATACGCTATTTGAGGGAGAATGGGCTGGATCTAACATGGAACGGAACTACAGGGCGCTATTTGCCATAATAGGCAGGCTTCAGAGTCAAAAATGAGCAAATAAGGGATTGTAGTTCCGTTTCGATAGGGATTTGATCGATTTTCGGCAAAATAGCGGATCATAGTTCCGTTTGACGGAGTTGGGACGGAAAAAGTTGCTTCATTCTCAGAGGTGTGGAGCTGATAAGACAGTTTTTCGTCGTTAAAGCCGCCGACTTGAGTGAAAGTTCTGCTGAAGGGCTGAAAAACGAGCTTGAAGACGGAGAAATGGGCACCAAAGTGGAAGTGTGAAGCTGATTGCAATTAGACGGAGAATGGGCTCCAAAGTGGAAGTGCAGCACTGGAAAACAAGCATGCAGCAAGAGAATCGGACGCCAAGCGGAAGAGTGGAACATACAGGGGTGCTGCAGTGGAGCGGCGAATGTGAATTGCCCTGCATTCAAAATCATTCAAAGGCTTTCAAAGTCCAGCATTCAGAGTCCTGAATGCAGAATCCTGAATGCAGAATGCCGCGAGCGAATAGTCACCAGTGCTCATTCATTCTAAAAGGACCGTCAAGAGGAACAATTCCTCCTGACGGTCCTTCTCGTTATTTCTTTAATTTCTCCAGCTCGGTTGTTACATTTTCGATCATTTGCACGAACGAAGTTAATTCCTGAGCGCTTGCGGCTTGTGTGCGGGCGTAGTGGGTTGTTTCTTCGGAGCCTTTTTTGACAAGCTCCAGCTTCTGGGTGATCAGCTTCAGCTTCGATTGAATCTGGTCCAGCGATTCTCTGGAGTGCGACGCGAGCTTGCGCACTTCGTTAGCGACTACTTCGAAGCCGCGGCCATGCTCGCCGGAACGTGCGGCTTCAATGGCCGCATTCAATCCGAGCAGATGCGTCTGATCGGAAATTTCTTTCATGACAGAGCCCATTTTGGCGATGTCCTTGATTTCGTTGTTGAGCTCATCGATCCGCGAGTTGGATAACTCTTGGGATTCTGCGGTTTGGATGGCTGTATCGGCAACGGTTTGGCTGCTGCCGCCAAGCTCAACCATCATTAAGGCCAAATCTTGAACAGCGCCGGAAATCGTTGTCAGCATGTTCGCCTGCTCATCGGCGAGCGTTTGGATTTTCTGCTTCTCATCTTGCTCATAGGCTTCAAGGACGAGCTGTGAATCCAGATTGAACATTTTGCTTAGGGCATGAAGGACTTGAATCCAATCCTCGGGAAGGTGCTGTTTGAAATGGTATGTAGCTAAATCGGTATATTTTAAATAAGTGCCCAAGTACCAGGAAGTTGTTAAGCCAATGCGAGAATGTACATTTCCAATAAAGAGCCGCTTTTTAATATATTCCTCATCAATCACACCGGAAGCCATGGACAGGAAATACCAGCGCTGCGTTTCTTTGAGGCGTTCGATCGTGCTGTGCTTCTGAATTAAGGCTATGAGTTCAGGCCAAGTGATAAGCTCGGCATATAATTCGTCGACCAGCTTGTCCACGATGATCTTGAAGGCTTCTTCTTTGCTTTTCAAAAGTTGTAAATCTGCATCAGTTAACCCGATGAATGTAATGAGCTTCTGGCGTTCTGGATGAACTTTGATCATGGAATTATGACTCCTTCTGCGGTAGCATTTGGTAAAGCTGTCTAGTGCATATTACAGAGACCTCCATCAAAGAGGAAGCTGCAAGAAAAAAACCGCTTCACAGGTGAGTGCAAAGCGGCTTTCGGACTAGGCTCAAACATTCTTATTTCATTACTTGAATGACAGTTGCAACGGCTGCAATGATAAACAAGAAACCAAAGAATGCGCCAAAGCCAATACCTACATCCATGAAATCGTTACGCGGCTCTTCATACACGTGAAGCTCAGGGTGTTTAGGATCGCTCATGTGGTTACCCCCTAACGTCCGACATTCGTAGTTTAAGCTTAGTATACCCAAATTCGCCGAAAGTTGTAAAGCTTATCAAAGTGACAATTGTGCAAACAATAGCAAATATCGGCGGAAATTTTAAAATAACGCTTGACTCTAACATTAGTGTCATGGTTTACAATGAAAGCATCCTTACTTGATTAAGGAAAAGGAAAAAGGTGAAGGCCATGCGGATTAGTGAATTATCCAAGCTTACCGGTGCCAGCATTCGATCCTTACGGTACTATGAGGCCAAAGGGCTCATCGCCACTCAGCGTGAGGAGAACGGCTACCGGGTGTACAACCAGATGGTTGTTGAACGCGTGAAGACCATTCAATTCTATTTAAGCTTAGGCTTTACGACCGAACAAATTGAAAGCTTCCTTAACTGCGTTATGAAAAATCAGGAGTCGCTTTGCGATGATTTGCTGCCACTCTATACAGAGAAGCTTCAGGACATAGAGCGACAAATGGAAATGCTGCAGATGCTGCAAGCCAATTTGAAGGATCGAATCGCGTATATTGAGCAGCAAAGGATTCAGGGGCTGCCAGTAGGATTGCCTGCTAAGTAGAATGCCGGCTTCAACTTTTGGCTACACTATAGCTTGGTTGAATTGACCTACTGGTGTGGTATACTTTACTCATGAGCTGTCTTGAAGGCAGACGTTATGATCAATAAATCAAATCCATTCTTAGAAGGAGGAACTATCATGTCAATCGTGAATGTTTCTGATAACAGCTTTAAAGCAGAAGTTGAAGGAGAAGGTACAGTACTTGTAGACTTCTGGGCGCCTTGGTGCGGACCTTGTAAAATGATCGCTCCTGTATTGGAAGAGCTGGATAAAGAAATCGAATCTTTAAAAATCGCAAAAGTAAACGTGGATGACAATCCGGAATCCGCTGCTCGCTTTGGTGTTATGAGTATTCCAACACTGATCGTTTTCAAAGACGGACAGCCTGTTGATAAAGTGGTTGGCTTCCAATCCAAAGAAGCGCTCAAAAATGTAGTTTCCCGTCATCAATAATTTGTTTGAAAACTAGAAACAATTGTTCGTGTGAAAAAGCTCTTTTTCTGCTATGCTGAAAAAGAGCTTTTTTGTTGTGTGAAAGGAGATCGAGAGCATGACCGAACATGAGCAAGAAGACCCTACCCTGCGTGATCAGAGTTTAGAAGTTATTCGACATAAGCTGTCTTTACTGCCGGATAAACCAGGTTGTTATATTATGAAAAACCGTGAAGGCACCATTATCTATGTGGGCAAAGCGAAGGTCCTGAAAAATCGCGTACGCTCTTATTTCACGGGAAGTCACAGTGCCAAGACGCAAAAACTAGTCAGCGAAATCCGTGACTTTGAATATATAATTACCTCCTCGAATATGGAAGCTTTGATTCTGGAGTGTAATCTGATTAAGCAGCATCACCCGAGATACAATGTCCTCTTGAAGGATGATAAGACGTTTCCTTATATCAAAATTACTCATGAACCTCAGCCGCGCCTGGAAGTCACGCGGCGGGTGTATAAGGATAAGGGGAAGTATTTCGGCCCTTATCCGAATGCCTTCGCGGCCCAGCAGACGAAGAAGTTGCTGGACCGGTTGTATCCGCTGCGCAAGTGCAAGACCATGCCGGAGAAAGTATGCCTATACTATCATATCGGGCAGTGTCTGGCGCCTTGCGAGTTCGACATATCCGCAGAGACGAACGAGCGGATGGTGCAGGAGATCAGCCGTTTCCTGAACGGGGGACACGACGTTATTAAAGAAGAGCTGACGACCAAGATGCTGGCCGCAGCCGAGGAACTGAACTTTGAGCGCGCCAAAGAGCTGCGCGATCATATCCTGAACATCGACGCGGTCATGGAGAAGCAGAAGATCAATGCAGTCGATGCGCTGGACCGCGATGTGTTTGGCTACGCGGTCGACAAGGGCTGGATGGCTGTACATATCCAGTACATGCGTCAGGGCAAGCTGATCGAGCGGCACGTCTCACTGTTCCCTTATTATGGCGATGAGTACAATGATTTCATCACCTATGTTACCCAGGTCTACAGCGATAACCCGGCGCTGCCGAAGGAGATTTTCCTGCCTACGATGCCCGTGCAGGGGGCTGCTGCTCCTGAGGCTCATGCTGCTGCATTGCCTGCTTCTGATATCTCAGCTCTATCTGAAGATTCAGATGCGTCAGGGGCAGATGGCGCAGCGCCCGAAGCCGCGCCTCCAACCAAAGAAGCAGCACAGGCAGAAGCCGAGGAGAAGGATGTTCGGGAAGCGCTCGAATCTTGGCTGAAGGTCAAGGTGCATATTCCGCAGCGCGGATTGAAGAAGCAGATGGTCGATATGGCCAAAGACAATGCCCGCAACGCGCTCGACGAGAAATTCCGCTTGGTGGAGCGCGATGAGCGCCGCACCACCAAGGCGGTAGAGAATTTGGGCGAATGGCTTGGACTTGGCGTTATTCGCCGCATCGAGGCGTTCGATAACTCGAATATTCAAGGGACGAATCCGGTATCGGCGATGGTCGTTTTTGTCGACGGGCGGCCGGATCGGAAAGAGTACCGCAAATATAAAGTGAAGACGGTTGTTGGACCGGATGATTATGAAACGATGCGCGAGGTCATTCGTCGCAGATATGAGCGGGTGCTGAAGGATAATCTCACGATGCCTGACTTAATCGTCGTCGACGGTGGGAAAGGACAGATATCAGCCGCCCTGGATGTGCTGGAGAATGAACTGGGCCTTTTCATTCCCGTTTGCGGGCTCGTTAAGGATGCCAAGCACAAAACGGCTCAGCTGATGATTGGAGACCCGGCAGAGATCGTACCTTTGCCGCGGGACAGTCAGGAATTTTATCTGCTTCAGCGGATTCAAGATGAGGTTCACCGATTCGCGATTACCTTCCATCGGGAATCGAGAGCGAAGTCGATGGTGGTGTCGCAGCTGGATGCGATTCCTGGCATCGGCGAAAAGCGCAGGAAGGCGCTGCTTAAGCACTTCGGTTCTGTACGCAAAATCAAAGAGGCCGAAGTCGGTGACTTCAAGCCTCTAGGTATTGGTGAGAAATTAGCAAGCGAGATTCTCAAAGCACTTCAAGGCGAGGCGGCAGTTCCTCAGGAATAAGGGGACGCCGCCTTTTTCCATGCAGCCAAGCCAGAACGAAGCCGACGATACCCGGCAGCAGGATATAGAAGAGGCCTGCGAGCACGTCGCTGACGTGCCCAAGTGAGAAAAGCGACATCCCCATAAGGATGCTGTCCATGCTCGCATGCGCGAATAGGGCAGTAAGGAAGCCGTACTTCAAGAATACATAGCCAAGAATGATGCCGATGACCGTAACTTCAATCAAACGTGTATACACCGGATAAATAGGATACTGCGTATGGCTGGCCGCCCAGATGACACTTGGAATCAGAACGGCAATAAAGTTATTGCGAAACAGCTTTTTAAATAAAATAATGCCAAGCAAGCGATAGGTTGCTTCCTCGGAAATAGCGGCAACCCAAGCCATCAGCGGGAAGAAGCGGGGCTCGATCATATTGAGCACAGAATCTGTAGGATCGTTGACAGCCCATACATCAAATCCTGTTTCACCTGCGTAGAACAGCACCTGCTGAACGCCGAGAATGAAGAGGGCAAGTAAATAGCCGCGTCCCATACCGTGATAAACTTCTGCGCCGAACTTGGTTTCTTTCCATGCAGGCCACTTGAACTGCCCGCTTGCTGCCCACAAGCCTGTTCCGGCGACCAGGGCGAAATAAAGCGAAATGCCAAGCAGCAGCGTGACGACATTCATGAAAATGATGGCAGCCCATGTTGCAAAATCGCTATTGGCATCACCGCTCATGGACCGAAAGGCGGGATACATATTAAAGTTATTGGTGATGTAAATGGCTAGAAATACGGCCGTTAACAACAAGCCTCGACTGAACTTCATATGTTTTCTATAAATGATGGCAAAAACAACAGAAGCAAGTGTCATGAGGACCGTAAAGCCCATGGAGATCCAAGTCATAACGGAAGCAGATTGATCTTGTTGAACGATCCAAGCCAGGTGGGAGGGCGGTAAGCTGAACTGCACCGTGTAACCAACCAGAGTTTTATCATCAAAATCAGTTCGGACTTGCAGATTAGACTCGCCTAATGGAGTGGAGGGCTTGGTGTAATAAAGCGTCGTCATCCCTTGTTTCCCTGTATCCGAATCCGCTTTGTCGAGAAGCTTCATCTCGTCAGGATCAAAGCCTTGTGCACGCATCTCTTGCTTGGCTAGAATATCTGCCTTCTGCAGGCTGATCGCAGCGCCGGTCCCGGAAGCAGTCGTTTCACGCCAGCCGATAATCCCTGCATTTTTATAATTAATCTCAACTTGGAATTGCCTGTGGGACTTTGGGTCCGCAACTTGTACCTGATAATAATCGATAGGGTAACGTTCCCCGTAAGTCTCAGCGTAGAGCTTCGATAAGTGTTCTTTTTGCAAATAACCGCTGCGGTCTTTCTTGGATTGATACACGACGAAAGTGTCTGGACTCTTGATGCCGTAACGATCGCTGACAAAGCGAGACGCGCTTTCCGCGGCTTGTTCTTTGGTTATGGAAGGATTTTCTCCAGCTGGCGCCTCTTCTGTTCGGAGTCCGTATAGAACGCTTATTGCCACATACAGCGCGATCCCGATACTGGCTAGAATAAGGAGATGACGGTTTAATTTCGGCCTTAGCATAAGAAAAGTTCCCTTCTATATTCACAATTATGAAACCCTGCTTCCCACGTTACCACAGATTAAAAAGAATGCCAATTCAGTGGTAGTAAAGAATCCGAAACAGTTATATAATACCTATCAATTGCATGCATGCCGAATTTCTTCATGTTAACGGGGAAACCTACTGTTGAAAAAATGAAATTCCGTGTCCTTTGCATATTTTTCAGGAGGCGCTATGAATAGAAAGTTGAATTTTTGGCAAATGACACCACCTCAAATTCTGGTCCTTGGATTTGCCGCCATCATCGTTCTCGGAGCCTGTCTTCTGACGCTTCCATTTGCTTCAGCAACAGGGCAGTCCATTCCGTTTATTGATGCGCTTTTTACCGCGACTTCCGCGACCTGTGTAACGGGATTAGTCGTTGTTGACACAGGGAGTTCCTATACGATGTTTGGACAAATTGTCATTGTCAGCTTGATTCAGGTCGGCGGATTAGGCTTTATGACGATGGCTACTTTAGTGGCGCTGGTATTTCGCAAAAAAATTACGCTGAAAGAGCGATTGGTTCTGCAGGAAGCTTTTAACCAAGGCAGTATGGAAGGCATTGTTCGCTTGATTCGGCGGGTCCTTATTTACTCCTTAACCATAGAAGCGATAGCAGCAGTCATTTTTACAATTCGTTGGACCTTTGACCTGGGTTTCTCAAAAGCTTTGTATTTCGGCATCTGGCATGCTATTTCCATGTTCAACAATGCAGGCTTTGATTTATTTGGTACTGTAGATGCCCCTTTCGTTTCATTAACGGGCTACGTCAATGATTTCGTCGTCAACTTTGTGGCCATGGCCCTGATTGTGCTTGGGGGAATCGGCTTCATTGTGATGTCTGAGGCGATCGATTATCGCACCACCAAACGTCTCTCCCTGCATTCCAAAGTTGTGCTAAGTATGACAGGACTGCTCATTGTGCTTGGTGCCCTTATCATCTTTATATTCGAATATACGAATAACAGAACAATAGGCTCGCTAGATTTAGGCGGCAAAGTATTGGCTTCTTTCTTCCAATCCGTAACACCGCGGACAGCAGGTGCTAATACGGTGGATATTGGCGCGATGCGTCAAGCCTCCCAATTTTTCATTGTTATCCTGATGTTTATCGGAGCTTCGCCGGGCTCAACTGGAGGCGGAATCAAGACGACGACCTTCACGATTCTTATCGCTGCGATTGTGACTATGATCCGCGGGAAAGAAGATATTGTGATTTTTCGCAGCCGTTTGGCGAAGGATCGCATTCTCAAAGCGATTACGTTGACTATGATGGCTTTATGTTTAGTCATCATGGTCACGATGTTATTATCAACGACAGAGGACTCGCAATTTTTGAAAATCTTGTTTGAGGTCACCTCAGCCTTTGCAACTGTAGGATTGACCATTGGCTTGACGCCTGATTTAACGACTTTTGGCAAAATTCTAATTTGTTTGACGATGTTTGCCGGGCGATTAGGTCCGTTTACACTCGCTTATGCGCTGCAACCGAAGCAAGAGAAGGAACTGTATAGATACCCTGAGGGGAAAATCACGATTGGATAGGGGTAAGGAAATGAAGAAGACGCAGTATGTGGTTGTAGGCCTTGGACGCTTTGGGGCCAGTATTTCCAAGGAGTTAATTAAGCTGGGCAATGAAGTGCTTGGCATTGATAGAGATGAGGAAGCGGTTGATGAAATGAGCCAATTCCTCACCCATACCGTTGTAGCGGATGCTACGGATGAAGATGTTCTTAAATCCCTAGGCGTCCGCAACTTTGATTGTGCCGTTGTGGCCATCGGGGACGATATTCAATCCAGCATTCTGGCAGCGATTGTCCTCAAAGATTTGGGGGTCAAGAAGGTTGTGGCCAAAGCCTTATCTGAGCTGCATGGCAAAGTTTTACAGAAAATAGGGGTAGATCGCGTCATCTATCCGGAGAGAGACATGGGGATACGTGTAGCGCATCAATTGAATTCACCGAATTTACTGGACTACATTGAAATTTCCAAGGATTATACGATTGCCGAGCTTTCTGTGCCTAAACGCCTGTGCGGCTTGACGATCAGAGAGTTGGATCCCCGTGCCAAATTTGGCTGCAGCGTTGTAGCGATCAATAAACAAACCGGCGTCATCATTGCACCCACCGCAACAGATGTGGTGAATGAGAACGACATGATGGTCATTATCGGGACGAATGTTCAGATTGATAAGTTTGAGAGCGAAGTGATTAGGTAGCCAAGCAAATGTCTATTTTCGACTATTAAGCCCGCAACTTTAGCGTACGTGCACAACGAGAGAATTTCCAGGCGAAGGTGGATTCCCTATGTATAAAGTGTTAATGATTGAAGACGACGCCATGATCGGCGATATGGTTTCGATGTATTTGGGTGAAGAGGGGTTCCAGGTCATTCGGAAGGAAAATGGGGCAGAAGGGGTCGTGGCGGTCCGTCAGTTTGCACCGGATATTATTTTGCTGGATCTCATGCTGCCCGATATGGATGGTCTTGAGCTATGCAGGCATGTTCGCCAGACATCCGGCGTGCCGATTATGATTGTCTCTATGAAAAGCAAGGTGGTTGAGCGTGTCAAAGCACTTGGAGCGGGTGCAGATGATTACATGTGCAAGCCTTTCAGCATGCATGAAATGAGTGCACGCGTGCACGCGCTGATTCGTCGTTCGAATACCTATCAGAAAGTTGTTGATACCAAACGAGCGCCATCTGCGGTACTTATCGAGAATAAGCTGGAAGTCTCAGAAGAGTTGTTGACGGTGGATAAAAGCATTGAGCTAAATCTGCATACACGTTCTATGCTTGTTCGTGGTCATGTTGTGGAAACGACGTATTCGGAGTTTGAAATTATGAAATGCTTCATCAATAACCCTGGCCGCGTGTTCAGTCGAGAGGATTTGCTGCAGACCGTTCGCGGCTTCGACTCCTACGTGACGGATCGGGCGATTGACGTACATATCGCTAATCTTCGCAAAAAAATTGAGAATAACCCTAAGGAGCCACAGCGGATTCGGACCGTCTGGGGCGTGGGATACAAGTACGTATAGCACGCTAATCATACAAACAGCCAACTCTCCAAGCATAGGGGAGTTGGCTGTTTTAGAATCCATTGTTTAGTGATGTTTGGCGAAGCAGGTGACAGCCTGATTGATGAACTTCATTGCCTCAGGGTTATCGGAAGTGTGGTCGGAGTAGATCAGAGATGTCGTCCGCTTGGTCTGCTCCAATTCCGCCAATTGACGCAGGATCAATTCATTATTGCGGATTAAGTCTTCCCGTAAATACGATTTTGGCAGCAATGTAGCTGTTTTGCAGGTGGAAACAAGCCGGATAATCGCCTCGAAGGAATCGATCTCCATTTGCACATTCGGGAAAATGGTATAGCGATGAAAAAGCTCATCCATCAAGATGCGATACCAGGTCCCCTTCGAGAAGAGAATCATCGGCAGCTCATTCAAATCCTTCATTGTGATCGTCGTACGATCAATGAAGGGATGGCCAAGCGGCAGCACCAGACAGAGGTGGTCATCGAATAATGGCTCGCAATGCAGGCTCGATGCATTAATAAGGGAAGCGACAACACCGATGTCTACTTTGTTTTCTTTGACCATCGTTACGATTTCATGCGTTTTGCCGGTAAGAAGTTTAATCTCGGTCAGCGGATATTCCTGTAAATAGTCGGTAATGAGATCGGGAAGGGTAGCTTGCAAGGTTGTCAGACTGGCTCCGATGGTGATGGAGGAATGGCTGCCTGCGGCTTTATACATCTGGATGGTTTGTTTGAATTTACGCTCTAAGTGGCGAAGCTCGATAGCATGGTCGTAGCAAATCTGACCGACTTTGGTTAGCTCCAGTCGTTTCCCTTTGCGAATGAAGAGCTCCACGCCCAAATCTTCCTCCAGCTTCATGATTTTGCGGGAAAGCGCAGGTTGCGAAATATTAAGCAGTTGAGACGCTTTATTGAGGCTGACCTGTTCGACAACAACAGCGAAAACGTCCAGAAGTTCCATGCTCATTTCAGCTCCATTTCGATTTATATATGTGAATTAGTTATAAGCGTATATAAAAAAACGGCACTTCCATTATAAGCGTGAAAGAGGTACGATGTACATGTCACTTTTTATTCACATTTATTGGCTGGCCGTGTATATTCGCTCACTGCTTTGGCGCAAAATAGGCGTGGATGATTATGGGTTGACGCTCGTTTGCGGCGAGAGTAGAATGGTATGTGGCTTGTTTGTCTAAACATGTCAGATGTTAGTTTTAGTTTATGAATTTTGTTGAGGGGGGAATTGGTTACATTATGGGTAATTCGTATTACTTTCGAAAGATCCACTCTTTGTTAGGTGTCATTCCAGTGGGCTTCTTCCTTATTGAGCATTTGCTCACTAACTATGAAGCAACCAAAGGGCCGGCGGCCTTCGTGGATCAAATTAACTGGCTGAACGGTCTGCCTCTGGTTCTGCTCATGGAAATCGTGGGAATCTGGCTTCCGCTTCTTTATCATGCCGTTTATGGACTTTATGTCGCGTATCAGGCACGGAATAATGTATCGAGCTATGGGTATTTCCGCAATCAAATGTTCATGCTTCAACGGGTGACCGGCGTTATCACGTTCTTGTTCGTTGCTTGGCATCTCTTCGAAACGCGTTTGCAGGTTGCTTTAGGCAATGTGGCGCATGAGGATCTCGGCAGAACGATGCATGATATTGCAACGAATCCAGTCATTTTTACGATTTATGTTATCGGTGTTGTTTCAGCAAGCTTCCATTTCTGTAATGGGATTTGGTCGTTCCTAGTTAGCTGGGGGATTACAGTTGGACCACGCGCGCAGCGTTATTCTTCCATTATTTGGATGGCTGCATTCGTTGTGATGTCCGTTATGTTTATTATGTCATTGGTAGCTTTTACAGGTACGGAATTTTCGGTTCCGGTAGAAGCACATTCGGGGCATTAAGGGAGGGTGAACAGAAGTGGCTAATTCGAAAATCATCGTCGTTGGCGGAGGCCTTGCGGGACTCATGGCGACAATTAAAGCAGCAGAAGCCGGGGTTCATGTGCAATTGTTCTCCTTGGTACCTGTGAAACGATCCCACTCCGTATGTGCGCAAGGCGGCATTAACGGCGCGGTGAATACCAAAGGTGAAGGTGACTCCACATGGGAGCACTTTGATGATACAGTTTATGGCGGAGATTTCTTGGCAAATCAACCGCCTGTTAAAGCATTATGTGACGCAGCTCCAGGGATTATTCACTTGATGGACCGGATGGGCGTTATGTTCAACCGTACGCCAGAGGGTCTTCTTGACTTCCGCCGTTTCGGCGGAACCAAATATCACCGTACGGCATTCGCGGGCGCAACGACGGGTCAGCAGCTCTTGTACGCGCTGGATGAGCAAGTACGCCGCTGGGAAACAGCAGGTCTCGTAACGAAGTTCGAGCACTGGGAATTCCTCGGTTCCGTTCTGGACGACGACAATGTTTGCCGTGGTATCGCAGCTCAAGATTTGCGCAGCATGGAAATTCAAACGTTCCCGGCTGATGCGGTTATCTTGGCAACAGGCGGTCCTGGGATTATTTTTGGTAAAACAACGAACTCTGTTATCAACACGGGGACAGCAGCGAGTGCGGTTTACCAACAAGGCGTTAAGTATGCTAATGGGGAAATGATTCAAATTCACCCGACTGCGATTCCGGGAGATGACAAGCTTCGCTTGATGTCTGAATCCGCGCGTGGTGAAGGCGGTCGTATTTGGACATACAAAGACGGCAAGCCTTGGTACTTCCTGGAAGAGAAATATCCGGCTTACGGCAACTTGGTGCCGCGTGATATTGCAACGCGTGAAATCTTCTCCGTCTGTGTGGACCAGAAGCTTGGCATCAACGGCGAGAACATGGTTTACCTTGATCTTTCTCATAAAGATCCGAAGGAGCTTGATATCAAGCTTGGCGGCATCATGGAGATTTACGAGAAATTCATGGGCGACGATCCACGCAAAATCCCAATGAAGATTTTCCCAGCGGTTCATTATTCTATGGGCGGAATCTGGGTTGACTATAACATGATGACGAACATTCCAGGTCTATTCGCGGCTGGCGAGTGTGAGTATCAGCATCACGGTGCGAACCGTCTGGGTGCGAACTCGCTCGTTTCGGCGATCTATGACGGAATGGTTTCCGGTCCTAAAGCGGTTGAGTATATCCGCGGTCTAGAGAAACATGCTGACGACACGTCTTCCATCGTGTTTGATCGTGAGAAGAAACGTCATACAGATCGTTATGAGAACTTGCTCAAAATGAACAATGGCACAGAGAACGCCTACGTTCTGCACAAAGAGCTTGGCGACATGATGAACGCGAATATGACGGTTGTTCGCTACAACGATCGTTTGGAAGATACGATCGGCAAGATCAAAGATTTGAAAGAAAGATACAACAACATCAACATCACCGATACGGCACGTTGGAACAACCAAGGGGTTGCGTTCACGCGTCAGCTTTGGAATATGTTCGAATTGGCTGAAGCGATGACGCTTGGCGCCCTGCTGCGTAACGAGAGCCGCGGCGCGCATTACAAGCCGGAATTCACAGAGCGTGATGATGAGAATTTCATGAAAACGACAATTGCCGATTGGACGCCGGATGGCCCGAAAATCAGCTATGAAGACATTGATGTATCTTTGATTGCACCGCGGAAACGTGACTACTCCACGGAGAAGAAAAAGGGAGGACATTAATCATGGCTGAGACACTAAGCGCACAAAAAACAGTGAAGTTTATCGTGACTCGTCAAGAGAGTCCAGATTCCAAACCTTATACCGAGGAATTTGAAATTCCTTATCGCTCCAATATGAACGTTATCAGCGGCTTGATGGAAGTTCAACGTAATCCTAAGAACGCCAGCGGCCAAAAGACGACTCCGGTTTGTTGGGAATCCAACTGTCTAGAGGAAGTTTGCGGAGCTTGTTCCATGGTTATCAATGGCAAACCGCGCCAAGCTTGTTCGGCGCTTGTTGATAAGCTGGAGCAGCCAATTCGCGTAGCGCCGATGAGCACGTTCCCGGTAATGCGTGACTTGGTTATCGACCGCGGACGCATGTTCAACGCTTTGAAAAAGGTAAAAGCATGGGTTCCAATCGATGGTACGTATGATCTTGGACCTGGGCCGCGTATGGCTGAGTCGAAGCGTCAATGGGCTTATGAGCTGTCCAAATGTATGACATGCGGCGTTTGTCTGGAAGCTTGTCCGAACGTGAATGACAAGAACTCCTTTATCGGACCGTCCGCGTTATCCCAAGTTCGTCTCTTCAATGCGCATCCAACGGGTGAAATGAACAAAGACGAGCGTTTGGATACGCTGATGACAGATGGCGGTATTGAAGGCTGTGGAAACTCACAGAACTGCGTACGCTCTTGTCCGAAAGGTATTCCGCTTACGACTTCCATCGCAGCGTTGAATGCAGATACAACGAAACATTTGTTCAAGAAATGGTTAGGCGTGTAATCGGT
The DNA here is from genome assembly GCF_002027705.1 of Paenibacillus ferrarius. Lineage (GTDB taxonomy): Bacteria > Bacillota > Bacilli > Paenibacillales > NBRC-103111 > Paenibacillus_E > Paenibacillus_E ferrarius. Next base: position 101,052 of record NZ_MBTG01000004.1, on the reverse strand, counting down.
ATTGCAAAAATAAAGCCCGATGTCCTGAATGACAGGATGTCGGGCTTTTCTGCATGTGAATGAGGACTAAGGTGAAGTGGAGGAATCTGTTGTTGATGAATCTTTTTTATTTATAGGGGGAATCGAGAGAGGATGCTGGGATTGTGTGTGCCCTTCTTGCAAGACAGGTATGAAAGGACTTGTTAATGAAGAGGAAGTCGGCTTCATTGGTTGAATATCTAACATGTGAATGTGGAAATGAATCGAGTACATCGTAAACACCTCCGTTAGACTACTTATGTGTTATATATTATTACATTTTAGATGTACTTGACAATAAAATTATTTATTTATGTTAAGTATATTGACATATAAGCGAGATGTAAGTATGATAAGAACAAATGTAAGACTCCGTACCAATTTCATAGCACACATGTTTTCTAGGGTTCCGCGGCAGAATGAAGGCTGTTGGTCTGGTCCAAGAGAAGACACACGATGGCGCTTCATCGTGCACACGGAGGGATAAAAGCCCGGGAGGATATCAGAATATGATATCATCCTGGGCTTTTCTTTTTACCAGTTGACAGGGAGAGGGAGAATCAGAATGAGACAAAGAATGGTATTTCTGATGATGGCCGTGTTATTGACGTTTACGGTAGTTAGCGGATGCACGAGCAAAGAGGCGGCAAGCACCAAGTCAGGGGACAGCGGTGAGCCTATCAAATTGGCGCTTAGCCCATGGCCAGGTTGGTTTGTCTGGTATTTAGTGAAGGAGAAAGGCTTCTTCGAGAAAAACGGGGTGAAGGTAGATCTCGTCTGGTTCCCTGTCTATAGTGATTCCTTATCGGCGCTGGCCTCTGGCAAGGTGGATGCGAATAGCCAAACATTAAGCGACACGCTTGCTCCTGCGAGTAAAGGCATTAAGCTGAAAGCCGTTCTGGTGAACGATAACTCCAATGGCGGAGACGGGGTTGTGGTGAAACCGAGCATTAATTCACTGAAGGATTTGAAAGGGAAAAAAGTCGCTACAGAGCTGGGAACAGTTGATCATCTCCTAATGCTGACTGCGCTGGAGAAAGCAGGACTTGGAGAGAAGGATGTCGCTTATACGAATATGACAGTGAACGATGCAGGACCGGCTTTCATTTCGGGCAACTTGGATGCTGCGGTATTATGGGAACCATTCCTCAGCAAAGCGATTCAAGAAGGCAAGGGCAAGCTCTTATTTTCATCCAAAGACACGCCTGGACTTATTCCTGATCTGCTCGTTTTCAAAGAAGAAATCACCCGAAATCGTCCGGATGATGTCAAAAAGATCCTTAACGCGTGGTTCGATGCGCTGGACTACTGGAAGGCAAATCCGGAAGAATCCTTGAAGATTATGGCCAAGGCAGCTGAGACTCCAGTTGATGAATACAAGGCTGGCGTAGATAGCGTGAAAATCTTCCAGCTTGAAGATAATGTGAAAGCTTTCCAAAAAGGCGATTCTTATGAATCCTTGCCATTCACATCGCAGAAGACAGCCGAGTTCCTGAAGGGGCTGGATATGCTGACGTCCATTCCGAACGCAGATAGCTTCCTGGACGGCCACTTTGTTGAAGAGGTGCTCAAGGAGCGCAAGAAATAACAGTGAAATGAGGGTGCTCTATGGAGACGACTATCAAAAAGAGACGCAAATCTACGTTGTTTGCCATAAGGGGCGATATTCATCGTAGAACGTATATGTCGGGTGTTGTGCTGATCGTTGTGTTGGTTTTGGCATTTTGGAGCTTGCTCAGTTACGGGAATTTCGTCAATCGCACGTTCCTGCCTACGCCGGATCAAGTGCTGCTTCAGTTCGTGATTCAGCTGCAAAGTGCTGTATTTTGGCATCATGTGGGCATCAGTATTTTTCGTGTAGGGGCAGGGTTCTTGCTTGCTTGTTTGTTAGGGATTCCGCTTGGCATACTGGCGGGTACATTTCGTTTCGCTGAAGCGCTGCTGGTACCTCCGACTGAATTTATTCGCTATATGCCGGCGACGGCGTTCATTCCACTCATTATGGTTTGGGCGGGGATTGGCGAGTGGGCGAAAGTCATCGTAATCTTCATCGGCTGCTTCTTCCAGCTCATGCTGATGGTTGCAGATAATACCCGCTCGGTATCCAATGATTTGCTGCAAACCTCGTATACCTTGGGGGCGAATCGCTGGCAGGCTATCGAGAAGGTGCTGATCCCAGCGCTGCTGCCTGATCTGATGAACACGATGCGTTTGATTATCGGATGGGCTTGGACGTATTTGGTCGTCGCGGAACTGGTTGCGGCTAGCAGCGGACTTGGCTTCTCGATTATGAAGGCGCAGCGGTTTCTCAACACGGATCTCATCTTCGTTGGAATTATCGCAATTGGGTTGCTGGGGCTGCTTACGGATCGAACATTCGCCTATTGTCATCGCAGATTTTTTCCATGGCTGGAAGGAGGGCGTTAAATTATGCATGCTTTGAATCGAGAGCCCTTCGTTGAAACGGTTGCTGCCGTGAGTAAAATTAGCGCTACCGATGTGACAAAAGTATACAGCACGAAAAAATCGCAGTTCGTCGCGTTGGATAGAGTCTCGTTTCATGTGGATGCCCATGAGTTCGTTAGCTTCGTTGGTCCATCTGGTTGTGGGAAATCGTCCCTGCTGAGAATTGTTGCGGGTTTGGAGACGATGACGACCGGATCGATGAGCATCTCGGGCCACGAAATTGACGGTCCCGGTGCCGATCGCGGGATGGTGTTCCAGAGCTACACGCTATTCCCGTGGCTCTCCGTAAGGGAGAACATCGAGTTCGGACTGACGCTGAAGGGTGTTCCCCTGTTTGAAAAGAGGGCCATCTCCGATCATTTCATGGAACTGGTGGGCTTGCATAAGTTTGCGCGATCCTTGCCGAAGGAACTCTCGGGCGGGATGAAGCAGCGCGTGGCGATTGCACGGGCTTTGGCTAACAATCCAGAGGTGCTGCTGATGGATGAGCCTTTCGGCGCGCTCGATCCGCAGACCAAGAATTCGATGCAGGAGCTGCTGCTGCGCATCTGGGAGAAGGAGAAGACGACCGTTGTCTTCATCACGCACGATATCGAGGAAGCTATCTTCCTCTCTCAGCGTGTCTACGTGATGCAGGCCCATCCAGGCACGATTCGCAAAGAAATCGTGATCCCGCCTGGTTTGCGAGCGGTCGAAGACGTGAAGGATTCGGAGTCCTTCATGAAGCTGAAGAAGCAGATCATTTCGCTGATTGGGCATCATGAGGAGTGAAAGAGCAAGCTTGGCCGGTTGTCGGTCAGGCTTTTTTTCGTTCGGCAAGGCTCTCGTTTCTTGCGAGAGAAAGCCCCCTGAGCCTACCGAAAAGGCAGTCTCAGGAGCTATGCATCCTCCCACTCTAAGAAGTCATCCCTAGCAGCTGAAAAGCTCGCTTCCCGTATAGAAAGAGAATTTCACAGAATGGTCAAAATAATTGAAGTATCTTCAACTTTTTAGGTCTCAAAATTTGAAATTATAGTCTAATAGTATTAGTCTGTTAGGGAGATGGTGCCAATATTTACTAATAAAAACGTGAAATTTGTCGAATGGAGTGAAGAGCTATGATTAAACTAACGATCCGCAAAAAGCTTTTGCTCGTATCTTTCCTGTTATTAGTGGTCCCGATAATTGCGCTGGGATTAGTGACAAATAAGGTTTCTGGGGATTCAACCCACGCACTCATTGAAACAGGTTTGAAGAACAACGTTAGATTGGCTACTGAGATGTTGAACTCATTAGATAAAGCGGTACAAAAAGGGGTTATTACCAAAGAAGATGCTCAGAACCAACTGCGCGTTATGCTGTTAGGGGAGAAACGAGCAGATAATACAAGGCCCATAAATACACATATTGATTTGGGCGAGAATGGGTACTTTTTCATTATGGATGAAAAAGGCAATCTACTGGCACATCCGCTGCTGGAAGGCCAAAATATTTGGGACAAGCAAACAAGCGATGGCACGCATTACATTCAAAATATGATTAAAACGGCGCAAACAGGCGGGGGTTTTACTTATTACGATTGGCCGCTCCCTAATTCCAAAAAAGAAGCGAGCAAGCTTACTTACAGCGAGCTATCGACTTCCTGGGGCTGGATTATTAGTGCAGGTTCCTATATGCAGGATTATGATGCGGGGCAGCGCCATATTTTATCTGCTATGCTAATTACACTGATTGTCTGCTCGGTAGTAGGCATAACGCTTTTCACTTTCTTCGCGCTTCATATCTCCAGACCGATAATTCGTGTGGCTGATCAGGCAGAGCGCATGGCCGCAGGGGATTTGAGCGGTGAGAAAATAGTGGTATCCAGTCGTGATGAGACGGGGCAGCTTGCGAGCTCTTTCAATACGTTATCCGATAGCCTAAGAGAGCTTGCAGGGAACCAGCTTTTGAGCGCCAATGTGTTGGCTGCCTCTTCTATGACGCTTTCCAGTATCATTTCAGAAACGACGCAAGCCGTGAATCAGACTTCACATGCGATCACCGAAGTGGCTGCTAGTAATGAAACGCAAGCGAGCAGTATTGAAGAAACCTCAAGAGCGATGGAGGAAATGTCGACGGGTATCCAGCGCATAGCGATTACTTCCAACACGGCATTCGAGGCGTCGGTCGGCACACTTCAGGAAGCGGAGAACGGCAATGAATTAAGTCTAAGGTCCACGGTACAAATGACGGCTGTAAGCAGCACGGTCGGGGATCTAAGCGGGGTTATCCATCAGTTGGGGGACCGCTCTCAGCAAATCGGACAGATCGTAGAGGCAATCCGGGAAATTTCCGCACAAACCAATTTGTTAGCGTTGAATGCTTCGATCGAAGCTGCGCGAGCAGGGGAGAACGGTAGAGGATTCGCTGTTGTGGCAAGTGAAATTAGGAAGTTAGCTGAGCGCTCGAATGATTCTGCCGCTCAAGTGGCGGAGCTGATTGAAGACATTCAGAATGATATCCAATACGCTGTGGGCTCGATGCAAAAAGGTGAACACGAAGTGGAAGCAAGTGTTGCCGCTATTCGTGAAACGGGAGAAGCCTTTACACGTATCTTGCAAGCGACACGAAGTGTTGTTATGCAGGTGGAAGAGACTTCAGCGGCTGCCGAGCAGATGTCTGCCAGCTCGCAAGAAATTTCGGCGGCTCTGCAGGAGATGGAGCAGGTGTCATCCAATACGGCGGGAGCAGCGCAGATTGTGTCTGCGGCTACGGAAGAGCAGTTAGCTTCAATGGAAGAAATTGCTTTATCTGCCCAGAAGTTAAGTCAAATGTCGGACCAGATGAAACAGTTGATAAACAATTTTAAAATGTAGTCTAAGGCCTGTGAAATTTCTTCAGAATTGCCAGTTATTGTTCATTTGACGAGCGTTTTGCTTCTCGATAAAATAAGTGTAAGTGTTTCAAGAATGAGGGAAGTCTGATGAGCAAAAGTAAACAGCCTACAATTATTGATGTGGCTTCAGAAGCCGGCGTATCTATAGCCACGGTGTCTAATGTGTTGAATCGCAGGAAGGTCCCGATGGCGCCTGAAACGATACGCAAGGTGGAAGAAGCCATTGTGCGGTTAGGTTATCGGCGCAATGTGATGGCGACGAATTTGAGTCGACGCCGTTCTTATGAATTAGGGCTCATCATTCCGCATTTTGGCGGCTATTATGGCCGCTTCGCGGAGAGCTTGGAACAGAAGGTGCATCGCTTCGGTTATCATTTATCGGTATTTTCAGCAGCTGGCATGGACCCGGAGATCGAACAGCGCCACCTAGAGCATTTGCTGCAGCGCAGGGTTGATGGCTTAGTGAGCCATGGGCTGGCGATGAGCATGAAGTCGACGCAGCAGCTCGTTGGAGGCGGCACCCCGCTTGTCATCTTTAATGGTTGGGGCTGGCCGGAAGAAATCGTCCAATTAGCTGTTAATCTGGATTTCGCGAAGGCCTCTGCGCAAGCGGTGCGCTCTTTCCTCAATAATGGCTGCCGCTCCGTCATCTACGTTGGCAAAAGCAACGGAATGGGAGCGAACGATCAGCGTATCCAAGGTTTCCTTTCAGGACTTGGCAATGATTCTGAACCCGTTGTACATGCGCTATTGGATGTCAGCGAACTAGGTGTTGCCCGCACACTGGATGAGGCCCTGCGCTTGAGCGGAGAATGCCGCCCGATCGGCATCTACACATTTAATGATGCATTGGCGCTGGAGATTCTGGCACTCTGCCATGAGCGAGGCATCCGGGTACCCGAAGATGTACAACTGATAGGGATGGATAATGAACTCTATTCCAAAGCGAGCTTTCCGGCTATAACGAGCTTCGATATGCCCGTAGATTTGCAAACCAGCCTGGTTGCGGCATTTCTTATGAAGCAGATTGGCGAGGACTTGGACGAAGAGAGCACGCTGCTCCTTGAAGAGCATTTGCCTCGCGCCATTGGCCATGAACTGCTGATTGATCTGGACATGATCGTAAGGAAGTCAACGATTGCATAAAAAAAGACCGTTACCTGACTCTCAATGTGTTGAGAGGGGAGTAACGGTCTTTTTTAAATACGCACCTGTCTCTGGTGTTTCAGAAATTCTTTGCCATATTCCCCATGCGGATTAATGTCGGCGTGCTCAATCTGGATCGTGGAATGCTCGATGCCATATTTGCTTTTGAGCGTCTCATTAATGGCTAGAATCACGCAGAAAGGTTGAATGTTCGGATTGATGAACACATGAGCTGATAAGGAATAGTGATCGGTGGATACCGACCAAAGATGCATTTCATGGACATCCTCGACACCTTCTACCTGCCCGATCGCTGAGCGAATCTCGTCGAGATTGAACTGCTCAGGGACGGATTCCATGAGAATTAAATAGGATTCTTTAATGATTTTGGCTCCGCCAGTAAAAATAATGCCTCCAATCACCATCGAAATCACAGGATCAAACCAGAGAAGTCCCGTGTAATAGATGACAATCGATGAAACGATGACCCCAACAGAGCTGAGGAGATCTCCGAAAAAGTGCCAGAGCGCGCTTTTTACATTCAGATTATCTTCCTCTTTCACACTATGGTGGAGTACAAGGGTAAGTACCAGGTTAACGATGAAACCGATAGAAGCAATAACAAGCATAAGGCCAAGCTGAATAGGTTGAGGGTGAAGGATACGCTGAATACCTTCGATAAAGATCCCCAATGCAATGACACAAAGTGCCAAGCCATTCAAGAATGAGGCAATAATTTCAAACCGCAAGAAACCAAAAGTAAACCGAGCATTGGGTTGACGCGTTGCCAGATGAATGGCGATCATGCTTAATCCCAGAGCAATAACGTCAGAGATCATATGAGCGGAATCAGATAGCAGTGCGAGTGAATTGGACAGCACCCCGCCTACAATTTCTACGATGGTGAAAAAAGCGGTCAGTATGAGCGTGATCCACAACGTATGCCTTGATTTGCTTTGTTCTTTCACGTGATGAAGATGGTGGTAGTCGTATTCGGTACTCATACAGATCCTCCTTATTTATAATAATTCTAATTAAGATATAGTTATTATATGCTACACGCCTGTTAGGTGCAACTAAATTTCTTGTAAAATATATTCTGCGGATATTTCTAGGCATCCTTCGTCTGGAAAATCAGCAAATGAGTGAAAGCCTGCGATTATACATGCTTTTCGTCTGGAGAATTAGCAAATGGGTGGAAAGCCTGCAATTGTGCATCTATTAGTGCGCTTTTTTCAATGGCAGAGTAGAAAAGCTTGAAAAGCCTGCATAATCGCAGGCTTTCGCTGTTTTCACACGTTTTGATGAAAAAAGCCTGTATTTACGCAGGTTTTCCAAATTTGATGAGGGAGGACTTTGCCCAAACGGTGGCGCAGTCGCGTATCATCGCTTGGCTTTGGTTGTCATCGGCTCTTATTTGTACAAAAAGCGGTTCACGGATAAGGACTTTGCAGACTTATCTGGGGACAAATTCTCCCAAGCTGTGAAAACAGCAAAATCGTTTAAACGCCATTCAAGCTTCTGCGCAAAATTCGATAGCCAAACGGCTCCAGCTCTATACTGACAAAACCGTCAACAGACTTCACCGGATCGCCGCTGAATGCATCCTGCCAATGTTCCGTTTCTGTATCTGCGGGATGGGCAAGAAGGGCTGATTCCTCGGATTGATTCATCCAGATAGTGAATATTTCCTGTTTATTCCTGCGTTCATAAATAATTCTGCCATCCTCCGCATCCGCTCTCAGGAAGGAGAAGCGGCCGAAACGAAGCACTTCATGCTTTTTGCGCAGCTTGATCATCAGCTTGTAGAAATCGAATAATTCACGGTCCTGCTTGGAAAGGTCCCATTCCATGCATTTGCGGCAATCGGGGTCTTGCTCCCCCGTCAAACCAATTTCGTCGCCATAGAAGATGCAGGGAGTTCCGATATAAGTGAGCAGGAAAGCGACCGCAAGCTTGAGCCTGTTCTTGTTCTCCCCAAACATCGTCAGCACACGCGGCGTATCATGGCTTCCCAGCAAATTAAACAGCACTTCATTCGTTTGCAGCGGATAGCGCATCAGGATATTATTCATATTTTCGGCAAAAGAGAGGCCATTGGGCTGCTCGGACTGGAAAAATTGCAAAATCCGATCCGAGAATGGGTAATTCATCACCGAATCGAACTGATCCCCCAGCAGCCAGCGCAGCGAATCGCTCCATGCTTCACCGATAATATAAGCGTCGGGATTTGCTTTTTTGACAACTTTGCGGAAGTCCCTCCAGAAGGAATGGTCAATTTCATTCGCGACATCCAAACGCCAGCCATCAATCTGCACTTCCTTCAGCCAATGCTCCGCAACGTCCAGCAAATACTGTTTGACCTCGGGGTTCGTGGTATTCAGCTTAGGCATCGAAGCATAAAACCCGAAGGTTGCATAATTGAGCGGGCCTTCCTTCACCTCAACCGGAAAATCATGAATGTGGAACCAATCCACATAGGCTGATTGCTCGCCTTTCTCGATAACATCCTTGAAGGGCGGGAAGTCAACGCTTGAATGGTTGAAAACTGCATCCAGCACGACCTTCATATTTCTATCATGGCAGGCTGCGACCAGTTTTTTTAACACAGTGGTATCTCCGAAATGCGGATCTACCTTTTTATAATCAACCGTATCGTATTTATGATTGCTTGGCGCTTCAAAAATAGGAGTCAAATAAATCGCCGTTATGCCTAACTCGGCCAAGTAATCGAGATGGTCCATGATTCCCTGCAAATCGCCACCAAAATGGGAGTCATTGGTCGGTTGATCTCCCCATTCAAGGACGCCGTCTGGATCTATACGTGGATCGCCATTGGCAAACCGGTCCGGCATAATTTGATAAAAAATCGCAGATTTGGCCCAATCCGGCGCCTTGAATCCATCGATTTCATGCATATACGGCATTTCATAATAGCCGGAAGGGGGGCTGGGCTCTTCGTCATAAATCTCCGACTCCGTCATCCAAATCGTTTCGTCCTCCGCTTGCAGCCGGAACCCGTAAGAGAACCGTTTCTGCGCGGGCGATAGCTCTGTTTCCCAATAGTCGAAGTAACGGTCGGTGGCGATTTTCTCCATCGGATAGTCATTGTTGTAATTGTCCCAGTCATATTTATCCCCTGTAATAGCGATAACTTGGTTCACATCATTCTTCTTGGTCCGAATGCGGAGATGGAATGTGCTGCTATCATAGGAATAAGCCCATTTGGTGTTGGGGGAATGGTATAAACTCTCAATTTGCATATAATATTCTCCTTTTCCAGCGAATGAGCGAAATGAAGGACTAGCCGTGAATTAAAGATTCAGCGCCATCAATATAAACGGACGTTCCGGTAATGTGGTCGGATTGATCGGAAGCCAGGAAAAGGACCAGATTCGCGACCTGACCTGCTGTTCCAGGCTTATGCTCAAGCGGTTGATCCCCTTCGGGATATTCGATGGGAATCGTTATTTCCTCAAGCTCCGGTCGGCGGTCCGTATTCTCGTCAATATTCGTATGAATGGCACCTGGGCAAATGGCGTTTACGCGGATTTTGTAGCGGGCTAATTCCAGCGCAGCCATTTTCATAAAAGCGACTTGCCCCGCCTTGGACGTGCTGTAGGCACTCATCCCGAAATTAGAGAAAACGCGATTGCCGTTAATCGAGCTCGTAATGATGATACTTCCTCCCTGTTGTTTGAGGGGCTCGACCGCATATTTCACACATAGGAACGTGCCTGTCAGGTTAATATTGATCGTCGCGTTCCAATCGTCCAGCTCCAAATCGGCAATAGGCGACAGTACGCCATTAATTCCGGCATTGGCTACCAGGACATCAAGTCGGCCCCAGTGGCCCATCACCGTCTGAATGGCTTGTTTGACTTGCTCTTCGAAAGCAATATCCGCGGGCAGTGCGATCGCTTCGCCGCCGGAAGCCGTGATTTTCTCGACAGCCTCATCGAGTTCACTTCCCGGGCGGTTCAGCAGGCCGATTTTGAAGCCTTTTTCAGCCAAACGTATAGCGGAAGCTAAGCCTATTCCAGATGCGGCTCCCGTAACAATCGCAACTTTCCCCGAATCGGCGGATGGCTGAGTTTGGGAATGGTCAAAGTTAGTCATGATAATACCTCCTAGGGATTGAACGGATGATAAGGTCATTTACCCTTGTTGGGCGGGTTCGAATCGTGGGGGTTGTCGTGGAAATGAATATGATTTCTTTCAAAAGCATTTGCTTTGGGATCATAGTCCACCAGCGCTTTGGTCTCCGTTAGATCGAGGCGCTTGAAGCGATTATCCGAAATGGCATGAAGGATTGTAAAAGGTCCCAGCTTATCGGACACAATGGTTTTGAGGATCAGATCGCATAAGTCAGCAGGATGGAGGTAGGCGCTCATGTCTCTAGCGGTCAAGTCCTCCTCTTCGGCAGGCGAGTCATCGAAAGCCCCGATGCGGATGGCAACACTTTGCATATCTTCTGCGTATCCGAAATAACAGGCAAGCGATTCAGCGAAACATTTGCTGACACCGTATAGATTGTGAGGACGAGTCGGCATATTCGCATAAAGCTGAGAATCGAGCGGATATCCCTCTATCGTCTGCACGCTGCTTGCTGTGAGAAATCGGCGCACCCCTTGATCTTTGGCCGCGCGAAACATATTAAACGTGCCTTTGATGTTGTTATCCAGCAGCGATTCATAGAAGCCTGCTTGTGGAGAGGGGTCCGCAGCCAAATGGATGACCACGTCAATGCCTTGGCAGGCCTGATGGCAGGCATCAACATCCGTAATGTTGAGCGCTATGTACTCGTGATCTCCTTGCGCGTAGCGGGTGAGCATGGAAGTATCGAGATCCGCGAGACGGAGTGTGAAGCGGTCTTTCAGGAAATTAGCGAGCACGCTGCCGATTCGCCCTGCGGCTCCGGTGATTAGAATTTTCATGGTTGGTTCCTCCTGAGTTATGATAGGTCATCCTTATTCATTAACCTTTATGAGGAAAATAAACACAGTTTGCTATAGCTGGGAAAATTATTAGAAAAATAAAGCGTTTTCTAAATTGTAATATAATTGAAACATTCCTGTTATGGTTTCATAATGTTTAGCGGGTATTATAATAACCAAGACCCCCTTTTTAATATAAACTTTTGAACCTGGCCCCGTTGGCTGGGTTCCTTTTTTTTGTGTAGCACAAATAACCCTTGTAGAGTAAGGGTTTACGGGGCGTAGGTGTGTAGTTATAAGCTTTAAAAAGACGTTCTGGTAGGAATCTGGTAGGGTTGGACTAAAATTGCTGATTTGTTTCGGTTATTCGAGAAGATTTTGGAGTGCATTGGCTGCGTCTTGTTGCATATTGGGTGCAAGGTGTGAGTAAGTGTCCAATGTTATTTGTACGGATGAATGTCCAAGCCGTTCTTGAACTACTTTTGGATGTACACCGAGTCCTAGTAGGAGGGAAGCACATGTGTGGCGTAAATCATGAAAACGTATTGTGCGTAAGCCTGTTTTTGCAAGAAGCCTAATCCATATATCTCGGAAATTCTTCTTTAGGTACGGTCTGCCTTTTTTCGTGCAGATTAAGTAGCCGAGGTCTTCGTAATCATTGCTCGTAGCATTCTTTTCCTCTGCAATGCCATCAATCCTTTTTTCAATTTCTTTGATTACAAATGGCGAAAGTGAGATAGATCGATTCCCTGCATTTGTTTTAGTTCCAATTTGTAAGTTCCTTTCTGAATCCATGATATGTCTGACTGAAATGATTCCTCGCTTTGTATCAATATCCGAAAGCCGTAAGCCTCTGATTTCCCCCATTCTCATTCCACAGTGAATAGCCAATACGAATATAACTCGTAGTCTGTGACCATGAATGGCTTTGAGGAATGTTTTGGCTTCGTCTTCTGTCCAATATGACATTTCTTTCTTGGCTACTTTAGGTTTAGTGACCAAAGATGCTGGGTTCCTGAGTATCAATAACTTTCGTTCTGCGTCTTTCAAGGCCTTATGAATGACTTTGTAAATGTTTCTTTTAAAGCTGTCTGAGTAATCGGTAGCATGTACTTTAGCCATGAATCCTTCAACAGTCATTGCATTGATATCTGAGAGCGAAATGCTGCTAATGGACTCGGGCATGATATGTCTGCGAATAATCATTTCGTACCCAACTCTGGTTGATTTTCTAAGATCAATTCGGCTTTCAAGCCAACTCACCAAGTAGTCACCAAAAGTCATTTTTGTTGGCTGTATATACGTACCTTTGTTCATTGCGTCTTTGACGGATATTTCGGCTTTTTCAGCTTCTTTTTTGGTTCTGAAACCTCGCTTTTTCTCCGTTCTTCGTTTTCCATCTGAATCTTTGACTTCAAACGCATAGTACCACTGGTTTGATTGCACTTTCTCATCTTTGTAAACAGGCATTGTCATTTCTCCTTTGTATGATGATTTTGTGAAACACAAATAAGTAGGAACGATATGTTCCCACCGATTACAAAGCTGTTACAGACGAAATTGTTTTTTATTAGCCGAAATGTCACACAGCAATGTATCACGTTCCGTTCGGAGCAATGCAATTTCTTTCTTGATTGTCTCTCTCCGATTCTTGGAAGTATTCGGTTGTCCGAATTCTAATGCCAGCTTTACATGCTGCCACGCAATGTGAATCAATTGCTCGCGACAACATTCATCTTCAAGCGCCATACGAAGACTGTTCACGGTCTGTAATTTCCTTTCTATTCTGGAATGAAGCCAAAAGTAAATAAGCCGCGACAACAAGGCCACAGCTTTTTTCAAGGATCAATTAATCATCCGCTAACTCTCTATAACGTTCCATATTCATCTTAGCTTGAGAGAGTACAAAATCTGTTACTGCTACTTTGGGTATCCTATACCCCTTCATTTTCATTGATTTAATCTGACCTGTTTGTAAAAGGCTTAGTGCCTTTGATCTCCCGATATCAAGCATTTCCATGAGCTCGGTGACTGAGACAATATCAGAGTAATCGCTAAACATAGCATCATCCTTTCATTGTAGATACTTTGTACTCTTAATGAATGATATATATTTTCGAGTGTTGATAGTTCGATTACCATACTGTTCAAAGCAAGTTGTATTTAATTGGATGGGGTTTGATAGGATTGAATATCGTTAATTGAGATGCTTTAAGCGGATTTCAAATGCTGAATACATACAGTAATTTAGTTTATTATCCTTATATTTTCATTGAAAGTGTGATAGTGTGATAGAAATACGAATAAAACCATCACACTATCACACTTTTTTATAATCAGGAGGTAATTTATATCTATAATCCATTTGAAAACTTCTCCCCGCAAGAGTTAATCAAGGTCTTTAGTGATGAATATACTGATAATGATTTTGCTATAAACGGAAATGGTGAGTTTTGTATAGTCGAAAATGGAAGGATTGAACCGATAGCTAATTTCACTCTTATTCCATTGGCGACTATAAAGACGGAAGAGGGGAGGCCAAGTGCATATGTTTTTACGGGGCTTATTTTTGATGGTGAAATTACCTCGATTTTGCCTAAAATTGAAGTTCTACACAAAGATTTAGCGACAAAAAAATGGTTGAGCGATCAAGTGCCTCTAGGCATGTTTAGCATCAAAGAGACAAAAGGATATCAGCATATAAAGAAGTTCATTTTAAAATCTCTAAATAAGAACCTGTTAAATGTCGTCGATGTTGAAAGCTCAGGTTGGCATTGCTTTGATAATAAATGGGTGTACGTACATAGTGGTGGAACGATTGGGGACACTGACAGAAATATCCGATTAGCCGATAAGGAATTGCTGTTGCAAATCGACAATCACATTACAACTAAAGAAGCGTTCTTAGAGAGCCTGAATATGTTGGATATGCTTGAACCTAAACTGACCCATTCTCTTCTATCACTTGTGCTTGTTTCGGTTATTACATCACCATTAATGCAGAATAGTCTTGCCCCCAGATTCAGTTTGTGGCTTGAAGGAAAATCGGGGATGGGGAAAACGAGTTTATCCAAGATGTTTACTCAAATTTTTGAAGTCCACAAACTAGTTCATGTTTACGATTATAGGAAAGATCTGAATAAGACCGTTCTGAATAGAGATTGTGTTTCTATCTTTGATGATTACGGTGTTGCTAAAACGAAAAGAATAGCTGATTTGACGAATGAAAAAATCGAAAAATTAATTAGAGACATTGGGGATAGAGAACCGTCAGCAAATTTTACAGTGCGTTCCGAAGGAATGGCGCTTTTTACAGGCGAAAAGTTTATCACAATGCCAAATGCAGATATTACATCATCCGCAGGGCGAGTTGTGCGTGTTCAGATGGATAATTTATTCGACAAAAAGCAAGGATCTACATATGATCCTTTGAAAGTGGAGAAATTTAGTTGGTTTGAAAAATCCTCCTTCTTATCTACGAGTATTGCTGACTACTTGAAATGGGTCAGTGGAAAGTTAAGCTCTAATTTCATAGACCATTACAGACGAGATTTTGAGAATAATCGTGCTCAGTTTGAGGCGGTAACAGATGATGCTCATAGTAGGCAAAAAGATAACTTCGCTCATCTGATAGTAGCATTGAATTTCTATTTAACGTATGGATTGGAAAAGGAATTTATTACGCCAGAAGAATGCGCTTCATATCGTGTGAAAGCAAGAGAAGTGTTTGTGGAGCTATTAAAGGAGCAATTAGTTTCTCCACTTGATACTGACGTTCAAATATTTATGGAGTCTCTTGAAGAGCTAATTATGCAGGAAAAAATCATTGTTACCGTAAAGGGTATCCCACATATGGAACGTGATGTACTAGGCATTGTTGACTTGAGTGAAAAGACAATGAGTCTAACATGGCAACCTGTATACGAAATTGTGACTAATCATATCTTGCTTCAATCTGATCGCTCTGATTTCAGGAGTGATATAAAATTAGGGAAACTATTAAAAGAGGCTAATTTGATCTACAAATCAAATGGTAAATCTACAAAGCCAGTATCAGGATTAAATGGACGAGCGATCCAATTTAATATAGATAAAATTCCAAATATGGTTGAAGCTATTGTAAGTATGAATAGGGGAAGAAAGTTCAATAACTTGCTCGAAGAATATGCAAGTGATACACGCGATAATGAACGAAGAGAAGAAGAGAAACGAGAACGAAAAGATAATAAAAAAGAACTAAAAAAACTAAAGGGTACTATTTTTCAAAGCGGTAACAGGTACATGGATAGCGAGTAATCGCCGTCTGTGTGCTTTTTCATATGAAGGAGCAGGATGATCTCGTTTATGAATTACGTAATGATATCATTTTCATTTCCGATCATATACGTATGTATTATCTTTTAATATATGTCTATCTATTTATTGTCGTTACAATTGCTATTTTCTGTATGTAGCCACGGTTGTATCATTTTTAAAAGTGCGCTTAACAAAAACCTAAGATTGATACTAATTGGAGGTTTTTGTTTATGCATACGGTTCATATGTTTTGTAAATTGAACTACCATTTTTATACTGCCTTGTTTAAAGTACTACAAGAACTGTCAAGTTCTAACCATTGCAGGTTTTATCGTGAGAAAGATGGCTCTTACCATTGCCACTTGCTCTTAAAGGAAACAGGAATAAAACTCATATTACGAAGTTCAGAAAATGAGGATGGAATCAGCTATAAGGCATTAGAGATTATAATGAATCCAATGAGGTTATTAGATGTAAATGATTATTTACAACTTACTGACATAGAGCACTATCAGTCCATTTACGCTGCTTTCCGAAAGGCATTCAAGCCTATAAAAAAGAAGTTTGAAAGCAAAAGACGTAATCGATCCTTCAAGTTTAATTTGGATTATTTGGATGCTTACTGCTACA
This sequence comes from Paenibacillus ferrarius, assembly GCF_002027705.1. Lineage (GTDB taxonomy): Bacteria > Bacillota > Bacilli > Paenibacillales > NBRC-103111 > Paenibacillus_E > Paenibacillus_E ferrarius. Next base: position 84,705 of record NZ_MBTG01000004.1, on the reverse strand, counting down.
AGATAGTAGATTTCGCTGTCAATATTTACACCAAACATATTAAGCTGTACATGAAACTGATTAAACGCGCCAATGTTCCAAACGGATTTCAACAATTTGTATTGTATAAGGAATCTAGTAAACGATTTGAACCGCCTGAGCATAATTTCTATATATTTAGAAAAGGAAAATCGAAGTTAAAGACCAATCATGTAACCCTGAACATTCAATGTTACGATAAAGGCGAGCACTTAAAGGAGAAGAATTTACCATGTGATGATGAAAGGGCTAATTATACTATTCGATTCGAGGTTCAATGTCACTACAACAAAGTGTACAGGATTATTAAAAGCAACGCTCTGAGTAAACAAGGATTTTCCCAATTTCTACGAGAAGATATATCTGATAATGAGCTTCATAAATACTTTAAAAAAACGATAGGCTATGGAGATTACTACACTTTATCGAAAGCAAAGGAACTCGTCCAAAACAAACGATTACAGCCGAAAATGAAAGAAGCATTAATTGAAACTCTTGAATTAGTTAATGATAGAAGAGGTATTTGGAAAGCTAAAGAGAAGGTTTCCGACAATAAAGAGTTTGATAAACGAATCAAAAAATTGCATGAAATCGGGGTCAATCCAGTCACTATACCAATAGCAGAGAGGATTGATTATTTGCCATGTCTATTTGATTTGTAGAAAAATGACTAAAGCACTTAATCAATTTCATATTAAGTGCTTTAGTCTTGTCTAATTCAATTAAAGAATCTTCTGGTTCTAGCACCAGTCTGTTTAAGCATTCTATCAAGGCTGCTGGTATCTTTTCTGCTATCTCGTCTACTGCTTGGTATGTGATTAATGATAAGATCGAGAAGGGCTTGAATATTGTATCCATGCGTAGCCGAGTAGTAGATCGGAGAAACGTTCAAATTTGTTGTTTCGCGGATTCGACTACTTATAGATTCAACTTTGTGGGCTAACTGCCGGACGAGTTCATCGCTAGGTTTGTTTTTTGATGCGTCCCATCCTTTACCTTTCAATGCCATATCGCATTGATTCAGCGCAACCAATAATCTGCTACTATGAGGAAACGTAGGTATAACAATCTTATTGATTAATTCATAGGTAGTTCCTAAATCCTTACTACCAGCATCAATAATTATCAATACAAGATCAATAAAACCATGCTCATTGTTATTGCCGTAGGTTTTGTTCAGAAGCTGAACTATTTTTTGTGTATGTCTTTTATCAGCTTCAATTCCATCACCTAGGCCGGGGGTATCCCAAAAACGAATTCCCCCACCATTAAAAGAATACGAGTCTATACTCATTGTTTCAGGGTCAACACCTTCGCCGACTTTAGCCACTTGCTTCTCGAAAAAGGCATTCAAGGTACTGGATTTTCCTGCCCCAGTTACACCAGTTACCATTATATCAAGTGGATTAAAGCCAGCTGATTCAAGCCTATTTCTTATTTCTTCAAACCGATACTTGCTGTAGTCTCTCATAATTTAAGTCCCCGAATGTAAATATCAAAACTAACTCCAAAACCAGTTCCAAGCACTTTTCGCCGCACCTGCAAGTCCTCCTAGTATAGTTCCTGCTACCTCCCCCGGCTTCCCGAAAATTTCACCCAATTTTTCCCTACCGCGCTGAGCGCCCTTTAATACTTCATCCAAAAACGAGTTTCTCGCGTATTCTTTAATTTGCTCTTTGTAATTTTCTTTATTATCATCATTTGAAGCATCTACCTTTTTTGTATCTATAGGACTCTCCACTGCATAAAGTTGTCTCTTCTCTTCAGGTGAGAATTTCATAATAAAACACAGGAGTTTGGAGATATTGTAATTCTCAGCAGCTGAATAAAATATTGGCTCAATATTTACGCCTGTTCCTTCATAAATTCTTCGTTTCACGGAAGCCGCTTTATCATTAAGAAATGCTTCAAGTTCTCTCTCTGGATTTTTAAACTCATGATTCCAACCTTTACCTTTCATTGCAATATCACACTGATTAATGGCTACCAAAATACGATTCTTTTCAGGCATATTGGGTATAATGACTTCATTAATCAATGCATATGAAGTACCTAAATCTTTGCTTGAACCATCAACAATAACAAGAACCAAATCTATTAGAGCATCTCCGTTTTCATCTTTTTCTTTTAAAATATTAGTGATGTTCTTGCTGTGTCGAATATCATTATTTTTTCCATCCCCAAGACCCGGTGAATCCCAGAGTACAAGATTTTTAATCTCATATTTTTGAATATCCATAGTCTCAGGGTCAACACCATATCCAACCTTAGCCATTCTTGTATCGAAAATAGCATTGATCGTCGAACTTTTTCCACTTCCTGTAGCACCTGTAATTAAAATATTAACTTTCTGGGACTTTAGCCGTAAAAGGTTACTATATATTACCTTTTTGTCATTCTCGTCGAGATTCGATTTCTGTATTTTTTGCTCAATGTTTTCCCAAGTCTCTTCATGGTTCTCAATTATTGTTGGCATGGTGCATGTCCTCCTAAAGTAGAATTAGTAATAAAATGCACTTTCTGATACTCCTACAATGCTAACAGTTTTCGCATCTCCCCATTGATACTCATGCCATTTAATGCCTGCAAGAAACATTGCTGTAAATTTCATCTTTTCTTCACTAATTTTTTTGTCACCAGTGAGAGCAGATCGCTGATTCCAATAAATAAGAATCTTTGATCCTTGAATTTCCAGTATCTCTCCAGCGAACATATTATTGATCTGAACAACATCGCCGACTTTGAGTAGATTCCCATTTATATCTAGTGGCTTATCGTTGCCCGTTGTTTTATCATTTTTGGTGTTTTGTTTAGTTTTCTCATCATTCTTATATGCAAAATACTCGCTATAATCTGAGGGAACATTGTCAAACATCCCCTTATAAAGTGCAATAACTTGATTCTTCCCATCCCAAACTAACTTCAATCCCAAGTTATCACTCACAAATTTGAGAGGAACCATTGTTTTGTTTGAAATGATTGTTGGAGCAACATCAAGCGTCTTCACAGCGCCATTAACTACCGCTCTATTTTTATCAATCCACAAATCTACATTATTTCTATTAAGAGTTATCGACACTTTCTTTTCGTTCCCGTCCCACGTAACAATACCACCAAATTCTTTAACTATATTAGCAATAGGAAGCAGGGTTCTATCATCACGAATTACTGGAGTTGAACCTTCCTCAGGGTCAATTTGCTTTGTTTCATCCTTTTTATCCGCGTTGCTTATATACATCCACGGATCACCGATTTTTAAAATGATACTCATTTTCTCTTCCTGTTCGTCCCATGTGTACATATTGAATACCAAAGTGTTCTTATCTTTTAAGTAGATGGTGTCGTTTTCAGAGCCTACAATGTCCTTTTCAATAAAGCTCAAGGGAACGTAGACACCCTCTTTGTCACTTGGATACACGGCTGCTTTTTCAAGCTGATAAACTTTTCCTGTCGGCTCAAAGCATACTCCTGACTCATCAACAACATATCCTGTAACCTCTTTTTTTCCTTCCGTTATTGAGTAACAATTTCCTTGAAAAGTTACATATGAATGTACTGACGGTTTATCACGTACAACCGTTTCTGTTCCGCTTCTATCTAGAATATTGAGGATTTTTCCAATCGGAAACATGTTAGTTCCGTCAACAACTACTGGCGATGGTACAGTTCCTTCATTGTGATTGGACACCTCAACCTTGAGTGTTTTGTCGCTTGCAAAAACGAATTGAGGTAACGTAAGTGATAATAATAGGGAGATCATTAAAACCAGTTTTATTTTAGACATTGTTTTTTCCTCTTTTCACATAGGATTCTGAGATTCCAGATACGTTTACTAACGTAATATCGATTGCCTTCATTCGACTCCGTACTGCTGACTATTTCGTTTCCTTTTTGTGCTCTTACACTGTGAAGAGTTTGGATGCAAATTCTCTGTGCTGCTCTTAATCGTATCAATGATGAGTTGTTTGAGATCATCTGGAGAAAAGACCGTCAGTACCGTTTTTTTATCTTTCTCGCTACTTTCTTCAAGCTCATTGTTGATCATTAAGCTTCCGATTGGAACATTAAGTCCGTTAGCAATTTTCTCTAACGTTTGTACAGTCGGGTTGTTTTCTCCGCGTTCCACTTGTCCGAGATATGAAGTATTAACTCCAGATTGAAGAGCCAACTGTTCCTGACTAAGCCCATTTTTTAACCGTAATAGACGAATTTTCTCACCAATTATTTGTACGGTATTCAAATCTTCTCACCTCTATCAAAAGGATAGACTTTCCTTATCGGTGTCTCAATATTGTATAAGCGGTAAATAAGTGGGTATGAATATGATTTATAGAGTATGTCATTTGACAAAATGGTTAAATGTACGATTACCCCCTGTTTTTAAAAATAAAAAAGACGCCTTCTACGAGGCAACAGTTAGATTGCATGAGAAAGAAAGCTTACTCTCACGAATCTTTGCTGTTGTCTTGTGTCTGCGTCTAAAATGTCGATTATTATTGGCAGCTAGTGCAAAAATATGAGCTATTTTTGCGGCTGGGCAGATTGTTCTGCCGATTATCAGATACTGATTAGAAACACTTTCATCTACAATGATACTCGTTCTTCGAATGTCAAGCAAGTAGACTAGTAAAGAATAATTCATATTAATCCCTGTTCCCGAAGACTTACATAGCGATGATCACCGATAACGATATGATCAAGGACTTCTATGCCCACCACATCTCCTGCGCGGATTAGCCGTTTCGTCAATTCGATATCCTCTGAGCTAGGGGACGGGTCTCCGCTCGGATGGTTATGAGCGCAAATAATAGAGGCACTACATTTTTTTATGGCAGCGTGAAATACCTCTCTTGGATGGACAATTGCGGCGTTGAGGCTACCAATGGAAATGACTTCCTTGAAGATTACTTTATTTTTGGTGTTAAGAAATAAACATGTAAAATGCTCTTTGTTTAGATGTCTAAATTCAGGTTCAAGTAGATCAAACACGTCTTTAGGGCTATGAATCGTATATTGATCTTGTGCAGGGATAGTAAGTGCTTTAGCCAGTTTTAACATGGCAGTGAGCTGACGAGCCTTGCACAATCCAATCCCCTTTATGGCGATTAACTGCTGCTCAGACACATTCATTAATTCTGTCGTTGTCGGGAACTGCTCCATCAGCTGTTGAATGAGATAGCTGTTTGGGCGCTCTCTTAAAGACTCTGAAATCAACCTTTTTAGTTCCTCATTGCGATAATCGTTCATCAAATATTCCTCCTGATTTTTATAATTGGAAAAACAAAGAGTCGGACACGTTTGATCTTGTCCGGCTCTTGCACGATTTGCCTCGTGCGAGGATTACCTATCATACCTAGGTATCTTGGTTATAATATAGATTTCATTCGGTTGATATTACGAGTTTCAATAGGTTCATCGACTTATTTTCATGGTTCCAAAAAAGGAAAATGACGGAAGATGTCGAAATTATGAATTGTCACAATATAAATGATTTAGTCTATTTCTAAGGGAGTGTCAATTATGGTAGAGCTTACCTTACCTGCTTTAGAACAACTTCTCTTTAAGGAGAGGAATAATAAGAATATTATTAAGCAAATTCTTGTTCCAGAAAAAAAAGTGCGATTTAAAATGTTGTCTTTTGGAACAGATATGTCGATTCTTGAAGACTCAGTAGCGCAGTATTACGTTACTAATAAATCAACAGTTATACCGCCCGACTATGAGTATGTAATTTTGTCTAACAAGGAACCTACTGAAACAAATTTAAAAGATGGCTCACTGAAATTTGAAAAATGGTTAAAGCATCCTCGCGAAAAAGACGTTTTCGAAGCGAATGAAATTATTGAATCGTGGAATGATCAATTTTACTATAAAATGGAAGATGTAAGTAAAAATATTGTTGGATTAAGAAGACCGCAGTTAGGTGCTTTACACACGATTATGGGGCATTTACAACTTCCATTAGATATTGCTACAGTTGTCATGCCTACTGGAACTGGGAAAACTGAAACAATGCTTTCAACATTAATCGCAAATAAGTGCAAAAAACTACTTATTGCCGTTCCAAGTGATTCATTGCGTGAGCAAGTATCAGAGAAATTTTTGACATTGGGTTTATTGAAAAAATTTGGGATAGTTGGAGAAGCAGCTTTATTTCCTATTGTTGGGGTAATTAAAGAGCAGTTTCAAACCATTGAAAATGTACGTCACTTTTTTGAATCGTGCAACGTAATCGTATCCACTATGACTTTGTTAGCTGATTGCTCTAAAGAATATCAGGTAGAAATGTCTGAACTTGTTTCACATGTATTTATTGATGAAGCTCACCATATAAAGGCAAAATCTTGGGAAAGATTTAGATTGGGTTTTAATAACGAAAAGTTAGTTTTGTTCACAGCGACTCCATTTAGAAATGATGGAAAAAGGCTAGATGGGAAGATTATCTTTAATTTTCCTTTAATAAAAGCCCAAGAAGATGGATATTTTAAGGAAATTGAATTTATCTCTATAAGAGACTATGACCCTTTGAGAGCTGACTTGACTATAGCACAAACAGCAGTTCAAAGATTAGAAGAAGATCATGAAAAAGGACTTCCTCACATATTAATGGCTAGATGTGCAACTAAGGAAAAGGCCAAGTCTGTTTTTGAGATTTACAAAAAATACACAAAGTACAACCCGACTCTCATTTATTCTAATATCCCAAACAAAAAAGAGATTTATCAAGCCATCATTAATAGACATCATAAAATCATTGTATGTGTAGACATGTTAGGCGAAGGTTTTGATTTGCCTGAACTTAAAATAGCTGCCTTTCATGATATTAGGAAAAGTCTTCCGATTACTCTTCAATTTACTGGTCGTTTTACAAGGACTAAATATGACGAAAAACTTGGGAAGGCTTCATTTATTGCAAATATTGCTGACTTGAATGTCACAGAGGAACTTGAAGAACTGTATGCAAGAGATTCTGATTGGAATAGGATATTGTCTGATATAAGCCATTTAAAAATTGATAATGAAATTAAATATAGAGAGTTGATGGATGGATTCACAAAATTAAGCAATTCAAAGATTCCATTTCAAAACATACGACCTAAACTAAGTACAGTAGTTTATCAGACTCACAGGAGTACATGGAATCCTCACAATTTTTATAAAGGAATTCAATCATACAATCAACTTGAATACAAATTCTTTGATATTAACAGAACTGAAAATATTGCTATCTTTGTATATGCAAAGAGTTATTATCCTGATTGGGTAAACCATAAAGATATTTATAACATTAATTGGGATACTATAGTTATGTATTGGGATGATAGAAATAGGCTTTTGTTTATTAATAGTTCTGATAATGGAAGCTTATATAAGGAGTTAGCGAACTCGATAATTGGAAAAGAAGCTCAATTAGTTAATCATATGAATGTATTTAAAGCTTTACATGGGATCAACCGAATTAGACTTCAAAATGTAGGATTAAAACTTTTTTTAGGTAGAGATATTACATTTAGAATGAGTGTTGGTAATGATGTAGGTGAAGCACTTTCTATAGCAGAAAAACAAAATGGACAGAAAGTGTTTGTTGTCGGTGCCGGATACGAAGAAGGATCGAAAGTAAATATCGGCTGTTCGTATAAAGGGAGAATATGGACTAAGAAGGAAGGTGACTTACTAGAATTTAAAGAATGGTGCTCAAATATTGGTGCAAAATTAGTAAATAATGAACTTGATCCAAATATTATCCTAAGTGAAACGTTGGTTCCTGAAAAAATAATAGGAAGACCTGATCTATTCCCTGTCTGGATTGAATTGGATTCGGATATGTTGCAACATAACGAAATAAAATATGCATTTATAGTAAACGGTACTGAGTATAATTTATCAAGTTGCGAGATTAGTCTACACGAACCATCTTTGGACGGAGACTTGTTGTTTTCTTTGGATACAGAAGATGGGAATGTAGTTTTTAAACTTTATTTGTTCGAAAATACTACTAAGGATACTGGGATAAAATATGCTGAGTACTCTATCCTTCAAGTTACGAAAGGGAATGTACAAGTAGTCTACGGTTCGCAAAAACGAAGTGCCACTGAATTTTTTGAAGAATATCTTCCGACAATTTGGTTTTCAGATGGATCGGCACTTACAGGCAATGATTATATAAAATTGAAAAAAAGAATAGGTCTATTTCCTTCTGAGAATATCATTGATATCGATTGGTCTGAAGTAGATTTAAGCAAAGAATCACAAGGAGTAACACCGAAAATAACGAGTTCTATACAATATCACATGATTCATCGTTTAAAAAACGAAGATTATGATGTCATTTATGATGATGATTACAGTGGAGAAATTGCGGATATAATTACGATTAAAGTTCGTGACGATGTAATTTATGTAGGAATGTATCACCTGAAATTTGCGAATAAAGGAAAAATAAGCAAAAGCATTGATAATTTCTATGAAGTATGTGGACAAGCTCAAAAATCAGGGCATTGGAAACACAAAGACGCCAAAGATATTATTTCTCATTTGCTAAGGCGAGAACCAAAAAGGAGAAAAGGAGTTCAATGTTCAAGACTTGAAAAGGGAACAATGGATGAACTTGAGAAAATATTTAGTTTTGCTAAGAGAAAAATGCCAATGGAATTTAAGATTTATATAGTTCAACCAAGCTTGTCTAAAGCTAATCCATCAGAGGATATTTTACAATTATTAGGTGTGACAGAGAATTTCCTCAAAGAAACATCCGGTATTGAATTGGGAGTTATTTCAAGCAAGTGATTTAGGTGTTATTTTAGAAGTACATTGCTGGTTGATTACATTAGTTCATCTAAAAAAGGAGATTTAACAATGGGGATTAATTTACAGGTAGGATTGGTTTATGAAGTTAAGCGATATCATTACCATGTCGCAGGGCATACTGTAGGTGAACTGGAAGTTCTTTGTTTCGATCAAGACACTTTCGGTTCTCAGGGAAAAATTCCTCAGACAGGCGAGGGACTTTCTTCAGGAAGAAGTTTTATATCTGAGAAAGATGCCTTGGATGATATTACAAGAGTTCTAGAAGCAAAGCTCAGCCAAGATCCTTTCGTTCAACATTCTGAGAGTCTTAATAATCTGCATAAAAAAGGCGCGTCTAATGAGGAAATACAGGCGTATTACGATAATACTTTTTACAACAAAGGTCTGAATCCACCTAACCGACCATTTGCCGGAAAAGACTGAGAGCGCAATTGATATTAGGCCAGATCGTTATTCCGTATTTAGCTTGGACAAATAAGCTTATGCAATCAGCATGTAGTCGGCAATTAATATGTAGTACTTAATTATGTAGCTATTGTTGGCGGAGCTGGAAATTAAAGTTTTCTAAGCTGTCGAATTCTACTTGTGGTGGAAGATTTAATCTCAGGAATATGCTGTCGAAATATAAGGGAATCTATCATTTGGAGTTTGAAAAAATAGCAAAATATGCTATAATCAGAGAGCCTTATGTTTTAGACATAAGGGTTGGAGATTGTTGTCAACTGGCTGACTGGTATTCTTAGATTGAATATCGTCTCTGTTGATGGCTGTTCAAGAAACATGATTGTGACTAACCAGAACACAATTGTAATCATTGGACATCCCTCCCTAACTATTATAACGTAGTTAATCATTTGGGCGAAAATTTAGGGTAGTTGGATTTAGTCTGGGCTTAAAACAGAATGAATACGAGTTGAGTTATACCTGTCTGCTAAGGGATGCTACCCCCCATGCTGACAGGTATTACGCTTTTATTGGGGTGGGTGATGATTAAGTGGAACTTCAAGAGTGGAAATTGAAAAATAATAAGAGAAGAAACTACGCCCATTTCGATTCAAAGGTCTCTTTAAACCGAGTTTGGGAATATATCAGCAATCCTAGGAAAATAGCGACCCATGGCTTTTATCCTTTTATACATTATACTTTATCGTTTCTCAAGTACAATAAGATCACTGGGATAAAATCGAAAACGCGTGAAATTTGTTATTCTGCTCATATAGATAGATACATTTATCAGTATTATGGTTATAAACTTAATCAATTTTATAACGCTAGGGTTAAACTTGATGGCATTGAGGGCTCAGCCATAGCTTATCGAGATAATTTACATAAGAACAATATTCACTTTGCTAAAACAGCAATTGATTTTGTTAAAAATAAGGAAGACTGCTACGTAGTCATAGGTGATTTTACAAAGTTTTTTGACAGCTTGGATCATAATTATTTAAAAGAAAGACTTTGTAGTTTGTTGAGTACCAACAAGTTGCCTGAAGATTACTTTGCAGTATTCAAAAACATTACAAAGTATTCTACTTGGAATTTGGAAGATTTGTTGAAATTGAATGGTTTTGATAATAATGTAAAAGGAATTCAAGCTTTTAATAAGTTAGAGATGGCTTGCTCTCCTAGTCAATTCAAGGAGTTAAAGAAGACGTATGTTAAGCCTAATAAAGTTAGTTTTGGAATACCCCAAGGCTCTGCGATTAGTGCAGTCCTTTCCAACATTTATATGCTAGAGTTCGACAAAAAAATTAATGATTATGTTGCAGAGAAACATGGGCTGTATATGAGGTATAGTGATGATTTTATAATTATTTTACCAACGAATTGTTTGGACACATTTAAAGATGATTTTCGGTTTATCAGTTCAGTCATTCAGTCTGTTCCACGTGTGCAGTTGGAGCCTGAGAAAACGCAGATTTTTGAGTGTTTTCGAGGGAATATTAGGAGCCGAAATGAGGATATTTTGCAAAATGTGAAAAATGGAAAAAACTTTATAAATTACTTAGGATTCACGTTTGATGGTCGAAGGGTTACTTTAAGGGATAAGACAATTTCAAAATATTATTATAGAATGTATCGTAAATTGAAGACGATAGTTAAGAAAAATGGTGTCACAAAGAATGGTAATCGGATTAGTTGTAAAAATGTTTATTTGAAGTACTCAATAAAAGGTGCTGACGATAGAAATGGTGAAGGAAATTTCATTACATATGTAAAAAAAGCAGAACGAATATTTACTGGTGAAAAGGCTATCAGTTGCGTAAGAAAAAATCATATGCAGAAAATAAGAAAGCAACTGAATCAAATTAAATAACCGTGTAATTATCAGTCGTAATGGTATCTATGAATACAAAGCCCCTTTTATCATACATGACACAAACCATTGTCGCCACAATGCTTTGTGTCATGTATGATAAAGGAAATGCCAGAAGTTGCTGAAATAGCATCATAACATTGATGAACAGGTCAAAATCAATATCGGTGATATTTTGGAGTCATACTTCAAGGAGGTTAATTGACATGTTTGATTTAGAAATTGAAGATAATATAAAATTAACACTAGAAGTATCTGAGGATTATTTGGAAAAAATAATCAAGAAACCTGACGATGTAAAAAATTATAAAATGTTAATTCTTAATCTACATAATGCACTTGAATTAACATTTAAATTTTTGTTGCAGTCGAGAAATGATTTTATGATTTATGAAATGCACGACAGAAATTCTTATCGTGATGTTATAGATACCTTCAAAAGTTTTCATAAACAGAGAAAATTTTCAAATGAAAAAATACCCTTTGAAAGGGCCTTAAATACGATTTCATTTACTAAAGCTTATGAAATACTAGCCTATCTTTATAATGTAGAAGGATTTGATGAAAAATTTATTTTTAAATTAAAGAGGTTAAATACATTACGTAATGGATTGACTCATTTTAAAGCTAGAATAGAACACACGGATATATTAGTTTTATATAATCTTTTTGAAGAATGTGTAAATTTATACAATTCTGAACTAGATAGCGACAAAAACGTTTTTAGAAACCTTATCAATGAGAACCATGATTATGATAAATTTATACTAAATCGTGATTTGGCATATGACTTTTCAAATACAATAGAAGATATCAAAATAAAATTGTTGGATGATCCTATTATTAAAGAACTTATTGGTTTTTTAATAATAAAATTGGATCGTGTGAATCCAGATATAAATTTAAATGATTACGAAAAATTGCTTGAATTTTTCGTAAAGAAACAGGAACGCACTACTGATAAAAAAAATCATAAAATCCATAGGTCATTGGATTATATAGAATTGGAGTATAAGGAATATCTGAAAGAAATCCAAGAGCAAGCACTGAAAGAAATCCAAGAACAAGCAAGAAAAGATATAGACAGAAAAGACGAAATGAAAAAAAAATACAATGAAGCTGGTAAAAAGGGTAAATTTGAAGATTTTGTTGTAAGGGCAATTTTTATGTTGCTAGAGTCAGATTTCATATATAGCAGGACATATTATCAGAGGTATGAAAGTTTTGATCATGATTTATTTGGAGGATTAAGTTTAACAGTTAGTTGTAAGGATCTTATTCTAAGAAAATGGAATCGTGACAGCGATTCGATTTGTAAAGCTTTTGACCTATCCCAAGAGGAATACTCCCGATTATTAAAATTTCAAGGGGATCATTCTATAGATTCGTCAGATGACGAACTATAGACACTGCCAAAAAAGTTTTCGGAAGTACGTAAACGTAAATACACAATGAATTTAATGAAAATATAAAAGATCACTGTTTAATATCTAATTCTTTTATGGAATTTTATCATTATGAAGAGGGTTTACTCCTTATGTTGCTCGAACGATTAGATACCAGCCAATAAATGATTTGGTAGGGTTTCTGGTAGGGAATGAGCGATTCGACTTTCCGCGGCACATTGAAAATGAAACATCTTCATTTTCATGAAATCGCTCAAATCCTTGCCACACAAGGCTTTACACCTTAGATTTACCTATCTTTCACCCTTGGAAAAATCCCTAAAATCTTGGAACCTACGCCCCGTTGGCTGGGTTCCTTTTTTTGTTTAGGGCAAATAACCCTTGTGGGGTAAGGGTTTGTGGGGCGTAGGGACTTAGTAATAGTGGAACATATGTATGTCTTAATCATGAAATCAAATTTGCCTCTGTTTTTTAGGAATCCCGACCCATATATCGCGGCAGTTGTTCTTTAAATACGGTCTGCCGATTTTAGTACGTACTAGAAATCCAAGGTCTTGGTAACATCACCTGCTGCCCAATCTAGATCCCCAGCATTTATCTTTTCTCCGATTTACAAATCCCTCCTGAAGTCCATACTATACCTAACAGAAATAATTCCCCGAATTTCACCCATGCACCTATATTCAAGTTTTAGCACAACCCAAATTCAGACACAAAAAGTTTACAAGTCAGCAACGTACAGGATACAAGTAAGCCTTAAACTAAGTAGCGAAACGTATTGCCCCGTTATGACAACAAGCTACTGTTGGTTGTACATTTTGCAGTGTTATGTGGAGGACGAATGGAGAAAACCAAAATTTTAATTATCGAGGATGAGGCAGCCATTGCGGATTTGCTCGAGTATGGGTTGAACAAGGAAGGATATTTGACCAAGAAGGCACAAACAGGAGCCGAAGGTTGGAACATACTGGAGACGTTTAAGCCGGATTTGCTGCTGCTGGATTGGATGCTGCCGGACGAGAGCGGTTTGGATATTTGCAAGAAAGTGACGGCAGCTTACAACATGCCGATTGTCATGATTACGGCGAAATCTGATATAACCGATAAAATATTAGGTCTGGAATTTGGAGCGGACGACTATATTACGAAGCCTTTTGATCTACGGGAAGTTGTAGCCCGAATTCGAACGATTTTACGGCGAATCGCCCAAGCGAATCGGACGAGCGTGGACACCAAAGAGGAGCTTATTCGGATCAAGGATATTGCGATTTATACAGCGGAGCGAATGGTCCAAAAAAATGGTGAATGGATTGATTTGACGCCCAAGGAATATGACCTGCTGATGATGCTGTACCAGTACAGGGGCAGAATCTTCACCCGGACGGAACTGCTGGATACGGTATGGGGATACGATTATGCCGGGGATACGAGAACGGTCGATACGCATATTCAACGGCTGCGCAAAAAGCTGGGCTGCAGCGACTTGATCACTACGGTATTCAGCATCGGCTATAAATTCGAGAAGTAGGTGGGTTCATAGCATGTTTCGCAGCATTGGAGCCAAGCTGCTCATTGGGTTCTTTTTGATTTTCTTAGTTTTCTTTTTGATCTTGAATCAGATGGTGGCCAAAAACATTGAATCCGGCAATCGTAAGATCATAACGGATAGCTTGGTTGGGCTGAAGAACAACAGTAATGCCTATGTGCGGCAATCTTTCATGATCCACCATTTTGCCAACGACGAGCTTTATTTCGGACAAATGGCTGAAGAAATGGCGAAAGACTTGCAGCATGATGTATCCTCTAGCATTGGCATGTATGATTTAACCGGGGAGCTGCTGTTTGCCTCTGATCCGAAGATTTTTTGGGCAGGCGGAGACGACTTGAATCAAGCGCTGCAAGGCAAGACGGCTTACAGCATTTCCTACGAAAATGGTACTGCATCCGTCCTCTTTTCCTACCCCGTCATAGTCGATGGAAGCAAGGTAGGGATTATCCGCTTCGCCAAGGACTTCACGCTGCTCTACGAGCAAAGCACCCAGATTCAGCGTACGATCTTTACGATTGCAATGGCGGTATTCGCAGCGGCTTTCCTGTTCTCCTATTTGTTATCCCGTCATATTACCGTTCCTTTGGTGAAATTGACCAAAGCGTCTACGGAAGTCATGAATGGCAATCTGGACACCCGTCTCACGTTTCGACGCAAAGATGAAATCGGCAAGCTTGCCGCTAATTTCAGCAGGATGATTGAAAAGCTTCGGGACCAGTTCACCAAAATTGAGAAGGATCGAGATCGGCTAGAGGAGTTGAATCTAGTGCGCAAGCAGTTTTTCGACAATGTGACCCATGAGTTGAAAACCCCGCTGACTACGATTATGGGCTATGCGACTATTATCCGAGAGAACGAAGGGCAAGATCCTGTTTTATTCGATAAAGGGATGAAGCATATTATAGATGAGAGCAACCGGCTGCATGAGCTGGTGTTGAAGCTGCTTGAAATGTCGAAGGAATCCGCTGATCCGGACTCGTTCGCGCTTGTCGACTCGGGGCTTGTTTTGCGAGACGTCTGCGAGACGATGATGATCAAAGCTCAGCGGTATAAGAAGAACATTCGCTGTGAAGCCGAGGAAGGTTTATTCGTTCATGGACATGCCGATAAGCTGCGGCAGCTGTTTATTAATTTGCTCGATAATGCGATCAAATACGGGTATGCCCATACGGACATTGTGGTGAGCGCCAGCCTTGCGTCCGGCTACGTACGATTTACATTTTCCAATGAAGGACCGACGATAAGTCCCGAGCATCTTAGCCGTATTGTCGAGCCATTTTATCAGGCTGATCCTGTTAGTCATGGAGTGGGAAGCGTTGGTTTAGGGCTTAGCATTAGCAAAGGAATCGTCCAGGAGCATCAAGGGAGCATCCGCTTTACTAGTGAATTGGAGCAAACGAATGTTTATATCGACATTCCTTATAGAACAGAGAGGGTGCTGGAATGAGCAAACGAGGGGCGGAGTTGTTCGTTCTTCTCATGATTATATCTGTCATGCTGACGGGCTGTTTACAAGCAACACGGTCAGAAACGATCATTATTCCAGATTCAGGGAATGAGGCAGCGACTAGCGAGAAAAACGAACTGTTTAACGTCAAGACCATCTACCGCGTTATGGACAAAAGCACGGAATCCGGGATGCCATTAGGGTGGATGGATCAAGATGCGCTGCTTAGCCTCTTTGGGGAGCAAACCCGCTCAGCTAGTCTGGATCGTGTCGACTATCCATACGAATCTCACCTGAAATTGCGAAATGCGGATGTGCAGGAAAACCACATAACCTTATCGCCTAACGGTCAAACTGTTGCTTCAATCGTGCAGAGGGACGACGTCACTTACGAAGTGAATCTGGTTTCACTTACTGATCAGAAGCAGCAGACAAGTATAGGACGCATACCGAATGAACAGATTGGATCTGTCAAATTCGGATGGTCAAATAATGGGCGGTACCTCATCTATCTCACCCGCAGTGGAGTGACCGGGGAAGCCCAGATCAGCGTGTACGATACAACGGGGAATACGATGAAAGGCTATACGTTCACGGGATGGAACCCGAAGGATACAATCACCTCGGTCCATATTGCCGACGACGCCCAAAGTATGGCGGTTGTCAAAACGACGGATAAGCTTTCCTATGTCCAATTCGGCACATGGAACGGAAACGAATTTGCAAGCAAATATGAGCATCTCGTTACACGTGACAGTGACGTTGAATGGATTCATAACGACCAACTCGCGTTCATCGGTCCGGAAGGTACCTTATATGCGTATGATCGACGAAATGCCACACTCTCCATCTTAATAGAGCAGATTGGCATGTTCCGCCTATCATCGGATCGCAAGTATATCGCGTACTCGCAGGATAAGGACACGTTATATGCAGCTTCGCTGTATGGAAACAATGTGTTGAACAAAACTCAAATTTTCAAAGGAGTTGTGCCTTCTCAGATAAATTGGAGTCCTGACAACGGAAAGCTGCTGCTTAGCGGCTTGAAAGCTTACGAACAAGATCAGCCTCGTGTAGTTATAGCGCCTGGAGTCATAAGCAATCAAAATATGGTGATCGAGTTCAAATAAACTTGATCGTAAAGAACCCCCTGCCTTCACTTAAAGGCGGGGGGTTCTTATTATCCTGCGAGTACAGGCGCAGGCGGTGATTTTCTGTACACATTAAGTTGACAAGTTGGAGAAGTGATGGTGACATCCATGGATTATATTGATTTTGTAGGTACATAATCATATGACATGGATGGTGGGAATCGAAAATGAATAAACAACGATATTGGTTAGGACTTAGCTTAAGCGTGATTATGCTTGTGATGTCCGCTTGCAGTTCAAGCACGAACAGTGGGAGAACCGCTGAGACAACTGTTCCAAATACGGGGGAAGCGGGGAAGACTATATCTCCGGAAGAGACAGGGACGACTCCAGAGAATTCCCCAAAAGGCGGGAAAAAGACAATCGTGTTTTCCACCTTTAATCTGGACGATGGCGTGAAGGAGGCCAAGATCAAGTATGAAGCTGCTCATCCGAATATTACCATTGATCTTCGGCACGTGGAGACGGATGATGCACACTACGAAGCTGAGCTTAAGAAATACGTAACGGCGACGAATACAGCCATGTTGTCAGGCAAAGGCCCTGACATGCTTACCTTGGATTCTCTTCCGAGCGAGAAGTATGTGGGTCAGCATCTGCTTGCTGATCTTAGCGGGATGTTGAAGATGAATCCCTCATTCATCAAGGGCGATTACTTCAATAATATTCTGGAGAGTAGCCAAACGAATGGTGCCCTTTATGGCTTGCCGCTTGCGTTTTTTCTAAACGTTATGATCGGTGACGAAGGAGCCATTAAGCAAAGCGGCGTACAAATCGATGATAAAAACTGGACATGGGAAAAGTATGCCGAGACGCTAAAGCAACTAAGTCAAAAAGAACCGTTCAAATCGGGGCGCGGCGGTGTTGGAAATATGATTGTTTTACCGCCAAAAACAAAACAAGAACCGATGCAGGCGCTGCTGAGCAAAATGGTGAAAGAGAATTATCCGCGTTTCGTGAATGAGGATCGCCGAACGGCAAGCTTTGAATCAAAGGCATTTACCGATATGATGGCGCAGGTTAAGAAGTTGGTCGATGACGGTCTCGACTTAAGCAGCCTGAGTTCTATGTTTAGGACAGATAATGTGAATTCGGCATCGGATTATCTCGTTATGATCAAAGAATCCGGCAAGCAAGCGAGATTATACGCCAAGCCGCGCGCAGAGGGAACCAAAGCCGGAGGCTACTTCTACCCATACCAAATTATCGGAATCAACGAGAAATCGACTGTGAAACAAGAGGCATCGGATTTCCTTCAGTTCCTGATGTCGGAGGAATCGCAGTCAACGGCTAAACGAACGGGGTTTCCGATTCATAAAAAGGCATACGAGAAACAAGTTCAGCAGCTCTTGACTAAGGGAACGATCAAAGCCTATGAGGAAGGTCCACTGAAAGGACAGTCGTTTCCAGTCGATCCTGCACAGATCAAGGTTTTGGAAGACTACTTGACGGGAGCCATTCATCCTGTTGCGTTCCAGCCTTCCAAGATAGAAGAAATCGTCTTCAAGGAGAGCCAAGCCTTCTTTAGCGGTCAGAAGTCGGCGTTGGATGTATCAAAGCTGATTCAGAATAAGGTTACGACTTATTTGAATGAATAAACTTCAATTGTCGGCTTGGCTTGGTAAGGACGGAATAGCAGCTTGGATTTTCTTGGCACCGAGTGCGGTTGGCTTCACTTTATTTTATTTGATCCCTTTTGGAGGGGGGATCTTTTATTCTTTTACAGACTCAACGCTCGGTGGATCTTTTGTTGGCATCGACAATTATGCTGATCTGCTAAGCAGCAAGTCGTTTCACAAAGCGGCGACAAATACCTTGATTTTCACGAGTGTGAGCGTCCCGCTGCTTATTATTTTGTCTTTATCCCTCGCCCTCCTATTGAATCAGCGGCTGCCTATGCGGAATTGGTTGCAGACATCTTTTATTTTACCGCTCGTCGTGCCAGTCGCTTCTATTATTATGGTTTGGCAAATCTTCTTCGATTGGAACGGTACCTTGAATGCTTGGATGCACAGCCGTCAGTGGGGACGGATAGATTGGCTGCAATCGGAAGGTGCAATGGGGGTGCTGGTGTTCTTGTATATATGGAAAAACATCGGGTATAACATGATCTTGTTTCTGGCGGGACTTCAAGCGATTCCCACCTCTTATTATGAGACGGCACGGATTGAAGGGGCGAGCAAGCTGCGCCAGTTGATTCATATCACACTCGTATATTTGACGCCTACGATGGTTTTTGTCGTGCTGATCTCGATTATCAATTCGTTTAAAGTGTTTCGAGAAACTTACTTTCTTGCGGGCGATTATCCGTATGACCGCATCTATATGCTGCAGCACTATATGAACAATATGTTTTTTTCGCTGGATATTCAAAAGCTCACAGCTGCTGCCACGCTCATGGTTGGCTGCATCCTGATGCTGGTGTTGATTTTGCTGACTGTGGAGCGTCAGTTCCAGTCGTTTATGGAGTGAGAGGAGAGGGGGGATGGAGCAAATGAAGCGTCATTTGCTTACGATAGGATTGACCCTCCTATTAGGGATAGGGGCGTTGTTAACGCTAGTTCCAATCGTGCTGACGATAACGAATTCACTTATGACCGAACATGAGATAGGACTGAATTATGATCTCATTGGCGAGATGACGGATGAGGCAGCGGGTGAAAAGGATGTATTCGTGAATCTGAAATGGATTCCCGATTGGGTATCCTTTGAACAATATGCAGAAGTGCTAGTGCGAAATCCGAAGTTTCTTCATATGTTCTGGAACTCGGTAGGCATGGTAGTTCCGATTATCGTCGGACAGATCGTTGTTGCGTCGCTAGCGGCATATGCCTTTGCCAAACTTAGTTTTCGAGGGAGGGACAAATGGTTCTTGTTCTATCTGATGACGATGCTGATGCCTTTCCAAGTTACGCTGGTACCGAATTATATTATTCTCGATGAGCTGGGGCTCCTGAACACGAGGGCTGCGATCATCTTGCCAGGCATCTTCGGTGCATTCGGCGTATTCATGCTGCGCCAATTTATGATCCATATTCCAAGCTCGTTAATGGAAGCAGCCAAAATGGACGGAGCGGGACACTTCACGATATTCGGCCGAATGATTTTGCCGCTCGTGAAGCCAGGTTTAGCCGCGTTAACGGTTCTGTTGTTCGTTGATTATTGGAACATGGTCGAACAGCCGCTCATTTTTTTGCAGGATGTGACCAAACAGCCGTTATCGCTTTATTTGTCCCAGATTAGCAAGGAAGCTCGGGGTGTCATCTTCGCTGCGTCTGTGTTATTTATGAGTCCGATCGTTGTCCTGTTTTTGCATGCGCAAACACATTTTATAGAAGGGATTCAACTTTCCGGGATAAAGGGATAAAGAGCAGGAGGAAGCAAATTGGAATTACAGACGAACGACGTAAGCTCAGTAAACCCCAAACGCTGGCTTCGTCTAATTACCGGCTTACTGATCGCCTTCCTAGTGATCTGCACCTTACTTAGCAACACGCTATACGCTTTGACGCTGCCGAAAGTAACAACGCAAGTGGTGAGTCAGGGACCGCTCAATCAAACGTTCAAAGGCAGTAATAGCATTAAGCCAGTGGAAGTCAGAGATATAACGGGACAGGCTGGTTGGAACGTTAAGAAGGTGCTGGTGCGGGTAGGAGACGTTGTCCAGCAAGGACAGTTGCTTGTGCAATACGACAACGACGAAGCTGAGCAACAACTAGTGCTGGAGCAGGCTGCGCTGAATAAACTCCAGTTGTCGGTAGAGAAGTTGGAGTACGTTTATATCGAATCGGAGCGCAACGAAGATAAGGGGGCTATCCTTGCCGCCAAGGCTGCTTTGGAAAGCAGCAAGATCGACATCAGCCTGCAGCAAAAAAACATTCTCGATTTGCAGGCAAAGCTTAGCTCGCATAAGGTCATGAAAGCTCCTTTTGATGGAATTGTTGCAGCGGTGAATGCCAAAGAAGGGTTATCCGCAGGCATAGGCGTACCAGATATCCGACTTTCTAATACGCAGAGAGGGTTTCAGCTTGAATTGCAAATTCCTGCAGAAATAGCGGAGAGTCTTACAATTGACGAAGTCATGGACGTTCATCTTCCTAGGCAAAACAATCGTGTCACCCAGGGGAAAGCTGCAAGTTTGGTACAAGTCGATTCCGCAGATCAGCTAGGGATTTCTCGGTTGACAGTCCTGTTGCAGGACCCATCGCTTGTAAGTGGAGAGAGGGCAGAAGTCACGATAACTAAAAAAGGAAAAGCCGACACATTGCTCATCTCAAGCGCCGCTATTCGGAAAGATTATACTGGTACGTATGTCTACATAATTGAGGAAAGAAAAGGTCCGCTCGGCAATGCTTTCTACGCCACTCGCGTAAACGTTACTGTGGCAAGCTCCAATGAGCATGTCACCGCTCTCAGCGAAGGTTTGTTCAATCAGATGTCCGTGATCGTCGAGAGCAGTGAACCGCTATTGGACGGGAGCCGAGTGCGAGTCTTAACCAATTCTTAATATTTGGATTATTTTCTCAGAAGTTGAGGCAAATTATAATAGTTGACCTACTGCCAAAGGAGGCTATTATATTGAATGCAAGCTATATCCCACAATTTCCCGAATCCTATTGGAGCGTATCGGCCGATGAAAGAGATTTGTATCCCAAGTTAGAGGGAAATATTGAGGCGGACGTTGCTGTAGTAGGCGGCGGTATTGCCGGAATTACGACAGCTTACTTACTCGCGAAGGAAGGATTTAAGGTCGTTCTTATTGAAGCCGGAAGACTTTTGAACGGAACCACGGCTCATACAACAGCGAAAATAACAGCGCAGCATGATCTTATTTATGATGAGTTAATTAAGCAAGATGGGAGGGAGAAAGCATCTCTTTATTACCAAGCTAACAATGAGGCTCTTCAATTTATCAAGGATACGATTGCCAAACATGATATTACATGCGGCTACTCTATGCAGGACGCCTATGTATACACGGATGCTGACTCCTACATAAACAATCTGGAAAATGAGATGAAAGCATATGATTTGTTAGGCATAGCGGGTGAATATGTGACAAGCATTCCGCTACAAATACCAAGTAAAGCTGCGGTCGTTATGCGAAATCAGGCGCAATTTCATCCTTTGCATTACTTAAATGTTCTAGTGGATGAATTGATCAAGGCACAAGGTCAGATTTATGAGCATACAACAGCTGTCGATGTCGAAGAAGGCGATTCACCAAGGGTCTTGACTAGTGACGGTTTTCAAATTACATGCAAACAAGTTGTTTCCTGCACCCATTTTCCCTTTTACGATGGTCATGGTTTTTATTTTGCGAGAATGCATGCCGATCGTTCTTATGTGCTTGCCGTCCAAACGGAAGAGGCGTATCCCGGTGGTATGTATATAAGCGCTGAGGAGCCTAAGCGATCAATCCGTTATGTCGATACAGAGGATGCTTCTGGTCTGTTGCTTGTTGGTGGCCAAAGTCATAAAACGGGCCAAGGTATTTGTACTATCAACCACTACGAGGCTTTGCAGCAGTATGCGCTGAAAAATTTTAGGCTGGATAAAATTGCTTACCGTTGGTCCGCACAAGATCTTATAACTGGCGATAAAATTCCTTTTATTGGCCATATTAAGGCATCTTCGCGGAATGTATATATTGCCACAGGCTTTCACAAATGGGGAATGACGAATGGAACGGCCGCGGCGCTGCTGATACGGGATCAAATCCTGAACAAACAGAATCCTTACGCAGATTTGTATACACCCTCTCGCTCCGTTTCTTGGACGACGATCAAACATATAGCTTCCGATAATTTTGATGTTGCCAAGCATCTCATTGCAGGCAAGCTTGAAATGGCGAAGATGAGACCGGAGGATCTGTCGTTGGACGAAGGTTCGGTCGTTACCGTTCAGGGCAAGAGGGCTGGTGCTTACAAGGATGAACAGGGCAAGCTTTATCTAGTTGATACCACATGTACGCATATGGGTTGTGAAGTCGAATGGAACAATGGGGAACGAACGTGGGATTGCCCCTGTCATGGTTCTAGATTCTCGGTACAGGGTGAAGTTATCGAGGGTCCTGCGGAGAAGCCGTTGAAGCGGATAGAGTGAGAGCAACTGAATTCAGCTGATGCAGCAGGCAGTTCACCCACGAATGGGAACTAGGTTCCCTTATTCATGATCCCAACAGCCGTTTGGCTAGTCAGACGGAACTACGGTACGCTAATTTGCCTATTTTGCTGGAATTTCCTCCTAGAGAGGTGAAATAGAGGAACGTACTTCCCTTTCAGCCGCAAATCATGGATTATGGGTGAAATAGCGGATCGTAGTTCCTTTTCGTATCAAATATATCGTGCCCCTCCCTCCCCGTATGGGGAGTTTTTTTGTTGGAGAGGCAAGCTGGCATGGTAAAATGAAATAAACAAAATAATGCACATCAATTCCACAAAATATTGGATTGTCAGGCCCAGTCTCAAAGGTACAATGAATAGGATTAAATGGATTATAGGGGGCGGCAGCATGATTAAACTATTTTTGAATCGAAGCATCAAAACGAAAATCGTCTGGATTAACGTTGTGATTTCGCTGATTCCTTTGCTATTATTAGCCCTGATCTTTTATAAAACGAGTACCCAGCTATTGGAGAAAACGATGGTTCGCAACGCGGATCAGAATGCCGGTTATTTGTCCGAGTATTTGAATAAGTACTTCAACAGCTTCTCCTACTCTGCGCTGCAAGTATACGGGTTCAAAAGCATCATGAACTTAATGGAGAATGGCAGCGATTACAACAATGCGGACATCATTAATGTGAGAGATTCGCTTAGTAATTATTACCGTTTGCTGCAAAGCCAGAATGAAGATGTGATCAAGATCATGATCTACGGCAAGAAAAACAAGCTCGAAGAGAGCTGGTCGAAGGCCGACACGTACGATGCCATTCAGTTGGGGAATGGCGTTCCGCATTCCGACGAACTGTTGGACTTGCCTTTTCAACATACGTTTATGACGACGTACCAAGATGCTAAGTTGGACCGCTCCTTTTTTGTTTATGGGGTCACGATTTATGATCCTTTTTATCGCAATAAGATCGGAACTGTGCTCTTTTTTGTGCAAAGCAGGGATCTTAAGAAAAGGCTGGAGTCGTATAACCGCTCCCCGAATGTTATTGTTTTGCAGAACTCGCAGGCAGAGACCTTCTATCAAACGAGCAGCATCTATGAGGAGCAGATCAAAAAGTACTCTGTACCTGAATTTCCTGTAAGCAAAGTCAAACATGAATTGAATTTTAATGATAAGCACGATCTCTTGATTGATACTTCCTATTTGGATCATGGGAACGTTCAGCTTAATATTGTGTATCCCAATACGGAATTGGATAAAAATCGCAAATACATTTTGGATATTACGCTGCTGGCTTTATTTGTGGTCATCTCGTTTATCTATTTATTCTCTTTGATGTCGCAGCAATTTATAACGAAGCCAATCCACCGATTAGGCCATATGATGAAGGTTGTGAGGAATGGGGATTTCTCGGTTTCGCTCAAAGTGAACGATTGGCATGACGATATCTCGGAGCTGTCTAGGAATTTTAATTTCATGACGCGTAAAATTAGGGATTTGATCGAATCGGAATATGAGATGAAGCTGCGTAATAAAGAAGCGCAAATTATTGCTTTGCAGACACAGATTAATCCTCATTTTCTGTACAATACGCTGCAAACGATTGGCGGCAAGGCTGTTCTTAACGGCGATTATGAGATTCATGAAATGTGCAGCGCTTTGGGAGACATGTTTAGATACAGCTTCTATGAAGGGAATAAGGAGTCAACGCTAAGTCTGGAGCTGCTTCATGTGAATAATTATTTATTTATCCAAAAAATTCGGTTCGAGGAGCTCCTGCAAGCGGAAATTGACGTAGCGGAGGAGTTGATGGGCTGCCAAACGATACGTTTTGTCCTTCAGCCGATTGTGGAAAATGCGATCGTTCATGCACTGGGCAAAACGTTGACGACGCAGCTGCACATTCGTTTGTCAGCCAGAAAGCAGGATGGCAGCATCTTGATTGCTGTCCAGGACGATGGACCCGGCATCGAGCCTCAGGAGCTTATCGCCTTGCAGCATATGCTGAAGATCAGATCACCGCTTGAGTATTCGGGCATTTCCATGGGAATGAAAAATGTGAATGAGCGCTTGAAGATGGTGTATGGCTCTGCGTTTGGCATCGAAATCGAGAGTGCACGGGGTCAAGGAACAACGGTGTTTATAACGATTCCGTATGAAAAGCGAGGAACAAGACATGTATAGAGTGATGGTTGTAGATGACGAGCCGTGGGGAAGACGCTCCCTTCGTAAATTAATTGATGAGTTTTCCGCTGTTGTGGAAGTCGTGGCAGAAGCGAAGCACGGAGAAGAAGCTTTGCAGCTTATTCAGATCAGCAAGCCGCATATCGTGGTGACGGATATGAATATGCCTGTGATGGATGGCAAAGCGTTTCTGGAGCAGCTTTTTACGATTCATAAGGAGATCAAGGTGATTGTCAGCAGCGGGTATTCGGAATTCGAATATTTGAAAGCAGCTTTAACCTATCAGGTATGCGACTATGTGCTGAAGCCGGTATCGATCACGGATTTGCGCAGTGCGATCGATAAGGCGATCGAGGCGCTTCACAAAGACGGGGATCTGCTTCAGCAGCGGCATCATGCGATGGCGGTTTGGAAGCTGCAAAGAGAGGTGTTCCTTCAGCATGTCGCCAATGAGCGTATTGTCAATCAGTCCGATATGTGGCGGCAAGCGCATGAGTTGAAAATAGCGCAAGCTTTCGAGGCTTATTGCGTCGTCATTCTGGCTTTTCGTCAGTTTCGGGAGGTTGCGGAAAGCAAATTTCATGGCAACGCCGATTTACTGATGTTTAGTTTGGAAAATATGCTCGCTGAAATGATTCAAAGCGAAGCACCGCTCGTTTTTACGGCAGATGACAGGATGAAATTATGCGTAATCATGCCAATAGGCGACGATGGAACGGCCTATATGCGCAAGATTGTCAGCGAATTTCAGCAAGCGGCTTGCGGGATGTTGAAAATAGATACGGTGATTGGCGTCAGCTCGGAGGTTAGCGGCATAGAAGCCATGCCCAAAGCCTACGATGAAGCGCTTGCCGAGGTTTGGAACAATCCTTTCCATGGTTCAGGGTTGTCCGCTTCTTTCGCCAATTCCACAATGTCAGGTGCGGAAAGCGTGATTTTGAGCAACTTTGACATGAAGACCATCAAGCAGGCCGTCGTGAGCAAAAATGACAAGGAAATGCGCAGCTTGCTGGAGCTTTTTGTACAAAGGATTGCTGCCAGCAAGCATATTCGCATTCAAGAGGTTCATTATGCGTATACGCGGTTGTCGGAAACGATCGCAAGCGGTATGAAGGAAATAGCTGTTCCTAATCAGCCGCCATTTGATTATCAGGCGCTGCACCAAATGATGGAGCTTCAGGGCTTAACTTACTACATGGCTAAGATGACGGCTCAGCTTGCAGAAACATTTCAACATTGCGGCGCTCAAGACGCCGGCTCTCCCGTCAAGGAAATCACGGATTTTCTGCAAAAGCATTATTTTGAAGAGCTTAGCTTAGTGGATGTGGCGACGAGGTTTCATATGGACCCCAGCTATTTGAGCAAGCTGTTTAAAGCGGTGACGAACGAGAATTTTATTGAATATTTGACGCGGCTTCGGATGGAAAAAGCTTGTGAGCTGCTGCGCGCTTCTGACCGCAAAGTGAATGACATTTCCGAATTGGTCGGCTATGAGAATCAACGGTATTTCAGCCATGTATTCAAAAAGTTCACGGGCCAGACGCCGTCTGAGTATCGGGAATCGTGCGGAACGAGCTGATGATGTACAAAAAAGTGAACATCGACATGACAAGATATTGGATTACCGCGCAAGGCGCAGAGAGCTACAATGTAGACACAGGAGAACAATAAGCTCTTCTGCATCTATCGGATGAAAAGGGGAAATTGCATGAACAAAAGGTTAAGCCTGACGTTAACTCTGCTTCTGCTGACGACTATATTAGAGGCTTGCGGCAGCAGCGGCACTACAACTTCTGATCCTGCGCCAAGTGCGGGGGCTGCAAGCACCAAAGCGCCTGCGAAAGCGGCGGAGCCGGTCACGATTACTTTTATGCATTTCAAGAGTGATGTTACGGATGGCATTCAGAAAATTGTCGATCAATTCGAGAAGCAGAATCCGACGATTAAGGTAGAGGTTCAGCCCGTTAAGTATGACGATTACTACACCCTGCTCAAAACCAAAATGGCGAGCGGCGATGTGATTGATATTTTCACGCTGAATGCGGGAAGCCAAACGAAATTGTTCGCGGACGGCGGCTATTTAATGGACATTTCCGATCAGCCTTTCATGAAAAATTTTGAGCCGAATGTGATTAAGGAGCAAGCGACGGATGGGAAGAACTATCTGATGCCGGTTAACTCCAGTCCGATTGCGGTTTTCTACAATAAGAAGATTTTCAAAGATTTGAATTTGGAAATTCCGAAAACGTATGATGCGTTGATGGCGGCAGCGAAGAAAATTAAGGATTCGGGCAAAACGCCTTTTGCGCTTGGCTGGAAAGATGCCTGGACGCTGAAGATGTGGGAAGAGCGCGATTTCCCTAGCAACACGGGACTTGTTGCCAATCAACCGGATTTCTTCAGCAAAATTGAAAAAGGTACCGCCAAATTTGCCGATAACCCGGCTGTGAAAACGACGATCGAGCACGTGAAGCAATTGTACGATTACGGCAATAAAGATCAATTGGGTGTGGATTACAACGGGGCCGTTGATCTGTTCGCCAAGGGCGATGCCGCTATGATGTATATGGGCACTTGGCCGCTGGCGGATCTGGAGAAGAAAAACCCGGATCTGTACAACAATAATCTGGGCTACTTCCCTTATCCGTTCAGCAATGATGAAGCCAAGAACAAATTGGAGTTTAACCCGGATGCGTCCTTGGCTATTGGCAGCAAATCCACGCACAAAGAAGCCGCTCTGAAATTCCTAGCTTATATGGGAAGCAAAGAAGGGGGAGACGCGTGGGTAACCAATACGAAGCTGCTCAGCTATGTCAAAGGCACAAACACGAACATTGCTCCTGCGATCAACGATCTTAAACCTTATATTGACGCTGGCAAAATCTACAATTCGCAAATTTATGTGGCCAATACAAGTATTGATTGGTCCACGCAATTTTCACAAAACTTGCAGAAGTTTATTTTTAATAAAATGACGCCTGACGAGATTGTCAAAGATATGGATGCATGGGTTGAGAAGAATCATAAGTAAGTTGATGGAATATGGAAAGTAATGGAATAAGGGTCTGTTCGACGTTCATTAGGTTGATTCGTCGTGCAGACTCTCCTTATGCTGCGGTTTTTCTGCTATTTTCCATGTCAAGAAAGGACGGAATGTATGAAATCTTTGAAACGCACGTGGCAGCTTGAATCCTGGTACATCTTGTTTGTGCTTCCCGGACTGCTCCTCTTCCTATTCGCTGTGGTCGTTCCGCTAGCTATGGGGTTTAAATATTCGTTCACGAACTGGGACGGCTTGTCGGATAAGTTCCGCTATATCGGCTGGGATAACTATGTGCATGCCGTCACGGATAGCGACTTCTGGAGAGCGCTGATCAACACCTTTAAATATGCCATTATTTTGACTCTTCTGGTCAATGTTATAGCTCTGCTGCTTGCTCTTGTTCTGGATCAGTTTCTGAAATTCAGAAACATCTTTCGAACTATTTTCTTTTTGCCTAGCGTGATATCCATTGTGCTTTCCGGTTTTATTTGGAGCTATAACTACAGCAAAGGCTTGCCTAATTTATTTCATTTGTTCGGTAATGACAATGTCACAAGTCCACTGGGCAACCCCAGCTATGCTTTGTGGGGAATTATTGTTATTGCGGTGTGGCAGGGCATCGGGACTCCGATGATCATCTTCATCGCCGGCTTGCAGAATATCCCGGCTGAATTGGTGGAAAGCGCCAAAATGGACGGCGCCGGTGTGCTGCATACATTCCGTCATGTGACGCTGCCGCTGATCGCTCCTTCCGTCACCATCAATATGGTGCTGGTGCTGACAGGCGCCTTGAAGGTATTTGATCTGGTCTATGTGACGACCAATGGCGGCCCTGCATTTTCGACAGATGTCTTATCCACCTTTATTTACCGTGCCTCATTCACCTCGCTTAAGGGCGGGTATGCGACGGCTTTATCGATGATATTTTTCCTCATTTTAGTGGTGGTCACCTTGATTCAATTGCAGATTTTCAGGAAAAAGGAAGTGGAAATTTAGTGAAACAGACGCATGCGATCGTATTTATCTTTATTCTGCTGCTGTCACTGCTCTTTCTCTTCCCGTTCTACGTCGCTATTCTCATGTCGCTGAAGACGAGCCAGGAAACGTTCCTCTCGTTTTATGGGATTCCCTCAGCATTACATGTGGATAACTATGTTCATGCTTGGAATACCTCGCATTATCCGAGAGCGATCATGAATAGCCTGATCATTACGATTGGCTCCGTGCTGTTGATTGTTGCGGTGTCAGCGCTGGCCGGATACTCGATTGCAAGACGCAAAGGGTGGGCGTACCAGCTGATTTTTCTGCTATTTTTGGCGGGGATCATGGTTCCTTTTCAGATTACGGCGCTGCCGCTGTATAAGCTGGGCAAGCTGTTCCATATGATTAATACCCATTGGGGTATTATCTTGATTTATGGCGGAGCGGGCGTACAAACGGGCGTATTTTTCTATAACGGATTCATTAAGGCAATCTCCCGAGAGTTTGAAGAGGCGGCAAAGATTGACGGCTGCTCGGTGCCTGGCACCTTCTTTCGGATTATTTTCCCGCTGTTGAAACCAGTGACCTCGACGGTGATCGTTTTGAATGTTCTATATATCTGGAACGACTTTCTGCTTCCTCTGCTTTTCTTGCAAAAGGATAAGTTCCGCACCATTCCCTTGCAGCAGTATTATTTCTTCGGGCAATACAGCAGCGATTTGAATCTTGCGTTTGCGTATGCCGTAATGGGCATGATCCCCATCGTTGTCTTTTTCCTCTTTATGCAAAAGTTTATTGTCAAAGGAATTACCGCAGGAGCGATCAAAGGGTAAGTCAAGCCTGCGAAACAAGCTTTCTGAAGAAAACTTGGAGGAGGATTTGGATGAAGAAATATGTCGGCCTGATGTTGATTGTGTTCATGTTATTAGGTGGTTTGGTGCCTGCAAGCTATGCAGCCAGTGTATCCATTACCCAGACAGGTCAAGTCGTGACCGCAACGAACGGAGCTTTGACGATTACGTATGATTTGAGTACAGGGCGGGGTAATCTCAGTTCGGCAGGGATAACGATTCTTGCGAATTTTTATTCCGATTATGCGGTGTCGGGAAACGCAACGAGAATCAATTCCTACGATGCGGCTGCACGCACAGCAAGCTGGACATCGATTGGCAGCGATGGATATGGCACCGGAGGCTATAAGCTGACGCTTACGAGCAATTTGAACTCAGGCTCGACGATTGTTTTAAACATCTATCTGTATGCCGATATCCCTTACTTTCTAACAGATATGCAGGTGCAAAAGGGAACGAGCCAGACGCTCGATTTCTTGGAGCCGATCGCTTCTCAGAATCTTGCGATTGCAGCGGGATCGAATAAGAAAGTATTCACGACGCCGTTCACGAACAATAACGATTTTGGCGTTGCGCCTGTGAATGCTTTTGGCAGCTTTACTGGAACAAGCTATTGGGTAACGTCGGTGTTCGATGATACGACCAAAAATGGTTTCGTTGCCGGCGCGGCAACAGTGAAGAATTGGGTCAGCGCGCAGTATCTCGCCCCTGCTTCGACAGCGAACGGGAATTTAACGGGCTTCTCGGTCTATAACAATGGCGGCAAGCAAAGCGGAACGAGCGTATCCAGCGATAAGTTTTTTCTTGGCTATTATACAGATTACCGTACAGGGCTTGAGGAATTTGGAGCCAAGTACAATGTAGGCGAACCTCATCTAACATGGAGCGGCGGAGTTCCGATCGGCTATAACAGCTGGTATGCCTTGCGATTTGATGATTTGACCGCAGAAAATATGTATCCGTTGGTTGATTATGTAGCGAATAATATGCAAAGCAAAGGCTATCAATATGTCAATCTGGATGCAGGCTGGGAAAACGGTGATGGCGATTGGACGCCGAATGCTGCCAAATGGCCCGTGAAGGTCGCTGGAGAGAATCCGATGAAATCGTTCACCAATTATGTGCACAGCAAAGGATTGAAGGCGGGCACTTACATCAATCCATTCAGCGTAGAGTCCAATTTCTTGGACACAACGATTCCGAATACCAGCTATACGTTCAGGCAGGCTGTTCTCAGGGATACGTCAGGCGCGCTTAAGACGACCTATATCGGTACTTATGCGCTGGATACCACGCATCCAGGCACACAGCAATATTTGCGGGATTCGATTCAGCGCTATATCGATTGGGGATTCGATTATATCAAGGCCGATTTCCTTGATTTCGGTTTGTACGAAGGCAATCATTATGACAGCACCAAAAATGGCATGCAAGCCTATCGCTTAGGGATGGGAATCTTGAAGGATAAAGTGTTGGCCGCCGGTCGTCCGATTTTTATCGACGAATCGATTTCACCGCTTCTGCCAGCGGCATTCGCTCATGGCCGCCGATTGGGCTGCGATACAGAGCTTGGCGTGACTGGCGGCGGTACGACGTATACAGGGTATGAACGGCAAGCTTTCAATGCCGCTGCCTCTTGGTTCTCCAACGGGACGATTTGGCAGTATAACGATGGCGATATGGAAATGGTCGATAATCTATCTGGCAATGGCAGCAATCGTTATGATAAAAATCAAGCCCGGCTGTTAACGAATGCCGTGGCATTAGCAGGCGGCCACTGGCTAGTCAGCGAGCAGCTGTCTGTCGTGCCGGATGATAAGATGGACATTTTTCGAAATAGCAAATTGCTGCAAATTTCCCAATTAGGGAAAGCGGCGAAGCCGGTCAGCATGACCAATTTCTATGCTGGCGGCGAACATTCACCTTCCCAGCTTTATCTAACGGATACGAATGGGGATCGGATCGTAGGTCTTTCCAATTGGGCAAACACAGGAGCTTCGATGACAGTGACTTTTGCCGATCTCGGCTTGAGCGCCACTACGCCTTATTATGTCAGCGACTTGTATAAAGGGATTAGCTTGGGGACGTTTACAGGCAGCTACACGCAAAGCTTCGCTGATGCGGATGCAACGATGATTGCCATCTCCGCAGCGAACCCGTCACTGCCCTCAGCGCCTGTGAATATATCGTTAGGCAAAACAGCGACGGCTTCCTCCCTGTGGTCAGTGGGGTATGAAGCCTCCAAAGCGAATGACGGCAGCATGGCGACCCGCTGGAACAGCGCTTCCGGTCAAGTGAGCAACCAATGGCTGGAAATTAATTTCGGAGCAAGCACAACGGTGAACCGTGTAACGCTTAAGGAATATGGCCAGCGGGCAACCCAGTACCAACTGCAGGCGTGGAATGGAAGCAGCTATGTCAACCTTGTGAATGGGAACAAGCTTGGCTTTGAGAAGGAAATTAATTTTGCGGCTGTAACGACGACCAAGCTGCGGATGAATATCCAGTACGCATCGGCAGAGCCGTCGATATTTGAATTCGAGGCGTTTCAAGTCAGCGGAAACTCAGGCGCTGTTGTGGATCAAGATGATAGCGGCGCATCTTTCAGCCCTTACCACGACCTGCGGGGCCAAATTCAGCGTATGCAAGTATTCAAGCCAAGCACAACGAATGTGCCAAGAATTGATATTTACAGCTATAAGAACGGATCGCCCAAAGGTCCGCTCACGATCGACATCGTAGCTCTGGATGCAAGCTTGAATCCGACGAGCCGACTGTTTACAACGACCATTTTGCCGGTTAATTTCCCTACAACAGTCAGCTTAATTCCGATTTATACGAGGCTGACCGGATTGACGGCGAATGGCAATTACGGCATCATTTTGCGGTCGCCTTCGACGGTTGAATCCGCCGCGAACAACTATTTTGGTATGGCTTATAGCGATAGCAACCCCTATGCGAATGGGATGGAGAGGCTTTCTATCGATGGCGGAGTTACATGGACAACGGAAAACAGCGGAAATCGCGATTTGCAATTTACCGTCTATAAGTAAATGAAATAAACAGATGAGGGTGTTGGTTCATGTCGATAGTTTATCATGAAGACTTGCGATTATTCGAAATTCAAATGCGCACGACCTCCTACGTGTTTGGCTTGAATGACAAAGGGGTCCTGCAGCAGATTTATTGGGGAGATGCCATTGATGCGCGCGAATGCGCGCATCTTCTGCAAAGCCGTCATCACAGTTCCTTTGACGCAGAAGTGGATAGGGAAAAGGAAGAATACGGCGGTCATGGCGGAAGCAGCTATGTAGAGCCGTGCTTGAAGGTTAGGTTCCAAGATGGCGTCAGAGATTTGAAATTGGCCTACACGGGGTTTGCGATTGAGCAGGATACACTCCGAGTAATTCTCAAAGACGTTCATTACGATCTAATCGTCAATTTAACTTACAAAGTCATTCACGAGCATGATTTGATTGAACGGACTGCCGAGGTTGTCAATCAGAGCGACACGGAAGTCGTCATCGAGCAAATGATGTCCGCAGCCTGGTCTTTGCCCACTCTTCCAAGCTATCGTCTGACTCATGTGTCGGGAAGATGGTCCGGAGAGTTTCAGCTCAGAGACACCCTGCTGTCGGAGGGCAAGAAAACCTTGGAATCCAGAAGAGGCTTCACGGGGCCCCATGCGAATCCATGGTTTGCTGTGGATAATGGGAAGGCAGACGAAGTTTCCGGCAAGGTGTGGTTTGGCGTTCTGGGCTGGAGCGGCAACTGGAAAATCGTTGCGGAGAAAACCAACTTTAATCATGTGCGGGTTGTTGGCGGCATGAACGATTTTGACTGTCCGATTCTGCTGCAAGGTGGGGAGTGCATAACGTCCCCGTCTTTCATCGGCGGCTATACTTCGCGGGGCTTCGGTGACATGAGCAGGCAGCTTCACAGTTATCAGCGAGCTTTCGTTTTTCCTTCGCAGGCTCATCGCAGGGTACTGTATAATTCGTGGGAAGCGACGTACTTCCAAGTGGAAGCCCAAGGGCAAATGGAGCTGGCGCGATCGGCTGCGAAGCTTGGCGTAGAGCTTTTCGTTGTGGATGACGGCTGGTTCGGCAGCAGAAACAGCGATCAGGCAGGTCTGGGGGACTGGCATGTGAATGCCGAGAAGTTTCCGAATGGGCTTCAGGAGCTGATTGATGAAGTCACCAGCCTTGGCATGGACTTCGGCATCTGGGTTGAGCCTGAATCTGTCAATCCTGATAGCGATCTGTACAGGAAGCATCCGGATTGGGTGTATCAATTCCCGACCAGAGAGGGCACCCTGCAAAGGAATCAATTGCTGCTTAATTTGGGCAAGACGGAAGTGAAGCAGTATATTCTCGATTTCATGACGGAGTTATTGAGCAGCTACAGCATCACTTTTATCAAATGGGATATGAATCGCACCTTGACAGAAGCAGGGACAGCCGATGATATCCAGAATCCTTATCATGCCGTATGGGTGAAGCATGTGCAGAGCTTGTACGAAATTTGGGCTGAGCTGAGGACAAAATTCCCCCATGTCGAATTCGAATCCTGCGCGGGCGGGGGCTCCAGAATCGACTTGGGCATTCTTCGATATGCCGATCAGGTATGGCCAAGCGACAACACGGATGCTTTTGATCGCCTGCGTATTCAGGAGGGCTTTGCTTACGTGTATAGTCCGCAAGTGATGATGTGCTGGGTTACTGAGTCGCCGCACAGCTTGAACGGAAGGAGCCTTTCGCTGGCCTTTCGCTTCCACAGCGCCATGATGGGAGGACTCGGGATTGGGGCCGACTTGAAACTGTGGTCGGAGGAGGAAATGCAAGAAGCTGCCGCTTATATTGCCCAGTATAAAGAAATTAGACACATCATAATGGCGGGTCATCAGTATCGCTTGCGATCGCTGAGAGATTCGGATGTGGCTGCCGTTCAATATGTAAGCAAGGACGGGGGCGAAGCGGTTGTGTTTCTATTTCTGCATGCGCAGCAGTTTGGCAATTCGCTGCCGAGTATAAGCCTACAGGGCTTGGAGCCGAATGCCGATTATTTGGTGCATGGCTTGGAGCAGGAGCCGGTTCGATTCAAAGGTAAAAACTTGATGCATGTGGGCTTGAATCCTAAGTTAACAGGTGATTATGACAGTGCTCTCATTCGGTTGCAAAGAGTGTAGCGTGGAAATATTTGCTCGAGTGAAAAATTGCGAACCTATGCCCAAGGGGCTAGGTTTTTTACTTATTTTGACCGTTGTGCAGCGGCCTGTCAGCCTCTATATCGATAAGTGAATGCTGGAGCGTTAATCAATTCACCGGTGAAGATATTCCGAAGGAAGTCATATTAGCCCTGCTGGATGATGCCAAGTCCATTCAAACGGAACTACGTTCCTCTATTTTGCTGGAATCGGCGGAATTTCTGCTGAAGAGGAACTGTGTTCCTCTATTTGGGTGGTTTTGATGTTAGACTTTCAAGGTATTATCGTGTTTTTGGAGGAAATAAGGGAACGTAGTTCCGCTACACCTTCATTTTCCCCACTTTTGTCACAAATAGCGGATCGTAGTTCCGTTTCATCGAAATCTTGCTCGTGTTTTACTGCTGATTATGCGATTCCGGTTCGCAGGGGTCAGATCGAGGGTCCTCTGAAGGTATGCGGTACTTTGAGCGCGGACTGGGTGAGTTGAGAAGTGCAATAGTCGAAGACTATAATAAGATGAAGGCAAACTAGGACGACAAAGAAACATGCGGTTCATGCAGGTAAGCTGCAAAAGTAAGATCGGCAAACTAGTGTCTATTGCAGCACACTATGTTGGCCGCTATTATGCATCAAGCCAAGAAGGTAGTCCAAAGAGGAGGGTGATTTCAATGCTTCACACGAATAGGCCGATACTTCAAATCCCCAAGTCAAAATTAGAAATTATCCACAACGTGATATCTGTCTGTCTCATCATTTTAACGTTTGCTTATGTGGTTTGGGCATGGTCTAACTTGCCGGAACGGTTTCCTACGCATTTTGATTTGACGGGCAAGCCAAATGGTTGGGGTGGCAAAGGAAGCTTGATCTTTCTGCCCATTCTCAGCCTTGTTATTTATGCTGGACTTACATGGCTGCGCCGAATTCCTCATCAGTTTAATTATTTGAAAGAAATTACGCCGGCCAATGCGCAGGAACAGTATGTCATCGCCATTAAGATGATCAGCTGGTTGAAAGTGCTTATCTTGCTGCTATTTGGCTACATTGAATGGATGATAGTACATTCCGCTTCGGGTCAAGATCCCAGCTTGGGCTTGTTGCCTGTGTTCCTGCTGGCGCTCTTTGGTATCATTGCTTTCTATATCGTGAAATCTGTAAGGAAAGCATAATGTTTTTTATTTGAACCATCCTTTTTTTCGAAACCAGAGAAACATTCCGAAGCCAATGCCAAACATGATCAGAAGGATAAGGAAATATCCCCACTTCCATTCCAGCTCAGGCATATGAGCGAAATTCATGCCATAAATACCGGCAATGAAGGTAAGCGGCATGAAAATCGTCGTGATGACGGTTAACGTTTTCATAATATTGTTCATGCGGTTGGAATTCAATGATATGTAGCTGTCCCGCATATCTGCGGTCATATCGCGATTGGATTCGATCATTTCCGAAAGCTTGAGCAGATGGTCGTGGATGTCGGTGAAAAAGACGAGATGTCCCCGCAAGTGATCAATTCGCTCCGTATTAATGACCCTATACAGCAAATCGCGCATCGGCACGATCGTACGGCGCAGCTTCAGCAATTGTGCTCTGATTTCGAAAATATGGCTCATCAGCACTTCCGTGGCTTCCGAATTCAAATTGTTCTCAATATCGTCGAGTTGATCCTCGATCTGGTAGACGCTGGGGAAATACTGATCGACAAGATTGTCCAGCACGAGATAGGCCGCATAGATGTGGCCTTCCTTGCGCAGAGCTTCCTGTTCGGATACCCGGCTCCACGCATCCTCAATTTCCCTGGATTCATGCAGATGAAAGGTAACAATATAGTTGCTCCCCAGAAACATGTCCACCTCTTCCGCGGCTAATGTCTTCGCATTAATGGCATGCATGACGAAGAAATGGACGTCCTCATAATGGTCCATTTTGGGCCGCTGCAATAAATAAAAGCAATCCTCAATGGCCAATGGGTGGAAGCCAAAAGGATCCTTTAGATGCTTAGCTTCTTCCTCGTTGGGATTATGAAAATCGACCCAATACCACTGAATGTTGGGGTCGGCAAGCTGATTTAGGGGAACATCGTGAAGGACTCTGTAATCCTTGGTAATGGCAACTGAACGAATCATATCTAAAACTCCTAGATGGATATTATTTTCATTGCTTGTTTTGTTTTATTTTACCATACAAATTGGGGAGATTAGAATGTTCAGGCTCCAAACACGATCAACAGCTCTCCATAGGCTGACTCAAATAAGGTGGATGACTCCACCGACTTTGGAATACCTGCAAAAGTGCAGTTTTTTTCAGCGAAATGATGCGGAAAAGGGGGAAAGCCTGCGATTGTGCAGGCTTTCTCAGCTATTTCACCATGGAATGCAGATTAATCCTCAAAAGGATGCACAATCGCAGGAATTTACTGGTTTGGGCTGTGTGGTGAGCAAAAAGGATGCACAATTGCAGGAATTGGAGGGGGCTAGTGGATAGGGCGATGTTATGAGCAAGAAGGATGCACAATTGCAGGAATTGGAGGGGGCTAGCCGAAAGGGCGATGTTATGAGCACAAAGGATGCATAATTGCAGGAATTGGAGGGGGGCTAGTTGATAGGGCTGTGTGGTGAGCAAAAAGGATGCACAATCGCAGGAATTGGAGGGGGCTAGTGGATAGGGCGATGTCGTGAGCAAAAAGGGTGTGCAATTGCAGGATTAGAGGAGGGGGGCGAGCGGATAGGGCGATGTTATGAGCAAAGAGGATGCATAATTTCAGGAGTTAGTGGGCCTAGTCGCCCTAGCGGCCTTTCGGCCGATAGAGCTACTAGGCTGTAGGGTCTGAGATCAAACCAACACATTGTTGATCGCAAGCGGACGAAGCGCATGGCTTTCGTCCACATGCACGAAGGCGTCGTACCGCCGCGCCATGAGCGAGGGGACATAGTTCCCCCGCTCATAAGACGGGTGGTACACGACACCAATGGCACGATGCCCCAGCGCCTCGTGCCCAAGGACAGGATCCTCCTTGCTGAGCAGGAGGATCTGATCATGCGCGCCGGCGCGATGCATAAGCTCCTCCCAGCTGCCCGGCTGAGCTGGGGGTACCTGCATCGTCGCCATCGGCGCGCCCCAAGCTGAACCGGCGATCACGGTGCCGGTGTAAGTGCCGAAGCCGATGGCGAACACATCGGCTTCGCCGTGCGCTTCGCGCACGAGCTGGCCGACGTTGACCATGCCGTCGGCCAGCATGTCCGTTGCACGCGCATCGCCAATGTGCGTGTTGTGCGCCCAGACGATCACTTTGGCGTCTGGGCCGTGGAACGCAGCGAGGCGGCGCAGCGCCTCGACCATGTGGCGATCGCGGATGTTCCACGAATCCGCGTCATGACGGACCATCGTGCGGTAGTAATCCTCGGCGTTCACGGCAACCAGCGCGTTTAATTCCGCGCTGAGAGCCGCTTCGCCGTCGGTGTGATCCCGCACGCGCTTAGCGTGAAGCGAAGCAAGCAGCTTCACAACCTCATCCTTGCAGCTTTCGCCATAGAAAGCCGCGGAAGCACCGTAATTTTGCCCCTCTTTTTCATAAGCGTCGAAACACTCAAAAGCTTTGCGTGCCGAAGCTAGCTGCTCTGGCGTACCTGTTTCCAGCAAATAGCGTTCAATTTCTTCTAAGGACTCCCATAAACTATAGACATCAAGTCCATAGAATCCGACCCGCTGATCGACAGGTTTATCTGTGTTGTGCTGCCTTAGCCAGGTAATCAGCTCGGCAGCTTCCTCATTTGCCCACATCCAGGATGGCCAGCGATGAAAGGCTGCAAGATTAGCGTGAGCACTTGGCTTTGCAGCCTTATCTTGCTTCACATAGCGATTAATCTCATAACAGGAAGGCCAATCGCCCTCAACCGCAATAAATGAGAATCCTTTTTTTTCAATTAAGGCACGGCTCAGCTCCATGCGCAGCTTATAAAATTCGGATGTGCCGTGCGTAGCTTCGCCAAGCAGAACATACCGCTTATCACCAATTGCGTCAATAAGTACATCCATATCTTCCGGGGTGTTCAAGCGTACCGCTTGCTGTTTGATTTGTTGCACAATGGCGTCTTCCATACTCACAGGTTTTGCTCCTTTGTCATATCCATATTTCAACAATTAGCATTAGTATGCGCAACTTGGTTTCATGTATTGCAGCTTATGTTTCATAATTATTTGTAACACAATTGGAACATTCCAGTTACACGCCTCTAACATTGGTAGGGTAATATAATAAGCATGACCCCCCTTTTTTAATATAAACTTTGGATCTGGCCCCGGTGGCTAGATCCCCTTTTTTTATTGGTGTAAGGAGAAGCGGGGAATTGGTTACGCACATCCTGTAATTTGTAACACAAATACAATATTACCGTTACACTCCGATAACATAAGTGGCGTATGATACGAAGTAAGACCCCCTTTTTTAATATAAACTTTGGACCTGGCCCCGTTGGCTAGGTCCCTTTTTTTGTGCAATCGAGGCGAAATTGTTAATTTAGTGATTGAACTATCTGCCGAAAACAAAGATAATTAACTCACTTGCTTCAAGTGGGAGGAACTTATGTGATTAGGATGATTATTGCCGATGATGAACATATCACCCGCATGGGCTTGCAGTCCCTAGATTGGGAGGAAGAAGGCTTCGAGCTGGCTGGGCTGGGCGCCAATGGTCTAGAAGCTCTTGCGCTGATTAGAAACGTAAAGCCAGATCTCGTTCTGACGGATATCAAAATGCCAGGCCTAGACGGATTAGCGCTCATGGCGTTGATGCAGGCCGAGCAGCCAGCGATCAAGTGGGTGTTTATTACTGCCTATCATCAGCTGGATTATGCGATGGCTGCGATCAAATTAGGCGCAGTTGGGTTTGTTTTGAAGCCAACGGATCCCGATGAAATTATGGCTGCCTGCCGCAAAGCGAAGCAAGCTATTGAAGAGGATCGCCAGCGTGAAGCGATAGAGCTTGGACTTCGTCACCAACTGAAGGAATATTCGTTTACGCTGCAGGGGATGTTGGTGCCAGACCATGAAGTTTCCAAACACAATGAAGTGATTGCGCTTATCATGGATGAAATCGAGTTGAATTATCAGCACGAAATGACGATTGCCAAGGTAGCTGACAAGCTTCACTATCATCCTGACTATTTGAGCCGTTTATTCAAGAAAGAAACCGGCGAGAATTTCTCGGATACGTTAACCCGGATTCGCCTGCAGAAAGCGATGGATATGCTGGCAGATCCGCAAAGAAAGGTTTTTGAAATTGCCAGTCAGGTAGGCATTCGAGATGCCAGATATTTTGGACAATTGTTCAAAAAATATTTCGGACAAACGCCGAACGATTTTCGCAAGATGCTATTTGTTCGTTCTGATGAACGAGGTGATGCGCTAAATGATAAGTAAGCGGCCTATACAAAGATTGCGGCAATGGATTCTGGACATGAAGATTCAAAAAAAGCTGTTGGTGTCTTTTCTCATCCTGAACCTCATCCCTTTGACGATGATCGGGACATTGACGTATCAGAAATCCCGATCACTTATACAAGAGAAAACAAACGCTTACACAACGGATCTGCTGACAGAAGTAAGCAAAAATATTGAATTCAAGATGAAGGAAGTCAAACGGCTTTACTATTCTCTTTTTACCAACAAGGAAGTGCGGGATGCCCTTAAGAAAGCCAATTTGGGCTTCCACAATCAATTGGAATACTTGGATGAAATCAATAAAATCAAGCAGATTTTGGATGGCGCGATCATCGATAGCGAAGACGTTCAGGATATTAGTTTGTATGGGCTAAATAAGAATGTGTTCCCATCCGGGAACGCGGTCAGCTCCAGTAACGGAGATGCTTTCAACGTACATGCGCTGGACGAGAATGAAGGGAATTTAGTGTGGATGACGACGGATCCCGAACAGCTTACAATTACAGCCGGAAGTTCGCTGTTTGACGTGGGGAATTTGCTGAAAATCGGCTATTTTGAGCTGCATCTGAAGGAAGATGCGCTTTATTCAGTTTTTGCTCAGACGAAATTAAACAGCGAAGGGGAAATGTATATTGTTAATCAAGATGGAAGGATTATTTCCCACGCCAATAAATCATTGATTAATACGATCCCTGCGTATCCGTATATGAGCCGCGTCTTGCAGGGACCTGAGCAGGATCATACGACCGAGATGATGGACGGGATCAATTACGTGATTACTTATCATGCGGTTGGCAACACGGATTGGAAAATCGTCAGCGTTATTCCTGATGCGAAATACTCCCAAACGTCAATTGTTTTGAAAAATTGGATGTTCATCATCCTCATCATCTGCATCGTATTCGCCATTTTGCTTGCTTACGTGGTTTCCAACAGTATTTCTAAGCCGATTCGGCAGCTTTCTGCGATGATGAAGGATGTCGAGAAGGATCGTTTTGACATTCAATTTAATTATAATTCGCGCAATGAGATTGGAATGATGAGCCGGAATTTCAACCGGATGATTGATCGGATTCATCATTTGATCAATACCGTTTACCAAGAGGAGCTGCTGAAGCAGCAGTCGCAATTAAAATATTTGATGTTCCAGATTAACCCGCATTTCCTCTTTAATACACTGGAAACGATCAATTGGCTTGCGAGGATGAAGAACGTTCCTGAGGTTGGCAAGCTGTCCAAGGCGCTGGGGGATCTCATGCGGGAAGGGATCAAGGGCAAGGAATATATTTCGCTCGACAAAGAACTCGACAACGTCAATAAGTACGTTTATATCCAGCAATATCGGTATGGCGATAAATTTACGATTACGGTGGAGATGGATGAGATGGCTCTGCCCTTGCTGGTCCCGCGATTTATTCTGCAGCCATTAGTAGAAAATGCGATTGTTCATGGCATGGAAATGAAAATTGAACAAGGCGTAATCGATATTCGCGGTTTTTTTGATGAGCAGACTTTTGTTATTACGATTCGAGATAACGGCAATGGGATTGAAGCCGAGCGGCTTGCGCAGATTCGGGAGAATCTAAATGTGACTATGGAAGATTCCGGCATGGGCATCGGTTTAATCAATGTGCATCAGCGGGTGCAGTTGTATTACGGAAAGGAATACGGCTTGCAGGTGGAAAGTGTCGTAGGTGAGGGAACCTTGATAACAGTCATTTTGCCAAGAATAGATGAAAGAGGTCAGCAGATTCAACCAACAAGTAAGGAGCGCCGCATACCCGTTTAAACCCAGATCAACTAAGCTTAGATCGTACAACATAACAGAGGAGGGTTTACATGAAGAAGGTTAAAAAGGTTTCGGTTATCCTCGCAACGGTATTGGCATTAACGGCTGTTCTCTCTGCTTGCGGAACTGAAAAAACAGGGGACACAGCCGCCAAAGTCAGCAATGCTCCCCAAGCAGGCGAAGCATCGGCAAAGCCCAAAGATAAAGTAAAGATGAAGGAGTTCGACTGGCTGGAGCCGGAAAATAAGGGGATCAATATTCAAAAGGATCTATTAGCCGAATTCAATGCCCGAACAGATGTAAACGCTACCTTTGAAGTATCTCATCTGCCGAGCACACCCTTTTATCCGAAATTGAATGCCCAGATCGCCGGAAATGAAGCACCGGACGTGTTCACTCTTCATGCAGCCGGCAAAATGAAAACGTATGCGGATTCAGGCAAAATCTTGCCGCTCAACGAATTTCTCGATAAGGATAAGGCATGGAAGGACAGCTTTATATCTGGAGCGTTCAACTTGCTAACCTTTAATGACAAAGTCTACGGCGTTCCTGTTAATTTTGCAGCAGCGACGATGTATTACAATAAGGACATTTTCAAACAGTATAATCTTGAAGTGCCTAAGACGTACGACGAGCTGAAGAATGTAATTGATGTGTTAGTCAAAAATAAAGTGACCCCGATTGCCATGGGCGCCAAGGATGCTTGGGTAAGTGCTTTATTCAGTGAATTCGTAGCGAATCGAATTGGCGGCGATGCCCC
The DNA here is from genome assembly GCF_002027705.1 of Paenibacillus ferrarius. GTDB lineage: Bacteria > Bacillota > Bacilli > Paenibacillales > NBRC-103111 > Paenibacillus_E > Paenibacillus_E ferrarius. The sequence goes on along the minus strand of NZ_MBTG01000004.1, from coordinate 41,642 downwards.
GTTTAATGCGTTGATGGATGGCAAAGGAACATGGCTCGACCCTTCCTATATCGAAACCGGCCGTGTTCTGCAAGAGTTAACCAAGATGAAGGCGTTCCCTGAAGGATTCCTCAGCATTGACAACAGTGCGATGACGACGATGTTCCAAAATGGTCAAGCCGCTATGATGGTGACGGGCAGCTGGGCGATCAATACGCTGGTGAATATGGATTCTAAAGTCAAGGATTCCGTGGGTATTGCCAAATTCCCAACCTTCCCGAATGGGAAAGGGGATATCGACACTTGGCTGGGTCAGCCGGCCTTTAACTTGGTCATCAGCTCAACAGCCAAAGATAAAGATGCGGCCGTGAAATATTTGAAAGCCTGGTCGGAAGAGAAAATACAAAAGCGCGTTGGGGAAGAGCAAGGTGACATCCCAGCTATCAAAGTGACGCTAGATCCGGCCAAAGTGCCAGCCTTAAGCAAGGATTTGAAGGATCAAATGTCGACCATGAAGGGGATGTTCATCTTCTATGATGTGGGACTTGGCGCGAAGATCGGCGACGAATACAACAACACGATTCAAGCTATTCTAGCGGGCAAAGCTCCGGAAGAAGCATTCAAGAGCTTGCAGGCTTATACGGAGAAAAATCGTTAGGGCCCATCGAAAGCTGATTGTGAGGGGGAAGCTTGGCTTCTCCCTTTTTTTATCAAACCAATAATGGAGTGGTTGCATATGGATAAAATGCTGAGAAGAGGCTCGACCATTGCATTTTTCATTTCCCCAGCGCTGTTTTTATATTCGGCTATTGTGTTTATTCCCATTCTCGCGTCGATTTATTTAAGCTTTTACAATTGGGATGTTTTGAATCCAATGAAGTTCATAGGGCTTGATAACTATACCCGGATGTTCTCAGATGATGATGTATTTTTCGTGACGATACGCAACATCTTGTTTCTGCTGGCCACTAGCTTGATCATTCAACTGCCGTTTGGATTTTTTCTGGCTTTGCTCCTGACGGGCAATGTGCGGGGAAAAGATTTCTTTAAACTTGTATTCGTGATGCCCGCTTTCTTATCTAGCGTCGCAGTAGGTATGATGTGGACATTTATATATAATCCGCAGATCGGTATTATTAATCACTTGTTGGATGGGCTTGGACTGAGTTCACTTAAGCATCTGTGGTTATCTGATCCCCAAACGGTGATGTGGGCAGTGACAATCGTTGTATCCTGGCAGTTCATCGGATATACCATGATTCTGTTCATTGCTGCGATTCAAAATATTTCCGAGGAAATCTTTGAAGCTGCGCGCTTGGAAGGCGCGACTGGATGGAAATTGGTGTGGCATATCACGCTTCCGCTGCTTAAACCGATTATCAAAGTTAATACGATATTGATCTCTATCGGGTCTTTGCGGTTTTTTGACCTTATCTATGTGATGACGGGCGGTGGTCCTGCCAACGTTTCCCAGACATTGGTGGGGTATTTGCAAAAGCGTTCCTTTGCGCAGATGGAATATGGCTACGGCAATTCCTTATCTGTCATCCTGCTGCTGATGTGTTTAATCGTTACATTTGCTATCAATCAAATCATTCCTACCAAGGATCTGGATGATTAAGGAAGGAGGTGCCCGCATGGGGAGCAGCTCAAAGCCGATTCGTCAGCTGCAAAATGTGTTCATCTATTTATTTTTGGGAATAGGCGCTTTGGTCTATTTGTATCCGTTGTTTTGGCTTATTGTCAATTCGCTGAAAAAAACGCCGGAAATATTCGAACGACCGTGGGAGCTTCCGCTTCACTGGTTATGGGGCAACTACATTAATGCATGGTTCACGGGGGGAACCGGAAGGTATTTTTACAACTCCGTTCTTGTTACGACTGTCACTTTGCTTCTCGTTTTGCTGCTTGCATCGATGGCGTCTTTTGCCATTGTTAAATTGAAATGGAAGGCATCCAAGGGGACATTGGTCTACTTCATGATCGGATTGATGGTTCCTCTGCAAGCAACGCTCATTCCATTAGTTATTTTCTTCTCCAAAATAAATCTGATGAACTCACAAATCGGTTTGATTTTGATTTATGTTGCCTTTGCGCTGCCTACAGCTGTGCTTGTGCTTAGCGGGTTTATGAGCGCTATTCCCAAAGAAATTATGGAAGCGTCAATCATTGACGGCTGCTCGCTGTACGGGGTATTTGGGCGAGTTCTGATGCCATTATTGATCCCGGCGTTAATGACCGTAGGGATTATCAGCTTCGCAGGTATTTGGAATGAACTGCTGGTAGTACTCACGTTCATCAACGATGCCAAAAAGATGACCCTTCCAATTGGACTTTTGAATTTCCAAGGGCAGTATGCAACGGATTTCGCGCCCATGTTTGCCGCCATTGTGATGACTACAATGCCATCGATTATTGTGATTTCGATTTTTAATAAGCGTATTATTTCGGGAATCACAGCAGGTTCGCTTAAAGGTTAGTCAGCTTCGCTGAGCGACAAGCTAAAGAATACCGGGTCTCAGACTGGTTAGAGAACAAAGTAGTGGAAGGCTGCTTGAAGTAGAATTGAAGAGGAATAGGTGTGAGGGTGGAAGGTGCTTTGTGGTGTGCCGCTTGTGAAATCGTGTTTATACCGATTGAAACCCCACATCCCTCCCTCCCTCCCCATGAACAAAAGTATGGGTTTACACGCAAAAGGACCGTCAGGATGTTTCCTGACGGTTTTTCTTAACGTTGGCAAAGGATGATCAAGACAGATATCCGGTTACTTTACGGATGGGAGGGAACTACGATACGCTATTTCGGTAAATAAGCGCGAATTTGATGGGAAAGGGAACTGGAGTCCGCTATTCGCCGATTTCATCACGGTTTGGCGGAAAAACAGCCAAATAGCGTACCGTAGTTCCGCTTGAATGGACAAGTGGGCTGTTTTCTGCCATATAGCGGATCATAGTTCCTCTTCCGCCCCCACGGCTTATCGCTCCGACCGATAAATCTCCTTCACTAATCGATAAGCCAGCTTCGGCTTGCGATATTCGTTCAGCAAGCCTTTGTTGTTGAAGCTCCGCGCCCGATCGCGGAAATATGGGCGGTCGCTGCGCACGTCGACGCGAATATCGGCGAAGTGCCAGATCAAAGTGCCGACAATCCGCGGGTCTGCGCGGAAAATCTGCAGCGCCTGCTGCACGACATCGGCCTGATAATCTTCGCTGAATAAGCGCGGCTCCCAGCCAGCATCACCGAAGATGCCGGCTGCGCCGAATTCGCTCATGATGACAGGCTTGCCTGCAGCTCCTTGCGACTCGGCATTTGTATAATAATCCTGAAGCATGTCACGGAACCCGTCCACGCTGCCTTCATACCAGCCGTAATATTTGTTGATGCCGATCACATCAAAGTAGGACAAAACGATATCTTCCTGCGGATGCATGGTCGCATAAGTGACCAAACGGCTGGCATCCATACTGCGGATTTTGCTGACAAATGTCTTCGTAAGCTCCAGCGCTTCCTGCGTTCGGGTATCGATCTCGTTATGCGCTCCCCAGAAGATGATGGATGGATGATGATAGTCACGGCTGATCATTTCGCCCAGCATATGAACACCGCGCTCTGTGAACAGCGGACTCGCCAGCGTTTCTGTGCTCATGAAGCAGCCCCACATGGGAATTTCACTCCACAGAAGCATGCCATGCTCATCCAGCAGGTCGATCCAGAACTGACTTTGCGGATAGTGGGAGCCGCGCACGATGTTGCAGCCCATATCTTGCAGAATGGCCAAGTCTTTCAGCATCAGCTTCGGTGGAAAAGCAAATCCCCACTCGGGATGTTCTTCATGGCGATTGACCCCTTGCAGGTAAAGGGGGCTGCCATTCAGCAGAATCTGGCCGCTGCTGACTTCAACGGTTCGAAAGCCTGTGCGATCAGTAAGATCATCTTCGCCTGCGCGGATGGTGAAGGTGTACAATTCAGGGTGCCCGACATCCCATCTGCGGAAGTTGGCGATGGTTCCGTGAAGCGAAAGCCCGTAAGATTGCCCCGCTGCAATGTGGATGGTAGCTTCGGAGAAGGTTTGACCCTCCGTAGCCGCGTTAACCACAAGGGACTGGTCGCTAAGGCCGAGTGATTGCAGCTGAACTTGAAGCTGTACCTCGGCAATGTCGCCGCTCAGTGTATAATCAATCTGCAAAGAGTCGATATAAACGTCAGGCAGCTCTTGAAGCTCTACGGAGCGGATGATTCCACCGTAGGAATACCAATCCGCAACATCGGTCGGAAGGGTTTGCCAGTCAAGGGTGCTGTCGACTCGGATGATTAATTCATGCTTGCCTTGCGCAAGATGAGGAAGAACAAGTGAAAATTGCGTATAGCCGCCAAAATGGCCGCCAATGTGCTGACCGTCTACATAGACATCGGCCTGATGGAGGATGCCTTCGAAGCACAAACGCAGGTTAGTCTCTTGCGTCGTATCGAAATAGGTACGGTACCAAGCGGCACCGATATATTCATATAGGCCTAATTCGTTATTCCAGCAGGAAGGGACGACAAGCTTCCGGGACGCTGAAGGGAATTGCGTATGCCATTGTTCAGTTAGCCCTACATTGTTGGGGTCTGTTGCGAAGTCCCAAAGGCCATCGAGAAGCCGAGTGCGGCGAAGCTGATGCTGTTGAAAAGTACGTATCAAAGGAAAATCCCCTTTCATGTATGTTTAGTAAAGCGTATCATGGAAGAAGGCTCTTTTATATGGAGAAACAATTTGGGTTTTTGTCAAAATCGCTTTGAAGGGAGAAAGCCATGGAGGGACTGTCCCACAGAATGTATCATCTTCGTTTGGTCTATGAGAAGCTGCCGGTCCCAGGCTGGAAAGATATACGGAATACGACAGATATCCATTCGTTTTATTGGATTATGGGGGGAGAAGGCGAATTCTCTCATCCGCATGATGATAGGCCTATTCAGGTTAAGGCTGGTCACCTTCTCTATTTGAAGCCAGGTTTTGCCTTGACCATGACCTCCTCTGTGGAGCATCCGCTTCATATTCGAATGCTGCTGTTCGATGCTTTGGATATTCCGTGTGAAAATCAAATTTGGCTGCAGCCTGTTCCGGTGGATTCTCTGCAACTTCCCTTTATCAAATCGTATGTGCAAGAGCAGGCGGTGTGGATACAAGCTCAACTCAAGCAGATAGGAGCCATTCAGAACGCCGATCCGCATGAAAGGCAGACGGAGTTTCAATATTTGCTTTCGAGGCTGATCCATTACATGCGGGATACGAACGAATCCATGGATCCTTATCTGAAAGCCTTCCATGATGCGAAATTCTGGATGGAAACTTGCTACAATCGGCCGCTTCGCTTAGAAGAGCTGGCCCGCACGTTCCATATCTCTGCTTCGCAATTGCGCAAATTGTTCATGCAGCATGTGGGGATTTCACCCAAAGAATATTTAAATCGCATTCGAAATGAGAAAGCGAAGACACTGCTTCTCCTAACGGAAGAACCTATGAAAGCCGTAGCTGACGCTTGTGGATTTGCCGATGAATTTCATTTCGGTAAAATGTTTCGGGTTTGGAATGAAATCTCTCCGGCACGTTTCAGGTCCTTGCATAAAGGAACTTGACGGCAAAATATGATAAAATGACGATGAAATGATGATGAAGCAGAAAAGAGGTTGTTCGATGGGTGCCGAAATTGAAAAAAAGTTTTTATTGCCTGCATTCCCTACGGAGGAACTGAGCCGTTCAGAGATTGCCCTTGTTTCCAAACAATACATTTATCAAACCTATTTGGCGTTCTCAGAGGATCAGGAAATCAGGGTTCGCAAACTGGTTGACAGTGCAGGGTCGTCCCATTTTACACATACCTTTAAATCAGGAAACGGGCTCGTCAGGGAAGAAATTGAATACCTCATTTCAGAGTCTATTTATAAGCAGCTGCTGGAGCGGACGGGACTGATCCCCTTGGAGAAGATTCGGACCACGGTAGCTTATCAAGGATATCATTTTGAAATGGATGAATATAAGCAAGTCGACTTAATGGTCGTTGAAGTTGAGTTTCCCGACTTGGAAGCTGCCCAGCGCTTTGAAGCACCCTCCTGGTTCGGTCGAGAACTGGGCCAAGAGGAAGAATTCCGCAACAAGTCGATGTGGGTGCAGCTGCAGAAGCAATAAAAAGAAGAAAGAAATGGATGCGGCTCCCAAATGGAAAATCTATTCTTGGTTCAATTGTAAGGAAACTGTTTCAGCGTACTTACAATTGGTTAATAAAGGATATCAAGATATTTCCATGGGAGGAGTGAAATGGCGTGGAAAAAGGACAAGTAAGGCGGAAGCAAACGCCCCTAGCCTTTTATCTAGCGGCGCTCGCCATCACAGTTGCTATTCATAGCAAGCCTAATCCTAAATGAATGAATAAACATGTCCCGCACATAATGCAAAAAGGCTAAGTTTGACCCGATTGATGGGTTGAACTTGGTCTTTTTTAGCGTTAAAGCGCTGCTCTACGTTGTTTGGTCTCTAATGTATCCGCTTGCAGTTACCTAACAAATGTATGGTTTAAATGTTAGATTGCGTTAGCTAATTATTAGGAAAAATAATGTTTAGCTAAGACTTAAAACAGATTTTAAATAACAACTTTTAGGTAAGATGAAGTTACTGAGAGGTGGTCATTCATGGAGTTGAAGCATTATTATCGCCAGCAATTTCTCGAATTAATCGAACAATTCGAGCACCATTGGGAGGAGGATCTGTTATATCAATATGGTTTCCGTTGGAATTCCTATGCGAATTCCACGTATAAAGAGATTTTCCAAATCACTCATTTTCGGGATGAAACTTTGTACATGATCTATACGATTGAGCTTCCCGAGTCTTATAAAAATACCAATATGAGTGATGTGGTCAAAAATATCTCATCTACCTATGAGCTGTCTATGTATTATTTATCCGATAAGATCCTGTTGTCTGCTTGCGTATCCATTGAGCATCTGCAGCAAACCTCTTTGGGTTTCTTAAATCAGGCCCGGGGAGAACTCATCGATCTTGTTTTCTCTGCCATACAGATGCATTTTATTTAATTACGTTATAGGGGGATTTTGAATCATGAGAGCAACCATAAAAATGAAATTGTTAATTAGCTTTATTATTGTATTGGCGCTGACGTTTACAGTTGGTCTTGTGGCTATCCTGAAAATGAATGCGATTCAGACTTCCGCGATGCATGTGCAGAGCAATTGGCTTCCCAGCATTATAAAAATTGATGAGATCAAAAGCAGCTTTTCAGAAGTTCGTGTGGGTATTCATCAAATTATTCTTGAAACCGAGCCGGACACGATCATTTCCGCACAGAATACGATAAACAAGAACAAAGAGAATTTAAATGCTGAATTAAAAGAGTATGCGGGACTTGTGAATTCTCCGGAAGAAAGAAGTATTTATGATCAGATTGTAAAAGTGATTAACGCCTACACCGATCAAACGGACACGATTATTCAGTATTCACTCAAAAATGAGGATAAACAAGCATTTGATATCGTAGTTCAAATCAGACCTTACCGTATTCAAGCAACTGAACTATTCGACAAATGGGTTGATTATAATAAAGCGGGTGCGAAAAAGGAAGTCGACACAGCGGTTGAGCAAAATAAAACGGGTACGCTGACCATTGTCATTTTGGGTGTTATTGCGATGATTATTGGAATCAGTGTTGCACTTGTTCTGTCCGGCAGTATTTCAAGAACGGTACAATCGCTGCTGTCCGTTGTTACGAAGGCTTCAGCAGGAGATTTGCGCGACAAAGCGATCGTGAAAACAAAGGACGAGCTGGGTTCCTTGGCGTCATCATTCAACGAAATGCTGGATAATTTACGAGCATTAATCGGTCAAACGGTCTCTTCCTCCCAGAATGTAGCAGCAGCGGCTGAAGAGATTTCGGCAACGACTGAGCAGATTGCCACAGGCAGCATGCACCAGGCGGAGTCTACACAAACGGTGAATCATTTGTTCAAAGAGCTTTCGGTTGCGATTGATTCTGTAGCTAGAAATGCGGAAATCGTCGCTGAGATGTCTGAAAAAACAAGAAATGGCGCCAAAGAAGGCGGCATTGCCGTGCAAGCATCGATTACCTCCATGGGGAATGTATCGAAGCAAATGTCTTTGCTTGAGCAGGATGCAATGAAGATCGGGCAAATCATCGAAGTGATTGATGATATCGCGGATCAAACCAATCTGTTGGCCCTTAACGCAGCGATTGAAGCGGCTAGAGCGGGCGAACAGGGCAGAGGGTTTGCCGTTGTTGCGGAGGAAGTAAGGAAGCTGGCGGAACGCAGCGGCGAAGCCACGAAGCAAATCGCCATCATCATTAAAGGCATGCAAACCAATACGGATTTGAGTGTGAAGGCGGTATCTGAGGCTGCTGATCTGTCCGAGCGGACAGGCATTCAATTTGACAATATCGTCCACATGGTAGCGAATACGGCGCAGCAAGTGTCCGAAATTGCAGCAGCAAGCGAAGAACAATCCGCACAATCCGAGGAAGTGCTTACTTATATTCAGAATATCGCGGCTGTCAGCCAGCAATCAGCTGCAGCAGCAGAAGAAACAGCCAGCTCCTCGCAATCTCTGGCTCGCTTAGCAGATGATTTGAACCAGTCCGTTTCGAACTTCAAAGTGTGAGAGAGAGGGGTTATGCATGACGACATCGACACTTCCCCCCTTATATGTAGAATGTCAAATTAAGCAGGAATATTACGCGTTCTCCATTATGCATATCCAGGAAATTATAAAAATGCATGAAATCACTGAATTGCCGGGAGCGAACCATCGTTTACGCGGCGTGATTAACCTGAGAGGCCATATCATTCCCATCTATTGCTTGCGATCTATGCTGCAGCTCAGACCAGAACCGGATACGAAACAAACCCGCATTATGATCGTGAATCTATCGGGTAAAACGGTAGGGCTCATTGTCGACGGTGTGAGCAGAGTTATTCGCTTCGCTGAAACCAAGCCTGTCTCTGAGGAGTTCGGTCATCAGGGGCGGGTGTACTTGCAGGCTATCGGGCAAAGTGAAGATCGGTTTGTGGGGATTTTGGATGTTCAAGAACTTTTTGTACAGGAGGTGAGAGGCCATGAGTGATTTGCATATTGATATGTATATGGGCGTGTTTCTGGATGAGCTTAGCGAGCAATTGCTTCTTCTAGATAAGAGTTTGCTGGATCTTGAGGAAAACGGCAGTAATCCTGAGACGATGCAAACGATTTTCCGCATCGCCCATACGCTCAAGGGCTCATCTGCTGCAATGGGGTTCGATAAGCTCAAAGCGTTAATGCACAATTTGGAAAACATATTTGATCACCTTCGCAACGATCGGATTCAAGTCAGCACAGGCCTGATGAATGTATTCTTTCAAAGTGTTGATTACATCAAGCAGCAGCGGGAATTATTTCTGCAAGGTGTATATGAAGAGCAGTCAGTCGACCAATTGATTCGCATCCTTGAGCAAACGTCACGAGCAGAAACGACTGTGATCCCTCAGCTGGAGGCACTTGCTCATACGGAAATTCCGAACACACCAGTTGAACAATATTTAACCTCTGTCCGCATTACAATAGAACCCGAAGCGGTTATGAAGGTTGTGCGAGCGACCTTGGTGCTCCATGAACTTCAAACGCTTGGGACGGTGTTGTCTGCGCAACCCGCATTCACGGAAACAAGTCAGGACGAGGAGTTGGCAGGCCCGATCCTATTTATCCTCACAACGAACGAGGAATGCCGTACGATTCAGGAAAGAATGCACCGAATTTCACAGTTATCCGACGTTATCGTGTCGCCGCTCACTACCAGCCAGCCCTCACCGCAAGCTGAAGAGCAAGTTCGTCCCCCAGCAGCTGCTGAGGCGGACAGCTCAGGCAAGCTGCCCGCGAAGCCGGCAGCTTCAGCCCCGAGAGAAGCGGCGTCTGTTTCCCATACAGTACGTGTAGATGTGCACCGTTTGGAGCATCTCATTAATCTTGTCGGTGAATTGCTGATTGATAATACACGCCTAGTGGAAGTGAAGAAACGCTTGCAAGAAAAGTACAGACAAGATCCGGACATTCAGCTGTTGGAAGACATTACGCATCATCTTGGTAAAACTGTGAGCAATATGCGCGATGGCATGATGAAAACGCGGATGATTCCGATAGAGCAGCTGTTTAGCAGATTTCCTCGATTAATTCGCGATTTGTCCCAAACGGCCAATAAAGAGATCGCTTTGACGATTGAAGGGAAAGAGACGGAATTGGATCGCACACTGATTGAAGAAATCAGCGATCCATTGATACACATCATCCGCAATGCAGCTGATCATGGGTTGGAAAGCCCGGATGATAGGGAAGCGGCAGGCAAACCGCGAAAAGGTCATATTCATATGATGGCTGCGCATGAAGAGAATTCAATCGTGATTACGGTCAAGGATGACGGCAGGGGCATTGATCCGGAGCGAATTCGTAAGAAAGCGGTGGATAAAGGCTTCATTAGTGAAGAAGAATCGCTTCAAATGACGGAGAAAGAAGTGATTTCTCTTATTTTCCATTCGGGAATGTCGACGGCTGAGCAGGTTACTGAATTATCAGGCCGAGGCGTCGGAATGGATATTGTTCGCTCGCATATAGAGAAGCTGAACGGACTTATTGCTATTGATACGGCGATTGGCAGGGGAACAACGATCACCCTCAAGCTTCCGCTTACCCTTGCGATTATTCGTTCTTTGCTTGTTCGTCAAGAGCAGCGGACAATTGCTGTTCCGCTTTCGAATATTATTGAAATTTTCCGTTATGGCGAACAAGAAATTCAGACGCTGCATGGACAAGAAATTTGCCATGTTCGAGGTGAAATCTTACCCTTACTGCGTTTGAATGACTTATTATCGCCAGGTCAAAGCGGACAACTAGAGAAGAGCAAAGTGAAGCAGTCAATTCTGATGATCGGCATGGCTGATAAACGTGTCTGTCTCGTTGTAGATCAGCTTATTGCGAACCAAGAAATCGTTATCAAATCGCTGGATGACATCGTTGGGCAGGTTCCTTTTATTGCGGGGACAACGATACTGGGCGATGGTTTGGTTGCCCTTATTCTGGATGTCAATGCCATTATGCAGAAATCAACATCTGCTCATTTGCGCTTTGGCACGAAGGAGAGGGCAATGAAAGGGAAGCACACGATGAAGAAAGAGCTTGTGACGATCCGGTTAGATGCGCAGTGGTACGGCTTCCAGCTTGATCATGTGCAGGAAATACTGGCTATTCCGCCAATTACGAAGGTTGCTGGTGCAAAGCCGCATGTACTTGGGATCATTCAGATCCGGGAAGAGCTGCTGTTTGTTTATGACTTGCGCATCCGTATGGGATTGTCCACAAACCCTTCGTCTCGTTATTCTCGTGTCTTAATTGTACATGACGGAGAACAATCCATAGGTATCGCTGTGGACTCGGTAACGGAAATTCTCACGGTCTATGAACATGAGCTGGATGAAGATATCGCACAGAATAAAGCCTCTTTGTCCATGATAAGAAGCATCTACAAAAAGGATGAACGACTGATTCAAGTTTTCGATAGAGAAAGTCTGCTCTTGAAGCTGAGGTGACAAATATGAGGACATTCCGTGTGTTAATCGTTGATGACTCCATCGTCATGAGGAATATGATCGCCATGCTCTTTGGCAAAGACGAGCAGTTTACGGTCGTTGGATTCGCAGTTAACGGTGCAAATGCACTGGATAAAATCGTAGAGCTGCAGCCGGATCTAGTAACTCTCGATATTGAAATGCCTGAGATGGATGGTTTAACAGCTTTGCAGCAAATCATGACTTTCCACCCTGTGCCAGTCATTATGCTTAGCAGCTATACAGAAGAAGGCTCCAATGCAACGCTTAAAGCGCTTGAGCTTGGGGCTATGGATTTCTTTCAGAAGGAAACCCTGTTCCAGAAGGCGCGCAATGTGCTGCTGGAACAGGAGTTTCTGGTCCGCTGCAAGACCGCTATGCGCAAAAAGCTGTTTCTACGCAATGAAACAAGCATACTCGGCAAAGAGCAGTCGATTAAAAATCATTTGGAAATGCTGACCTTTCTTTTGAAAATGGAAGACGACATGCTTCAATTTCACGATGAGCTGCAGCAGCAAATTAAGCAGCAAAATGGATTGCTCAAGAAATTCCGCAAAGAAGGGAATCAATTCCGCTATACAGAGTGGCAAGGCTCTTTATTCAATCGGCTTGGGGTCACTAGGGATCAGGCGCTGGGGAAGGAGCCGCATGACCTATTTCCCCCGGAGCTTGCGGCACATATGCTGCCCTTTTATCAAGACGTCTGGGAGCAGACTACGCAGGTGATTGATTTCGAAACTGAATGGCATGGTTATTATTATTTGACCGTGCTTCGTCCGATGAAACGAAATGGGATTGTAACGGAAATAATATCGTTAACCGTCGATATCACAGAGTCCAGAAGGATGGAGGAACGAATCCGTTACTTGATGAATCATGACCCGCTGACAGGACTTCCGAATCGGCATGGCATGACGAAGTGGATGGAAGAAACAATGGCAAGGCAGGAACGTTTTGCTGTTGTTTTCATCAATTTGGATCATTTCAAGCTGGCCAATGAAACTTTTGGTCATGATACAGGAGACCGAATTCTGCAAGTGATTGCACGCAGATTGCGAAATATCGTCATTTTTGATGAACGATCTGTCTTCCGGGTTGGCAGTGATGAATATGTAGGGCTAGTGAAATGCCAATCGGAAAGTGAGCTTGAAGGATTTGCTCTGACTATCGTCAGAAGCATTAACCAACCCATTCATATTCTGGAACACGAAATATATATGACTCCTTCGATAGGCATTAGTCAATTTCCACAAGATGATCAGGACTCGGAAACCTTGATTCGCTATGCGAACATAGCGATGGACTACGCGAAGGAATCGGGCAGGAATCAGGTGCAATATTTCAATTCGCAAATTTATGCCAAAATTGAACGTCGAATTAAGATCGAGAAGCATTTGCGGAAAGCGCTCGAGAGAAACGAGTTTATTCTGATGTATCAGCCTCAGGTTAACTTGCTTGAGAATCAAATTATTGGATTTGAGAGCTTAATTCGATGGGAAAGCCCTGAGCTTGGCCGTGTATCGCCTCTGGAATTCATTCCAGTTGCAGAGGAAACGGGATTAATATTTCCGATAGGGAAATGGGTGCTGCAAGAAGCGTGCCGGAGAAACAAGATGTGGCAAGAGCTTGGCTTTCCTAAAGTAACGATTGCGGTTAACTTATCTTCTAAACAATTCTACGATCATTCACTCAAAGACCAGATACATAGCATTCTTCTGGAGACAGGCCTAGAACCGCAGTATTTGGAGCTGGAAATTACAGAAAGCATGACTATGGATGTACAAGTTGCCATTGCGACTTTAAATAGCTTTCGGAATATGGGGTTAAAGATTGCCATGGATGACTTTGGAACCGGCTACAGCTCACTTAGTTATTTGAAAGAATTCCCCATTCACAATCTGAAAATTGATCAATCTTTCGTGAAAGACATCTCGACGAATTCAACGAATGCCGCCATTGTTAATACGATTATTACGCTTGCCAGGAATTTGAAGTTGGTTGTGATCGCAGAAGGAGTAGAGAATGTGAACGATTTGCAGCTGCTGCAGGAATTCAACTGCGATAGGGTCCAAGGCTATCTCTACAGCCGTCCGGTGGAAGCAAGCCAAGTTCCGGATATCTTTGCCAGGTTTGCTGGGAATCAGGTGAATATGGATGAATAAACCGCTAAGCGCCGTCACGGAGATATGAAATTTATCTGCGGCGTTTTTGTGTATCTTTATACTGCAAAACGATATAGACCGACACTTTTCGACAACATATAATAAACAAATAGAGGGGAGAGGTGATCGTGTGATCAAAGACCTGCTTAACAACTTTTCGGTATTGGCTGTTTTTATTTTTGTTTCGATCCAGCTTTTCTATAATTCTAGATTCAAAGCCATGTCGAAATGGAAATACCGCTTGTTTGTGGGTCTGATGCACGGCATATACGGCGTTGCATTAGCTTTTTTCGGGGTTCATGTCAGTGAGAAGCACATCTTGGATCTCAAAGCAATTGCCATTCTGATGGCAGCGTTTATTGGCGGCGGGTCGTCCGCTTTCATTGCTACGGTTGTGATGGTCATCGGCAGATCAATGCTTGATCCTTCGGTTTCTCTAAGAATAGCGCTGATTGGTTTTTTGATCTTCACAGGCTGTACGCTAGCGAACTATTATGTGCAGAATTACTTGAAGAAGTGGTCTCTGCTTGTTTTGTGTCCTATCGTTGTCTTATTCGTGGATATGGTTGTGGTGTACCATTTGCCCTTCGTTGATGTCGTTATGCCTGCATTACTGCTTCATTTGGCGGCTGGGGCATTCGCTAGCGGCTTGATTCATTATTTTTTGAAATCGGACGAGCTCAGAAGCCAAATTCGCTATTTCCAGCAGGAATTATCAGACATTTTGCGGCTGCAGTCCGGTTTTACCTTTAAATTAAAAAAGATTCAGAATCAAATGGTCTACTCGATGATTGACGGTCAATTACTGCGTAAATTAGGACTGGATCCGCAAGATTTAACGGATAGGCATGTGCAGAATATTGCCAATATGCCCGCAGACTTTTCCGCGTTATTGTTAGCCAAATACGAAGAAGCCTGGCAGGGGAATCAAGTTTCGTACGAAACCGAATTACGGGGAAAGACCGTCTTCACAACCCTGCAGCCCGTATTTGAAGATGGGCACGTCATTGAAATTATCGGTTCAACGACGGATATTACAGCGCATACAGAGGCGGAGAGGCGCATTCAAGAGAGCGAAGAACGGTATCGGATCCTCGTTGAGAACTCCCAAGAGGGAATTCTGGGATTCACGAAAGAAGGCTGCATCCGTTCGGCCAATCCGAGAGTATCGTTAATTACACATATTCCTGCAAACAATATGCTAGGGCGGCGCATGACCGAATACCTGCCTGAGAAAGAGCACATTCGCTGGGATTTTCATTTTCAAGAGGTCGTGCTTCAAGGAGGGAATATTCGCTTTGAAATTAGTATCCCTTCCCTAGAGGGAGCACGAAGAGATTATCGGGTTACACTTTCGGCATACAATAATGCGGTTGGCGAGTTGGAAGGGATCGTTGGAACGATTCATGAATTTACAGAAGTGACGATGCGGCATGCTGCCGATCAGGCGAATCAAGCCAAAAGCCAGTTCATTGCCAAAATGAGCCACGAAATCAGAACACCTCTGAATGGCATTATCGGTCTTTCGCAAATTCTCGGGAAAACCCCGCTTTCCGATCACCAAAAGGACTATCTTCACAAAATAAAAGCATCTTCCCATACATTGCTTCGCATCATTAATGATGTACTGGATCTTTCCAAGGTAGAAGCCGGCAAACTCGAAGTTGAACGGACGGGGTTCCACCTGGATGAGCTGCTCAAAGATCTGTCCAGTATTCTGGCTGTCTTGTCGGATAGTCGACAAATTGAATTGATTTTCAATACGGCGGCCGAACTGCCCAATCATATTCTGGGGGATCCTCTGCGACTGAAGCAGGTGCTTCTGAATCTGTGCAGCAATGCGATCAAATTCACCAGTACAGGCTATGTGATGCTCAAAATTGAAATGGAGCCGCTGACATCCGCAGATGAGCTTCACATCAGATTCATTGTTGAGGACAGCGGTATTGGCATATCGGCAGACCGGCTAGCTGTTATTTTTGAGCCTTTTGCTCAGGCAGATGGGTCTACCAGCCGGGAATACGGCGGCACGGGTCTTGGATTAACGATTAGTCAGCACTTGATTGAATTAATGGGGGGCACATTAGAAGCTCAAAGCATCGAAGGTCAAGGAAGCCGCTTCCATTTCACATTGCCTTTTCAAGTGATTGAATTAGCGAATCCGGATGAGTGGGATATAACGAAGGAACAGGCCCCATATCAAGTACTCTTAGTCGAGGATCACCCTTTGATGAGCAGTGCCTTGCAGGAGACATTGGAGTCCTTTGCTCTAATCGTGTCAACAGAGTCTTCTTGGAAGGGATTGTTTGAACGAGTAGAGCGGCTGGAAGCCGGGGATGACCGATACGATGCTGTTCTCCTTGATATGGAAATTGATGATATGTACGGGATAGATACGTGGGAAGCTTTGAATCAGTCGATAGAACGCAAGCGAACGATGGTTATTTGCTTTACATCACCGCTTGGCAAAGAAGAAATGCTGAAGCTGCCCAAGGCATCGCGGCCTGATGCCGTCTTGATTAAACCTATTTGCCGTTTGGAGCTTCATCAAACACTGGATGCCCTGTTTCATCCGCATCGTGAATCTAGGCGTCTGGGACAGAGGAGCGTACTGCCAGCAAGTCCAGCTGTAAACAACAAGTCAGGCCGAATTCTTCTGGTTGAAGACAATGAGATTAATCAACAAGTGGCGAGGGAGCTGCTTGCAGAGCGGGGATATGAAATCACGATAGCGGAACATGGAAAGGCAGCACTTGAGAAGCTGGATGATGAGCTGTTTGACTTAATTCTGATGGATATCCATATGCCGGTTATGGATGGCGTCGAAGCAACCACGTATATTCGTCAGCTCTCCGCTTATAGACATCTGCCTATTATCGGGATCACCGCCAATGTGGTGAAACAAGATCATGATCGCTACTTGGGTCTTGGCATGAACGATGTCATCAGCAAGCCATTTGATGTGAATCGCCTTCTTGGTGTCATTGGCAAATGGATGCAGCCGGCAGCTGCCGCAGCAACCAAGCCAAGCCAGACGAGCGGGACAGCTTTCTATACATCCATCCAGGCGATCGACTGGAAAGCGGCGCTTGCACGCTTGGAGGGCAAAGAATTCATCCTTATTGTGATGCTGCAAATGTTCAAAAGAAACTATGCCGGCTTTGCTGACCAACTGAACGATTTCATACGCAAGGGGGATTGGTCAGCGGCCCATCGAGCCAGTCATACGCTGATTGGTGTAGCGGGAAGTCTTTCGGCCAATGACTTATATGCAGCAGTTTGTGCCTTGGAGGCCTCCCTCTTGCAGCAAGGCGACTTCGCTGGCTGCCTTCGCGAGGTAACAGTAGAAATCGAGAGAATTTCAGCGTTTATTCCGGAGGAAGCGGGGTAAGGATAACGGCTGGATGAGTAACCTTCTCTTTTGTCAAAAACGACTAAACCAAACTTTCCATCTTACAAAAAAAGGGAAATCATAGATTGTAGAGAACATGGTGAGTAGCAAGACGAATGGAACGAAGAAATCCTCTTCGCGGGCATTATCGGATTACCGCACGGCTGGCCGAGGTTAGGTTGAAAACAAGGATTACGAGATGATAAGATGAGGCAGCGTATGAAGCAGGAAAGGAGGCATTGCTTTGGAACTGAAACGTTTGTGGCAGCAGGATATTCCCCAAGTGCAAGCACTGATGATAGACGTTGTATCGCGTCTTCCTTCCAGTAGCCTCTATTCGATGGATCGCATAGAGGCTATGTATGAGTATGTGGAAGAAAAGGGCGAAATCTACGGTGCCTATCAAGATGAGAAGCTGGTTGCCTATACGGTACTCGCATTTCCCGGATTAAGCGATAGCAATCTCGGACGCGAGTTTGGCGTGCCCGATGAAGATTTGACCAGAGTGGGATCGCTGGAAGGGTCGATTGTCCATGAAACTGTCAGGGGACGAGGACTTCAGCGGCAATTCCATGTGTTGAGAGAGCAGCGCGCCCGTGAGAAAGGGCTGTTATACCTGTATGCAACGGTGCATCCTGACAATACCGTAAGTCGGCGTAATCTAGAAGCAGCAGGCTTGACGCTGCAATTCTCTCGCCCCATGTATGGCGGACTCCCTCGTCAATGTTATGCCAAAAAGCTTGACTAGAATGCAATTAATTGGAAGAGTAGAGCTCCTGTACTTTTTTCCAGGCATCCAGATGTGTTTCTAGCTGATCGACCAAAGTCGCAACATCGGCAAGGAACTTCGCTTGGTCACTGGCTCCGATGTCCAAGCCTTCGGCTTGTAGCGAGAGGGGAGCGGCCGGTAAAGCGGACAGCAGCTGGTGCAGCTTCGTTTGAATCGGACTAACAGCCATCATGTTTACACGGTTGGCTGGTTCACTCGCCGTCAGCTCCGCAGTCGCGGCAACCATGGCTGAGGCGCTGACATCAGCTTTTTGAGCTTTTGAAGGCGCCTTGACTGCTGTTGGCTTGGCTCGCTCTGCGCGGTTGTTCTGGAAGTTGGACCACGTTTCCACAAGGTCAGGGCCCGATTTGTAGAGGAGTTTCCCCTTCGTGCTCTCGGAAATCTCTTTATCTTTGAACATTTTGGCGATCTTTTTCACATCGCTGACCGGCAGTTCGTCACGGGCAACAATTAGAGCAAGCGGATCACGGTGCTCTATCGCCAAATCTTTCAACGGCAGCAACTGGTCCTCCGTTAACTTGTCTTTGCGAATTTCGGTTCCACTGACGATCAGCTTCTTCACCGCATTGCCAAACTTCAATAAATCGCATTTGTTTTTGATGTAGGATTCAGGCTTGCCTAGCTTGCTCGAAAGGTACTTAATCGAGGAGCTGAACTTGGAATCGTTCATCAGCTTATGGAAAGCCTCAGCTTCTTCAATTGGCGAAAAGCCTTCTCGCGTCAGATTCTCCGCGATTTGTTCCAAATAAATTTCTAATTCATCCGTTACGCTGGATACAATACACGACATGGTCGGTTTCCCGAGCATTTTACTCGCCTTGTATCGGCGATTCCCATAAATGATTTTGTAGCGATTGTCAGCTGTTGTTCGTACTTTAATCGGTGACAGCAAGCCAATTTCGTCAATGCTTTTCATCAATTCTTGAAGAGCCTCTTCGTCAAACTGATAGCGGGGCTGATCGGTGTCTTCATCAATTAAAGCTATTGGAATTTCAATGATATTCATCGTAGGTCTCCATTCGTTCAATTTCATCTTCCATTATTATATAACAAGGTTCAAATCGTGGAAATGTTTAATCCTATCGGCAGCCAAGGCGATGAGGAATAAAAAGATTGCAACAAGTGCTTTTGAAATGAAATAATAGAAGGATCAAATGTCGAGAAATGACAAATCTTGTGCAGTGCCTAGGAGTAGAATAGCATGAAAACGATCCAATACATGATAATCGCTCTAATTTTTGCCCTATTAGTCTCATCGTCGGAGTTCGTGCTGGAGAAGTATAAGAAATCCTTGCTGCATGAGCTTACGGTAACGGAAGAATCCCAATTATCCTCGAAAGCCTTGGCTTTGCAATCGGTGATTGATCGTAATTTTAATTTAATGGTCAGTTTAGAAGCTTATGTGAGTGCAAATTATTTGCAAAATAAGGATGAACAAGAAGTCGTAACCTACATTGCTTTCTTATACCTGGGCGCTCAGGCTTCAACGTTAAATCTGATTATCGCTCCCAAAGGCATCGTGAAATATGTATACCCGGTTAAGGGGAATGAAAGTATTCTGGGCTGGGATCTGCTGAAAGATCCTCGCGAGAATGTGCAGCAGCAGATTGCGCACGCTTTGCAAACGAAAAGCATGACCATCAATGGTCCGTTTCAATTATTGCAAGGCAACAATGGTTTGGTCGCGCGCAAGCCTTTATATCAAAACGGTACTTTCTGGGGCTTTGTTTCCGTGGGAATAGATATGGATCGCTTGCTGAACGAAGCCGGAGTTAAGGATAACGGTGAAGACATTCTAGACATGGCGATCCGTAGTCCTGGACAACCCGCCTT
This sequence comes from Paenibacillus ferrarius, assembly GCF_002027705.1. Taxonomy (GTDB): domain Bacteria; phylum Bacillota; class Bacilli; order Paenibacillales; family NBRC-103111; genus Paenibacillus_E; species Paenibacillus_E ferrarius. The sequence continues at coordinate 21,850 of NZ_MBTG01000004.1, read as the reverse complement.
TTATGGGGATGACGCTATCTTTCAAAAAAATCCAATGCTCTCCTACATCCAGCTCTCCGATAATAAATGGGAGCTAGCCGCACAGCCGCATACCAGCAGTATCCAGAACATCGGGCAGCAGATTGGCTTCATTCGCAGTTCCTATATTTCCGTTCTGCTGTTGGCTCTTCTGTTCATTCTCTATATCAGCAGGCAGCGGGATAAATTGCGCCGCGCCGTCAACGATCGAACGAAGGAGCTGCAGCTTGCCAATGAGGGTTTAACGTCGATGAATGATAAGCTGCTAGCTGGACAACAGGAGTTGTGCAACTCCAATAAACGCTTGCAGGAATCGGAGCAGTTGCTTTCCTATATGGCCTACCATGATGTTCTGACGAACCTGCATAACCGGGCGCACTTCCAGATGATGCTGAAGGAACAAATTCAATGGTGCCAAACTCACCATACGTCTCTGGCTGTATTGTTCTTTGATTTAGATAATTTCAAGATGGTGAACGATTCGCATGGTCATGATATGGGTGATTTAATGCTCATGGAGGTAGCGGACCGGATTCAACAATCGGGACTCGCCTATCATACCTTTTCAAGATTCGGCGGAGACGAGTTTGCTATCCTGCTAGATAATTGCTCGGACGAAACAGACATTCAGCTCTTCTGCGAGCAGCTTATAGACGTTCTGAAACCGCCATGCCTTCTTGCGAACCGCGCCTTTTTCATCAGTGCCAGCATTGGCATCGTTCTTTACCCGAATGGCGGCATCACCTGGGAAACCCTGCTCAAAAATGCCGATATCGCAATGTATATAGCTAAAAAAGAAAGCGGAAGCTCCTATAGCTTCTTCAATCAGCAAATGGCAATGAACTCGTTATCCAAGTTGGAAATGGGAAATCATCTGCGTCAATCGCTTGAACGCGGAGAACTGGAAATCGTCTATCAGCCCCAAGTGGACTGTCATCTTGGCCAAATTGTCGGTGTGGAAGCACTTCTGCGTTGGAATCATACGACGAAAGGGTACATATCGCCTTCGGAATTCATTCCGTTAGCCGAAGAAATTGGAACAATTGTAGAAATCGGGGAATGGGTGCTGCGAGGGGCTTGCCTGCAAATGAAATTATGGCATCGTCAAATGGATGCTCCCCTAACCATGTCAGTCAATCTCTCTGTGAAACAGCTGAATGATGAACGCTTCGTTGATAAAGTCAGTCAAATACTCGAGGAAACCGGGCTGGAAGCCAAATATTTGGAGATGGAAATTACCGAAAATGTAGCCATGAAGGACGAGCAGTTGGATGCGCTTCGCTGCTTGCGCCAATTGGGACTTGCGATTTCTGTGGATGATTTCGGAACCCATTATTCCTCGCTCAGCTATTTGAAAAGATTTCCTGTTACCAAAATTAAGCTCGACCAGTCCTTTGTCCGCGGTGTTCAAACGGATGATAAGGATCGAGCGATGATCAGGGCAATTATTTCAGTCGCTACATCGTTTCAGCTTCATATTATTGCCGAAGGTGTTGAAACGGAGGAACAGGCCAGCTTCCTGGTCGCTAATGGCTGCAGTCACATACAAGGCTATTATTTCTTCCGTCCCATGAATGCTGAACAAACATTCGCCGCCATCCAAGAGAACCTGCAGCCTAAATTGGGATTTCTAGCCGCAGATGCCAGGGATTTTACTATATAGTTTCAGCTTGATGGGTTTAAAGCCTGCAAAAATGCATGCTTTTTCAGCGAAATCGTTTGGAAAATGGGAATGCCTGCAAAAATGCAGGTATTCTAGGTCTCATTCTCTAAAAAGGACGAAATGTCCGAAAAAACATGCAGAAACGCAGGAATTTATCGAAATGAAGCAAATTCTAGGCAAAAAAGATGCATAATCGCAGGTTTTACCCAAATACAGTCGCACATCACTGATGAGGCGGTACGTGTCAGCCAGTTGAGGATGCAGAGCAGACCCGCTAGGTGGGTTTAAACCAAAAAAAGGTGAAGCAGGATCATTCCTGCCTCGCCTTTTTTGGTAGTCCACGGTTTTCAACCTAAAGCTGGACGATTTGTTTCTGTTTATTTTTAAAATAGACCCAGTGCTTAAATCCAATCTCTTTCAGGGTTTGGCGCACTTCATCCCAATCATCGGCTACTCGGCTAGGAATGTGCGCATCGGAGCCAAACGTGACTTCCACCCCATGGTGAAGCGCTTGTTCCAGAATTTCGTGAGAAGGATACCAGCCGCCGACATCTTTGGTTTTGCCTGAAGTATTAATTTCAATCGCCACTCCGGACTCTCCGATAATCTTCAAGGTCTCGTTCACTTTGGGAGTAACGATATCCGAGAAAGCAGGATAGAAGCCCTTCATTGCGTCGATATGACCAAGAATGTTGAACATGCCGGAGCGGGCAGATTCGGCAATAAGGCGATAATATTCTTCTTTTTGCGTAATTTTTTGTTCTTCATTCAGGGATTTCCATCTGTTTCGATTGAAGATGCTGACACCGCCTGATAAATGCACCGACCCAATAATGTAGTCAAAAGGGTACTTGGCATACTCTTGCTGATAGATACTAACATGCTCCGGGAAGTAATCGGACTCGACGCCAAGCAGCACATCAATTTTTCCTTCATACTCTTTTTTCAATTGCAGAACTTCTGCCACATAACGAGGGAATTCACTTTTCGCCATGGCGATTAACGGCTGAGCATGATCTTCCGAACTTCCGAAGTAAGGGGAATGATCGGAGATGCCGATGACTTGCAGTCCAGCGGAAATAGCGGCCTCGATGTATTCGCGGATGGTATCCTGCGCATGCCCGCAGCGATCATGATGAGTATGTAGATCGAATTTCATATGTGACCCTCCTGTACAAGGTGAAGTGAACCTGTGAGATTTGTTTATTCTGAGCCGAGAAATTGCGTTTCCGGCATTCCTTTTAAATCGCGGAGGAACTGCTGCATCGCAGAGTTCAAGTAACGTCCTGACTTATATACTACACCGACTGGATGGGTAATATCCAATTCATTCACTTTCACCATTTTCAAGGTTCCGTGTTTGAGTTCATCAGCGACAGAAAGCTTGGAAATGATCGCGACCCCAAGATTCAGTTCGACCATGCGTTTCACCTCTTCACTGCTGGAAAGCTCCATCACAATATGCGGGGTAACGTCATAGGATTTGAAGATTTGATCAACGAAGCGACGCCCGGCTGTTTCCGGCGATAGCATAATGAATGGGATATTGCGCAGTTTCTCAATCGATAAGTGGGCGAAACGGCTGAGCGGATGATGGGTGGAAACAATCAATTCGAAGGTGTCATAGTAAAGGACGGAAGTTTCTAAAGCTTGGTTCTTTTCAAATAAATAAGTAATCCCGATATCGATCTGGCTGTTTTCCACCGAGGTCATGATTTGGGAGGATGTCATGGAATGAATCGTCGTTTTGATCAAAGGGAACTGATCTTGGAAATAAGAAAGCACCCGCGGCAAAATCTGCATCGCTATGGAAGTTGTTGTGCCAATATGGATATGCCCTTGCGGCGTTAGATGCAAATCGGACAATCGCTGTTTGAGATCACTGGCGATTCGCAGCATTTTCTCTGCATGTTCCAAGAACAGCTTGCCGCTGTCCGTAAGGGTGACAGGCTGATTACGATCAATAAGAATTGTGCCGAATTCGTCTTCAAGACTCTTTATTTGCGCGGAAACGGCAGGTTGGGTCAAGTTAAGAATTTCGCCAGCTTTACGAAAGCTCATCGTCTTGGAGATGGTGAGCAAAGTTTCTAACTGGTTCATATTCATGGGCATACCTCCTGCTTGGGATAGATTAAGATAGAAATAAAATTTATCGAAATTGTAAAGGGCATAAAAAGCTTTTGTTACCTTATTATATGATAGGAGCAGCTGGGTCGGCAATGCTTCAGGATAAACTAACATAATAACTTACGATGCAGCAGGGGGATGGGACCGGCAGATGTGATTTTTTGTTGCTATATACTCAAATTTGAATATAATAATTATTATATATATAAATTAAAAGATAAAAGGAGATTCACCTCATGTCGTTAACACGTAAGTCAAACACAACCTGGACGGTTGTTGGTTTGATGCTGGGACTTTTATTGGCGTCTCTAGATCAGACGATCGTTTCTACCGCGATGCCCACGATCGTTTCCAAATTAGGAGGCTTCAGTCAATTCGTTTGGGTATTCTCAGCGTATTTGATTGCGAACGTTGCTGCTATGCCTATTTTCGGCAAGCTCTCCGATATGTATGGCCGCAAATTGTTTTTTATTATCGGGATCATTGTATTCATGATCGGTTCTGCCCTCTGCGGGACAGCCACTTCGATGACCGAGCTCATCATTTACCGCGCCATTCAGGGGATCGGCGGCGGTGCGTTGATGCCCATCACGTTCGCTATTATTTTTGACATATTTCCTCCGGAAAAAAGAGGGAAGATGCAGGGATTGTTTGGAGCTGTATTCGGCTTGTCCAGCGTACTGGGGCCGATTATCGGCGCTTACTTCACGGACCATGTGACATGGGAATGGATTTTCTTTATTAATCTTCCACTTGGTGTCGTTTCTTTACTCCTTATTATTTTCTCTTACCACGGTTCTGTAGAGCACAGCAAAGCTAAGATCGATTGGGGCGGTACGGTTCTATTGACTGCTGCAATTGTATCCCTCATGTTTGCTTTAGAACTTGGCGGCAAAGAGTATGCTTGGAATTCTTGGCAAATTATCGGTCTGTTCGTTGGCTTTGCCGTTCTGTTAGTTGTATTTATTTTGGTGGAAAAATATGAAGCGGAACCGATTATCCCATTGGATTTGTTCAAAAATCGGTTGTTCACCTCCAGTATGGGTGTCAGCTTCGCGTATGGTGCTGTGCTGATTTCCGCAGGAACCTACATTCCTTTGTTCATCCAAGGTGTATTTGAAGGCTCAGCAACAACAGCAGGCTCCACGTTAACACCAATGATGCTTGGTGTCGTTGTCAGCAGTGCCTTGGGGGGACGTTTCATCGGGAGATTCTCCTATCGCAATGTTATGTTGGTTTCCGTCGCTCTTATGCTGGTTGCCACGTCGCTGCTTGGCGGTCTGTCGTTTGATTCAGAGCGTTGGGTAATTACAACGTATATGATTCTTCTTGGCCTTGGCATTGGTGCTTGCTTTCCGATTACTTCGATGTCGGCGCTGCACAAAATTGATTTCCGCCGCCGAGGCACGGTCACCTCACTGGTTGGTTTCTTCCGTTCCGTTGGCTCCGCGATCGGGGTTGCGATCTTCGGCAGCATTCAAGTGAACTCCCTCCGAGACAACATCACGGCTTCACTGAATGATCCTGCCATGGCGGAGAAATTTCATGATGCTCGCATGCTGCTGCAGCCTCAAGTGCGTGCCAATATTCCGCCAGAGGTGCTGCACAAGCTTCTAGTCGCTTTAGCGGATTCGATTGCTGTCGTCTTCCAAACGACCATCGTTCTTGCCGTGATCGGCCTCATCTTCATTCTTATGATGGGAAATGCTAAACTTGAGGTAGGGAGTGCACCAGTCAAAGGAAGCGCGCCTGTAGGACACTAGGGGGTAGCATGGATGTCGATGAAGCTTGTCATTTTGGGCTTATTGATGGAAGCCAACCGGCACACGTATGATATTCGTCAAACGATGAAAGAAAGAAGCATGCATACGTACATGAAGCTGCAGGATGGCTCCCTGTATTATGCGATGGATCAGCTTCGCAAGGACGGCTTAGTTGAAGCACTAGAGGTCGTTCGGGATACGAATCGCCCTGAGAAAACGGTCTATCAAATTACGGAAGCCGGTAAAAATAAATTTCAAGAACTGCTGGTCGAGCAGCTGCACGAGGAAATTAAACATTACCACCCGTTGTATGTGGCTCTTCCTTTCACCGTTCATGGCGATCAGGCGAAAATTGCGGAAATTCTCGAACATAAGATTATGGCGCAGAAAATCATTATGCAGCGTACAAAAAGTGTGTATGAAGAACACATTCATTCGGTTCCGCGCGTTGTGCTGCAGATGATGGTAGGCGGCTATAAACGAGCTTTCTGCGAGCTTAAATGGCTGGAAGAACTGCGGAAGGATGCCAGAGAGGGCCGTCTGCAAGAACGAAATGCCCCGCTGGAAGTGGACTGGGATCGTATCGAGTAGATCGGGTTGGCGTCCAGCGTGGGGAGGGGAAAGCAGGATATAAAGAATGAGAAGAAGGCTGCCTCTAGGTTTTTTAACCTTGTGAGACAGCCTTTTTTTGGTTGAACAAGCACTAAGCTTTAAATTGGTCCATAAAATGCTGCAAATCAGAGCAGATCAAGTCCGGCGTCACGCCCGCCGACGCCACTTGCTCGTGCACGTTGTCCGCCGTAGCGACGCCTGTCAGCACGAGCGCCGTGCGGCACCCCGACACCGCGCCTCCGCGGATGTCGGTATGCACGTTGTCGCCGATGACCCAGACATCGGCGGGGGGCAAACCTAGCCGCTCCGTGGCGTAAGCCATGATGATCGGCGAAGGCTTGCCGATCACCACCGGCTCCACGCCGGAGGCGGCGGTGATCGCTGCGGCCAGGGAGCCTGCGCCTGGCATAAGCCCCCCATCCGACGGCAGCATGCGGTCGGGATTGGTTAATACATAGGTCGCGCCCTGCTTCACATGGCGGACCGCTTCCGTCAGCTTCTCATAGGAGAAGCTGCGATCAATGCCTTGGACGACGTAGTCCGGCGTCGTCTCATCACTGGCGAAGCCTGCCGCCGCCAAGGCGATCCGCAGGCCGGCTTCGCCGACGATATGCACGCGGTTGCCGCCGCGCTGCTCGGTCAAGTACTGCGCAGCAGCCTGAGACGATGTGTAGATGGCTGCTGGGGGAACTTCGATGCCGAACGCTAGAAGATGCTCGGCCACCTGCTCAGGCGTACGTGACGAATTATTCGTCACCAGCAGGAACGGCATCTGGTGCCGCTGCAGCCACTGGATGAAAGCCGCGGCATGAGGGATGGGCTCATGCCCCCGGTACAGCGTACCATCTAAATCAATGAGAAAACCTTTCATTACTCAGACACTCCCTTATGTATGTTGGTCGTGGTGGAAGGCAGTGTGATTTCGACCGTTGTTCCTTCTTCCAATTTACTGCGAATTTGCATTAAGCCGCCGTGGGCTTCAATGATTCGGTAACAGACCATGAGGCCAAGGCCTGTCCCTTTTTCCTTCGTGCTATAGAAAGGCTCTCCAAGCTTCGGAAGTCGTTCAGGGGCAATGCCGCATCCCTGATCAATGAAGCGTATGGTGATGTTGCGTCCGTATGCATCGGGTTCTGCTTCGATACGAAGAGTACCACCTTGGTCCATCGCTTCTAAGGCATTTTTGAGAATATTAATGAATACTTGCTTAATCTGATGCTCATCACACGAAACCATCGGCAGCCCCGGTGCAATCTCAGCGGCAATCTCAATGTTGCCAAGCAAGGCTTGCGGCTGCAGAAGCTCAATCGTACTCATGACGATGGAATCAACCGTGCGGGTTACAAAGTGTGTGGCTTGCGGCTTCGAAACAAACAGGAACTCATTCACAATAAACTCAATGCGCTGCAGTTCTTTTTGCATGATTTCAATATAGTACTGCTCTCTTTCGTTATTTGTTTTCAAGAGCTGCAAAAATCCCTTTAACGCTGTCAGCGGATTGCGGATTTCATGGGCAACGCCGGCAGCGAGCTGACCTACGGCAGACAGCTTGTCTGATTTAATCAGCAGCTCCTGCGTCTTTTTCAGCTCCGTAATATCCTTGAAGGTAATGACCGTGCCGAGCACTTGTCCTCTTCCTTCCAGCATGGGACTAGACATGTACTCGACGGGGAACGTCGTGCCGTCCTTGCGCCAGAACCTGTCCTCTTTCATCACCGAAACTTCATGGTCTAGAATCGTGTTCAGGATGGGGCTTTCTTCATTGGAGTAATAAGTGCCGTCGCTTTTGGTAGGGCGAATCAGATTATGGATCTGCCTGCCCAGCATTTCATCCACTTTCCATCCGGTAATGGCTTCAGCAGCTTGGTTCCAGAAGATGGTTCGCCCGCTCATATCAATGCCGTAAATTCCCTCCGATACCGAATTCAGAATGAGCTGATTTTGTTTGTAGAGCTTATCAATTTCTTTCTTTTGTTCCTTGACTTCCGTCAAATCCTTCAAAATGGCATAAACGCCTACGATATGGCCATCGACCATCGTTGGGACGAAAGTCACATTCGACTGGATCGGAAATCCCATTTGATGCACAAAAGCGGCCTCGAAATTCTGCGGCATCCCAGCGGAAGCGACCTGGAAATGATGAAGGGCTTTAAGCAGATCAGGCGGATTTATCATCGGGATGAAAGAAGTCAGTACGGCGGTCTCGCGACTTAGGCCCAGTAGGCTCTCCAACCCATGATTAGTAGACAGGACCTCCCCGTCTAGACTAAAGGAAATGATGGAATCCGGATGATTATCATATAAGGACTTGTATCGCTCCGCAGTTTCAATGATGGAGACTTCTGTTCTTTTCACCGTTTTGATGCCATAGATGGCTATCCCAAGAATAACTGCAAAAACAACGATATCAATGGCAATACCAACATAACAATGAGCTTGCACATAGGCCAAATGATGCAGAAAGAAGAAATCCGTACCAATCAAAGCAATGGCGATTATATGATAAACGAGGGCAAGATGATAGAGCGTAAACTTTTTAGTTGTCGCATGCTGTTTAAACATAATGGACTTTCAGCGCTCCTTTTAAGGGGGATTCCCCCCATAAGTGTATCAGGATTCGACACCATATTATATATTCTTCCTTGTCTGGGTGGGGTTTTCCTTCTAAAAGGAATGAATTAACAGAAGTTTTGACAATTTTAGTATGAGGGCAGCAAGCGTTTGTGTATGTGAGTAGAAGGAACTATTTTATGAAAAATGACAGTATACTTGTCCTAAATTTTTAGGTATAATGTTGAAAAAGGTCGTTTTTCTGTGGGAACTTATTCACAACTGAGATCGGAGCGGAGCTATGAAGGCTGAGTACATTAATCCCTTTTTGGAGTCGGCTAGAATCGTCATCGAGCAAGTTGCTAACATTCGCCCCACAACAGGGCAGCTCGGCGTCAAAGACGTCAAATTTGTGGAGAAGTATATTTGGATCCAAATCGGGATGACCGGGCAAATGGAAGGCGATATTGTATTCGGCCTAGCTGAGGATGTTGCTTTGAAAATGGTTTCTGCTATGATGGGCGGATTCGTCATTACCGAAATGGACGAAATGGGCAAGAGTGCGATTTCAGAGCTTGGGAACATGATTAGCGGCAATGCAAGCACAATGCTTTTCAACCAAGGGGTACGGGTCGATATTACACCACCGAAGATCGTTCAATCGGCAACAGCTGCGGGCTTTATACCGAAGAAAGCGCTAACGATCCCTTTGATTATGGAAAGTATTGGTGAATTAGATATTCAAGTATTAATAACGTAGTGAATAGGGATACATAAGTTACAGGGAATGGAGAGCTGCGTGAGCGGTATCTCCATTTTTTTTGCAATTGACGTTATGAGGAGAATGAGCGTTGAACATTTCGAACAAAATCGTTTTGATCACAGGTGCTTCCAGCGGCATTGGGGCGGAGATGGCTAGACAATTTGCGGCCAAGGGAGCCATTCCCATATTAACAGCGCGGAGCACCGACAAGCTTGAGGACATCGCCGCGAGCTTGCAGGGACAGAATGCCGTCTATGCGATGGATGTTACCCAAACCGAACAGGTCAATGAAGTGATTGAGCAGGTGATTGCGAGGTTCGGCCGCATTGATATTTTGGTCAATAACGCTGGCTATGGCATCTTTGAATCCTTCGCAGGGGCGCCGTTTGCTCACTTTGAAGAGATGATGAACGTCAATTATTTGGGGATCGTCCGTGTTACGCAAGCGGTACTTCCTCCTATGCTGAAGGCGGGGAGCGGTCATATTGTGAATATCGCTTCTATGGCAGGCAAGATCGGTTCCGCCAAATCGACAGGTTATGCGGCTACGAAGCATGCCGTACTTGGCTTTACCAACAGCTTACGGCAAGAATTAATGCGAACGGGCATTTCCGTAACCGCAATTAACCCAGGACCAATTGCTACGCCTTTCTTCGATAAAGCAGACCCAAGCGGAAATTATGTGAAAAACATTTCTTGGTTCATGCTGAAACCGGAGAAGGTTGTCAAGGTGATGATAAAAGCGATTGAAAGAAATCATTCGGAGAGGGATCTCCCCTTTGTTGCCGGAGTAGGCATCAAATTGTTTCATTTATTCCCGCGTTTATTTGACCGTGTGGCATCGGGGCTGCTCAATAAAAAATGAGAAAACCTCTATCGAGGCCATTCAAAGATGAGCGACCGCGTTTAGAGGTAGGTTTTATCGCCAAATAGAAAGACGTTTTCGGGAACCGAAAACTTATGCTTTCTATTGTGGTAAAAAAGCGGACCCCGTCCTACGGTTGGGAGTCCGCTTTCTCACTTCTGTTCCTGATTTTTCGCTTGCAAGCTTTGATTTAATGCACGAATCTCTTCAAAAATGCTGCGAACCTCCGCTTTCCCTTCCGGATGAGTTTGATTCCAGTGGGAGGTCAGATTCGGGAGCGATTTATGAACATGATTGAAAAAAGCCCAAATCTTAATTTTCTCAATCATTTCAGGTGACGTGTCGCCTGTGATAAGTTCAGCGGTTTTAACAACTAAGGAATTAAACTCGTTCTCAAAATCTGTATTCATAGTTTCATCCCTTCGGATGGAAAATAGGTAGAACACTTTTAGTTTATAGGATGACAACTGACCTGTCAAAAAGGGGGAACCGGTGCACATGGCACAATTCGTTCTACAAGATGGCCAATTGCTCAGCAAAGAACAAATCCGCTGCTTCATGAAGCATATATCCTTATATATTCTAACGTATGTGAGCCAAGGTTTAAAAGTGAAAGGGCTTCTGGCTGTTCCGGACGGCTCAGGTCCTCTGCCTGCTGTCATCTACTGCCGCGGCGGTATCAAACGTGTTGGCATGGTTCGGAAGCGAAGAATCGTCTCGATGGCACAGCGCGGTTTCGTTGTCTTTGCACCTTATTATCGCGGCAATGAAGGCGGAGAAGGCCGTGAGGATTTCGCCGGGGAAGATCGGTATGATTTGTTTCATGCTATCGACGTCGTGCAAGGGCTGGATGAGGTAGTACCCGGTCCAGTGTCGCTCATCGGATTTTCCAGAGGGGCTGTCATGGCGATGCGGGCAGCCAGAGAATACAGCGGAGTGGGACCTGTTGTGGTTTGGGGAGGCGTAAGCGATATGCTGGACACCTATGAGCAGCGGGTTGACCTGCGGCGCATGCTGAAACGCGTCGTTGGTCACCCGAAGAAACAGGCTGAGGCATACATGGACCGTTCTCCGGCGCTTTGGGCCGAAGAGATTCATACCCCCATCTATATTGTCCATGGAACCAATGATAGTCAGGTCGATATTGGACATGCCCGCAAGTTAGCTAATGCGTTGGAGGAGGCAGGGAAGCCATATACTATGGCCTTATATACTGGGCTGGACCATCGGTTTCCTCGGAAGGAAGACGAAAAGGCATTGGATGATGTCTTTGCATGGCTGAAGGAGAAGCTGAAATAGCCTCGATACAAGTTTTCTCACTTTATTTCATGATTATTATTGTTTACTCCCCCTGAATGACCTAAAATAAGGTAGGAACATCGTTGTTGTTCTACCTGGTAGGCTAGGGGGCGTTTATTTCGAAGTCTCTGAGACTGATATTTAGTAGTGACTTTTATACGTTGGATAAAAGCACACAGGAACAGATCTATCAAGAATTTTACATTTTCGTATATCCCATGATTTATTTTATCCTGAGAGATCATGCCGGTGTGGAAGATATTATTCAAGAGTCGTTTCTTCGTGCTGTCCGTAAAGCACCGTTGCTTCAAGAGATCGATAAATATGAGAGCTGGATTAAGAAGCTTACCCGGAATGTAACATTGAATCATCTCCGCAAGCATAAGCGCAATCGGGATGAACTGGAAACGGAGCTCCTTCTCAGCATGAAGGAATCAGCGCCCACTTCGGAATATTTGGTTTCATTGGATAAAGAAGTTGAACTGAAACTAATGCGTGAAGCGATCATTACGTACATCAATCAACTCAGCCCGGCATATAGACAAATTATTGCGATGAAATGGATACATAACTTATCCTACAAGGATATGGCTAACGAATTGGGCGTGACGGAGGGCGTTGTCCGGCAGCGCTTGTTCCGAGCGCGGGATGTGATTAAACAAAGGCTCCTTGAGGAGTGGGAAACTGGCGGATAGGGGTTGTCCCCAAAGTAGATAAATCTACTTGAGGACAGCCCTCTTTTCCCTGCAAGTGGACTTTGTACGCCAAGAATGCCGGCAGTTTGGCTCGCGTTCGTCTATTTCGCAATTTTCCTGCAAATATGCATCCTTTTCCTCTTGAAGATAAGCACAATCGTGAAAAGCCTGCGATTATGCATCTTTCTGCGGCCTTTTCTCGCTTCATGGACGAAAAAGCTTAGAAAGCCTGCATAATCGCAGGTTTTCTGGTGTTTTCACACGATTTGATGGAAAAATCCTGTATTTACGCAGGTTTTCCAAAACCAGTGAGCCATGTACATTGCCTATATGCTGGAGCATTCCCTACATATCGCGTTCCTTACAAATAGCCTTGGGTTGAGCTCCGTTTCTGCTTTTATCTCGATGTTTATTTGTAACACTTTGCGGTGTGACATATAATAGAGTCATTAGGTTGGAAGAGAAAAGGGGTTTTCATACATTGAGTACAAGCTTTGAACAACTGCAAATTGATCAGACTTATTTAGATAAATTGCAACAACTAGGCATAGAGGAGCCGACACCGATTCAGGCTGAAGGAATTCCCGTTTTAAAACAAGGCAAAGATGCTATTATTCAGTCTCAAACAGGTACTGGCAAAACTTTAGCCTATCTGCTGCCAGCCTTGGAGCGAATTGATCCCGCGCAAAAGCAATTGCAAGTCCTTGTCGTAGTCCCGACCAGGGAGCTGGGCATGCAAATCATGCAAGAGATTGAGAAGCTGACGGAAGGCGGACCTATCCGTTCACAATCGTTGATTGGCGGAGCTGCCATCGTTAGACAAGTTGAGAAGCTGCGGCTTCACCCGCATATCGTTGTAGGTACGCCGGGACGGTTGCTTGAGCTTATGAAAATAAGAAAGCTGACGCTGCATCATGTGAAAATCGGCATCGTTGATGAAGTCGACCAAGTCTTCGAGCTTGGTTCTATGCAGGATGTTGAATCTGTTCTAAAGGGTATGTTGAAGTCCAGCCAGATGGTTTTTGTGTCGGCGACAATTCCCCCAAGCACAGAGCAGGCGGCAGGCCGGTGGCTAAAGGAACCTGTTATTATCAAAATCAATCCCAATCAGCGCACAGCAGAAACGTTGGAGCATATGTACGTTGTATGCCAAGAACGCGAAAAGATCGATACGCTGCGACGACTTGTTCGTTTAATTAAACCAACCTCGGCGATTGTATTTATCAATGTCACCGACGATATTGCGCAAGTGGTGGGCAAGCTTCAATATGTTGGTTTGTCTGTCGAAGCTTTGTATGGTGAGGCGAGCAAACAGGATCGGGCTAAAGTTATGGGGAATTTCCGTGAGGGCAAATTCCAGCTGCTGCTGGCGACGGATGTGGCGGCGCGCGGTTTGGATATTGAGGGCGTAACGCACGTCTTCCACTTGGATCCTGCAACGAATGCGGAGTATTATCTTCACCGCGTAGGTCGGACAGGTCGGATGGGACGTCAAGGAACGACCATTTCAATCGTGACCTCCAAGGAACAGTTCATTCTCGACAAATTCGAGAAACAGCTTGGAATCACGATCTCGCCGAAGGCGATGTTCGAGGGCCGACTCGTTGATCCGGCCCAAGATCGCAGTGCGGCTACGATGCGCAGCCGCCGTGAAGCTGCGCGCCCTAGCGGCGCAGCGCCTACGCGCAGCGGCTCCGCCAGCGTGCGCGATGACGCCGCTGAGGCGGGCGCGGTGCGCACTAGTGCTGCGCCGTCTGACGCGCGCGCAGGCGCAGGCGCTGCTGCGCCAGGCAAGCCGGCAGCCGCGGGCAAGGCCGTCAGCAAAGCTCAGCGCGAGCGTGAGCGCAAAAGCAAGGGCGCTCCTCGCTGGCTCAAGGAGAAGCAGCAGAACAAAGAGTAGCCCTAGTGCTGCGGGCTAGTCCAACTTGTTATCTGTGGGGAGCTGAACGTGCTGAGGAAACGATTTATTTTTATGATAATCCTGCTTGTTGTTATAATCGGTGCTCCGATGTTTATCATCTGGCAGGTCAAGCCAACGGAGGCTTTGAATCTAGACTATAAGGAGATTTCGATCCCGAGTAAGATCGCAGAGATCGTCAAAAGTCGGAAGCTGGAAGTTCAGCTCACCGAGCAAGACATCAATGATTTGGTCAAGAAGCAGTTGGCTGAGCACCAAGTCCTTCCTCATGATTTCCGCTTGGAAGGAGCTAAGCTCACACTGAATGGATCTAATCTCGAGGCGGATTTGAATCTTCGTTGGCATGACAAATTACCCATTTCCGCGAAAATGATGTTCACACTTGCTTATCATTCACCAAACATGAGCATTCAACATGTGAGTACAAGTGTGAAAGGCACGAAGATACCGAGTGAGTGGCTGCATCTGGATCCCATCGTTTTTTCGATTGAAGACCACTTGCCGCTTCTCATTGGGGTGAAGAACGTCGTTTTCGAAGAGAAAGCTGTGGTCGTTCAATTAAAGGCATTGCGTTAAGGAAAGCAACGGATTTTATACGAATTTCCGCTCTTATCTATCATAAAAAAGAACCTCCGATCCACTTCATGTGGGTTGGAGGTTCTTTCATTATGAATTGGATGTGGAAACCTGAGCCTGAGTATTCGACTTTCTAGAATATAAAATAATTCCCAAAACCAAGCCCATGCCGATAAGTACAAACCATATGGAGACCCCGACCTGAATGTGGTCCATTCCCCAACCGACACCTAAAGGAATAACGGAACCGCCTAAGCCCCCGGCTGCAATCAGCGTGCTTGTTACTTGTTCGGTACGGCCTGGAAGCAACTGATTCGCATAAATAAGGGCAACAGCATACATGCCTGACATAAATAATCCGAGTAACAGCACGACCGCGAAGCTGCTCCATAGCTCCGAACTAAACAGCCATAGGAGTACTGTGACTAAACCTGCTGAGAATGAGATGATCAAATAGCGGAAATAGGTGAATTTCTCAGCAAGAACGCCTGCGAATACACGCCCAATGACCATTGCCAGCCAATACGCCGTAACCGCAAGCGTGGAGACCGAGCTGGAGACATTCAGATGATCGATAAAGATCGAAGGCAAGAAATTCACAATCGTATTCTCCATGCCTACATATAAAAAGAAGACAATCATGAATAGGACAAGAAAGATAAGCGAGCTTTTGGTAAATGAAGGAGGCTTCACGGCTTGCTTGGAGCGATCTGCCCGATGGGCTAACAGCTCATCATGTTCGCCTAAGGAAATCTTCGACCAGACGAAGCCTGTGGCCAGCGCGCTTAACCCCAGCAACATGAAGCCGTATTTCCATAAATCATTGGCAATCAGAATACTGGATACAAGCGGCATAATTAAAGCGCCAAGTCCAAAAAACACTTCAAGCTTGCTGAAAGCCATCGCTTGTTGGTCCTTCGCAGCCATCAGAACGAACGTGCTGATACTGGCTTCAACAAGGCCGAAAGCAACCCCAGCCAAGAAAGTAAGAGCTACGGCGAGCGGCCACGGAGGCAATAGAACGATGCAAACCATGGCCAAGAAGAGCAAGCCAAATGCCGACGTTAGCGTGCTTCTGCGGCTAATTCGACGACTGAGAGCGGGCATGCTGAGCACGCCGAGGAGAAAGCCGCCGAATTGCAGGAAGACCAGCAGGCCTCCGTCACTGTAGCTGCGGCCGTAATGAGCCAGTAATTCGGGCAGAACAGCTCCGAAAATAACGTGAGTGCAGCCTGTCAATAAGTAGGACAAGCAGGCCATAAAGAGAAGTTTTTTCATGATTGAGAAATTCCTTTTTGGGATAGCGCAAATTTTTGGTTATGGGTAAAAACATGAGCAATAGCTTCAGCGACCGACTCTACCTGATAAGCCGCTTGCTGCTTCACTTCCGGATGGGCGCCCTTCATCGCGAAACTATGAGGTGTGATTCCGAACATGGAGACATCGTTGAAGGAATCCCCGATACAGGCAATTTCATCCGTCTGCAAGCCTAATTTTTCAATCAATACGAGCAGCGATTGTCCCTTGGACACATGACGCGGCATAATATCGAGACAATCCTTGTCGGAAATAAACAGTTCCAGCTGGTCGCCGAGTGCGGTCTGCATCCTTGCTTTCAGAGCCAAGAGAACTTCGATGTCTCCGAACATGGAGAATTTGCATACAGCAAACGCTGATTGCAAGGCGTGATCAAGATCTTCTTTTACAAGGAATGGCTGGAAGGTCCGTGCTTGGATGGCATCGGATGCAGGTGTCAGGTGAGTGATATAGTTGGCTTCTCCTGAACAGATGAGCTTGACGAGATCAAATTCTTGCAGGATCTGGTATACCTCATAGGCCAAAGTAGGTTCAAACAACTTCGATTGCAGGAAACTTCCATCGTCCAGATGAATGAAGGCCCCGTTTTGTGAAACGGAATAGGCTTGATGTCCGATTTCCTCCAGCACCTGCTGCATTTCGGCATTCATTCTCCCGGAAGCTAAACATAAGGCTATACCGGCTTCTTTTACCTTTAATAAAGCTTCAATTTCCCTTGAGCTCACTTTTTTGCTGTGATCGAGCAATGTGCCGTCCAAATCGCTTACGATTAGTTTAATCATCTTGATTTTCTCCTCCTGCTAGTACGATTTCAACTTCAGCTGCAAGTAATTTCTCTTTAATTTCAGGACTTAGCGCCTGATCGGTAATCAGAATATCAATACGTTCGAAACCGACGACACGGTGAAATAATCGTTTCCCGAACTTGGAATGATCTGCGAGCACAATGACTTGGTCGGCATGCTGCATCATCGCCCGCACCAAATAGCAGTCCTCTTCGTTGGGAGCAGACAGCCCTTCCTCTGTAATTCCGCATGTTCCGATGAGAAGCTTGTCGACGTGGTAGTCACTCAGCATTTCGATGGCTTTGGCACCGTAGACACTGTGGTGCTTGTTATCGAGTACACCGCCCAGAATGTGGATCGTCGTTTCCTCTTTGCGGGTCAAGATAGCGGCAATTTCAATCGAGCTTGTCACAACAACATTCTGCTTGGAGCATAAGGCGGTAGCGGCATGAAGCACGGTAGTAGAGGCATCCATCATGATATAATCGCCATCTTGCACCAGTTGTGCGGCTGCTTTGCCGATGGTTAGCTTCGATAGGGATTCTTCCTGCAGCCTTTGTTCATAGTTGCGGACTTCCTTGGAGAGCGTTGGAAGGATGGCGCCGCCGCGAGTCCGCACGATTTGGCCTTGTTCTTCGAGCTTCACCATATCCCGCCGGGCCGTGTCTCGTGAGACATCGTAGAGCTCGCATAGGAGATCTACTGTAATACGTTTATTTGATTTTAAGTATTCAACAATTGAAATAAGTCGTTCTTCCTGAAACAAGGCGTTGGAACTCCTTTCGCTTAAGTGTTTGTAAGTGATAGTAAGTATATTGCTTATTATATGGGGTGATGGCGTATTTGACAACTAAAAAAACGTGCACCGTTCCGAAGAACGAATGCACGCTTTTTCACTTTTTGGGAACTGGCTTTTTTCTGGTTTGAATATAGCTCGGATAAGTGATTTCACCCGTATCCAGCTTTCTTATTTCTTCTTCATTCCAGCCGCTGATTTTATTCGTACCGGTTACCCCAGTTAATTTGATTTGATAGTGGAGCGATAAATATTGTTGAAGCTTAGCCATCTCTTCGGGTGTAATTTCCCTTAGCTTCTGCTTGCCATGCAATTGGCCTAGGATAACACCAATTGATTCAGCTGCTAAGCTCGTATTCGGTTGAATCCTTGTGCTTCCGTATGCAATTGCGGAGGAACCGACATTTTTACCAGCCGCGATGACATTTTCGTAGTTTTTAAGCAAAAAGCTGCGCAGCGGCATGCCATATTTATCCGGACGTCCCATTTCAATGCCCCACTTATTGGCGCTGGTGCCCTGCAGATCGAGTGGATAGCCGCCAATACTGACATTATCCCAGAACATGGTGCCTGAGAGCAGGTCAGACGGTTTAAGCACATAATCCATCTCATAATGATTGTATTCACGAACATAAGGGTATGTAGGAAGCTCGCCTAGTTCCGCATGCTCCCAACCTGGCAAGGTTTTGCGGAAGTGAGGCAGAATCAAAGCCGTTTCTTTGTTGCCAAGTGCAACGGCGTCTTGGATGGATTCAGGTTTTGCAGGATCGACGGTATATACAAGAAGCGCGTTAATTAACACATCGCCATCCCGCTGATTCACAGCATTTAATCCTCTGAGAAAAACACGATCATTCGACGGGTGATAAGCTTTGGTCATACCGCTTAACCCAATTGCGAAGCTGTCACTGACATAACCGCCGCCGAATTGCTTGGACTTCTCTTCTGGCTTCAGCAAGTTAAAAGCAGTATTGAATTTCTTCCAATCGACGTTCTTGAACTTCATCATCATGCCGGCGCTCATATATTCGATTTCTTTTTGACCATAAAACTTCTCTAGTCCTGGAAGCCGTTTCGCGTCCAAGCGACTGATAAGTGCGGCATAATCGCTATTCTCAACCCAATATGTGGCTGTTATCTTCTTTTTCTCGTTTTGTTCATTCGAATAGACGATGGAACCGATTTTGTGCATATTGTCCGGTGTGCTGATTTGTTCAATGTCATTAATGACAATGCCGGATTCAATCGGAATGTCTTTGACTAATTTATTCATATATGTCGCGAATTCGGGAAGCTTGCGAATCTTGGCATTTCGGAAGCCATCGAATAACTCTTTGACACGCCCTTGCACGAGCAGATGTCCTTGATCATCACGAGTCTCATCCAGAAATAACATTTGACTCTGAAGAATCTGACCGCCAAACTCTTTGTGGGGATCCAGAATCTTAACCTTCAAGCCTTCGTCTGCTGCTGCTCGGGCCAAATAAAGTCCCTCCAGCTCGCTGCCAATTATGACAACATCTACTTGCTCAATCGGATATGTGTTAACGTTATTATTTTTTGTTCCTACTATAGGTGCTTTTGGGACATTGCTGGCATTTGGAGTATCGTGATGTGTGGTAGGAGTAGAAACCGCCAGGGGTTCGAGATTTCCTTGCTTCGGCCAAATTTTGCTAAACGAAAAAACGGATAAAGCAATAAATAGAACGGCAAGAGCAATAACGAGCAGAGCTCGAGGATTACGTAAACGCATGTGTTAGCTCCTTTGGCGATAGTCTTTGATGGTTTAAGTTTATCAGTTTCAGCGTGGATTTAATAGTTCTATGCATTGGCTCCGAAATTAGAATTTTAGAAGATTTACCCTCCACCCCCAAAAACAAACTGGGCAAGGCGAATTGTTTTAGCATAACCAGGAACCCTTCGCGAAGGCTCCATTTTATTTATGAAATAATATGAATAAGGGAGAGGGAACTTGTAATGAAAAAGAATTTATTGAAAAAAGCTGTAGCAACAGGTCTTGTACTGACAATGGTAATGGGAGGCGCTTCAGCAGCGTTTGCCAAAGGAAATGATCGTGATGATCATGGGAAAAACAACAACAATAATAACAGTAAAACTAACTATAATCAAAATGTTGACGTAAAAGGCAATATTCAAATCCGCATTAACTTTGACGATCTCAAGAGCGCTCAATGGGCTATGCGTTACATAGCTAGCTTAGCATCCAAGCGTGTTTTTGAAGGATATGAGGATGGAACTTTCAAGCCGGATAACACGGTTTCTCGTATTGAAGCCATTACGGCAGCCGTTCGATTAATGGGATTGCGCGAACTAGCAGAATCTCCTGCAGAAATGCAAACGAAATTGAACTTCAAGGATGCTGACAAAATTCCTTCATGGGCAGTAGGATACGTAGCTGTTGCGTTGGAAAATGATCTCTTCACGGAAAATGATGACTCCGTTCAACCACAAAAAGAAGCAGATCGTCTATGGGCAACTACGCTGCTGGTCAAAGCGCTGAAATTGGAATCCGAAGCAAAAGCAAGAATGAATTCAACGCTTACCTTTAAAGATGCGAAGCAAATTCCAGCCGGATCCGTTGGCTATGTGAAAGAAGCTATCGAAAAAGGTTTAGTTGACGGCTTCGAGGACAATACGTTCCGACCAGGACAATCCGTTACTCGTGCTCAGTTAGCAGCTTTATTGGATCGTACAGGCAATCAATTGCCTGAAGATCAAAATTCCAGTACAGGTACTGTAAACGCTGTCGTTTACAATAATGTCCTTTCTGTTACCAAAGCAGGCGTTGCTACACAATATGTTCTGCACCCGGATGCTTTCATTTTGCGCAATGGTGTGAAAGTCGCAGCTTCGGCTTTACAGGTTGGCGATGAAGTGAAGGTTCGTACATTCAACAATACGGTTGTATTTCTTGAAGTAACGAAGATGGGGCAAGTAAACCAGACCTTTGACCTTTTAGGCACGTTGACAGCTACTACTGTTAATACCCAAGGTAAAATTACGACAATCTCCATTACACAAAACATCAATGGCGTGAATCAAACAGCAACTTATAATGTATCTGCTAATGTAGCCTTGACTGGCAACTTAGGTTCATTCACGCAAGGTCATTTGATCCAGCTTAAAGGTCAAAACCAAGAAGTTACTTCTATTGATGTAAAATAATAAAGATAAAGAGTTCTATCTATAGAGAAAAAGGTTAGATTAACGTAACGGTCCCCTGTGCAAGAATGACAGCGGGACTGTTGTGCTTTTTATGCTGCATAATTTTCCCTTTATGGTGGCAAACTGATTTCTATCTTGAAAGGAGTGGACTACCTAATATGAATGAATCATTGATGGATACTTTTAAAAGGTATTATGAAGATTATCGAAGCGCGTCAAATGTTGATCAAAGCTTCACGGACGCTTATCAAGCTATCTCTTATCATGTTATTGATGTAACGGAGCAACTGGCCCAAGAGGGGAATCTGACAGATATTCAGCAGCTTATCCGTGAATTTCGAGAGATCGGTCTTGCCACAGGGCCAAGTAATGATGCCATGAAGGATCGCTTTGAGCAGGAACTAGTTGAAAAGGTGCTTGATCGCTAGTTGAGTTGAATAAGTGTAGAATTGGAGTTGCATTCTGGAATTAACCATGCTATATTGTTGATCCGGCCAAAAACGAGTTAAATTTTTTATCGAAAATTGTTAAAAAAAAGCTTGCATCTGGTTGGGTGAATATGCTATATTGTAATTCCGGCCGCGAGAGCAGCTTGGGAAACGAAAGAAATTGATCTTTGAAAACTGAACAACGAGTGAGTAAGCACGAACGAGCAATCGTTCAAAAAAGAGATTGTAAAATCTCGCTAGCAAGTCAATTGAGCATTTCAGCTTTCAGATATACGGACGAGTAATCGTCCGCTACTATGGAGAGTTTGATCCTGGCTCAGGACGAACGCTGGCGGCGTGCCTAATACATGCAAGTCGAGCGGAGTATTTCCTTCGGGGAATGCTTAGCGGCGGACGGGTGAGTAACACGTAGGTAACCTGCCTATCAGATCGGGATAACTATCGGAAACGATAGCTAAGACCGGATAA